>CAWCRZ010000011.1:0-433686 GCA_963798005.1 uncultured Acidobacteriaceae bacterium | reverse complement strand
GGTTCAAGACCCGAAAGTCGAACTCGCCAAGAGCGCAGGATGAGCTGAGACGAAGCCATCCGAATCTTGGCCGTTCCGGCGCCGTGAGCGAAGGTTGCCGCTTGATTCCGGGGGTCGTTCCTCCGCACCCTTTACTCATACTCAGATTCCCTATGAACTAGGTTGCTCGTCGCCACCGAGATTGGGAGTTCCCGCAGTGGCTTTGGCCAGAAGACCACCAACCACCCGGGCGGTCGAAGAGGACGATCCCTGCAACAGTGCCGTTAGTTCGTACAAAACCGGCGGCTTACACCACAACACCAGACCGATGTACACCATCGCACCAATAAGTGAGGTGGTTACGAGCTGGATTGCGGCGTTTCGAATGCCCAACATGCGCAGGCCATGCAGCCAGATGCCTGCCACCGCCACCATTACCAGGCCATGCCACGTGGTCGGCCACAAAGATGCAAAGAATGTCTTCAACGATAGTCCCACCAGCCGAAGTGGAATCCCGAACGAGGGGAACATGAGTACGATCCAGACGATCGCATACGAGGTCGCGACCCCCATGATCCCCCACCGCAAGCCGACTATGAAGGACAATACATACGAAATACTGGCGAAGACCTGCCAGCGGAAAAGAATGTCCGTTCTACCTTGAGTGCTGAAAATCAAATTGATAGGGACATACAGGGCTTGCAGCGCTCCGAGCGGAGCGAACACCAGCAATAGACCCGCTACCGGCAACCACTGAGGACCCAGGAACACTCGCACGAAAGGCTGCGCCGTTACTGCGAGGCCGAACATGGCCGGAAATGTCACGAATGCAATCAACCGGAACGTCCGCAAATAGGCCGCTCGCAGCCGCGCATGGTCGTCAGAGAAAACGGCCAGGGCCGGGTACAGTACCTGTTCCACCATCATGGCGAAGCTTTGCAGCGGGTATACCATCAGCGTGTATCCCATCTGGTAGTAGCCAAGAGGAGTGCTCCCCAGAAAACGGGCCACGAGCACGTTGTCGGCATTTCTGGAGAAGAAGTTGAAAACATGGGATCCGCTCAGGTGCAGGCCGAAGGAAAGAATGCGACGCGCATGTTCAACCCGAAAGATCGCGCGCACGCGCAGAGGAGAGAAGATCCACACCGCAACCGTGGTAGCCAGGTTAGCAACCAGGTTGGCGGCAACCAGTGCGGATACCTTTCCGCCCGCGAGTGCAACCGAAATCGCAACCACAGTCGCGCAGACGGCCCCAATCGCCTGCGCAAACGCCATTTTTCGAAACTCCATGGCGCGGCTCAACAGGGCCATGGGGACGACGCTGAGCGCCGCCAGGAAAAATGAGATGGCAAGAAAATACAGTATTGTGGCGACCTGCGGCTGATCGAAAAAGTGGGCTGCAGGCCGGGCGAGAAGCACAAGTACCAGCGTTACCGTGGCCCCCGTCATGCAATTGAGCCAGAACCCGGTCGAGGCCACATCGTCCGGCATCTCCCGTTCCCGAATCAGTGCGGCCCCTGTCCCCATGTCCCGAACGGTCTCCAGCAGATTCATCACCAGGACCGCCATGCCGACTACCCCGTACACCCCGGGCGGAATGTGCCGAGCCAATATCGAGACGGAGACGATCTGAAGTAGCTGTCTCCCAACCTGGAAGGATGTGATCCAAGCCACTCCACCAGCCGCTTTTTGCGATAGCGAGCGATTGGCTGTTGTCATGCCTGCTTCAACGGCACGGGGATGCGCCGTTCCGAGTCAATCATTGATTCCAGTCCTCAACAAAACCGGCAAGTCTGGGCCGCTGAACCAGCACTAAGATATACCGATTCTAACAGCCAGATTGAAGTAGCTAGACAGAGCCATTCTTCGCGCCAATAGCAGAGCATCCGGCCGCAATGGTAGCATTCTCAATACGATGTGCGGGATAGCGGGATTTCTACTCCGGAACGGCGAAGCGCAGGTTTCCGACGTGCGCGCCATGAGCGACGTGATCCGCCACCGCGGTCCGGACGACGAAGGCATCTACACCGACGGCCCTTGCGGCATCGGCATGCGCCGGCTCAGCATCATCGATCTCAGCACCGGCCACCAGCCCATCTCCAACGAAGACGGGTCGGTCTGGGTCGTCTTCAACGGCGAAATCTACAACTACCAGGAACTGCGCCAGGACCTCATCGCAGCGCGGGCCACCAGTTCCGCACCAACAGCGACACCGAAACCCTGGTCCATCTGTACGAAGAAAAGGGCACCGACGGCCTGCAATTGCTGCGCGGGCATGTTCGCGTTCTGCATCTGGGATGCGCGGCAAGCGCAAGATCCTGCTGGCCCGCGACCGCTTCGGCAAGAAGCCGCTGTACTACGCCAACACGCCTGCGGGATTCTACTTCGGCAGCGAACTGAAGTGTCTGCGCGTGGCCGGCGTGCCGCTCGACCTCGATCAGGACGCGCTGCGGCTGTATTTCCAGTTTGGCTACATTGCCGATCCGTACAGCCCGTTTCGCAGCCGATTCGCAAGCTCATGCCGGGATGCTGGATTGAGTGCTCCGCCGATGGCGCAGGTGAGGCAGGGCCGCTACTGGCGGCTGCCTCCGTTCTCGGAAGAAAACCGCACCGGACTGTACCGAGCGACAGACGCGCGAAAAGCTGCGCGAGCTGTTCGACGAAGCGGTGCGCATCCGCATGATCGCCGACGTGCCCCTGGGAGCGTTTCTCAGCGGAGGCATCGATTCCAGCCTGGTGGTCGCGTCGATGGCGCTGCAGTCGTCGGAGCCGGTCAAGACGTTTTCCATCGGCTTCGAGGAGGCCGCCTACAACGAGCTGGACTACGCCGCGGCTGGTGGCGAAGAAGTACAACACCGAGCACCACGAAATTGTGGTGCAGCCCGATTCGCTCGAGCTGATCCAGAAGCTGGTCCGCCATTACGACGAGCCGTTTGCCGATTCGTCCGCCATTCCGACGTACATCGTTTCGGAGTTCGCGGTCAAGCACGTGAAGGTCGCGCTCAGCGGCGACGGCGGCGACGAGTTGTTTCGCCGGCTATCCGACGCTGGGCAATCATGCAACGGTATCAAGTTCGTCGATCGCATCCCGCGACCGCTGCGCAAGCTGATCGGCTGGACTGCCGACGCCCTGCCCTACTCCGCCTACGGCAAGAACTTCTTCGCATGATGGGTTCGCCCACGCAACTCGACCGCTACTTCAACACGGACTACACGCCGTACTTCCTGCGCAAGCGGATGCTGAATCCGGAATGGATGCTGCCGGCGGATGCCGCTTTCTTGGAGCGCATGCTGCCCGACAACTTCATTCCAGACGACGACGACATCCTCTCGCAGCTCGATGTACTTCGAAGCGACCAACCTGCTGACCGGCGACTTCCTGGTGAAGGTGGACCGCGCTTCGATGGCGGCGTCGCTGGAGGTCCGCTGTCCGCTGCTGGACCACCGTTTCGCGGAGTTCGCCACGCGGATTCCCACTAGCTGGAAGTGGCAAAACGGCAAGGGCAAGCGGATCCTGCTCGAAGCGCTCGGCGACCGTCTGCCGCCGGAGTTGTTGACCCGGCGAAAATGGGTTTTGGCGTCCCGCTCGATCAGTGGTTTCGCGGACCGTTGCGCGAACTGGTGCACGACAGCCTGCTGGGCAGGACGTTCCTCGATCGCGGCATTGTTTCGCCGGATTTTGTGCGCTACCTGTTGAAGGAACACGAGAGCGGCCGCCGCAACTAATCATCACCAGATCTACTGGTTGCTTATGCTCGAGTTATGGTTCAAGACTTTGGAGGAGCCGCTCTCGCCGCCAGATTCGTTCCTACAGTGCGCAGCGCTCGCCAACTAACCCGATTGAACTCTTGCGAAGCGGAATCTTGCAGGCTTACCCTTGGCCGGACCGCAAGGAGATACCTCAGTCATTTCGAGCGAGCTTGGCACGTACGACCGCGGTTGTAAATTCCCGAGTTAGCTTATTGTGCACCAGTCGAAGCTTGCGAATCGGTATGGTTTCCAACATCTCTAAACGAAACCTGCTGGCAGATACCAACTCTTCGAAGCGGGCGATCGTCATTTGGTTAAGTCCCCCTTCCACTTCGCCAAACCGGGTTGCTCCGTCCCACCGAATGTGTGAGCGCCATCGAATCAACGCCTGCTCGGAGAAGATAATGTGCGCCCACGGGAAAATGGAGAACAGGTGACCTCCGAGAGGGTGATACCACGTCGGCCCGAAACTGATCATTGCCAGGCCGCCTGGCTTCAGAAGGTCGTACATTGTGCGTAGCACCGCCGCCGGATCTTCAAAGTGCTCGAAGCTGTCGAGAGAAACGATAATGTCGGCTTTGGTTTCGGTCTTGTGTAAGAATTCGCAACGATCGCTTAGACCTCCAGCCTGGGCTTTTCTTGCCGCCTCGGCAAGTGCGCCTTCTCGAATGTCAATTCCAATGACTTTGCGGGCGCCATTGCGTGCTAGATCTAAAGACTCCAGTCCCTCTCCGCACCCGAAATCGATCACTGTTTTGTCACGGACCAGGGTTAGAAGTTCATCCCCCAACGTCATTCGCAGTTTAGATTTTCCCTGGTAGGCCGACCCGCTCATGGTCGGTGGCTCAGTCGGCGCAATCTTCCTGAGCAAGCGATACTGAAGTTTGTCGAACACAGATGTTCCTCTATTGCTCATCCCCGGGCTAATCCGGCCAACTTGCGCAAATGTACACTAGCGAACCCCCACACCCGCTGGGGATTGGCTAGAAGATTTGTTCTCAGTGCTGGAAGACGCGGCGCCCGCGGTCGCTGCTACTAGAGAAGCCATGTCAACTCCTGCCAGGGCACCGTCGCTAGTCTGAAGCCACTTTGGCGAAACAAGCCGGTAGTTTTCAGATGCTGCATCTGCAAAAGCGATCTTTGTCGTAAGGGTGTTCTTGGGAGGAAAAGGATGCATAGCGCCTCCGGAAGGTGCGTACATGACATTACCCAGAAAACGCTTATCCAGAGGAGGAGGATCTCCCATATAGTTATTTAGCGCAGCCGCGCCGAGCTCCCCCCAGTCACCGGTCGGCGGTCGACAGAGCACGTTGTCGAGTATCCAGACGTTGTGCGTATAAGAATGTGGCGGAGGCCATCTCCAGCTCTGGTCGCTTTCGAAATAGACCGATTGATCGCAATTGGTTCCCGGGAATGGGATGAGCGTGTTGTGCTGAAAGACTACGTCAGTCAAGTCAACATTCAACGCAAGTCCCCAGTTGCGCGTCCCCCCGCGGCCATTAGGGTTCATGAACAGGATAAGATTGTTGTCGATCTTCAGCCGTCTCTCTTCGCCCGGATTAGTGCAGTCTGGATAGCCGTATTTCGGACCGCACCCGTCATCGCGTTCCAGAGTCTGGAAGCCGGAAATAACGTTTTTAAGGACATTGTTTTCGATAGTAATGTCATCTACGACAGCAACATTTCCGCTTTGGCCCGTACGAGGGGTCAGGAGAACGGAGAAACCCTCCTGCCCGCTTTTCCAATTATTTTCCAAAATATTCCCGGTAACGATAACCCGCCGCGCACTCTTAAACTCCAAATTATTTTTTGCCACCCACTTGTTCTGCGGAGGCAGGGTAATGCCCGGAGCGTTCCAGGCCAGAGGCTTGAAGAAGTGGTTGTTGCGTATCTCAATATCCGACGGCACATACGGATTGGTAGTGCCACCAGCTCCCCCGAATAGCACGTCTTCCGTGGTCGCTGAGAGGAAGTTGTTTACAATCTTAATAGGTCCAGGCGTACGGTAAGCGAGAACGGCCTGCGAGTCCATGGTGGAGTCGTGAATATCGGAGACATGACTATCTACGATGGCGACAGATATTCCATTCAAAACCACGCCCTCACGAACATCTTGCGTGTCAGAGCCATGGATATAGCAGCGGTCTATGACGACATTCTTGGGAAACTGGTCCGGAGGCACAAGTCCTGGAACAACGCGTTGGGCCAGGTTGTGTATCTCCGCCTCCATTCGGGACGTAAGGAAGTCAATGCTTACTAGCTGGTAGACGCGAGGAGCGCCCTTTGCTGGAAGAATCTCGAGGCCAACCAGTCTATAGTGGGAGGCGCCGGGTAAAACTGAAATGGCCGGCTGACTGTTGGCCGTCTGAATTGTAGCCATATAGCCGGCATCGGCCGGGGAAGCCCGCCGGCCAGGAGGAAGTTTTTCTCCTAAAGTAGCGCTTTCAACGTAAATCCAACCATCGGCTTTTTTCGGCCGCAAGACAAAATTCCCCGTAAAGGTAGCGCCCGCCTGGAGAGCAATGGTATCTCCCGGCTCAGCCTGATCGAAGGCCGCTTGCAAGTCCTCGCCGCTCCGAACGTGGATAGTAGAACCTTCTGGGCGATGGTATTCGGTGTCAATGTAAGCTTGCGGTAGTTCTGGAATAGGCGGCGCCACTGGCTGCGCGGCTCCTATGCCCATTAGGAGAAGACTGAGAATTAGTGCGGCGCCCATAAGAATGTCGTCGACCCAGATCAGGGAAAATGCACGATAGCCGTCTTACTCTACCGGCGGCCCATATTTTCAATTCGGCTGCGGCACCTGGCTAACGGTACCGACGCCCGCAGGCAAAACAGGCTTGGCAAACTTGGTCACCTCAACACTTGCATAGCGTCTGAGCCAGGGAATGTGGTTGAGTAACCAGAAATCCAATTTCCACGCACGATGAGACCATCTCGGCAACAAATAGTCCACCACGGGAATGAAGGGTATCCGGAAGCGGCGGCTCGACAACCTCTGAAAGCCTCTCCCGAACTCTGCCAGATCCTCTTGCTTAAGACAGCGCTCAAATGCTGAAACGTCGCCCCGTTGGAAGGGAATCATCTTTCGAATAAAAGCTACGGTGTCGGAATCCCGCACTGGCTCCGAGACAATTACGCAACCGCCGGGACGAAGAATACGATCAACCTCTTTCCTTGCCTCACTCAAATCCAGGTGATGCAAGAGAGCGATACAAAACACGATATCCACGGAACCGTCGGGAAGTTCCGAACTATACGCTGACGCCACCCTCAAGTCAGCCTGAGTTCCGTCGCGGCGCAACCTCTCGGCGGCAACAGCAATCAACTCGGGAGAGAGGTCAATCCCGATGACATGTTCGCTACGTCTCGCCAGAAGAGTCGTGTTTTCGCCTGCGCCGCAGCCAAAATCGAGGACCACCTTGTCCTTAGCATCACCTAGGAGGTGAAACGCATATTCCAGGGGGTACGCTGCGTCGCACGGCGGGTCGAGGTAGCGTTCAAATGGAGTGGAATGCAACTCGATCTTCCGGGCCTCGGAAGCACTCCGCCGGATTTCTTCTGCCTCCCAAGTCTTCAAAGATTGCGTCATTCCATCCTCTCTAAGGGTTGAGTTTAGCATAATAAAATAAGGTCATAAAACGGACTGAGCGCAAGCCCAAGAAGGGCCGCTAAGCGTAAGGCCGGCAGCTGTTGGCCGAGGGAGGTGAGGAAGATCGTGGGCGGCCGCCCCGGTCAGCCGGTCAGGCTGAGGCGGCAGAGTTTCGGGGAATCGTGGCGGAGCGCCGCGGTATGCGGCGAGCCAAGGAAGCTGAAGGCTTGCGCCTACGTTCTTCCCGACTGGCCAGCTATGTCCTCGATTCTCGAGGATACAAGACAGGCCGCAGCACCTAACTACTTCGCGTTACCTCAACGATGAGTCAAGGGAGCCTTGGGTGGCAGCCGAACGAGGTCCAGGCGGCGCGTATTGTGTGGCTGCCTGCAGGGTCGGCCAACTGATGCCGGACACCTGTCCGTCCGTGGTATCCGTCCAGTACGGAGTCAGAAGCTGGTAGTTCCCGATAGTAGGAGCATCGTAGGTGAACGGTACCATGGTCGCATAGTTGTGAAGCGGCCATGCCGCCAATTTTTGGCCGCTTGGAACGTACATTACGTTGCCGTAAAAGCGCCGCGCCATCGGTGCGGGGTCGCCCATGTAATAGTTCAACGCGGCGGCGCCCAGGCCTCCCCAATCTCCGGTTGGCTGCGTGCAGAAGACATTGTCCAGCAACCAGACGTTGTGGGTATACGACTGCGGTGGCGGCCACGGCCACGACTGATCGCTCTCGAAATAAATCGACCCACCACAACTCGTGCCGGGATACGGAATCAGCGTGTTGTGCTGAAACACCACATCCGTCTGGTTCGGGCTGACGGCGACGCCCCAGTTGCGGGTGCCTCCCAGCCCGTTTGGATTGGCGAAGAGCACCAGGTTGTCGTCAATTTTCCAGCGCTTCTCTTCCCCCGGATTGGTGCAGTTCGGATATCCATACTGTGCACCACAGGCATCGTCGTGTTCCAGGGTATTAAAGCCGGAAACCACGTTCTTCAGGATGTTACTTTCGATGGTAATGTCATCGACGACCGCGATGTTTCCGCTCTGACTGCTACGCACGGTAAGCACTACCGAGTAGCCTTCCTGGCCGCTCTTCCAGGCATTTTCCAGCGTGTTCCCGGTAACCAGCACTCGCCGCGCACTCTTAAACTCCAAGTTGTTCTTTTCTACCCACTTATTGTTGGGAGGAAGGGTAATGCCAGGAGCGTCCCACTCCAGAGGCTTGAAGAAATGATTACCGCGGATTTCCACGTCCGCCGGAACATACGGGTTGTTGTAGTCGCCCGCGCCGCCCAGCAGGAGGTCTTCGGTGGTCGCCGAAAGGTAGTTGTCCACGATCTTCAGTGGTCCTGGGGTCAGGTAGGCGAGAATCGCCTGGCTGTCAAAAACGTTTTGATGAATATCGGAAATGTAGCTGTCAATGACTGCAAAGTTCGTTCCGTTCGCCTGGACGCCCTGGCGGATGTCCTGAGTTGGGGAGCCGTGAACGTAGCAACGGTCAATCGTGATGGAGTCGGGCAACGCTTGGCCCAGCACCGACTGCCAGCCAATCGTGAAGTACGAAAAGCAATTGACCGGCGGATTGTTCGAGGGGAGACAACCCTGGTTCGATGCGGAAGTGACCTCCAACCCCACCAGTCGCCAATGGTCGGAGCCCGGTGCCGGGCTGATCGCGGGGCTGACGTTCGGAGTCACAATTTTGGGCATGCTGGGAACATACTTTGGATCGATTCTGCTTCCTGCGGCCGGAAGATTGCTTAGCGCTGAGCTTTCGATGTAAATCCATTTCTTACTGGAGTTCGCTTTCGCCGGAAGGGTAAAGTTGCCCGTATATACAGAACCAGCATCCAGAACAATGATGTCGCCGGGCAGAGACGAATTAAGCGCATTCGTGAAGTCGGCGCTGGTGTGCGCACGCCACGTAGTTCCCCCCGTCGGCGGGCTCCACGTCGTGTTGACGTAAACCAAGGGCAACACCGGAATCGGCTCTTGCGCTCCTGCAAGAGCCGCAAGCAGAAGAATGACAATCAATACCTTATTCACGCGACCTCCTATATATGACTCACCAGACTCGGACTTGCTCCGGCAGCAGGCTTCACGAACCCAAGCGCACCACCTCGACAAATACATTCATCGGCTTGGTCCATCTTCAGAAGTACTGGCGCCAGGCAGGAATTTGGGACAGGCCCACGGACTGTACTCGCCTGTCCGACGGGATAGGATCGGAAATACTTTTTGAATACTTGAGCAAGCAGTTCGGAGAATTGCGGCCGGGAAGATGTCAGGGATGCCGACGCTACGGTGTTGCGCCGGCCTTTAGCAGGAGACCATACTGCAATGCCGGTTACACCATACGAGGACTAGCGTGGCACCCCTCCGAGTTGGCCGTTTAGCGTTAGAGCCAGGAGCCTACCCGAGCTTCCGGCCCTGAGCTGAGGGTCGTTCGTACAAAGTGAGGAAAGTGGGGGCTTGCGAGCGAGAAATGTTCTGTGACCCGGCACACATCGTCGGCTGCCGCGCCCATGGGAAGGGACAGCGAAAGCAGGGCGGGTAAAATCGGGGCTGGTCAATGGAGACCGGTACCTCGATAAAGGGTAAAACAATGCGCTTGCTGGGAAACGGCCTATTTTTCTTCGGATACAACCCGCAGGAGACGACCTACGGGTTGAGGAACGAGGTTTGCCCCGTCCATAAGCCCTCTCGATGCCCAGCCCCGTCCAAACTTCAGCATCATCCCAGCTAAAAGGAGTACCGCCAGCAATGAAGCGATGACAAATACAAACATGATTTGCTCCTTCCAGCGCTGTGGGTAGGGCTCAACATCGGGACGAACAAAATGAGAGAATGTAATCCTTTTCGAACCAAGGAGACTGTAGCGGTAACCATCAAAAACGGCGTTCGTTCGGGCTACGAAGAGATGCTTGAAACACTTGGCATAGTGGCCGACCGGAGGCAGCCGGTGTCTTGATCCATTCTGCTCGAATGAAATGCGGCCTCCGGGTCCTGAGTTTACGGCTTCGAATGCTTCCAGCGCCGACGCCGGATGTTTGTCGACTAAAACTAGCGCGTCTATGGTTCGATCCACGCAGAACCCATTTTCCCAATTCCTTGATCCATACTTCAACCAACTCATGCTCTAAAGCAGAACGATGGATGTCTCCAGTAACAGCAATAATTCTGGCATCTTCGCCAATGCTCAAGAGAGCGCCTACCAATATATAAGAGAATCTTCGGCACGCCGACCGCACTCCCCGTTTCTGCTCGTCAAGCAAACGCTCAGGCTCCTCCGTATCGTCCACAAGCGCTCCTCTCGCGTCGTAGTACTGAGCGTCCTTCTCTTGCTCTCTGACCCACTTCCGGATGGCAACAACCTTAGTCAGTGAGTCCATGCTCCGGTCAACTAGAGGCGCAATATGCCTTTGGAACTCGTGCAGCTTAGGGGAGTCGGTGCTTTGATGAACAAATCCAGGAAGGTCTCTGCCCGCGAAAGCGTCCGTATCGGCCACGTCGTAAACGGTGGTCCTCACAAGCACGAGACGATGCAGGCAGAAAATGCAAACGATAGCCACTGTCGCTAGAAACAGGACGGCGCACAGTTCGATCCAAAATAACAATCTGCGGCCTGAAGCGAACCACGAGCATTGTGGGTCCTCAAAACGTGCGCTGGCATCCTGCTCCTTGGCGGCGGCATTCGCTAGTAAACGTTGGCGAGCTCGGCGTTGGATAAAGCGGTCTCTCCTCTCTCGCAGGGGGAATCCTGGCCCATGTGGCCGGTGATCATACGTGACTATGCCTGGGAAGGCAAGCGGAAGTCTTTTCCCATACAGAATGGGCCTGGAAGCAGGTGGCATGCTGAGGATTGACCAGCAGCGTGCCCGAAGCGGCGACCTTGCACCCGGTTCAGATCAACGAGACGATGACCGGCCTGGGCCGGACCCAAGCGACGGATCTGATCTTTCTGCCATCGGACCGAGCGCACAAGTGCAGCCCGTTCCCGCTGGGCCCCACCGCTTTCCGCGACGCTATATTCTCGCCGATATCGAACTGCCTGCCGCCGGCGCGAGCGCATGAAAGCTCCAGCACACCGGCAGCGCAAGGACCAGCGATACAGCAAACCGTAGTACCAACGCTGCCTCGACCAGGGCGGCTCGGCAAGCTTCAAACCGCCGTTGCGACTGATGACTATCTGCCAGTAGGAGCCGACAACCGTGGATCATTAACGACGAGTTGCCCCATTAGCTACGATAAGTCACTCTTCAAACGTATGGTACACTTTCGTGCATGATGGACCCCACGGCAGGCACCGGAAATTGGGAAAAATTCACCGTCCCGCTGGAAAAGATGTTCGAAATCGCGGCAGGATGGAAGGATATTCTAGGTACCGTGGATAAGCCCTGGCTCTGCTGGAATGTTAGTCCGCGTTGGTGCTATCTTCAGCAGCGACTGGTTCAGCATGTAGGCTGGACACCGGTAGTTGGATTTGACCCGCGAACTGGTCCTCCTCCGCTGGTTGAAGGTTCTATTCTCATTGATTTCAATGAAAAGCTGCAGCTTCCAGTACTATGGCCGCATGTTCCGTTGGAATTTGCCTTTCTTTTCACCAGGCGTCTAGCATTCTGGCATGCAGATCTGCTTTGCAGACTACCAGTCATGGAGCACCTGGCGTCTTTGTTCTCATCCCTCGAAGACGGTCAAATGTCTGCAGTATTCGATAGGGGCGGTCGTAGGAGGCAGTTCAATTTTAAGTTGCATCGTTTTTGGGAACTATGTGGTTGTACCACCAGAAGCGCGAGCGAAAACCAGTTTTACAATGGCACAGGGTGGTGGCGGCATTTCGAGCTTCATCCTAAGTGCGCGCCCGAGGAAGAACGTACCCGTCGCAAACGTTATCATTGGGACAGCGGCGTCGGGATCCTGTATTGGAAAAATAACTATAACGGCCATATCATTCCGATCGACCCAAAGTTAGTCAAAGAGGGGCATTGTAGCGAGATTGGTAATAAGAATTACCGTATCTTGCCACAGCACTTCGAAGCTATGCGGGACCTTAAGGCTGAGATCGACTTGAACTACTCGATTGAAGAGGTGGCAGGTAGGTTGGGCATCGCGCATTTCTTGACATCTTAACGCCTATAATAGACGGTGGCCCCATACTTCCGGTCGCTCAGCGATCAGTGACCGGAGAATGCCGGGTTCCTGACCGGTGCCGCAAGGGTGTCAGAGCGGCGCGTCAAAGCGCGGAACCAACCGTTCCTGAATGCTTACGGATCTAACGGATTACTTGCTTTGCTGCCAACACCAACCGGCGATTGGAAGAAATAAACCGCAAAATCTGTACAGCAGCGTTCAAATTATCCCTCTCCGTGGCACGTCCTACACGAGAACGATCGGCGTGGAAAATGCCCACCGCCCGCACAAACCCTTGGGTTTCAATAAATTATCGCTCTCCACTTTCTAATCTCACTCTTCCCCATTCGTTGCACGGGAATCCTGCTTCAGATGCGGGGTCGTCTCGCGAGCGGCACCGACCGGCTTTTCGCGAGATGTCATGAGGCATCCGTAGCCACCCCATTTCCTGGGCGAGAAGCGGGCAGCGTTGAGGTTCAGCTCGAACCCAAAGCCAGCTTTGCGACTTGCAGTAAGGTAACAAGGCGACTGGTTACTTTAGTGCAAATTCTGTTCACCACCGACCGGGTATTCAAAGGTTAAGAACTATATTACGTAAAGAATAGGTTCATTGTGGCTCAGGCACTTGGCAGACGACCGGATCCCCGCTTGACCGCGCGGACTGAGGCGGTTGCCGAGGAACGAAAATGGAGGCAAGCGCATTATTATGAGTATTGTCCGAAGCAAAGAGAGTGCGGCCCTTTCTATTATCCTGTTGAGTTTCTTCTTATTTGCTCTTCCCCTGTCGGCCACGGGAACCTATACCCTTACCGTTACACCATCCGTTCTCACAATTCCGCAAAATGGTCAGGCGATGTTGACTGTCACCACCACGGCCAGCGGCGGGTTCAATAGCTCCATCACCCTTTCCGCCTCCGGCGTCCCAATGGGCGCGGGCGTCAGTTTCAATCCCACCACGATCGGGGCGCCAGGGTCGGGCAGTTCGGTCATGACCATTACGGTGAAGAACATAGCGAAGACTGGTACGTATCCGATTACGGTGACCGGCAATGGTGGCGGCGTCAAGCAGACTGCCACAGTGACTCTAACCATAACGCCTCAAAGCAAGGGTAGTTTTACACTCACGGCCGTACCGTCCAGCGTTACCGTTGCTCAAGGCCAGCAGGGGACGTCCACCATCTACGTCATCATGGGCGGCGGCTACTCGGGTACGGTGGGTCTATCGGCTTCGGGCATGCCGTCGGGCACCACGGTGAGCTTCAGTCCGCAGACCATTCCTGTCCCGGGCGATGGCATCTCGACCATGACCATCACCGTTGGCGGCACCACGCCCACTGGCACCTATCCGATCACTGTAACCGGCAGTGGCAATGGCATCCAGCAGAACGCCACCGTCAATTTAACGGTAGCCGCCGGCCCGAGTTTCGGCATCTCGGCCTCACCGTCATCGGTGACCGTCCAGCAAGGCAATAAGGGCACATCGACCATCACCACCACCATCAGCGGCGGCTTCAACAGCTCCATTAGCCTTTCCAGTTCCGGCGTTCCGACAGGTACGACGGTCAGCTACAATCCGAATCCCATTCCCGCCCCGGGCAACGGCAGTTCGGTCATGACCATCACCGTGGGCGCAAGTACGCCAACCGGAACCTACCCCATCACGGTGACCGGTAATGGCGGAGGAACTCAGCAGAACACCACCGTCACGCTCATCGTTGTGGCGCCCCCGAACTTCACCATCTCGGCCTCACCGTCGTCGCTGACCGTCAAGCAAGGCAATCAGGGCACGTCGACCATCACCACCGCCATTAGCGGTGGGTTCAATAGCTCCATTAGCCTGTCCAGTTCCGGTGTTCCGACAGGTACGACGGTCAGCTATAACCCGAATACCATTCCCGCCCCGGCAACGGCAGCTCGACCATGACCATCACCGTAGGCAGCAACACGCCTACGGGAACCTATCCCATCACCGTCACCGGCAACGGCGGCGGAATCCAGCAGAACACCACCGTAACGCTGACCGTGATCGCCGGACAGCAACTTCACTTTCACGGCCTCTCCGTCCGCCCTCACCATTCCGCAGAATGGTCCAGGCAGACATCGACCATCACTACCACCATCAGCAATGGGTTCAATAGCTCCATTAGCTCTGACCTTCCGGCAGCTCCCTCGGGACGTTTACCGCAGTTTACACCGCACCACTATCCGAGCTCCCGGCTCCGGCAACTCCACGATGAACATTCGGAAGGGAACATAGCCAAGTCGGGAACGTATCCCATTACCGTGACCGGCAACGGTAGCGGCATCCAGCAAACTGCCACGGTAACGCTAACGATAACGGCCCAGGGAAAAGCCAGCTTCACCATCTCGGCCATACCCGCTACCTCTCACTGTCGCCCAGGGCAATCAAGGGAACTCCAGCATCACACCATCATCGGTAGCGGCTTCAGCAGCTCGATCAGTTTGTCGGCTTCTGGCCTTCCCACCGAATACGACGGTGAGCTTCAATCCGCAATCCATTCCCTCGCCGGGTGATGGCATCTCGAGCGTGACCATTACGGTGGGTAGCAGCACGCCGGTGGGGACGTACCCCATCACGGTGACCGGTAATGGCGGCGGCATCCAGCAGAACACCACCGTCACGCTGACCGTCACCGCACAGGGGCAGCCAACTACACGATTTCTGCCACTCCGGCATCGCTGACCCTTGGCCAAGGCGATCAAAGCTACTCGACCATTACCACGGTTATCAGTGGCGGGTTCAATAGCTCGATCGCGTTATCGGCCACCGGAATACCGTCGGGAACCACGGTAGAGCTTCAATCCACAATCCATTCCCGCTCCCGGCAATGGCAGCTCGACCATGACCATCACGGTGGGCAGCAACACGCCCATCGGGACCTATCCCATCACGTTGACCGGCAATGGCGGCGGCATCCAGCAGAACATCACCGTCACGCTGACGGTGAACTCCAGCAACAGCAGGGCAGCTTCTCGATTACGGCGTTGCCGTCTTCGGTCGTGGTTCCGGAAGGCAATCAGGGAACCGCCACCATTACCACGACCATCGGCAGTGGCTTCAATAGCTCAATCAGCCTGTCCGCCTCGGGCGTGCCGGCCAACACCACGGTGAGCTTTAGCCCGCAGACCATTCCGGCGCCGGGCAACGGCAACTCGACCATGACCATCACGGTGGGCAGTGGCACGCTCTCGGGCGCCTATCCCATTACGGTCACGGGCACCGGTGGCGGCCTGCAGCGAACCGCCACGCTAACCCTTACGGTCACCACCTCGGAGTCGGCCGGGGCCCCCTTCCCCACTCCACCCCAGGTGTTCGTTGACACCACCTGGAATCCGCCCACCGGTGGAACCACCTGCTACGCCCACAGCAATACGGACTTCAGCAACGCGCTGAACACTTCGCTCCCCGGCGACACCATCGTGTTGGATGCGGGCGCGCTTTACAGCAGCGATTGCGCCACCCAGTTCACCTTCCCCGCCAAATCGAACCCCAACAACCAGTGGATTTATGTCGAGAGCTCCAATCTCGCCAATCTTCCACCTCCCGGAACCCGGGTCAGTCCTTCCGATGCTTCGAACATGCCGACCATCACCACCACGGATTGGTGCTCTCCCCTCTACTTTGCGCCGGGGGCCAATCACTACCGCCTGGTGGGACTGGAACTCCAGTCCGACTCGACCGTGGGTGGCGACCCGATGCAGAATCCGCCCAGCAACAACTGGAGCTACTACCTGATTGAGACCACCGACGGCATGCCGGGCGATCCTTTGGTGAATTCGGTCACCTTCGACCGGATCTACGGCCACGGTTCCGACACCCAGGACATCATCCATGCCGTAAACCTTGACGGCAGCAACATGGCCATCGTGGACAGCTACATCTCCGACATCCACGTGCAGGCAGCGGATGCGCAGGCCATCCTGGTCACCAGCCTGTCGCCTGGCCCCTACAAGATCGTGAATAACTACCTCTCTGCCAGCACGGAAAACGTGATGTTCAGCCCCACCGACAACCTGGGCACCAGTAACAACCCCTATCTTCCGTCCGACATTGAGATTCGCAACAACTGGCTCTACAAGCCACCAGCCTGGGACAAGTGCGGAGCGCTCGGCACCCTGTCCGCAGGCCAGATTGCCCCTGACGGTTCCACCTGTGCCGCGGGTGTCAACGCCCAGTGGGTCGTAAAAGACAGCCTGGAATTTAAGATCGGACAACGGGCATTGATCGCCGGGAATACCCTCGAGAACGACTGGGTAAGCGGTCAGGTAGGCTACTCTCTAGTTCTCACGGTCCGCCCGCAGAATGCGTCTAATCTCTGGATCAGCGACATCCTGGTCCAAAGCAACATCATCAAGAATGTTGACAAGGCGATCAACACTCTGGAACAGACCGACAACACGGGATTTACCTGGATGGGGTACAACAAGCGGGTATGGATTGACAACAACCTGATCCTGCTGAGCACTAATCCCGACGCCGCCGGTCAACGTTGGGGCATCCATACCGACAGCGGCACTCCGGTCTCCGGTTATGGCAACACCTACGGGCTGACCGATTACATCTTCCAGCACAATACGTTCCTGAGGGTTGACGGGGCCTCCCGTGGATTTGCCGATCTTCTTTTCGCTGCCGCCCGGGGTGACCTGTACCACGGTGGCGAACTCGCCTACCCACAACCTCTGGATACTGGACAATGCCATGACCATGTACCCGGACGGCGACTGTGGATGGGTGTCAGCCTATGGTGGCGCCGCCTTATCCGGAGTGCAGACCTGGGGAGGCTGGTTCCCCGGTTACATGAGCGATCCCTCCGGTAACTTCAACTCCCGTTTCTACGGCAACGCGATCTTCCTGCCGAGCGGTAAACCTACGAACTGGCCGGCGGACAACGACGCCACCGCGACACGGCGTTCACCTACGTCAATCCCGGCAGCGGTAATTACCAGTTGCTGGTCCCGGACTGGACCGATACCAGCGACGGAAACATTTCCGGCTTCAACTGGAATACGCTACAGCAGGCTCTGCAGCCGTGAGTTGCAGTCCACAAGTAAGGCCTGAAAAGTGCCTCGCTCTCCACAAATGAAGCTCCATTGCTTCGACGGCAGTTTCCCGCGACTCCTGGCTACTTCCCGCCGGATCCCGATTTCGCCTGCAGCTTTTCCAGCGCTTCGTGTGCCTTCTTGGCGTAGGGACCGTTGGGCAAGATCTTGAGGTAGGCCTGATAGTTTTCCACTGCACCGGCCTTATCGCCAGTCTTGTTCAGCACCTCGGCCAGCTTGAAAGTGGCTTCAGCATCATGAGGTTTGAACTCGAGCGCTTCGCGATAGCGACTGATAGCGGCGTCGTAGTTCTCCTTCTTGAAATAGAAGTCGCCGATTTCGACGTCCTTCATCGCTTTCATCGGGTTCCAAGGCGTAAATTCATCAACCCCGGTGTCACCTAAATCTGCCTCGGGATGACTTTTCGCGTCGTCAGCCGGAGGCGCGACGTCAATCCTCGTCTGCTTGCTGGAGCTTTCATCGGCGGGAACGCCGTCGGAACGCGGGGGCGATTTGCGATTGTCTTTCGGCGCCGGAGCCGATTTGTCCACCGGGACCTGTTCCACCGGAGGCTCTTGCGCGACCGCGGCGGCAGCCAACCACAGACAAACCACAGCGAGCATCAAATAGCGGAACCGCACATTCACATTGTATTGAAACCCGGAGTCATCCGTGAATACTCGACTCTGTTTCCCGGCGCGAAATGAATCCCGCCTTCAGGGCCGCCGCACGGTTCCGATTCTGTCATTTATTATGGAATACAATCCCGCGCACTCTGAGGGGGCTTGAGCCGGAGGGTTAGTGGAAGCAATCTTTCCGTCGGTTCCCGCCAACCAATGAGGGCGCAGGCGGGCCGCTCGGAGATAATTGAACCCGTCCGCAGTCCCGCAGTAGGCAGTTGAGCCGGACCTACACCAAAGAGACAATCTCCGCTTACAAGTACAATGGGAGTATTAATGACAAGCCTGGGGCGTTATCAAAGCGGTAATAATAGGATTAACTTGCGAGCGGCATCCTTCCGGCATGTGCTGACGATTGCGCTTGGTGTCATAGTCATTGTCACAACCCACACGGCACAGGCGCAGACCTACACCGTCATTCACAACTTCCAGGGCGGAACGGACGGATCGGAACCCGCCTATGGTCTGACCATTGGTTCTGATGGAACTCTCTACGGATCGACCTTTTCGGGCGACGCCGGTACCGGCACAATCTATACGCTAGCCTACGCTGGCTCGGGCTGGGCTTTAAACACGCTCTACATGTTCACTGGCGGAAGCGATGGCGCGGTTCCCTACGCCGGAGTCATCTTCGGCCCGGATGGCAACCTCTACGGCACCACCGCGTTTGGCGGGGTTGGGTCCTGCATCACCGGGGGAGGCAACACCGGCTGCGGCACAGCCTTCAACCTGACGTCTTCGTCTCGGCGGCAAGGTAAGCCATCGACCTGGACAGAGAGTGTGCTGTACGACTTCACCGGAGGCAGCGATGGCGCTACGCCCTACGGAGCGCGTCCTATCTTCGATGCGGCGGGCAATCTATATGGCACGGCCTTCGGCGGCGGCCTACAAAACTGCCCGGGCGGTTGCGGCCTCGTGTATGAACTCGTACCCGGAAAGGGCGGCTGGACGGAGAAAATTCTGTACAGCTTCAGCGGAACTCCCGATGGATCATCGCCGTGGGCCGGCGTGATCTTTGATCAATCCGGCAACCTCTACGGCACGACCGAATTGGGTGGCGTCTATGGCTACGGGACGGTTTTCGAGCTCACACCTTCCGGCTCAGGCTGGACGGAGAAAATTCTTTACAACTTTCAAAACCAACAGGACGGGGGCATGCCTTATGCCGGCCTCATCTTCGATCCCTCGGGCAATCTAATTGGTGCAACAACGGCCGGAGGTGCTGGGAACGGTGGTACGGTTTTCGAATTGACGCCCTCAGGATCAGGTTGGACGTTTCAAACGCTCTATGCCTTTACTGGCCAACCGGGCCAGTTCGCTCACGGACCGACAGCCAGTCTGGTTTTTGACAACGGTGGTAACCTGTACGGCGCCACCGCCGGCGACGGCGCCTATGGCTTCGGTTCAGTTTTCAAACTGACACAGTCGGGCGGCAATTGGACGTACACGTCACTCTACGATTTCACGGGTGGCAATGACGGAAGAACTCCGCGCGGCAATCTGGTGTTCGATAAATACGGCACCCTTTACGGAACATCGTCCGGTGGTCCACCGCCAGATTGCGACGGTTCTCCTTGCGGGCTCGTCTTCCAGATCACGTTCCCAATGCAATACGTTCCTGTCACGCCTTGCAGGGTGGTCGACACCCGAAACGCCAACGGTCCATTCGGCGGCCCTCCCATTGAGGGTGGAACCCAACGCGACTTCCCGATCGCAAGTGGCAACTGCAATATTCCCGCTACTGCGGCAGCCTATTCATTGAACGTCACCGCTGTGCCAAAGGGGCGCTTAGGATACTTGACAGTGTGGCCAACCGGCCAGTCCCAGCCCTTGGCTTCCACGCTCAACTCGGACGGCCGGGTGAAAGCCAACGCTGCCATCGTGCCTGCGGGCAACAATGATGGTTCTATCAGCGTCTACGCCAGCGACACGACGAATGTCATTCTTGACATCGACGGCTACTTCGCGCCGGCAAGCAGTTCCACGCTTGCGTTTTATGCACTGCCTCCTTGTCGTGTAGCGGACACACGCAATGCTAATGGCGCGCTGGGAGGCCCGTACCTGCCAGGCGGGAAGGAGCGTGACTTTCCCGTGCTGGAGAGCACGTGTGGCGTACCACCTAGTGGTGCAGTCGCTTACTCCCTGAACTTCACCGCCGTGCCGCGCGAGCCGCTGAACTATCTGACCGTCTGGCCTTCTGGCCAGAAACAGCCCACCGTCTCGACGTTGAACGCTCCTACGGGAACGGTCACGGCGAATGCCGCCATCGTCACGGCAGGCACCAACGGAGAGGTCGCCGTGTATCCCACTGACGATACCGATCTAGTGATCGACGTCAACGGCTACTTCGCTGCGGCAGGGGGGCAGAACGCATTATCGCTATATGCGACGGCTCCCTGCCGAGTGCTGGACACGCGTCCGCCGACGGGCAATGGCCCGTTCAATGGTCCCCTCAGTCCGCCGGTGGATGTTCTAGGCAGCGCATGTCCGGCACCCAGCCAGGCGCAGGCGTATGTGTTCAACGCAACGGTCGTGCCCTCGGGATCGTTAGGCTATCTGACGTTATGGCCGGATGGCTCGGGGCAACCGCTGGCGTCCACCTTAAATGCAGTAGACGGTGCAATCACATCGAATATGGCGATTGTGCCCGCAGGCACTGGTGGCAAGATCGACGCCTATGCGAACGGCTTGACCAACCTGATTCTGGACATTTCCGGCTACTTCGCGCCGTAGCGAACAGCTTGCCCAAGAAGAAAACCAGGTTGGAAAGTCGCGATCATAAACTTTCTGGCTGGACTGGGCTCGTGAGTTGACAACGCGGTTCCCAGCGAGATCATTGGATTCTGGCCAGCTCCTGGGCGTAAAGCTGGTTGCCCGGAAACTCGACTGCCAAGGCCGCCAGCAGGGTGCGCGCGGTCTGTCGGTCCTTGTCGCGCAAGGCCGCTACGGCAAGCAGCAGGCGGGCAAAGGGCGCAAGATAGTGCCCTTTGTCGGCGGTAAGATGCAACCGTTGCACGCCTTCCTCTTTGTCGGTCTGCGCCCCGGTGATGCGCAACACCCAGCGCACCGGCGCGGGGCTGCTGCCCAGAAGGTAGTTCTCCACCCCAATCGCGAGATAGGCGTCGTAGCAGGTGGGATCGATGACCAGCAACTTCTCGGCCATGCTGCGCGAGGTCTTCATGTAGCCGAGACTGGCAAGGTTGCGCTTTTCGATCATGGCCGCGTAGTCGCCACGAAGCCCGTTGGCCAAAACCTGAGAAAACATTGCGTTCTTGTCTTGCGGATTCTGCGCCAGAATCTTGTTGGCGAGATCGGTGCTTTTCGCCAGATCATTCTCGAACTCGGTTTTCACCGCGGGATCGGGGGCGAGCTTGCCGCGGTTATCGAATTTACGATCATCGGTGAACAGGTCCGCTTCCAGAATGTGCAGTCGGTTGAACTCGGAAAAGAGATAGGCGGCGGCATTCGACACCGGGCCCATCGGATCTGTCGGATAGGCCCGCTGATAAGCCACGAACGTTGCATGGGCCGCCGCAAAGTCGAGGTTGTACATCTGCTGGAAGCCGCGGTCGAGATCGGGCGGTCGCACCGCGTCGGTGGCATGTGCGGCAACGCCGGAGCACAGGAGCACTAAGCCGGTAACCGCCACCTTCGACCAGATCGGGATCTGCACGAGCGAAATCAATAGTCTAACCATCCTCCTGACATTGGATTCCCCAGCGCGATAGAAGTACGCAAAATTGTCAACAAATTGCGGAAACAGGACATGGCAGCGCGGACCGGGGGCGCGAACCAGGAAGTGCACATCGACCCTATTGCAGCTCGAACACAGTTCCGCAACCGTTACCATTGCAACCGATGCCTGCGCCGCTAGTCGTTCCGTACAAGGCACCATCGGATCCAAACATCAAGCCGCTGGGATAGACTTCGTTGGGGCCACTGAAGTCGTGCAACACCGTTTCGACCCAGTTGCCACCCATGTTTTCCAGCTTGTAGGCGATACCGCAGCCGCCTAGGCATGAGTTACTGCCGCCATAGGACGTGGTGCCATAAAGCGCGCCGCTGGAATCGGCTATAAGATAGGACGAAGGATAGTAACCATCACCGTTCTGATCGGAGAAGGCATAAATTACGTTCATACCCCATATTCCGCCAGGTTGGGTCGGCGGCGAAAGTTCATATACAGTGCCATAGGACCCGTTCCCGCCGTTGGGAAATAAAACTCCTCCCTGCGTAGTAGTGCCAAACAAATTACCATTCCGGTCCATATAAACCCCGGCAGCCGGCACAGTTCCGGTCAGGCTATTGTTAGGAGGATATTGAAAAACATACAGCACGCTGATGGTCCATTTGGTGCCATTCTTCGGCGGCAACAACTGAAATACTACGCCTCCATTGCTGAGCGATCCGCCGGCGAAGGTCGTGCCATAGATCGCTCCGCCAGGTTCGTCTGGATTGTTAACGCCGATTGAGGTTTGAACCAGGCCCCCATTCGGTCCCGCTCCGACGTATCCATTGTAGGTTCCAAAATCGAAGATCACCTTTTCTTTCCAAACACCTCCGTTTTGAGAGCACGGCGGCATCAACTCGAACACTGTGCCGTTTCCGCCTACGCCGCCTGCGACCGTCGTACCAAACAGATCGCCGTGCGCATCCATCAGGAGACGTCCCGTAGGTCCATCGCCGTCGGAGGGCGAGCCCACGAAGGTATATAGCACCGTCTCAGTCCAGGCCCCGCCAGCGACGGTTGGGGGCGACAGTTCGTAAACCGTCCCGACGCCCGTCCCACCGGCTATCGTTGCGCCGTATAGATTGCCCTTCCTGTCCGCCGTGAGGCCGCCGTAGGGCATGGCACCATTGGTACCGTTGAACTCGAAAATAACGGCCTTAGTCCATGCACCTCCCGGTGCCGATGGCGGCGACAATTGATATGCGGTGCCGCATCCTTCCCCTTGCGGGCAATAAGCGGGATTCCCGCCGTACGTGGTCACGCCATAAAGAACGCCGTTAGGGCCGGCGAGTAAACCTGAAGGCGATGACCCATCGTTACCACCCGTAAAGGAATACAGTACAGACTCACTGTGCAAATCGGCCGCCGCAGCAGGTATTGCCACGATGAGCAATAGGACGAGCACAGCCCAGCCAACCGCTCGTTCCAAAGGGTTCACGCCGCTCTTTGTGGCACTATTTGTCATGAAAGTGGGGGCATCGACGAGCACCGATGGTTGACAATCATGCATCGTTTCGGCTAGGAAAGCAAGCCATACCGTCGTAGAGCTTGCAGTGCATAGCCTGGGGCCGTGACAAAGGCGACGTTCTCTCGATGTTGCGAGGTTTGTTGTCCGTCTGGTTGCGGTTCTATTGTGTTTTCGTGTCGAAGACCCATAGAGCGTGGTCGAGCACTAGCATTGGCCGATACGCCAACAGCCAGCGATAGGCATCGGGGTTTTCCAGCGTTTGTCCGGAGAGACAGGTTGCGCTGGCGATGACCGTGCCAGTCATCCGCTCGCCTGGCGCCAGCGGTTTGGCATGTATGCCGTACAGCGCGGGATCGACCGAACCGAAGTACGCAAGGTGCAACTCCTGATCGGGATGCTGCCGCTCGTACTGGCGCAGCGCCAGCAGGCCTTGTCCCCAATCGAGATTGCTGTCGGTTAAGAGTCGCCAACTGCTGGCGGAATCCACGAAAATGTTGAAATAGGATAGGTAACCGGGCGCATAGCGCAGCACGTCAGCCGCATTGAGGCAGAGGGCCAAAATGACGATGATCAAGCCGGCGCGATGTTTTCGCAAGTGCTCCCACAGTCCACCCGCAACCAGCAGCACAAAAGGATAAAGCGGCAGGATGTGCCGTTCACCAATGTCCACCTTGGACTGCAAGGCGAACGCCAGGACGACCAAACCGAAGAGACACATCACGAGCAGGTCACCGGGCGCGCGAGAAGTTTTGCGCACCCCCAACATCAGGCTGGCAAAGAACAGCAATAGCAATACCGTGGGCCACTTCAAGGCGATCGCGACGGGATAGTAAGTCCTGATTCCGCCCTTGGGATAAATTTGGCCCAGGAACCAAGCCGGACGTCCGCGACGGTTGCTGAAGGCCACATCGCGCAAGCCTTCGAAGTATTCTCCTGCGGGCACCATGAGATTGAGATGCGCCTTCGACTTGGTCGCCCACACCTTGGCGGGACGGTTGGGAAAGCTCGCCACCACCTGGCCGTCGCCGACCTTGAGATGGGAGACATGGAAGAAATATCCCGCCCACCACGTCAGTATGGCGATGGCTAGCGCGGCCAACATCGGCTTCCAGTTCCACCGGCGAAACGGATTCAGACGGTCGCGGCCGAGCACTAGCATGAGCACGAGGGCAAGCAGCATTTCGGGCGGAGTGTACAGCTTGGCCAGCAGAAGTCCGCCCAGCACCAATCCCATTAGGACGTTTTGAGAGCGGCTTGGATTGCTGCGCCAGCGCACAAGCTGCCACGCCGTGAGGAAGACAAACAGCGCGCCGATGCCATCCGTTGTCACCACTGAGAAGTGTGCGATGAGCGAAGGAGTAAATGCGAACAGCGCGAGAGCGATGTTCGCCGCGCCTTGCGAGAACATCCGGCGGGTGGCAAACCACAGTGCCAGTCCCAGCGCGATGCCCAGCAGCGTGTTCATGGGACGCGTGCGCCATGCCAGCCACTCCGGTCCGGGCTGCATCGCGGTCACACGGTATCCGGCAACGAACTGCTCGGAGGTCATCTCGACCTCAGTGTGCGCGATAGGCAGCGTCAGCCAGATTCGACCCAGCGGCGGGTGGTCAGTCCAGAGCTCAAACCGGCCGAGCTGCCAGGCTTGCACACCAGCCGTGATGTGGCCCGGCTCATCGTAGGTGAACGATTGCGTTTTGATGAAGCACCACGATTGCAGCGCAAACAAGCCCAGCAGGAGTGCGGGAATCCAAACTTGGCGGGCACTCGGGCGTGATGGATTGGCTGACAATTACAGATCTCTCCGTATGAAGGGGCGCTTCAGGCGCGCCGCAGGATCGGTCAAGACGATGGCCTTGCCACCGAGGAACTCGTCCTGCAAGCCGGAGTGAGCACGGCTGAAGCCGGTCAGGGTCCTGACTCTATACCGCGCCCGGCTCTTGCAAGATGCGATCGATGGCCACCGCCACGCCGTAAAAGAAGAACAGGCCCATCACCAGCGTCTCTTCGCCCAGGTTGTAATGCAGAGCGCCGGGAATGAGAAACGCGACGAAGCCGGCCAGCACACCAGCAACAACTCCTGACGCAAAACGGCTGTGCTCGCGCGCTCTGCCCACTAGCCGGAACAGAAAGATGAGATAACCGACCACAAACCACAGCCACGCTGCAAGCGCGGGCAGCCCGCGTTCTACTGCGATCTGGATGACGTCGGAGTGAAAGTGGCTTTGGTCGTGATAAAGGGTAAAGGCGCGAAGGTTATATTCCGGCCAGCGATTGCGAATGGTTTCCATGCCGATGCCGAACCAGGGATGCTGGCCAATCAGTCGCAATCCATCCTCCCACATCAAAGTGCGGAAGTGAGTTCCGGGATCCTGCGCGCCGCTCCATGACTGGCCGCGCGTATGGTGGATCCAGACTCCGGCGCCGATTATGAGCATGATCAGCGCGGCGATTGCCCAGAGCCGCAGCCGTCGTTCTGCCAGCATGAGCACGGCAACAAAGCAGCCAGCCGCAAGTCCGCCCAGGCCGGCGCGCGTCTCGGTGGCGAACAACGCGGCCGTTAGCGCGAGGAAAGCAAAGGCAAGCGCGAGTCGCAATCCGGTTTGCCGCGGTCGTGTAATCAGCAGCATGGCCCATGTCAGGCAGCCGATCTGCATGAGCATCTCAGCGAACACCACATAGTGGCCGAGCGTGCCCTGAGCGCGAAAAGGCTTCCCCCGAACGAATCGCAAGCTCGGCGTGCCCAGCCCGCTGGCAATGAACTGTTCGCGGCTAATCACGGTTTGATGGCGATGGTACGGGTAGCCACGAAAATAGTCGAGCTGCAGGAAGTTGCCGGACGGGGCATCGCGCACCGCTTGCTCCAACTGCTCTGGCGTATGCACCGCGCGGCCGTTGACGCGGAGGATGACGTAATTGGCCTGCAGGTGAGCGTCACGTTGCAATGGAGACTGGGGGCCGATGGCCGCGACTCGCACGCCGACCCCGTAGGTGTATTGCCATGCGGTGAAGCCGGCGGCGGCCACGCCGGAGAGAATCAGCAGACTGACGAGCACGCGCACCTGACTGAGTCGCTTCAGATTCTGCGCAAATACGATTCCCACCAGCACCAGGCACACCAGCTTCATGCGGTCCCAGCTCAGGTAGGGCTCAGGACTGAGCAGGGTGGAGATCGCGCTGAGCACGACATAGGCAAGCAGAGGAGCGATGAGCGGCTGCGAAAAGGGGCGCTTGCGCTCGACAGCCAGCTTTACCAGCCAGAGGACAAACGCGATCTGCCAGGCATGTTGCGATCCTTTGATGGAATGCGGCCAAAGCACCGCGAACAGGCACAGGAAGAAGAAGATAGCGCCGTCGAGCCAGCCTCCCCACCGCCCGAATGTGCGCCCTCCGGCATGGTCCCGGCCCTGCGGCGAGGCGGGCGGCGTCATCTGCGGGGGCGAGGTCGTCTCTGGAGGCATCCGTTCAGTTAGTAGCCTACATCAGTGGCGTGAGGCGGAGAAATGCTGCTACAGTAAAAGAGCAGTACATGTCCCAACGTCAGGGCCCAATGTTCCAGCGCCTACTTCGCTGACGTCCTCCAGCCGGGAGCCGCCCCGCTGGATTGGCAGTTCGCAGTTTAACCGGAATCAGTGTTCGATCGACGCTCCAAACTTCTCGGCACCGTCACCCTGTTGCACGACCTGGGCGTGACTTGTATCGCCTTCGTAGTAGCGTACCTGCTGCGAACCGTACTGGTGCATTTCGCGTTCTTCAGCCGCCATCTGCCGCACATCTATCCGTTCAGTCACTACGTCCCGCTGATGGTCGCATTCCTTGTCGTTTGGGCCGCGGTGGGATACTTCTCCAGCTTTTATCGCGATCTGGAGCTAAACAACCCGATCCAGCTCATTCTGAATATCGTGAGCCAACTCGGCATTGTGCTGGTGATCATCTACGCGGGACTCTATCTGTTCCGCCGCGTGGACATCAGCCGCAGTTACGTGCTGCTGATCGGGGCAGTCGATTTTGTTTTGCTGCTCATTGGGCGCACGCTGTCGTACTCGGGCGTCTCCTGGATGCGCGAGGTCCTGGGCCGCTATCACTACCTGCTCATTGTGGGTTGTGGACCGCGGGCCCGCCAGATGGCGACCCTCATCGAAGAAAGCCGCGGCATGGGGCTGCGGCTGATTGGCTTTGTCGAGCCGGATTCCGCGAGCGCCCCGGAGGCAGACCTGGGCGGATACGACGTGTTTCCCCTGGACTCGCTCGCCGGCGTTCTCCAGAAACGCGTGGTAGATGAGATTATCTTTGCCGTAGGCATGCAGGAACTGGCGAGACTGGAGCCGGTGATCGAGCACTGCGCCGACGTTGGAATCAAGACCCGGGTGCAACTGGAATTTCTGCCTGCGGCGTATTCGCGAATCTATCTGGACAAATTTCGCGAAGTGCAGATGCTCAGTCTTTCCAGTGCTCCTGACAGCGAACTGCGGCTCTTCTTCAAGCGGGTATTTGACATCGTTCTCTCCGGGGTTTCGCTGGTGGTGCTGTCGCCGCTTATGGGGTGCATCGCGGCCATGATCCGGACAACGTCGCCGGGCCCGGTGCTCTTCCAGCAAACGCGTTGCGGGCTGGGTGGGCGCCGCTTCACACTGTACAAGTTTCGCTCCATGATCAACAACGCCGAACAAATGCGGGCCGAGCTCCACCAATTGAACGAGCTCGACGGCCCGGTGTTCAAGATCAGCGACGATCCGCGCATCACGCCGGTTGGCCGATGGCTGCGCCGTTTCAGCCTGGACGAGCTGCCGCAACTGTGGAACATTCTGCGCGGCGACATGTCGTTCGTGGGCCCGCGGCCGGCCGTTCCCGAGGAGGTTGAGCAGTACGAGGACTGGCAGCGGCGGCGGCTGCGCATGCGTCCCGGGCTGACTTGCACCTGGGTGCTGGAAGGACGCAACCATCTCGACTTTAATCGCTGGATGCAACTGGATCTCACGTACATTGACAACTGGTCGCTGTGGCTCGACGTAAAGATTTTCCTGCGCACCATTCCCATCGTGCTTTCCGGCCGTGGAGCATACTAGAGGCCGATGGTCTCGGTCACAATCGTCACCTGGAATTCCGCTAAGTACCTCGCCGAGTGTTTCGCCGCGCTCAAGGATCAGGACTATCCCCAGATCGAAGTCATCCTTGTGGACAACGCCTCCAGCGACGGAACGCGGAGTTTGTTGCGTGAGATTGAGTCGCGCTGGCGCGTGATTTATAACGATCGCAATGTGGGATTCGCTGCCGGCCAGAACCAGGCCATACGGGCGGCGGGCGGGGAGTGGGTGCTCTGTCTGAATCCGGACGTGGTGCTCAACCCGGATTTTGTGCGGCAGTTGGTGGCTTTCGGAGAGGCGCATCCAGAAGCTGGAAGCCTTTGCGGGAAGCTCCTGCGCTGGGACCCTGCGTCCGGTGAGCACAAGAGCGGCATCCTCGATTCCACCGGGATTTATTTCACGCGCAACATGCGCCACCTTGACCGCGGCGCTGAGGAGCGCGACCGCGGCCAGTACGACCGCATGCAATATGTTTTCGGAGCGAGCGGGGCGGCGGCCATGTTCCGCCGCGATTTCATCGAGGCGGTATCAGTCGAAGGCCAGTTCTTCGACGAGGAGTTTTTCGCCTTCCGCGAAGACGGCGACCTGGCGTGGCGCGCGCAGGTCATGGGCTGGAAGTGCTTGTATGCGCCGGCCGCGGTGGCCTGGCACGTGCGGCGCGTCACGCCGGAACGGCGCAAAGACCTGCCCCTGGTCATCAACTGGCATTCGGTGAAGAACCGATTCCTGATGCGAGGAAAAAACGCCTCGGGATGGCTTTGTTGGAGGCTATTTTTCCCGGTGGTGTGGCGCGATCTCATGACTCTGGGCTACGCTCTGCTGCGCGATTGGCGTATGCTGTCGGCGCTGGTCTATCCGTTCCGCGCCCTCGACAGCATACGCCGCAAGCGCGCCATCATTCAGTCCCGCCGTAAAGTTTCCGACCGCGATTTGCTATGGTGGTTCTGCAATACTCCGCGCGCGGTGGACGCGGAGTGAAGGAAACCGCGGATCTCGCGGACGATGCGGATACGACAGCACCTGACGAGGCCAAGCCGAATTCCGCATTTCGAGAAGAATCCGCGAGATCTGTGTCATCCGCGGTTAGCTTTGTCAAGATAGGCGCTGAGAGCTGAAAGCCAGAATGAAGATCGCCATCGTCGGCACACGCGGCATTCCCAACCGCTATGGAGGCTTCGAGCGCTTTGCGGAGCAGATCAGCTCGCGCTTCGCCGACCGCGGGCATAGAGTCACGGTTTATTGCCGCAAGGCGTTCACCCAGCCCGACGACATCTACGATCGCCGGGTGCAGCGCGTCATTGTCCCCAGCCTGCACCAGAAGCATCTTGACACCTGGGTCAGCACGTTCTTTGCGGCGGTGCATGTGGCCCTCAGCGATAACGACGTTGTCCTGCTGTGCAATGTGGCAAACAGCCCGTTCGCGTACATTCCGCGGATGTTCGGCAAGCCGGTGGTGCTCAATGTGGATGGGCTCGACCGCAAGCGGGAAAAGTGGAAGGGGCTGGGCGCCCAGGTGCTGCATCTCTGCGAGTGGATGTCATCGTTCAGTTCCAATCAACTGGTGACCGACGCCGGAGCGATTCACGATTATTACCTCCAGAAGTACGGCAGCGAGTCCGTGGTGATTGGGTATGGCTCGGAGGCCCCAGAGAAGGACAGCAGTTCCGAGGGCGCGAGCAGCGAGCACAGTTTGAACGGCTTCGATCTCGCTGCGGGCCGCTACGTGCTGTATGTGAGCCGGCTTGAGCCGGAGAACAATCCCGACCTGGTGCTGCGCAGTTGGCGCAAGGTGCGCAGCGACTGGCCGCTGGTGGTGGTGGGCGATAATCCCTACAAACCGAACTATCTTGAGCAACTGAAGGCGCTCGGCGATGAGCGCGTGCGTTTCCTGGGTGCCATCTATGGAGACGGCTATTGGGCGCTACAGAAGCACGCCGGGGTTTTCGTTTTCGCGTGCGAGATTGGCGGCGTGCATCCGGCGCTCATCGAGGCCATGGCGGCCACTAACGCGGTGCTCTATCTGGATACGCCCGAGAACACCGAGACCGCAGGCGATGCCGGCATACGCTATGAGAAATCCGAAGCGGACCTGGCTTCGAAGTTGCAGTCGCTGCTCGACGATCCGGGAGTGCGCGAACGACTGGCGCAGCGCGCCAAACAGCGGGCGGACACACTCTATCGCTGGGACGTAATCGCAGAGAGGTATGAGCAGTTGTTTAAACAACTGCATGGGAAACTTAGCCGAGATATCTGAGGGCCCGATGCACGTACCGCGCGCCTTGATTGCCGTTTTTTTGCTGGTTGAATTTGTCTGGTGGAAAACGGCGGCACCCGCTCCGATGGGATACTACGTGCACATTGAGCGCCAGGAAACCCGAGTTGCAGGTGGCAGCCATCCCATTGCAATCGCTTTATCGCTCATGGGAATCATGCTGTATCTCTGGCTGCTCAGCGCCAACATTGAAGTGAAAGCCACAAGCAGGGCGCCTATGTGGCGACGTTTTGGCGCATTTGTGATCGACTTTTACTTTGCCGGATCGACAATCGCAGCGCTGGCTGGCTTGATTGCAGTAGCCGTCGAGAGCGACCAAACCGGAACGTTTCACTGGCACTTCCAGCGGGAGTATGGCGTAAGCCTCGATCGGATGTTCGGGGTTCCTCTCGCGCTTGCTGCGATGGCGCTCATTTTCCTGTACTTCGTGTACCCGCTCACAAAGGCGAAGCCGACTGTGGGGTGTTATCTGCTGCGGATCGGGACCTTCAGCCAGTCTGCACCGGGCAGTCTGGTAAAGATGTCACTGAGTGACGCAGCCAGGCGAATCTCTTTCGAATTTCGTGGCTTGTGCGCCTGGTGGAAATTGTGGCGGCGAAACCCGGCTGGCCAAACCTGGTATGACGAAAAAACCAATGTAATCGTGAGCCGCTACTGACTGCCGTCCGCTGCGTCATCGATGGCATCGGGCGGAACATCTCCGCGCTCTGCTTCAAGAATCGCCAGATCGTCGAGCACGGCGGAGCGGAGCGTCCTGTTTGTCGTACCGATGCATGACGAGGATTTTGGGAAGGAACACAAAGTTCGACTTGCTGTCACGCAGCATTTTTTCCAGCCCTGCGGGAGTGGCAACGAAGTAATCCTGGTTCCACGCGTGTCCGGTCGATTTGTCGTATAGATTCACCGAGAGATCGTCGGCAAAGACGTTGGGATCAGGCGGTCCGGCTGCGATCTCGAAGGTGGCAAAGCTCCAGTCGGCAATCGTTATGTTGCACGGCTGGGACTCGCCTTCCTCCGTTGCATATTCCTCATCGGCTGGTTCCTCCAAGTCCCCTTCGTCAGAATCCGCATCTTCTCTCGGCTCCATCGCCGCAGTCTGGCCGGCGGATAGTTGTGTCGAACCCGGGCTTTCCGTTGGAGGTGGATAGGATTCGCCTCCTCCCCCGAGTCGCTTAGCGATGAAGTACAGCGCCACTGCGGCGCCCGCAATGCCCAGCAGCTTCAGCCAATCCGATTGGTCGAAACTTGACCCCACGATGCCAGCGAGTTGCGGTGACATGTGACGCGGAGCTTACGCCCAGAGCGAAGGCCGGGCAATCATTTTTTGCCGAAATCCGAATTGCGGTGTGGCGGCGCGGGCCATTTCACTGCGCGGGCTTGCTGGCCGCACGCCGTTTCGGTGCTGGCCTCGATTTGCCCGCTTCGTTCGCGCCGGACGGAAAATCCTCGTCGTCCCCCTCTTCGGAGGAATAGAGAAAGTCCTCGATCTCATCGATGCGCTCGCTCGCATCGTGGTACCCGATCTCAATGAGATCGTTGGTGTATTTCGAGGTGAACAGCAGATAACTCATCAGGTCCGAGCAGGCCGCGGCATCTCGCCCCAAGCTGCTGACAAAGTACTGGATGAGGTAGGGCATGTCTTTCTGATGGTGCTCCGCCAGTTGCGACAGGTCGACCGAAGGCGTCAGCAGACAGGTAGACAGTGGGCGCATCCTTTCGCTTCCCTCCACCCCAAGCTCGCCGATGTGACCGCTGCTCAGCAACTCATTCAATCTCTCAAGGTGCTCGATATCGGCAGCCAGGTGGTCGAGAAACATAACATTGAAAAGCACGCCCATGATCTGCGCCAGGGAAGGGTCTCGCTGGTCCGCGGATTCTTCCTGATGTTCGAGACTCTGGCCGCGCACCCCGATGGCGAAGATCCGCTTCGCCCCCAGCCGTATGACCGGACTCAGAGGCTGTTGCAGGCGCAGACAACCGTCGCCGAAAAAGGCGGTTCCGCGCGCCGTCCGCAGCCTTACCGGCTGAAACACCAGGGGAATGGCAGCCGATGCGCAAATGTGATCCACCGTAATCTTGGTGGAAAGGGTCACGCGCCGGCTCCGGTTCCACATGGGGTGACCTTTGCTGCCTTGAATGAAGAGGTAACTCTTCCCGGAGTTGTAGTTGGTGGCGGAAATCGCGAGTGCGTAGAGATGTCCGCGCCGGATGTTGTCCTGGATGCGGTCGCAGTTGAGGTGTCTTCGCAGGAAGTATCGCAGAGGAGTCGCATCCAGCAAAGAGCGGGCGTTGCCTCCGCCCAGCATCGCTCCGAAGGAAAGATCCAGTATCCAGGTGAGAGAATTGCGGGCTTGGGAGAAAACGTCGCAGTGGAAGATGTCGGAAGGTCTGAGACTCGACCAAAGTTGCGCGGTCACTTTGGTAACGGCAGAAAAGTCGTCGCTGCCGACGGCCATGGCCGAGCCATTGATGGCTCCGGCGGACGCCCCTCCTATGATGGGAAAAGGATTGCCGCGCTCCTGCACCCGCTTGATCTCGCCAATGCGTTTGAGAACGCCGGCTTGATAAGCCCCGCGGGCGCCTCCGCCGGTCATCGCTAAACCGAGGGCGTTTTCCATTTTCAACCCTGGTTACTCCGCCATCGACAAGAAGCCGCGTAAGTTCGAGTCCAACTCACCACCCCACTCGTTTACGACAAAATCCTGCGCTCGAAGCCACGTGAAACGGCGTGCCGTCGCTCCGGGCTACGGCACGCCAGCGAGATGCAACCCATCATTCCCTGGTTGAGGCCTGTGACGAATTGCATCCGACACTAGTTCACGCCTCAGGCGGTGGCGTGTGACATCTTAATCGTGGCCGACCGCGCAGGGCGCTTGCGATGAGCACCTGCTTTGCCGGCCGCTTTCTTCTCGCCACGGTGCTTCATCACGGTGTCGAGGATCTCCTTCTCGGTGTCGACGAAGGTCTTTACCCCGGCCCGGGTCAGTTCCGGCAGCGGATTCGTCCGAAAGGGCGACACCATCTCCATTGCGCGTCCCGTGGCCTTCAGTTGGGCGGTCACCTGTCGACCCGCCACGTCCATCAGCTTCTTCTGCGCCTCGAGGAAGGAGTCGGTGGCCTGCTGCGCCAGTTCGGTGATCTCCGTCTTCTTCACCTTCTTTTCGGTTCCATTGCCCGAGGTGGCTTTGATGGTTTCTTCCGTGATCACGTCCAGGAACCTCTTCTGGGTGCGAACAAAGTTGTCGAAGCTGTCACGGGCGGCTTCGACCAGGCCCTCGGAGTCGTAGGGCTTTCCGGCCTTCACCGCAGCCAGCCAGGCATGGGTCTGTTTGCTGGCGACCTTCAGAAGCTTCCTGATGCATCTCGACAAAGGTATCGAAGCTGCGCCGCACCAGGTCGGTCATGGCCACGGCGGGAGTGAAAGCGGCGACCCGCTCTTTCACGCCGGTCGTGACGATGTCATATTCCTGCTTGGCCATGTTGAGCAGCAGCTTCTGGCCTTCGATGAAGTTGGTCACTCCCTCGCCTACCACTTCCGTCAGAGTCGCCGTCGGGCAAGTATTCGGGCTCGGCCAGCCGGTCGCGGACGAAGTTCATTGCGCCATTGTTCTGACGAGTGGCGAGATCGACAAGGATTCGTTGTGTGGCAAAGAAGTTCTCGACTCCCTGCTGCACCCAGCCCGACAGCAGGGAAACGAAGGATGACTCCGGAACGTGCGTTCTGACGTGCCCGGTCTTTACTTCTTTGGCATAATGACAACCTCCGTTTATGCTGCATTGCAGCATCAACTAAAATCTAGTATTTATTGGACAATTTGTCAATGGAGAAATAGAATTATATGCACTGCACAAGAGGGTGTCGGGCCGTGAAAGCCAAGAAGATTGTCATCAAGAAGTACGCAAACCGCAGACTCTACGATACTTCCGGCAGCCGTTACATCAACCTGGAAGACATCGCCGCACTGGTCCGAAACGGGAAAGACCTGCAGGTAGTCGACGCCAAGACCGGCGAGGACCTGACCCGCGTGACCCTGACCCAGATCATCGTGGAAGATGCCAAGGGTCAACCCACCGGGTTGCCGCTGGAACTGCTGCGTCAACTGATCGTCGCCTCCGACCGCGTGGGCCAGGAGTTCATCATGTGGTATCTGAAGTCGGCGTTCGATGCCTACCAGAATGTGCAGAGCTCGGTGCAAAGCCGCTTGAGCGAGGTGCAATCGGCGGCGCTGTCTCCTTTGCAGATGGTGAAGAATCTGGTGAAGCGCACCGTCGCAAGAAAGTCCGGCGAAGGCCGCCCAAGAATCTGCAGGAGTTGCGTGCAGCGGATCTCCGAACTGGAAGGCCGCATCGCAGAAACCGAAGCGGCAAGAAGCGAAGCTCCGACAAAGCCGCGCCGATCGAGACTGATGGTTTCAAAGCGCATCGTTGCTGCGCGTCGCGATCTGACAACCCATTCCTCGCGGCCCACGATTCATAATAGGCCAGAGGTTATGTCGCAGACCGCCAACATCGTGCAGTTGAAGCCTCGCACGCTTGCAGGCTTTCGAGAGCCTACATTCGCGACGCCGAAGCGGCGATGGAGCCCGCGCTGCGCGGCGAGCGGCCATTCCTGTGGTCTGACACCAGCTCCGAACGTACGTCAGCAAATCAGCCAGGGTGAAGCTATCGTTGCGGAGTTCTGGTCGGGCCAGGGCCCATCGAAGTTCCGAATGGCCTCATTCACGACTGGATCGGCGCAGTCTTCATTCCCCACGCGACGGTGGAACAGGCCCTGGCGCTGGTCCAGGACTACGACAACCACAAGAACGTGTACAAGCCCGATGTGCTGGACTCGAAGCTGATCAGCCATGACGGCAACGACTTCAAGATCTTCCTGCGCCTGCTCAAGAAGAAGATCATCACCGTCGTGCTCGACACCGACCACGACGTGCATTACTGCATCCGTGGACAACACGCGCTGGTATTGCCGCTCCTACACCACGCGCATTGCCGAGGTCGAAGATCCGGGCACCGCGAAGGAGCGCGTGCTAGAGCCGGACACCGGTTACGGATTTCTGTGGCGACTTGTATTCCTACTGGCGTTTTCAGGAGAGGGACGGCGGCGTGTACATCGAATGCCGGGCCATTTCGCTGACCCGTGACATCCCGCTCGGGCTGGGATGGATCATCGAACCGATCATCCGCAAGCTGCCACGAGAATCGCTGATCAACACTCTCAGATCCACGCGCGATGCGCTGATCGCCAGCTAGACGGACTGACGATGCAGCGCTCCCAACGGCGTTCACACTGTAAACTCGGAGCTGTCCGCCGAATCACTTTCACCCGGCAGACGAGCAATCGTCAAATTCAGAAGAGGGCGAGTTGAATCGGAAGCGCAAGCGATGGCTGATCCTGACAGCCGGCTGGGGGTTGCATCGTCCTGGGGATCGCCGGCCTGTTTCTGCCCGTGCTGCAGGGCATATTGTTCCTGGTCATCGGGTTGGTGCTGCTTTCCGGCGAGTACGTTTGGGCCCACAACCTCCTGTCGAAACTGCGCGACCCGCTTCCCCAAGATCGCCGTCCATGTTCACGAAGCGTCCGAGAAAGCCCGTGCGTTTGTGAACCGGACGCCAGCGGACTGATGGCTAAGCGGGCAGGATACTTCGTCGGTTCTTTCGCCGGGGCCCGAGTACGGCTTCGCCGCCGGCTTGGGATGGGCATCCTCCGTAACCTGCTGCGCTGACCCTGATCGGACTCCATGACGAACGTAGCCATGACGGCATTCACGGCGAACTGATTGGCGTCAGCGGCCAGCGACACGTCCTTAAGCTCGGGGGCAGGCTTACCGACTTTGTACAGTGTCACCGTCGGTCAAGGCCTGGTACTTGGCCGGATCGAGCACCACGCCTTTGGGCACGGAGGCCGGCGGCAGGCCGCCGCTACCTGCGTCCTTCACCTGCGTCGGCGAAGTAAACACGATGTAGTCGCATTGTTTGGAGCGGGCTTCGCTTTGCACCTCCTGCAACGGGGCCTCGGCATCCAGCGGTATCGCCTCAAATTGATGACGGCCGAATTCGCTCATCAAGTTGAGGCGCAGGCTGTCGGTGGGCAGCGACTCGCCGCTCATGTCCTTGATCTTGACCACGCCGATGCGCGTCACGCCAGCGGCCTTGGGCGCCACGGACAGGCGCCGGAGGCGCGGCGGGCGGCGCTGCGGCTTTGGCGCAGGCGAAGCAGCGGGCGGCGCCGGCGCTTCCGCATGCGGTCGCTGGCGCGCCGCCCATCATGGCCGACATGTCCATGACCTTGCAGCCCGGCGGCATTTCGAACAGCGGCGCATCCAGTGTCGTGTTGGTCAGCTCCACGACCTCCGTCGTGGTGGTGAAGGTCCCATGTTCCGACACCATGGTCATGGTCTGCTTGAGCGGGTAGCCGAGCGCGCCACCGCCGCCGCCCTTCATCACGATGCGATCTCGGCACCCGCGCTTGCCGCCTCCGCCGCAAGCCAAGGCGCGGTACGACTCATCGGAACAGGAAAACCCGCTGCAGAGATCTGCGTACCAACCGTCCGTTTCCATCTTCATGTGCGACTGGTTACAGGCGTCGGGAGTGGACTCCATGGCCATGGTCGTCTTGATGTGGCGCGCCTTGTAGCCGAACATTTCCTGGCGCTCGCCGGTATCGGTCGAGGTGCGGGTGATGGTCACGACGCCGCCTTTGCGGGGCGCTGCGGTCTCGTCCGCCTCCATGTTCCGGCCCATGGCCTTCATGTTCGGCATCGAGGGGCAGGAGGTTTCGCCGCCGCCCATCGACATCACCGTGCATTGATTGCCGCTGATGGTGATCATGCGCTTCTGGTCGCACTGCATGATGGATGACCGCGCCGCCGTGGCCACCGAAGCTCATCTCGTTGCGCTCGCGAGATCCTTTGATGTAAACCGTGCTCTCGGTGGTGTGACCCATCACCGTGGTGCGGGTCTTGATCTTCAGGTCGGCAGAGGCGACGGTCGAAAAACAGAGGAGAGCTACGGCAAGCGCATACGAGGGATGCAACAGGCGGGTCACAAAAGGCCTCCTTGAAAGAACGGGAACATGACTTCGGATGAAAGCAAGTCCCGGCGCAATTCTAAACAAACCGGTGAGGAATACAACCGCTCCGCCTTTCGGCGGTGACCAGGGCTTTTGCTTACCGCAGGACAATTGCGTTCAGGCGCCAACCCCCAGTACTTTCTGTTCCTCGCCGATTGCTTCTGAAACAGGTGTCGCTGGGAGCGTTTCGCGCGCCTCTGTCTTTGCCGGGGGCTTGCGTCGCTGCGGTTTCTTCGTAGTCTTCGCAAGCGGAGTCTTGGCGACAGGAATCTTCGCCTTCGGTCTCACGCGCTTCTTTGCTGCTGGCTTGGCTTGGGTCTTGGCTCCGGCTGCGCTGGCGCCAGTGCGCAGTTTCGCGAAACTCTCGTCCACGAATTTTTCCAGCTTCTCCAGATCGGGCGCGGCATTCACATCGCCGGTGAATCCAAAGAACGCGGTGCCGTTATAGGTGAGGATGGCGCAATTGATGCCCATGAGGCCGCCGATCGGCACCCAGGGATACCACGCCAGCATCTTGTGTCCCATGAGGTAGAGCGGCACCTGCGGACCGGGTACGTTGGTGCAGATGATGTTGCACAGGCTGATCGGCAACTGGCTGACTACGGGTCCGACGCCAGCCCAGAAAGCGCTGGGGAAGGTTGAGAGTACGCCTCCCAGCATTCCCACAACTTCCGCCGCATGCGCCTGCTTGAGGAACTCCACTCGCTCCCGCACCACGGCCAACAACTTTTGCGGATCGCGAATGTCCAGAGGCACCGGCACCGGCACGAAGGAAATTTGATTTCCCAGGTCGGTGGCGTCTGCCGTTGCCGCGCACGTTCACCGGAATCACGATGCGCAGCGACCGTCCCTTCAGATCGACCCCGCGCTGCTCGGCGTACAGGCCAAAGGCCATCGTTACCGTGGTGAGAACGACATCGTTCACCGTCCCACCGCAGATGTTCTTGACCGCTTTGATGTCGGCCAGCGGGAGTTGGGTCGAGGCGAAGATCTGCGGTCCCTGGCAGACGGTGTTGAAGGGCAAACGCTCGGCCGGAGCAACCAGCTCCGCCATCAGGCCCAGCATCTCGGCGGGAATCCCCTTGGGATTGGCCAAGGCCTGCTGCGCCACATCGAGCAGCTTGGACTGTGCACTGAGCGCCCCGGAGACCACGGAGAAGTACGACTTGACCAGCCCGTCCAGCAAGGCGGCGCCGGCATCGCGGTGCAGCGGAGGCGGCTGCAGCGCGCAGTTTCTTCCGGCGTACCGGAGGCGCCGTTGGCTCGGTGCCCATAATCACGTTCATCGCGCCCACGCCGGCAATTCCGTCGGCCAGGCAGTGGTGGATGCGAGTAATCATTCCGGTGCGGCCGCCCTTGAGCGGCGCGAGCGTGAAGTCCCACAGCGGCCGCTGGCGGTCCAGCCTGGTGCTGACAATCGTCCCGGCCAGTTCTTTGAGTTCCTGTTCCGTACCGTGCTTGAGCGTCACCTGGTGAACGTGGTTTCGGATGTCGAACGTTGGATCGAACTCCCAGCGCGGAAGCCCAAGATCGAACGGAGGAAACACCACCCGCTGCCGGTAACGGGGAATGAGCGGCAGTTTCGATTCGACGTAGGCCATGCAGTCGGCGAGATCGATCTCACCCTCAAACACGCTGACCCCGGCGATGTTCAGCGGCTGTCCCTCGCGCTCAATATAAAGAAAGAGTGCGTCTCCCCAGGAGAAGGAATTATTCTCGGGCTCGTTCGGCATACTAGGAACCTCGTCCCCGAGCAGGGGCACTTTGGCAATTTGGCGCCGCTTCCCGCTCCAGCAAGAAAGCCTGGGCGGTACACGCGCTTCGGTGCTGACGACCCGCGGCTCAGTTCAGAAAAGTGAATCGTTGCGACAGCTTCATCAGCTTGAGCACCCGGTAAACTATCCACATTGACGCCGCGCAGCGTGATCCCCACGGATTTCTCGTCCGCCAAGCCGGCCAACTCTTCCATCGCTTGCAGGGCACTCGGATCGATCCGTCGCACGGAAGAGAAATCCAAACACAGATCGCTCCCGTTGCCGTCCAGCTTCTCACGGGCTTCTTGCAAGGCATGCGCCACGGAATCTCCGTCGAATTCAAGGGTTACGGGAATCATTGTCATCGTCATACGCACAACCATTCATCGACTGTCTTGTTTTTCAGAATCAGTGGCCACTTTCGCCGGGCCTCGTCCCTGATAGGCGCTCCAAAACAGCTCGACCAGTTCATTCAGCAGCGGCATACGAGGGTTTGACCTTCCGGACGGATCGTCAAAGGCAATCTTCACCAGGTCGGGCATCGCCTGCTCGAAGTCCTCTCGCGAGATACCCATCTCGGCGATGGAACGGGGAATCGCCAGGCGGTCGAGTAATTGTTCCGTCGCGGTTATCAGGTTCTTCACCTTCTCCTCGATGGTGTGACCGCCCAAGCCCAGCAGGTCGGCCATCATGGCGTATTTCTTGTGCGCGGTGTATCCGCGCTGGTTGGGCGACGGCATGAACTTGGTGGGGACCGCCGCGTTATACGCAATGACGTGCGGCAGCATGAGCGCGTTGGCGCGACCGTGCGCGACCCCGAAGCGCGCCCCGAAGGCATGGGCCAGCGCATGGTTCACGCCCACCGACGCGTTGGAGAAGGCAATCGCCGCGATGCAGGCGGCGTTGTGCATCATGCTGCGCGCCTCTTCATCCTGCGGATGCTCATAGGCGATGGGCAGATACTTGAACACCATGCGAATCGCCTGCATGGCGTTGGAGTCGGTGTAGGCGGAAGCGTAAATCGAGACCCCAGCCTCCAGCGCGTGGGTCAAACAGTCGATGCCGGTATCGGCGGTGAGGCCTTTGGGCATCGACATGACAAACTGCGGATCGACGATGGCTACATCCGGGCTCAGGGAGTAGTCGGCCAGCGTCACCTTGCGGCCGCGCGCTTTGTCGGTCATGACCGCGAACGGAGTGACTTCGCTGCCCGTTCCACTGGTGGTGGAGATGGCAATCAACCGCGCACGGCTGGTCTTCTGCGGTCGGGTACTCGACCACGCGCTTGCGAAGATCGAGGAACGGCGCGGCCAGCTCTTCCAGGTCGGCCTCCGGCGATTCGTACTTGAGTTTCATGATCTTCGCCGCGTCGATCACGGAACCGCCGCCCAGCGCGATGATCTGATCGGCTTTGTAGAAATTGAGCGCCTCCACTCCTTGCATCACGATCTTGACGTCGGGCTCCGCGTCGGGAATGACCGAAACATGCACCAGAGTTTGCGGTGGGATGTAACGCCGGACAACATCTACATGGCCGATCTGTTCCATCGCCGGATTGGTAATGATGATGGTCGAGCGCGACGGGAAATGCTTCAGGTTCTCCACCGCGTTCAGATTGAAGTAGATCTGATCGGGAATGCGGAACCACATATGGGCTGGTGTCCTCCGCGCCACGCGTTTGATGTTGAGGTAGTTGTATATGTTCACGTTGTCGGTGGTGCTGTTGCCGCCACCGGTGCCGCATCCGAAGGAGAAGGTGGGCACCATGTCGTTGTAAACGCCGCCCAGCGCGCCGATGGAGCCCGGCGAATTCACAATGATGCGTCCCGCGTTGATCACCTCGGAGAACTTGGAGATGATGTCGTCGTTGCGCGAGAAAATCGACCGCCGTATGTCCCAGGCCGCCGGCCCGGTTCACGTCCACGCAAACCCTGAGCGCCTCATCGACCGACTTCGCCCGGTAGACCGCCAGCACCGGGAACAGCTTCTCGACGGACAGAGGATGTTCCCGGCCCACACCTTGAATCGGCGCCAGCAAGAGCTTGGTCTTCGGCGCGACCTTAAGTCCGATCATGCGGGCGATATCGGTGGCCTTCTGGCCGACCGCCATGGGCTGCATGAATCCGGTGGCGGGATCGATCACGGTGCGCGCCAGCAGGGCCGTCTCTTTCTCATTGCAGACGTGCGCACCCAATTCCGCGAATTTCTTCAGCACCCGGTCATAAATCTCGTCGTCGATCACCACCGTCTGTTCGGAGGCGCAAATGGTTCCGTTATCGAAGGTCTTGGAGGTGATGATGTCCACCACGGCCATGTTCAGGTCCGCGGTCTTCTCCAGATAGACCGGCGTGTTGCCCGGCCCCACACCCAGGGCCGGTTTGCCGGAGCTGTAGGCGGCTTTGACCATACCCGGGCCCTCCGGTGGCATCGATCAGGCCCACGTCCTTGTGCCGCATCAGGTAGGCATTGTCGTCGAGCGTGTGCGATTCCAGGCAGGTAAAGACGCCTTCAGGCGCACCGTGCTTCACCGCCGCTTCGTACATGATTCGCACCGCCTCCCGGCAACAGTGTCCGGCGCTCGGGTGCGGACTGAAAATGACCGCGTTCCGCGTCTTGATGGCCATGATGCATTTGAAGAGCACCGTCGAAGTCGGGTTCGTAATCGGCAGCAGAGAGAAGATGACGCCGATGGGTTCGGCCACCTCCACCATTCCGCGTTCCGGAAACTCGCGCATGGTGCCGACCGTACGTTTGTCTTTGACGTAGTTGTAGACAAACTCCGTGGCCACCATGTTCTTGAGGGCCTTGTCTTCCAGCACGCCGAGCCTGGTTTCCTCAACCGCCAGGCGGGCCAGGTATTGAGCCTGTTCCAGTCCCGCCAGCACCATCGGTTTGACGATGCGGTCAACGTCCTCTTGGGAATATTGCGTGAACACGGCGGCGGCCGTTCTGGCCTGACTGACCAATCCATCCAGGTAAGCAATGCGTTCTTCGCTGGGGCCTGCAACGTTCTCTGCCATCGATCGCCTCCGTTCCTGCGCAAGCCGCGAAGCGGTTCCCGATTCGGGGATTCCCAAAATGAGAAGCAGGACACTCTATGATCCGGCAGGGGTTAACCATAAAGCTGTGACGGGTGACCTAAACCGCTGTGATTATTAACGGCGGCGGCGGCCGGAAATTAAGGATCGACGGCCGTAACCATCGAACTGGGTGCACTCCTTTGGGCGGTGCACCTATCGGCCCATGCCAGTGCTCGATCACGCACCGTGGGTCTTTCACACCGAACGGCAATAGAGCCCCGTGCCCTTTCAAATCGGACCTGTGAGACCAGTCGAGGAGATTTCATAAACAATTCACCACCGTCCCGACTGTGCGCCATCAAAACAACATCGCCTGGGTTGCAGTCTCACCCCACAGGCGATTTCGGCATGCGCCGCAACTTGAACGCATCCTGGAACTTCACGATGTCATGGTTGTTCATAACCAACTCCTTTGGGTCTGAAGTTTTTATGCTGAGGAAAACTTGCCGCCGGTCTCGGCAGCGGGCCCGATACGTCGGATTCGCTCAGAGCACGAATGAGCTACAATTTCACCAACTGGTTGGCGCTTACGTCTGCGTCTTTCGAGCCTCGACTGCCGTTTGTCTGCAGCGAGGTCACAATACGAAAAATGGCTTTCGCGAGTCCTTTAGAACTCGCAAAGAAAAATGTAGGGAATTTCTTGGGGCGCGGTTGTCACGGGTCAAAACGTTGAAAAAGAGGTACTTCCAGTTCGATAACTTCCGCCTGTATCCTTCTGAGCAATTGCTCCTGCGCAATGACGCACCGCTTCCGCTCGCCCCCAAAGCCTTCGATATCCTTCTATTTCTGGTTCAAAACAGCGGCCATCTGGTGAAGCGGGATGCCTTAATGGAAGCGGTTTGGCCCGACAGCTTCGTGGAAGAGACCAACATCACGGTCAACATTTCCCTTCTCCGGAAGACGCTTGGCGGCGGCGCCCAGGGACAGCCCTATATTGAGACGGTTCCCCGCAAGGGCTATCGCTTTAATGGAGAAGTAACCGAGGTCGAGGAAGCCGGCGAACCGAAGATCGAGCGGACTGTAGCGGCTTCCGTGATGCCGGAAATGGGGGCCGCGACGGTGGCCACTGCTCCCGCCCTCGCTACTGACGCCCTCGTCGAAACCCCGCCCTCGAAATCGGCGCCGCCGGTTCACGCTGTACCTTCGCCGGCTGCCGAGCTGCGAACTTCAGCCACCCGCATCTTGCTGCTGACGGTGGTCATCGTCGGGGTCGCGCTGGCCTCGTTCTACGTCTGGTGGCACCTGCGAGCCAAGTCCAACACGGTCAGCGCCTCCGAGCGCTCCATCGCCATCCTGCCCTTTCGCCCCCTGTCGGCCACCGCCGAAGATGAGTACCTGGGCCTGGGCATGACCGACGCCCTCATCACGCGATTAAGCAATCTACACAAGATCATCGTCCGCCCGGTGAGCGCGGTGCGTAAGTACGCCACCGCCGACGACCCCATCGCTGCCGGCCGCCAGCTTGCGGTGCAATCGGTGCTGGAGGGCAGCATTCAGCGCGCCGGAGATCGCACCCGCGTCACCGTACGGCTGTTGCGCGTGGCGGATGGCGAGCTGCTGTGGGGAGACGAGTTCGAGGAAAAGTTCACCGACATGTTCACGGTGGAGGATTCCATCTCGCAGAAGGTGGCCACCGCTCTCACCGTCAATCTCAGCGGCGATGAGCAGAAGCAACTGCTGCGTCCCTTTACCGAAAACAGCGACGCCTACCGGCTCTACATGAAGGGCCGCTTCTTCTGGAACAAGCGCACCGTGGACGGCGTGAAGAAGAGCATCGACTACTTCCAGCAGGCCATCCAGGCCGATCCCAAGTACGCGCTCGCCTATGCCGGACTGGCCGACTCCTACACCCTGGCGGGTTCCTATGGCTACAGCATCCTGCCGCCCACCGAAGCCTTACCCAAGGCGGAGACCGCCGTAACCAAGGCGCTCGCGCTCGACGATAGTCTGGCCGAGGCCCATGCTTCGCTGGGCTACATCAAGTTCATCTACGATTGGGATTGGTCCGGCGCCGAGCAGGAGTTCAAGCGCTCCATCGCGCTCAACCCGCTCTACGATACCGCCCATCACTGGTACTCGCATGAACTGGTCGCGCTGGGACGCAACGATGAAGCCATGGCCGAAGCCCGGCGCGCGCTCCAGATCTCGCCTTCCGATACCGTCATGAACGAGCACATGGGCTGGACCTACTTGATGGCCCGCGACTACGATCACGCCATCCAGAGCGCCCGCAAGGCCATCGAGATGGAGCCCGACTTCCTGCTGGCGCATCGCGTGCTCGGCCTGGCCTATCAGTACCAGGGCCAGCACGACGAGGCGATCGCCGAGTTCGCCCGCGGCGTCGAGATCGCGCACGGAGATCCGGTGGCCAAAGCGTACCTCGCACGCGCCTATGCGGCCGCCGGAAAAACCCAGCAGGCCACGGAAATTCTCAACCAACTGCTACAGCTCTCCAGTAAGCAATATGTGCCGCCGCTGGAGATTGCGCTCACCTACATCGCGCTCGGCAACAACAATGAAGCCTTCGAGTGGCTCCATAAGGCCGCTGACGAACGCGCCAGCGCTCTCGTCTATCTCAAGGCCAACCAGGCCTTCGATCCCATCCGCTCCGACCCTCGCTATCAGGATGTCGAGCTGCGCCTGCACCTCAACTGATTCGGCTGAGCCGCGGAGCGGCGGCATTTGTGTTAGCCGCCGGCGTGAGCCCGCGGTAAAGCCGAAAAATCACCCGAGTCCCTTTAGGGACGGCACCCTCGTGCCAATTTACAATATCCCGCCACCCCTCCGGAGGGACCCTTGCAAGCTGCCCTACTCGATGCCATCAGCAACACTCCGGTCGGCGCGGCACTACAGAAGCCATTGTATTTACAATGTGCACACACTCATGTACAGTCATTGTATACACAAAGGAGGCGGCCATGCCTGGCATAGGAACCAAACGCTGCGACCGCGCGGGGCGAGACCATCAATCTGCGCGCCAGCCGGAAACAAAAGGCGCTGATTGACCGCGCGGCGGAAGCGCTCGGCCGGAGCCGCTCCGATTTCATGCTCGAGACGGCGTGCCGGGAGGCGGAAGCGGTACTGCTGGACCGGCGATATTTCACGCTCTCCGACGATGCTTTTAAGAGGTTTCACGCCCTGCTCGAAAAACCTCCGGCCGCCAATCCCAAACTGCGGCGGTTGCTTCAGACCAGGCCACCGTGGGAGCGATGAGCCGCCGGCCCGAGGAAATAGATCAGCCGCAGAAACTGTCTCCCGAGCATGACCTGTCGGGGTTCGATTCCGGCGAGCCGGTCCTGGATGAGTGGCTGCGCCGCCGCGCTCTGCAAAATGAAGTCAGCGGGGCCTCGCGCACGTATGTGGTATGCGCGGGCAAGAGGGTCGTCGGCTACTACACCCTCGCGGTAGGCGCAGTCGCTCACCTCGGAGCGCCCGGACGCGTGAGGCGAAACATGCCGGACCCCGTGCCGGTCATGGTGCTTGGCCGGCTCGCCGTGGACAAGGCTTTTCAGGGAAGGCATATCGGCGCCGGACTGCTGCGCGATGCGGTCCTGCGCACCGTCCAGGCGGCCGAGATCGGCGGCATCCGTGCCATTCTGGTGCATGCGATTTCCGAGGCGGCGAAGCGCTTCTATGAGGGTTACGGATTTGTCGCCTCGCCGCTCGATCCGTTGACCGTCATGATCGGCGTAGCCGACGTGGTGAAGGTTTTGGAGGACCGAGACAGAAAATAAAATTGCTGGATCTCGGCACGCGATTCCAGCGCTGTTGTTAGAATTTCAGATATGCGAGAGTGGCGGAATTGGCAGACGCACCAGACTTAGGATCTGGCGGGGAAACCCGTGGGGGTTCGAGTCCCCCCTTTCGCACCAACCGCTTATTCGCTATTATCGCGGTCTGGTTTGTGGCCGGCGCCTGAAATTAGGCTCACCGGAATTTTTTCCCAGCCTGCATCTCGGAGAATGGAATGACCAAGCCAACTGACGATCTGGAAGCGGTGAGGGCGGTTACCGAGGCATTGCAGGGATTCGACGCCCAGGACCAGGAACGAATCCTCCGTTGGGCACGGGAAAAACTGGACCTGGTGGCCACGCCCGACGCACCACTGCCGAAACCGATCGCGCCCATACCGTCGGCGAACACGTTCGACCTGGCTTCCCTGCCAGCCGCAACCCCGCCTAATAGGAACCTGGAACCGGTGGAGCGTCTCGCACCACAGCTAGTGCAGCGTCCCGCGCCACAGGTTCCCGTAGTCGAGCCACGCGAAGCGCAGCCTCCCGCAGCCTGGCAACCTGAAGTTCCCCCAGTAGAGGTTTACGAGGTAGAGCAACCGGCGGCACAGCTTCCCCAGCGGGAGCAACCCGCCGAACCGCCACCCGAGGCGGTCAACCTACTCATGCCTGAGCCGGAGCAGAAGAGCCGGCTCCCCATGCTGATAGGCATCATCGCCCTGACCATCGCGGTCGCGTTTCTGATACTCATGATCGTGTCGTCCCATACGAAATAACTGCACCCTGCCGCCGTCCCGACCGCGGGCGGCGAGAAAAATTCGGAATTGAAGAAGCCTGTCTCAACCATTGCACTCTGACCGCCGCCAGTGTACAGTTTCGGCCTGCTCCCGAAGCGGACAGAGAGGAGAACAAACATGGGCATTATCGCGTGGATCGTGGTGGGACTGATCGCAGGCTGGCTGGCTGGTCTGGTGATGAAGGGCGGCGGTTACGGCATCCTGGTGGACATCATTCTTGGCATCCTCGGCGGCATTCTGGGCGGATGGCTCTTCGGTCTCCTTGGCCTTTGGCCGGGCCGCGGAATGATCGGCTCCATCATTGTGGCATTTGTGGGCGCGGTGATTTTGGTCTGGATTACCCGCCTGATCAAGAAAGCCTGACGCCGCTTGCCTCCCGCTTAGCTTAGAGCAATTCCAGAGTTGGTGTATCCGGCTGGTACGGGTAGAGCGGGCCTTCAGGCCCGCGTCCCCAGGGTTGGTACAATTTCTGGCTTCCGCCGCTGAGGTCAACGACCTCAGCGGCGGAAGAGTTTTCTTTTCGGCACGCGAACGCGGCGCTCAAGCGCCGCTCTACCCCTGCTGGGAGGATACAGTTACTTTGGGACAGATCCATCGAGTGTCAATTGCAGCTCAGGCTGGGTTTGCGCCATCTGGGCCTGGGTACCCATTCGAACCCTCCTCCATGCGCCAAATTGGTTCTTCCACCTGGGCGAGTGGCCCAGCCTAACCCTCCGAAGGCGTCCCGTCCAAACCGGTTTGGCTTGGTGGGGGTAGGGACATCTTCCTGACATTAGGCTGGGCTACGCGTCCATTCCGGCTTTATTCCGCATCACCCCGCTCTGCACGGGGTGATGCGGTCCGCGTCGCTCACACGGTTGTCACCGCACTACTGCATTTGCAGGGCATACAGGACGAACGATCCGCCAGGGCTGGGAATGAATTTCAGCTCGGTGATCGGTCCCCAGTTGGGGAAGGCCAGAGTGAACTTCTGTGCCAGAGTCCCGAGGTCGAATTTCTGCGACCCCATCAGGTTGCCGTCACTATAGGCTTGGACGACGACGGTCTGTTCACCATCGCTGGCCCAACCCGCGGCGATGTCGACGGAAACCGGGTTGAACGAGGACAAAGCATTCGGGCCGACGCCCGCCGCGATGGTCGCGGAACAAATGTTTCTGGTTGTCTGTCCGCCGTGCTTCTTGTAGCACAATGGACCGCCGCCGAATCCGACCATCGCTTCAGGACCGGAGGTGAACCCAGCTCCCGTCTCCGTGGTCCCGTTGGTGTAGTTCCACAGCAGCGGAGAGACGTAATCGATGCCGCTCCAGTTGAGACCTGCATAACCCTCCGGCACCGCTACCGGTACAGCCGTCGCTCCCAAGCCGGTAAAGTCGACGGTTTGAGCGCTGGCGGTCATTGCCAGGGCCAGAAGAACAACTGCGAACAAAGTGGCTTTTTTCATCGAAGTTTCCTCTCTTTGGTTGTGAAGTTTGGGACCCCATCGAGAGCTGCCGGCCATCCGTAAGTCCTCGACAAAAGTGGCGTATGTCTCATGCAGCCTGGAGGATTTACAGGATTGCTCTAGTTCATGCCAGCTCTGCCTTCCTGGCTGGCCGCGCACTCCTACCCAACCCTTTGCTGCTGTGATCCGGAGGTGGGATTTATTTGTCCACCTCCGGATGTTTTTCCCCTTTGAGAACGGGTGGGCCTGCTTTGACCCATTCCCCGCCCTCCATGTGCGAACCATAGGACACCTGCTACGCTGCATCAATGCCCTGGCGGTGATTTTTGAGTCATTAAACGGTGAATCGCAGTGAGATTCGCTGTTTCGCTGGCACGTAAGAACCATGTTGATGGGCACCAAACTCCTGCATACGGCAATTTGGGCCATTTTCGCGGGCAGCATCCTGCTTCCGCCGGGCGCGCCAGACCCAGAGTCTGGCAAGCGGCGCTAGAGGTGGTTTCATAAATGCGATTTGAAAGGGCACGGCTTCAGCCGTGCGGCTGCGGGCCTCTGAAACATTGGGCTTTAGCCCCGGAAGGAATTCGCAATCCGTTACGCAGACTATTTATGAGACGGCTTCTAAAGCAGTTCCACCATTGCTGTATCCCTGGATCGCTCGGGTAGAGCGGCGCTTCAGCGTCTGTTACGAAACTCGGGTCCAGAATTGGTTGGTGGATCGAAGTGGCCTAAATAGGCGATGAAAACAGCCGCGGAGCGGCGGAATGGTGTTAGGCGGGGGCGTCAGCCATGCTCCGCTGGGAAATAATGCGAGCCGCAGGGCGGCGACATGGAGTTTCGTAACAGCCTCTTCAGCGCCGCGTAAAGCCGACCCTTTTTCTTGCCTCGGAGCCGGCTTCAGCCGGCGGAGAGCCTGCCGTCGGCTGAAGCCGACTTCCGCTGTTGACGACGGCTGTGACGCGGGCCTGAAGGCCCGCACTACCCGACGGCAAGGGATTTCGCCGGCCCCTCCAACAAAGAACGGGCGGCCCTTGCGAGCCGCCCGCCGTGAAGGTCATTCCCGTTAGTTGCTGGGGCCTTTGGACGCCGCCTCCGCCTCGGCCATCTTCTTCCCCATCTCCGCTTTGACTGCGTCGAGGTTGAAGCTCGCGCCGCGCTGCATCGGCGGGTAATCGAGGAAGGTCTGGATTTCCTTGACCATCAGCTGCTGGACGAACACGAAGCGCCAGAACTCGTACTTGAACCAATCGAAGTATTGCTGGGCTCCGTCTTTCGTCCCGTTGTTGGGCCAGCCCGTGCGCTCGAACGGATCGAGACGCAGGTTGGTGATGTAGGGCACGTCAGGATGGGTCTTTTCACCCAGCCAGCCTTCGGGTTGGTCGATGAAGCGGAACTTGTAATCGTCAATGCGCACCGCGCCGACCGTGCTTTCGCCGAGGTAGAAGATCTCATGACGCGCGGACGGGCCTTTGCCGGTGATGGCGGCCATCTGGTTGTAGCCATCCAGATGGTTCTTGTAGGTCCGGTCACCGATGGTTCTTGCCCTTCAGCAACTCTTCGGTGATGTTCGGATTGCCGGCTGCGGCCGACAAACGTCGGCAGCCAGTCCAGGCCGGAGAAGATGCCGTTCTGCACCGAGTCCGCCGGCACATGACCGGGCCAGCGAAGGATCGCAGGGCACGCGGAAGCCGCCCTCGAGGACCGTCCCCTTGGACTGCGCGAACGGAGTCTGACCGCCATCGGGCCAGGTGAAGACTTCGGTGCCGTTGTCGGTGGTGAACACGACGATGGTGTTCTCGTCCTCGCCGATGTCCTTCAGCTTCTGCATCACCGAGCCCACGATGTCGTCGATTTGCGCCATGCCGGCTTCTTCTTCCGACCAGCCATTCTCGGCGTTGCGCAGCGCTTCATACTTCGGGGAAAGGTGCGTGACGATGTGCATGCGGGTCGGGTTCAGCCAGACGAAGAACGGCTTGTTGGCTTTCTTGGACTTGTCGATGAACTTGAGCGTGAAGTCGAGAATCTCGTCGTCCACGGTCTCCATGCGCTTGGGATAGAGCGTGCCGGCATCCTCAATCTTCTGTTTGCCGATTGCGCCCCAGCGGGGCATCTCCGTCGGGTCATTCGTGTCCGTGGCCCAGCAATGGACCATGTTGCGCGGGCCGACCACATTCAACAGATTCTGCGGATAGTTGGGATGCGCCGGGTCTTCCATCGCATCCAGGTGATACAGATAGCCGAAGAACTCATCGAAGCCGTGAACGCAGGGCAGGAACTCATTCGAGATCGCCCAGGTGGTTCTTGCCGAACTGGCCGGTGGCGTAGCCCATCGACTTCAAGATCGTGGCGATGGTCACCGCCTCGGCGGGAATCCCGATTTTGGCGCCGGCCTGCCCAACCGTGGTCATGCCCGTGCGGATCGGCAGTTCGCCGGTGATGAAGTTGGCGCGACCCGCCGTGCAACTCGCCTCGGCGTAATAGTCGGTGAACAACATCCCCTCCTTGGCCAGCTTGTCGAGGTTCGGCGTCGTGCCGGCCATCATGCCGCGGTGGTAGGCGCCGATGTTCCACATGCCGATGTCGTCGCCCATGATGACGACAATGTTGGGTTGCTTAGCGGTGGCGGCCTGGGCGTGAGCGGTCACACTCACGCTGCCGAGAAAACTCGATACCGCCAGCGCTCCGAATGCAAATCTTCGAACACCTGCACCAAAATCCATACTTTTCTCCTGAGTAAAGTAATTCTGGTTCGCGATCTGGGGAAGTTGTGATGGCTTGATCTCGACGATCAACCTGCAACACGGTCCATGTTCGAGAGCCGCAGGCTGACCACGATAAGAACCGGGCCGGTTGAAACCAGAGTATCTTACCACCGGACTCACCCAGGACTCGTAGCCCGTAGGGTAGTGTCCTAATCTGCTTATCAAATTAGAACACTACCGCCCGTAGCGTCGCGGCTCCGCCGGCCACGGCCGGAAGCGGTTGAGGACAAACCGTAGGCTGACGTACCCCACCCTTGATTTCTCCCAGCGGATACACCTCGTCAGAGTTTGCAGAAGACCAGTGTTGACAAAAACGATGAAGAGGAACGTGATGAGGAGAGCGATAGCCATGAGGTGGACTTACGGATCGATCGCCAATAGAAAAGGCCCGTGGAGACTTGCTACGAAAACCTTGGGGTAGTCTCCACGGGCGCTCACGGAGTAATTGGCAAAAGTCTAGTCCGCCGAATTTAGCTTGTCTGTGCAATATTGCACACTTTGCCGGCGCGATCCGCGCCCCCTCAGACACTCGCTGTCGCGCGAACGATTTCCACCGAGCACCTGGCATGGCGGGCGACGAATTCGGCCACGCTGCCCAGCAGGAAACGCTGGATGCCTCCCCGCCCGTGCGACCCAACCACAATCAGGTCGGCGCGCCACTCGGCTGCGGTATCGATGATGCTCTCTCGGACGTCACCCACCTCGACGGCGGTGTCCACCTTGAATCCGGCACTGCGCAGCTCCTTCGCAATGCGCTCCACCAGTTCGTGGGCCGGCTTCTTCTGGTCCTCCAACTCAGGAGCGTAGCCTGCCGCCATTTGCGGCGGGGCCGGGGCAAACGGCTGCAACACATGCAAGACTCGAACTTCCGTATTCTCGGTGCGAAACTGCGTAACCATGGCCCGCAACACATCCGCGGAGGACTTCGAATCGTCAATTCCCATTAGGATTTTCATGACCACTCCTCGAGAAACAATGGCACATCAGCAACGGCAGGATGATACCCCTCGGCCGTCGTTACCACAATCCGGCAGACCGGAGTGGGAGCTGGGTGCCCCACCCTTGTCGCCCGCCTTTGGCGACAGGGTGGGTGCCTACCAACCCTTGTGCGCTGCGTCACAGACAAGTTTCACCGTCCGCCGCTAGGCTGTGGGAGAGATCGGAGTTCCGCGCTCCAGCCAGCAGGGAGGCGGAGATCGGTAGTAAGAATGACTGGCGACGCGCGTCGTTGGCCATAACTGAATAGCCCAAGCAGGTCATCGTAAATGAAACGAGCCCTGCGTCAGGTCCAAGGGTGTCCACCCTTTCGCCGTTGTCTGGCGAGCACGGGGACGCCGCCTGGAGCTGTCGCAGGGCTTTTTGCATTGGGCCAGGAGGCACATGGTAGTTCACCACAGCGACACCGAGGCGCAGAGAAGAGAATTGCATTCAGCATGCCTCGGCGTTTATGGGGTTCCTTGTTCAGCTTTTGGGTCGGTGGAAGCGCCGGGCTTTAGCCCGGCGGCAAGACGGCCCGGCGAAGCTGGGCTTTAGCCCCGGCCCTGGGTGGAAGCGCCGGGCTTTAGCCCGGCGACAAAGCACGGAGAGGAGATCGGGCTTTAGCCCCGGCACGACAGCGGACGAAACCGGGGCTGAAGCCCCCTCCAAAGGCAAACGATATTTCGCCGGGCTGAAGCCCGGCGCTTCCACCGATTCACCGAATTTCCCGGCACGCCGCAAGGGGTGCTCCACCCGCAACCCACAACCCAAACCCGACCCTCAAGAAATGAGCGGAACATGTCAGATACCAACGATCAACCCATCACCCATGACGGCGCATCTCCGGCGGTCGACGAGCGTCGCCAAACGACTCTCGAAACCCCCGATATCATGCAACCTCCTAGAACCTCAGACGCCGGCCCCATTTCCTCGGATAGACCTCCCACTCCGTCAGACCCACAACCAACTGCCTCTCCCACAATGTCAGGCCCCGTCCCACTGTGTGGGCATATCCGCGAGGACGGCGTGTTCTGCGGCCGTCCGGCGCTGCACCAGCGCCACTATTGCTACCAGCATCTGCGGCTGCGCGGCCAGCAGATGCGCATGGCCCGCGCCCTCGCCCAGCGCCAGCCCTATCGTCTGACCCTGCCTCCGCTGGACGACTTGCAGCGCGGTGCAGACGGCGCTCGACCAGGTGACCCGCGCCATGGGCTCGGGCCTGCTCGGAGCAGCGCCGCGCCGGCATGCTGCTCTATGCCCTGCGCCAGGCCTCCTGCAATCTGCGCTTCCTGGCCCAGGCCGAGAGAGAGTCCGCGCGCTCGTTCCAGGCCAGCGAGAAAGCCGGCGCGTCACAACCCGGCGTGACCTCGTCCGAGACCGCCGGACAGTTGCGCCTGGTGGAGGAGTATCCCGGTTTCGAGGCCGAGTTCGGACTGCCCCCGGGGCTCGACCTGTCGCTCCCGCCGGACGTGGCCTTGCCGTCCCCGCAGCCCGGACTCCGACTACAGCCGCCACTCCGGCGGAGCGTCCGGCGCTCTTAAGCCGACCGGCGCTGGACCTGTGAGCTGGACCATGGAGCGGGAAGAGTTGGAGAAGAAAGCGGCCAGCCGGCGACGCCGACTGCTATGCCAAACAAATCCGCAAGGTGAATCAACCGCTGGGAAGCAGGTGCACGCCGAGTTCCGCAAGCAGCAGGAAGCGGAGTGGGAGGCCGAGGCCGAACGCCGCAACGCCGCCGAGGCGGAGAAGGCCCGCGAGTGGCAGAGCATGGACGCGGCCCAGCAGCGCGCCTTCTTGCTGGGCAAGCTGGAGGGCTTCGCGGCCGGTCAGCGGGCGGCGGAAGAAGAGCTGGCGCGGATAAAGCCAAGAAGCCGGCGGCCGCCGCGGCAGCGCAAACGCCGACCGGGCCGTCGGCCGCAGAGCCTGGCCGCGCTTAGTGGAGAGTGGAGGGTGAATCGAGCCGCGCAGCGGCGACATTATGTGTTAGCCGCGGGCGTAAGCCCGCGGTTAGGTTGGAAGAGCGAGCGAGCCGTGTGCGGCGGCATTTGTGTAGCCGCGGGCGTAAGCCCGCGGTTAGGTTGGGAGAGCGAGCGAGCCGCGCGCGGCGACATTTGTGTTGGCCGCGGGCGTAAGCCCGCGGTTAAGTGAAGAGAGAACAACCGAGCCGCACAGCGGCGGCACAGATCCGAGAATTCATAGATCCACAACGCCCAATCCACTCTCGACTAAGGCGGCCAACATGATGCAAACAAAGAAGATACTCGTAAGCCATTGGGAATCAATAATTTGCCGGGAAAAAGTTCGTAATCCCATGATTCTAAAGAGGAGGAAAATGTGCGGCCTCTCCCCTAACAGGTTGCAATACGGGAAAGATGCGACGCGCCGCGTCCTGATTGCAGGCGACCCGAATTTACGCGATAATCCAGCCTGCTTTTGTTTTGTCCACCTGAAGTTTCCGTCCATGAATAGGAGCCTCCTTGTGAAGAAATGGGTCCCCCGCTCCGCTTGTGTGGTCTTCGTGTTAGTGTTCTCTTCCCTTTTTGCCGCCGCCCAGGTCGCGGTCACCACCTATCACAACGACAATTCTCGCAGCGGCCTGAATGCCAACGAGACCATCCTCAGCCCCTCGAATGTGAACGAGGTGCAGTTCGGCAAGCGCCTGGTGCTGCCGGTCACGGGATACGTCTATGCCCAGCCGCTCTATGTTCCGGGCGTGAACATTAATGGCAACCGCCACAACGTGGTGTACGTGGCCACCGAGCACGACCAGGTGTACGCCTTCGACGTCAATACCGGTCAGCAGCTTTGGCAAGTGAGCTTCATCGGCACCTTCGGCAATAAGCAGATTCTGACGGTTTCCAGCATCAACGATCTGGGTTGCGGCGACCTGATTCCGGAGGTCGGCATCACCAGTACGCCGGTCATCGACCTCACCACCAACTATATGTACGTTGTGGCCAAAACCAAGGAAGTCGTGAACCAGGTCACCACGTTTTACCAGAGGATGCACGTCCTGGATATCAGAACTGGAGCGGAAATTCTGCTGAATCCGTACTTTGGCGCGCCGATCACGGCGAAAACGCGCGGCACCGGCTCCGGATCGGTGAACGGATACCTCACCTTCGATCCCAGGTTGCAAAATCAGCGCTCGGCCCTGGCGCTCGCCAATGGACTGGTCTTCGTTGCCTGGGGCAGCCACTGCGACATCGGGACCTTTCACGGGTATGTCATGGCCTTCAGTAAGAGTTCGCTGCATCCCAGCGGAGTGTTTGTCACCACTCCCAACGCCTACCAGGGCGCAGCCTGGGCCGGCGGCTGGGGGCCGGCGGTGGATTCCGGCAATTTCATCTACGTTCCCACCGGAAACGGCTACTTCGACGTAAATGTTGGAGGCATCGACTACGGCGACAGCATCCTCCGCCTTTCCTGGGCGGGCGTATTGCCGGGAGTGGCGGACTACTTCACTCCTTGGGACCAGGCAATGCTGAACTCCTACGATGACGATGTTTCCTCGGGAGGCGTTCTGCTTCTGCCCGATCAGCCGGGCGCGCCCTATCCCCATTTGCTGGTGCAGGCCGGAAAAGAAGGCACCGTTGACCTGGTGAATCGCGACAACATGGGGCACTTCAACGCTGGGGGCGATACCCAGATCGTGCAAACTTTGCGCGACATCACTGGATCAATTTTCGGTGCACCGGCGATGTGGAACAATAACCTCTATTTTGGAGGCGTTTCTTCTCCTCTGGAGGCCTTCTACTACGATCCGGTGGCGCAGCAGATCCAAACAAGCTATACCTCGAAAAGCCCGGAAGTCTTCAGCTATCCCGGACCGACTGCCTCGGTCTCGGCCAACGGGACCAGCAACGCGATCGTCTGGATCGTCGAGACCGACAACTACTACCTTGGCGGCAGCGCGGTCTTGCGCGCTTACGATGCCACCAATCTGGCGACCGAGTTGTACAACTCAAACCAGAATCCGCAGCGCGATCAGGCCGGAGCAGCCGTGAAGTTCGCCGTTCCCACCGTCGCCGACGGCCAGGTGTTCGTAGGCTCGGTGAATGAAGTGGATGTCTATGGATTGCTTAACTGAGAACCGTGCGCCGGCCGGAAAGAAAGGAGGGATGCGCTAACGCAGCACGGCAGGCTAAGGTTCGTGCTCGTGTTTAGAATGCGAATGAAAATGGGGATGCGAGTGCTCGTATGTCCCGTGCGAGTGCCGATGCGCGTGCACGAGGTTGGCGCGCAGCAGCAATTCGTGGTTCGACAGTATCTCGGCCGGTTTGCCGTCAGCCGCCAACTTGCCTTCCTCCAGCACCACGATGCGTTCGGCAATGTCTTCCACGATCTCGAGCTGGTGCGTCGCCGTGATCACCGTCCGGAACGAACTCTTCCATTCCTGGATCAGGTCGATGATCTGGCTCTGACTGCGCGGGTCGAGGGTCGACGTAGGTTCGTCAAGCAAAAGAACGTCGGGATCGAGCACGAAGACCGAGGCCAGCGCCACTCGCTTCTTCTCGCCGCCGGAAAGGCGATAGGGAGGACGATCTCGCAGGTGCGCAATCTTCAGCAGCTCAAGCGTTGCCTCCACTTTGGACAACACCTGCTCCCGCGACCACTCCATCTGCAGCGGTCCAAAGGCAACTTCATCGAAGACCGTAGGATTAAACAGTTGCACCTCGGGATTCTGGAAGACCAGTGCCACTTTCCTGCGGAACGGAAGCGCGAAGCTGTCAGCGTTCAGGAGTTCGGGCGTGAGACGCTGGCCGAAAAAGCGGACCGTACCTTGCGAAGGGAAATACAGCGCGTCGAAGATTCGCAACAGCGTGGATTTCCCGGAGCCGTTGGCGCCGAGCAGGGCGATGCTTTCCCCTTCCGCGACTTGCAGCGACAGCCCGCGCAATGCGGGAATGCGATCATACTCGAAATCCACGTCCTGCAAATCGAAGAGCAGCGCCAAGACTGGTTACCTTCCCATCCAAACGGCGATACCGCCGAGACCAAGAAACGCAAGCAGCCCAACATAGTCCCACGCGCCCATGTGGAAGTCGGAAAGGATGCGAACTTCGCCCCGAAACCCACGCGACTGCATGGCGATATACACGTCGTTGCTAAGGTAGATGCTCTTACTCAGCAGCACGCCCGCCGTTCTGGCTGTCATGCGGCGGCGCTCGGGACCTGGCAACCGGCCTACGGTCCGGCTCTGTCGCGATTCAAACATTTGGCTTGCGCTCTCGATCAGAAGGAAGACATAACGATGCGTCATCGCCAGCATCGCGATCACTTCCTGAGGCAGGCGAAACGAACGCAGCGCCTTCAGAACGTGGCTCCACGGAGTACTCAGTATGAGCAGTGCGGTGAACGTTACCGCGGTCTCCACCCGTGCGATCAACAGCGCTGCGGTCCACAGCCCTTGCGCGGTGATGCGGAGCGACCCACCTGCGAACGTCACTACCGCGGTGCCCGGAGTAATGAAAATGGCCGGTAGCGCAATGATTCCGGTAAACGCCAGAGCGACAACCCACACGCGCTTGGCGAGTGTGCCGAGTCCGACGCGAGAGAAGATGGCAAGCGTCACTGCCACCCCAAACAATGCGAGCACCACCGTGAACCGGTGCGACAGCGTGGCGGCCAGCACCAGCGCAAACAGGCCAACCACTCGCACGCGAGGATCGAGCGACTGCAACAGTCCGGGTCTGCGGGCAATTTCCTCCGACATTAAGGCGCGCGTCAGAGCGCGGGTGAAACCGATTGCCGTCGCTTCAAGGAATCCGCCGCGCTTCATCCGGAATATCCCGTGGATCGCCGCTCCAGGTAACGCTGCACCAAGAGCGAGAACGCGAGCAGGAGGCCGACTCCAAACATGGCAGAGAGAAGATATCCGAACCTCGCGCTCTTCACGAACGGGGGCGCGTAGGCAGGAAAGGGCGCGGTCCAGAGGTTGGCAAGCCGTTGCATTCCGGCAGGAATGGCTCCACCTGGGATGCTCGACGCCGCTGCAGTCTGCGCCTTTGATCCGGCACTGGCGAATTCCGATGGTGACCACTCGCTCCACGCTGCGCCCGCAGCAAGAATGCCCAAAGGGGTCAACAGCATGAGCAGAGCCACGGCAAACCACAATCTCCGGCGGGAAATGGCCGCAGGTCGCGGCGCCCTCACAAGTTCTTCCCGGCCGGTGGAAATTCTGGAGGCGACTTGCAGCAGACTCGGATCGGCAACCTGCAAATAGGCGACAAGTCCGGCAGAGATCACGGCCTCGGCCAGCCCGGCAAATGTCAAATGCCCGATCATCATTGCAGGCACTGCGACTCGGAACGGATAGGGCGCGTACATTGGCGTTCCGACTGCATCGTGAAACAACAAAGGTTGAATGCCGAATTCGACGGCAGGCAACCAGCGCCGCAGCGTTGACGGCAACGTAGCCCGGCGATTGCCGCCGCGGCGATGCGCCGTTTGGACGCCATGCTCGAGCCAGCAGCGATCAGGCGATAGCTTCCGTAGGCTACCAGAGAGCCTATGATCGCCATGTTGAAGCAGTTCGCTCCCAAGGTCGTGATTCCGCCATCACCGAAGAACAACGCTTGAATCGCAAGCGCAATCGAGATGGCCAGGATCGCGCCCGACGGACCGAGCACGATCGCGGCTATCGTCACGCCGACGGCGTGGCCGGTTGTTCCGCCCGGCAGCGGCAGATTGAACATCATCACCACAAATGCGAACGCTGCGAACACCGAGATGAGCGGAACGACACGGCTGAGCAATACGCGTTTGAGATGCTTCAACGCCCCGTACCATCCGGCGAATGCGCCCGCGTAGAGGGTTGCGCACGTGGATGGGCTCAAGTATCCGTCAGGAATATGCATGAGACTGACCAATCGGCGACGCGTCTTAATCCTAGCGTAGATTACGGATCAATGGATGAACGCCCGTTCGCGCCGCTCAACGGGCAATTCGCTCGCAATAGTGTCGCTAACCGCCTTCATCAGCGAATCGCGGTCATGGTAGCTGCGAGGATCGATTGGGGTGTGAAACACGACCGTCACCGTTCCGGGCCGGAGCGCGAAGCGTGTCCTCGGCCAACACTCGAAGGTGCCCAATATAGTTACCGGGACGACGGACACCCCCGACTCCATTGCCAAGTGAAACGGCCCCTTCTTGAAGGGCAAGAGCCGCCCGTCAACCGAGCGGGTCCCCTCGGGAAAAATGACCATATGCAATCCCCGTTGCAGCACCCTGACGGCAGCATTCACGCTTTCGATAGCGGCCTCGCGATCGCTTCGGTCCACCGGAACAAGGTCGGTCACTTTCATTCCGGTACCGAGGATTGGAATGCGAAACAGCTCTTTCTTCACCAGCACCGAGCATCGTCCCGGAATGACCGGAATCAGCACCGGCGGATCGAGATTGGAAACATGATTCGACATGAAGATGTAATTTCGCGTCGGCTGCAAGTGCTCGATTCCGTAGACCTCGATCTTCACACCGGCGAGTCGCACCCCGAGTTTTCCCAGTCTGGTCGCGATCCAGTAAAGCGGCATGACGTGACCGGTAATGAGCGCTATCAACAACCCCGGCGGTCCAACTGTGAGAGTTGACAATGCCCAGAAGACCAGCATGAAGATTGTGCGAATCACGGAGAGCCTCCGGCCTCATCGTCCCCGTGAATCCACGCGGTCCGATGCGCGCGCTGCATCGGGGTCACAGACGGCAGGTCCTGAAGCTCATAAATCTGCTCTTCGCGCGCGCCAAGCCGCAGGCTTACTTCGCGCTTGCCTTTCCGGTTCTCGATCAGAAGGTGGACAGTCGCGCCGGGCCGCATCTGCGAGAGTCCTTCGTCCAGAAAGCTATTTGCCGGCGAGCCATTTACCGCGGATATGCGGTCCCCGGCGGCGATCCCCGCCTGTTGCGCTTCGCTGCCCGGTTGGACGTCGAGGACTTCCGGCAGACCGCCGAGGTTTGCGGCCGTCGTGAACCCGGGCGTGGCAAGTTCTATCGTTTTCGCACTCAAGTGCAGTCCGACAAACTGGAGGAAATCGTCATAGGGAATTTCTTTCACTCCCGCCACATCATTGAGGAAGAACTCCTCGAAGCCTTGTCCCGCGATAGCTTCCGCAGCCAGTTGGACGCCCTGCGATCCGGGAAAGAAACGGTGCTTCTTGGCATAATGCTCGTTCATCAACTGGAACAGATCGCGCAGAGATTTCCTGCCGCCCGTCAGCTCGCGGATTCGAAGGTCGAGCAGCACGCCGAGAATATCGCCTTTGTTGTAATAACTGATGCTCCGCTCCGGCGAACGGTAGAATGCGATGCCCTCGAACCATGCATCCAAACTGGACTCCTCCGCCGACTGCCAAGTGTGAGCCGGACGTCGCTGCAATTCGGTGATCTCGGCCCCCACGTGCTGCAGGTATGTACCTTCATCGATGAGGCCGGCGCGCGCCAGCAACAGCTCGGCCACGGTGCTGGTCACGCCTTCGCTGAACCACAGCGCTCTCGTGTCGTTCTCGGCTTGATAGTTGACGGGCTCCAGCGATTTCGGCCGGATGCGCTTGACGTTCCAGAGATGGAAGAACTCGTGCGCGGTCACATTTGCGATTGCCGACGAATCGTTGCGCAAGCGCTCAGCATTGACTTCGATGGCCGTTCCATAGGCATGTTCCATGCCGCCGGCGCCATGACCACGCGGGAAGTGGTACAGAAACGTGTATTCGTCATAGGGCCGATCCTGCATCCAATCGAGCGCGGCATGTGTAATCTTGCGCAGGACGTCCTGCAACTTAGCCATGTCGTAGTCCGCGGGACTGCCATCTACCACAACATGGTAGGTCGCGCCGTCTTCCTGGAATGTAGACTGGCGGAAGGTACCAACTTCCGCCGGGCTGTCTGCGAGCTCGTCATAATTGCCTGCCACCCCCACCTCCTCGCCGGCCTTGCCGGGCCCGGCGCCGCCGAGGACATGCAGGTCGCGCAGAGCCCATGCCGGCGGGACATCGAGCAGCCGGATGCTCACCGGCTGCTGGCGCAGGGCTGGAGAGTACATCAGGACCATGGCCCAGTTGAAGAATCCATGGTCTGCATTGAGCACGCTGCCAAACGGACCAGGAACGTCGAGATGAATGTCATAGCTCACCACAACACAACCCGGGGGCGCGGCAATTTCCCATTCGCTGGGCTGCGTGTTGCGCACTTCGGCGGACGCGCCCGACCCGTCCTGGGCGCGTACGTGTTCCACGTTCGCGGCAAAGTTGCGCACCTGGTAGAGAGCGTTCCAGACCGGCATATCCAGCGTGCGGTTACTTTCGCCCTCCGGGATGCGAACGCTGACATGTGCCAGATGGTTGGCAGGATCGGCGAGCGAGACAAAGTACTCTGTGGACACCGGAGCCGAGCTCGCAGGCGAGGAGCACGTCACGGACGTGACGGCTAACGCGACGTTGAAGAACAGGACTCCGATGGCCGGCAGGAGAAATACAACGCGAGTAAAGCGGCGGCAACTCACGCTGTGGTTGACACCTCGTGGAGGGATTTGATCCTGGCGGGCAGCTTCTCATAGATATTGCCGAAGCCGCCATTGGAAAGGATTGCAACCACATCTCCCTCGCGCAACTCAGGCGCAATCGAGTCCACGATGGCATCGGCAGTCTCGAGTCAGCCGCGCCTGCTTACCCAAAGCGTTCAAGGCTGCGACGACTGCGGCAGGCTCAAGCCGCTCCCGCTCCGGGATTGCTTCCAACTTAAATATGCCTGCCAAGACGACGTGGTCGGCCACACTGAGACTCTGGGCTAGTTCGTTCTGGAACACTCTGCGGCGCAGGGTATTCGAGCGCGGCTCCAGAATCGCCCACAACCTCCGCCCGGGGTAACGACTACGCAGCGCCTTCAGGGTCTCAGCGATGGCTGTGGGGTGGTGGGCGAAGTCATCGATGATGGTAATACCGTGGACTTCCGCTTTCACTTCAAGACGACGCTTCACACTGCGGAAGCTGCGCAGACCCGACGCAATCTCCCCCGCGCTAACGCCATAGTTGGCTGCCATGGCAGCGGCGGCGGTGGCATTTAACACGTTGTACTCACCCGCGAGCGAGAACTCGCACGTTGCCCAAGGCTCTCCATTCCGCAGGATGCGCCAGCGCGTCACCGCAGACGCATCTTCGATATCGACGATCCGCCATGCGGACCCCTGGCCGAAGCCATAGCGCTCCACCCGGCACAAAGCCCGACCGACGCACTCGTCAACATTGGGATGGCCGTCCCAGGCAACCAAGAGCCCACGCCGCGGAATCAGGTTCACCAGGCGCTTGAACGCGATCTTCACTTCGTAGAGGTCCTTGTAGATGTCGGCGTGGTCGAACTCGACGGAGGTCAGAATCGCCGCATCGGGAAAGTAATGGAGAAACTTTGGCCCTTTGTCGAAGAAGGCCGTGTCGTATTCATCGCCCTCGATAATGAACTCTGTCCCTTCTCCGAGCAGAAAGGAACTGCCAAAGTTCTCTGGAATTCCACCAATCAGGAAACTGGGGGACCGTCCGGCATGGTGAAACAACCATGCCAGCAGCGACGAGGTCGTGGTTTTCCCGTGCGTGCCCGCCACCACCAGCCTGTCATGTCCAGTCAGGAACTCGTCATGCAGGAGCTGCGGCAAAGACTGCAAAGGGATCTTCTGGTCGAGCACATATTCCAGTTCGCAATTGCCTCGCGATATGGCGTTGCCTACAACGACCAAATCGGGTCGCGGATGCAGGTTGGCCTCACTGAAGGGCTGCAACACTGGAATCTCAAGAGACGCGAGAAAGTCAGACATTGGGGGATATGCCGCAGTGTCGGAGCCTGTGACTCGAAAGCCACGCTGCTTGAGCATTCCAGCCAGCGAGGCCATTGCGGTACCACAGATCCCAATCAGATGCACGTGTTGCTTCGTCATGATTTGGGGACCACCGTTCCGGCGCGCCGCTGTCGCACTGCGGCCTCGTAGCTCAACGTGACTCTATCGTTAACGCTCAGCCTAGCCCGCACGCCAAGCGGCAGCGTCACGTTCCCACCCGTAACATGCCCCGACTTTAGCCCGAACGCAACGGGGACGTGCAAGTCGCCCAGGACGCGCATCACGACTTGCTGCAGGGTGTAGTCCTCAGCTCCGCGTTGGTCACACCTCCGCATCTCGCCGAAGACAATTCCCTTCACTCCTCTTAGCTTTCCCGCCAGTTTCAACTCCATCAACATGCGATCAATGCGGTAGGGTGGTTCGTTAAGATCTTCGAGAAAGAGAATCGTGTCTCGCGTGCGGATCTCGTATGGGGTACCCAACGACGCGCACAGCAGTGAAAGACAGCCGCCATACAGCATGCCTTCGACTGTTCCTTTGGCGAGGGGCTTGCACTACGGATGCCTCAAAGGTGCGTTCGTATGGTTCGCCGGAGGCCACTGCCGCAAACCATGCATCTTCGTCCACGCCGCCGAGCCTGCCGAAGTCTCCCGCTGCCATGGGACCATGGAAGGTAACCAGTCCGGCCGCATCGCAGAGGTAGGTAAGCAATGTCGTGACATCGCTACAGCCCACGAACACCTTGGGCATTCGGCGCACCAATCCAAGATCGAGGTGCGGCAACAGATAGTTGCAGCCGTAGCCTCCGCGCGCGCAGAGAATCGCACGCACTTCCCTTCTATGGAACATCTCGTGGAGTTCGTTCAGCCGGCGCTCTACGGATCCAGCGAAATACAAATCCCGGTCAAGGATCGACGGCAGGTAGAACGGCCGATAGCCCAACCTGAGCAAGGTGGCGCAGCCAGCCTCCAGAGCGTCCGGCCCGATCGGGCCAGCGGGTGCGATGATTCCGACCGTGTCGCCGAGTTGCAGGGCGGCCGGACGAACACGCTCGGATTGGACGTACGAAGGCATCGGGATCGCTTATCTTAAATGAAAAACTCGCCCCGGCAGAGCAACGTAGCCGGGCCCATGAGAAACACTCCTTCATTCCACTCCACAGTCTGCGCTCCGCCGGGCGCATACACGCGCACCGGCGAACTGACCTTGCCGCAATGAATGGATGCCACGGCCGCGGCGCAGGAACCGGTTCCTGACGACATCGTCTCTCCCGCACCACGCTCCCAAAAGCGCGCCTCGATTTCGTTCGGCGATTTCACCTTTGCATATTCGACGTTCACCCCGTCTTTGAACCGGCGATCGATGGAGATTTGTTGGGCCACTGCCCGCCAGTCCAGATCGAACTCACCAACAAAGACGACGTAGTGGGGATTGCCCATAGAAACCGGAACGCCGGAAATCTCTCCGCCGGAGAACTGCATGGAAAATGGATCGCCCACTTCCGGCGCGCCCATCGCGGTGCGGAACTCGAAAGTATTGCCGTCGCGCGCTGTCAATGTGCAGGTCTTCAGACCGGCGCCAGTGCGAATGACAACCGAGTTGCGGCCCTTTTCAGCGCAATACCACGCAGCAACGCAGCGCGTTCCGTTGCCTGATATTTCCGCCTCGGAACCGTCGGCGTTCACCAACCGGATACCAAGGTCGGCGTCGTTAGCGGGCAAAATCCATTCCACACCATCGGCTCCGACGCCGTTGTGCCGGTCGCAGATGCGGCGGCTGAAGGAACCAAGGTCGTCCGGGGCGTGAGCAGAATCAATGATGAGGAAGTCATTGCCGCAGGCGGTGGCTTTGACGAAGGAAACCTGGGTCATCTCAGTGCAGGGCCCTCCCGCGCCGGCGACGTTTCGTCCATCTGTTTACGTTTATACACGGTGCAGCGAGACTGCCCAGGCGCGCTGACCGACAGCAGCTCTGTCAACTCGTCGCGGTGAGGCCGCACCGCAAGCCAAACCGGATCGCCCTGGCACGCGACCACATACTCGGCCTGGCGCACCGGATCAAGTAATGCCCATTCCCAGTCGGGATGCTCCGATTCGGCGATCACATGACGGCGTGGGATGCCAGCCAACTGCAACGCACCGGCGTGCTCCGCACCATACATAAGCAGCGTTGCCGGAGGGAGCCCGCTCAGGTAATTCGCAAGGGCCCGCTCGATCGCCACTCGGCCCCGCGAGTTCACCCGCGCCTCCCGTAAGGTGATGGGGGTGTCGCGATAGACGGACAGATAGCTCGCCGCCACCGCGCCGAGCAGGACGCACCAAACCACGTTCTTGAACGCCGCCTCGCGTACGCGATCGGCGATGAAGCCGGCAAGCACCGACGTGAACACTGCGAACACAGGAAGTAGCTCCAGACCGTAGCGCACGTTGTAATACGAGCGGGGATACCAGACCGGAATGTAAATAGGAACGCTGCCGTAGGCGATGGAGAGCGCATAGAACGGCAGCGGCAGCCAGAACAGCAAGTACACGCCATAGCTTCGGAATTTCCAGATCGCCACGACGGTTCCCGCCAGGGCTGCTATGAACAGTATTTGCCCCCAGATCTCCGATCCCATGTTGAGCTTGGCTGACTTTCAGAGAAGTAGAGCGCGGCGGTGAAGAGATGGTGTTGGCCGGGATAGCGTGCCGGTGGTGCGCAGAGCAATCGCCTTGGCCGAATATGGGCCATTCGCAAAGTCGAGCGCGTAGCCGGAGACGTTGTAGGTATAAGTCAGCCAGAACACCGGAACTAGCGCGTTCAGCAGCAGAAACTCGCAGAATGATTTAGCCATCGCGCTGCGTTGGCCGGGGTCAGAGCTACGGCGCCACCACAAGCCAACGATCCATGTCACGATGACGCCAACAATCGCCGCGATGAACCATCCGTCGTAGCGGGTGAACGCTCCGCCAGCCAAGCAGATGCCGCATGCTTCCAGCGCGCGGTTAAGCTTCGTTCGCGCTGGCTGCACGTCGGGACCGGGAAAGCATGACCGGAGAAACTCGTCCAGGTAAACCAGCGCCCAGACGAAAAAGGCCATGAGGATGGGCTCATTCATGGCCGTAACCTGCATATAGAGCAAGTTCGGATTGAGCGCGTAGATTGCCGCCGCGCTGTAGGCAACGACTCGGGGCGCCCGTCCGCTTACCAGGCGAAAGATGCCGAGCGTGCCCAGAACATAGGCGGCCATGCCGGGAATCGCTCCGGCAATCCCGGTGCGCCACAGCGCGTCATTCCAGACGAACGGCAGCATGGCGATGTGCTGCAGCGGGAGCCACACCGTCCCGAGTTCGGCGAGCGACTGCAGCGGGTGACGGTTATCTACCACGCGGCGCGCGATGTTGATATGAGCAACCGCATCGCCGTACAGTAGCAACTCCTGCTTGACGTAGTAGAAAAGCAGCGCTGCGATGGAAAGTCCGCCGAGCAGCAGCGTAAAGCGGGCGTCGTGGCGCTGTTGGCTCCAGGGATCGGACCGCCGGTCGGCGCGCGAAGATCGGGAGAGGTTGCTCAAGTTCTTGCACTGCCGCGTCGCTTGATGCGGAGAACTCGGTTCATGACCTTACTCCAAATGGGTCAGCTCGCGAAAGACCTCGAACCGCTGGTCGATCTCCTCGCGGCTGAGCGATTGCAGGCGCTCGGTGCCAAACCTCTCCACGGAAAACGAGCCCATGACGCTGCCGTAGAACATGGCATGTTTCAGCACGCGCCGATTCACCTCACCCTGGGAGGCGATATATCCCATGAAGCCTCCGGCAAAACTGTCGCCGGCGCCGGTGGGATCGCGCACTTCGTCCAGCGGCAACGCCGGCGCGCGAAACGGATGATGTCCTCCGGCGAAATCGCCATCGCGGAAAAAGATGGTTGCGCCGTACTCGCCGTGCTTGATGACCAGGGCGCGCGGGCCCAGTTCCAGCACCTTGCGTGCCGCCCGCGGCAGGCTGCTGTCGCCCGCCAGCATCTTGGCTTCGGTGTCGTTGATCAGCAGAACGTCCACGCCCTTCAGCATCTTGTCCAGGTTCTGGCGGTGCCCGCTGATCCAGTAATTCATGGTGTCGCCGCCCACCAGCTTCACCTTCGGCATGGCGTCGCGCACTCGCACCTGCAGCACGGGATCGATGTTGGCAAGAAACAGGAAGTCAGTATCGTTGTATTCTGCCGGGATCTGCGGTTGAAACGCTTCGAACACGTTTAATTCCGTGTTCAGCGTCTTGGCTTCGTTTACGTTTTCGCCGTATTCGCCCGTCCAGTGAAAGGTCTTGCCTTTCGCGTGCTGGATGCCGCGAGTGTCCACGCCGCGTTTGTTCATGACGGCTTCATTTTCAGCAGTGAAGTCTTCGCCTACGACGGCGACCACGCGAACGTCGGTAAAGTAGCTGGCGGAAAGCGAAAAGTACGTTGCGGCGCCTCCCAGAATCTTCTGGCGCTCACCGTAAGGAGTTTTCAGAGTATCGAATGCGACCGAACCAACCACAAGAATAGACAAACCCTATGTTCCTGCTTTCTGTTCAGAGTTGAAATACTTACCTACGAGCAACTTCAGGCGTTCCAGCGTTGCCGCCGGCACGACATTCTTCTGCGTGATGATTGCGTTCTTCAGCGCCGAGCCGCATTTGCAGGAACGCGTCTTAGGCATCGCAGTCACGGCCTCGCGCACCACGTTGCAGGCGTGTTCCGCGTTTTTCAGCAGCACAGCAACAATCTGGTCCACCGTAACGTGGTCATGCTCCTCGTGCCAGCAGTCGTAATCGGTGACCATCGCCACGGTCACGTAGCACAGCTCAGCCTCACGCGCGAGCCGGGCTTCCGTCAGATTGGTCATGCCGATTACATCCATGCCCCAACTGCGGTACAGATTGGATTCAGCTTTGGTCGAGAACTGCGGCCCTTCCATGTTCAGGTAGGTGCCACCTTGTTTCACATTCACGCCAGCGCGACGGCAGGCCTCGGCGAGCACTTTGGCCTCTTCGTCGCAAATGGGATGGCCGAGGCCAACATGGACGACCAGGCCATCGCCGAAGAAGGTGTCGATGCGATGACGAGTGCGGTCGACAGAACTGGTCAGGGATGACAAAATCCAGCGGTCGATGTTCTTCCTTCAGCGAGCCGACAGCCGAAAGCGAGATAACGCGTTCGACTCCGAGCTGCTTCATGCCGTGAATGTTGGCGCGGTAGTTGAGCTCGGTCGGCATGAAGCGGTGGCCGCGACCATGCCGGGCCAGAAACGCAACGCTCCGGCCAGACAGCGTCCCCACAACGTACGCATCTGAAGGCGCACCGAACGGCGTCTCCAGCGAAACCTCACGGACCTCGGTGAGGCCCGGCATGGAATAGAGGCCGCTCCCGCCAATAATCCCTATTTCCGCATGTGACAACGTGCGCTCCTTTCAGTGACGCGCAAACCTACGATTATACGGAACGCGGTGGCGAGCCCGGGGTCATTCCTGACCCAATTACAGCCGTGATTGGCGTGAAATTGCCGATTTATGCTCTTTATAATCAATCGTTTACTCATCAATTCATGCTCAACATGCTGATTACAAACTACTTATACGTACTTGATTGATCCATAAGGATTTACATGCCAGTATTTTTTCTCCGATTCTACAGTCTGCCCTTCCTCCGGATCGCCAACAGCGAAGGGTCAATACCCGCGAATTCCTCTCTTAGAATCAATGATTTGGCTTGATTATCGATGCAAACCATTGAAGCTACGCTATTTATCGTAAAATATTGATTCATAGGACTTTACGTGCTGGGGGCACAAGCCTCCTTTGGGAGCAGGACGAAACAGCCTCCGGGGTATGGATCGTCCGCATCGAGTGCCGGGAACATTGCCAACTGTGCTGGCGCTCATGCGGTCCTGATTCATCGGCCACAAGAAACCTCTTTCCTCCCGATGGACAAAAAACCACGCTCTCAGCACACATGTGCCGACCGCGTGGTTCGACCAACCTGAGCCTAGCGCAGCGCGAAGGCGAAAGTCTGTGATGTTGGAAAGTTTATTTCGGCATTTTCCCAAGTTGGGAAATCTGGGGCTCGAAGCTGGATGGGGGAATCTGGCGGTGACACAGCGCACGTACGATTGTGCAGCCCCTACCGGGGCTTGGGTCCTGCTGCGCCGCAGACCCAGCACTTCGCGCTGGGCTAAGCTGAGTCGCGCCTGCGGCGCTGGGCCTATACCAGACTCGAAACTCGAAACGGATTTCACTCCCCCGGCTCAAAGCGGTATCCCACCCACGGCTCGGTGAGGATGTACTTGGGCGAGCCGGTTTCGGGCTCCAGCTTCTTGCGCAACTGGCCAACGAAGACGCGCAGATACTCGTTCTGCTCGACGCTGTTGCTCCCCCACACGGCGTTCAGAATGGAGCGGTGGGTCAGCACCTTGCGCGGATGCTGCGCCATGTACACCAGCACGTCGAACTCCTTGGGGGTGAGCCGCACTTCCTGGCCCGCGACGGCGACGGAATGGGCGTCGAGATCGATGCGGAAGTCGCCGAGCTCGATCAGAGTTTGCGGGCGGATTGGCGCTCGGAGGCGACCGTCTGAGGGCTGCACGAATTCGCGCCAGTAGCTCGCCGGTGCTGAATGGCTTGGTGACGTAATCGTCGGCGCCGGAGTCGAGCGCTTCGATCTTGCTGCGCTCCTCGCCGCGGACCGACAGCACCAGGATCGGGACCTGCGACGTCTTGCGCAATCTGCCGGCACAGCTCGATACCGTTCATGTTGGGCATGGCGAGGTCGGTGATCACCAGATCGGGCGCGAAGTCCTTGACGATCTCCAGAGCGGTCTCGCCATCGTTGGCGACGCGGATTTCGTAGCCTTGTGCGTTCAGGCTGGTGCGCAGCACGCGCGTGATTTGCGGCTCGTCGTCGACCACCAGGATGTGCGGGCGGCTATGCATGTCGGAGCAGTTCGGTCCGAGTTTCCAGTTTCCAGTTTCCAGTCTGTCAAGTTCGACACGTCGAAACTGGAAACTCTAATTGGCCTGCTGCTTCACGATGTGAACGTCAACCGCCGGTGCGTCGCGCAGAAAGCGATGCACCGCGGACATGAAGAGATACTTGCGCCAGCCGCTGGTCGCGGAATGGCCGAAGATCATCTGCGTGATGTGCTTCTCGCGGACGAACTCCGCCATGGCTTTGGCAACGTCCTTGCCCTTGAGTCTCACGATCTGCGCGCCGAGATTCTCGGCGAAGTGAAGATTCGCCTGGAGAGACCGCTGTCTCTCGGGATCGCCGTCATCGGCCCCGGTATCGACGTACAGGACGAACAGTTCGCCATTGATGGCCTGCGCCATGCGCGAGGCCCGCGCCACCAGATACTGCGCCGCCGGATTGGAGCTGACGCCAACCGCAATCCGCTCCGCCACGTTCAGATCGCGGCCGGGCGACGCTTCTGTCTCCATATACGGTTCCAGGCTGCGATCGACGACTTGCGCCACATGTCGCAACGCGACCTCGCGCAACGCAATCAGGTTGCTGGGACGGAAGAAATTCCCCAGAGCGCGATCCACCCGCTCCATGGGATAGATATCGCCCCGGCGCATGCGCGTTTGCAGCGCCTCGGGCGTGACGTCGGACATCACAATCTCATCCACGCGCTTCAGCACCCAGTCGGGCACGGTCTCGCGCACCAGCACGCCCGTGATCTTGTGCACCATGGGCGTAACGCTCTCCAGATGCTGCACGTTCATGGTCGAGACCACGTCGATGTTGTTGTCGAGCAGCTCGAAAACATCTTCGTAGCGCTTGTGATGCTTGCTGCCTTCGATGTTGGTGTGCGCCAGTTCATCCACCAGCGCAACCTGCGGATGGCGCGCCAGAATGGCATCCACATCCATCTCTTCAAAGAGCGTGCCCTTGTAGTCGATCTTCTTGCGCGGGAACGATTTCCAGGCGCGAAACCAGTTCCTGCGTCGCCTTGCGGCCGTGGGTCTCGACCACGCCGATCACCACGTCTTCGCCGCGGCTCTGGCGGCGGATGGCCTCGCTCAGCATGGCGTAGGTCTTGCCGACACCGGGCGCATAGCCCAGAAACAGCTTAAAAACGCCGCTCTTCTTTGCCGGAGCGGTCTCTTCCAGCCATTGCTCGGGGGTCTTCTGCATGCGCCCCTATTCTGCGGCAGGAGGCGGGAAAAGTCGATTCGATACAATCATGCGCGTGAAGTCGCGACCATCTGAAGACGGTCAACCCGGATGGCACTCCTTCGCCGTTTCTCCACAGCGCGTTGAAGACTTTGCTGTACCACTATGCTGTCGCGATCGGCGACGATCGCGATCGTGGTCTTTGCCTACCGCCGTCTGCCGGACGTGAATCCCACCACCGTCGCGCTCACGTTCCTGCTGGTGGTGCTGGGAGTGGCCAGCCGCTGGGGACTGACCGTTGCAACCACAACGGCCGTGGTCGCCACCCTGGCGTTCAACTACTACTTTCTGCCGCCGGTCCATACCTTCACCATCGCCGACCCGCAGAACTGGATTGCGCTGCTGGCGTTCCTGATCAGCGCCATTGTCGCCAGCCGGCTTTCCGAGCGCGCACGCCGCGAAGCCCTGAATGCCACTCGCCGCCGCAAGGAAGTGGAGCGGCTCTATGCTCTGAGCCAGCAACTGCTCGCGACCGACAACGTGATGGAATTGCTGAACTCCATTCCCGCAGTTCGTGTGCGATGCCTTTGGCCTGAAGGCTGCGGCGATGTATCTGCCCAAGCGCAAGGAGGTCTACCGCACCGGGATCGATCATCCGGAACTGAGCGAAGAACAGCTTGAATCGGTCAGCGGACGGGGCGAGCTGGTGGTGGATGAAGAAGAAACAGTTGTGCTTCGTCCCGCTGCGCATCGGCGTACGACCGGTGGGCAGCCTGGGACTGGAAGGCGCGGTGCTGTCGCGCGAGACCCTCGAAGCCGTCGGCAGCCTGATCGCGATTTCGATTGAGCGCGCGGGAGCGGTCGAAACCCTGACCCGTGCCGAAGCTTCTCGCGAAAGCGAGAAGCTGCGTTCCGCGCTGCTGGACAGCGTCACCCACGAGTTCCGCACGCCGCTCACCGCCATCAAGGTCGTCGGTCACCACGCTGCTCTCGACGCCGCAAATCGAAGCCGACGGCAGAAAAGACCTGCTCACGGTCATCAACGAAGAAACCGACCGCCTGAACCGGTTGGTCGGCGAAGCCGCCGAGATGGCACAGCTCGATGCCCAGCAGGTGGAATTGCGCCGCGAGACCCACTCCGTCCGCGAGGTGATCGAGGCCGGGCTGGAAAAATCGAAACAGGCGCTCGCCGGCCGCGAAGTCAAGGTTCAAATCCCCGGAGACTTGCCGCCGGTGCGCGTTGACCTGGAGCGGATTGCCGAGGTGCTGGTGCAGTTGCTGGAAAACGCTGCGAAGTATTCGCCCACAGGACACGCCGATCACGATCAGCGCGGAAACGGACGGGAAGCTGGTCTGCTTCAGCGTCGCCGATCGCGGACCCGGCATCGACGACATGGAGCAGTCGCTGATCTTCGAGAAGTTCTATCGCGGAAAGGACCAGCGCTACCGCGTCCAGGGCACCGGCATGGGCTTGGCCATCGCGAAGGCGATTGTCGAGGCGCACGGGGGGACGATCGGGGTCACGTCACAGCTCGGCAGCGGCTCGGTATTTCACTTCACCGTCCCCGCTTAAAACAAGCTACAGCGCGCCGCCCGTCGGCGCCAACACCAACTCCGACAAGTTCGCGTTGGGAGGAAGCAGGACCGCGTAGAGCACCGCCTGGGCCACGCTCTCCACGTCTATCATGCGTTCGCGGGGAGCGTCGGGCCAGATCTGGTGCCACAGGTCCGTGGCGGTTGCGCCGGGCATGAGCGCCACCACGCGAATCCCGCGCGGTATCAGCTCTTCGCGCAGCGACAGCGTGAACCCGAGCGCGCCTCGCTTGGCGGCACTGTAAGTCGCGAAGTTGGGAAACACGGGCTGGGCCGCGACCGACAAGATTGTTGATGATCGTCGCCCCCGCCTGCATCAGCGGCAGCGCCGCGCGGGTGCACAGAAACGTGCCGGTCAGGTTCGTATCCAAGCACGTCGCGCCACATCTCAAGCGTGGTTTCTCGACGGTCACGACCGGCTGGGTGATTCCGGCATTGTTCACCAGTACATCGATCTTACCGAAGCGATGCTTGACCGCTGCGAACAGCGCGCCGACCGATTTCGCGTCGCGCACATCGCACGCGATTGGGATGATCGTTCCCGCTCTTGCCAGCTTGGCGATTTCAGCGGCGCTGTTCGTCAGTGTTGGTTTATCGCGGCCGGTGATGACCACGGTGCAGCCTTCAGCCGCCAGGGCGCGCGCGATGGCGAAGCCAATCCCGCGGCTGCCGCCGGTCACGACGGCAACTTTGCCCTCCAGCCGCAACTCGCTTTGCGCCGGCTTGACGGACCGCGTTGCTTTCTTGGGCTTGCGGTTTTTCGACTGCGGGTTCTTCGCAGCCATCGGTTAGATTCCGTTGCCGTTCTTTTCGCGGATGAGCGAGAGGAATTCCTGCCGCGTCTGTTGCGCGCGAAACGCGCCCAGCATGGACGATGTTACAGTGGCCGAATGTTGCTTCTCGACGCCGCGCATCATCATGCAGAGGTGGCGCGCTTCGATGACCACGCCGACGCCCAGCGGCTGGATGGTCTTCTGGATGGTCTCGGCGATCTGCACCGTCAGGCGCTCCTGCACCTGCAGCCGGCGCGCGAACACCTCCACCAGCCGCGGCACTTTGCTCAAGCCGATGACCTTGCCCTTGGGGATGTAGGCGACGTGCACCTTGCCGAAGAAGGGCAGCACGATGGTGCTCGCAAAGGCTGAACATCTCGATGTCCTTCACGATCACCATCTCGTCGTAATCCACGCTGAAGAGCGCGCCCTTCAGGATCTGCTCCGGGTCTTCGCGGTAGCCCTTGGTGAGATACTGCAGCGCCTGCGTGTAACGCTCAGGGGTCTTGGCCAGTCCTTCGCGGTCAGGCTGTTCGCCCAGGCGGACGAGCATCTCGCGCGCCAGTTCTTCAAAGCTGGCACTGGTTAAAGTCGGGGTTTCGATCAGGTCTTTCATGGTTAACTGTACTGAATGCTACGGCCGCAATTCAGCTCCGCCTGCATACTCGAAGCTGTTCATCATGGTTTCTTCCAGCCGCACCTTCTCAAGATGAGCCGCCGTAAAGCTTTGCTTCAAAATGTTGAAGATGACCTCGCTCAAGTTTTCCGTAGTCGGCACTGCCGCCGCGAATTCTTGACGAACATTCAAATTCTCGTGATCGAAGCGGTCGAGCACCTCCCGCCGCACTGCGTCGTCCAAGTCAACCAGGTTGCAAACCATCCCGGTCTGCGGATTGACCTGGCCGCTCACCGTCACCTCAAGCGCATAATTATGCCCGTGCCCGTATGGATTGTTGCACTTGCCGTAGAGTCGCGGTTCTCTTCCTCGGACAGCTCGTCGCTATGCAAACGGTGCGACGCCGAAAAAATGTAGCGCCGCGTCAGATGCGCTTTCATGGCTCACCGTAGAAATCGACGAAGAGGTCAGGCAGTTCGTACACGCGCACGCGATGCAGCTTCGCCACGCTTCAGCTTTGCTTGCAGCCGGTTCCAGATGGCGATGGCCAGGTTCTCGGTGGTCGGAATCTGCGTGAAGAACTCCGGCACCTCTTTATTCAGATGCCGGTGATCGAGCGCGTCGAGCACTTCGCGGTTCAGGATCTCCTTCAACTCCTTCAGGTCGACCACGAAGCCGGTCTTGGGATCAACGTCGCCCTTCACCGTGACTTCCAGCGTGTAATTGTGGCCATGCCCATTGAGGTTGGCGCACTTGCCGAAGACGCGCTGGTTCTCCTCGGCGGTGAATTCCGGATTGTGATAATAGTGCGACGCAGAAAACTCACACTTGCGGGTTAGATAGACCATGTTCTCCTGAGGTACTCGGTGCTTGGACCTGGTGAAGCCTTGCTTTAGCCTAGCATGCGCGCCGGCTGGCTAGGACTTTGGCTCATCGCTATGAGCCGGCTTCAGTTCGCTCGGCCTTAGCTTCGGGGCACCGAATACTCTCGCCCCTTCCAGCGCACCAACCCTCGCTTATGAGAGATGTCGGAATTCCACAAAAGTACCGCGAAAAGCGGCAGCCCAAACAACGACAGCGCATTTGACAGCCAGTCAAAATGCGCCTGACTAACGCGCTTCCAGAACAGATAGCAACCACTGCAGCGTCACCACCGCAGCGATCACGAATGCCAGCTTCTCATCCTGCAGCGCCGCGACGATCGCGAATATGGCGGCGGCCACGATCACCGCAAACTCGATCGCCCGCCGCACCGCCAGACCGCGGGCATTGGGAAACAGCAGCGCCAGGTTCTTGGTCCAGCCCTCCCACATCTCGCCGAAGCTGCGATACATGCGCGTGGTCACCACGTCGGACAAGCGAAAGCGCAACGCGTGCCCCGCTTGCTTGGCCCGCTTCGCAAGCTCGACATCTTCGAGGATGGCGGTCGCCACCGCAGCATGTCCGCCGATCGCGTCATACACTTCGCGCCGGATGAGCAGATACTGTCCGTTCGCCGCCGCCACCGGAGAACTCGGATCGCACACCTCTTTCGGCGGATACGTCGTTGCCAGTTCGCCAAAGATCACCGGCATCAGCGCGCGCTCGGCCAGGCTGCCGACCTCCTGCTTCGGCGAATACGAAAGCAGGTCCGCGGCGGCGTCTTTCGCTTCCTGCAACCCGCTTGCAATAGAGTTTGGCGCATGCTTGGTGTCGGCGTCGGTGAACAGCAGCCACTGCCCTTGCGCGACCTTGGCGCCGCTCCAGGCAGCATTGCACTTGCCGCTCCAGCCTTCGGGCAGAGGATCGGCCGCGATCACGCGCACCGGAAAGCTCTCGGCGATGGCGCGTGTGCCATCGGTCGAGTCGTCGTCCACCACGATGATCTCGTAGCTCGGCCCGGCTTGGCCGACGAGTGTGCGCAGGCAATCGGCGAGACACGCCTCTTCGTTCCGCGCGGGAACGATGACGGAGACGTCGGGAGTGCTGGCGAATTGTCCATGAGCAATCGGCAACTAGCGCCTGAGACTAGCGACTAGGAACCGTAGATTATTATAGGGGTGTGAAGCGTTTCATCTCCGCCACCGTCCTCATTTGCCTCGTTCTGCTCGCCGCCTGCAACAGCGGATCGCATCCGCCGCGCATCGGCAGCGCCTGCGCCCGACTTCACCATCCCCGACGGCACGCGCACCGTCTCGCTCAGCCAGTTTCGCGGCAAGCCCGTGGTGCTGAACTTCTGGGCGACGTGGTGCCCGCCCTGCATCCAGGAGATGCCGTCGCTGGTGCAGTTGCAGAAGCAACTCGGCGACAAGGTCACCATCCTCGCCGTCAGCGAGGACGACGACGACAACGCCTACAAGCAGTTCGTCAAGGACCACAACGTTGACCTGCTCACCGTGCGCGACACCAAGCAGCAGCAACGAACTCTACGGCACCTTCAAGTTTCCTGAGACGTTCGTGATCGATGGCAACGGCAAGATTGTGCGCAAGTTCATCGGCGCCCAGGAGTGGACCAGCCCGGAGATTGTGGACTACCTGAAGAAGCTGTGAGAAGCCCCAGAGATTTTGGATTGCTTTAGAGCCATAAGCCACACGAAAACACAGTCGCGCTTGCGCGACCGGAGAATCGCTGAATGCCACCTACAGCTTCGCCCTTCTCAGCCTGAGCGCGTTGCTGATCACCGACACCGAGCTGAAGCTCATGGCCGCGGCGGCGATGATCGGGCTCAGCAGGATACCGAACTTGGGATAGAGAATGCCCGCCGCAATCGGCACGCCCAGCGAGTTGTAGACAAACGCGAAGAACAGGTTCTGCTTGATGTTGCGCATGACGGCGCGGCTCAAGCCGGCGGGCGCGCACCAGCGCATCGAGGTCGCCCTTCAGCAGCGTGATGCCGGCGCTCTCCATGGCCACGTCGGTTCCGGTGCCCATGGCGATGCCCACCTGCGCCTGCGCCAGCGCGGGCGCGTCGTTGATGCCGTCGCCCGCCATGGCGACCACTCTTCCCTGCTGCTGAAGCTTCTTCACCACCTCGGCCTTGTGGTCGGGCAGCACGCCGGCCTCGAAGTCGCCGATGCCGAGCTGGCGCGCGACCGCCTTCGCCGTGGTCTGCGCTGTCGCCGGTGAGCATCACCACGCGCAAGCCTTCGCGGCGCAGATCGCTCATCGCCTGCGCGGCCTCGGGCTTGACCGGATCGGCGATGCCCAGCAGTCCGGCAGCTCGGCCATCCACGGCAACGAAGACCACGGTCTGTCCGTCCTGGCGCATTTGTTCCGCCCTCGGCTTCAGCTCTGCGACATCGATGCCCGACTCCTGCAACAGCGATTCGTTGCCCGCGGCAACCTCGTGGCCGCCGACTGTGCCTACCACGCCGCGTCCGGTCAGCGAGCGGAACTCGTCCGCCGGAATCAGCGAGAGCCCGTTCGCCAGCGGCAGCCTCGACGATCGCTGCCGCCAGCGGATGCTCGCTGCCGCGCTCCAGGCTGGCGACCAGGCGCACCACGCGCTCTTCGGTTTCGCCGCCGACGGCGACCACGGTCATCAGCTCCGGCTTGCCTTGGGTGAGCGTGCCGGTCTTGTCGAGGACGAGCGTGTCGACCTTCTGCAGCGTCTCCAGCGCCTCGGCATTCTTGATGAGCACGCCCGCGCGCGCGCCGCGTCCGGTGCCGACCATGATGGCCATCGGCGTAGCCAGCCCCAGCGCGCAGGGACAGGCGATGATCAGCACGGCGACGGCGTTGACGATGGCGTGCGCCAGCCGCGGCTCCGGGCCGGCGAACAACCACACGATGAACGTGATCACCGCAACCGCCAGCACCGCCGGCACAAACCATGCGGCAACCTTGTCGGCGAGCTTCTGAATGGGCGCGCGGCTGCGCTGCGCCTGGCTCACCATCTGCACAATCTGCGCCAGCATGGTCTCGCTGCCCACGCGCTCGGCGCGCATCAGCAGCCAGCCGGTGCCGTTCACGGTCGCGCCGATCACCTTGTCGCCGGTGCGCTTCTCGACCGGGATCGACTCGCCGGTCACCATCGATTCGTCCACCGAGCTGAGCCCGTCGAGCACGACGCCGTCGATCGGAATCTTCTCGCCGGGACGCACGCGCAGCTTGTCGCCGACCTGCACCTGGTCGAGCGGAACGTCGTACTCGCTGCCGTCGTCGCGCATGATGCGCGCCAGCTTGGGCGAGAGATCGAGCAGCGCGCGAATGGCGCTGGAGGTGCGGCTGCGCGCGCGCAGCTCCAGCACCTGTCCGAGCAGCACCAGCGCGATGATGGCCGCGGCCGCCTCGAAATACACTTCGGGCTGGCCGTGCATGCCGCGCATCGCCTCGGGGAAAATCCCCGGAGCGAGGGTCGCGACCGCGCTGTAGACGTAGGCCACGCCGACGCCCATGGCGATCAGGGTGAACATGTTCGGGCTGCGAAACTTGACGGACGCCCAGCCGCGCACGAAGAACGGCCAGCCGCACCACAGCACGATGGGCGTGGCCAGAGCGAACTCCAGCCAGGTGCCCGCGCGCGGCGTGAGCACATGCGCCAGCGGCCCCATGCGCAACATCGCGTAGGCGACCAGCGGAACGCCCAGCAGCACGCTGGTCCAGAAGCGACGCGTCATGTCGCGCAGTTCGGGATTCTCCTCCTGCGTCGCCGTGACCGTCTTTGGCTCCAGCGCCATGCCGCAGATCGGACACGCGCCCGGCCCGTCGCGAACGATCTGCGGGATGCATCGGGCAAGTCCACTGCGTCTTGGTGGCCGTTACGGGGACCTCGGGCTCCAGCGCCATGCCGCACTTGGGACACGCGCCGGGCTGGGACTCGCGTACCTCGGGATCCATCGGGCAGACGTAGGACGGACCTGGTCTCCCGCCCTTTCGCGGCCGCTGACCGATCCTGTGTCGAAGGAGTGGAAGACGCATCGGCGAGGGTTATGGTGGGCGCTCTGTCGGCTTTGTCCGACGCAAGCTTTACCGGCTTAGCGCCAAGCTGCACCATTGCGCCCATGCCGGCGGGCTTGTAGTTCGGCGAGAGATACTTCTCCGGATAGGCCTTGAACTTCTCCGCGCAACCGCGACAGCAGAAGTGATAGAGCTTGGATTCATACTCGACCGACGCGGCAGCCTTCGAGGGATCGACGTTCATCCCGCAAACCGGATCTTTGTCAAGCTTTTTGCCGGACTCCGCCGGAACAGGGGCCTGATGTACTCCCGGGCCATTCTGCAAATACTTTGCCGGGGACGACACGAACTTGTGCATGCATCCCGGCGAACAGAAGTAATAGGTTTGGCCTTCATGCTCGGCCTTGCCGCGCGGCTGCAACGGATCGACGGCCATGCCGCACACCGGGTCCTTCACCGAAACATCGACGATGCGGTTCTCCTGACTCTCCTGGCCTTCGTTCATTGCTTGCCCTTCATGCTTTGTGTTGGGCGCTGTTCACCAGCGCCGCGATGCTCTATATTGAATGCGGAATTCCACGCGGACGCTGCTTAACAGTCATGCGAGATTAAGAGGAGCAATCCGCGCACTCTTATCATTGCACGTTTGCGAGAGGGTGGTTCGATGACCGCAGTTGAAGTTTTGTTTCGCTACGGAACGCCGCCGAGCGAGAGCCAGATGGGAGCGCTCGGACAAGTGAGCGACGTCTACGGCATCCGCCGGATACAGTTTAACGAACAGGAGCGCACCATCCGCCTGGAGTACGATGCCACGCGCCTGAACGATGCGACGGTGGAGAAGCTGCTCCGCAGCGCCGGGTTCGACGTCCGCGAAAGGCTGTCGTTGGTGTAGTGCCCAGCCATCCCGCATTTGAGGAACAAGAAGGCAAAGCTCCGCTAACGAGCTTTGCCTTTCGTTATTTGGGTATCTATGAGGCTGGTTGCGGGAGCGGCCGAATAGCCCTTGGATTGTTGCGAAAAATTTAAGGGCCGTCCGACAAAGGAACTCTGGCCGAAATTCCTTTTCGAACGGCCCCTTATTGCGCCACTTCGTCTGCAGTGTCTTATTGCACTCCCGCTGCCAAAGCTGCAATGCTGCAAAGAAAAGAGTTAGCTCGTCGTCACTTTCTCGGAACCGGTAGAACTTTCCAGTGACCTGGAAAAATTTACACTCAGACGATTCCATTCGCCCTCTAGACCGGCATCGCCCCTCGTGCCAATTCGAACTCCAGAACCTCGGCAACGCGCTGCGCAACCGGGTCTCCACCATCCCATCCGTCACTCGACACCAGAAAGGGCTTTGGCGTCTCGGCACCAGCTACCGGCCGGCTAGCGGTCTCCTCGATCTCTACTTTCTCGTATGCAACACAACTCATGGCGTCCTCCTATAAAAAGAGGCTACAAAAAACCATCGCATGAATCAAATGAATTGTTTCTATTATAATGATAACTATAATTCATGATTAACTTGAGCCAGTTGCGCGTCTTCCAGGCCGTAGCGCAAACTCGCAGCTTTACTCGTGCGGCCGAAGCTGTCCACCTGACCCAGCCCGGCATCAGCAAACACATCAAGCAGATGGAGGAGTATTACGGCGCACCGCTGTTCGACCGGCTGGGGAAAAAAGTCGCGCTCACCCAGGCTGGCGAAATTCTCTTCGCAGCAAGTCAGGAGGTCATGGCTTCCGTGGAAGTGGCCGAACAGAGAATCCAGGAGCTGAAAGGGTTGCTAGGCGGCAAGCTCCTGCTCGGGACGAGCTTCCCCATAGGGGTTTACATCCTGCCCGGAGTGCTGGCTGCGTTCCGGAAAAAATACCCCGCAGTGGAGGTGGTCCTTGACATATCCCTCAGCGAGAAAATCTACGCCCGGGTCCTGGCCAACAAACTTGACCTGGGCCTGGTCAGCCATGAAGTGCACGACCCCAGGCTGCTGTCCAAGGAGTTCATGACTGACGAACTGGTCGCAATCTTCCCCGGCGATCACAAATGGACGGCGAAGAAAAGTATCGAACCGCAAGACCTGGTCGGGGAGACGTTCATCGCGGCGGCCCGAGGCGCCGGCACGAGAGCGGTGGTGGAAGAGCGGCTCAAGCAAAAGGGCATAGTTCTTCAGCACATGCTCGACTTCGGAAATCTGGAGGGCGTGAAGCACGCGGTGGAGGTGGGACTGGGAGTTTCGATCCAGGCCCTAAGCGTGGTGCGGCGCGAGGTTGCCGCCGGATCTCTCCGCGCCCTTCCCTTGGCTGGAATGGACGCCCGAATGGACTATTTGTATATCTGCCGCAAGGACAAGCATCTTTCCACTGCGGCCAACGCATTCCTGGAGCTCTTGCGGCAGCAATAGAGCGACGGCCAATGTCCTTCCGGCTAGGTGCGACGAAACTGGAAGCAGTTATAGCCCCACGGCCCTAGCTCGACATAAAGCCCGTGCGATGCCAGATCGTCGCCGTTGCGCTCATAGATCGCGTCCGACAGCGCATCTGCTAGGCGCCAGCTTCCGCCTCGCAGGTCACCCCATGGCATTTGTACCTGCGCTTGCACCGTGCCGTCGCTCAGATTGACAACGATAAGGTAGCGGTCTTCGTCGTGCGTCCAACTCCAGGCCACGAGGTTCTGAAAGCTGGCATTGTCGGGCCATCCCGAACGCTGGCACAGGCTCCATTGGCCATCGTGAAACGCAACGTCATCAATGACCTTGAGCAGCTTGGCGTAGAACTCCTGCAATTGCCCGTCCAGCGGTTCTTGGGGACGCCGGCCCAGAAAAACCGGCAGCCGTGTCTTTCTTCCTTCAAACTGTCCTTCCTGGAAGAGCCTCGCTCCTAACTGGGTGGCTGTTGTCACTGCGGCCGCCGGCTCCTGGTCCGCCGAGAAGGTTGCAGCAGCTCGAGGCTCGTCGTGGTTCTCTAGGAAGCGCAGAAGCTTCTGTTGGTAGCTGGCATCGGCGCAAAAATGCAGGCGAACGCTCTCCGGGCTCTCGTGTTCCAGCCGGTCGTAAAGTCGCTTGTCATAGCAAAAGTCGAAGCCGTGTTGTTGCAGCTCCCACTCCAGGTCCCAGTAGGCCTCGGCAATGAACAGGAAGCCTGCATCTGCCCGCTTAATGGCGGGGATCACCTCGTCCCAGTACTGGGTCGCCGGTTGCTGTCCCGCTCGGCTGCCCCAGGTGCGTTGGAAGATGGAATTCAGCAGGAGCATCGCCATATCGCAGCGTACCCCATCGCACTGGCCGGCAATCGTCAGCAGGGTTTCGATCACGGCTTGCCGAAGTCCGGGCTGAAAAGCGTTCAATTGCAGGACGTCGGGCCAGGCCGGAAAATAGGGATCGCGCCCGCAGGCAAAGATGTTCCCTTGTACCACAACGTAGGATGCTGGATCGTTCCTTGCATCCTCAGCGCTGCCCTGAATGAAATACTCCGGATGCCCAGCGACCCAGGGATGGTCGGGCGCAACATGGTTGGGAACAAAATCGAGCACCAGGCCCATGCCGCGCTTGTCAAGTTCTTTGCGGGCCTTCGCCAGACCGGCCGGGCCGCCCAGATGCTTGTCCACCACGTAGTCTCGCACGCAATAAGGAGAGCCAACGTTGTCCTCGGGACGAAAATCCGGCAGCGCCCGGCGAAAATCCGCCAGCAAGCCCTCATTGCGATTGGCGATGCCGATACCGGCGGGACTGCGTTGCCAGACTCCCATCAGCCACACCGCATCGAAGCCGTATTGCGCGATGGCATCCCATTCCGCTGGGGGCACCGAACTCAAATCCATTGCGATTTTGTATTTCCGACTCAGGTCTGAAAGCCAGACCCAGGTGTTGATCTCATACAATGTGGGATTATGCCGGCCGATGGACATGACCGCCCCCTATCACCTCTGGAATTGCGTTCTCTACTTGATGGAAAGCGCAGCCATGATACGACGGAACGGGCCGCACTGCACCACGAATCTGCAAACGTACCGCCATTGCAGTCCCACGCGTACTCGTTGCATAGTTGAAGACCATGACAACGGCGAGTCTTGAGTTGCAAGGCAGGCACATTCGTCTGGAACCGCTGGAGCATCGCCATGTCGCCGGGTTGGTGGCCGCGGCGGCAGCCGACCGCGCGCTCTACCAGTGGAGTCCCGTCCCGCAGAATAAGATCGAGGCCACCGCCTACGTCGAGACTGCCCTGGCTTGGAGAGACGCCGGCACCGCAGTACCGTACGCCATCGTCCGCATCGAAGATGGCGTGGTCATCGGCTCCACTCGTTTCTGGCAGATGGAGCGCTGGTCGTGGCCGCAAGGCCATCCATTGCGCGGGCGCAGCACTCCCGATGTCTGCGAGATCGGCTATACCTGGCTGGCGCGCATGGCCATCCGGACGGCCGCCAACACCGAGGCCAAGCTGCTGATGCTGACGCACGCCTTCGAAGTGTGGGAGGTGCTGCGGGTCTGCCTTCACACCGACGTGCGCAACCAGCGCTCGCGCGCGGCCATCGAACGCATAGGCGGGCAGTTCGAAGGGATTCTCCGCGCCCACCGCATGGCGGCTGACTACATCCCTCGCGACTCGGCACGCTATTCGATCATGGCGTCAGAGTGGCCGGCGGTAAAGCAACGGCTGGTTCAGGTCAGGGACCAAGCTTGACGGCAGACAATCGCCGGTATTTTTGCGACCGGCCCGTTGCCGCAGCCATTACTCTGAAGTCTTAGGAGGTCGTCATGGACAGGCTTAAGGGAAAGCGCGCTCTCCTAACGCGCCGCATCGATGCGATGCCAAGCCGCCGTGGGGTTCCGCGGCACATTCCGTTAGGGCGTAATCTCAAAAACGACGCCGCTTATGCCTCCCGCCGCTGTCATGCCGTAGAGATTGCCGTTTTCATCCAAGATGGGATTGCCAGACGGGATCCCTCCGTCACTCCCTCCGGTAAAATCGTGCAGCGACGTATACGTCCAGCCGTGGTCGGACGGTGTGAGTTTGTAAACCGTGCCGGCCCAGTACGGTCCGCCGGCGAGCGTCATGCCATACAGGTTACCCTTCGTGTCGAACACGACCCCGCCTGATGGATATTGGCCCTCACTGCCGTAAACAAAGGCGTGAAGCACGGTGAAGGTCCAACTGCCGTTCGAGCGCGTTAGTTTGAAAACTGTGCCCCCATTTCCCGGGCCGCCCATGGTTGAAGTCGTACCGTAGAGATTACCGGACTCATCAAAGATCAGGGTCCCCGCAGGGGTCCTTCCATCGTCTGCGCCCCGAAACTCATAGAGAACATTCTCTGTCCAGCCGGATCCTGACCGCACCAACTGAAAAACAACGCCATTGCCATAAGCACCGCCGGAGTTCGTGGTGCCGTACAGGTTCCCGGCTTTGTCCAGGATCACACCGGTATCGGCGTAGCAGCCATCGCGCCCATTGAAGCTGTGAATAACGCTTTCCGTCCACCCGCTTCCCGCGGGAGTCAACTCGACGACAGCGCCTATGTTGTACGCGCCTCCTAAATAGGTGGTGACGTACATAGCACCGCTGGGATCAAGGGCAATAGGACCGAAACGAGGACTGTATCCACCTGCGACACCATCGAAGGCGTAAAGCACGTCTTCTTTCCAGGAATGAAATACTACTGGAGAAGGGACCGCTGGGGGCTTCAGACTGAACACCGTGCCCTGATTTCTTTTACCTCCCTCCTCGGTGCTGCTGTAGAGGGTGCCGTCCGGGCCGATGGCTACCGGCGCGGAGGGACCAGACCCATCACCCTCAACCGCAAAACCTCCGTGGAAGGCATAGAGCGACGAAAACGTCCAGCTCACGCCTTGCTTCGACAGCCTGAATACTGTGCCGCACCCTGCGAACCCGAAGCGGGTGCAATCGCCTCCGAAGTCTCCCCCACTAAAGGTCGTGCCATAGATGTTTCCTGCCGCATCCATGGCCGGGCCAGACTGAGGCCAACCTCCATCCTCTCCGCCGGTAAAGGAGTGAAGCACCTTGAATGTCTGGGCCTGTGCCGGCTGCATCAGGATAACCGTGAGCGCAAATATGATCGCCATCGCAGCCGCGCGTGAAATCGCATGGCAGAATTGTGCGGAAAATCGTTGCTTGCGGTGCATGGGCTTCGCCTCCTCTCCATGCAGTTCGAAACGCATAGACCTTAAAGACGTGCCCGCCCTCGAAGGAGTTGCGAAACTAGCCGCTCGAACCGCGGCGACTATCTACCCGAAGTAGGCGATCGTCGTTTCGGTCCCTATTTCCCAGTGCATCCCGTGTTCTGTGGCGCCTTGACCTCCGATTCCTGTACATCTGTGATTTTCCAGACGACGCCTTCTTTATTCGCACCACCGACCGAAGCCGTGCCGTACAGATTGCCATTGGCGTCAACGGTTACTCCGCCTAAGGGATATCCACCGTCGCTGCCGCCAGTAAACTCGTGGAGCAGCTTGTAACCCCAGTAGCAGCCACCACAACCGCACCCATTGCTCATGCGGAAGACTGTACCGTTGCGATAGGAACCGTCTTCATAGGTGGTGCCGTAGAATGTGCCGGCAGAGTCCATGGTCAGGCTGTTCCATGGCCCGGGAAAGTAGTCGTTGGTATTTCCGCTGAGGGGGTACGGGCTAAGCCACGGGTGATTGATCGAAAAGACCGTGCCACCGCCGGCTGAACCGCCCCAGGATGTCGTGCCGTACAAGTAACCGTCGGAGCCAAAAATCACTCCGCCGATGGGATTGCCGCTGTCGCTACCGCCCTGGAAGGTATGCAGGACCTTAAGGCTCCAGCCGGATGTAGACGGCATCAGTTCATACACCGTTCCGCAGGGAATGCCGGAGTAACAGCCACCGCTGCCGTAACTACCGCCAAAGACGGCGGTCCCGTAGAGGTTACCAGCTTGATCGAAGACGGGGGTGCCGTAAGGGCCACTGCCATCCGAGGATCCGGTGAAGCTATACAAATTGGTCTTGGTCCATCCTCCGCTGGAAGGTGTCATCTCGAAGATAAGACCATCGCTGTAGTAGTCTCCGCCACTGGCTGTGCCGTACATATTGCCGGCCGCATCAAAAACCAGGTCGCTCAATTCGGGAGAACCTCCGTCGCTGCCGCCGGCAAACCGGTAAAGGATAGTTTCGGTCCAGCCACCTAAAAAATTGGGCAAGGTGTTGGGCGGGGGTGAGAGCTTGAAGATTATGCCGCATCCGTTTCCGGCGCAGCCGTTACCTCCTGCGCCGGTGGTGCCATACAGGGCGCCGTCCGGACCGAAGACCACGCGGGCCCACGGGCTGTTACCGTCGTCGCCTCCCTTAAACAGGTACAGCGGCGTAACGACCCAGCCAGCGCCCGCCTTGCTCAGCTTGAAGACCGTCCCGCAACACAGGTTGTCTCCGGTGGTGGTGCCGTAGAGATTGCCGACCGCATCCAGCGTGAGACCGGCGCTCGGAAGCGCTCCATCCATGCGATCGGTGAAGTTGTAGATTACGTCGTAGGTCTGCGCCAGTGCTGTCTGGCCGCCTGCCATATTGAGCACAAACGCCATCGCGAGCAGAGTGAATGCCGCTCGCAAACTTACGCCGAAGGTCAAAGCCAGCAGTTGCTTTAAGCGCGTCATGATGCCGCCTCCTATCGCTGCGTGGATCGTTCGCTAATCCTGTTGCTTTCCTTCCCGGCCAACGTTGAGGGCAACTGCTACGGCGTGATCTCGAACACCGCGCCGCAACCAGTGCTTCCGTAGCCCTTGCACCGGTATTCGCCTTGCTGCACCGCCGCTCCAAAGATCCTGCCGTCGGGACTAACTGCCAGGCTTGCAGGCCAACATCCTTCCCATCCACCGGCAAGATCGTGCATGTCGCTATACACCCATCCACCATCGGATTTGGCCAGCTTGTACACCAGGCCACAACCGTAGGCGCCACCTGAGCCACTAACACCAAAGAGATTTCCGGTGGTATCCATTGCCAGGGCATAAAAAATTCCGCTGTCGGCGGAGTAGATGTTTGAGAAAGACCAGCCACCGTCAGATGGCGACAGCATAAAGACAGACTCAATGGTGGTGCCGTACAGATTGCCCGCCGAATCAATAATCAGCCTGCTGAAGGTGCCACCGTCGTTGTACCCAAAACTGTGAAGGATTGTCTCTGTCCATTGATTTCCCTGGGGGCTCAGTTCAAAGACGGTACCGTAGCCATAGTCGCCGCCGCTGCTGGTCGTGCCGTAGAGGTTGCCGTCCCGATCGCGGACAAGAGTGACAGAAGGTCCACCCCCGTCCGGAGTTCCCTGGAAGGTGTACAGCGTCGTCTCCGCCCAGCCGAAAGGTGGATTGGGCGTCAACTCGTAAACCGTGCCGCAACCCCATTGGTAACAATTCCCGTCAGTTTTGCCGCCGCGTGAGGCCGTCCCAAATATCGTGCCGCTTGGATCAAGTAGCACGCCGTCCATGGGCTGCGACCCGTCGCTGAATCCACTGAAGCTGTAAAGCATGGTATCTGACCAGCCGCACTGCGCAACGCGGCACGGGGTCACGAACGGCCTGAGATTAAAGACGGTGCCCGCTCCGCCTCCCGTGCCGCCGACCCAGGTTGTGCCATAGAGGCTGCCGTCGGGAGCAAGGACCAGACCGTCAGGGTAGTTGCCATCATTGTTCCCGTTGAACTCATGGATCGTGTTGAAGGTCCAGCCGGAATCCCTTGGCCTCAGTCGAAAGACTATCCCCCCTGGGGGTCCGTTGGCGGTCCCGAACAGATTTCCACCTCGGTCGAGCACGAGATTGCTGGGCTGCAGTCCGTCGTCTCCTCCCGTGAACTGATGGATCACCTGGTAGGTTTGGGCCTGTGCCGGCTGGGCGGTGAAGGTCATGAACAAGAGGACGAGCAGGAGGAACAGAAGCATGAGCAGGATTGCGAGTGCGGCGCCTTCGGGGCGCAGACTCGCGCCGAAGATCACGTTTGGAAAATGACCTCTGCGGTGCATGGGTTTCGCCTCCTCTCCATGCGGTTGGGGAATGGAACGAACTTAAGAGCGGGCGCGCTGGGCACGTGGGAGAAGGAGGATCGAGGGCTGGTGTCCCGCACAGACTCGGCAGGAGCGGGCGGGGAAAAGGCCTGGAGTCCTCTCCCATGGTCACCAAAGCGATTCTCATTCCTGGGCTTGCTGTTTGTCAGTGACGCCTGCCGCAGCCCGATGTGATGACCGGGATGACGCAGTTAATCGCCCGAAGCCGCCGCCGACAGCGCTGGCGCTGGTTTCTCCGGCCAGGGAGGCAGAAGGTTGACCAACGCCCAGAGGATGAAAAAGGGCAGAATGGTCAGGACAATCGCGGTCAGCAATCCCTCGCGGGCCACGAATCCCATCTTGTAAGTGGTGTACCCCAGAAAACTCTTGGAAAAGAGCTGTCCGCCAATGACAACGTTCCAGCGCATGGCGAAAATGCCCACCATGGTCAGACACCCCGCGAGCACGTAGATCCGCCGTCGCCGTATTTCGCTCAGCTTCAGCACTTGCGTCAGGGCCAACAGTCCGATGGGAGCGACCGTCCCCAAAATAATCTGAATGACGATCTGCGACATATACAGCCGGGTATGCACCATGAAATGCAGACTGCGGAACGATTCATCGGCCTCATAGATGCGATGAATCAGGTCGAGCATCTCCAGGCTGAAGTCGATGATGAACGTGTAAAACAGATACTTGGCCACGGTATCGACGCAGCGCATGTCGATGGGTTCGCGGCGCAGCCGGCAAACCAGCATATACAGCAACATCACGATGGCGATGCCCGAAACCATGGCCGAAAACAGGAACACCACCGGCATCAAGGGCGATGACCACCAGGGGTTCGCCTTCACCGATCCAAAGATAAATCCGACATACCCGTGCAATAGAAAGGCGGAGGGAATGCCGATGACGGTGACGATCCAACCTGCCCGTTCATCGATCCTCAATGCACCTTCGCTGATGTTGCTGGAGCCCAACGTCAGCGCGCGATACAGCATGCGTTTCCAGCCGGTCGTGGTTTGCGACAGCAAGACAATGTCGCGCCGATAGTCCAGCCAGATTTCCAGCACCAGGACGGCCAGCAGATACCACAGGTACACGAACCCGAACATGGCCATCGCCGAAGAGGCGTGTGGCGTCAGATACATCTCGATCGAGCGCTCAGGATGCCCGAGGTGGAGTTGCAATGGCAATGGAGCGATGATCAGGAAAGCCAGCGCGGTCAGCAGAGCCAAGCGGTAGGTGGGCTTCACCGCGGCCACATTAAAGACCCGCTCCAGCGACGCCAGGATGAATGCGCCTGCCACCAGTCCCGTGAGGAACGGGTAGAGCACGATCAGCACGCTCCATTGCAGTTCGACTTCGTTGGGGTACATGAAGCCTTCAACGGGAATCTGCACTCCGGAGTCTCCTTATCTCACCGAACCGTCTAAGCCGTAATAGAAACATTTCGAGCCGGTCGCCAGGTGTGGTTTCAGGACCTGCACGGCATGGGTTTCGAGGAATTTATGAATCGGGTCGTTCGGATTTTTCAAATCGGCGAGCTGCCGAGCGCCCGTGGGACACACCTCGCAGCACGCAGTGGTGAGTCCTTTCGTTATCCGGTGATAACAGAGCGTGCACTTGTTCGCGGTTTCGGTGTCCGGGTTGATGAAGCGGCAGCCGTAGGGACATGCCTGTACGCAATAGCGGCAGCCCAGACAGTATTGCTTGTCCACCAGTACCACGCCGTCGGGACTCACGAACGTCGCGCCCACCGGACACACCTGCGTGCACGGCGAGTCCGCGCAGTGATTGCACATCTTGGGGACGAAGAAGCTTTTCGCGCCATCGTCCGGGGTAGGAGGGAATCCGTTCTTACCTCCGTCCGGCGAATCCACCTTGGGATATTCAATGTTCCAGTCGGTCACCTGGTAACGCTCGACCCAGGTGCGGAAATATCCATCCGGGACCTGGTTTTCCAACTGGCACGCCCGGACACAGCTACCGCAACCGATGCACTTGGTGATGTCCACCAACATGCCCCACCAGTGGTCAGTCATGACGTAGTTAGGGGAGGCTTCCGGCGTTCCGGCGAGGACGTACTTCCAGGCGACTGCTGCGGCCGGCAGCAAGATCAGCAATTGACGCCGGGTAATGTTCATTGACTCCCTCCGCCAGTCAGCGCCGGACTGTGTGGCTGGTGACAACTATCGCAGGGCGCGCCTCCCGAGTGGTCCTCGGAAGCGACCTGGGGAAAGGTCTTTGGCTTGGCAAGGTTGGCCTCGTGGCAGCGGACGCACAGCTTGGCGGTGTCCAGCTTTACGGGTTGGACCGATGCGGGATCGTCGGCGTGCTTGGCCAGTGGGCCATGGCAAGACTCGCAGGAGACTCCCTTGTGCACGCCCTTACTTTTCAGATCGGCGACGTCGGTATGGCAGCCTTCGCACACCTGGTGTCCGGCGTAGGAGATGGGGAGCGCTGCGATCTCGCCGATCGCGTTGCCGCGGTAATGTCCGTACTGGCCAAAGCTCCGCGGCACGAGGACGCCACGGACGATGAGGAACACAACGAACCCTGCCAGGAACACGGCGGCGACCCGGAACAGGTGGCCAGCATCTTGAAAGCGTTTCATGCGAGGAAATAGCCCATCTCTTCGTAGATATAAGAACGAGGTACCAGGCTGCCGTGTTCTGGATCACCCCAGCACGTGATGCTGCTCACACGAGTTCGGGTTGGTGCGGCCTTGCCTGCCATTCCGCATTCAAAGCAGAAAACCACTCAGGAGTCGCCCGGAGGGGGCGCAGAGGTGGCGACCCACCGGCCACCCTTGTGGCCAATGAGCCCTATCTGCAATCCGCCACGGAGGGGGTGTATCTTTGGCAGGCTGATTGTGTAATTATTCACGCCATTCCACGATTCGCCGAAAATCGCCGGCCGAACCGCATCGGTGTGTGGACGGATGGCTGTTGCGCGCTGCTGGTTGGGATCGCGGGAACTAGCGAATTCAGGTCCAACAAATTTTCGAACACGGAGGACGAATGAGAACGAGAACATGGTTGTCGGCTTTTGGTGTCGTGTTGTTCGCGACATTGTCAGTTGTCGCGCAAAACCAGCCGGGAACTCTGGCCGCGCTGGAGTTTCAAAAGCCCAAGAACGGCATGGTGCCGCAATACGAGGATGGACGAAAGCAGAAAGCCGCATGGCACAAACAGCAGAATGACCCGCAAGCGCTGATGGTCTGGGAGACCCTCAGCGGCGACAACACGGGAACCTTCATCGTCGGCCGCTTGGGCCAACATTGGTCCGATTTTGACAAGCCGGCCATTACGGACCAGGCTGACACCGCGGAATTCCAGAAGGTGCTCGGCAGTTACGTCGACTCCATCGTCGGCCGCTACTACGATTTCATGCCCAAAATCAGTAATCCCGACAGCTCCGGAACACCATCCAAGTTCGCCGAGCTCCTCACCTTTCGTGTGCGCTATGGCAAAGGCTCAGATTTTCGTAGCGCTATCAGCAGGGTTTACGACGCGTCTATGAAGACGAAGTGGCCCGTCCATTACGAGTGGTATGTACTGACCAACGGTGGCGATACCGGCACCTACGTACTCGTCCTGCCGCGTGCCAATTGGGCCGACTTCGAGGACAAGCCTGATGTGAAACCCTTCCGCGACATGATCAAGGAGGCCTTTGGACAGGCCGAGGCGGATTCCATCGTCGATCGAATCGACTCGTCGGTCGTGAGTGAGACCAGCGAGATCATTCAATTTCGGCCGGACCTGAGCTACATGCCAGCTAAGTAGCCAGGCGCCTAGATTCAATTGCAACAGAGACAGGTATTCAGAAAGGAACAACTACATGAAGAAAATACTAATGGGTTTCACCGTAGTTCTGATGGCGCTGGCTGTTCAGGCGCAGATGGGCGGCGGTGTCGAAAAGGCCGTCGCCGGCCTGGAGCAGCAGTGGACGGCGGCGGGAAAAATGAGCAATGCCGACGGCGTCGCTCCGCTCCTGGCCGACAACTTCACGAATCTGAACAGCGATGGGACCATGATGAACAAGGCCCAGACGCTGGCCATGGTCAAGGGCAGCAAGTGGGAAATCAATGAGATTGGTGACGTAAAAGTGACCGCCTTTGGGAACACCGCGATCGCCACCGGTACGTGGCGAGGCAAAGGCACCAGCGCCGATGGTAAGGCGATTGATGCCCACGAACGCTGGGTGGATACCTGGATGAAGATGCCCAGCGGCAAATGGCAGTGCATAGCCAGCGGCGGTGCGCCAGTGAAGATGTAACACGGCGACGATTGGGTGTCCACGGACCGCTGGGAGAAATCCTTCCGGCCGGTCCGCGCCGTTTCCTCCCTGCGAGCGGCTTAAGCGACGCCTTTTGCGGCTCTGGCGTTTGTTATAATGAGGATACTGCAAGACTGCGCGCCCTTAGCTCAGCTGGATAGAGCGTCTGGCTACGAACCAGAAGGCCGGGAGTTCGAATCTCTCAGGGCGCGCCATTTCTTTTGTTCCTGCCGTTTGGGTTAGCGACCTCACTCGTTCTTCTCTTTCCCGAATAAAATCGGACTACGTCCGGGCGCAAAATTACTCGCAAAAGAAATCAGACGGCGCCATTGCGGCGCCGCCTGATGCTATTCCGTTTGGGCCGTTCTATACGATAACTGAGCGTTCCTTATACCCAAGCCTTATCGTCACAGCCAACTATCCTAGCGGTGGATTCGGCAGCGGGTGCCGCGGAGGATTGGGTGGTTTCGGTGGGTTAGGCGGTGGCGGCGGAGGCATCGGCATCGTCTGACTCACAACAAAGGGCGGATTCGGCAGCGGGTGCCGCGGAGGATTGGGTGGTTTCGGTGGGTTAGGCGGTGGCGGAGGAGGCATCGGCATCGTCTGACTCACTAGCGGTGGAACCGGAAGCGGTGGGACAGGTGGCGGTTTAACCGGCGGAGTCGGATCGCTCGTCTGACTCACTAGCGGTGGAACCGGAAGCGGTGGAACAGGTGGCGGTTTAACCGGCGGAGTCGGATCGCTCGTCTGACTCACTAGCGGTGGCACCGGGAGTGGTGGAACGGGTGGCGGTTTGACCGGTGGAGTCGGATCGCTCGTCTGACTCACTAGCGGTGGCACCGGTAGAGGTGGAACAGGCGGCGGCTTAATCGGGGGAGTCGGCTCACTCAGCTGACTCACATATGTGGTTGTCAATGACGGTGTTGCTCGGTTGGTCGCAAATCCAGTGGCGACCATCAATGACAGGACCATTAGAAGGAGGACAATGCGCTTCATGTGGTTCCCCTTTCCTTAAGCGTATCTGTGACAGCTTGACGCTGTTGTTAGGGGCCCAAAAACGGAGTGAATACGCCGGGCACACGGAGCGAAGGACATCAGAGGATCGGAGGTCTTGTTTCTCGCCCCAGGGGTTGGCTGGATTTTGTTTAAACAAGACCGAGGGTCTTAGTTCCGGTACCCGACATTGCTAAGTTTGCACCGGCGGCGCTGCTTTTGTCTGTGACCGATGACTCTCTGCGGTGTGATAAAACAGACCCCTGCATCGTAACTCATTGATAGACGTTAGAATCTGACGTCCCGAAACAGGAACTCTTCCGGCAAATATTCCGTCGTTCAAGAACCGGCGTGGCTGGTCGCTCATGCGGCTGAGATTGGGTTCAGAGCATCGCCGGACCGAGAGGGACTCGGCCCCGTCCGATGACATGGATGTTACCTGCCAATCCAACGAGAGGGAGACGGCTTTCCCCCGCCTGATCCCGGGCTTATCAGCCCGATTACACGAGTGACTCGTGGATGAAATTTAGCTTGCTTACCAACGCCTAGCATGATCCGGTCAGCCCACGGGATACGGTGACCATAATACTGCGCGTCGCCGCTCGAACTAGACATACGATACCGCGTCGCCTTGGGCACGGCATCTGTAAGCCATTCCCTCGGCACGTTGCCCATGAATTGGTTCGCTTTAACCGGCGGCCCATCTGTCTTTGCTGGCTGCCACAGCCGCGGCGACGGGTTGTTGGTGGGAAGAGAAATAGGGTGGCCGCTGCCAGGTAAGCGCGTTCCCGCCTCTGGCGAGGCTGATGCTTGATTTGGTGCAAATGGCGGCGACAGACTTTTGCAGGCTGCAGGAAAACGTAAGTTGGCTTCTGGAACCGCCGCAAATTGCGCCGCAAGACTCGACACTTGGGTTGGGGTTTCGCTTGCAGATGGCCTTTCTTGTGTCCATGTGAAGCGTGCAGAAAACACCAGGAGGGTAAGCGGTACGATGAGGAGAGGACGCGACCGAGAGAGTCTCTGGCGACGCATTGGAATCACCTCCTTGGAGGTCCCGACCGCACGAATCCTTCGACAAACCGAGCCTACTTCTTGGGAGCGGAGGGGGACTGTGCAAAATCGCTCAAACGATTTAATTTTGGAGGCTGTGCAATATTGACCAGAAATCGCAATTAATGGGGGTTGTAAGGTGTATCATGGTGAAGTGTGAAGATCGGCCCTTCGGAGGTGCGAAATGAGCGCGAGGGCCATGCCAACCGGCAGCACTGGCCGTCCAGGCAAGCGGGATCCATCGCTTGATTCGGTGCGATCCGCCAAACCCGCCGTAGGCGAAATTGCAAAGCCTTCCCAGCTTCAAAAACCCAATGTGCGACCAAAAAATGGCGAAACGGCTTTCGAGCCCGAGGTCTTCCTCGCGAGGGCTGGGGTGGGAAGAAAAATTATCGGTCTTAAGAAAAATGAAATCGCCTTCGCGCAAGGCGATGCTGCCGACTCGATTTTTTACGTGCAGACGGGCCGGCTGAGAGTAACTGTCACCTCCGCCAACGGAAAAGAAGCGACCATTGCCTTGGTGGGCGCAGGGGAATTCCTGGGGGAGAACTGCATGGTCTCGGCTCATCCTCTTCGGCTCGCGACGGCTACCGCGATGAGCGAGTGTACCCTGCTCAAGATTAGCAAGGCCAAAATGGTCCGCGTGCTTCACCAGGAACAAGAATTGTCGGAAATGTTCATCGCTTTTCTTCTTACCCGGAATGCTCGTATTCAAGAAGACCTGGTCGATCAGCTTTTCAATTCCAGCGAAAAGCGGCTGGCCAGGATTCTGCTATTGCTCGCCCAGTTCGGTAAGGAAAGCAAACCTGAGACGGTAGTTCCCAAGATGAGCCAGGAAGTGTTGGCTGAGATGATTGGCACCACACGGTCGCGCGTGAGTTTTTTCATGAATCGCTTCCGGAAACTCGGGTTCATCGAGTACAACGGCGAGATCCGGGTTCACAACTCCCTCCTCAACATCTTTTTGCGGGAATAAGTTTTGGCAGGAATCAAATTCGCCGCAGCCTGCGAGCGGATTGCCCTGCGCGAGCAACGAAGCGGTACTGTCCATATCACAGGCCCATGTAGGCCCTATCACAGACAAGTGGTAGAGTGCCCTAGAACAATAGTAAAGAGTATGGATTCGCCCTGGGCGTGTGGTTCCTCAGGAAGCGCGCGGCCCAGCGGCAAGCGAAATAGGCACCGACAAAAGGAGCTTCAAGATGGCCCGCTCCGGTCGTCGTTTCGATACTGCTGTCCACTTACTGTTCGCACTCGCAAATCCCAAAAGCCTAATAACAACCGTGTTGATGGCTTTGCTGGCGGCCCCCTCGTTTTCATCGGGACAGGACAGACTTGATACTGCAACCGCGGAAGAGTTCTTCTCGATAGTGAACCAAATGCGAGTCAGCGCAGGGTCGCAGCCATTGAAGTCCGACCCGCACATCATCGACGCCGCCACGTTTCATTTGGGCGAGCTTGCCAAAAACGAAACCCTCAGCAGCCAGTATGGCGATGAACCGGGCTTGGCGGACCGCCTCAGACTAGCGCAGGCACCCGCGGGCGCAGCGGGCGAGATCCTGTTACGAGCCGCCGACGTAGCTCGTGCGGTGGATCTGTTAAAAGGCGATCCCAAAATGCAGAAGGTGCTCCTCAATCCAAAGTTCACAAGCGCGGGTTTCGCCGCGATGCATAGCGGGCCTTCGCTCTACATTGTGGGCGATCTGGTCCAACCACTAAAAGACCTCTCGATGGCGGAAGTTGAGAATTTGGTGATCGAAGAAGTACAGCAACAACGTACTAAGCTGAAGATCGCGCCTTACAAGGTTGCTCCTCTACCCCAACTCCGCAAAATGGCGTGCGAAATGGCGAAGAAGGACTCGCTCAAGATAAGTCCCATTGATCCTTACGCGGGGCAGTACATTGGCTCTCCGTCGCAGGGTATCCGGAGTTTCACCTATGCCAGTGCAGACCCAGCAAGCCTGTCTGATTCGATCAAAAGTGCGGAGGGTGATCCGAAACTAAACACCGTTTCTGCGGGATCCTGCCTGGCCAGCAGTCCCACTCACCCAAGTGGCGCCTACTGGGTCGCGATGGTGTTCTACAACACAAGGTGAGGGTGCGGGACTGACACGTTTCTCCACCCGCGCCATTGTGTTTATGTCCGGAAGAAATCCTTAACCGCCTGCCACATCACTTGGCCGCCAACATCTGCGATGGACTTGGTCAGCGGAATGTCTTTGGGACATACCTCCACGCAGTTCTGGGCGTAGCCACATTCCTGGATGCCGCCGTCGCCCATCAGTGCGTGCAGGCGGTCGATTTTCAGCGCTTGTCCGGTGGGGTGGGTGTTGAAGAGCCTCACCTGCGAGATGGCTGCCGCGCCCACGAATCCGGTCTTCTCGTTGAACTGCGGGCAGGCTTCCATACAACAGCAGCACGAGATGCAGCGCGACAGGGGATAAGCTTCTTCCTGCATTTCCGCGGATTGCCGCGGGCCGGCGCCGAGGTCGTAGGTTCCATCGACCGGCACCCAGGCCTTCACGCGCTTCAGGTTTTCGAAGAGCACGCTGCGATCGACGGAGAGGTCGCGAACGACAGGGAACTTGGTGAATGGTTCCAGCGTGATGGGCTGCTTGAGTTGGTCGATCAGCGCCGAGCAGGCCATCTTGGCCTGTCCGTTGATGAGCATGGCACAGGAGCCGCAGACCTCTTCCAGGCAATTGGAGTCGTAAGTGACCGGAGTGGTCGGCTTGCCATCGCGCGTCACTGGTTTGGCCGCAATGTCCATCAGTGCCGAAGTGACGTTCATGCCCGGGCGATACGACAGCTCGAACTCTTCCCAGTAGGGTTTGGATTCGGGAGACTGCTGGCGTTTGATTTTGATGAGTACAGTTTTAGAATTCGCCATTTTCACTCTTCGCTCTTCGCCTTTCGCTCGCGTCAAATGCCGACGCACATTACAGGTGCGACTGGATTCTTGCCCCTAACACCTGCTTTACGTCGCGGCGTCGTAGCGCCGGGGACGAGGCTTGATCAGCGACGTATCCACCTGCTCAAACTCAAAGCGCGGCTCGTCGGCGTCGGCCGCGAAGTAGGCCTTCGTCGTCTTCAACCAGTTGGCGTCGTCGCGCTCGGGGAAGTCGGGCTTGTAATGCGAGCCGCGCGATTCATCGCGCATGCCCGCGCCCTGGGTGATCACGCGCGCCAGTTGCAGCATGTTGTAAAGTTGCCGCGCAAAGACGAACGAGGTGTTGGCCCACATGGAGCGGTCACTCAGGTTTACATGGGTGTAGCGCTCCAGCATCTCCACCAGCTTCGCATCGGTCTCCTGCAAATTCTTGTTGTAGCGGATGACCGTCACGTTCTTGGTCATGATGTCGCCGAGCTCGCGCCACAGCAGGAACGGGTTCTCGGTGCCGTCGTTCTTGATCAGCCGCTCGTTGATTTCTTCCTGGCGTTTGCGCTCCGAATCGTAAACGTGCGCCGCGGGATGATGCCCGCTCTTGATGACGTTGTGCGCATATCGCACCGCATGCGGTCCGGCGACGAACCCGCCGTAGATGCAAGACATCAACGAGTTGGCCCCCAGGCGGTTGGCGCCATGGATGGAGTAGTCGCACTCACCGCAAGCGTATAGTCCCTCGATGTTGGTGCGTTGATCGAAGTCAACCCACAGGCCGCCCATGGTGTAGTGCACGCCGGGGAAGATCTTCATCGGGCGCGTCGCGCGGATCGTCGCCGACAAACTTCTCGTAGATCTCCAGGATGCCTTCCAGCTTGCGGTCGAGACGTCGGCGCGGTCGATGTGGGTCAGGTCGAGATAGACCATCGGCTGGCCGTCAATGCCGAGCTGGTGCTCGTAAACCACTTTGTGAATGGCGCGGGTCGCGATGTCGCGCGGCACCAGGTTGCCGTACTTGGGATACCACTCTTCCAGGAAGTACCAGCGCTCGCTCTCGGGAATGCTCTTGGGATCGCGCTTGTCGCCCGGCTGACGGGGCACCCAGACGCGGCCGCCTTCGCCGCGCGCCGACTCCGACATCGAGGCGCAGCTTGTCTTCGCCGGGAATGCGACGTGGGATGCACCTGGATGAACTCGCCGTTGGCGTAGTACGCGCCCTGCTGATACAGCGCCGACTGCGCCGATCCGGTGCAGACGACCGAGTTGGTGGACTTGCCGAAGATGGCGCCGATTGCCGCCGGTGGCCATGATGACGGCTTCGGCCGGGAAGGTGTGCACCTGCCATGCTGTGCAGATCGAGGGCGCAGATGCCGCGGCAGACGCGCTGCTCGTCGATGACGGCGGAGAGGAACTCCCACGCCTCGTACTTGGTGACCTTGCCTTCGGCTTCGTAGCGCCGCACCTGCTCATCGAGCGCGTACAGCAGCTGCTGGCCCGTGGTGGCGCCGGCGAAGGCAGTGCGGTTGTAGAGCGTGCCGCCGAAGCGGCGGAAGTCCAGCAGCCCCTCGGGAGTGCGGTTGAAGGGGACGCCCATGCGGTCGAGCAGGTCGATGATGCCGGGCGCCATCGTCGCACATGCCTTTGACCGGCGGCTGGTTGGCCAGGAAGTCGCCGCCGTAGATGGTGTCGTCGAAGTGCTGCCAGGTGGAGTCGCCCTCGCCCTTCAGGTTCTTGGCGGCGTTGATGCCGCCCTGCGCGCAGACCGAGTGAGACCGCTTGACCGGAACGATGGAGAAGAGGTCGACGTGACCTCCCATCTCGGCGATCTTGATGGTGGCCGACAAGTCCTGCCAGGCCGCCACCCACAACAATGATCTTAGGATGTGCCATATGAATTCTTAAGTAATGCGACGAACACCGACTAGCAACTCGCAATTCAGTCGTGTTCGACCCATGGAACCTGGTCGGCAGGCGTGGTCACGAAGCCGCGTATGGTCCACATTCCCATGCCGACCAGCAGCGACCGCCAGCCCGCAGGCAGACGTAGCCGAACTTGCGGCGCGCCTGGTCGCCCACCGTCAAGCCCCACTTGGCGGCGAACAGCCACACGCCGTAAGCGAAGTGCCACGAGGCGGCGATGATTCCGATGACGTAGAAGGCGACGATCCAGGGATTCTGGAAGTCGAACCACACCTTGGAGAAGGCGTACTGGTAGCCGCCGCCCATCAGGTGCACGCCGGTGAAGCGCATGTCGATGACGTGGTACAGGATGTAGACGAAGGCGACGATGCCGGTCCAGCGCTGCGAGGTGTAGAGCCAGTTGCCGGTCCAGGGATACTCGCCGACATTCGACTCGCCGCGGTACCAGATATAAATGCCGTACAGCGCGTGGTAGAGCAGCGGCATGAAGATGAACACCCACTCCATCACGTGCACGAAGGGCAGGCTGGTCAGGAACTTTACCTGGTCGTTGTAAGCCTGAACGCCGTTGGCCGCTTCCGAGTTGGAGATGAAATGCTCAACCAGGAAGGCGCCAATGGGAACAATTCCCGACAGAGAGTGCAACCTGCGCAACACAAAAGAGTAGCCCTGACCGGCACGGAGAGGCGCTACTCCTTTATCGACTCGAGCGGAACTTGAATCAAGAGAACTGGCCGTGGAAGCCACGAAGCCAACTCCTTATGAGCGCGGAACGTATGACAGAACCTTGCATTATCAGATTCGCCAACAGCACAAGTCAAGAAACCCAACCGGCCGGTTTGCCGCAGGCGAAATTTCTGCGAGGGGCGAAGTCTCAGGCTGACAAGCAAAATTCAGAATAGCCGGTCGATTGGCGGAATGTTTGTGATTTGCGTCACAGTACTTTCGGGACTCTAGCGCTGCCCCCACTTGAGCTTGTTGCGGAGCACATCGAAGAAAGTTTTCTTCATGCGCAGGAGCCTTACGGTGTGCTGTGCTCGATGGCAGGCTACCCGGTCGCCCGGTTTGACTGGCACACCAACCTGGCCATCGATGCTGAGGAAGGCATCTTCGCCGCCGGTCTCCACACCCAATTCGATCGTGGCCTTGTCGGTGACGACGAGAGGCCGATGGGTGAGCGAGTGGGGACACACCGGCGTCACGACGAAAGAGGTGACCGAGGGCATAAGCACCGGGCCGCCCGCGGCCAGGGAATATGCCGTAGAGCCAGTGGGCGTGGCGATGATGACGCCGTCAGCCTTGCAGTTGAATACGAAAACGCCGTCAATGACGAGATCGAAATCCAGGAGCCGGGCGATGGCGCTCTTGCTGACCACCGCGTCGTTCAATGCAAAATGCTGCGCCACTTTGTTGCCGTCACGAATCAGGCTGCAATCGAGCAGAGCGCGCTGCTCGGTTGGGCAGTCGCCGGCATCGACCGCCTCAAGAGTGGGGTACATCTCATTCAGAGGCACTTCCGTGAGGAACCCGAGCGAGCCCAGATTGACGGCCAGAATCGGAACGCCCTCGTGCGCCACGGCGCGAGCGGCGGAGAGCAAAGTACCGTCACCACCCAGCACAAGCGCAAAATCCGGGTGCTTGAGGCCGATCGCCTCCCGCGACACGACCTCTTCACCGTCGGTGTATCGCGCCGTCTCCTTGTCGAGATAAAGCTGGTATCCCCGTTGGCGAAACCAGGAGAGCAGCTCGGGCAGAATCGTCGCCAGCTCAGGTTTCGACGGTTTCGAGATGATGGCGGCTGATTTCATTTTTCTGGTGGCGCTGACGTGCAGTCCGGCGTAATCAGGCCAATGCTAACCCAGCCCTGCTTGTTAGTGGGCGAAATGTGCATGCAACAGGAACTCCCGGTTTCCCTCCGCGCCGAGAATGGGAGACTCAATGACCTCGATCCCTGTGCCTTCCAACTCTTCCACCGCCGTGGTCACTCGCGTGACGGCCATCTGCTGCGCCTGGGGATCGCGCACGATGCCCCCTTTTCCGACCTGCTCTCGGCCGGCTTCAAACTGCGGCTTCACCAGCACCACAAGGTCAAACCCTGGCGGCAGCGCACTGGCCCGCACACATCGCAACACGGCTGGGAGAACGAGTGTAGCAGAGATGAAGGAAACATCCATGGCGACAAAGGCGATCGGCTGCGGGGGCGCCTCCTCCGGCCAGAGCTGCTCCGCCGTAAGGTAGCGTGCATTGGTCTTCTCCAGCAAAAGTACGCGCGGGTCGCTGCGCAACTTGGCATCCATCTGCCCGTAACCGGTGTCCACAGCGATGACCCGGGCTGCGCCGCTTTGCAGAAGACAGTCGGTGAACCCGCCGGTCGACGCTCCGACGTCCATGCAGGTTCTGCCGCGCACATCAATGTCTCCAGTGCTCCAGCGCCCGCGCAAGTTTCAGACCTCCTCGACTCACGAACGGTTGGTCGTCGCCTAGAATCCGGACCTCGGCGTCGTCGGCGACGTTTGCGCCGGCCTTCTCCACCTTCTGCTGGTTCACCAGCACCCGGCCCGCAAGGATGAGGGCTTGAGCGCGCTCGCGCGAGGGAGCCAGCCCGCGTTGTAGCAGCAATTTGTCGAGCCGCGATCTCACGCGGCCAGACTAGCACGGGCCCGGCCGAGATTCGATACGCGGTGAACCGCCATTCAGTTTTTCGTTCGCACCTTGTTCAGGGCATTGTGCTAGACACTACGAATTGCGAGGCGCTTAGCTGAACGCGAGGCGCCTTTTCCACAAACTTATGCACACTTGTGTTGAAAACTGTGGCGCGCGATTCCGCAGCGCGTCACGCCGGAGAGAATTCGCGGTGCGATAGAATGACGAGTCTTCGGGAATACAAAAAATGGTGACCAAGAGTAAGAGCGCCGCTGGAAAACGAAAACGGGCAGTAACGACCAAGTCTCCGGGGGAGGCGCAACCAGCCAACGGCAGCGGGGCTTCTCCATCGAATCAGGATGTTCTGCGCCAGCTTTATGCGTCCATGCTCAAGTGCCGGATCCTGGCCGAGCGAGCACAACGTCTGTCAGGCAAAGGGACGCACGGTGACGATTACGACTTCGACATTGGAAACGAGGCCGTAGTCGTCGGCGCTACCGTGGAGCTGGATTCGCAAGACACGATGGTGGTGTCGGCCCGTAACTTCGCCGCCTACGTTGCCAGGGGAGTTTCGTTGGGGGCCGTGCGGTCGGGGGCGGCAACCGGAAATGGAAGTGGGGCAGTCGTCGTGACGGAACCTTCGCCGGGTCAAATGGCCGGTTTTGACGCCTTCAATCTCGGAACTGGGCTCGCACTGGTCCACAAGCTGGAGAAGAAGCGTAACGTAGTGATTGCTTTTTGCTCGAAGGAAACTCCCGCGCCTGACTGCTGGCATGAGGCGCTGAAGTTTGCGGGAATTCACAAGCTTCCCATCCTCTACGTCAAGAACGCTTCCGCTTTCGAGCTTGCGCCTGAAAAACGGACTCCAGCGCTCGAAGGATTGAGCTTCATGGCTCGGGACTGCGGGTTTCCCGCTATCGTCGTGGACGGCAAGGACGCAGTGGCAGTCTGGCGCGCCGTCCACGAATCCATCCATCGCGCTCGCAACGGCGCCGGACCGACCTTAATTGAATGCGAGACCAAGGTGTCGTCGGCCGGCGATCCGCTTGCGCACATGGAGCATTACATGAAGAAGCGTGGCCTCTGGGATGACGGGTGGCGGCGAGAGACCGCCAACCGAATCGAGGCCGAAGCCTAAAGCCTGCCGTGAAGGAAAAGCCGCACCAGATTGGTGCGGCCCTTTGGTCCCTTATTCCGATAGGATTGGTGATCTAGAGCTTCTCGTAAAACTCACACGCCGAGCAGGAAATGTACATGCCGCCGGGAATGTCTCGCTCGCGATCTTTGACGCGTTTGACGACTCGGGTAGGCTTGCCGCATTTCGGGCAGTCGGTGCTCTTCGTGGTATCCATGATCTTTTTGCGGTCAGCCGTTTTTGCTACTTTCGCCATTCTTTTCTCCTGAACAATTGAAGACTTAGCCCGCAGCCGGGCGCGCGGCCCCAAAATGAGTGCCGATAATCGGGAGTAAAACTTGTGATGGAAGCGGACAGCCCGCGCCCTGGATGGGACGCCAGACCGACTCAAGGCGCTCAGCGCCAAACTCTACTCGCCGGATAACAAAACTATTTTACCGTAGGGCGCGCGAGGATGTCTTTCTGCGGCTTCTATTGTGCGTTGGGCATCCTTCCGGGCGCATGATTTACGTCATTGGCGGCCCGAACCAACCGGGCGTGCGGTTTCTTGCGATGGTGCACCACTAGAGGATGAATCGCCGACTGTACCTGGCTCTGTGCTGCCTTAGGATCCAGTTCGTAATCCGGGTTAAACATCGCGATGACGGTCACAGAGCGACCCGTATAGCGCCTGGCCCAGTCACTTTGGATAAGCATGCTTTGCACCGTCTTCCAGTGCTCGGCTTCACTTTCGGCATTCCCTTCGGCCCGCGCTCCCCCTCCGTAACTGGCGTCGCCGTTAAGAGCGCCGAGAAATTGCACGAACTCCTCAAGATTTACGCCCATCTGAAATACGAGCTGGCTCAATGCCATCTGTTGCGAAGCGGTCAACTGATCGAACTCCCGGCAATAAGCCCGCGCATTGTGGACGGCCTGTATGGCGGAGATGCGCAGCAGTTGCATGGCTTCTTGTTCGGTCAACTCCGGCGGCAGCTTATGGGTTTTAATCTTTCTGCGAAAGTTTTTCTTGTTCCATGCCTTCAAATCGCGGTCGAAGCGGTCGAGTATGCTTTGCAGTTGTGCCGGATCCAGCCCTGCCGCCTGCCACAATTGGGCGCTGGAAGGTTCGAGAAACGGGTGAGGATTGAGGAGGTCGCGCTGGAGGTGCTCGGTGGCCGTAACATCGAGACCGAATCCTGCCCCGATCAATGGCCGGCTCGTCTTGGGGTCGGGATAGGCCGCCAGCACCCAGCCTTCATGTCCGCTGTCCCGAAGCACGCTCATCAAGCTCGCCAGCCTGAACTTGATGTCGGAGTCTCTGAAATCAAACAACGCCTGAGGCGTCAGTGAAACCTCAGGCAAGAATGAAAAAAGCGAACGGGACGGATTTTCCAGAGGCAGGTTTTGCGGACCAGGATACGCAGAGAACGACGATTGCACTTGCGACGCTGGCTCTTGTGTCGCCGACGGCCTGGCTTGCTCGGCTGCCGGTTGCTCTGGGGCCGCCATCGCTATCGCAAGTGACGCAGCTTGAATGAATCGCTTTCTAAAACTCATCGTCCAGCGTCGCTAACTTACGTGGTACTGTGGCCATACGCAATAACCAAAAAGCGCTACTTTAGCAACGGTTCTGGTGCTCATCGTATCGCGGTTCACTTTCCAGGAAACATCGTATAGTGGCTGGCCGCTCCCATAAAGAACAGCATGGGGAACGACAGCACAAAGTTCACCCGGGTGCAGAGAATGGACAGCCGCATGACCTTGGGCGCTTCGGCTGGCATGGCCGTCCCCTCAGTGGCGTTGGCCCCGATCCAGCGGATCATCTTCTTCTGCATGCGCCACACGATACCCCACACGTTCAGCAACATGAACCAGCCCAGCCCTCCACCAATCCCGATGGCCAGCGCGCGACTGCTCTCCCAGCCATTCTGATTGATGGCCAGGAATACGTAGGCTGCGCCCATGACCGCGATCGCCACGATCACGCCCAGGATCGCACTTTTGCGAAGCACTTCCGCCGGCGACATCAGGGCGCCCATCTCAACGGCGAACGCCAGCGTCCACAGGACAAAGAAACTACCAAACATTCGTCCGGGAGAAACTGCTTCACCGGCTACGCTCGCGGAACGCGCGTCGGTGGCGACGATGTGCATCCAGTAGGCGATCCCCGCCAGCACGGTTACCACCGAGCTCCAGCGGAACCACCACAATGCGCGCGGCATCAGCTTGGGAACAACAATTCCGCGTGACGTGGCATCAAGCTCCTGCAGGAACGGTGCATTGACCAAGGTAAAAAAGTACAGAAGCCCTACCCAGGTGACGCCGGCCACGAGGTGTATCCAGCGAAGAATCATCATGGCGGCGACTTCACCGCCGGGAAAATCAATTTGCGGAGCGATAAGCGAGCCTATAAGTGGCACAGAATTCGGCCTCCAAAGTGTGTCAGCAGTAGCCTTGCTGGGGCACCGTTCCATTTCTGGACCAGTTGGCGAATTTTACATCACCGCCCCATCTACTTGTTTTAGTTGAAATTGCGCCTCCGCCGCCTTATCGTTAAGGAGCAACACTTTGGTTCCGCACCCGTAGTTGGCAGTTACTTGACCGGCGGCGGTACGGCATCGTTTCCAGTCCCTTGTTCGATAGGGATCGAGCTACTTCGGGCTGGAATGTTTTGGGACGTTTGCCGGGGAGGACTTATGGAGATCAAACCCGCACAGAACATACAAGATTCGTTTCTGAACACCGCCCGCAAGGACAAATGCGTTATTACTCTTTATCTCCTCAGCGGCGTGAAATTGACGGGAAGAATCCGTTCCTTCGACAAGTATTCGGTGGTTTTGGAAACGAACAACCAAGAGCAGTTGATTTTCAAGCATGCGATTTCCACCGTGGTGATGGGGCGCTCGCTTCACCCGGAACGACACTTTGAGCACCGCTCAGCGGCGGAACTTGCGCATCCGGCACCCGCTGAGGGTCCGAATGTGACCTCCGAGGAATAATCTATCTCGCGCGCCAGCGGAATGAAATCCAAAGCAAGCGGCCGTTCCCTCACGACCCAGCGGAGCGAGGCGGAGCGTGTGTTCCTGGTCGGAGTGGAGCTCCTCTCGCGTCCCGCTAAGCAAGGGCCTCGAACCAAAGCCAGCCATCCGATGGAATCCGGCGCGCTGTCCAGTGCGAGCGGTCGGCAAGCGGGTTTGGGAAAGGTCCCGCCCAGCGCCCGGGCAGCCCGGAACGCTGCATCCCCTCATCTCCACTCTCCCGGCGATGAGCCCCGCGAGTTCTCCCCGGAAGAGTCCATGGCCGAGTTGCGCGAACTGGCTACCAGCGCCGGTGGTAGCGTCATGGCCGAGTTTCTCCAGAGGCTTCAGAAACCCAACCCGGCCACTCTCATCGGCAGCGGAAAACTGGAGGAATTGAAGGGCGCGGTGGCCTCCAGTGCTCCCGAGGTCGTGATCTTCGATCATGAACTGACGCCCTCGCAGCAGCGCAACCTGGAACGTGAGCTCGACGCGCGCGTCATCGATCGCACCCAACTTATTCTCGACATCTTCGCGCGCCACGCCCGCACGCGTGAGGGCCAGCTCCAGGTGGAACTTGCCCAGTTGCAATACCTGCTGCCACGCCTGACCGGCCGCGGCGTCGAGATGTCGCAGCTTGGCGGCGGCATCGGCACCCGAGGTCCGGGTGAGACGCAGCTCGAAACCGATCGGCGCAAGATCTATCGGCGCATCCGCCATGTGAAGGAGCAACTGGAGAACGTCCGGCGCATTCGTGGCCAGCAGCGGCAACGGCGAGAGTCCGCACCCATCGCAACGGTTGCGCTGGTCGGCTACACCAATGCCGGCAAGTCCACGCTCTTTAATGCGCTCACCAACGCCGGTGTACTGGAGAGCGCACGCATGTTCGCCACGCTCGATCCCACGCTGCGCAGTGTGACACTCCCGTCGCGACGCCAGGTGCTGTTGTCGGACACGGTCGGGTTCATCCGAAATCTGCCTCACACCCTGGTTTCGGCCTTCCGCGCCACCCTCGAAGAAGTGCAGCGCGCTTCGCTGCTGCTGCATGTGGCCGACGTCACCAGTCCGACGGCGGGCGAGCAGCAGGCGCAGGTGGAAGAGGTGTTGCGCGAGTTGGAGTCGCAGGACAAGCCCAGGCTCTATGTGATGAACAAGGTTGACCTGCTGCCTGAAAAGAAGCGCGAGAGCCTGCGCGACACGGACAGCGTGATTCATGTCTCGGCTGCGAAGGGCGTCGGCCTGGACAAGCTGCTGGAGCACATTGACGCCCAGATCACGGAAGATCCGGTGCGACGTGTACACCTGCGCGTGCCACAATCGGAAGGCAAGACGCTGGCGGCGCTGGATGCCAAGGCGCTGGTCTATGCGCGCGCATATCGGGACGGCTGCGTTGATCTGGATGTCCAGGCACCGGAGTCGCTGCTGCGCAGGATGAAGAGTTTCGTGGTGGGATGATTCTCTCTCTCCCATCTCCTTTCGTTTACAATCCAAGCGCACCGACATTCCTCTCGGAGCCCCATCATCGCAATGCGAAGCTTTCACCTGATACTTATTTCCGCCCTCCTCTTCCCTGCACTCGCTATCGCCCAGACCTCTTCAACACCCGGCGCTAAACCGTCTCAAAAGGCACCGGAAGGAATCGTTGGCGATTGTCCCGGATATCCCGAGAATTGTGTAGTATCTCCGCAAAAACCGAACCCCGTGGCGCCGCAGACGGCCGCTCAGCATGGCTGGCGTGCCATCCACAACTCGGCGCTCATCATTGATACCCACGCCGACACGCCCGGCCGCTTTGTGGACGAGAACTTCGATCTCTCGCAGGACGCAGGCACCGGTTACCTGGACTTCAACAAGATCAAGGCCGGAAACCTGGGCGCGGAGTTCTTTTCCATTTGGGTGAATCCCTGGACCTTCAAGGGACAGGAGATCAAGCGCTCGCTCGACATGATTGATTCGGTGTACGAACAGGCGCGCCTTCATCCCGACAAGATGATGATGGCGTTCAGCACGCAGGACATTCTTGCGGCGCATCGCCAGCACAAGCTGGCGGCACTGTTGGGCGTCGAGGGCGGACACGCCATCCAGGGCGATATGCGCGTTCTGCGCGATTACTACCGCCTCGGGGTGCGCTACATGACGCTGACCTGGTCGAACACCAACGAGCTTGGGCGATTCCAGCGGCGACCTCGACGACAAGAAAATCGAGCACCACGATGGCATCACCGATTTCGGACGCCAGGTGGTGCGCGAGATGAACCGCATGGGCATGATGGTAGACATCTCGCACGTCGCCGATCGCACCTTTTACCAGGCGCTGGTCGCCAGCCGCGCTCCGGTCATCGCATCCCATTCGTCCTCGCGCGCCCTCACCAATGCGCCGCGCAACATGACCGACGACATGCTGATCGCGCTGGCCCGCAACGGCGGCGTGGCACAGGTGAATTTCTATTGTGGTTTCATTTCGCAGAAGTACGTGGACAAGGTGAAGGAGCTTAAAGCCCAGCACGATCCCGATTACGAGAAGGTGCAATCGTTGTTCATGGAACCGCAAACGCCGGAGGTGAAGAAACAACTGGACACAGCCAAGGCCGCCCTGGCGCCCAAGCTGCCGCGACCGCCGCTCAGCGACCTGATTGACCACATCGACCACATGGTGAAGGTCGCGGGCGTGGACCACGTCGGGCTGGGCTCGGATTTTGATGGTATTGATTGCTCGCCGCTGGGGCTCGATTCCGCCGCCGACCTGCCCAAGATCACTCAGGCGCTATACGAACGCGGCTACAAGGCCGCGGACCTCGATAAGATTCTCGGCGCCAACCTGCTGCGGGTTTTTGGCGAGGTCGAAAAGCTCTCGAAGCAGATTCAGTCGGAAACCAATCGCGATACGCGCCCTGAAATTGCGCCGAGCCCGCGAGCGCAGCCCTAAGGAAACTCTGAACAAGTCGATGTTCGGGTAGAGCCAGCCTTCAGGCCGGCGTCTAAGCCGTTGCAAATACTCCGGGGCTTCAGCCCCGGAAAAACGGAAGCTGACTTGTTCAGAACCTCCCTAAGGAGTTTGCGTGAGAACTGTGTCTTGTTTGCAGGCGGCGGAATGCAATGCAACCAGTCCCGCAGAGTCTGTGTGAGTACTCGACTCGTGAAGCTGTGGTGAGAGGAGAGGTCTAAACCTGTCTCAACGCCAGCCCCGCAGGGGCGACACGGTTCTCACACAGGCTCTAGCCCGATGCTGGCTGGACGGTACGAGTTTTCAAGGAGGAACCCGCTCAGCGTCGTTCCCGGCGTTCGTTCTCTGCGATCCGTGCCTTCACTAGCCTTTTCACAAGGGCGGCCGACGGAGGCTTGTCCACGGGGAATCGGATGGTGCCTTTCGATGTAGGGAAGTCTTTGAGTTCGTCCTTGAACGCTTTCATCGCGGACAGACTTCCAGGAAACAAACTGCAATGGTTCGAAAACGCGGCGAACCCCATCAGCATTCCTTTGTACTTGAACATCGGAATCCGATAGCTGATGACCTCGGTGGCCTCCGGCGGCGCAGCGGACCGAATCGCCGCGCGAATCTTGTTCAATGTGCTGCGGGCGGGTTCCGGGACACCCGCGAGGTATTCGTCCACGTTCTTCGGAGCGGCGGCTTTTTGCGGCCGAGCTGCGATCGTCGGAATTCGCTTTTTTCATGTGCGTAATTGCCACAAGATTACCATCCAGCCGCTGGCTGTGAAAAACGCCATTATGCCTGCCGATCCAACACGACGGTATTCACAGGAGAAAGCTTCAGCAAGTACATGTACCTTCGTAATCTTGACATCGTCCAGCAGGGCGGTACACTGGCCAAGGAGACTAATGTCTCCAACGCCCCGCAGCTACAGAAGTCGGCGTCGCCGAGCCCAACGATCTTTGAAAAACAATGCCAGTAGTTAGTTACCAGTCGGCAGATTCCGAGATGTGGATGATAACGACTTCGTTAACTCTCCCTTGGGCGTGACTGTGCGAGCCTCCGAATTCAAAATCGAATTCCTGGCGTAAGTGTCGGTGGCTCAAGTTTTTACCTGTAAACCATTGGGGCTCTATTATTTGCCGGGAATTTTTGCTTAAGTTGTTGATTCCAGGTAAGGCATGGAGGGGGATGGGTAACTTATCCGTTAACATCCACTCCCGAATTGGGAATCGAGCCGAGCGTGGTCAACCGTTAGAGAGTAGTACATAGAAATGGAGAACTTATGCGCAATTCCGTAACAACAATTCTTTTTCTCAGCTTGACCGCCTTAGCGAGTGCGCAGGCATCAGGTGGCGCCTCGTCGGCGAGCAATCAGGGTTCGGCAGCCGAGCCGAAACTGCCGACGGCGATCATCGAAACCACCGACGGAAACATCACCTGCACCCTGTTCCCCGATCAGGCGCCGCTGACGGTGGCCAACTTCATCGGCCTCGCCAACGGAACCAAAGCCTGGAAGAACCCCAAGACCGGCCAGATGATGCACACTCCGCTCTACGACGGCACCATCTGCCATCGCGTCATCCCGGAGTTCATGATCCAGTGCGGCGATCCTGCCGGCAACGGGACGGGCGGTCCCGGCTACGACTTCAAGGATGAGTTCAGCTCCGCCCTCACGTTCAACCAGCCCGGACGCCTGGCGATGGCCAACAGTGGGCCGAACACCAATGGCTCGCAGTTTTTCATCACGGAAGTTCCCACACCCCACCTGAACGGCAAGCATACGATCTTCGGGCAGTGCGAGAACCTGGACGTGGTAAAGAACATCGCGCGCCTGGCCGCTGATCCGCGCACCGACCGGCCCTACTCGCCGCCGAAGATCACGCACATTAAGATCATCGACCCGCGGCATTCCGTAACGACACCAAAGAGCGGCGGAACAAGCGCCCATCCCAGCACCACCAACAAGAGCACACCTCCGGCAACGCCGGCGCAGTAGCTTGCTTACTGACAACTGAGAACTGCCGACTGGCTACTGATTTCATGCTTCTCGATGCGCTGCATAAGGTCGCCAACCACTGCTCTTCGCTCACTCGCGATGAGGCGCGCGAGGTCATGTCGGAAATCCTGCGCGGCGAGGCGACCAACGCGCAGATTGCAGCGCTGCTGGTGGCCTTGCACATGAAAGGCGAGACCGTCGAGGAGATCGTCGGCTTCGCGCAAGCCATCCGTAACGCGGCCGTCCCTCTACAAACCGAAGACGGCGAGGCGTTGGATGTCAGTGGCACCGAGCGCGACGCTCTGGTGGACACTTGTGGCACCGGCGGCGACACCAGCGGGACCTTCAACATATCCACTGCGGTCGCGTTGGTCATCGCCGGCGCTGGTGTCAGAGTTGCGAAGCACGGCAATCGCAGCATCAGCTCCAAGTGTGGCTCGGCGGACGTGATGGAGGCGCTCGGCGTCAAGATTGATTTGCCGCCGGCTCGCATGGCCGCCTGCCTGCGCGAAATCGGCATGGTCTTTCTTTTCGCGCCGGCACTGCATTCCGCGATGCAGTACGTGCAGCCGGTTCGCCGTGAGTTGCGGCTGCGTACGGTGTTCAATCTGCTTGGGCCTCTAACCAATCCTGCGCGGGCGTCGGCGCAGGTCGTCGGTGTGTATTCCGCCGATCTGGTGGAGAAGCTGGCCGAGGCCCTGAGTGAACTCGGCTTGCGGCGAGCGCTGGTGGTTCACGGGCGTGACGGGCTCGACGAGATCACTATTTCGGGTCCAAGCAAAGTAGCCGAGGTACGCAATGGCGCTGTGCGCGCGTACGAAATCGCTCCGGAAGACTTTGGCCTGCCGTGCGCACCGCTTAGCGAAATCGCAGGCGGCGATGCCGCACAGAACGCGGCAATCATTCGCGCTATTCTTGATGGTGAGCGTTCTTGCCGACGCGACGTGGTGTTGCTCAACGCCGCCGCCGCTTTAGTTGCCGCTGGACACGCCGATCGCATCGGCGACGCGGTGCCGTTGGCCGCCTACGCGATCGATTCAGGTCACGCTCGGCAGCGGTTGCAGTTGCTGGTGGAATTTACGAATCGGGCGTAGAAACCCGACTCGAAGGTCAATGAGGCAGGTTCTGGTCGGGCGGATACTGATTTACGGGTGAAGCCTGCTGCGGCGCATTTTGCTGTTGTCCGAAGCTGTTCTGCTGCTGCCCGAAGCTGTTCTGCTGCTGACCAAAGCCACTCGATTGGCCGAAACCGCTCTGTTGCTGGTTCATCTGTCCCGCGGGTGTTCCAACTTGCGCTCCGCCAATCGTCGTCGGTTGATACGGGCCGCGCAGCAGGACATTCATTTGGTCCATCATCGGGTTGTAGATGAACTGCCATTCGTTGTAGGTCTTCTTCTTGTTGTAGACGCGAATGGTGGGATCTTTGCTCAGACTGGCAACACCGACAATGGCTCCGCCGCCAAAGGTTTGATTGCCGCCGGCGGTGTTGGACCCAGCAGTTCCCGGTTGGTTACTGGTCGAACTGCTGCTCGCGCCCAGACTGAAGCTGTTGGTGAACGGGCTGCTGCCTTGCTGAGCACCCGGCTGCGAGTTTCCGGCAAAGCTTCCCGGAGTGTTTCCTCCTGGATTGGCTTGCTGTTGAGGAGAAACTGGGGTGTTTTGATCGAAGCCCGTAGTGGAACCGGATACGACATTTGCCGGGGCCACGGGCGACGAGTTGGGCGTGCCGGTTGTACCGATCGAGGAGACCGCGGCCGGCTGTCCGAATGCCGACTGCCCTTGCGCGCCCAACGCTGCAGCCGGCGTCCCGGGAGCGTTGGGATTGAGCAGCGTCTGAATGTCGCCGTAGGTAAGCAGCTTCCACTTGCCGTCCTTGGTGAGCGGATCTTTGTAGCGCTTGCGCAAGAACCGTATCTGGTTGGTGTTGTCGAGCTGTTCCAGGGTTGCTGGGTAACTGCCGAACTTCTTGTAGTACTTTTTGATGGCGCGGGCGTATTCGGTTCCGCGGTGGATCATTTCCTCTTCGCGGTCGCGTTTCATCTGCTGCACCATAAGCGGCGCTTCGATGGTCGCGGCGATCACCATGAAAGCGACCATTAGCAAAACAGCAAGCAGCAGATAGCCACTCTCGCGCTGAATGCGCCGTGAGTGGATTGGCCTCCTAATGGCAAGGCGAGATTCGGAACCCGCTGGAACCGGCAGCGTTGCGCGCTCTTCTTGCGTGGAAACATCCTGTTGCATACTGCTGCTCAATACATCTCTTCTCTTCTATAGACGATCACGACGGTCAAATGCCGCGGATGATCATCCCGCCAGCAACGGAAGCGTCTGGTGATTGTTGGTCAGCACGTCTTCCACATCCACCGAATTCTGTCCAATGTGAACAATCTTGTAACGACGGTCCACAATGTCGCCTTCCTTGGCGACGAAGATGTCGTCTCCCTTCGAAAGGAAAATGCGCTTGTACCCGTCTTTGCGGCTGGCGAAGCCATAGAACTTCAAGTCGATGGGCGGCGGCGGTGGCGGCGGAGCGGGACCCGGCTTCACGTCTGGCGTCACCGGCTTCGGAATTGCTGCCTCCTCTGGTTGCGACCGGAAAATGTCGCGCCCGGTCCCCTTATACGTCACCTCTTCGCTGGCCTTTAGAAGGTCAAAACGCAAAGTGGGATCCAGGGTCTGCGCCAGCATCGGAGCGGCGGTCTTGCGGGCGGTGGCGGTCGGCGCGTTGCCGCCACGTCCCTGCGTGTTCGCGCCGGCCGATAACGGCCGCGAAGCCGATGCCGCCGGCTTCCCAGCCGGAGCCGGGTTGTCCTCACCGCGGAATGCACGCACCACCAGAACCGCCGCCAGCAACACTAAAGCGGTCGCCATGATGGTCTTTGTCTTGTTCTCGGTACCAAGCTTCACGATGCCGCTGCTCCGCTGCGCAAGTAAGTCTCCAATTTCAATTGCAGTCGAACCACACCTTGCTGTTCCGCCAGGTTGACACCATCGATGAGGAAAAACATTTTGTCACGTTCCAGCCCGTTGATGAACTTCACTTCCTGCAGGTAGTCGCCGGAGAGGGTGATCTCGATATTCAACTTGCGCAAGCCTTCAATCGTCGCTTCCTTTTCGTCGTATTTCAATCCGGCGAAGTGGACCCCGGTGTCCGAGGCTAACGTGCCCAGTTCCTCGGCTACACCAGAATATTGCGCCGGAAAGCGCTGTTCGTCGAAGCTAACAATGTCCTGCGATGCCTGTTTCAGCTTCTGGTCCATGCCGCGCGTCGGAAGCACCTCCTGCTTCTTGTTCGTAAGCTCGGCCCGCAATTCATAGTATTCCCGCTGCCGCGCTTGGCGCGAGCGTCCGGCCGGCGACAGCAAATAACCGACGCAGGCCAAATCGAGCACCAGCAGACCCACTAGCGCCGGCATCCATTTCTTGCGGATCTCGCCAATGCTGGCCATTAGTGCTCTCTTCCCCGCACTAGCCGTGGCTGGTTCTGCGCGGAGTTCACCGGCGCTGCTGAGGGCTGAACCGCAGCCGCGGTCTTTTGCTGCTCGCCGCTCTTCTCCTTGCCGTTGCCTGCGCCCGGGGTGTCGGCATCGGTGTCGGGTACGCCGGGCAGGTAGATGGCGGCAACATCGAACTGGATGTTACCCGGGCCGGCGCTTTGATCGCCGCTATTCGCGGTCACATTTTCGGCCACGATCTCAGCCTGCCGGAAATGGTTCGACTTCTCCATGCGCCGCACCAACTCGACTGCGCGCTCACGGGAACCCGTCGCTACCACCACGTGCAACGTCAGATCGTTCGTCTTGTTGTACTCCGGCTTCATGGAAACGACATGCAGGTCAGGTGGCATGATTTTTTCCATCTCCATAAACACCCTTGTCCATGAGAGTGCCTTGCGCGCGAACAGTTGGTTCAGGAATTCCGACTGGTCAGCGACATCGCGGTTCTCCGGCCTGTTCAGAATGGCACGCGCCTGCGCTTCCTCCTGATTGAGGCCCTCAATTTCCCGGTGCGCCTGGGACAGTTGCTCATTGATCGTACGAGAATGAACTCGCTGATAGATGATGTAGCCGCCCAGCACAACCGCAATCAGCGCCAGCCCCGCAACAACCCCGGCTATGCGCTGGCGGAATCGCCGGGCGCCTTCGTAGCGGCTGGCTCGCGAGATTGAGGGTGAAACGCATCAGGACACCAATGCTCCCACCACGCCGGCCAGCGCCGAACGCGAGACGTTGGCTGCTGCCGGACCTGCCACGCTACTCGTGACCAGCTCCTCAACTCGAATGTTGGCGGTCGCGCTCAGCGCGGTTTGCAGCGCCTGCGCCGACTCAACTCCTGCCACCAGCACGCGGTCCACGCCCACGGCATAGCGGTCTTCGAAATAAACCAGGGAGGTATTTACGTCATCCACAAGCGATTCGCCGGTCACTGCTGAGCCGCCGTTTTCCAGCGCGCGGTAGAGCAGCAACTGATTTTGGTCGACGATGGCGAAGGTCGTGGTCCCGGGCTCGACCTTGATAACCATGGTCGGACGAGAAGCATCTACCGCACCCAAGGCGGCGATCATCGAGGGTAGCACCGCACCCGGATTGTAGCCTGCCTCGCGGACCAGCGACTCGTACTCCTCCAGCACAGCGCGCGGAGTAACCGCTGCAACCACCCTCACCGGATTCGACGTGCCTTGCCGATCGAAAGAGACCGACGACTGCTCCACGTCAAAGGGCAGAGACTTCTTGAGTCGGAAGCGAACCACGGCATCCGCCTCCTGCGGCTTGTCGGGCAAGGTATCGAAGTCCAGCAGCATGATGCGCGTCGCAGCGTCGGGGATAACCAGACACACATCGCCGGAACGGGCCGCCACGGCAGCGAGCGTATCTCGAAGTGCCCTCACCAGCGCCTCGCGGGCGCCAATATTCGCTTGCGTTAGCCCTGGCGTGAGTGCTCCCTCAGGCAACCGCTGAGCGGCGGAGGCTTCCAGGGTCTGGGCGCCTTCGCCGGCGCGCGCAGCAAGGACCCGCTCGGCCGTTATCTCACAAGCCACTCGCGGCCGCGGAATGTGTTGGTCAGCCATTTCAAGTCCGATTACGATTTGGTACCCAGTCAGCCGAACATCCCGACGTCGGTGACGTTCGCTAACTCATATTTACCGATCAGTTACTCCACCCTCTAATAGCGGAACCTAGAATCAACAACTTAGACAAAAATTCCCGCTAAAAACTTGAGCCCCAACGGGTTACACATAAATACTTGATTTACAAAGGATTAGATGCAATATCCACAAAATCCATTGAAAGCCTGTCCCTTCCACACCGATCTATCTTGCGTGTTCCGGCGAAAGTGGTTTCTGTCTCTGTAGTCCACAATCCTTACCGCGTCGTCTCAATAAACGTGACCTTATTGATCTCCTTCAAGGTTGTCAGTCCACGTTTCACTCTATCAATTGCCGACTCGCGAAGGAAATGCATTCCCTCATCGCGGGCGGCCCGCCGAATCTCGCTACTGGGGCGCTTGGCCAGAATCATCTCACGCACGTTGTCGGTCAACTCCAGCAGTTCATGGATCGCGGAACGCCCGCGAAAACCCGTTCCCGAACATTCGATGCAGCCTTCTCCCTCATAGAACGGGACCCCTGCCCATTCTTGCGGATTCAGTCCGCTGGCCTCTAGTTCCTCGTCGGTGTAGTAGACCTCTTTCTTGCAGAACTCACAGATGAGGCGCACCAGCCGTTGGGCCAGAATGCAGTTCAACGCGGATACGAAGTTGTACGCCTCAACCCCCATGTTCAGGAAGCGTCCGAGCACGTCCACCACGTTGTTGGCGTGCACGGTGGTGAACACCAGGTGGCCGGTAAGGGCAGAATTGATGGCGATCTGCGCGGTCTCGGTGTCGCGGATCTCGCCCACCATGATCTTGTCGGGATCGTGGCGCAGAATCGAGCGCAGGCCGCGGGCGAAGGTCAGGCCTTTCTTCTCGTTGACTGGAATCTGGGTGATACCGCGGATCTGGTATTCGACCGGATCCTCGATGGTAATGAGCTTGTCTTCGTCGGTCTTGATTTCGTTCAGCGCAGCGTACAACGTGGTGGTCTTGCCCGAGCCCGTCGGTCCGGTCACCAGCACCATGCCGTAAGGCTCCTTGATGTAGCGGCGAAACTTACGAAGATCTTCTTCGCTGAATCCGACTACATCGAGCGTCAGCTTGTGGAACTTCTCGCTCATCGACTCCTTGTCGAGCACACGCAGCACCGCGTCTTCGCCATGAATCGAGGGCATGATGGAAACGCGGAAGTCGATGGAGCGCGCGTTATAGCGGACCCGGAAACGTCCGTCCTGGGGCACGCGGCGTTCGGAAATATCTAGCTCACTCATCACCTTGATACGCGAGATGATGGTGGAATGGTGCTCCTTGGCAATCGGCTGCATCGCCTGTTGCAGCACACCGTCGATCCGGTACTTGATGACCACGGAGTCGTCGCGCGTCTCGATGTGAATATCGCTGGCGCGCCGCTGCAAGGCGGTGAAAATCGTGGTGTCCACCAATCGGATGATCGGATTGATGTCAGCCTCAGCCGTCAGTTTCTCAATCGAGATGGTCTCGTCCGAGTCTTCATCCTCGGCAATGACATCAAGGGCAAAGCCCTCGCTGGCTTCTTCCAGAACGCGCTGCGACTGTTCCGTCTTCTTCAGAATGTCGTTGATCTGGGAGAGGCTTGCAACCTTGGTCTGGATCCGCCGCGCCAGAAGCAGGCCGATCTCATCGATCATCATCAACTGGCTGGGGTCGGCTATGGCCACTACCAGACGGCCGTCAGACCTCTCCTCCAGCGGCACGAAGTTGTAGCGGAACATCAGGTCCACAGGAATCTTGCGGAATAGTTCGTGTTGAATGTGGAAGTTTTTCAGATCCACGAACTCGCAGCGATAACGCTTCGCCAGGTCTTTGCCGTGCTCCACTTCATCTTGCGTGGTGGTTGGGCTTCCGTTGCCGCCATCCACGAAGATCGCCTTCTTTGGGTCTGCCATTGGTAAACTGCTCCTCGCGTTCTTCGCCTTTCGCTCTTCGCTCTTCGCTTTAGGTCATTAGTTCTAAAGCTATAAGCAATCCTGCAACAAGCCTCGAAACCATCCACTAACCACTATCCACTCACTTAATTCCTCCGGCCCCTAGGCTGAAAATCGGCAGATACAGCGAAATCAGCACGAAGGCCACGACTATGCCCATAACAATAAGAATGATAGGTTCGATCAGCGACATGGCAGTGGCCAGCGCATTCTGCACATCTTCTTCATAAAACTCGGCAACCGAATTCAGCATAGCGGGTAAGGCTCCGGTGGATTCGCCGACTTCGATCATCTCTATCGACATTTCCGGAAAAACCTTGGTCTGCTCCAGGCTGCGGGCCAGACCCTGTCCTTCGCGCACACCACGGGTGGCCTTCTCGATACCGTGCGATATCAGGTGGCTCTGCATCGACTCGCCGGCCGTTTCCAGCGAAGGCACCAGGGACAAGCCGCCCGAAAGCAGAGTTGACAGCATGCGCGAGAAGACTGCGACTTGATACTTCAACCAGATGCCGCCCAGCAGGGGAATCTTCAGTTTGAAACGGTCCATCTGTGTGGCGCCTTCGTCGCTTTTCATCCAGCGCCACAGAAAGAATCCTCCGACAACCAGTACCGCCAGCGTGTAAAAGAAATAATGCTTGGCGTTGACTCCGATGGCCAGCATCAACGCGGTCATCGGGGGCAGCTCGGAACCCAACTGGTGATATAGGTTGGCGAACTGCGGCACCACGAATGTGATCAGGAAGGTCATCATGACCAGCAGCATAAGGACGAGCAGGGTGGGATAGACCAGCGACGATATCAGCTTCTTACGGAAACTGACGGACAAACGCTGAAAGGCTATATAGCGTCCCAAGACTTCTTCCAGGTTGCCGCTCTTCTCGCCGGCCAACAGCGTAGTGGTGTACACCTTCGGAAATACCTTTTGGGCCGCAAAGGCTTCCGACAGCAATTCTCCACCGCGAAGCCGGTCGCGCACGTTTTGCAAGACTGAGCGGAAGAATGGGTTGCGCTGGCGCTTAATCAGCAGTTCCAGGGACTGGATAATCGGTAACCCGGCATGAATCAGGGTCACAAATTGTTGATTAAAGATGACAAACTGGTCCTGTGGGACCTTGCGGCGCTGCGGCAAGCGGAGATCAGCCGAAAATACTCCCTTGGCCTTGACCGAATAGACGAGGTATCCCTGCTGCGCGTACCGATCGCGAATTTCGACCTCCGAGGTCCCGTGCTCCAGTTGTTCGAGCATGTGGCCTCGTTCGTCAGCCATCCTGATCGTGTATTCGGCCATAGAGTAAGAGCTTCCTCGGGGAGATTAAGGGTAGTCTAACACTCGGGAAAGCCCTAAGCGGTCAGCATCTCAGCCTTGCGCCATGCCCGCCGACTGCTGAGAGATGAGTACAGAACGCCGACGACTATTCCATGAACTCCGTTCCAGCCACGACTTCGACGCCGGGGGGAGGCAGAAAGTGAAACTGCTGGTCTGGTATTTCGACGTTCTCGCGCTGCTGAAGAAAGCGAAATTCAGTCACTGATCCGTCGAGTTCTTCGACGATGATGCGCGAGATGAGACCATCGGGAGTAACTTCGAGCGAAGTCTGCGCCACGCGCTCGCGCATTCCCTTTGGAATACCTTGTAGCACCACGTCGCCGGCATTCAGCGGCTTGACATCGGCAGCCACCGACAACCCGTCCAATTCCTTTTCGAGCTTGGTCTTGCCCAGCAGGTAACGCAGAGGCGAGCGCAGGTCCTCCAGTTGCTTCACGGGCGTTCGACGCGCCTGTTGCTCGCCCGGGACATAGAACCAGGCCGCACTGCCGTCGGTGAGAAACAGCTTCGGGCGAGGTTCATCGTAGTCCCACCGCATGCGCCCGGGCTTCTTCAACCGCAGAGTTCCGCTCTCCGTGCGGTTCATCCCTGCCCCTTTGTAGGTTTCTGTGAACTTCGCTTCCAGCGTACGCATGTGGTCGTAGTGCTGGTCTACTTTGGCTGCCAGCGCGTGAACATCAATCTGCGACCAAAGAGACAGAGAAAAAAGCAGAGGCAGAAGGCCGGGGATGGTCCATCGCAACAAGATTCGTGAAATTGACATTGGAGGTCGGTTACCGGTTAGACGCTCGTCTGGCGGCGCGGGTAGGTTAACTCCCTTGCAAAACGCGCATCCGTAGCGCAGATCTTTGCCCGTTCGTCGTTTCACGAGCGACCGACGGGGTACCTCGTTTCGATCTCGGCCCCGCCCTGAACCTACTGAAGCACCGGACTGGTCGCATCGGCCGGGCCGGCGCCGTTGTAGTGCACCTCGCCCGATTCATCCGAGTAAAACCTGCGTTGTCCGGTCGTACCAATCTGATCGGGCACTGCGGTGAGCGTGTAGGAACGAATCGCACCGTTAACCTTTTCTCCCGGCGTGTAAGTAAAGGTGTAGCCGCTCCTGCGGCCGCTGGCCAGGTTATTGTCGATCGTCTGCTCGCCACCCCCTTGGGCAGTTCCACCCAGGATCGCCAGGTCGGCGGTGTAGCCCACATCGGGATGCATGCTGGAATAGATCATCTCGGACTCATGAATCGCCTGGATACTGGCAATCGCGGAGGCTTCATGGGCCGGGATCTGCGATTTCATGATCTTGGGAAGTGCAAAGGCGGCGATGATCAGGATGATGGTTACGACAATGATCAGTTCGATCAGCGAGAAGCCCCGATCGCCATTACGTCTGCGCATGTTCTCTTACCCCCTCGTCAGCTTACAGCGCTTTCCACCGCAGAACACGGCATCAGCTTCGGCAGGGAAAGAAGGCCACGGTCCTGCGGGAGGCTGACAGCAAAATTATTGTTCAGTGGGACAGCGATGTCAAAGTTCGCCCTTTGGTTGGACGCATGCCATCAGGAAAAGTCCACCGATTGCCGGAAACCTGGACGACCGCGAGTTAATGTTTTTCAGCACGCCAGTGAGTCCCGCGTTATCTTCAGGCCATTAAGATTTCCCAGCACCGTCACCGCGATCAACTGGGGCTGGAAGAATTCTGCGGCCGATTGCAGCAGGTCTTCCACGGTGACGGACTGGATGCGCTCAATGATCTCGTCCATCCCAAAGAAGCGGTCATAATACATCTCCTGGCGTGCCAGGTTCGACATGCGGGCCGTACTGGACTCCAAGCTCAACATGAGACTTCCCTTCAACTGGTCCTTGGCGCGCTTCAGTTCCTCGTCCGTGATCGGGTTCTCTTTCAGTTGTCGGAACTCCTTGACGATCGCCTGCACCACCTTGGGCGCGGACTCCCGCGACGTCCCGGCATACACCGACAGCAGTCCCGTATCGCGGAAGGGGTTCAGCTCCGAAAAGATGGAGTACACCAGCCCCTGCTTCTCGCGAATGTTCTGGAAAAGCCGCGAACTCATGCCGCCGCCCAGCAACGTATTCAGGATGTAGGAGGCGTAACGCTTCTCATGACTGATGCGGTAGGAAGGAACACCCACACAAATCTGCACCTGCTCCAGTGCCTTCTTGTTGCGCAAAATGATCCGAGAATTCGTCTTCGGCGGCGTATCGTGCCAGCCATTCGAACCGGGCTGCAACTGCCCGAACTGTTTTTGCAAGAGCTCAACAAATTCTCCGTGAACCACGTTGCCCGCCGCGGAAATGACCAGGTTGCCGGGCGCGAACTTGCTGCCGTAATAACCCAGCACCGCCTCCTGATCGAAACGGCGGACGGTCTCTTTGGTCCCAAGGATTGGCTTGCCCAGCGGGTGGTCCTTAAAAAAATTCTGGGTAAAGATTTCATGGACCAGATAATCCGGGTTGTCCTCGTCCATCTTGATTTCTTCCAGGATGACGCCGCGCTCGCGAGTAATTTCGGCCCCATCGAAGACCGGGTGCAAGACCATGTCACTTAAAACGTCGACCGCTATGGGCAGATGCTCATCGAGGACTTTGATGTTGAAGCAGATCGTCTCCTTACCGGTGAAGGCGTCCATGTTGCCGCCGATGGAATCCACCTGCCGGGCAATGTCCTCGGCCGAGCGGCTGGTCGTGCCCTTGAAAACCATGTGCTCTACAAAATGCGAGATGCCGTTAACCGTGGGATCTTCATGACGCGAGCCTGACTTTACCCATATCCCCATTGACACCGAGCGGATGTGGTCCATCTGCTCGGTCAGGATGGTGAGGCCATTGGGCAACACCTCGCGTTGAATATTCCGCAGTTCTTCTACCATCTATTACTCCGTACTCTCCATACGAAATGGAGGCGCATCCTGGATGCTGCTTCCCTGCTCTCTCCTGCTCGTACCTGTCGGATAGCTCGGTTGCGGACTAAAATAGGCGCTTGCTGATAGAGTTCGCCCGCAGCGTCGTCGGGCGCTAAGGAATTTAACCCTCAAGCTTATTGGATGCATGAGCAGGCCGCAACATACCGAACTATTGGGTCTTTCCCTTCAACAACTTACGGAACTGATGGGGGACCTTGGCCAGGCTTCTTACCGCGCTCGTCAACTATTTGACGGATTGTACCGGCAAAAGTGGTCAGAGCTGGCGCAGTTCACCACCCTGCCTTTGGCCCTTCGTCAGCAGCTTGAGGCCTCGGGCTACGGAGTCGGTCTGCCGCGGATTGAGAAAAAGTTTAGCTCTTCCGACGGCACCATTCGCTACCTGCTCGCATTTTCTGACGGCCAGAGCGTCGAAACCGTTTGGATGCCCGAAGGCGATGGTGGCGAGGCAGGTGACGGCTCCGAGGTGGGCGATGAAGAGCTGCGTCAGCTGAGTCAGGCGGGTGCTCCACCCTTTCGCCCGCCCTTGGCGAAAGGGTGGGACCGCGCCACCATCTGCGTCTCGAGCCAGGTGGGCTGCGCCGTCGAGTGCGCCTTCTGTATGACCGCACTGCTTGGCCTGAAGCGCAATCTACGCCCAGGTGAGATCGTCGGGCAGATACTGGCCGTCCTCAACGACCAAAAGGCCGAAATGGAACGCGATCGCGTCAACCTCGTCTTCATGGGACAGGGCGAGCCCTTCCTGAACTACGACAGCTTTATGCAAGCTGTGCGGCTGCTGGTCGAGGCGGTTGGCATTCCCGAGTCGCGCATGACGGTTTCGACTTCGGGCATCGTACCCCGCATAGCTGACTTCGGGGCTGAACCGGTGCGGCCTAAGCTGGCCGTGTCCCTCAATGCGCCTAACGAAGTTCTGCGCACCCAGGTCATGCCGATTACCAGGAAATGGACGCTCGAAAAGCTGATGGCTGCGCTTCGGGAGTTCCCATTGCGCAATCGCGAGCGGCTCACTTTCGAGTATGTTCTGCTCGGAGGGGTGAACGACGATGTGCAACACGCCCGAGAGATGGTCGACCTCATCCGCGGTCTGCGCGCCAAGGTCAACCTCATCGCCTTGAATCCGGGTCCGGAGATTCCCTTCTCCACGCCCAGCGACGAGCAAGTGCTAGCGTTCCAGAGCGTCCTGACGCGAGCGGGCATCCCGGCCTTCATCCGGCGTCCGCGTGGCCGCGACATCTACGCTGCCTGCGGCCAGCTCAAGCACACGACAGAGCTCGGTGCAGCTCGGAACATAGGCACTCTGCCAGAAACACGGCTTGGATTTGCCAACGCAGATAGGCTCCCCGCTCTATCCGAGAGCCACCTGCGCGTGGAAGGGATATCTGGGCTGTATGCCGCCTCGGCTCAAACGGGATCAGCCGCGGACGTGCGTATTTGACCTTCACATATTCCAGCACTGCGGCGCGATCCTTTCGACTCACATCGCAATCCGCGACATACGCTTCGCCTGTCCGCTCAAGGTCGATTGGATCACGGATTCCTCGGAATGCCCGACACAATTGCGAGTTCTTGAGCTTCTCAAATCGCGGCGAGAAGCTATTCAGGCAGAACACTCCTTGGTTGTCCGATGCAACGAAAGCTCCGTCGAGCACTTCCCGGAATCTGAAAAACTCAGAATATGTGAAAAAGAAGCAGGGCCGGGCGAGTGGGGTTTCCGCCAAGTCGAGGAGGTCCACCGTGCCGTATAGGGTTGCTTCAAACTGCATCAGTTGCAGGGACTCATAGGGGTGCCGTGCGTGCAACCAAAGTAGGCGGAAATCAATAGGTTCCTTTTGGAAGCTGTCGAGTTGGGTGCGTAGCATTCCGAATCACCCCGGAAACCCTGTCTGCGTATCCGTTGCCTTGTTCTTCTGTCCAAATACCGCCGCTTTCCAGGACTTCTGCTCGTCGCTGCTCCGTGCTCGGATCGGGAAACTTGTCTTTGATCTCAATCAGATACGTGCACACTCCATCGCGCACCAACAAGTCTGGAGTCTTTTCATCACCAACCTCGATGGTGTGAACCTCAAGCCCGAAAGAGCCCAACATTGGGTGACAAAGTTCTCAGTGGTCATAGTCGCAATCCGTTGAACGTCCCGCGTCAAGGCTGAGGTGGGTTATCGAGTAACCGACGTCTCAGGTACTCTCCTCTGGCTCGGCCGGCTTTTTGATTCTAGCGGGTGCGGGCGATCACAAGTGGGAGGAAGTAGTATGGTTTTGTTATTTCCACCGGATCAGGGGAAGCCTCGCTGCGAAAGAACACGATTAATTTTGATTGACAACTCATCTTCTACAGAATAGGAAGGGAAAGGTGACAAAGCATACAAAAGTTGCCGCCGCGATAGCTGCTGTAGTCTTGCTGACCGCCGCAGGTATCCTCGCACAAACGGTCGCACACCAGTGGAAACTGTCACCCGCCTGCAAGCCAAAATTGCGAATCGCGTTCGAGGCGGTGCGGGAGATGGACCCCTTGGCACCGGAGGCCGCATACGAGGCTGCAATCGCAGAGGCAAAGAAAGAATTACGCCAAGCGCATGCGGTCGCAACCACGATGATGATCGCCTGGCCACAGAGCAGATCGAACTCTACCGGCTGCGGCGCGAAGTCTGCCATGTGCAAACCAGTCCTGACGGGTACCGTGCTTGCAGAGGCTGGGGTTATTGAATGGCAGGTCAGCTACGGACTCGGTCTCGCGAAGACTCCTTCGCCCCGCTAAGCCGCCGACTTGCTCTTCCGATTCGGCCCAAGCCCAAATCCTGCAACTGCCTGCCTCCCAATCACATCTAAACATTGACAATGATTCACTCAAGTTCTATAGTCGTTCTGTTGTAAGGACTGAGATGCATGAAATTCGTTTATTATCATTAGCTTACGGACTTATATTCCCTTAGGAGGGTGCTGCAATGGGCAAGATTATCGGAATTGACTTGGGCACCACCAACTCGGTGGTCGCTGTCATGGAAGGCGGCGAGCCCAAAGTCATCCCCAACGAAGAAGGTGGGCGCACGACGCCCTCGGTCGTCGGCTTTCACCAAGAACGGCGAGCGGCTGGTCGGACAGGTAGCCAAGCGTCAAGCCATCACCAATCCCGAAAACACCGTTTACTCCATCAAGCGCTTCATGGGCCGTCGCTTCGACGAAGTCAATGAAGAGATGAAGATGGTGCCCTACAAGGTCGTGCAGTCGGGCGATCACGTCGCGGTGATGGCGCAGGGCAAGGAATACACCCCGCCGCAGATCTCGGCGATGATTCTTCAGAAGCTGAAGAAGGCCGCCGAAGACTACCTTGGCGAGACGGTCACCGAAGCCGTCATCACCGTTCCGGCGTACTTCAACGACGCACAGCGCCAGGCGACCAAGGACGCGGGCAAGATTGCCGGCCTCGAAGTGAAGCGCATCATCAACGAGCCGACGGCGGCCGCGCTGGCCTACGGACTCGACAAGAAGAAGGACGAGACCATCGCCGTGTATGACTTCGGCGGCGGCACCTTCGATATTTCGATCCTGGAAGTCGGCGAAGGCGTCATCGAGGTGAAGTCCACCAACGGCGACACGCACCTGGGCGGCGACAACATTGACCAGCGCATCGTGGACTGGCTGATCGACGAGTTCAAGAAGGACGAAGGCCTGAACCTGCGCGACAAGGGCAACGAGATGGCCCTGCAGCGTCTGCGTGACGCGGCCGAGCGCGCCAAGATCGAGCTCTCGACCACCATGCAGACCGAAATCAATCTGCCGTTCATCACGGCCGATGCCAGCGGTCCCAAGCACCTGGTGAAGACGCTGACTCGCGGCAAGCTGGAAGAGATGGTGAAGGACATCATCGATCGCTCCATCGGCCCGTGCAAGGCGGCGATCAAGGACGCCGGCATTACGCCCGACAAGATCAACGAAGTCGTGCTGGTCGGCGGACAGACGCGTATGCCGCGCATTCAGCAGCTGGTGAAGGAGATCTTCGGCAAGGAGCCCCACAAGGGCGTGAACCCTGACGAAGTGGTCGCGATCGGCGCAGCCATTCAGGGCGGCGTGCTGGGCGGCGAGGTGAAAGACCTGCTGCTGCTCGACGTGACTCCGCTGACGCTGTCCATCGAAACCATGGGCGGCGTGGCGACGCCGATGATTCCGCGCAACACGACCATCCCGACCAAGAAGTCGGAGATGTTCTCGACCGCGGCGGACAACCAGACGTCGGTCGAAGTTCACGTGATGCAGGGCGAACGTCCGATGGCGCGCGACAACCGCACCCTCGGCAAGTTCCACCTGACCGGACTGCCGCCGGCGCCGCGTGGCGTGCCGCAGATCGAGGTCACGTTCGACATCGATGCCAACGGCATCCTGAACGTCAACGCCAAGGACATGGCCACCGGCAAGGACCAGAAGATCACGATCACGTCGTCTTCGGGTCTGAGCAAGGAAGAGGTCGAGCGCATGGCGAAGGACGCCGACGCGCACGCTTCCGAAGACAAGGCCAAGCGCGACGAGGTCGAAGCGCGCAACCAGCTCGACGGCATGGTCTACAGCATCGAGAAGATGCTGCGCGAGCACGGCGACAAGATCTCCGGCCAGGAACGGTCGCGATGTCGAGAACGCTCTGGCCGACGCCAAGAAGGCGCTGGAAGGCACCGACGCGGCTGCCATGAACAAGGCGCGCGAGAACTTGACCGCGGCTTCGCACAAGCTGGCCGAGGCCATGTACAAGGCGACCTCAGCGCAGCAGCCACCGCCGGGCGGACCGGCTCCGGGCGGAGACGGAGAGGCCGCCGGTGGCGCCGAGCCGAAGAAGGACGAAGGCGTGATCGACGCCGAGTACGTGGACGTGGACGAGAAGAAGTAACTACGCTAGCGCTAGCAATTAGCGAAACAGTCAAGGGCGCTAGGGCGCCCTTGCTCAAAGTGCGCCGCTGGTGTCACGTCGAACCAAGCTGCAAGCGAGACGGAAGATGACAGTCCCGATCAGAGCGAGGCCAGGGCATGAACGAGCTCGACTGACGACTGACCGAGCCGACTTACAACGAAACGAACTCCCCAGACTGAAGGAACTAATTTGAGATTTGAAGTGAACAATCAGTCCTACATGTTGAATTTCGATCGCGATCACAGACGCTGGTACCTGGTGACCTCGGCGAATCGACGGCCGCATGAAGGCGATTCCGGTCATCACCGGTAGACATCGGCTTCATGCCGACAGGTGATCAGCGACGAGGCGGGTCACGCATCGCGAATAACAGTTGTCCCGCCGATCGGCAAACCGGCGGTAGACCGGGCACATCGCATGAACTAAGCGGCTACAGCACGAACGTGACGGCCGATAGCTGAAACATGGCCACGACCACCAACAAAGACAAAGATTATTACGGCACCCTCGGGGTCAAGAAGACGGCCTCGGCGGAGGACATCCGCAAGGCGTTCCGCAAGCTTGCGCGCAAATATCATCCCGACGTGAATCCCGGCGACAAGACTGCCGAGGAGAAGTTCAAGAAGCTCTCCGAAGCCAACGACGTCCTCAGCGATCCCAAGAAGCGCAAGATCTACGATCAGCTCGGCTTCTACTCCGACAACATCGATCCGGCGGCGGCCGAGGCCTATGCGCGCGGCGGTGGCTTTGGCGCGGCGGATTCGGCAGGCGCCCGGCGGGCGCGGCACGCGACTACACGCAGGAAGTTCCGTTCGACTTCAGCGGCTTCGACTTCAACGACTTCTCCGAAGGCGCAGGCGCGGCCGGACGCCGGGCAGGCGGCGGCGGATTCCGCGACATCTTCTCCAGCATCTTCGGCGGCGGACGCGGCGAGGCGATGCACGCCAGTCCGAGCCGGGCACCGATCTCGAATACCAGGTCAACGTCGGCTTCTGGCAGGCCATTCGCGGCGCCGAGATGCAGCTGAGCATTCCGCACCTGGAAGTCTGCGGGCACTGCCACGGCCAGGGCTACATCGAGAGTCCCGGCGTCTGCCCGAGTGCCACGGCAAGGGACAGATCACGCAGAAGAGCGGCAGCATGAAGTTCAACGTGACCTGTCCGCGCTGCGGCGGCACCGGCAAGAACCGCACCGTGTGCCCCGTCTGCCATGGCGAAGGCCGCGTGCAGCGCACTGAGTCGCTTGAGGTCCGCATCAAGGCGGGCACGCGCGACGGCCAGCGCATTCGCCTTCCGGGGCGCGGCAATGCCGGAACGATGGGCGGACCGGCCGGCGATCTCTACATCATCGTGCGCGTCGGCGAGCATCCGATCTTCAAGCGCGACGGCGACGACATTCATCTGACCGTGCCGGTCACGCTCACCGAAGCCGCCCTGGGCGCGAAGATTGAAGTGCCGACCATCGATGGTCGCGCGCTGCTGAAGCATTCCTCCGGGAACGCAGTGCGGGCCAGAAGCTGCGCCTGCGCGAGAAGGGCGTACCCTCGGCGGTGAAAGAAGGCCAGCGCGGCGATGAAATCGTCGAGATCAAGATGGTTACCGCCGAAGGTCCGCGATGACGAGCGCTCGAAGGAAATTCTGCGCGAGTTGGCGAAGTTGAATCCGGAAGACCCGCGGGAAGAGTTGTGGAAGCAAGTGTGAAGTGGCTAGGAACGTGGCATGCTCGGTTCGCCAGATAAACGATCTAACGCAGAGCTGAGGGCTGCGATAGCCAAGAGCGACTTATGGCTAAACGTAAAAAACAAGGCGCGTACATGATCAGCTCGGTGGCGGAGATGTACGGCATTCATCCCCAGACCCTGCGCCTCTACGAGCGTGAAGGCCTGCTGAAGCCGTCGCGCACCGAGGGCAACACCCGCCTCTACACCGACGAAGACCTGGAGCGGCTGGAGTTTATCCTGTCGCTGGCGCGCGACCTGGGCGTCAACATCTCGGGCATCGCCATCATTCTGCAAATGCGCGAGCGCATGGACGAAATGCAGCGCCAGATGGCCGAGTTCGTCAGCTACGTGCGCAACGAGGTGATGACGCGCGCGCAGAATGCCGCCGATCCCAGCCGCGGAGCCATCGTGCCCGTGCGGCGGTCAATCGTGGTAAAGCCGGAGAAGAAAAAGCGGTAGTCGCCGGAATGCGGTGTGCTATTGCTCCAGTGACCCCAACTGGTGCCTACGGATGATAGCGAAGTCGAAGTTCCGCCGGGCCACAAAAACACCACCGTTGTTTACTCGGCCGCGGGCGCACACTACTGAGGCGAAGGTGACCACCGACGGACCAACAGCGAGGGCAAGCATCAGTGGACAGGCAAGTCGACGGTAAGACTATCCGGTCCCGCCGGTGGTACCCCTGGCGATCACTCGCTTTACACGAAGGTTCAGCCATACCTGCCCAACAAGATTAAGATGGCAAGTCAGTCCAGCCGGCAGCGCTGATCGTCTCGGCTACGGCAAGTCGCGCACCGTGACCCTTAGCTGGACCAGCGACTGGATAGCGGCAGCAGCGTAGAGTAGCCAACGCAGTGGCAAGCGCCTCCCTAATCTGTGCAGTGAGTTCCCAACCTCCGGTACAGCTACTTCCTCGGCTTGCCCACACGCTGCGCGGTTTCGAACATCAAGGCCACCGTGTTCATGTCCTTGGGTTGGACTTTGCCCGCGGGGATGCGCAGATGGGTGATGTCTTCGAGCGTCACAGCAGGTCCACCAGCGCCATCGAGTCGATCAGGCCTGAAGATACCAGCGGCGTGTTCTCGTCGATTTGCAGTCCAGGCTTGCGGATGAGTTTCACGACCTGGTCCATCATCTGTTGCGCTTCGGGGGTCACGTTTCGTTGCTCCTCTATGATTCGGCAGCTAATTCCGGATGCTCTTTGAGCAGCTTCTCGCGAGTCGTGGAGCGCGCCGCCTTTCCCGCAGTGCTCTTCACGATCCACTTCGGGGGCTTCAGGAAGATGGTCCGCACCGCGACTCCCATGTTGCCCACAACGCTGCTGCGGATTTCGCGTTCGATGTCGTCGGCCTGCTGGAGAAGCTCTTCTCTCTCGACCTCCGCGACGACCACGATATCTTCCGTGCCCAGATCTGCGATTGATACACGCCCATCGCAATGGCCCGGCCGTCGTGGATCGCGGGATGGCTGCACACGATCTCTTCGATGTCCTGCGGATAGATGTTCTCGCCACCGATGATGAGCAGGTCTTTCTTGCGGCCGACGACATACAGTTCACCATCGAGATAGAAGCCGAGGTCGCCGGTGTAGTACCAGCCGTCGCGAAGCGCCTTCTCCGTAAGATCGGGACGGTTGTAGTAGCCCTCAAACAGCGAGTCGCTTTGGATGGCGATCTCGCCTACATAGCCGTTCTGCAGCACGTCGCCGGAATCGGAAACGATCTGCACACGGTTGCTGGGCAGCAGTTGGCCCGACGAAGTGAACGAGACAGCGCCCGGAGTTCCTTCCGGAACGGGCGCGATGAAGTGCTCGGCGCGGAAGCGTTGTCCGTCGGCCCAGATCACCTCAGGTCCCGACTTGCCGTGAATACCCGACTGGGTAACCGCGAACACATTCTCGGCCATCGCGTACGACGCCTGCAGCGCCGACTGTTTCAGCCCCCGGGCGCGAATGCGCTGTAGAACTCGTTCATGCTGGAAGCGCGCACCGGCTCGGAACAATTGATGAGCGCACGCGCCGAAGACAGGTCGTAATTCGACCAGCGCTCGCGCGGAGTGCGGCGCGGAACGAACTGGAAGGCAAAGTTCGGAAGCCACGCCAGCGTGCACTTGTAGTCGGTGAAGATCTGCAGCATCGTGTCGGGATGCATGACCCAATCGAGCGGAGACTGCATCACGACGTGCAGATGGCACACCATCGGCAGGATGAAGCAGGCGATCAGTCCCATGTCGTGATAGAGCGGCAGCCAACTATAGACGATGTCGCTGCTCGTCGATCTTCAGCACCGCCGAGAGGTGTTCCAGATGGCGCAGCACAGCGGCATGAGTGAGCGCCACACCCTTCTGGAATCCCGTCGTTCCCGCCGAGTGCTGGATGAACGCAAGCGAGTCCGGCTCGTTTCCAGGATCGGGCAACTCCGCTTCGCCGCCGCTAATGCCGGCGTCCGCTGCGCGCAGCAAACGCGCATCGCCCAGACTGACATGGCCCAGCAGGTCATCGGGAAACTCGTTGTCGATGACCACGACTTTGGCGTGCAGGTTCGCGGTCACGCCCGCCAATCCGAAGCGATACTTGGAGGGCTCGACCTTGAAGTTGGGATACGCCAGAATGGCCGGCACAGCGCCCAGAAGCATCGCGCCGACGAACGTCGCCATCAGCGGAATGCCTTGCGGCATGATGAGCACGACGCGATCGCCGACCGCAACGCCATTGTCTTGCAGCAACCGCGCTTGAACGCGCGCCATACGGCGAAACTCACCGAAGGTGGCCGTTTCCTGCTCGTCTTCGTCGATCCAGGCGGTCACAAACGGCCGCTCCGCCGGCGCGGACAGCAAGGCGTCAACCAGGGTGCGGTATTTCGTCGTGACTGGCAATTCGCTTCCGTTACCTTCCGATTCGCCCTGCTGCTGGGTTGATCCGCAATTCCCCGCAGCGCAGTGTATCTGTTTCGCCACCATCGAAACAATATGCAATAATTGGCGCGCTATGCGACCGATATACCGTTTCTTGCCTCGCGTGTTCGCCGCCCTTGCGCTCTTCGCCTCTTCCCTGCCGGCACAAACCGCCGCTCCGCAATCTCCCAGCAAAACGTCCGACGCGCTTGAACTGGTCAAACAGGGCCAGAAGCTGAACAGCGAAGGCAAGCAGGAAGAAGCTCTGGCGCTCTACACGCGCGCGTTGCAGGAATCTCCGGACCTTTACCAGGCGCAATTGGCCGCCGGAATGGTCCTCGACCTGGAAGGCAAGTATGAGCAAGCGCGCACGCATGTGGCAAAGGCAATCGCTGTGGCGACGCCGGAGCAGAAGGTCCAGGCGCTGAGGACGATGGCCGTGTCGTACGCGTTCACATGCGATACCGACCATGCGGCAAAGTACGAACAGCAGGCCTTCGATTTGCAGTATGCCGAGAAGAAGTTCGACGATGCCGCTGGAACGGCCAACGAACTCGCCCGCATTTATCTTGAATGCGGCGATGTGGACAACGCCTTCCAGTGGTATCAAACCGGACACTTGACGGCGCTGCTGAAGCCCAACCTGACACCCGCGGAAAAGGACCTTTGGGAGTTTCGCTGGGAAAGCGCGATGGCGAGGATTCGCGCCCGTCAGGGCCGCAAAGAAGAAGCCCCAAAGCGTCTCGCCGCCGCCAAGGCGCTTCTCGATAAAGGCGGCAATCCCGACCAGATGCGCTTCTATCCTTACATTGCCGGTTATGTCGCGTTCTACGGCGAGGATTACAAGACCGCAATTGCCGAATTGCAAAAGGCCGATCAAAAAGATCCCTTCATCTTGAGCTTGCTGGCGCAGGCTTACGAGAAGTCCGGCGACAAGCCGAAGGCTATGGAATACTACAAGATGGTCTTGACCATCAACTCTCATAGCCCAACGAATGCCTTCGCTCGACCGCTGGCCGAGCAGAAGTTGGCGGGAAAGAGTTAGCGACTCCGCGAGATTCGGAATCGTTCTACCGCTCGACCATATTTACTTTCTTGACAACTTAGCGGCATTCCAGCTACTTTCACGCACTAGACGGGAATGTCATGGTTCTAGTTACTCCTCCCCTCGCCTCCGACGCGTGAAATCAATAACTTACAGCACGATTATGTCGTAAGCATTTGAATCGCAATGATTTATAGGTATCCAATTGAGCTGTCAATACTTACGAGACGAGAACAGTCAAGGTTTCCGAGACGAAAGCCGGCTGTTCCGGTTACCACGACGCCAACACTCAAGTGAAGCTCGCAGCTCATGGTTGCTGGACTGACCTCTGACTTTTCAAAGAACTCTTAAGCCCGCACACTGGGTGCGGCCGCTGACGGGACACAACAACCCCGTCCACGCATTCCAGTGATAGTTGCGCCGTGCCAGCCGTCGTCAAGTGCGTGGGTCACGCACGCACGTGACAAAGCCGGACAAGTCACTGGCTCCAGGGAAACAAGAAAGCCGACAACCAGTCCGGGATGTCGGCTCTATGAGTGAAAGAATTTCACGGATCTGCGCCGCGGCCTCCGCTTTCACACGGCAGGGAAAATCTCGCGCCTATTGGGTCAGACGAAGCAGGATCTTGGCGGCGATGGTCTGAAAAGCGGTATTCAGACCCGCTGAACAACCTCCTGACTTGCTACAACGTGACAACTACGAACAATCCTGGCTGGCAAATTGGAATTGTAAACAGCCCCGGTGTAATTGGATGGACCATTCGGGTCGTTAGCCAGAGTCGCCAAAAAAGCTTCCGTGGACACGCTACCACTCACGTCGCTACCCAAGCCGATCACATAGATGTACGTGGCGACCGGGGTTTCGGCACGCATCGCGTTAGCTGTCGCAATAGCCCGATATTGGGCCTCAGTCGTAATATTAGCCCGAGTAAAGGCGGTTGGTTTCCCACCGTTCTGAGAAGTAAACGTTGTCACGCCCTTGCAATCCTGGGTAGCACTATAGGGCGGAAACCCGTTACAATCCAGACCGTGCAGACCACCGCCGCGAATCTTGGGTACAACCGTTAAGCTTGCTGGAGCTCGACAGGTCTTCTAAGTCGTTTCCGTTCGACGGCGTAAAAAAATCATAAAAATTACCGTCCGACGAGTCATAGCCTCCGTAATTGTAGAGCGTAGGTCCGGGAGGCGTATTAGTACAATTAAAAGTGTCTTGAATCGTGTTCATTAAGCCGTCCGTAAAATAAACCACCACCTTAGTTTCTTGTACGTAGGATACGCTATTGTTCTGGTTATCGGCCAGTGTAAGGGGCGGCCCATTTGTTGCAACATACGTCCCACCCGTGCCGAAGGTACCGCCAGTGAAATTGCCTGATAGGTTCTTGACCGCGTTGTCAATTGGCGTCAAAAACTGGCTGGTCAAGGGCTACATCCACCGAAGAATTCGTCGCAAAGCTAACCATCGCAATGTGGTCGGTTCCATTAATGAAGTCGGCGACAAAGTTTGGCACCGCGATTTGAAGCGCCGTCCCTCCCCCGTTATTGCCCATGGAACCAGAACGGTCCAGGACAAGCGACATCACCAGGTTGCTGCGTGTTGCGGTAGCGGTATCGCTCAGTGGACCAGGTTGCGAACTTTGGAAGATACTTCATGAAATATGTATTTACCGTGGCCGTGGCCTTCACTTGCAATGATGTAGGCTGCGTGGCGGTGCCCAGTTGCCAGGTAAGAGTCGGCGTCGGTGGGTTAGCGCCGAAGTTCGCGTTAAACATATCGGTCGCAAGAGTATTCGCGATGGTCTGGCCTTGCGATAAGTTCTTTACCCCGGTAAGGCAAGCGGCGTCCACCGCTTTGGATAGCTTGGCCTTGGTGACATAGATGAGTCCCATATCAACCGCCGCCGCCGTAAACAAAACAAGAAGAGGTAGCGCAAGCGCAAAGATGATAAGAATCTGTCCTTTGTCGTTTTGTCTCCTATCGCCGCGCATATGTACTTCCCTTTCTGGATCTCACGTTTCCCGTCAGTAGTAAGCCGCACTGTATAGCTGTGACGGTAGCAGCTTGCGAGTTCTTCAGCAAACCCCCAATGGGGGTAACGGGGCTGAAATTGTAAAAGACCTCAGTTATATAAACCGTTGAGTTCAGGTTGGCTTGCAGGACGGCCTGAACGCTGGGGGGAAGTGTGGCCGCTCCGCACTTATTGGATGGACAGCCTCCAATTTTACTGGTCCCCGAATTACAGGGAGAGGAAATTGATTGCGCGCTAACCTGATAGGAGCCGGTTGAGGGGCTAGTAACCGAAGTAACGATGACACAGCCATTACTACTCATGTTCAGATCGGTACCGCTTCCGGTACCCGCGTCGTTAACGATGGCCAACACCGTATTCGCGAGGGTGGTTCCGCGTGAAGCCAGGCTGGAGCCTTCGCCAGACAGATTGGTCATCACCTCGGCATCGTAGACAGCACGAGTGTAATCAACAATCCCAAACACAAAAACCAGCAGCATCACGAGCGCCAAGGCCAGCTCAACCATGGCCTGACCGGACTCTTCCTGCGCTAGTCTGTTTTTCCACGACGTCACATTTTCCTCCTTTAGCCGGACGGGGGTGGAAAAGATTCGTTCTTGAAGGTGGCGCTCACACTGAAAGTATAGGACCCCTTGGTAAAGAACTTCGCCACCCAACCGGTGATAGGGTTCCATGTATAGGTCGCGGTTATCATTACGGTATCGCCGGGCCCGCCGGCGCCGCCACCGTAGGCGGGGCATCCGCCAGTCAGGCCAATCGGGGGCGGCAGGCAGGTTATGGTAACGTTGGAAGCCGTGATGAAGCCGAACGAATAGTTCAGAGCGACCTGAACAATTGAGTTGTACCGGTTGGTGGAGCCGCTACCAAAACAGTTGGATCCCGCCGTACAATTCCCCGTAATGCCATACCTTCCCGCCTGCCGAACCGCATTTTGCAGAGTAGACCTTTACGAAGTAGAAGTACCCGAAGTCAATGGTCGCAAACACAAGCAGGAGAAAAACCGTGACGGCCATGGCAAACTCCACCAGGGCCTGACCGGAATCAGCCGGATTCGTCCGTATCCTATCCTTTCGCGGCGTCATGGACATCCCCCCTTACTCTAACTGCGGCGCTTCTGCTTCGCCCGGTCACGCTGGAGATCTGAGTGTTGGAAACGTGCCATACCCAGTTCCGCTTGGCTGAGCCATTTCAATGATCGAGTTCATGCGCCAGACGGTCTGGCCGAAATCCTGCTTTTCCGCCGGGCTAAAACGCACAACTCCACCTTACAGGTATGCACCTGAAAGGCCAATTAGGTTGCAGCCGGCAAATAGGGGTTAAGTGGCTTTGGGTCTTATGGTTATGGGTTATTCGAGAGACCAAGAGCTTTCGAACAGTGAAAAGCTTTGCATCTAATGAACCGTTTTTATTTGAGGCCGAGAGATCCGCCACCAGAGCCGGATTGAAAGGTGGCAAATGGTATTCTGCTGTGTCCGGAAAGCGATTTACTCGCGAACCGGAAATGCTCCTTCATGAACTACGTCCCCATCAATGGGCTACGGATACTGGCGCTGGAGAGCGTTCTTCTGGGGGCGACATTCGTCGCGGTGTTTCTGGCATTCCAATTTATTCGGCGTCCTGTAAAGGCACCGCGTTGGATGGAAGGAATACTGGCAAAAAACTCCCGGGCGGTGTTATTGGTGATCGCCGTCGCGCTGGCCGGGCGTGCACTGCTGTTGCCGGTTGTGGGAATTCCACACCCTCGCATCAACGACGAATACAGCTATTTGCTGATGGCGGACACGTTTTCGCATCACAGGATGACGAATCCGACCCCGCCGGCGTCCGAGCACTTCGAGACCTTTCACGTCAACCTGACGCCCACCTATCATTCCAAGTACCCGGTGTCTCAGGGACTGGCGCTGGCCTTCGGACAGATCGTGTTCCATCAACCCTGGGTTGGCGTTTATCTAAGTACCGCCTTACTGTGCGGCGCAATCTGTTGGAGCTTACAAGCATTTGTGCCTCCGGGCTGGGCGCTGCTGGGGGGATTGCTGGCGGTGGTGCGCATCGCTCTCTTCAGCTACTGGATGAACTCGTACTGGGGAGGCTCGATGGCGGCGCTGGGGGGTGCGCTCGCGCTGGGCGCGGTGGTGCGCCTTTTCGAGGGAGAACGGACCGGGCGAAAGCGCGCGTTGCTGGCATCGCTTTTCGCGATCGCTTTGCTGATACTGGCAACGTCCCGTCCCTATGAAGGCTTCGCCTTCTCTCTGCCCCTGCTGGTGTACTTCGGCTACCGAACCGTAAAGAGCGGACTGCGGCGGGAGGGAAGACTTGGCGCGATGGCGATACCGGTGGTGGTTATCGGGTTGGTCGGGGTGGTCCTGATGGGGTATTACAACCAGAGGACCACCGGGAATCCCTTCTTACTACCGTATGTTCTCTATGAACGCACTTATCCAGACCTGCCTGCTTCGTTACCGTTGCTCTTTGGACAAAAGGCCCGCGCTGATGTGCCTGCTAGAGATCCTGTCTTCGCAAAATGGTACGCAGTTCTGGCAGAAGAGCATGGTTATGAACAAACCAAAACATTATCCGGACTCATCGGCCTCGAAGCGGGGCGAATGGGGAGCAATTGGCTCTTCTACGTGGGTCCGGCGCTGTCTTTTCCAGTTTTGCTGGGATTCTTGTCCTGCTTGACACATCCGCGGCTGCGGATCGCGGTGGCCGTCATGACCATAACCGCATGCGCGGTTGCATTGTGTGCGGTCTGGCAACTTCACTACTTCTCGCCGGCGACCATCGCCATTTACCTGTTTGCGGTCGAGGGGCTGCGTTATCTGTGGCAGCATGGGAAGAAGGGCGAGCGGGCCTTTGTCGTAGCTGTATGCCTAACCGTTTTGATCGCTTCGCTGGCCAGACAGACCGGCAGTTCTGCCATGAATTCGACCTTCACGTTCCCTGACACTCGGAGGCTGGCAATCCAGCAACTGGAAGGCGAGCCCGGAAAGCAGCTCGTCCTGGTGTCTTACGATCTCGAACGGCACTATCCCGGCGACGAGCTGGTACACAATAGAGCCGACTTCAGTTCCCAGAATATCTTGTGGGCAAGGTCCAAGGGAGTTGAGCATGACCGTGAACTGTGCCGTCTGTATCCCGACAGAACGTTTTGGGGCTTGACGACCGACGACCAACAGATGTCGTTAAACCGGCTGGACCTCTGCAAGTGACCCAGTCATCAAAACGCGTTCAGGTCTGGCAGACCAAAACAATGACCTGTTGAGGCAACCCGCTAAGACAAAATAGCTACGGAACACCTGAGCCGAGGGTAATCACTTTTTGCTCCAGGTAACCGGCAATCCTGCGCTTACCGTTCGTGACCTGGAATTTGCGCTGCCAGGTCCCGAAGTTCTGCTTGCGCATCGTGATGGTGTACTCGCCCGGCGCGATAGTGTAGGAGGATGGAGTTTTTCCCACCAGTTGCCCATCGAGATAAACGTTGGCCCCACTTGGACTAGACCAGAACTCGAGGGTGGCAAGCTGAACCGCGGGCGTCGCTGGGGTTGGCGCAGGGGACGCTGCAATCGATTCCTGGCCGGCGAGCGATTTGACCGGGACATCGCAGTTAACGTAATAAACCGGCAGGGAGGTCTTTAGCGTGGCTTGGGATGCCGTCAAGGGGCGAGAGTCCGCCCGAATGTCGGTCAAGATGCGATCAAGGAACTTTTCCTTTGTATGCAGCCAACCCGATACGTCACTCAGGCTAAGTTGCGAGACGGTGGTGCCTTGTTCGTTATAGACCCGAGCGTACAGAACCGTAGATGTGTCCGCGCGCAGCAGATTCAAGGTCGTAGTGCTGGCGGCCGCCGGTTGGTTCGATGTGAAGTGCCACATCTGCCCATAAATCGCGCCGAGAGTGCTGTTCTCGGAGACCGGCGCCGAGTTGACATATTTCAGCACCGACGGGACCAGCCCGCTGAAATTGTCCTGCTGCAGCGCGAACACTACGACATAGTTCTTGGCCACGGGGTCAGGGGCCTGGGAGAAACAGAGTCCGGGATAGCGTTGCTGGTGTTTTTCGGGGCCGATCCAATGGGCCGCAAAGCTGGGGATGGCCGCCACCGGTTGCCCACCCGCCGTCACGGCGAAGGAGATGTTCTTTTCGCAAACTCCGGAAGTGGCGGCGGGAGTTCCCGCCCACGCTGAGACGGCTGCCAGAACTATCAGAGAGAGGGCACCGGCTGTCCTCGTCCTCAACGTGTGTCTCACGGCTCCTTCCTTTCCTCTCCAATCGCCAACTGGTCCCCAACCGAAGTCGAGGTCTGGGCGATGACGCCGGCAGGCAGTTCCAATACGAAGTTTGCCTTCCAATGTACCCCGGTCACTCGATAAGGAACCATCGCAGGCCGTACATGCACGACTCGCCAGTTCCGGTCGACGAAGACCACATCGATGGCGAATCGCATGGCGACCGTATGCACCGCTTGCGAAGGAATAATTAAGAGGCCTGCGCCGGGTTCGAGACCGGGCTTACCGAGCAGACCGACCATCCGGCTCCAACTGGTTTCGGCAACACCAATTCGTTCACCCAGCACGGTATCGCGGGTCGAGTTTACAACCGCAATCATCTCCATGCCACACGACTTGTTAGCGCTTGGAACCCAAGCGCTTGGCCGCGGCCATGCGTTTACGCCTGCCGATTATCACGGCCAACAGAATGACAGCGATTACTCCGGCGACGATGCGAATCATCAGAACATTGTCCATAGCTCACAGCCTCCAGTTGTATTTAGTGACTCGTCTACTCCAGGCCCTTCATGAGGGTAATTACAGCCGGGCCCAGAAGCACTACAAAAATCGCGGGGAAAATAAAGAACACCAGCGGGAAAACCAGCTTGATCGTGGTTTTGGCAGCGTTTTCTTCCGCCATCAGCATTCGTTTGGCGCGCAGCGCATCCGCGAACTGTCCCAGGGCGCGGGCGATCGGTGTCCCCAGCTTTTCGGTCTGAACCAACATGGCCACGAACTGTCGTACCGTGTCCAGATCAACCCGGTTGGCCATGCTGCGCCAGGCTTCCACGCGTGGTTTGCCGGCGCGCTGCTCCCGGCTGATGATGAGCAACTCTTCGCTCAGTTCGGGACAGCCGACGTCTATCTCCTCGGCGACCCTGAGCACAGCCTGGTCCAGGCCGAGGCCCGCTTCCATGCAAATCATCAGCAGGTCGGTGGCGTCCGGCAGAGCCAGGTTTAGCTTCGTCTTGCGCTTGCCGATGGCATAGAACAGGAAGATATCCGGAGCAAAGAAGCCCAGAGCGCCCAGGATCAGGCCGTAGGTAAAAATGTTTGCCGCTCCGGTAAAGGTCGCCAACAGAACGCCGACCACCGGAGCCAGCGCCTTGCATGCTCAGGTAGGTTTCAACGTCCTCCGGGCGGCGAAATCCAGCCACGCTCAGCCGGTAGGCCAGCTCCTCATCATTCGACCGCAGCCAATCGCGCAGCGGCGCCAGGGGAGCGGAAATCAGGGAGATCAGGTCTCCCAGCCGATGCCTTAGCGGTACTTTGATGTCGTCCCCCGGCAGCGTACCTAGTTCGACCAACCGGGCCTCGGTGGGAGAACGCTCTCCTACCAGGAGGAAGATGACCAGGGCGCTGGCAGCGAACAGCGCGATCGCCACGAAAACCGCCAGGAGCAATGCACTCATATCAGTACTTGACCTGCACAATCCGCCGAATCACGAAGAACCCAATCGTCATGCTGACAATGGTTCCATAGATCATCTTGCGGCCAATTTCACTTTCGAGCAGCGGGTCTCCGTAACCGGGCTTTATAACACTGAGAACGATGAAGCAGATCACAGGAAGTGCCAGGAGTATGGCCCCGGTCATCCGGCCTTGCGCGGTGTAAACTCTCACCTTCTGTTTCAACTGGATGCGGGAGCGCAGTACAGCCGCCGTCTTGTCCAGCAACTCGGCGAGATTGCCTCCGGTTTCCTTCTGTACGAGAATGGCTGACACCAGAAACTGCAAGTCCGGCAGAGGAAATCTCTGGGTAAAGTTCAGCAGGGCCTCGCGAAAAGGCAGTCCGAAATTCAGTTCATCGGCGGTGCGGCGAAACTCCGGACCCAGGGGATCCGTCATTTCGTCGGCGACCGTCACCAATGCGCTGGGCAGCGCGTGCCCCGCGCGAAGCGCACGAGCGATCAGTTCAATGGCGTCGGGGAGCTGCAGGTTAAAGCGGCGGAAGCGGGCTGACCGCTTATAGAGGACCCAGAGGAAGGGCAGCAGACCCGCCGCCAAACCCGGGATCCATCCGATGAAGCCCAGCGGTATCGACCAGTTGCCGAGGGTCGCACCGATCACCACCATGCCTGCCGAGTAGACGAAAAAGCGGCCTACCGTCCACGGAAGCTTCGCCTGTTCCAGCATCAACTGAAGCTGCGGGGCAAATTTATTGTGGCGAAGGAAACGGTCGAGGCTGGGTATGCTGCTGAACGTAACCCGCCTTACGATTCCTTCCTGCCCATCCTCATGGGTGAGGTAGCGATCCAGCCCACTGAGACGCTGGCGAATTCGCTTGTGGTCCTCCGAGGGCTCCGTGAAGTACGCAACCGTCGCGAACACCGCCACCAGAAGAATCAGAAATATGGTGATCATCGACATAGATTCGGCTCTGCTCTTAAACCTCGAAGGAGTGTTCAAAAACACTGGGAGAAAGAACAATGCCGGAGGTTTTCAACCGCTCGGCAAACTTGGGCGACACCCCGGTGGCTTTGAACCGACCCAACACGCGCCCGCTGGCATCGATTCCAATCTTTTCGAAGACGAAAATGTCCTGCATGGCAACCACGTCCCCGGACATCCCCGTGATCTCGGTCACGTGGGTTATGCGGCGCGTGCCGTCGCTCAGGCGGGCGATCTGCACCACGATGGCAACCGCCGAGGCAATCTGCTGGCGAAAGGCCTTCTCCGGAAGGTTAAGGTTGGACATCAACGCCATGGTTTCCAGGCGGGCCACCGCGTCGCGCGGGCTATTGGCGTGAATGGTGGTCAGCGATCCATCATGGCCGGTGTTCATGGCCTGCAACATGTCCAGAGCTTCCTCGCCACGCACCTCGCCAACGATGATCCTATCCGGCCGCATACGCAGCGCGTTGATCACCAGCTCGCGCTGCCGCACCGCCCCGTTGCCTTCCACGTTGGGGGGACGGCATTCCAGGCGAACCACGTGCTCCTGCTGCAACTGGAGCTCGGCCGAGTCTTCAATGGTAACCACGCGCTCGGTTTCGCCTATGTATCCGCTCATAACATTCAGCAACGTCGTCTTACCGGCACCGGTGCCGCCGGAGATGAGGATGTTGAGTTTGGCCCGCACAGCCCCCTTCAAGACCTCAAAGATGGCAGCCGTGGTGGTGCGATTGGCGAGCAACTGCTCGCTGCCGATGGGGATATTTCCGAACCGGCGTATGGAGAGAATGGGACCATCCACGGCCAGCGGCGGAATGATGACGTTGACACGCGACCCGTCGGCCAGGCGCGCATCGCACATGGGAGACGATTCGTCCACCCGGCGTCCCACCTTGGAGACGATCTTGTCGATGATGTGGCTGAGATGGGCTTCGTCCTTGAACACCACATTCGTCTTCTCCAGGACGCCGGCCCGCTCCACATAAACCTTGCGATGGGTGTTGACCAGGATGTCATTGATGGTGGGGTCCTGAAGCAGCGGCTCCAGAGGCCCCAGGCCGAAGACCTCGTGCAGCACCTCGCGCGACAGCCGTTCCCTCTCCATGGTGCTGAGGGGCGTGTTCAGCTTCACGATCAGCTGCTGGATCACCTCCTGCACTTGCTGCCGGGCCTTGGAATCCTCCAGCGAAGTCAGCTTTTCCAGGTCGATCTGGTTGAGCAGCTCGCGATGCAGCGTGGTCTTCAACTCCTGATAGGCGCGCGCCGATACCCCGATGCTTCGGGGTGAAGTCCAGTTGGCGCCGATGCGCATATCCGGATCAAACGTTTTCAGTCCGCTAGCCATTCGATTTATCCCTCAAATTACGATCCGAATAAGCCCAGCCATCCGCGCGCTCCGTTGCTCGGTTTGGCAGCGACCGCTTCTCCCCCGATCAGACGGTCCGCCCAAAGATCGAAGGCCAGCGGGATGTCCGACTTGTTGCTCACATCGAGGGGAACACCCGCATTGATGGCGTTGATAACCAGGGCATAGTTATTGGGGATCCGCACGGCAATCTCCCGGTGCAGGGCCGCTTCAATTTCCTGTTCCGTCAGCATGCTTCTTCGGGAATAGCGGTTCAGCACGATGTCGATGCTGTCCTCCGGATAGTGCAGGCTGGTCAAGTACTCGATGGAACGGATCGCGTTGCGAATGGCCGGCAGCTCCGGGGTGAGCACGATGGCCAGACGGTCCGACTGCCGGATGGCGGCGCAAGTGTCCTCGTTGAGTCCCGGCGGTGTGTCGATGATGACAAATTGGTAGCTCTCCGAGAGGAACGCCAACGTGTGTTCAATCGCTTCTGCGGGAGCGTTGGGGAACGCATGGATGGCTTCCGGAGAATCCAGCACATCCAGGCCGCTGGGATGTTGCGAGAGGTAGCCCTGAAGCAAGTCAGCATCCAGCCGGTCGGTGTTATGGACTAATTCGTAGAAGCTGTACTGATGGCGGCTCAGCCCGAGGTAGAGAGAGGCGTCGCCCAGCGTGGGATGTTCGTCCACCAGCAGGACTTTCTGCTCATGCCTTTGGACCAAATTCAGCGCCAGATGCAAGGCCAGTGAAGTGACGCCGGTGCCACCCTTGGCTCCCATCAAGGTGACAACCCGGCCCTTCTGGGTTTGCAGCTTGCCTTGGCGCCGGGCTTCGACATGCGAAAGCGCGTCGAGTACGCGATCCATCTGGAACGGTTTCAGCAGATACTCCGAACAGCCGGAGCGCATGGCGGCGATGATTCGGTCCGGATTCGGGTCGCTGGAAGCGGCAAAAATCACCACGCCGTTTTCGCAGCCGTCCCGCAGCCGCTGGCCGATGCGGGCGCCTTCTTCCACATCGTCGTCAAAATCGATGACGCAAACGCGATGCTGAAACGGCTCCAGCATCCGCATCACCTCGCGCGCGGTGATGTGTCGATCAACATTGTCCACCACATAGGCCCCCGGCGCTTGGGTAGCCAGGACGCCCAGAGTTTCCCGCGATCCTGGATCCATGCTGATGCAGAGAATACCGATACGCCTCTCCGAGCTGCGCGAGCCCCTGATCGTTACGTTGTCTTTAGTCATAGTCACTTTGATACCCCCGGCGTCTTGGTCGGATCGGGCAGGCCCTTGTCGAAGGAATCGGTGTTGAGGTTCTTTATCGGCATGTTCACCTGGGGTGTCGGTTCGGGGACAGGTCCCGACACCGGATCCACAATCGTAGGCGTGACCAGCACGATCAGCTCGCTGTTGGTCTTGTTGATATTGCGCGACTTGAACAGCTCCCCCAGGATGGGGATGTCCCCGATTCCGGGGACCTTGCTGAGCTGCACCGTGGTGCGCTGGTCCAGCAGTCCGGCAATTCCGAAACTCTGTCCGTCCTTCAGTTCGATCTCGGTTTCGGCGCGCCGGGTTTGAATGGCCGGCATGGTGAACCCCGAAATCGTGATGGCGTTGGTGTAATCGAGCGAGCTCACCTCGGGAGCCACTTTGAGGCGGATGGTGCCGTCGTCCTGGATGGTCCCCACGAATTCCAGTTTCACGCCATAAGGCTTGAACACGATGGTGACCGTGCCAAACGCCGTTCCGCCACCGGTGTTCTGGATGACCGGATAGGGGAACTCGCCGCCGGCCAGGAAGTGCGCGGGTTGGCCGCTGATGGCCATCAAGTTGGGCTCGGCCAGGATCTGCAACACCTGGTTCTGCTGTAGGAGTTTGATCGTGGCCCCAAGGTTTATATCGGGCCGGAACAGGAAGATGTTTAGAAGATCGGACAAGTTGAACTGCGTAGAGGCCGCTGTTATTGGTAGTAGTGAGCGTCTGAGGCCCAAATTGCTGGGTGGAAATGGTGCCAATCGTGTTGGTTGCACCCGTGCTAAACAGGTTGACGCCAAAAGCCGACAGCTTGGAACGGTCGGCCTCAGCGAACCGCACTTTCAGCATCACTTGCCGCAGGCGTGGTGGTTGCACCACCTGTAGTCCGTTGACCACTTCCTTGGAGAAGTTCGATGCCATCTTCAGCATCTGGTCCACCACCGCGGGCGAGGAGACAACTCCCACCAGCATCACCTTGTCACCCTGCGATTGCGCCTCCACCCCACTGTTGGGAAACGACTGGTCGAGTGCGTTGCGCAATGGACTTACGTCCAGGTCCGCGAACACATCCAGCATGCGGTACTGGCCCGTCTCCTCCCAAAGCATCAGACTGCTGCCACCCGGCTGCTTGGCGGTGACCACCAACTCCTGCGGCGAGGTCAAGACCGATTCGATGACAGCCGGGTTCCCGGTAAGAATGCGCTTCACTCGGGAGGGGGTGCGCACCACCACCGAATGTCCCACTACCACATGCACCGCCTCGGAGCTTTGCTCGCCTTCCTGCGACGCCGCGGCTGCGGGCTGCCGATCCGTCGTCGCCGCATGGGCCATTGCGGGCGCCTGCGGCGCAGGTTGTGCGGCCGCTGCTGGGACCTTCGCCCTATCCGGCGCCTGTTGCGCGTAGGCAGCCTGATCCACTGCGCCCACCAGTCCGGCCAGACAAAACGTCATGCCTGCCGCCCAGGCGACTAGCCCCGTTACTGTCTTCCTGTTCCGTTTTTTTAGGTCCACTTGATACTCCGTCCGGCTGCCGTCAGAACTTAACGACACCCTTCTTCGTGCCGTCGTAGGTCTCTACCTCGTAAACGTTCGCCACTTTGGGAGGGGGCGCTTTCTTCACTCCCGTAGGCGCCTTCTGGGACGCATTGCTTTGCAGGTCCTTTAACACCACCGGGCGCTGCTGTGCCTGGACCTGGTCGGAGCCATTGCGGAGCACGAACTGCACCGTTCCCTGGTTGGCCGCCAGCACCAGTTTCTGCGCGTCATCCGGTGTCAGCAACACGGTCACCTGCTTTACGTTCTGCGGCTTGCCCGAGGGGTCGGGTTCCAATTTCTCGCCCGTGCTCAACACCTCGACATTTTGCAGCACCGTCGCGGTCAGCGATTCCTTGCCATTTTCCGGATGAAAGGTCACCAGCGCGTCCACGTGGCACCCCGGGAACAAAAATCCCGAGACGTTGTTCACTTCGTTGGTTTGTATGGCGACCGCCCGCATCCCGTCCGGAATCTTGGCGGTCAGCCCGACCGTGGCTCCCGCCGCCGCCAGCAATTGCTCGCGAATCGGCTCTTGCGCCGCGATGGGATAGAGCACGATCCTGCCCAGCACATTCTCCGGCTTGTTTACCGCCCCTGACAGCGGAACATTCGCCGGCCAATCGGCCAGCGTTACATCCTCAATCGTCAGCGGCTTCCCCGGTTCCAACGGCCGGGAAGCGGCCACAATCTTGACGGGCTGCGTGTTGAGCCCGTACTGGCGCTTGATGCCCCGGTAGAGAAAGAACGTTACCACCAGTGAAACCACCAGCGCCATGAAGAGAGCTAAACCCAGCCGACGATTCTTCGTAAATCACCTCCAGCAGATCGCCAGGAAAGCATACAACGTCCCTGTCGCTATAGCTAAACCGTACGGCATACGCAGCGCGGAAGGATTGTCGAGATTCAATTCCGGATGAGCTTTCAGCCCATTCCAGGAATGAAACGTTAGTACCGACCCCATATTTCTGAGGGTGGCGCCGACGCGGCGGCGAAAGACCACATAAAACACAGCCAGCACGCCGCCAGCAATAGCTGTGGCAGCCAGCACCACCACCGCGTCGGAGGGACCCAGCAGACATCCGATGGCCGCCAGCAACTTCACATCGCCAGCTCCCATGGCCCGCACCAGGTAAAACACGAATACAATGCCACCGGCGAGCAGGCCACCCGCAAGGGCGCTGCCCAGTCCCCGCCACCCGAAGAAGGACCAGCGCAGCACGATGCCCATAACAATCGCGGGGTAAGTCAACCAGTTGGGGATACGGTGCCGACGCACGTCAATAACGGCCGCAACCATGGCCACCAACAGCGCGTCAACTCCGATAAGTAAGTGTGGGTTCATTGCACTCTATCCGAGATAAAAAAAGCGGGAAGCAAGCTACCATCGAATTGTACTCGACTAAGGTTTGGCCCCAGGACCGGCTCATCCCGCGCCCAACGCTCAGATGTATCGCATCACTCCCCCAGTGACCATCTGTCTCGCCGCCTGCTTCCTACAGGCGAAACTACCGGTTATGTCAACTGGTTGCCGACCTTGCCGAACTCGGTGCTAATCGAGGTGGCCAGAGTGCTCATCGCGGCAATAGATGACACCGCGATCAGGGCCGCGATCAAGGCGTATTCGATCAGGTCCTGGCCTGACTCTTCGTCGTGCAAATTCTTCAACAAATTAACCAGGTTCATTTTCCAAAGCTCCTCTCGGCGGGCTAAGCCCGAACATTGCCCATGCAGTTCGTAAAAACTAAGGACCCAGCCGGGGATTGGTTGCACCCCAGCCCAAGAAACGGGAAGCAAGCTGACCAGGCCTGCTTCCTATAGGCAGACTAATTGGCTATGTGAGCTGGTTGCCGACTTTGCCGAACTCGGTGCTGATCTTCGTAGCGAGACCACTCATTGCCGTAATGCTGGCCACCGCGATCAGGGCCGCGATCAAAGCGTATTCGATCAGGTCCTGGCCCGACTCTTCCTTGTGCAGGTTTTTCAACATGTTGATCATTTTGAAGCGCTCCTCTTCATCTTCTTGATTTACTGCCCGCTTGCCGCTCAGGACTTTCCGTCGAGCCCCTTGGGGATCTCAGGAAACTCCAAAGCGTTGTGCTGGGCAGCACAGCGTCTACTGCAAGACGACTGCCAATCGGGGGGGCGACCCGAGCCTTCTACTCCATACCCTTTGGACTCTTGCTTTATCAATCATCTACACGGCCAATACCAAATCGGATTGGACAACTTTAACAAAAACCGGCGCCACGCGACTGGGGGAGTGTCGCCCCTCTACAGACCGTTGGCTCATTAGCAGCAAACTTCTGCACACAGGCTTTGATCGCTCGAAATTCGCTATCTGAATTATTCGATTTACTACTTTACTACGCAGTGGCTACCAGGATGCAAGGTCAAATCTGATGCCTCGCATAACTATTTAGGTCAGATCATGGACAATGCCGGACTTGCAGACTCGGGTGTAGTTACGAACTCTGGGGCACCTTTGCCTGCAAGAGTATCGGACATTCGTGCTAGCACCCCCATCCGGTTCGGGAATTGCGCCAGCGGCGACGCCATCTCAGAGACAGATGGACCATCCATTAAAGCAACATCAAATGGGACAAACGTGCCAGCAGCATCTACTTCACAGGCTGAGACCACCAGTGCTTCGTGGACTCGTTTAACAGCAAGGAAGATTTTCTCTTTCCCCGTCATGTGCATGTTTCTGCTGGCGGCGGTGATCTTCGGGTTTTCTGTAAAACATATTGCGGAACCGGACATATGGTGGCATCTGCGAAATGGTGCGCAGTTAGTGCTCCAGCACTCGTTCCCTCGTGTAGATTCCTATTCCCTTGGGGCGGCGGGGGCACCCTGGCTTGACCACGAATGGCTTTCGGAAGTGCTTTTTTTCCTCGGTTTCAAAGCCATGGGGTTGCAAGGCATCCTGCTAGTCTATTTCACCACGCTGGTACTGATTTTCGCAGGGGTTTATTACAGGTCGTGCCGGGCTGGTGCTGACTGCAAAAATGCGACGGTGGTTACTTTAGCTGGCAATTTTTTTGGGCGTCGTTTCCATCGGGCCTCGCATGCTTCTGTTTGGCTGGCTGTGCATGGTGGGGCTGCTGCTGGTGCTCGACCGCTTCCGCCTTTCCGAGCGTGGACTCTGGCTGCTGCCGCCGTTGTTTGCCCTGTGGATAAACTTTCACGGCTCCTGGGTCTTTGGCGTGGCGGTGCTGGGGGCGACCATTGCCTCGGGCTGGTGGAAGGCGAGTGGGGGCTGGCCGTGGCGCGCCGTTGGTCTCCCGTACAGCTCAAGAAACTTCTGCTGGTGTTTGCTGCTTGCCTGGCTGCCTTGTTTGTGAATCCCTTTGGCTACAAGCTGGTGCTGTACCCCTTCGATCTGCTTTTCCGCCAGCCAAGCAATATGAAGAACATCCAGGAGTGGCAGTCTGTGGACTTCAATACCGGTAATGGAAGGCTGGCGCTAATCATGATTTTCGCAGTGCTGGCGGCCGCGTTGTTCTCCCGTCGCCGTTGGAGGCTGGACGAGGTGATCCTGATGGCGTTTGCTCTGTGGGGAGCGCTGTCGCATTGGCGATTGCTGTTCTTCGCCGGACTTATCCTGGCGCCGATACTTGCGCCACGTCTGAAGTTGTTTCCTCCTTACGAGCCCGCAGTGGATAAACCCTGGCTCAACGGCGCCATCATGGCGGGTATCGTTGGTTCGCTGATCTTCTTTTATCCGTCAGCGGCACAACTCCAGCAGACAGTGGACCACGAGTATCCTACCGCCGCGCTGGCGTTCATGCAGCGACAGCACATCCAGGGAAGGATCTTCAATCAGTATGGATGGGGCGGCTACATGGAGTGGAAGACACCTGAGTTGAAGCCCTTTATTGACGGGCGCGCGGACATATTCGTTTACAACGGAACCTTCGACGACCATTTCCACGCTACTATGATTGACAAACCGATGGAGATTCTGGACAAGTACCGAATTGACTACGTTATTATGGCTCCGCAAGAACCGCTGATGTACGTGCTCGAGCATTCTGCGGCATGGCACATTCTTTATTCGGATAGAGTCGCCAAGGTGTATGGACGTCAATCCCAATCCGTTCCAGCGGCCGGTACCGCGGCAAACTAAACTGATGACGCAGAAACTAGAAGCTCCTAGTCCAATCGATTCGGCGGGATTGGCGCCATTGCCCAGAAAAGCATCCGCCTTTCATGGTGGCAACTTCTTCCCGTTTTCCTTATTGTGGTTTTCGATCATTGCACTGGAAATCTCGGTATTCGCCAAGATCCGCATTTCGGAGTCCGATATCTGGTTCCATCTGCGTAATGCCCAAGAGCTCTTGGCGACCCACACGTTTCTGCGAGCCGATTTGTATACTTTTACCTCGGCAGGAACGCCCTTGGTCAACTTCGAGTGGCTGGCTGAACTGCCTTATTACTTTGCCTTCCGCTCGCTCGGCCAGAGCGGTTTGCTGGCCGTCTACCTTGTCGTTCTGTGGCTGATCTTCGGCGGCGTCTTTTATTTGGCCCTGCGGCGCGGCGCCAATTGCGCCGACGCAGCCATGGTCACCATGGTCGGCGTCCTGCTGGGGTCCTATTCCTTTGGGCCACGGATGCTGCACTTCGGCTGGCTTTGCCTCACCGCCGTGCTTATTGTTCTGGAGCGATTCCAGCGAACTGGCAAGGGGCTGTGGGCACTGCCGCCCATATTCGCACTCTGGATCAACTTCCATGGTTCATGGGTGTTCGGCCTGGTCGTGGTGGGGATCTACATCGCGTCCGGCTTGGTAGAAGGCCGCTGGAAAACGGTAGTCGCTGAACGCTGGACGCCCACCCAGCTCCGCAAGTTCATCGTTGCGTTCGTCGCGTCGCTTGCCGCTCTGTTCGTCAATCCATACGGCTTCAAGCTGGTGTGGTATCCCTTCGATCTGCTGTTCCGTCAGAAGGCGGTTCGGCACGACATCATCGAGTGGCAGTCCGTTGACTTCCATACCGCATACGGTGCCTTGGCGATGCTGATGATCTTCTCTGTGCTGGCCGCGGCATGGTTTTCCCGTGAGCCCTGGGAGCTGAGGGATATCTTGCTGGTCGCCTTTGCGCTCTGGACATCGCTGACCCACGTTCGCTTCCTGCTGTTTGCCGCCATCCTGCTGGTGCCCGTTTTGGCGCCACGCTTGTCCCTGTTTACTCCTTATGACAGGAAGAAAGACAAGCCTTGGCTGAACCTCGCGCTTGCAACCTTGGTTGTGGTCATCATGGTGTGGGCGTACCCGAATGCGACGGAAATCCAGGGTCTCATCGATGCAGATTTTCCTCGCGACGCCCTGCATTTCATGCAGCAGAAGCACATTACGGGACGACTCTTTCACTTCTACGACTTGGGTGGATATATCGAGTGGAATGCCCCGGGTATCAAGACATTCGCAGACGGCCGCGCTGACATATTCACTTACAACGGAGTCCTGGATGACTATCTGAAGATCAACAACATCGAACAGTCTCTAGAACTTCTGGACAAATACAGGATTGATTATGTGCTGTTCCGGGTAGACAAGCGACTTTGTTATCTGCTCGATCATAGCGCCGGATGGCGAACGATCTACAGCGACCGGCTTGTGAAGTTGTACGAGAGAGTGCCATCCGCAGCGGGCGGTTCGTAAAATTAGGTCCCGCTGCACCGCCAAAACCACCAGTAGCGCGTGGCTTTGGCTGTCAGGACTCCACGCTTTCTCGCGACTTCTGTATCGCCTGTCTCACGGCTTGGAACAGCAGACGTAAATAGATGTCCCGCCGATCGAGCGGACCGGTGTATACCCCTGGGCGCGAAGCCAGCGTCTAAATCTTTCTCCGGTGTCCCACTTCCCAAGGTCTTTCGCAGTAAGAGAGACGAGGACTTGGTTACGCAGCACAACGACGCGTGGCTTTTGAGCGGCAAAATCGGATTCGACTTCGGCCGGGGAAAGGATGTGATATCTCGCCCTCTGCTCCGAGGTGAGCCTTGCCGATATGGGCAGACCAAAGTCATTTTCCAGTCCGGGCAAGGGTATCGCTTTGGTTTGGAAGATGTCAGCGGGCGAGAAGCTGGCCACAGTTTCCCCTGGACCCGCGATCTGGTCAATCGCGCGCGACACTTCGAGGACTCGTTGTAATCTCCAATATCCCTTATCAGGAGCGGCTTCCACGGCGTTGATGCCATCACCGGTAATGAGATATTTGCGGAAGTCAGGGACGGATGCAGCAAGATAGATGCCTAGCAGCGCAACACAAGCGGCCGCCGCAACCAGTCGCTCTCGCCGCGACTCCAGTTCCGCGACCAGGTCGTTTACCACGCACACGGTACTCACGATTAGAAACGGGACACATAAGCAAAAGTATTGGGGGAAAACCGGCGTAGGGAGCAGGGAGATTAAACCGATTGCAACCGCAATCTGAAAGGCGAACCTCGGGATGTATTTTTTGCGGTGTATCGAGAAGATAAACGCGAGGCTAATGACGAACAAGAGGCTGTCCTGAATCCCATTGCTTTGCAGGTTCCCCAGGAATAACGCGAGAATTGCCATCAACTTTTCCTGCCACATTCCGATTAGGCCAGCATCCGCCCGAAGGGCGTGGTATCCCAGGTTGTTGAACAGGAAGGCCTTCGGCGAGCAGACGAACAAATAGAGGCAGGGGGCAATCCCAACTGTAAAACCGCCGAGGAACCAGAGAAGCGAGGTTATCCGGGTGCGCGTGTCAGAGTTATGAAGGATCCACCACAGGAACACCGGTATAAGCAAAACCAAGTAGGAGCGAGTGGAGACGCTCAGCCCAAGCAACACCCCGGCAGCCGCCGGCAGCCATCGCGAAGACGCTGCGGAAACCCGGATCACAACGAGATAACCAGAGAACAGAAACAGCTCGGCCAGAGAGTAGGTTTTCACCACCGGGAACCACGCGAAAACAAGTGTGCACGAGGCAAACAGGACCACTGCCGAAAATCCGGCCAGCCAGTTTCGTGTCTGCCGGCAAACGTGCCCATATACCAGAGTACCGAGGAGGGCCGTCAACAATGCGGAGAACAGCTTTGCCGAGATCCAGGATACTGCCGTACATTTCATCCATATGGCGTACACGTAAGGCAACAGAGGCGCCTGGGTGTAAAAGAAGTCCAGATACGGCTTTTTGTGCATGAGGACAAGTCGCGACGCCAGCAGGTAGAATCCTTCGTCCACATCAATAAATCGATGCGTCGAGATGAAGCCGAAAAAGAGTACTTGCAGGAGAAACAGGGGAGCTAGCAGCAGCTTAGCGATGCGAGTCATCGGGTGAACTGACAGTCAAATGCCCCAGAACCAAGGTTCTGCCGTCGCATCATTCTCTAAGTTATTGATTCTAGGGACTGGGAAATAGAAGTAGACACTTAGCACTCGGCTCCAAAATACCATATTGCGAGCTGGCGCGGTGCAACCGGCAAATAGGTTTTGCGCTCAGGACTCCAGGCTTTCGCGCGACTTCATAGAATGGCGTACCCGCGGCAGGCCTACCTGGTCCATTTTGTTCATCAGGGTTCGATAGCTAATCCCCAGCGCGGTCGCGGCGCGCTTGAGGTTGCCCTGGTTCTGGTCAAGGGCCTTCATAATCATCTCCCGTTCGACGTTCGCCAGGGTCCGCCTGGCCACGTCTTTCAGGGGCGCATCGCCGGGGGTAATGGCGTCGGGCGTGGCGGCAGCGTCTCCGTGGGGCCCCAACTCGCAAAAGACTCGCTCGTCGGGACCGAGAATAACGTACCGGCAGACAAAATTCTCCAGTTCGCGGATGTTCCCCGGCCACTCGTAATAGTGCATGCGATGGACCAGGTGGTCGGGGAAAGGTTTCTCTGGCAGTCCGAAGCTTTCACTGTACTGCCGGCGCAAATGGTCCGCGATGATCAACAGGTCGTCCATCCGGTGCCGCAATGGTGGTATATCAAAGGTCACTACCGCCAGACGATGGAACAGGTCCCTTCGAAATCTCTTCTCATTCACCTCCTGCCGCAGATTGCGGGCCGTAGCGGATATGATCCGAGCCGTAGTCCAGGGGCTTGGCCGATCGTTGGTTGCGCACTCCTGCCCGTCGGGAAGGGCATGAAGCAGTTGCAATTGACTCTTGGGAGACAATTCCGTGACATCATCCAGGAGCAGTGTTCCCAGGGAAGAAAGATCCAATCCGAATGGGAGGCTAGTGCTACTTGGCTGACCGTTATCTGGCACTATTGTGAATGGAAGGCTCTCCAATAAAGTGCCGGAGTCGTTCGCGCAGTTTACCCTGACGTAGGAGCCGACTATGTTCTTGGAGTTGTTATGTATGAACTTGGAAAGAATACGTTTCCCTGTGCCACTTTCGCCTTGCAACAGTACTGGTAGGTTTGTGCTAAGGACTCTTTGCATTTTTCCTTGCAGCTCAAGCATCAGGGAGGATTTGCCGAAGATGATTGAGTCCGGAGGAAGGTCGGTAAGGTAATTATTGCCCATCGTGTTAGGCTCGCGCGAACTGGCCGCACAAATAGGCTGCAACTTAACGGCCAATAGGCTCCCCCGCAGCGAAAGCTGGCGGTTTGTCTGCAATTCCAAAATAATTACCGGGGAGGCAGTCGTACATAAGATGAAACTTATTTCACTTTCTGAGACGTACCGGTCGCATCGGGCTCTAGAAAGGATCCGTCCAGTGCCAACTAGGGAATCGGTACGTTAAACAATCCCTGACCAAACAAAATAAAGGTTGACCACCAAGTACGCTAGTAGTACAGTGAGTGTCATCCGATTACACTTCGTCTAACGCGCGCGCATCCGACGGTTCCCTCGGTGACGGGCACGAGTAACGGATTTTGTTAGCTTTAAGGTTTGTTGACAATATCCCCCGAGATCGAGGCCACGACCATGCCGGAACAGCTTGAGGACGCTCGCGCAATATCGCCCTCACTAGTGGATCCAGTCAAGCGCCGGGCAGCAGCAGCGGTGGCATCGCCGTCCGTCATGGCGATCGACAACGATCCCCGGATGCTGCGCTATATCCGTAATATCCTGGAAGATGGTCACCGTGAGATTTTTACCTGCGAGACCGCGGAGCATGCTCTAGCGTGCCTGCGCAACGGTGCCCGTCCTAACGTCGTGCTCACCTCCAGTACTTTGGCTGATGTGCCCAGCGCGGAATTGCTGCCCCGCATCCGTAAGGCGCAGCCCCACGCTGATGTGGTCTTAATGGCGCACGTGCGCGAATACGGTGGTTTGTTGCCCGCTATCCGCGAAGGGGCACGCGACATCCTTCTGAAACCGTTCGTCCCCGACGATCTTCTCCAGCTTCTAAGCACCCTCACACCGGCCAAGTCTGTCAAGGCCGAGAGCCCAGGCACAGAGATACCCATCGGGCCTAATTCGTTTTTCGTGTTTGCCAGTCCCGCCATGCGCGAACTTCAGGAACATGCCTGTCTGGTGGCGCGAGTCAATCTGCCGGTCTTGATCCTGGGCGAGAGTGGAACGGGAAAAGAAGTTCTTGCCCGCTATATCCATAGTCTGTCGCCCCAGGCTAAAAGCACGTTCTTGAAGGTGAATTGCGCGGCAGTGCCGTCGGAACTGCTGGAAAGCGAACTTTTCGGATACGAGTCGGGCGCTTTTACCGGCGCCGCCCGTTCCAAGCCCGGCAAGTTCCGCCAGTGCAACAACGGTACGATGTTCCTGGACGAAATCGGCGAGATGCATCCCAGCTTGCAAGCTAAGCTCTTGCAGGTTTTGCAGGACGGCACATTCGCGCCTTTGGGAAGCCGAACTACCGAGAAGGTCAACGTACGCGTATTGGCGGCAACCAACATTGACATGAAAGCGGCTATCGCTCAAAAAACTTTCCGCGAGGATTTGTATTACCGTCTGAATGGGTTTTGCCTGAGACTGCCGCCATTGCGGGAGCGGCGGGAAGAAATACCCGTCCTGCTCGATTATTTCCTGCGCCGCTCCAGTCGTGAGTTGGCAATCCCTGACGATCAGCCGGTTGTTTCGTCCCGCTTGATGAATGCCTGCGTGCGGTATGACTGGCCGGGTAACCTGCGTGAATTGGAAAGCTTCGTTAAACGGTACCTTGTTCTAGGCGACGAGCAGTTGATGATCGATGAACTAAAACAAGATGCCAGCGATCCCAAACCTGCACCGATTTCCATCAGTCCGGAATCCATCAGGGAAGCCTTGAGCGTTTGTGGAGGACATCGCCGGAAGGCGGCAAAAGCGCTGGGGATCAGCTATAAGGTTTTGCTAAACCGTTTGCGCAAGCTCGGCATGGACTCCCCCCGAAGTCCTCTGGCAGTGTCCTAACGTACCGGTGCCCCGTAGAACCTTGCTTGACTGCTCCAGAGCAACTATGAAATTGCCCTGGAGCAACGAATAAGCCACTTACGCCTCTATAATGACGACTCTAACTGGCCAATTACAATGACAAAGATCGAAGTAGAAGCTAATGTTGCGCCCGACAGTAATGTTCCCGGCGAATTGGTGGTGGTACACCGGACGAACGGGACCCTGGTTAAAGGCGTGCTCGAACTAGACGCGAACGCCAAAGCTATCGTTCCTCCCTCGCCCCTGTCGGAAGCTCTGCACATCCGCGGCGAGGCTTCCGGCGAATGCTCCCTGATCCAGGTATCCGAAGCGAAAGCCGTCTTCTTTGTGAAGCAGCATGATGGGGCCCTCGACCACGACGAGGTAAAGTTTTTTTCCGATGTCGCCGCTACCGATCTGTGGATTCGCATTCTGTTTGCCGACGGAGAAGTGCTGGAAGGGCAGACCCACAACGACACTCGTCTCCTGCTTGACCCAGGAATTTGGCTGCGGCCGTTCGATAGCACTGGCAACAATGTACTGGTCTATGTCCCAAAGTCCTCCGTCGTCGAATTCAATGTGATGGGAGTTGCCTTTCATCGGTCAGGACAGGCGGCAGCAGCAACTGCGGGAAGCTAGCCTGTTCCCAGCACGCCGATCATTGTCGGCCACCATTTTCGCTTTCAGTTCCCCTTCTGGATTTACATGGCTTCCTGGGCCGAACGCTGCTCATCTCACAATTGGTATTTCCAGCGCGCTGGGATGTTCGGCGTCGTGATACACGGTCACGTGTGCCACGTGCGCATCCTTGCCTGACTCTCTTTCCACGTTGCCGCCCGAGTTGTAATTTTTTTCGTAATTAATGCTGTTAATGCAGTTCAACACCAGGCGCAGGCGGCTGCCTTTCGACACGCGCCGCGAAAACCAGGTGAAGCCGTCGAAGGCATACTCCGTGATCTGGCCCGGAGTGACCAGCTTAGCCTCTCGCAGCGACTCGCGATAACGGGCCCGCAACGCGTCGCTGCTCAACTCAATGCTGGTGCCGTCAGGCAGGATCTCGTAGAGCGTGACCGTGAAGTCGGTGTCGGGCACATCCATTGCCATCCACACCGTGAGCTTCACGTTGCCGGAAACCTCCGTCGCTTCCGGAAACGGTTGGCTGTGATAAACCACACCATTGCCGAAGAGGTTCAGAGCGTAACGCTCGTCGGTGATGGGCTTGGCGATATCTTCTCTCTCCAGTTCAGCAGGACGCAGGTCGCCGGGATCGTACACAAATTTGTCCGGAGCCGAAGCCGGAAGCGACTCCGACAGTTGTCCGGAGTGAAACACGTCGTTCGCCGTGCTCGCCTGCGAGGTCAGATACAGCTTGCGGTGCTCGCTGGCGATGGAGTCCAGGTCGTCGGCATACTTCCAGTTCTCGGCTCCCGGCCCAATCACGTAGTAAGCCACACGCTTCTTGAGGAACTCTGGTTTGGAACCGTTCTCCAACGTCCAGTCGTACCACTGGCGATGAAGATCGTTCATGTCGAGCAGGCTGGCGTCGCCGAAGGTAAGTCCGCCGACTTCTTTCTTGGGTGTGCGCGTGCCGGCGTGGTCCCAAGGTCCGATGATGAGGTAGTGCTTCGCCTTGGCCTCAGCGTTGCCGTACTTCATGTGCTCGCGATAGTACGACATGGCGCCCGGCTGGTCACCGTCGTAGTCACCAGTGATGGTCAGGATAGGCACGTTCATCTTCGCGTATTGTTCCGGCGTGGGCGCCATCGCCTGCCAGTAGCTGTCGTACGTCGGATGCTGCAGCCATTTCTGGAAGACGGTGGTTGGGTTGCCGACAATCTGGTCCAGCGTGTCGAAGGGCCGCTGCCCGAGGTACATCTCGCGGAACTTCTGTATCCAGAACGAACTCTCGCCGAACAAGTTGGCGTTGCTCGTTTTGCCGCTGGTGAAGGTGAGCCATTGCATGTCGTAGCTGGTCCAAATTCCCCTGAAGAACGGGAAATCGACGCCCGCGTGCGCGGCAGCCGCGGGGACGATGGTGGCCAGATGGGGCGGCAATTCTTTCAGCGTGGCCCACTGGTCGTAGCCCGCGTAAGAGCCTCCCCACATGGTGACCTTACCGTTGCACCACGGCTGAGTAGCGAGAAACTCCACAACGTCATGACCGTCATGCGGTTCCTGGGCAAAAGGATCGAACACCCCTTCGGAGTTGCCGCGCCCCCGGACATCCACCAGCACGAAGACGTACCCATGCTGCGAGAAGTACGAGGCACGATTCTGGTAGCTGTCGGAGATATAGGGCGTGAGCGTGAAGATGACCGGCAATGGTTCTTTCTGTCCAGTCGGCTTGAAGACGGTGCCGTTGAGACGAACCCCATCGCGCATCGGGATCTTGAAGGCCCAGATGAGGTCCATTCCCGGAGGCGTTTTTTCGTTTTGCTGGCCCTGCGCCGCAGCGCTCGCCGTCGGTTGGGCTGCCAGGTCAAGACCAAACAACACCGTCACTGCGAGCGCTGCAATGCAGAGATTCTTCATAGGCCTTCTTCTTCCCCCAGTTGGCGAGCGCAGCGACCGCTCATTGCTTGTCCTTCTCCTTGCCCTGAGTCGCGTCCTTGGGTTGGATCGAGAGCAGCTCCACCTCAAAGGTAAGGGTGGCGTCGGGCCCGATGTCTGCGCCCGCGCCGCGCGCGCCGTAGGCAAGGTCAGGAGGAATAAAGAGTTGCCACTTCGATCCCACCGGCATGAGCTGCAAGGCTTCCGTCCAACCCTTGATGACTCCATTCACCGGAAAGGTCGCCGGCTGGCCGCGCTTGTAGGAGCTGTCAAATTCCTTACCGTCGATGAGCGTGCCACGGTAGTTACAGGAAACCGAATCGGTGGCGGTAGGTTTCGGTCCGGTGCCTTCCTTCAAGATCTTGTATTGCAGGCCACTCGGCAGAGTGACCACGCCTTCCTTCGTCTTATTGGCGGCCAGGAACGCGTCGCCTTCTTTCTTGTTCGCCTCTCCAGCCGCCTGCATCTTTTCTTCCTGTTTCTTACGCGCTTCGGTCGCTAGTTCCGTCAGCACCGTCTGCGCCTCCTGTTCGGTCATCAGCGTCTTGCCACCGGCGAGGGTGTCTTTGATCCCTTGCTCCAGAATTGCCGGGTCAACTTCCACCGACTGCCTCTCTAAGTTCTTGCCGACGTTCATCCCGATGGCGTAGCTGACTTTGTCTTTCTGCGTCTTGAGCACGAGAGGAGTCTTTGCCGCAGTAGCTGATTGGCGGCTTCGCCGCTGGGGCCTTGGTTGTGGAAGAAGATTGAGGGGTTGCAGCCGAAGTCTGTGCCAGGGCGCTACCCAGCAACATCATTGCGGCCGTAGGTATGGTGAGTACAGTGGTGAATCTTTTTAGCATAGCAACATTGTATCGGCATCCAATGCGAGCGCCGCCCAAACACCGATTAACTCCACCCATCCTTCTCATTTCCCACCGCCGTGTGTGGTCTGCGCTGCGCTCTGTTTTTGCTGCTCCGGAACGAACTGCTCCATCACCGCCTTACGCATCAGGTCCGGGGGAAGCAGGCCCTGCGCCAGGATGAAGTCGTGGAAGTTTTTCTGGCTGAATTTTGGCCCCAGCGCCTTTTCCGTCTCCCCGCGCAACGCGATCAACTTCGTATAGCCGTAGAAATAGCTGTTGGCCTGGCCGGGCGCGCGATAGGTGAAGCGTTCGACCTCTTCCTCGGCAAACGCGTGCGACAGCACTACGTCCTGCTCCAGCACACGAAACGCATCGGCCGGCGTAATCTTACCGGCTTGTAGCTCGGGGTCAAGAAATGCACGTGCGGCACGTTGCAGCCTGAGATCCAGCGAAATTAGCTTGCCTTCCAGCGGCATATACGGCTCGATGAGGTATTCGGAATAGAGGCCCCATCCTTCGACGTTGGTGCTGTTGAAGGCGTAGCGAACGCGCGCCAGCGAGACACCGTGCTCCAGCATGGAATCGAATTGCAACTCATGTCCGGGACGCGCCTCGTGGGCAGTTAGTGTCCATGCTGCCGCATCGTAGGTGAAATCGTCATACTTCTCGGTCGACACCTGACCCGGTCCCGCCGGAATGTTCAACGGCAAAACAAACTCTCCCTTCTGCCCGGTGTTGTGGATGAACGGCGGAGGCACCATGTGCGGCGCAGGCTGCTGTGCGGTCTCCGCTGCGGTGGCAATGCGAATGCGCGCCGGGCGCTCGGGCAGCGACACGATCTGCTGCTCGACAATGATTTTCTCGATCTGCTTCAGGCGCTCCTGATAGAACGGCAGGATGGCGTCCCCTACCAACTGCTCCTTCTTCAAGTCGCGTATGACGTCGCGATAGTCGAGCGAGGGCAAATGACGCCGTTTGGCCAGGCGCGCAGCGATGGGCTTCATCTCTCCCTGGATCTCGATGAAAGCCTGGTGCGCCATCGTCGCAAGCTGATCCGGAGGAATGTCGATGCCGTAGTTCTCCATATCGAGCGCGTAGTGCTGGGGCGGCAGCCGGAAATCGTCTCGCGCTTTGGGCAGCACGGTCGCCCTGACCCAGGCGTCATACTCGGTGAGCTGCGTCTTCAGCTTGGCGAAGGGCTCTTCCCAACCCGTCAGTTTGTACTTCTGCAGGAGCGCGGCAATTCCGCTGAGATAGTTGGAATTGCGCGCCATCTCGGTCTCAATCTCGACCTTCGCCGGATAGATGACTCCCGGTTTGGCCATCTGCTCGGTGACGCGCTGCTTGAGGATCTCGGTCAACGCGGTGTAGCCGGGTTCCAGTCCAGCGTACTCGCGAATACGGACCACGGCTGCGGGGCGGCGCTCGGAGGGCGTCTGTTCGTCGAGCAAAACCTGCACTCCGCTGAACACAATCTGGCTCGCGTTAAAGAACGGAACCTCGTTGGCGCGCTGGAAATCCTGCCGCTTGAAGTTGAGGTTCACCCTGCGGACCATGATCTGAAGGTCTTCCGCGATGTCCTGCTGCTGCTTCTCCGCGGCGGCGCTTTGCAGCTTCGCCAGCACCGCTTCGGTTTCTTTCCGCTCCTGGTTTTCGTTGGCCAGGGTGGGCTGCGAAACCTTGTCGTCGTATTGGCTCAGTCCCTGCTGTGTACCCGCTTCCGGGTGGTGTTTAAAGACAACCTCGATCAGCATGTTGGCGTAGCCATTGCTGACTGCGATCCAGCTTTTGTCGGCAGTTTGGGTTTGCGCGAAACCCGGCACGCTCATAAGCGCGGCGGCGGAAATCAACACTAGTTTGCGGACCACATCTCCTCCTCGAACAAACCGGATTAGTAAATCACGCTGCGATGAGCGGCACAACCCGGGCGGCGAAAGCCTCTCGAATACGGTGTCATGTGCTCGTTTTACATTCCTTAGAATCAATGACTTAGCGACAGTTTCGATGCAAACCTCAGCATTCAAAGGAGTTGCGATAAATTCTTTCTTATCTGGGGGTTGGCAGCCTCCTGCCATGCCTACTTGGATTCGCAGCCGCATCTTCCAAGTTTGCGATTGGTTCTTCTTAGACAGCAGAAATGAAGATTTCTCCCGCCACCGGCGAGCCTGAAACCTGTGGCTAAAACGACGAAGTTGGAAGGAATTGCTGTAAGCACACAACGAACCGAGGCCGGGAAGGGTTGACCCGCGAAGGGAGGAAGATCTCCCGATCAGAGCAAACATGTCACCACGCATCTGTCAGCGGCTGGTTACGTCCAAACGTTCGCCGCGAAGCAGAGAACGTCGGCAACGCCCAACTCTGTCTCGACCCTACGTCAGCGGGTTGCGCCACGCAAGAGAATAATGCATTGGTCACAGGGATGTGTGACGTGAGGCAAGCGAGGCCGTGACGATTCGTCGCCCCAAGCCATGAAGCGCACTTGGTCGAAGTACGTAGTGCCTCTCATTATGGCGATGCTTCTCGCGTCGGTTGCATGCAAGCCCCAAGCATCTGCGGCGGGGCGGTTTCAGCTTGTGCCCGGCAAAACACGGCGCCATTGCTCTAGGCATTCAGACAGGCACGCTGTGCAAAACGTGGGTAGCCGAGACCGTTGGTTATTGACTTACCATCGCGATCTTGTAGTCGATATAGAGCGGCGCGATCTTGATCTGGTTTTCGTGTGAGTACTTGGGGGCCTTGGCCATTTGAACCAACTGGAGCATGGCTCCAGGGTTGCCGCCGCTGTATTCGACGACCCTATTTAGAAACTGATCGAGATTTTCCGCCGTCAAGCCTTCTCTCTCGGCGCAGCCTGCTGCAAAATAAAGGGCAAGTTCAGGATCGAAATTCCGGAGCGCAACCTTCTCAGCTCGCGCCGGGAACAGCGGCAGGACGAATCCTGCGTCTTCCATGTGAGCTGAACGCGATACGGCGACCACCGGGACGGACCAGTTCAGCATGAGCTCACGAATTGAGGCCGCCAGCGCCTGCGAGGGGCACACAAGATGATCCACGACAACCAGGTATTTCGAGTTGTGCAGTGCATCTCGCACCAACCCTTTGACGGCGACGGCAGTCTTCAACTGAAGCGATGCCATTCCGCTCGGGCAGGCCTTGGTGAACACGCGATGACCGAGTTCCAGCAACGACTCCGCTAAGTGTCGGTACAGCGCCTGTGGAGTTGGATTCTTCGGACTGTACAAGACGTTAGCGAATTCAGGGAGAACGAGCTGCAACAGGAGCGTCTTTCCGACCCCCGCTGGGCCGTGAAGGAGGAAGGAACGCCGGACGGCAAAGCGCTGACGCAATTGTGCCAGTTCCTCGTCACGACCAAACACAGTAGGTCTGTTGACGGCCCATGCGTCCTTGATGCCGGAATCGGAAAGCGGCTTGTGCCGAGCCATCATTGCTGTGGGTGCTGACCTTGCTGGTGCACGTACTTGATGACTTCAACGTCGGACATCGCAATCAGACCCTCAGCCACCATCTCGTCCAGGGCAGGTATAAGGCGCTGGATATTTTCCTCGGTGTCAATAATCTGGACCAGGATCGGCGCATCCGGTGAAAATCGGAGCAGGTGAGACCGGCGAATCAGCGTGCTAGCGCCATAACCTTCAATGCCGCGATAGACGGTGGCGCCGGCGATGTCGAGTTGGCGACATCGTTCGACAATGGCCTGGTAAAGGGGGCGGCCCTGCCACTGGTCGTCCTCCCCGAAATGGATGCGCAACATCTTGGCCTTGCCCTCAAGTTTCATTTTTGGGTCTCCTGTGGTTCCGGCAGAGGCTGAGCGTGCGAATACTTGATCACGTCAACATCCGAAAGTGCCACCAGTCCCTGCTTGACCATCTTGTCGAGGACGGGAAAGAACCCCCGGAGCTTCTCCTCGCTATCTACCACCGTCAAGAGGATCGGGGCATCGTGAGACAGGTTAAGGGTTGAATCCTTATGCATGCGACGATTGGCACCGTACCCCAGAATTCCCCTATAAACCGTCACACCCGCGATGTCATTCGCCCGCAGCGCTTGCACCAATGCTTCGTAGAGGGGCCGGTCATTCCACTTATCGTGTTCGCCGATCAGGATCCGCATCATCTTGGCCCGCGACTCCAGCTTTGCGGCAGGCATATCGGGCACATGCTTTTCTCCGGGCGGTATCGGCCGAATGACGGTCGTATCGTGCACCTCGATGAGGCCATGACTCGCGATCTCTACCAGCTTCGGAAGGACTTCCTGTACCTTCTCCGGGGTCTCGATGAACTCAATCTTGATGGGCATCTGGTCAGAAACATCAACCAGACGGCTGGTGTGCATCTTGTGGTCGGTTCCGAACCCCGCCATTCCGCGGGTTACGGTGGCATCCGAGATGCCGCGGAAGAACAGGTAATCGAGAATCGCCGCGTAGCAAGCCGTCCCGTGATAGGTCTGGCCTTCGATTACGTACACCGTCACTTTCTTGGCCGGTCCGGTACTAAGCACTTGCCCCTCCTGGCGAACAACGCCTCGCCGAAGACATCACGCTGACGGCGCTTTCGGCCACATGGCAGAGTTCTCTCATACGAATATCCGTCCTAAAACAGCTCCGACCCATACTGCGACGAAACCCAAGATGACGCTGAGGGCCACATTCAACAATCCTGTAATCATCTGGCCGTCCTGGACGGCCAGGAGTGTCTCATACTCGAACGTCGAGAACGTTGTATAGGCGCCGATGAATCCGATCGGAATGAGATACCGCCAATATGGGCTGGCAGTGGTTCTGGCGAGCAACGTCAAAATCAATCCAATCAGGAAGCAGCCGCTCATGTTAATCACAAAGGTACCGTACGGGAAGCGGACTCCGTAGCGGCTTCCGATGTAGGTTCCCAGCATGTACCGTGCGATTGCGCCAAGAAAGCCGCCTAAGCCTACGACCAAATATTTCAGCAAACTTGCGACTCCTCTCCTCATCCGTATGGAAGCGATTGCTCCAGCGTTCTTGTGGTCAGCTCCGCGCGGGAGTTCCGCATCCGTTTTCCCGGCATGTCAGATTTTCACTCGTCCCCGCAAGTCGCCTGCGCCGGACTGCAGGAGATAGTGGTGCAGTTTCTTCACGGCAGAATGCAACTCGCCGACGATGCCGTTCAAATCGGCCGCTCCCTCGTCCGATACCGGACCGTAACCCCGCATGTAGTGCGGAGCCAGCTCCGCGATGGCAATTTCAACAAACGTAAGCCCGACATCGATCGAATGAGATACCAGGATGGAAGGTGTCTCCGGGGCCAGCGACTGACCGGCCAACACCTGTAGGAGTTGTCCCCGAATCCGTGCGATAGAGTCCTCGATGATCTTCCGCTGCGCGGGAGCGATATCGCCGACATAGCTCGGAAAGACACTTTTCGACGCCGCGGCATTCAGCGTTTCTTCGATGTCCGCCAGCAGCCTGTCGATGTGCTTGCAGGTAATCAGCAAGCGCTGCCTCTGGCTGGGATTCAACGTGATGTCGTTCTCGTCCAAGACGCTCTCTTCACCGACTTAATGGAGTGCGCCAGCGCTAACCGTTGCTGACGTCCTGGCAGATGTTCTTCGCTACTTCACCAACAGAACCGGACAATGGGCATAGCGCAGCACCCGTTCGGAGACCGAGCCAAGCATGATCTTCTGAAACAGCGAGGTGCCCCTTCGTCCGACAATGATCAGGTCCATCTGATCAGTCTCGGCACGATGGATAATCTGCTCCCCGGGATGGCCGATGACAATGTCCGTAGCGATCTCGACTCCATGTGCCCGCCCCCGTTCCACCACGCGTTTCAATCCGATTTCAAAGTGCTCGCGGGCGTCATCCAGGACTGCCTCAACCTCGACCGACGTAGCTGGTTCGGGGAGCCTGGCCACGGCGAGCACAGAGATGGCCGACTTCTCGCAGACACCAAACCTAATGGCGAGATCGACGGCTTTCTCCGCTAACGGCGACCCGTCATAGCCGACCAGGACCTTCCGAAAATACGGGGCTTGCAAATTCAACGGCATCTCTCCTCCTACTCTGCTGCCTCCGCCGACACTCCAGGTAATTGGGGTACACCACTTTCTCGATGCGGTTCGTGCCCCTGCTTGGGCAACAGGTGCCGAGGCAAGAAAAACGCATTTGCAATCACCGTCGGAATCACAGCAGAACCGATAACGGTCGCCACCAGATGCGAGTACTGGGCTTGACTGATGACATTGTGGTTCAGTCCAAACAGCGCCGAAATCGTGCCAAACGTCAAGCCGGTTGACATCATGAGCGTGTAATACAGTCCCTCCTCGTGCTGATAGCGGAAAGCCCTCACGGTCGGGAAGAGACCAACCATCTTGGAAAACATCTTGGCGAAGAAAAGGACGACGAATACGAGAGGAGCGCCCACAAGGGCCGGAACGGAGACGAACGATCCGGCACGAATGAAGTAGAACGGCGTGAGAAGTCCAAACGTCAATGTTCGCAGCCTTCGAACCAGAGAGTGGTCCTTGCCGACCGTGCCGGCCAGCACCATTCCAATCATATAAGCAGGAAGAACAGCTTCACTTCCTGCCCATACCGCCAAGCCGCCCATGGCAAACAGAAAGAACAACAGGAACTTGGCTTCCAGCTCAGAAACCCTTCCTCCGTACTTCGCAAAGAAGCGGGGCGTCAAGAATGGAAGCAGGCTGAAAACCACCACGCAGACCAATACGAAAACCATTGTCTTGTAGGTGAACGGCGAAAAGATCAGGCCAAGGGCAATGACGGTCCCGAGGTCGTTGACGAAACAGGCAGCCAGAATTGCCTTGCCGAAATCGGTCTTGTTGAAGCCGAGCTCCAGCATTACGGCGTAGACAACTGCGACTGACGTGGTGCTGAGAGCGACCCCTGCCAACTCGCTGGCACGCCAACTCCAGTGCAAAACGAAGTATGCGATGAGCGTGCAGCCGATGAACGGCCCAAAAAATCCGACCAGCCCCACCACGGTCGCTTCTTTCCACTTGGTTCGGAAGATTGTAGGGTCGAGTTCCGCTCCTGCGAGAAAGGTCAGAACGATCGCTCCAGTTCCGGCGAGGAAGCCGATCCAACCCGTCTTAGCCCCCAGTCCGCCTTGTATGAGGAAGGCTCCGATGATGAGCTGGGCAACCGTGCCTACGACGATCTCGGTCAATGCGGTCGAGATCTTGAACCAGATCGCAAGCAGAGTTGCGAGCAGGGCGAGCCCAACCCAAAGCGCCGCGAGAACCCACACGTTGTCCATTGACGTTGCTCCTAGATTGTTATTGGAAACTCGCCGGGAGACATGACTCCGCGACAAGTTTTCCTTGTCAGGAGTCATCATCTGTCCCGGACTAAGATAGGACAGCGGTTGGGGTGAACTCCTTCACCCTTGGATATCCTTCTTGATAACTCACATGCACTGCGAAGTCAAGTTTGCCGTGGTCAGACAATCAAATACTTGCGCTGACCGAGCATCGTTGTAGGTAGGAAATCCTTCGATGCCACCGAACCCGGCTAACTCTTACCGCCCATGCGCTGAAACGAATCTGCCGTAGTGAGTACCGGTGTTGGGCGAGTGCTTATGGCGTTACTGGAGGCGGAACCCAGCAAATGGGTTTGATAATCGACCTCTTCCACAACCTGGAAGGGGTCAACATCGGCGTCTGGGATCATGTCTAATGGTGCTGGGCGGCTTGAGCCATAAAAGTCATCTAAATTCTTTATCTTAACTTGTGTTTCTTAGCCGCCGTCTCGATGACCAATCTTACGTCGAGGGTGTAGATTCTCAAGCTTGGGGGGATCAGTGCTCTTTGCTACCAAATGCTACCAATCGGAGAAAGGAGGTTGCTCTAAGTTGTTGATTTTATGGTGGACCTGGCCGGGATCGAACCGGCGACCTCTTCCATGCCATGGAAGCGCGCTCCCAGCTGCGCCACAGGCCCACTCTACGAAAGGAACGCCGCCCGAGTCGACGGCGCTTATTTCATTTTCTCCCAGCAGCACGGCTTAGTCAAACCGTTGCCAGTTGCCGCCAGTTGCCACTCGTCGGTTGCCAGTTACTAAGTGTCACGTCTGACCGCTATCTCGCATTAGCCAGCCGTATACTGAAGTTAACCCCGAGCGGGTTGTGCGCTAACTGGCCTCGCCGCATCCAATTTGTTCTGGCCTTGGGAACAAGTGCTCTGCCTCGTCCGCGCCACTTGTCTGCATCGCATTTCTTCGACAGGAATGGAAGATGAGAATCGGTTTACTCCTGCTGTGTCTCCACATGGCGTTCGCGGCGCTGGCTGCACAGACAACCGGGTCGGCGACCATATCCAACTCATCGGTTGCAGGTTCGCCAATCGCCGCCAACGCCTCGATGAATTCGGTCCTGCCCGCCCTGGACAGCCTGCAAGCTGCGGCTTCGCAGGCGACCACCGACATCGCGCACCTGCGGATCGAGAAGTGGAAGGCGGATGGCGAATCCAAACGGCAGGCGCAGAGCAACGCGGACTCCATCCAGCGGAACTTGACATCGGCCTTACCGGGGTTGATCGACGCGTGCGCTCGGCGCCGCAGGACCTGAACGCTGCCTTCAAGCTCTATCGCAACCTGACTGTCTTGTACGACGTCTTGGGCTCGCTAACCGAGTCGGCAGGCGCGTTCGGTCCAAGAAGCGACTATGAAGAGTTGACGCAGCAGCTGCAGACCATCGACTCGGTGCGACGCGATCTGGGGGATGCGCTGGAACGGCTCACCGCCTCGACGCAGGCCGAGCTGACTCAGTTGCGGAGCCAGATCCGCGTCCAGCAGCAAGCCGCGCCGGTTGCTCCACCGAAGAAAGTCGTGGTGGACGAAACCGCGCCGGTCCAAAAGGCCAGCCACAAGAAGAAAAAACCTGCCGCGACGAGCAGCGGTGGGTTCCAATTCCAGTACGTCCGGTTCGGACACTAGCTCAGCCGGCCCTCCCAAATCCTAGCGTCTAAGATGCTAAGGGCTCGGCTCTCCGTGCATGGTGCGAACCGCGAAGCGAAAGCCCTCAGGCTCAACCCTCACCGAGCCCTGATACGGACGGTCGATGTCCGCGATGGCGACCAGCACCAACGAGACAAGGAAACTCAGCATAAACACCTGCAGCAAGTGAAAGCGGAAACTCGGCACGCCAAAGAAGCAAGCGGAAGAGACGGTGACGATACCGCCTGCGATCAGTACGGCCCACAGAATGGCGGGCAGAGATTCGCGGTTCTGCATGGCCCGAATACGACGGTATTGCGTCAACCCCCGCAACTCCTCCATGAGCTGATACGCCGCAATGGCGTCGGGTTGAGCATGCGCCTGGGCTTGTCCGGCAAGCGCCCAGAACTGGTTGATCATCTCACCGCCTTCCGGCGGCATCTCCTGGTTTTCCATCGCGGGCCACTCACGATTCAAGGCATTCTCGGCATAGCGCACACAGAGGTCCTGGATCGCTTTTGCATTCGGATCCTGCAACTGGCTGGCGATACGGAAAACGTTCACCAGCGAGTTGGCCTCCTGCTCTTCGTTGGTCTGGGCTTGCTGGAACATGTTCCACACGCCCGCAAGCGTAAAGGCCAGAATCACAGCATACGTAGTGCCGATGACCGCCACGATGGCGCCGGTGAAGTCGTTCGACTCCTTGCGCGAGGGCGCAGTGGAAGTGCGCGTCACGAGAAACAGAAACAGTATCGCTGCGCCAATACTGCCGAGGATAATTAGAATGTTATTCAGCACTCTGGATCATCCATCTTGCTGCGAAATTAGGAAGCTTACACTGGATTCCGTTCTATGTCCCAACCTTTTCGCATAACCGGCGATCCGTAGATTCTTCGCTAGTACTACACGGTTCGTTTTCACTGCGCCGAGTTTTCACATTGTTTCGGCCTCAAACCGATTGACATGGAGTGGGCCGCTGAAGGAGAATTTCGGAACGCTGTTTCCGGAGTTTGTGCCGCCTCGCAATGGCCCTCGAAAGAGATTTTCGCGTTGACATTCTGGCCGATCGCTGTACTCCCCACTCGAAAACAAGTCTCGTGGAAAGTTTTCGCATTTTGATGTTCGTTGTGCCTTTCAGACGGAGGTCTGTTTTGACGAAGAAGCTGTTCCTTGCTGTAACCACGCTTTTGCTGGCTGTCTGCAACATCTCGCTGGCGCAGACGCTTACAACCCTCAAGAATCAACCACCGGACGGAGCCGGCGTGCCTTTTCTGCTGACCGATGGAACGGTCATGGTCCAAGGCAACATCGGAAACGACTGGTACAAGCTCACGCCCGACATCAACGGAAGTTATGTGAACGGCACCTGGACGAGGCTGGCCGAATCTGGCTGCCGGATATGAGCCCTATGCCATGGCTTCGCAAGTCCTGGCCGATGGCCGCGTGCTGATTGAAGGCGGCGAATACAACTTCGGTCAATTCTCGTTCACCAATCTGGGCGCAATCTACGATCCTGTACAGAACACCTGGACGCCGCTGACGCCTCCCGCGGGTTGGGACTATATCGGAGACTCTCCGTCCGCCATTCTGCCCAATGGCCATTTCCTGATCGGGCGCAAGTTTGACATGCAGATGGCCGAGTTGGATCCGACCACGCTGGTGTGGACCGCCTTGGGGTCGAGCGGCAAAGCCGACTGGAACGCCGAAGAGGGTTGGACCCTCATGCCAGACGGCACCATTCTGACGGCGGACGTTTTGGCCAACCCGAATTCGGAGCGTTACATTCCGTCTCTGCAAGAGTGGGTCTCTGACGGCAGCACGATTGCCAACCTCCAAGGCCCGCCCCAAGTGGGCTGCATCAAATATGGGGGCGGAGAATATTGTCCTCCGGGTGAAATCGGTCCTGCCATCCTGCGGCCCGATGGCACGGTGTTCGCAACCGGCGCCCTACATTCAGGCGCTCCTACCGGACACACGTCGGTCTATCATCATGGGGCCAGCCCGACCGATCCCGGTACTTGGATTCCCGGACCAGACTTCCCCAATGGCGATGACGCCGGCGACAATTTTGCCGTGCTGCTGATCAACGGCAAAGTGCTGGTGGAAGGCAGCTCGAGCCGGCTTTACGAGTTCGATGGAATAAACTTCACTCCCACTCTGTACAGCAACGGCGGCAGCTTGATCGTCCTGCCGACCGGCGAAGTCCTGGTTGGTGGCGCCGAAGTTTACAAGGCCACGGGAAGCTACATCCAACCCTGGGCCCCGACCGTGTTGTCGTATCCAACTACCGCCACGCGCGGCCAGAGCTACATTGTCTCCGGCAAGCTCTTCAATGGCTGGTCGCAAGCCGCGCGTTTCGGCGACGAATTCGAAACCGCAACCAACTATCCCCTGGTGCGGATCACCAACAACGCCACCGGGCACGTCTTCTATGCCAAGACCCACAACCACAGCTATATGGGCGTGCAAACCGGCAACATCCCCACCTACACTCACTTCGACGTGCCTGCTGGCATGGAAACGGGAGCGAGCACGCTGGTGGTGGTGACCAACGGCATCCCATCGCTGCCGGTCAATATCACCGTCAACTAGCTGCGGCAAGCGGCCGTACAAGCTTGGCCCAGCACAAACCCCTCACCCGATTCTCTTCCTGCGCTGCCGAGGTCCGGCGGCGCGGGAGGGGAACAGCAATTAGCGCACTCTGCCAAGTGCCCGCAGTCGCATCGTTTACGCGGTGAGTCGCAGCACCTTGTGATCGGGGCAGCGCGTCTGCGCCAGGTCGACGAGGCGATCGATCAGCTCGGGACCGTGGTTGGCGTAGAAATACAGGGCGGCGATTTCCCGCTCCTGGAGAGATTTGTTGGGATAGAGCGCGTTCTCAATCTGCGCCGCATGGCGCGCCAGGACCTCGGAGCGGCGCAATTCGGCCTGCGCCGCGCGCTTCTCCAGGCGGTCCACCTGGTAGCGCACCTTGCTGGCGGCGCGTCCGGCAGCTTCGACCAGGGTGGGATCGAGCTTCGCCAGCGACGCGCTCACCCGCGGTCAGGTTGACTTCGACCGCCCGCCTGGCCAGCTCGAAGTTTTCCTTCAAATCAGCGGGCAACGAACGCGGCCGCCAGGCAGTCGCGCAGTTGGCACTCGCCGTGAAACAGCTCGGGCAGCTCCACCTCGTACTTCAGGAGCAGCCGTTCGATGCGCGGCTCGATCAGCGTCGCACTCATGCGCGGCAGAATGGGAGTGACGCGCCCCAGCAGTCTCTCGTAGACCACCGCGGCCTGCGCGAAGTAAGCGATCTCCGCCGGACCGCCGAAGTAGGCCAGCGTCGGCAGCCAGTAATCCTGCAGCACCGGGCGCAGCAGCACGTTGGCGTTGAAGTTCTCCGGCGCGGCCTCGACGCGCTGCTCCAGTTCTTCGCCGGAGAGGCGCTCGGTCCCGATAGCGAATTGACCGTTCGCGCGGTGAATGGGGACGCGCTTTCCTCCCACCAACGCGAACAGCGGCGTCGATTCCGGTGTGACCTTCACCTGTTCGTGATAGCCGGCGGCGCTCAACTCGCGGTTGCGCTCCAGCACGGCCGCGTCGAGTTCGGCCGAGCGGTGCAGCGCGTCCACGAACAACGGCGCCGCGATACGGTGCAGCTCGGCGTCGGCGGGATCGAGCAGGATGAGTCCGTGCCCGGCAAAGATGCGGGTGTAGAGTTTCGCGAACGCGTTCGAGAATGTCTCGCCTTCCGCGTAACTCTCGCGCAGGTAATCGGCGGCCAGCGATTCGCCCAGCAGCGCGGCGGCTTGCGCGACGAGCTCGTTGGTTCCTGGCGCAAAACGAATCTGTGCCACGGGCGAACCCGTAATTCCGGCGGTGGGGGCCTTGAACGGCGCCAGCTTGAAGTCGTGCGTCAGGAACAGCGCCTGGTTGACTTCGTCGAGGTCGTGGTCTTCGGTGGCCAGCCAGAAGACGGGTACGCAATCGACGCCGGCCTGCTCGACCTGCTTGGCCAGCGCCAGCGCCGAGGCGATCTTGAACAGCGACATCAGCGGGCCGCCGAACAGCCCCACCTGCTGCCCGGTGACTACGGCAAAAGCTCCATCGCGCAGCCGCTGAATGTTCTGTAGCGTGGCCTCGGAGGCGCCCCAGGCGCGGTTTTGTTTCTCGAGCGCATCGGCGACGCGGGCTTGCCGCGCGAGGTCGCGCGGCACCGACTTGGCGAACGCCGCAACATGCTCCGCGTCCGGTTGTGTCGGAAAGAACTTGCGAATCTCCGGAGAGTAGGAAAGAAAGTCGCTGAAGATGCGGGTGGTGTGCGGGATGGAGTTGAACGAGATGCAATCGGGGATCACGAATCGTCTCCAGACAACAGCATCCGCAGCCTGATCGCGCTTCCCCGAAAAATCTGGCGGCGGTTCGCATTTGCGTATCCTGTAGCGGGTGGAGCACGCCTTCCAGGCGTGCAGCGAAAGCGTCGGATTTCACTTGCGCTTTAGCGCCTGAGGTACACATTACCTCAGCGGCTAAAGCCGTCTCCGTTAGCGATTTCCCAATGCAGCGCTGAGCGCTGTCCACCCCACCCGACTAAGCTATCAGACTAACAGGCGTGCAACAGCTTTTGATGATTTCACGGAGCAGCGGATGCAAGAGCCATCCGCCGGGAGTCGCAGATGGCCCGGCCGACATCTAAGTAAGTGCGGTTGACTTCCCTGCCCTGGGTGGTAGAGTGGAGTTGATCGCGGTTCACTTCGGGGGCGTCACGGCTTCGACGGAAGTGATTGCGGTAAAGAGGCATACCGGAGTGCACGCATCCGTAATCGTGTGCAAAAACACAATTGCCAACCAAAACCTGGCATACGCAGCTTAATTAGTTAAGTTGCCGCTCTCTTCGGCTTTGCTCATGGGCTGGAGTCAGAGCGTCATACAGTGAGCTAGCCTGGAACCCTACGTCTGGGGGTTCGAGGCGAAACTTTCAGGCTGGCTGGCCGCGTTTCTTGTCCGTTTTGAGCGCGGCTGGCGAGAGTGCCGGGTAACTCCGGCGCAGGAACGTGACTAAGTATGTAGGCTCTTTGCTGACAACATTTTCGGACGCGGGTTCAACTCCCGCCGCCTCCACCATGTACCTGGTTTCTTGTCGTTAGCTTTTCTGTAGCAGGCGTCGGCCCGATGCCTGCGATTCCAGGGAATCAATCCATTCCCATCGGCGGCCGAGCGGCGCCCGGCGCCACGTTCCTGTCTCCCGGGCCGTCGGGCGCGGCAAGACCTCAGGGCGGGGCCCTGCGAGAAAAACGCAGCCTCGCTAGCACTTTTGCCAGTGGACTTCGGAGGACAGCCGAGCTAGTATACGTTGCACGTAAAGAGCTTACCTCTGAGTCGGTGGTGCACTGGTCATATGCGGCTCTTACCTGTGAGTTGATCGTGGGGATCAACCCGCAACTACCCTCCAAGGCGGAGACTTACCTAGCACGACCCTGTAGGAGATACCGTAGTGGACTTTGGATCTGGCATTAGAAAACTAGCATGCGGAGCCCTTGTCGTCTCGACCTTCTTGTCTGGCGGGGGCGCGGCGGTCGCGCAGCAGGTCACAGGCACGCTGGGACAGGCCGACGCCACCACCACTATCAACGGGAAACAAATCCCGCCGCCGCCCCCGAAATTCGGAGGCGTGATCAAGGAAGACGCAAAGAATTCCACTCCCTGGTGGCCGCCGCGCATCGTGCCGCCCAAGGGCGCGCCCAATGTGCTGCTCATCATGACCGATGACCAGGGCTACGGCGTGCCGGGTACCTTTGGCGGCGTCATCCCGACGCCGAACTTGGACCGCATCGCCAAGTCGGGGCTGCGCTACATTCAGTTCCACTCCACGGCGCTTTGCTCGCCGACGCGAGCGGCTCTGATCACCGGCCGCAATCATCACTCGGTCGGCTTCGGCGTAATCGGCGAATTGTCCACCGGCTACCCCGGCTATGACTCCGTCATCGGCCCCGATAACGCCACCATCGCCGAGATCCTGAAGGAGAACGGCTACGCTACCTCGTGGTTCGGCAAAGACCACAACACGCCGGGCTTCACCTACAGCACCACGGCCGGGCCGTTCGACCAATGGCCCATCGGAATGGGATTCCAGTATTTCTATGGATTCCTGGGTGGCGAAACCGATCAATGGACTCCCTACCTCTTCCGCAACACGACGGCGGTGTATCCATGGGTCGGCAAGAAAGGCTACAACCTCACGACCGACTTGGCCGACGATGCCATCAAGTATTTGAGGGACCTGAACGCGTCAGCACCCGACAAGCCGTTCTTCCTGTATTACGTGCCCGGCGGCTCCCACTCGCCCCACCAGCCGACCCAGGAATGGATCGACAAGTTCAAAGGCAAGTTCGACATGGGCTGGGAAAAGCTGCGCGAGCAGATCTTCGAAAACCAGAAGCGACTGGGCGTGATTCCGCAGAACACCACGCTGACGCCATGGCCGGACGGACAGGCAGAGATGGGAGGAGCCAAGCTGCCGCGATGGGACTCGCTCGGCCCGTTGGAAAAGAAGATGTATGCGCGCCAGGCGGAAGTCTTTGCCGCCTACACGGCTTACACCGACTATGAAATTGGTCGCGTGATTGACGAAGTCGAGAAGATGGGCAAGCTCGACAATACGCTGATTATCTACATCGACGGCGACAACGGCACCAGCGCTGAAGGCAGCATCTACGGCACCTTCAATCAGTACACGGCCTACAACGGCATCATCAACGAGCCAATGGTCAAGCCCGTGCTGGCGATGAACGCATTGCACTATAACGACTGGGGCTCGGACAAGACCTATCCCCACATGTCCGTGGCCTGGTCCTGGGCCTTTGATACGCCCTTCAAGTGGACCAAGCAGGTGGCCTCGCACTTTGGCGGCACCCGTCAGGGCCTGGCGATTTCGTGGCCCGGACATATCAAGGACGAAGGGGGGATTCGTACCCAGTTCCACCACGTCATTGACATCGTTCCCACCATCCTCGAAGCCGCCGGCATTCAGGCGCCCGACGAGGTCAACGGAATCAAGCAGAAACCGATCGAAGGCGTGAGCATGGCTTACACCTTCGACTCCGCCAATGCTAATGCGCCGTCCAAACGCGATACTCAGTATTTCGAGATGGTCGGCAACCGCGCCATCTACCACGACGGTTGGATTGCCGCCACCACGCCACCCGCCCCGCCCTGGGAACTGGGAACCACGGCAATGCCGCCCCTCGATCAGTACAAGTGGGAGCTTTACCACATCTCCGAGGACTATTCGGAAGCCAACGACCTCGCCGCGACCATGCCTGACAAGCTGAAGGAAATGCAGGCGCTGTTCCAGAAAGAGGCAGCGAACCACCAGGTATTACCGCTGGATAACTCGGGCTTCGTGCGCGCCCTTACGGCGCGACCGAGCGCGATCGCCGGGAAAACCGTTTTCACCTACACCGGTGAAAATGCCAACATCCCCGACGGCAATGCCCCCAACATCCTGGGCAGGGACTTTACCATCACCGCCGAGGTGACGATCCCGAGTGGAGGCGCGGAGGGCATGGTCGTAACCGAAGGCGGAATGATCGGCGGCTACGGCCTCTATCTGACCCATAGCTTCAATTGGTGGCTCAAGAGCCGGTTGTTCAAGACTATCGGTTGGATATTGCTCATTCTGGGATTGTTTCTACTCTGGCGGAGTAAGCCAGGCTGGAGCCGGCGCTTCGGCTACGCAATGTTGCTGATCGCCGCACTGGGACTGCTCATGGTGTTTGCTACCGATATCTTCGGATTCGGCAGAGGTCGGCCTGTCTTCGTCTACAACATGCTGGACCTGGAGCGGTTCCGGTGGAGAGGCTCTGCGCTTGGCGAGGGCAAGCACACCATCGTCTTCGACTTCAAATACGATGGCCCCGGCGTCGGCAAGGGCGGTACCGGCGTGCTGACCGTGGATGGCAAAGAGGTCGCCCGCAAGTCGATGGAACACACCATTCCGTTTCTCCTGCCCGCCGACGAGAGCTTTGACGTCGGACTCGACACCCGTACGCCAGTGGACTTTACCTATGACTGTCCCTTCCGCTTTACCGGAACCATCGACAAGCTGACGTTCAACCTCGGGAAGTCGCAGTTGTCGGCCGAGGACCAAAGGAAGGTGGACGATGCCATGGCCAGAGTCAACAACTAGGCGAACGGGGCCAGCCACCCTGAAGGCTTGCGCTGGCCTTAGAGAGCCTGAAGTACTATTAGAAGTTAAAAGGAGAAGAGAAGAAATGAATTGCCCCCTTAAGGTATGCTTCGCAGTCATCATAGGAATAGGACTGAGTCTGTTGCTTTGCATGTCTGCAGTTGCACAAGGCCCGGCGGACTCGACACTCGCAACGCCGGCAACTACCGCCGATGCGGCCACACCCGCACCTGATCCAGCGCCTGCTCCGCCGCCTAATCCGGCGCCACAATACCCGATGGGAAGTGGCAGCGGCGACGCTTGGCGCGTCGCCATCTCGATCTACGGCTGGTTTCCCGGATTGCACGGGACCGTCGGAGCGCTCGGCCATGATGCCAGCATCCACGTCCCTTTCTCCGATGTCTTTCATGCCCTCAAAGGGATCATACCGATCGCAGTAGAGGCCGATAAGGGCCGCTTCGTGATGCCGATCGATTTCTTATGGATGAAGCTGGGCGTCGACAATGGGATACCCATTGAAGACTTTGGCCAGACATCGATCAATACTCATCTGACAGAGTCGATCTTTACGCCGAAGTTGGGCTACAGGCTCTTTGACGGCGAGCACTTGAAGGTCGATGCCCTCGGCGGAATTCGCTATTGGTATTTGGGCCTAGACAACGCTTTGGTGCCCTCGGGCCTCAGCAATTCGAGCTCGGCGAACTGGGTCGATGGTCTGGGCGGCGCGAGGTTCATACTGCCCATGGGCGAAAAGGCCGCCATCACTGTGGCCGGTGACGCCGGCGCAGGCGGAGCGAGCTTGGACTACCAGGTCCTGGGCCTGCTCAATTACAACTTCACCCCCAAGTGGGGAATGGCGGTGGGCTGGCGTTATCTGTATGTGGACTATCGACCGAGCAATCACCAGTTCGTCTTCGATACCGCCACCAGTGGCGCGATCGCGGGATTCTCTTACACCTTCGGCGGCAAGCCACCGGTTCCGGTGAGCGCGAGCTGCTCAGCCCAGCCCGCGGAAGTCTGGTCTGGCGATCCGGTGAAATTGACCGCGACGGGCGCGAACTTCAACCCCAAGCACACCGTCACCTACGGCTGGACCGGAAATGGCGGCAAGCTGTCGGGCGCCAACGCAGAGACCGCGACCGTCGATACCACAGGTATGACGCCGGGCAGCTATTCAGCCGTCGCCACTATCACAGATCCCAAGGAGAAGAAGAACAACTCGGCCACGTGCACAGCCAACTTCAGCATCAAGCAGCCGCAACCGCCAGTGGTAAGCTGCTCGGCCAATCCGACCACCATCGCCATCGGCGAGCCGGCGACCATTACCATGACCGCCAGCGACCCGCAGGGCTGGCCGATGACCTATAGCTGGTCGGCCACCGGTGGTCAGGTGGGCGGCGTCGCCAACAGTGCCACGGCCACGGTCACGGCAACCAATGCGGATGCCGGCAACACCATCACCGTCACCGGAACGGCGACGGATGCGCGCGCCAATCTGAGCGCCAGTTGCACGGCGTCGGTCAACGTACCTGCGGTCCAGAAGTGCGCTGTCATCGAGGATTGGGGCGAGTGTACCTTCGAGAAGAACCCCAAGAAGCCGTGGCGTGTGGACAACGATTGCAAGGACACGCTCGACAAACTTGCTCTCCGCGCCTGCAGCAGATGCCCAACGGCAAGCTGAACGTCGTGGGCTACACCAACGAGAAGGAAGTCCGTCAAGAGCAGACAGCTGGGTTCGCAGCGTTCCGTGAACGTCAAGTACTACCTGACCACGGACGGGCCGACCAAGGTCGACGCTGGCCGCGTCCAGCCTCGTCAGGGCGGCGCCAAGGGTCAGGCGACCCACTTCTACTTCGTGCCCGAAGGCAACTTGTGCGGCGGGCAACTGGAAGAGGGCACCGTGGTTGACGAAACCCAGGTGCAGGGACAGTCGCGGGCGGCTGCTCCTGCTCCGAAGAAACATAAGGCCAAGAAGGCTGCCGCACCTCCCTCTGGAAACTAGCAACTGACAATGATAAACAGCCGAGGCCAACCATTCATTTGGTTGGCCTCTTTGCTCCATGGCCTGCATGGAACGCAAGTGAAATTTGCGAGAACAGATCGCTGTGTGGGACGGCAGCCAGGGGCTCGGTTGACAGGTGCGTTAGAAAAAGAACAATGAGACTGGTCGGGAGGAACCGATGAAAACCAGAACCCTGCTGAGGCTGTCCGCCGGCCTTGAGGCGGCAACCGGACTTGCGTTAATCGCACTTCCGGAGGTTGTCGCCCGCATACTCCTGGGCACCGGTCTTTCTGCCAGCGGCATCGCCGTGGCCCGCGTGGGCGGTTTCGGACTGCTCTCCCTGGGACTGGCATGTTGGCCGGGCGATGAAGTTACCGCCGGGGACATTCGGGCCCTATTCACCTACAATCTGCTGGCGGCGCTTTATCTTGGCTATCTCAGAGTAGGCGGAGGTTTCGACGGCTTGCTGTTATTGCCGGCTAGTATTCTTCATGCCGTGCTGACGCTACTCATGGCGCGCCCGGCCTATGAGGCAGTTCGGAGACGCTAGAGCTGTCGCAAAATAGCTGTATTCCTCCGAACACGGGTAGAGCTGCGCTTTAGCGCCGCGTTCGCCTGCCGGGAAGAAAATGCTTCAGCCGCTGAGGTCGTTGACCTCAGCGGCTGAAGCCAGGAATTATACCGACTCAGGTGACGCGGGCCTGAAGGCCCGCTCTACCCGTACCAGCCGGATACGCCAACTCTGGAGTCGCTCTAGGTTAGCGCAAAACCGAAAATCCGGCACTCGCGGCACCGGGCAGGATGGGGCCGAACCGGAGGCCCAGAGGACGAAGGTGTAGAGCGAAGTAGCAACGGGTCTTCAGGAGTCGGTCTCCGCGCTCATAGGTTGCGACGCTGTGGTACAGTGCGACCGCGAGGTTATAGCACGATGCGATCTCTCCCGGTCCTCTGCCTTATTCTGGTCGCCTCACTCTTGGCCACGCCAGTGTGCCCGGCGCAGCAACCCGTTGCCAAGCCTACGCCGCAGGAAGGCGACTACGTCAGCCGTGACTTTCATTTCAAGTCGGGCGAGACTCTGCCCGAGTTACGCTTGCACTACATGACGTTCGGCAAACCCGTGCGCGACGCTAACGGACGGGTAACGAACGCGGTTCTGATTCTTCACGGCACCGGAGGTTCAGGACGACAGTTCCTTGCCCCTCAATTTGCGGACGTGTTGTTTGGTCCCGGTCAACTGCTCGATGCGAACCGCTATTTCATTGTCCTTCCCGACAATATCGGCCACGGCAAATCGAGCAAGCCGAGCGACGGATTGCACGCACGCTTTCCCCAGTACGATTACGACGACATGGTGGCGGCACAGCACGAACTGCTGGAAAAGGGGCTCGGTGTCAACCATCTGCGGCTGGTGCTGGGCACCTCCATGGGATGCATGCACTCGTGGGTCTGGGGAGAAACCTATCCCGATTTCATGGACGCACTCATGCCGCTGGCCTGCCTGCCGGTGCAAATCGCGGGACGGAATCGGGTGTGGCGCGAGATGGTGATCGATGGAATCAAGCAGGACCCTGACTGGAAAAACGGAGAGTACACCACCGAACCTCACAGCGGCATACAGATCGCCGCCGATTTCCTCATCATGGCTGGCAGCGCCCCGCTGCTTATGCAGAAAAATCTGCCCACTCGCGATGCCGCCGACAAATATCTGGACGAATCGATGAAACGCGTCACTAACAACCTGGATGCCAACGACATTCTTTTTGCCGTGAGCGCCTCGCGGAATTACGACCCCTCTTCGCGGCTGGAGACAATTAAGGCGCCCGTCATGTTCGTGAATTCAGCAGACGATTTCATCAACCCGCCTGAGTTGGGAATTGCCGAGCGAGAGATCAAGTTGGTCAGGAAGGGCCAGTTCGTCCTGATTCCCGCTTCCGACCAAACTCACGGTCATGGCACCCACACCTGGGCGGCCATCTGGCAGCAGTACCTGAAAGAGTTGCTCGAAAGCTCCCAAAAGTGATCCGAACGCTTCCGCCGCGAGGCCGCTCCATGGGACGCTCCGAAACGAGAAAATACGAAGCGCGAACTCGCGAAGACGCCCGCGTCACTTTCGCCGGATGTGCAGCACCTTCTGCACCTCGGCGACGACCTCCCCAGCTTCATCCTTCACTTCGACCAGAAAAGTTGGCTCGTATTTCTCCTGGGTGGTGAGCTTGTCGCGAATCTCGTCGAGCTGCGCGTCGCTCAGGCGAAATTCCGCTTTGACCTTTCCCTTCCCCGGTTTGCGGAAACGAATATGGGCGGCCTTGTCCCACACGATGTAACCGCGCCCGAGATTCTCCATCAGCATCAGCATGTAGAACGGGTCGGTCATGGAGTAGAGCGAGCCGCCGTAGTGCGTGCCCACATAGTTCCGGTTCCACGGGCGCAGTTTCATCTCGACATCAACGGAACGGGTGGAATGCCAGCACACCCGGATTCCAGCGCCCAGCAGCGGCGGCCAGATGTTGATGGAGCGAAGCATCAATCGCTGGAGTTTGGTGGCCATTCGTCAGCGCGGTCTGTCCCTTCAGTCTTAAATGTGCCGCCGGTTTCGCGTCAAATGCCCCTACCCCGGAAATTTCGCAAGAACCCGACATCTCTTGTAAGTCACCTTCCACTCCTGCACGTCTAACCAGCGAGCAGTTAGTGATTCAACAAACTACGGTGTCGAGGAAAGTCTGACATCGCGTTAGGAGGTCGAGTGAAAAAGTACTTGGCTCACTTACTTGTTCTTGGAGGTTTCGTAGTACTGCTGGCCGGTGCTGCCATAGCCCAAGACGAAATAGAACCTGCGGCGCGCGTAAACATTCCTTTCGCGTTTCAAGCAGGATCCGTAACCCTTCCGGCAGGTGTGTACACGTTCGATGTCGATGCTGTGGACCATGCCGTCACCGTCGAACAAGATTCGACAGGTCGCGCTTTTTTCGTGGCTGGATTCCCCGCAGATCCTGAGCAGAATGGCAAACCGCAGCTGACCTTCAAGAATATGGGAGGCGAGTACACGCTGGAGGAACTCCAGGCTGATTCCGTCGGCGTCGGGTTTGCTCCGGCAAGCACCAGCAATGCCGGGTCTTACGGTACACACTGATAGCGCAGGAACAAACCTTGTCCCAAAAGCCGGACAAGCGGATGCCCGAACCAAGCGGTGACGTTAAGGAGGCAAACATGACGCGAACAACCCCATTCGATTCAACCCAACAATCCAAAGGCCCAAAGAGCTTGCCGCAGCGCGACACCGGGAGCATGCAACTACAGGAAAGAATCAGGCAACGCGCCTACGAGCTATACGAAACGCAAGGTCGTCGCGATGGCCATCACCAGGAGGACTGGGCACAAGCTGAGGAAGAAATCCTCAGCCAATACGGCCTGAAAAACGCCGCATAGTCGCTCGGGGGATAGAACCAACCCTGGCCGACAGGCCCACAGCGTAACTCAAACCAAGGCCGTCCTCACGGACGGCCTTGGTTTTGCGAGTGCTTGCTCTCCGGAGGTGGGAGCTTGCCGCAAAAAGCGTTCTATAGCTGGGGCTGCACCGACGCCGATTCCGTCAGACTGTTGCTCATCAGCCGCACATCGACACGCCGGTTCTTGGCGCGGCCCGAGGCGCTGGTGTTCTGCGCCACCGGATTGTCCTTGCCCAGTCCGATCAGGAATATCTTGAACGCCGGAACGTTGTACTTCTGCGCCAGGTACTGAATGACAGCGTCAGCACGCCGCTGGCTGAGTTGATAGTTGTAATCGGCGGGACCGGTCGCGTCCGTGTAACCTTCGACCTGAATGATGTAGTGCTTCTGGCTCTGGATTTGCTGGGCGAAATCGTCAAGCGTCTGCTTGTCCTTGCGCGTCAGCTCTGCCTTGTCGAATGCGAACAGCACCGTCGTGTCGTTGACCGATTTGTAATTGTCCAGGTTCTCCACCGTTCCGGCGAGGCTGGTCACCTGACTTCCAGCCTTGGTGGCATTCAGCGTTCGCCTGATCGGCCGCCTGTCCAGCCGCCAGCGCCTTCTGATCGGCCGCCGTCGGCCTTCGAGTTCACCTGCTGGATGCCCTGCTGCGCGCGCGCGTCGACGTCCTGGATGTCATGAGTATTTTTCGCCGTCATGTCATCTAATTCATTGACCTTGTTAACCGTGGGAGTCGACTTCGCTGCGCACATAGTTCTTGGTGGTGCAGCCGACCGTGAAAGGCAGGCTTGCGGCAACCAGCGCCGCCAATAGAGAAAATCGGTTCATGGAAAATGGCTCCTTACGAATGCTGGGCTTCGGCGCGACAATCAACCGTCTGCCTTACCATCAAATGAGCAAGCAGGGGGCCATTGCGGCTTGCAAAATCAGACGAATTATGCCGTTTGATTTCAACCACTTGGCAGCGCTTCGCGAGATCGTTTCAGCTCCGGCCCGGCTCGCCGGATAAACCTGACGTGGAGAGTAGAATTTTTACCGGGTGTAACGCTCGCCGACGCAGCCCATAGTCGCGAATCCCAGCTCTGTTTTCACCGCTAAATGGACCTTCACCAGAAAATTCGCACGCTCCCGACCTCACCCGGCGTGTATCTCTACAAGAACGCCGACGGCGAGATCATCTACGTGGGCAAGGCCAACAACCTGCGCTCGCGCGTGCGCTCGTATTTCCTGGAAGGCGCGTCCGAGAACGCCAAGACCGGAACGCTGCTGCGCGAGGCCGTCGATCTCGACTACATCGTGGTCGACAACGAGAAGGAAGCGCTGGCGCTCGAGAACAACCTCATCAAGCAGAAGAAGCCGCGCTACAACATCCTTCTGCGCGACGACAAAACCTATCCGTACATCAAGCTGACCATCGGCGAGCGCTATCCGCGCGTCTTTCCCACGCGGCGCCTGCGCAAGGACGGCTCGCTCTATTACGGTCCGTTCTTTCCCACCAGCCTCGCGTATCGCATCGTCGATCTCATCCATCGGCACTTCCTGATTCCGTCGTGCAAGCTCGACCTCAACCGCTACTATCCGCGGCCGTGTTTGCAGTACTACATCGGGCGCTGTCTGGGTCCGTGCGTCGAGGGACTCACCACCCCCGAGCGTTACGCCGAAGCGGTGCACGACGTGAAGATGTTCCTCGAAGGCCGCGGCGTCGATCTGTCGCGCTCCCTGCAACAGCGCATGATCGCGGCCGCCGAGCGCGAGCAGTTCGAACTGGCCGCCAAGTATCGCGACCTCATTTCCACCGTCTCGCTGCTGGAGCAGAAGCAGCGCATCGCGGCCATCGAAGGCGACGATGCCGACGTCTTCGGCTATCACTACGAGAACGAGATGCTGGCGGTGAACCTGTTTCACATGCGCGGCGGCAAGATCGTGGACAAGCGTGAGTTCTTCTGGGAAGACCTCGGCGAGACGGTTGCCGGCGCGCGCTTCGAACCGGGAGAATTCTTCTCCGCGCTGCTCAAGCAGGTCTATCTCGACCAGCAGTACGTGCCGCACACAATCTATGTGCCGGTAGATTTCGAAGATCGCAACACGCTGGAAGAAGTACTCTCCGAAGGTCACAAGCGGCGGGTGCAGATTCACGTTCCGCAGCGCGGCGACAAGCGCTCGCTGGTTGACCTGGTCGGACAGAACGCCAAGCAGGCCTACGATCAGCGCTTCCGCGTGATGAAGCCGGCCGCAAAAGCCATCCAGGAAGCGCTACAGGACGCGCTCATGCTGCCCGCAGTTGCCCAAGCGCATCGAGTGCTTCGACATCTCGCACATCCAGGGTGCGGAAACCGTCGCCTCCATGGTGGTGTGGGAAAACGGCGCGATGAAAAAGTCCGACTACCGCAAGTTCATTATCCGCGGCATCACCGGAGTGGACGACTTCGCTTCCATGCGCGAAGTGGTCACGCGCCGCTACAAGCGTGTGCAGGATTCGGGGGCCGCGGCGAGCGCCGATTCTGCGCCCGCTGGGGAGAAAGGCGAGCAGCAGAAGATGCCGAGCCTGGTGCTCATCGACGGCGGCATCGGACAACTGCATTCCGCAGCCCAGGCGTTGGAGTCGCTGGGCATCACCAACCAGCCGCTGGCCGCCATCGCCAAGCGCGAAGAAATCATCTACGTCCACGGCCAGGAGGACGAGCCCATCGTGCTCGACCGCCACTCGCCGGTGCTGCACCTGGTGCAGCAGGTGCGCGACGAGGCCCATCGCTTCGCCGTCACCTTCCATCGCAAGCGCCGCCAGATGCGCGATCGCAAAACCGAACTGCTCGACATTCCCGGCATCGGCGCAGCGCACCACGCGACGACTGCTGCAACACTTCGGCAGTCTGCAGGCGGTGAAGGAAGCCGACGCCGCAGCGCTGGCGTCCGTCGTAAGCCGCCCCCAGGCCAGCGCGATCCTGCGGCACTTTGGGAAGGAAGTCAGCAGTTAGCAGTTATGCACTGCAAAATAAAATCTGGGTGCCCCGTTCTAGCCCGGTTTTGGCTAGGGCGGGGCCGTCACGTGAATCACCCGGGTGCCCCCCATCACTGACATCCTCTTCCAGACGGCCGTGCCCCAGGTCTCGCGCCTTTCGAGACCTGGGTGACGCGACGCAGCCCCCGCAACGATCCAGGAGTATGCCCCGGGTCTGGAACACCGCCAGACCCGGGCCACCCGCCCACGAGTGCTAATTCCGCCCGGTACCCCGGCTCGCGTCCCTCTTTGGACGCTAACCTGGGTGAGGAGCCGCCGCGAACTGCACCACCTGCAAGCAGCTGTTGCACGGTAATTTCGAAGACCTCGGCAATTTCCAGAAACGGCTGGCCGTCGGCAACGCTCTGCAAGACATCAGCCAGCGGCACCTCCGTCCCACGAAGCACCCAAACGTTGCCGGTTTTTCCAGGCACCCTCTGCGCGGCAGAACATTTTGCCCAATCCAACTGCGCCGCCCGGCGGAGCCAGGCCCGCGAAGAGGCGCTGAGGCCGGGAGCAGCACGGTCGTCGATTGCCAAAGGAGGGGCTTCGCCGGACGGGCGCTGATTTTGCCTGGGCGTCACAGCGGGCTTCGGTTGGACCGGCTTCTGCAAATCCGCGCTGGCGGGCTCGCCTCGCTCCGGGTCGGCGGCGAGCGCGCGCGATTGCAGCAACAACTCCCAGGTTCTGAACGCCTGCAGGGCGGCTTGCCGCAGTGTCAGGCGCTGGCTTGCAGCCAGGGTTTTGATGTGGCGTTTCTCGGCTTCCGTTAATCGGATCTGTAATAGGTTGGTCCGGTCTTCTGACATATCATGTCCTTTCGGAATTGCTGTATCGCAAGGCTCGGGTGGAGCGGCGCTGTCGGGCCGGTTCCGCCGACCAAGGTAGACAACGCGTTCTCCGCTGAGGTCCGCGCGAGCGCAGCCGCAGGCCTGAAACCCAGCTCCTAATCCATGACATACTAGTATGTCTAGTATGACACATACTAGTGTGTAAAGTATGACAAGAATTTGCGGTTTTTCGCATGTAAGTCCTTGTGCAACAATACACTACGTATAAACCATTTATAATCAAATGCTTGCGACATATTTGTAGGCTAAGTGATTGATTCTACGTAAAACGGGAGGAGGGGAGGTTTTCTCATCGTCAGACGCAGTTTGGCCTTAATCCCAAGCGCTGAAAGACAACTTCCCTTCGGGACAACAGCGGCGAGCTTTCGTCCCTCGGTAAAAGCCGATTCCTCGCTGCGCTCGTGATGACAAACGTTACGCAACGTCACTATGTTTCCGGGATTGCGCTCGCGGCAGCGTCACGCGGCCGCACTGATCGCTTATCATGCGCCTATGACGAACGCGGCGGATGTGATCGTTGTTGGGTTGGGAGCGATGGGCAGCGCGGCCCTGTATCAAGCGGCCAAGCTCGGAGTTCGTGCGATCGGAATCGACCGCTTCGTCCCGCCGCATGACCGAGGCTCGTCGCACGGTGACACCCGCATCACGCGCGAGGCCATCGGCGAAGGCCGCGAGTTTGTGCCGCTGGTTCTGCGCTCCAACCAGATATGGGAAGAGCTGGAAGCGATCACCGGCCGCAGCTTGCTTACGCGAAATGGCGCGTTGGTCCTCGCCTCGCAAAGCATCTCCGGCAATCATCACGGATCGAGGTCGTTCGTCGAAGACACCATTGCCGCGGCCACGGAGTTCGGCATTGCTCACGAGGTGTTGAGCGCCGACGAAATTCGGCGCCGTTATCCGCAGTTCCGCCTCGCCGGTGATGAGATTGGATACTTTGAAAGCGGCGCTGGGTTTCTTCGTCCGGAGACGTGCATCGAGGCGCAACTTGAGCTCGCTTCCCAGTTCGGCGCAAAACTGCTGACCTCGGAGATCGTGCTCGACATCAAGCAGACCTCTCACGACACGGTCGAAGTGAAGACCGATCGCGGAACCTACAGCGCTGCACGAGTGATTGTGACCGCAGGCGCATGGCTCCCCAAGCTGCTGGGGCGAGAACATGCGCAGCTCTTCAAGATTTATCGGCAGATCCTGTGCTGGTTTGCCCTGGCGAGGAATTTTGAGCGGTACAGCCCCGCGCGGTTGCCCGTGTTCATCTGGATTGTGGGCAACCGGCCGCGTGACATGCTCTACGGATTTCCTGCGATTGACGGTCCGCACGGCGGCCTGAAAATCGCCACTGAGCAATACGAGGCGACGGTCGATCCCGATGCGGTGCAGCGCACAGTGGGCGATGCCGAGATCGCGGCCATGCACAGCGAGTACATCGCTCCGCGCTTCCCCGATGTTTCGGGGGAATGCCTGCGCGCGGCAACGTGTCTTTACACGGTGACGCTGGATGCGAAGTTCATCATCGACACACTTCCCGATAACGAAAATGTGGGGTTCGCATCCGCCTGCTCAGGCCACGGATTCAAACACTCGGCCGCCATCGGAGAGGCGCTGGCGTTGTGGGCGTTGGGACGGAGCTTAACGGCTGATCTCTCGCCTTTCCGTCTTACGCGATTTGCCGGCGGCTAATTATTCGGCGAATCGCCGCCCGGATCACGGGTGGCGATGCAGCACGTGGGTAGCGATGTCCGGCCAGAATTCGCGAAAGACGTTGGTAAGGGCGTCGCGCCCCAAGGCATAGGCGTATTTGACGGCGAGCTTTTCTCCGGTGTTGCTCGGGCTCGGGTAATAGGTGGTCGAGATACCCTGAGCAATGCCGCGCCCCAACAGCTCCGAAACATTGAAGGTGTTGTCTCCTTCATAGTTGCGGGCGACGAAGATGCGCGTGGCCGCGTAGGTGCTGCGCTTCCAGAACCCGCCCTCGCCCATGGCAAAGTAACGCTCGTCCTCATGAAGAATGGTGGGTAAGATGAAGATCACCCAGTAATTGCCGTCCGTCTTATCCACAAAGCCGCGCCAGTAATAATTTCCGAAGCCCTCCATGCCTTTACCCAGCTCGGGATGCGCTTCCGTTCCCTCCGCCATGGCGGAGGTAATACCCACGAAGACGAATGACGAGTAGTCGAAGCTGTTCTGGGCGGCAAGTATAAAGCTCTGCTTGGGCGTGGGCGGCGGCGGGATCGCTCCCGCGCTGACGGCGCGAAAATTGGGCATGACGCCGAGGATCCGCTTGGGTTGCTGTTTCGAGGCGGGAACTGACGGCTGCGCGGCGGAGTGGCTGGGAGCGTCCGGCAGGCTGGCGGCGCCGCCCGGTGCCGTCGTTTCCGAGCCGCCGGAGGAGGACTCCCTGGCGTCAGGCCGCGCAGACGACGTCGAAGGAGAATCGGCCTGCTGGGCAAACGCGCCAGCGGCCGACAAGAAGAGTACTAATCCCAGAACTAAACGCAAGAAAACTCCACAGCCGCCTCGCCCAACTTGGATTGTATCGCACGGCGCATGATGGGTCTATTACGCGATACTTTGCCGATTGCTCTTCTTAGGGTTCCGTCTGAGGGTGGCTATCCGCAGGGCGGGCGTTAAGACGCGGCGTCAATTTCCGGAGGACAAATTCCTGGAAGACCCCGGCGACGGCGCTTTCAGCAATCCTGGTCAGCGCGCTTTGAACCAGTATACCCGCACTGCGATTGCTTGCCGGAGTGTAAGTGTAGGAGATGGCGCCTGTTGCAAAGCTCCCAATAATCCCAGAGTAATTGGGCTGCCATTTCTTATTGTCGCCCTTGGCAATCACCGCATTGCCGAGCGCGTACAGGAGCCGCGACTTGGTAGTACCCGTTCCCCGGTAGAAATAACGTGGATCTTGCTTCAGCAGAGAAGGCAGTATCGCACTCCCGATCATCGTGCCAACAAAAACGTTAGTGTAGACTGCGCCATAGCGCTTCGCATAGCCTTGTGCACCTTGCCCATATCCATCGAAATCATTGGTCGCCTGCTCAAGTCCCGCGAGAAAGCCAACGGCCACGAAGGTGAAGGGATCTACAACTGACCTCAAGGCAAGCTGGAACTTTTGCCGGGGCACGAGAGGAGCTGGATCGGGTTCATAGGTAGCATAGAAATTTGGAATTATGCCGAGGACACGCTGCTTCTCTTGCTCTTTAACCTGCTCTTCCGCCACTTCGATCTGGGGGAGTGCAACCTGCACCTCCGTCACGGCGGTGGCAACACTTATCATGATCGCCGGCACAACGTAAGCCTGTCCCGGGCCCAGGTCTCCGGAGAACTCATGGGTACCGAAACCTGGTGCCGTAGCGGTGAGGTGAAACGGTCCAGGAGGGAGATCGGTAAAGGCGAATTGCCCATTGTCGCCTGACAGTACTTCTTGTTTTGGGGATTGGTCGTCACGCGTAAGTTGCACTTGAGCGCCGACGGCGACAGCTCCGGTTCGGTCGATCACGGTTCCGCTGATGCTTCCTGGCAGTTGCCGCTCGCCAGCGGATGCTCCTGTTCCCCGGGCGCCAGGTGCGCCTCTCTGGACGGTCGAGGGCTGCTGAGACTGCGCCACCGCCGGCATGGAAAATGCGCACGGCAGCACACATAGGCTCAGCCAGATCAAGCCAGCGCCAAGGAGCAACCCCCGGAGGTTTGGGCGCAAAAATACCTTGCCGGAGTATCCTTTCGCAATACGCACAGCTACCACCCTCGCCTCACTGTAATCGTATCACGCTATCAGCGCCCCGCTTACCCTTCACAAGCCACTGTCGTGGGCTGCGCCCGGACTAGCGCCAGCGCAGTCACATCGTTGTGCGTAGGTGGTGTACGCAGGAACTCCCGCACCGCTGCGAGGATCACGGTGGCAATCTCGCGAGCATTCTCGCGCGAGGCACGTTGGAATTGCTCCTTCACGCGATGCAGTCCAAACTCCTCGCGCTTGTAAGCGGCCTCGACCACGCCGCGGGAGACCAGCAGCAGAGAAGCTCCGGGCTGCAAAGCCACAAACGGCGCCTCGTAGGTGGAAGCGGAAAACAGTCCCAAAGGAAGTCCGGTGGCTGGCAGCTCAGTAACACCGGTGGGATCGCGAAGCAGGCCCGGGGTATGTCCCGCGTTGGCGTAGCAGACCGTACCCAGCGCCTCGTTGTAGCATCCCAGAAAGGCCGGACAGGAACGCACTCCCGAAGCGGCCCGGCGGACCGTCAAGTTCAACTCAAGGCAGAATTCCATCATGGCATCTGCCTCGTTGACCTCTGGGTGGGCGAAGCTCTTGCAGCCCAGTTCGTGAAACGTTTGCCGGGCGGCCTCAACGATGGCGTGGTTTTCTTCCGCACTTCCGGCAACGTCCAACAGGCCGAAGACCACGCGGCAAGGGTTGGCCCGCAGAAAGCCGTAGAAGTCGCCGCCCACTTGGTGGCCCTGAATCAGGCCGGCAATGTCGGCTCCGGATAACGGCGGGAACTCAGCGGCTGTTGTTTTCGCCGGCGCCGCCGCGCGCTCGCGCTGGAAAGGCAGTTTCATAGAGGTTTGCAAATCATATCGGAAATCCGGCCGATTGCAAGAGCACCTCGGACTTGACCGGGTGCGGTAGGATAGACGGCCAGCGGAGGACTTGAACGTGCGGATTGTCAGCGTGGGCGAGATATTGTGGGACGTGATCGGCGAAAACGAATATTTGGGCGGAGCGCCACTGAACTTTGGTGTCCACGCCCGGCGACTGGGCCACGAGGTCTTCCTGCTCAGCGCCGTGGGCGAGGACGATCGCGGGCGTCGCGCAATGGAATGTCTGCAAGAACGCGGAATCTCCACCGAGTTCGTGCAGAGGCTGCGCGGCAAAGACACCGGCATCGCCGAAGTGGAACTTGATACCGATGGCAAGCCGATGTTCCGCATCGTACGTCCGGCGGCGTACGATTTCGTGGAGCTCACGGCCCCGCAGCTCGAGCGCATTGCCACCCTCCGGCCGGATTGGATTTATTTCGGGACCCTATTTCACATGTCGAGGACCGCTCTGGCTTCGACGCTCAGCCTCCTTGAGGCCGTGCCTTCGGCCCGGCGCTTCTACGACGTCAACCTGCGCGACGGCAATTGGAGCCTGGGCGTGGTGGAGCAACTGTCCGGCCATGCCAGCGTTCTTAAGTTGAGCGACAGCGAGGCAGAGTTCCTCGACGCCGCTGTCAATGCTGGAGGCCAGGGTTCGTCAATCGAACAGTTTTGCCGCCGCTGGAGCGAGCAGTATGGCTGCGAAACCATCTGCGTCACGTTTGGGGAGCGCGGAAGCGCGGTATTTCATCGCGGCGAGTACTGCGAAGTCCCCGCCTTCAAAGTGCAGGTGTCCGACACCGTAGGCGCCGGCGATGCCTTCTCCGCGGCGTTTCTCCACGGCATCGGGCAGGGCTGGGATGCGGTCCGTCACCGGCCAGTTCGCTAATGCCGTGGGAGCGCTGGTTGCCAGCCGCGCGGGCGCGACTCCAGAATGGCACATCGACGAATGCAAGCCCATGCTCAGTCTCTGAAGAAATCAGGTGAGCCTCTTCAGCGCCGCTCTGAGCCCGTCAACCGCTAATTGGGCGGCATGTCCGGACGCAGCCGGCAACCCTCCAACAGCTTCTGCAATCTCATCTTTGCTGATGGATGCCGCCTCCTCGACCGTCTTTTCTTTCGCCAGCTCCGTCATTGCGGAAGCGCACGCCACGGTTGGCACGCAGCCTTGCGCGCGAAAACGGATTGCGGCGATTCGCCCTGCTTCCATCTGGACTGCCAATTCGAGGATGTCGCCACAAGCAGGGTTTTCAATCTGCACCTGAGCCTCTGCGTTTGGCAGTTCCCCGGAGTTGCGAGGGTGTTCAAAGTGGTCGAGAAGTTTCGGAGAATACATGGCGGCGGTAGCCATCATTAGAGCAGATTCAGATTTGCTGCGTCTTGGTAGAGCAGGCCTTTAGGCCTGCGTTGCGCGGCTTGGCTCCTTCGCCCCTGGCTTCAGCCCGTGCCTCACGGGCTGAAGCCAGGGGAATCCATTTGGCCGCGCTTAGCCGCGGCGCTGAAGCGCCGCTCTACCCAAACGATCCGGGGATGCAGCAATTGTGGAATTACCGCGCCACGCTGGTCGGATGCTGGCCCTCGTATAATCGAACGCGCTTGAGCTCCACGGACTACACGCCACGTCGCGTCGTCTCCCTCCAGCCCAGTGCCACGGTCACGCTCCGCGACCTGGGCCTGTTGGATCGATTGGTCGCATGCACGAAGTACTGTGCCGACGTCTGTCCCGAAGTTACCGACGGCTCGCGGGTGATCATCTCCGATTCCTGGACGGCGCAGAGCCAGCAGATCCTTGCCGCACGCCCAGACTTGGTGTTGGCTTCGGTTCCCTACCAACTGGAGGCGGTCGCCGAGATACTGAAGGCGGGAGTGCGGTTTCTAGGGCTGGCGCCGCGAACGCTCGCCGATATCTACGCCGACATCGCTGCAATCGCCGGCGTCATGGGCGCCCCTGACCGCGGACGCAATGTAATCAGCACAATGCAGAATTCGATCGCAGAGGTGCGCGAAGCGAGTGGGAAACGCATCCCAGCTTAGGGTGTTCTGCGAAGAGTGGGGGAAGCCGATCATCGCCTCGCAGCCCTGGGTCGCCGAACTGGTGGAAGCTGCGGGCGGCGTATTCGCGGTCCATCCGGGACAGACGGTCACCGCGGAAGAGGTTGCAGCGTACCAGCCCGACGTGATTCTGGCCGCCTGGTGCGGCGCCGGCGACCGAGTTCCGTTGGAGAAGATCGTGGAGCAGCGCGGCTGGACAGAACTGCCGGCGGTGCGCGCGAAACGGGTGTTCTGTATCAACGATGAGCTGCTGAATACTCCTGCGACCAGCCTGCTCGGCGGACTGCACGCCATCGCATGGGCGCTGCATCCTGAACGGTTCGCGCAGCCCCGCGGAATTCGCCAGATGCGCAGCCTGTGATATGAATGGATGGCTTATGCCGACGAATTACCAGCAGCTTGCCGAAGAGCTTACCACCATCGCCGAGGCTTCTAACGACGTTGAAGAGCTGATGAGCGTCATCGTCGGGCGCCTCCAGGAGCGGCTGCCTCACTTCGACTGGGTCGGCTTCTATATGATCGAGCAGGGCCGTCCGGGCGAAGATCCCATGCTGATTCTTGGGCCGTATGTCGGCGCCGACACGCCGCACAAGCGCATTCCGCTCAACCAGGGAATCTGCGGAGCGGCGGTGTCCTCGGGGCAGACTGTGGTAGTGGACGACGTTAACGCCGATCCGCGTTATCTGGCGTGTTCCATCGAGACAAGGTCTGAGATTGTGGCCCCGATCTTCGTGAAGGGCAACGTGGTCGGCGAACTGGACATCGATAGCCATACGCCTGCGGCGTTCACCCCGGCGGACCGCCAACTGGTCGAACACTGTTCGACGCTGGTTGGAAAATACTCTTGAGAAGACCACGTGATGAGGCGCTCCTTTGATTAAGCAAGTAACCGCTGCGCTCATCGTGCGAGGAGAAGAAATTCTCTGCTGCCAGCGGACGGAATATCAGGCGTTGCCGTTAAAGTGGGAGTTTCCCGGCGGGAAGATCGAGCCGGGAGAAGATGCGCCGGCAGCGCTGCAACGCGAACTCGACGAGGAACTCGGCATTCGCGCGCAAATCGGTCGCAAAGTCACGCAACTGCAGCACCACTACGTCAACGGCAACGCGGTGGAGCTGCACTTTTTCCTGGTCGAACAGTACGAAGGCGAGATGCAAAATCGCATCTTCCGCGAGATCCGCTGGGTGCACCGCCGCGACCTGCCCAAGCTCGACTTCCTCGACGCCGACCGTAAGCTGGTGCAGCAACTCGCCCAGGGCGAACTTCTCTAACTTCCGCCCCTGCCCGCTACGAACCACGCAATCGTCAGCCCGATCATGATGATGGTCGTGGCCCATGCAATGAAGTTGAACCACGTGCCGTTGACGTGCTTGCCCATCAACTCGCTCTTGTTGATGAGCAGCAGCATGAAAATGAGCACGAAGGGAAGCACAATTCCGTTCACCACCTGCGACAGAATGCTGATCTTCACCAACGGAATGTTAGGCAGCAGAATGACTCCTCCGCCGGCGATGAGGAGGAGCGTGTACAGCCAATAGAAAACCTTGGCTTCCTTAAATTTGTGGCCCACGCCCGACTCGAATCCCAGCCCTTCGCAGACCGTGTAGGCCGTCGATATGGGCAAGATGGACGCGGCGAAGAGCGATGCGTTGAACAGCCCCGCGGCAAACAGGATGTAGGCGTATTCACCCGCCAACGGGCGCAGCGCCTGCGCGGCGTCGGCGCCATCAGCGATCTGCCGGACCCCATGCACGTATAACGTTGCCGCACAAGCCACCACAATGAACCAGGCGACGATGTCGGTGAAGAGGCATCCCAGGATCACATCCCAGCGCGAAGCCCGGTATTCACGCGGGGTAATTCCCTTCTCCACGATCGAGGACTGGAGGTAGAACTGCATCCAGGGAGCGATGGTGGTGCCCACCACGCCAATGACCATGTAGATGTAGGACGAATCGCGAAATGCCGCGGAATGCGGCGGCTTGAAGGTAGCAACGAATGCTTCCTTCCAGCTTGGCCCTGCGAGTACGCCAGCTATGATGTAGGCAAAATAGAAAAATGACGCTACCAGGAAGACCTTCTCCACGCTCTTGTACGTGCCCTTGACTACCAGCAGCCACACGATGACCCCCGCCACTGGCACGCTGATATAGCGCGAGATGTGAAACAGTTCCAGACTGCTCGCTACACCGGCGAATTCCGCCACCACGTTGCCGAAGTTGGTGATGACCAGCCCCAGCATCATGAAAAACGTGACCCGCAAGCCGTATTCTTCACGGATAAGATCGCTGAGACCCTTGCCGGTCACCGCACCCATGCGCGCCGACATCTCCTGCACCACCACCAGCGCGATGGTCATGGGAACCATGACCCAGAGCAGCAGGTAGCCAAACTGCGCTCCGGCGGCGGAGTAGGTGTAGATTCCGCCGGCGTCATTGTCCACGTTAGCGGTGATGAACCCGGGGCCGATAACGGCCAGGAACATCAGCAGGCGGATTCTCCAGAACTTGAGCCGTCGGACTTGGGGCATGACATCGGTAGCTAATGTGAGATGTTAGAAGACCACTCAGAATAAATGGCGTTTGCGAAATGTGCCAATCGGCAGGTGCTTACAACTTGGCGCGCAGCATGTTGATCACGTCATCGGCGGTAATGACGCCAGTGAGTATTCCTTCGTCATCGATCACGGGCAGGGTGAGCAGGTTGTACTTGTCGAATAGTTCCGCGACTGTCTTTTCGTCGGCTCCGGGATGGACCGTCGTCAGGTGGCCGGTGCTCAGCATCATCAAAGGAGTTCCGGCCGGAGCCAGCACAATTTTTGCCAGCGGGACCGAGCCCAGCAGCTTTTCTTTCTCCCCTATGATGAAGATTGTGCTGACGCTCTCCACGCCGCCTTCGAAATTGCGCAGCATCTCGATCGCATCTTCCACTTTCGCAGCCGGTCCCAGGGCCATGTAATCGGTGGTCATGCGGCCGGCCGCCGTGTCCTCCTCGAAGTTCATCAGCTCGGTGACTTCGGCGCGCTCCTCCGGCTCCATCTCGGTGAGGATTTCCTGCGAAGCCTCCGGCGGCATGTCGCCCAGCAGGTCAGCCGCGGCGTCGGGGTCCATCTCCTCCACGATGTCAGCGGCGCGGTCGGAATCGAGCGAACTGAGAATCGAGACCTGGAGCTTGGGACTAATCTCTTCCAGGGTTTCGGCCGCAACCTCCTCGTCGAGGGTCTCGAAGACGGCTTCGCGCTCGGCGGGGGCGAGGTCTTCGACGATGTCGGCGATGTCGGCGGGGTGCAACTGCGCCAGACGATCAAGTGAGATCTTCAGTTTGACGCGGCGAGCCGGATCAACTTCGATGAGGTCGACAAACTCCCAGGGAATGAGTCGCGGCGGAATCTTCGTCAGCAGCAAATGCAGGGCGGCCGACGGAACCACCCCCTTCAACAGGCGGCGAATCGCGCCTCGGGCACCGACATCCACGGCGCCCAGCTTGAGCACGACGTGGCCGTGGCCTGTCTCCTCGTGAATATCGATGTCATTGACCCGCACGACCTTGCGGCCATGAACGTCGATGATCTGCTGGTCCAGCAGATCGCGCCCCAGCAGCAACATGCCGTCGCCGCCGGTGTAGGGCAGCCAATCCGCGGCGGCATCGCTGGTGCGCACGCCTCCGTTGATGGACTTTACCGCGTTGGTCACCAGCAACCGGTCGCCGCCGCGGGTTTTCACCACCAGACCTAGAATCTGCGAGGAGTCGTCCTGCGGCACCACCGCAACTTCGCGCACTCTGCCCGCGGTAGCGCCGCTTTGGTCAAAGACCGGCACTCCTAGCAGATCGGAAAGGGCGAGAGGAGCCATCGCAGTCAATATATTCGATGCCACGGGAAAATGCGCAGCCAATTCCAAGAATTACTTGATGATTAGAGACAATCTGATCCCTTTCGGGACTTTGCCAGTTTTGCCGCTTGCCCGGTCATTTGCGAAACTGACGTGATGCCATTGTTTTCCTGCGAAGCGATTCTCTTCGACCTGGACGGCGTCCTCGTTGACTCGACGCCTTGCGTGACGCGCGTCTGGAGCAACTGGGCGCGTCAGCATGGGCTTGACCCGGAATATGTCGTCCACGTCGCCCACGGTCAGCGCACCATTGAGACCGTTCGCATCGTGGCGCCGAGTCTCGACGCGCAGGGCGAGACCAACCGCATCGAGCAGATGGAGCTAGACGACACTGACGGTTTGCGAGTGCTGCCGGGAGCTGCGGAGTTGCTGGGCAAGATTCCGCCTGAGCGTTACACCATCGTGACCTCTGGCACGCGCCGCCTGGCCACCAAGCGGCTCCAAGTCGCCGGACTGCCCGTGCCTGCCAAAATGATCACGGCGGATGACGTAACTCGCGGCAAACCCGACCCCGAGCCGTATCTGGCGGGCGCACGCGCGTTGGGGTTCGATCCGAGTCTGTGCCTTGTGTTTGAGGACGCACCGTCAGGCATCCAAGCCGCCAAGAATGCAGGCACGACGGCCATTGCCGTGTTGACACCTTCGGTCCGGAAGAACTGCGCGCAGCCGATCTGGTCATCACCTTCTTGAGCGAAGTGCAGGTCATGCGGGAGACGTCTGGCGGATTGCTTCTAACCATTCAGGCAGTCGTCTGAGACGGCATTTCCATGTTCGCAACTGAGTTGCGATCATCGCACCACGCGCCAGCAAACAGATCCAGCGGCTTGCCTGGCATGATGGGCTATTCTTCAGGACGAGTGCACCGCCTGCAGTTTGTCGATCAAGCCTTCTACCACGGTGCAGCGGTGGCGTAAGCCAACCTTGAATTCGTGGTGATCGGCTTTATTGATTTCGTGCAGCAGATGCTTGTGATGGTCCTGCAAAATCTCCCGCAGTAGTTCCTCTTCCTTATCGGTCAACCGCAGTTCCATGGCGACCTCCAGACATGTCCGTTTCGCTAAGTTAATTCTAGTCCCGCGCAATGGCTGTCGCTCAACAAGAGTGAGGCTGCTCGCAACGCGGGAGTACTTGTACTAACTGGTTCGGCTAAACCTTTGCCGAGTGGGCATCGAATACAATCGATCCGTGCACCAGGCCCGGTTGTATTTCGCTGCCATGCTGCTGTGTTTCCCGGCGTTGTGCTTCGCCTCTCCTCAGGCGACCGATTCCAAACTGCAGCGGGCGGTTGCGGAAACGATGGCCGCCCAGCGTGGCACCACCGTTGTAGTTGATGTCCATACCGGCCGCGTGCTCGCTGCCTATCATGTCAATGTCGCTGCACGCCGCGTGGCCCGTCCTGGCTCCAGCATCAAGCCGTTCACCCTGCTTGCGCTTCTGGAAGCAGGCAAGGTGGACGCACACACCGCTCTCGTCTGCAAGCGCCCATTGACGATTGCTGGACATAAGCTTGATTGCACGCATCCTGTTACTCCCGAGCCACTCGGGCCAGCCGCGGCCCTTGCCTACTCGTGTAATTCCTATTTCACCAGCGTCGCCACGCGACTCACACCAGCCGAGTTGCATGACAGCTTGGTGCGCGCTGGCTTCAGTTCTCTGACGCAACTGGAGCCTCACGAAGCCAGCGGCGCTGTCGCACTTGCTCATACGCCCGAAGAGTTGCAGCTTCAAGCCATCGGCGAATGGGGCATCAGTGTCACGCCGCTTGAGTTGGTCCGCGCCTATCGCGATCTCGCACTCCTCTCGCAGAACACTAGCGATGCCAAGCTTGCCGCTCTGTTATTCGAGGGCCTGCAGGAATCGGTAGCTTACGGAATGGCCCATGCTGCGCAACCGGCGTCTGCGATGAAAGTCGCCGGCAAGACCGGGACTGCACCCGCAGACGAAGGTCCGTGGACGCACGGCTGGTTCGCAGGATATGCGCCGGCCGCGAATCCCGAGATCGTACTGGTCGTCTTCCTCGAAAAGGGCCATGGCAGCGATGCCGCTGCGCTTGCGAGCAAAATCTTCGCAGCATTCGCCGAGGAGCGGGACGGCCGTATCGCCACAGATGCCGCGAGGTCGCAACGATGAAGCGCTGGTTCTCCTCGCTCATAGGCTTGCTCCTCCTGCTGTGCACCAGCATCATCCACGCGGCGTCCGCCAAGCCGTCCAGCGGCTTTCCGCAAACCGTTCGCGTGCGCTTGTGGTATCTGCATCCGCCGCGCGAATTGCGGCTTCGCGCCGAAGCTGGTCAGGCACAGTCGCGAACGTGTGCGACCTGCAAGTCGTCGTCCATCACCTCGCTGGCCGTGCACGCCACTCAATCCTCGGTCCAGGTTACCGGCGAGCGGGCGGCGGTTGACGAGCTTCGTATCACCGGCAATTACCAGATGAATGCCGCCGGCGATCCGCCGCTGCGCGCCGACTTCCCCATCGAGATTCGTGCCCATGACGGCCATCTGCTCATCACGGCGCTTATGCCGATGGAGGAGTACATCGCCGGAGTGCTCGCCGGCGAGACTGGCAACTTCAAGTCCGACGAAGCGCTGAAGGCGATGGCGGTGGCGGCGCGCACCTTCGCCATCCACTTCGGCAGCCGCCACGCGCTCGATGGCTTCGACTTCTGCGACACCACGCACTGTCAGGACCTGCGCGTCGCTGGCATCGATCCGCATCTGCGCAAGATCGCCGCAAGCCACGGCCGGCGAAATCCTGTGGTACGACGGCGAGCCCGCGGCCGCTTATTACGCCGCCAACTGCGGTGGCAACAGCGAAGACGGGCGTTTTATTCTCGGCAATGATGAAGCTCGCGCGCCTTATCTTCATCAACACTCCGACCAGTACTGCGTGCGCAATGGCGGCTCGCAGTGGCGCAGCGAGATCTCCAAGCGCGATCTGCAACGCGCGCTGGCGGCCGACGGAATCGTCATTCCCGGCACGCTGCGCTCGGTGACCGTGCTGCACCGCACGCCCAGCGGACGAGTCGAGTTTCTTCGCGTCACCGGCAGCGGCAGCGTCACGGTGTCCGCGCTGAATTTTCGCGCCGCCATCGGCCACAACATCGGATGGGACCGCCTGAAGAGCAATCTCTACGACGTGAGCGACGACGGCACGCGCATCCAGTTTCACGGCCGCGGCTCCGGACACGGCGTCGGCCTATGCCAGATCGGCGCCGAGGTCATGGGCGAGGAAGGCCACTCCTATCGCGAGATCCTCGCCTTCTATTATCCCGGCACCAAGCTCGGCGTCAGCGCCCAAGGCTCGCCGTGGCAGCAACTCGCCAACGAGGACGTCGAACTGCTGACCACGCAGCCCGATCGCGACCGCATGTTGCTGAGCGTGGCCAGCCGCTACGTGCATGAGTCTGAGGAGAGCACCGGACTTCTCTTTCGTTCCCAGCCGCGGTTAAAGATTTATGCAACCGTGGCGGCGTTCCGCAACTCCACCGGCGAGCCTGGATGGGTCGCCGCCTCGACTCGCGGACGCACCATTCAACTGCAACCGTCCGATGTGCTGCGCCAGGCGGGCACGCTGGAGAGCACCCTACATCATGAATTGCTGCACATGCTGATCGAGTCCTATGCTCGTCCCGGCACGCCGCTGTGGTTTCGCGAGGGACTGGTGCTGTACCTCGCGGGGCTGATGCCGCCGACAAGCGCAGCAGGCTTCGAAGATGTTGCTGCTCTGGAGAAGGCCTTGCGAGCTCCGGCCAGCGAAGAGCAACTGCGCGCCGCTTACGCCGAAGCCCAGAGGCGAGTTGCGCTGCTTGCGCGACAGCATGGCAAGGAAGCTCTGCTGGATTGGGTGCAGAACGGGCTGCCAACTGAGGTCGCGAGCGGAACGCGGGCGCGCGATGGAAGGTGAGTATTCTTAGTCGTTCGGCTGGGGTGTCTTCCGGCTGCTGTTGACTCTTCCCTGACCCCAAGCACAGTGCTCACGCACTGATTTCATGACAACGTCGGCGTCCTCCGGGCTGAGTTTCGCGGCAAGATCCGTGTTCATCCGTGTAAATCCGCGGTTGAATCTTCTCTTTCTGTCCACACGCCCACCATCCACACCAGCGCGATCCAAGCCGTGATCACAATCACGTACGCCGCGAAGAAGCGCAGGCCCATGCTCCAGGCCTGTTTGCGAAGATCGTCCCCGGCGGGAATCCACCAGATCAGCTTGTAGGGAAGGTAAACGCCGACGCAAGACGAGCACGCAGAACCACACCCAATACAGCGGCCGCAGGAGCACGCGCCAGGAGCGCAGTGCCTGCTTACCGAATCCCGAGACGGCAATCGTGGTTGCGATGGGCAGCCATTTCGCTACGGCTCCGAGCATCAGGAGCCACAGCAGCCAGTCAGCGTACTGCGCAAGCTGACGCGGGCTGGCGAAGCGCAGCGATTCCGGCAGCTTCTGCCAGAGCCAGACGCCAAACTGCGGCGGATAGATGCGCAACCAAAAGAGAAACCAAAGCACTACCGCCAGAAGAACGGCCCACATCGCAAGCGGAAGCAGATGCCGCAACGAATGACGAAACGCACGCCACACCGTCTCCGCTGTCGCGAAATTCGGCAAGTCGAAAGTACGCGAACGTCCCGGCGCGCAGCCACACCACCAGCACGACAATGCAGACGGCAGCGAGAATCGATCCGGCGACCTGCCAGCCGTGCGCATCGGGCACCAGCAGCCAGAAGTACCACGCCGCGAGCGCAGCGGCGTTGCGCGACGAAGTTCAGCAGCCACAGCCGAAGCACTCCTCCGCGATTTGCCTGTGCCGTCATTTCACTGTCTGCTTGACCTCAGGGCCTAAAGGCCGTGTTGCTTGGATCGCGCTTCGGCACGACTTAAGTCGTGCCCTGACACAAAGCCTGACATCGGCAACATTGGCGTTCATCGTCATTTCACCGTCACCGTTATCGCGTCGCTGGTCGCGAGATAGTCGGGCTGATACATGGGCTCCACGCGCGTGGGGCTCACGCGGAAGACGCCCGGGTTCACCACCTTCAGCAGGTACACGTACTCATGCTGCCCCTGCGGGAAGTAGAGATTGAAGAACGTGGTGCGATCGTCGCGCAGTTCGCGATAGCTGCCCCAGCGGCCCCACCAATCCGGCTTCTCATCCAGTTCATACAGGTCGTCGCGCGCGATCGACTCCGTGCCCGACGGGATCGGGTCTTCGATCATCAGGTACTTCCAGTCGTTGCCGCCCACGGTGATGCGCACGGCGAGAGTGTCACCCACGTCCACCGGGCCATCCAGTTTGTCGAGGTGGTAAACGATGCGGTCGCCCTTCTGCTGCGAACTGAGCTTGTAGTACTCGCGCGCCACGCTCAGCTTGAAGCTGCCGGTGTTCACCACCTTGGCTTCGTTGGAGTAGTACTCGCCGCGCACCGACCAGTACACGCGGCCATCGCCGCGTCTTCACGATACGGACCTGGTTCTCACCCGGCGCCAGTTGCGATTCGTTCAACGTAACCGTCGTCGCCGGAGCCAGCGCGTCGGCCGCGGTGAACTTCTTGGTCGCCACCGTCTTGCCGTTCACCTGCACGTCGACGCTGTAGTTCGGCTTCAGCTCCTGGGTGCGCGCAAGGTAATCGGTCAGCCCGTAGATGACCATTGCGGTCTGCTCGGTCGAATCCCAGTAATAGCCCTCGTCGCGATGGTTGACCAGGTACACCGCAGCCTTGGGAACCAGAGGACTGTTGGGAGCGGTGTGGGTCAGCAGCTTCAGCACATAGGCTGTGGCCTGCGGCGTGGTGTCGCCGGAGAAGTCCATCAGGTAGTTGGTGTCGGTCTGCCACCAGGCCTGCGAGTCGTCCTGCTTGGCGTCGCTTTCGAGCTGCTTGGTCAGGTCGCTGGCGCGAGGGTCGTTCATCTCCAGCATGGCCAGGCCGAGCAGCGCCTTGCCGTACGAGGTCAGCGTCGAGCGCTGAGCCCACACCGAATCGAGCACCGCAGTCTCGCGGGTTCCGCTCAGCACCAGCGCGTACGCCATGTAGGCGCGCAGATCGGTCTTCACCTTCTGCGAACGGTCGAACTACGGCCTCAGCCAGCCCTGGCCGCGATCGATCGCGTCCTGCTTCACGTCGAAGCCTGCGGCCTTCGCCTGGCTCAGGCCGGCGAGCACGTACGCGGTCATGAAGGGATGACTGTCGTCGGTCTGCCACCATCCCCAGCCGCCATCGGGATGCTGGTAGGTGTAGAGCCGGTCGAGCCCTGCCTTCACCTGCTTGTTCAGCGTCTGCGGATCGATGTTCGACTTCACGCCGAGCTTCTGCATCGCGTTCGCCACCAGCACATCGGGCAGGAAGCTTGACATGGTCTGCTCCGTGCAGCCGTAGGGATACGAGGTGAGGTAATCGAGCGCGGCAAACACCGAGCCCGCGACCGACGGTGTAATGCTCACCGTCAGCTTGCGGGTGCCCGGCTCGGCGCCCGGTCGGGAATGTCAACGGCTGCGCGGTGTCGCTCGTGCCGCCGCCGCAATCGAGCCCGACTTCGCGATGGCCAGCTTCACGCCGAACGGAACCACTGGCAACGTCAGCTCCATGGCGTCGCTTTCCACGTCGGTCAGGGCTTTGCCCAGCACGCGCGCCGAATCCACGTTCAGCACGCGCACCCGGTAGTCCACTTTCATCAGGCCGCGGCTGGGAACGTTGCACGTCCTTCGTCGCCGCCGTCGATCACCTGCAGGCCCGTCAAACTCCATCGAGACGCGCGCCATCTTCTCCGTCGGCAGGTAGTTTTGCACGATGGTCGACAGCGTGATCTCGTCGCCGCGGCGGAAGAAGCGCGGCACTACCAGCCGCACCATCAGGTTCTTGCGCACGATGGTGTTCATCACCGTGCCGCCGACCATGGTGTCCTGGGTAACGCCGCGGGTGGTGGCGCGCCACGAGGTGATCGCGTCGGGATAATTGAAGCGCACCGTCGCCTGCCCGTTGCTGTCGGTGTCGACATCGGCGACCCAGTACGCGGTGTCGGGAAACGCCTTGCGGACCTTCGGCTGCACCAGCCGCTCAGGCTTGAGCTGCGCCAACCCTCGCGACGGCCGCGCGTTCGCCAACTGCATGGCGCGCTTGCCCGCCTGGCCGCTGAAGTAGTAGGTCAGCGAAGTCTCGGTGCTCACCTTGGAGTAGATGTGCCCGTAGAAGGCGTTCAGGATGTTGGGCGTCGCGTCGGGCTTGATGGCGTAGATGGCCTCATCCACCACGCCGAGGCTGAACTCCGCCGCCACCGGCTTGCCGCTGGCGTCCGTGGCCTTGATCGTGTAGCTAGCGGCCTCGCCCGGCTGATACTGCGGCTTCGAAGGCAGCAACTGCACCTTGAGCTCGTGCTGCGTCGGCGGGACTGTCAAGCTCTTCGAGCCCTGGTACAGCTTGTTGCTGCGGATGAATACCGCCCCCACGTAGAAGTTCGGCGCGTACTCCGGCTTCACCGGAACGTCGACCGTGATGCTGCCGCCAGTGCTCTTGATCACCTGCCCGGAGTAGAGTCCGTTGCCCTCCGCCGTGACCAGCACCGATGCCGGCTCTTTGCCGGTCACGATCAGCACGTGCGCGGTGTCGCCGGGCTGGTAGGTCTTCTTGTCGGGAACGATCTGCACGCGTTCCTCGGCCGGGCCACTCCACCACGGGCTCTCGCCCGGAGCCCACAAGTACGCCGTGGTCTCCACCTGCCGCTTCTCCGGCGTGGTGGCGCTGACGCGCGACGCGAAACTCGCCAGCGTCAGGAATCGTCGAGCTTGACCTGTCCCTTGCCGCTGGCATCCGTCTGGCCCTGCGCGGTCGTGATGACCGGGCCTGCGCCCTTGCGCCAGTCCCAGCGATTCATCTCCACTCTGAACGGCGTCTGCACCGGCTTCTTGTCATAGTCCTGCGCGGTGATGGTGATCGTCGCGGTGCTGCCCTTGGTGTAAACGAACGAATCCGGCTCGGCGGTCAGGAAGAAGCTGCCGTAGGTCGCGAGGGCAAAACCGTGTCCGGCGATCTCGCGATTGCCCGCATCGGTGACGCGCGCCTCAATGCGATACACCAGGTCCTGCTTCTTGCTGTCGACGCGAGTCGGGAACTGGATCTCGAGTTTGCCATCGGCATCGAGCGTGCCGCTCATCTCGCGCTCCTGCTCACCGCCGTAGTTGTCGCCCGTGCCGCGTCCGGATTCTCGCCCTCATCGCCGCCGCCGGCTTCGTCATCGTTCTCGGCGCGACCCATCGGCCAGTAGGTCGAGGTGTGCACCACCCACTTCACCTTGGCATTGGCCACCGGCTCGCCGAAGTAGTAGCGCGCGTCGATGGTCGCCTTGATGGGCTGGCCCTCCAGCACGCGCGGCGTTTGCGCCGTGACCTTCACCTGGTACTCGGGCTTCTTGTAGTCCTCCACGGAGAAGCTGGTGCCCTCGACGTAGCGCTCGCCCATCTGCATCGAGAGGTAATAGAAGCCGAGATTGGCGTCGGCGGGAATGGCGTAGTCCCAGTGCGCCGTGCCCAGGTCGGAGAGCGTCACCGTCTGCTGCCAGATGGTCTGGTAGCTCTGCGGATCGCGCAGCTCGAGCCGGAGTTCGCGGTCCTGTGGGAATCTGCGTAGCCGCTCATCGATTCCGACGCGCACGATGGTCTTGAAGTGCACGATGTCGCCGGGCCGGTACACCGGGCGGTCGGTGTAGGTGTAGCCCTTCAGGTTGCGATCAGGACCGGTGCCCAGGTTCCACGCGCCGGGCGTGTTGATGGCGAACTGGTCGCCGCTGGTCGCCAGCACCGCGACGTTTTCCGGCTTGGCTTCGTTGAGCGAAGTGTCCAGCAGGCCCTGCTGGTCAGTCGCTTTCGCCGCGACTCTCCTGCTGGTCGATCCATACCCGAACCAGCGCTCCCGGGATGGGATCGCCACTGCGGCGATCGACCACGAAGCTCATCAGCCGGCCGGGCGCAGCCTTGGTGATGACGGCGATCTCGGTGACGACGATGATGGTGTAAGCGCGCAGCGTGCCGTTGGTGGCCTCGACCAGGTACACGCCCTTGTCGCTCACCGGAATAGGGACGGTCTGGCTCTCCCAGCGCTCATGCGACGGCACCGTCCACTTCCACACCGACACCACCTGCTGCTGATTGAGCACCGGCACCTGCGCGTAGCCTTCGACCTTCGGTCCCTGCTTCTTTTCCTCTTGCCCAACTCCCACAGGCGGATCTTGTGGCGCGACTCCGGCGAGAACTGCGCGCGAATGAAGTCGCGGAACCAGGCCCAGATGCGGTGCTTCCAGGCGTGAAACTTTTCCAGCCAGGTGCGCGGCCTGCTTCGGCATCGCCGGGCCGCGTCCGCCGAAGCTATGCAGTTCCTGCATCTGGCTGAAGAACTTCACCGGCATCGTTCACGCGATAGACGCGGAACTCCAGCGTGCTGACGTTGTGGCTGTAGACCGAGACTGTGGGCTTCTCGCCGGGCAGATAGGTGCGCTCGCTGGCCAGCGAGAAGAACGCTTCGGTGTCCTCCTGCTCCTGCGCGCATAGCGGCAGGACAAGAGAGCAACAGAGAAGAATAGCGACCATCGCCCGCCGCAGATGCGTCACTCGTCGCCTCGCAGAATGTTCCAGCGATAGACGCCGAGAAAGGCGGGATTGGAGGCAATCGGACGCCAGCGCGGCCTCGGGATAGTTCACGAGCTCGCGCAACCGACCAGCGCCGGATCTCGCCCGGCGACTTCCCTATCGGCCCGGTGTGGTAGACGACGAACTGCTCGTTGCCCGGCTCGATCTGGCTGCGGCCGAGAAAGATCATGGCGTGGAACGGCATCGTCTGGCCGTCCTGGCGAAAGAACAGCAGATCACCCGGGCGCGCCCGGCTGAGATCGCGTCCCACGAAGAATGTGTTGTAGCGCCAGAGGGTCTTCACATCGGCGAACTGCGCGAAGGCGCCCGTCGCCGCAGGTCGCTGGCGACGAAGCTTCCGCCCCGCACACGGAAGAGCGAGGCAGCCGAGCGGAGTGTACGGATACTGATACTGCCGGACCTCCGCCAGCCGACGCCGGCGCCGGCAGCGCCAGTGGCGTGCGCCCACGCGGCATCGTGCTCGCGCAAGGCCTCGCGGTAGGCGAAGCGCAACAGCGCAGCACAGTCATCGATCTCGGCCGGCAGCGTTTTCCCGCGGTAGTACTGCGATTCCGCCAGCAAGGTGAACCAGCGACGGAAAGCGGCGCGGTCGGCAGGATCGTGCAGGCGGAGAAAATCCGGCGTTCCATCGCCAGTGCTGTCACTAGTGTCGAGTGTCGTCTGCAAACTGACTCTCCTGCGGAGTGAAACCGGGAGCGGTGATGCGCAGCTTGGTCTCGCCGGGCAGCACGCCGGCGCGCAGCGAGGCGGTTGCGGAATCGTGGTCGACGGTTAGCGAGTCAACTACCACCCTAGCGCTTCGCGCAAAAGGTGGGCGCCCGCATCCATGCCGTGCGGATCGACAACCTGGACTTCCAAGCCGCGCAGATGCGCGGCCGTTGGAGGAACGAATCGCGAGGTCGGTTGAGCTGAAGCCATCGGCGGGAAGCGCGACATCGGAGAGGCGCAATACGAACGTGGCGGGCGTCAGCGCGCGGTGCACGGTGAATGCACACACCACTGCCGCTATCGCGACCACGGCCAGCACTGCCAGCCAGCGAGGTACGCCGCGCATTCGTTGTCCTCCGCCGAAGCGCGGATTATAAATCAGCGCGGCGCATTTGCCGATTGGGAAGGAGGAAAACTACTCAACCACGGATCTTCACGGAGGAACACGGATTGATTAAAGGTCTTAATCCGCGAGATCCGTGTCAATCCGCGGTTAACGAACTCTTCACTTCGCCAGCGCCCGCAGCGCTTCCAGCAGCCGTTCCACCTCTTCCGCGGTGTTATAGTGCGCGAGGCCGATGCGCAACATGCCGCCACTCTGCTGGACGCCCAGCCGTTCGGCGAGATCAATGGCGTAGTAGTTGCCGTCCCAGGTGAAGATACCCTGCTCGCCCAGGTACGTGGCCAGGTCTCGTGGAGAGCGGTTTGCCATGCGAATTGCCACGGTTGGTGTGCGCTGCGTGAACTTCGCCGGGTCCTTTATGCCGTAGAACGTGAGCTCCGGAATCGTCAGTAATCCGCTGATGAGCCGTTCGAGCAGCACGTGCTCGTGTTGCCGGAACACTTCGTATGCGGCAAGAATGGCCTGACGCCGTGTGCTGGCGGACGGATCGTGATACCGGCCGACATCGGCGATGTAGTCAATCGCTGCAATCAAGCCCGCGAGACATTCGTGATTCTGGGTGCCGGTTTCCCAGCGATCCGGCAGTTGCTCGGTGCACGCCCGCAGCTTGTATGGACGCAGCCGCTGTAGTTGCTCGCGTTTACCGTAAAGAATGCCGAGGTGCGGACCGAAGAACTTGTAACTCGAGCAGGCCAGGAAGTCGCAGTCCACCGCCCTCACATCAATCGGGCCATGGGGCGCGTAGTGCACGGCATCGAGAAACGCCATCGCGCCGGCCTCATGCGTCAGGCGCACGACCTCATTCACATCATTGATAGTGCCGACCGCATTGGCGGCCCAGCCCAGAGCCACCAGGCGCGTGTTGCGGCGGATCTTGGCCGAGAGGTCGAACATGTCGAGCGTGCAATCGACGGGATTCACGTCGGCGGTGCGCACTTTCACCCCGCGCTCCTCCAGGCAAACCCAAGGGGACACATCGGCGTCGTGGTCCAGGCACGTGACCAGCAACTCGTCGCCGGGCTTCAATTCGCGTCCGATGGCGCGGCTCAGCGCGAACGTCAGCGTGGTCATGTTGGCGCCAAAGACGACCTCGTCGGTGGCACAGTTGAAGAAGTCGGCCATGGCCGCACGTGCGTCGGCAATCACCTGGTCGGTTGCGCGGCTGGTGACAAAAGCGCCGCCGGTGTTTGCGTTAGAGCTCGAGAGATAGTTTGCGATAGCGTCGATCACGCGTTGCGGTACCTGCGTTCCTCCGGGCGCGTCGAAGAAAATAGCCTGATGGCCGTTCACCCTCTGCTGTAGCGCGGGAAACTGCTGCCGCACCCATGCGATGTCAAGCTTACGGGTGGGCGCACTGGCTCTTGCAATGGAAGACATGTCTATCCGCTCCTGACCGCGGAAATGAAATCGGCGAGCAGGCCGTAGGCAGTGGCCTGCGGCCCCGGGTCACGCTCGCCGATGATGAGTTCGGGAAAGATATCGGTTTCGAAACTAATGAGGAGGGAGGTTCCGCGCACCGTGCTAAGGGGATCGCCGGCTTGCAATCGCTCGGGAGCAACCGATGCGGTGATCGCGCCGCTCTTCCGACGCGCGCGGGCCACCAGTCTCCAAACGTCGCCTGCGGAGTTCGCGTCGCGTAACTGCTCTGCGCCGATGCCACGGATGCCCTGACGGTGCACATCCGGCAATGTAAGGCTTCCATTCATCAGCACCGTGGTCAGGCCTACGATCTTCACCGCCGCGTCGATTCCGTCAATATCGTTGGACGGGTCAGTCTCCGCCACGCCCAGCCGCTGCGCCTCGCGGACCGCATCGTCAAAACTCAAGCCTCCCGCCATGGCATCCAGAACCACGGTCGTGGTCGAGTTCAGAACGCCGCGAAATCCGTGGACTTCGATGGCGGGCAGCGTTTCGCGAAACAACGAAAACACCGGCACACCGTCCATCATGGCAGACTCATGCAGGAACCGCCGCTTCCGGGCCGCAGCCAGCGCGGTCAATTCCCGCCAGGCGTGCAGCACCGGCCCCTTGTTGGCAGTGATGGCGTGCGCCCCGGCCTCCAGTGCCGCGCGAAGGTAATCCGTCGCCGGTTGTCCGGTCTCGGCGTTGAGCGAACTTACCTCGAACATCGCAGCCGCTTTGCTCATCCGCAGCCATTCCCGCACATCCGTCGCCTTCCGGGCTTCAGAGAAATCTTCACTGAGCAGCTTCCCGGCAGTAAAGCCGTCGGGCGCAAACAGCCATCCCAGCCGCCGCGAGGATACCCCGGTAACCCGCCACGCAATACCGTAGCGCTCTTGGAGTTGCTGCTCTTTTTTTCGAAAGAGCGCGACGAAGGCCTTGCCGACGTTGCCAAATCCGACGACGCAGAGATTGTAGGTGCGGATGCAGGTCTCCCCAGGGTGAAGTGGTTGTACCTTGTATTGTAAATCCCTCTTGCCGACTGGTTCAGGAAAACAGGACGACTGTAGATTGACGGCTGGCGAATTGCGAAAAGTCCCCCCCGGCCCTCGCGCGCCCTACTTGCATCGATTGTGGTGCAGCCTGTCCCAAGGCGCCGCGCCAGAACAAAACGCTTGACGCGGCGCTGGTTGGCTTCGGTTATAATGCCGAATTAAATCGATTCCGTGATGCCCAACATCATCGATCGCCGAAGCGTTTGCCGCGTAGTGAGCATCTCTTCCTATTCAGCAGGTTGGGCTGGATTGCAACACGACACACCATTCCGAATGTGAAGGAGCGCCAGAATGGCCATCAAAGCGACTGACTACGTTTGGCACAATGGGCAATTGATTCCGTGGGATGAGGCGAAGCTCCACGTGATGGCGCACGTAGTCAACTACGGCTCATCGCTGTTCGAGGGGATCCGCTGCTACCACACCGAGAAAGGCCCAGCGATTTTCCGGCTGCGCGACCACATGTTGCGCCTGGTACAGTCGGCCAAGATCTATCGCATTGAACTCGATTACACCCTCGACGAATTATGCCGTGCCGCGGTGGAACTGGTCGGCGCCAACAAGGTTTCGCCGTGCTATGTGCGACCAATCGTGCTGCGCGGCTATGGCCAGGTGGGCGTCAACCCCTTCAATTCTCCGACCGAAGTTTATATCGCCAACTACGAATGGGGCAAATATCTGGGCAGTCCGGACTGCGACGATGGCGTGGACGTCTGCGTCTCGTCGTGGACGCGCCTGGCGCCTAACACCATGCCGACGATGGCGAAGGCCGGCGCCAACTACATGAACTCGCAGCTCATCAAGATGGAAGCCATCGTGAACGGCTATTCCGAGGGCATTGCGCTCGATGTCAACGGCTACGTCAGCGAAGGATCGGGCGAGAACATCTTCTTGGTGCACAAGGACCGCGTGTACACGCCGCCGCTGGGCAACAGCGTGCTACCCGGCATCACGCGCAACTCGGTGCTGCACCTGGCGCATGAACTGGGCATTCCCGTGGTGGAGCAGATCATTCCGCGAGAGATGCTGTACATCTGCGACGAACTCTTTTTCAGCGGTACTGCGGCCGAGATCACGCCCATTCGCTCGGTGGACAAGATCACGGTCGGCCACGGTATTTGCGGTCCGATTACCAAGACCATCAGAAAAGAGTTCTATGGGATCGTGAACGGCACGGCGGAAGACCGCTTCAACTGGCTGACGCCGGTTCCGGTGAAGCAACCTGCGCCAGTCAGCGTATAAGGAAAGTATTGGCTCGGAGGGGCCGCCGGAAATTCCGGCGGCTTTTTCTTTTGAGCATCAGCCGCTCAGTGCCTCAATTGCGCGCACCGCGTCGGGCGAGAGAGTCAGGTCGCGACTCGCCAGGTCCTGTTGCATGTGCTCGGCATTGGAGGTGCCGGTCATGGCCACCATGCCCACCTGCCGCGCAAAGGCGAACACAACTTGCGCTGGAGTAGCGTTGGCGTCTGCGGCAAGGCCGAGGATCAACGTATGACGCAGCACCTCTGGATTCGCGGTGAGAAGTGAAAAGCCCTGATAAATAATCTTCCGCTCCCTACAGAACGAACGCACTTCGCGGTCCCAGCCCAGATGAGCGAAGCAGCGGTTTTGCACAAATGCCGGACCTTCGGCGTGTACCTCTACCATCTGCTCAAGGTGCCGCAGAGAAACATTGCTCACGCCCAGCAGGCGCGTGCGGCCAGCATCGCGTTCGGCCCTCATTGCCTCCCAGACCTCGGCGTCAGTGATGGTCCAGCCGTAGCCGGACGCGGGACCGTGCAATACGTAGCCATCGACGTAATCCGTCCCCAGATGCTCCAGCGAACTCGCCATCGACTGAGCGACCTGAACGGAAAACGATGCGGCCGGATCGTAGGGCAGCCGGTGGTCCTGACCGGGACGATAGGTGAACTTCGTCTGCAAGAAGAGGTCGGCGCGGATCACCACTGCTGCGCGATAAGCGGCGGCCAATCCCTGACCCACTCCGGCTTCGAAATAGTGGCGGCGCTGGTTGGCGGTGTCAATGGCGCGAAAGCCCATGCGGAGCGCGAGTTCGGTGAGGGCCGGCGTGCGCTCTTCCTTCCAGGCGGTGCCGTAAAAAAAGTCGGGCACGGGTGACGGTTGCTCATTGGGCATCGGGTAATTCCGCCGCTATACAGCTACTTCAGCGGCGGCAAGTATGGAATGTACCGTGCAAAAAACCAGCAGAGAAAAAAGACCAGCGGGATGTGCACCAGCATTTGTAGCACGCCATAGCCCACGAGGTCTCGCGCCTTCAGCTTCAGAATCCCCAGCAGCGGAAGCATCCAGAACGGATTGATGAGGTTGGGCAGCGCTTCCGAGGCGTTATAGATCTGCACCACCCAGCCCAGATGAACCGTATGCAGGTTCGCAGCCTGCAAAATGTAGGGGGCCTCAATGACCCATTTACTTCCGCCGGACGGGATGAAAACCCCAATCACCGCCGAGTACAGCGCCACGAGCAAGGGATAGGTGCCATGAGTGGTTATGCGGGCAAACAGGTTGGCCAACCATTCGGAGATGCCGGTACCAACAATCATGCCAAAGATGACGGCATAGAACGGGAACTGGATGAGCACGCCGCCGGTTGCCGGCACACACTCGGCCACCGCTCTCACGAAGCTCTTGGGCCTCCAGTGCAATAGCAAGCCCACCGTGATGAACAGGAGGTTGTAGGTATTCAAGTCCAGGACCGCCAGAGCGCCTTGCGGGAGAAGTGCGAAAGAAATCGAACAGATACCAAAGCAACAAGGCCGAGACGACGATGGTCAGCAAAGGACTGTATTCGAGCCACTCACCGGGCTTGGTCCTGGGTTCCAGCGGACGGTCTACTGACTCATACTGAATGCCGTAGTCGGCGGCGGTTTTTGCATTTTCAGCCGAAGGAGCAGAGGCAAAGGCGATCACAACCGAAGCCACAATCAATACCGCCGCCGTGACCAGACTTTGCCAGAGAAAAATTGTCTGCCGAAGGGGAATCACGCCAGCGATGGCGAACAGGGAGGGAGGGATCGCTCCCTTGGTGGCCATCATCATGGCCGCCGACGAGGACAGCCCGAGTGCCCAAACGGCACCCAGCCCGAGATAGGCGGCAGCACCGGCGGCGCGGTAATCCATCCCTTTAACTCTTTGCGATAACTCGCGAGTTAATAAGCCGCTAAAGATGAGGCTGAGGCCCCAAGAGATAAGCGACGTCAGCATGGAAAACAGCGCGATCATGGCGACGGCGTTGCGTCCGTTCTTGGGGATTCCCGCCAGGAAGCGTATGAAGCGATGCACGACGGGCGTAGTTGCCACCACGTAGCCGCCGATGATGATCATCACCATTTGCATGGTGAAAGGAACCAGGGTCCAGAAATTCTTGGCGCCCTGGATGGCCAACTTGCTGGCTGGCTGGCGCAGCAGCAGGCCGAAGATAAAAACGATGACTACACCGGCCAGGGCAAAGACCAGCGGATCGGGAAACCACCGTTCACTCCAGGTTGCTAATGCCAGCCCAAGGCGGGCCAAAGGACCCTCGGTTTCGGAATAACCAGGTTTCCCTTTTCGGTCAGAGTTCGGCGACGGCTGAGTTTTCGGTGGTTGCATAAAGACCTCCGGAGACAACTCAAGTTAGAGCGGACCAGCAGACAAACACCCGCTCTGCGCTTATTGACAGAGGAGTATATACCGTGAACGTGAGAACCGCTGCGACTTTCCACTCGCTAAGGATCCTTCGCGTCCCGGCGGGGAGAACGTGATTTCGCATTGGCGAGCACGGGTCCGGACGCAGAGTTCCGCGCGCTGGTATCCTAATCAGGATCCGCTTTCCACGAGACCTTAACTTTCATGTCTGACCCGCACACCCCAAATTCCCCACTCAATCCTGAATCCGAAGAATCCTTCAACGACATTCTTTCCGAGTTCGAACAGAGCCATTCGCACAGGGCAGAGGATGGCAGCAAACAAATCGAGGGCACCGTAATTGCCGTTTCTGCGGAATCGGTCTTCCTCGACATCGGCTTTAAGTCCGAAGGCATTCTGCCGCTGGCGTCGTTTCAGGGCGTCGGCCAAACCGTTAAGCCGGGCGACAGACTGACGGTCTCGGTCAAGGGCCGCGATCCGGATGGCTATTACGAACTTTCCCGCTCCAAGATCGTGCAGCCAACGGACTGGTCCTCGCTGGAACAGTCCTTCGCGGAGAAAGCCACTATTGTTGGCACGGTGACGGGCATGGTGAAAGGCGGGCTAAGCGTGGACGTGGGGGTGCGCGCTTTCCTGCCCGCTTCGCGTAGCGGCACGCGCGACGCCGCCGAAATGGAGAAGTTAGTGGGGCAGGAGATTCGCTGCCGCATTACCAAACTCGATGTCACGGACGAAGACGTGGTGGTGGACCGCCGCGCCGTCATCGAAGAGGAGGAGCGCTCGGGGAAAGAGCGCCGCTACGCTGAAGTAAAGGAAGGCGAGACAGTACAGGGCACGGTCCGCAGCCTTACCGATTACGGCGCGTTTGTCGATCTCGGTGGAGTGGATGGCCTGCTGCACGTCGGGGACATTGCATGGAGCCGGATCAACAATCCAGCGGACGTGCTCTCCGTCGGACAGGAGATCGAAGCCAGAGTCTTGAAGATCGACCCCGAAAGGCGACGCATCTCGCTGGGCATGAAACAGCTTCTGCCAGACCCATGGCATTCACTAGCCGAAAAATATCAGGCTGGCCAGCGTGTGCGTAGCACCGTAACTCGTGTCGCTGAGTTCGGAGCATTTGTGGAACTGGAGCCCGGAATTGAAGGATTGATCCACGTTTCGGAGATGTCGTGGGCCAAGAAAGTGCGGATCGCCAGCGACGTAGTGAAGCCCGGCGAGACCGTCGAAGTGATGATCCTGGGTGTGAACGCGGCCGACCGCCGCATTTCCCTCGGCCTCAAGCAGGCGCTGGGAGATCCCTGGGCCGACGCGGCGCAGAGGTTCGGCGTGGGTTCGGTGGTGGAAGGGCCGGTCACCAGCATCACCAAGTTCGGGGCGTTCGTGCAGCTTTCTGAAGGCGTCGAAGGCATGATTCACATAAGCGAGATCAGCGCCGAAAAGCGCATCAATCACCCGCAGGATGTGCTGAAGCTTGGGCAATCGGTAAAAGCCCAGGTACTCGCAGTGGATAGCGAAAAACGTCAAATTCGGCTGAGCATGAAGCAACTGGTCCCAACGAGTCTGGATGAATACATTGCTGAGCACGCGCCCGGTGACCGGGTCACCGGGCGCGTGATTGAAGTTGCAGAGGGACGTGCGCGGGTTGAACTCGGCGAAGGCATCGAGGGCGCTTACCGCCTCAACACTGAGGGTCCGGCAACAGAGACAACGCGGGCCGACGCGAAGGCAGACATAACAGCACTGAGCGCTATGTTGCAATCGCGGTGGAAGAATAGCTCGGCCAACGAATCGCCCAAGCCGCTGGCCGTCCAAGCCGGTCAGGTTCGCAGCTTTCGAATTGCGCGACTGGATCAGGCCGCCAAGAAAATTGAACTGGAGTTAGCGTAACCAGAAAGTTATAGAGCTAACTCTACATTCCGTAGTGACCGCGGCCTGGACACCACAGCCGGGGACCCGTTCGGGATTACGGGGTTCGCCACTACTGCCCCTGGTACGGCTGAGGAGTGGTCGCCGGGGACGCCACAGGAACGTATTCCGGTTCTTCCGGCATAACGATCCAGGCGATGATGTACGCCAGCAGGCCGCCGCCTCCGAACAAGACAACGATCAGCCAGACCACACGAACCACCGTGACGTCGAGGTCGAAGTACTCGGCGAATCCTGCGCAAACACCGGCGATTTTGCGGTCGGTGCGTGAGCGCATCAATTTCTTGCGCGAGGCGACGGTGCCCACGCGACGGCCACAATAAGCGCATAAATTGGCGTCATCCTGAATCACTTTTCCGCAGTAGTTGCAGTACATAAGACCTCCCTGCAAGAAGATACGAATAGCATAGGCAGAAGTTCCCGGGAAAACAAAGCCCATCGAATGAACCGGCTACGGACTCTTGTAGGCTTGCTTCATGTAGCGCCGCGCCAAATCGGCGGAGCCGGACGCAGAGTTCTCGGCTACCACCGCGCGATACTTCTCCAGCGCAGTGTCTCGCTTCTGCAGCACGTCGTACATCTGTCCGGCAGCCAGGGTCGCTTTTTGCCGCAACTCCTCATCGGACATGCTGTTGTCGGCAGCCAGTTCGTAGGCTTGCGCAGCTTCCAGATACTGCCGCTGGCCACGTAACGCCTCGCCCAGACCATAGGCGGGCACTTCGATGCGGCAGGAAGAATAGGCATTGCTGCGGCAATTTGTCACGACCTTGCGATAAGCCGCTATCGCTTCCTGCCCGTGCCCGGCGGCATTCAGCAGGTGCGCGTATTCCGCAGCGATCAGGGCGTTGCGGGGAAACTCGACCTGCATGGTAGCCACAACCTGCAGCGCCTCGTTGTACTTTTGCTCGCGCCGCAGGAACAGCGCGTAGACAATCTGCGCGTCGGCAGCAACTTCGCTGTGCGCTTCGGTTGACGCTTGCCGCAGATAATCCAACCCCTTCTGCTTGTTACCGCTGATGCCGGCGATGGAGGCCGCTATCTTGGTCGGCCAGTTCAGGCTGCCCACAATGTAGAGGTCCGTTCCAACAACAACTTTGGCGTCGACGTACTTTGGATCGAGCTCGAGGACGCGCTCGTGGTCGTGGCGGGCCCCTACCGCGCTGCGCAGAGCTGAAAACCAGGCCTTCTCCGCGATTCCGGTATAGGTTGCGCGCAGACCACGGGTGACGCCGCGCGCGTAAAGCGCGTCAATGTCGTCGGGATTTTTGTCGAGGCGAGCCTGGGAGAGCGCCAGTGCCTGGCCAATGAGCTGGCTGACCCGATCATGCACCTTGGGATCCAGTGGCGCGGCTTTCTTGTTGAGAAACGTGTCACCTGCGTAAGCTTCGGTATCGAGCGCGCCGGTGCGGAAAAGCTCTTTGAAGATCACCGCCGCCAAAGTGTGGTTAATCGCGAACGGATCGTTGGGATGCGCCTGTTGGGCCGCTTCGAACTCGCGGATGGCCTTGTCGTACTCGAGATTGTAGAAGTGGTCGAAACCCTTGCGGGTGGCCGCATCGTTCTCCGCACGGGTGGGAACCGGAGCGGCGTCCGCCGCCACCGCTCCTAGGTCAAACAGGGCGACTTCCGCCGCCAGAAAACAGCCGAGGCCCAGAACGCATAGTACTAGCTGGTAAGGTTTCATCAGCAGCCGTATAAAGAGTTTACCCGATATACGAGGGAGTCCACAGCAGTAACAAAGGTTGTATTCTGTCGTCAGCCGGGCTGAGTGGCCATCAGCGGAGGCGTGCGTTGCCATTCCGGAGCAATGATTCTTGACCGAACGTCTTTATTACACCGACTCCTTCCTCTACGAGTTTGAAGCTCGGGTGGTCGAAGTAAGCGGCAACGCGATCACACTGGACCGTTCTGCGTTCTATCCCACCAGTGGGGGACAGGTTTTCGATACCGGTTGGATTGAGACGAGCGACTCTGCCCGTCTTCGGGTGAGAGAGGTTGCGGAGGATGAGCACACCGGCGAGGTCGTTCACCTCCTGGAAGCGGGCGACCAGGCTTTGCAATCGGGCTCGGTGGTGCGAGGCATGATCGATGCAGAGCGCCGTCAGGACCATATGCAGCAGCACTCGGGACAACATGTGCTTTCGGCCGCTTTCGAGAAGCTTTACGGCTTCGCGACACTCTCGTTTCATATGGGCGAGGAAAGTTGCACCATCGATCTGGCTGCCGATGCGATCTCTGGCAGGCAGATGGAGATGGCCGAAGTGCTTACCAATCAGGTGATCGCGGAAGATCGTCCGGTCGAGATCAGGTTTGTGACTCCCGACGAGGCCCGCACAATGGGGGTCCGCAAGATCCCGCCGGCTGAGCGCGAAAGACTGCGCCTCATCGACATTCGCGATTTCGACTTGAACGCCTGTGGCGGAACTCATGTACGCAGCACCGGGCAGATTGGCGGCATCCTCCTGCGCAAAACTGAGAAAGTAAAGCAGGGTGTGCGTGTAGAGTTTGTCTGCGGACTGCGTGCAATCCGCACGGCACGCCGTGATTTCGAGACGCTGACGGAAGCGGCGTCCGTGTTCTCCACCCACATCTGGGAAGTGCCGCAGCAGGTACGCAAGTCGCTGGAGGAGATCAAGTCAGCGCAGAAGGCGCAGCATCGGTTGCTGGAGGAGGTTGCCGAATTGCAGGCACAACAGATGCTGCATGCGGCGGAGGAGCGTGGGGGGCACAAACTTGTAGTGCGGCTTTTCTCAGATCGTGACCTTGGCTTCATCAAAATGCTCGCGCAGCGGCTGACGAAATCGGGCAGTGCGGTGGTGTTGCTCGGTTGTGGAGGCACGCAGCCGGCACTGGTCTTCACCCAGACTGCGGGCTTGCCGAACGATATGGGCGCTCTGATGAAACAAACCGTACAGCAACTGGGCACACGAGGGGGCGGCAATCGCGATATGGCCCAGGGCGGCGCTCCCGATAGCAACAGTGCAGAGCAGGCGCTGCGACAGGCAGCCAGCGAGATAGCATAGTGGCAAAACTGCTGCCAGTTTCCAGTTGTCAGTTGCCAGAAAAAACCGAGTCGTCCGGCAGAACTCCGCCAAGGCAGCCGGCGCCGACACGACGCCGACGATAACCGACAACTGACCATGGACAATCGCCTCATTCTCGTCACCTTGCTGATCCGGCTGGGCGTCGCCGCCGCCATCAGCAGCGTGCTGGTGCGCGCACGCCGTTTCCGCGTGTTGCTGTTCCGCGAGGAGCGCACGCTCGGCGAGAAGATCGAAATTGTCTTTATCGTCGGCACACCCATTGCGCTCGGCGTGGTGGCGCGCGAGTGGGTCCGCAATTTTTACGCGGCCGATATCTCGCTCGAAGGCGCGATCCTCATGGGGGTCATCGCCGGCCGCCTTGCCGGAACCGCAGGTGGGGTGCTGGTTTCGCTCCCGGCCCTGTTCTGGGGTGAATGGCTCAGCTTGCCGATGAATGTTCTCGCCGGAGCGTTGGCTGGCCTGCTGCGTCACGTTGCCTCCGATCGCGAAGCCATCTGGTCCTTCTCTCCGCTGTTCGACCTAAGCATCTACCACTGGATCAGGCGCAGCATTCGCAAGTCATTTATCGACTGGCAGACGTCGTTCTTCTTTCTCATTCTCGGTCTGGAATTCGTCCGCATCCAGTTGCACCAGGCCTTTCCGCGCCGTATCTTCGCGCTCTATTCGGACAACGGCTGGGTCACTCTTGCGATTTACGCCGGCACCGTAATGGCGGTCGCTATCGCGCTGAAGGTACTGAACAACGTCCGCATCGAGATGAAACTGGAGCAGCAGGCGCGATTGCTGTTGCAGGCCCGAATGGAGGCGCTGCAAAGTCAGATCAATCCGCATTTCCTGTTCAACACCCTGAACTCAATTTCCTCGCTGGTACGCCGCGATCCGGACTCAGCGCGCGAAATGATTGTGAAGCTGGGCAATATCCTGCGACGGCTGCTGCGCAAGGGAGACTCGTTCGTGCCACTGCGCGAGGAGGTCGAATTCCTCGACGATTATCTTGACATTGAAGTCGCACGCTTTGGGAAGGACAAATTGAAGGTGGTAAAGGAACTGGAGCCGGCCTCGCTGGACCACCTGGTGCCCAGCATGATCCTGCAGCCCCTGGTGGAGAATGCGGTGAAACACGGCTTCGCATCGAAGGTGGAAGCAGGGAGCATCCACATCCGCAGCCGCAATGCCGGCCACCGCGTGGTGATTGAAGTCGAGGACGATGGAGCCGGCATGCCTGCGCCGGGCTCCAGCACATCTTCTGGGACTGGCATCGGCATTCTGAATGTCACGGAGCGGCTGCAAGTGGTATATGGCGACGCGGCAGAAATTACTCTGGAGAGCCAGCCCGGGCGCGGAACGCTGGTCCGGCTTATTCTTCCGGTGCTGCAAGCTGAAGAAATGGGCGGCTCCGTGGCGGGCGCGATTTACGAAGAGCGCTCCAGCACGTCCCGATAATACTGTTCATACATGGGGATGATCTTGCTGGCGCAGAACCGTGCCTGGGCACTGGCGCGCCCCGCTTTTCCCATCTGTTTCAACCTGGCCTCGTCGGACAGAAGCTCGATGGCATAGTTGGCCATCGTTTCCACATCTCCCACGTTCGCAAGGAAACCAGTTTTGCCATGATCGATCACCTCCGGCACGCCGCCTTCATTGGTGGCGATCGGTACCACCTCGCACGCCATGGCCTCGAGGGCTGCCAAGCCGAAGGATTCCAATTCGCTCGGCAGCAGCATTACGTCGGCCACCGGGAGCTTTTCATGAATGCGGTCCTGCTTACCGAGGAACTCCACCTTGTTGTGGATTCCCTTGTTCACCGCCAGCCACTCGGCCCGCGAGCGCTCAGGTCCATCGCCGATAAGCACCAGCCGCGAGGGCACCTTCTTCTGCACGCGATCGAAGATCTCGATGACATCGGGTAGACGCTTCACCGGACGGAAATTCGACAGATGCACCAGGATCTTTTCGTTAGGCTTGGCGTATTCCGTGCGATGCTGCATTACTTTCGGCGTGCGGTGATATAGATCGCAGTTCACAAAGTTCGGAATCACGGCGATCGGGGTCGCACATCGAAGACCTCGACCGTCCGCTTCTTTAGATACTCGGAAATCGAAGTCACGCCGTCGCTCTGGTCGATGGAAAAGCGCGTGATCAGGAAGATACGAAGGATCGGAGCCCACCAGCGTGATATCGGTGCCGTGCAACGTGGTCACATACGGCAACCGGCGGGGCTTTCTCGCGTGATCGCAACCTAGCATCTGCCGCGCCAGCATCGCGCTCACCGAATGCGGGATGGCATAGTGCACATGCAACAGGTCGAGATCGTAGATCTCGGCAACTTCGGCCATGCGCGTGGCCAGCGCCAGATCATAGGGCGGGTACTCGAAGAGCGGATAACGCGATACTTCCACCTCGTGATAGTGGATGTTCGGAAGTGGCTCGGTGAGCCGGATGGGCTGTGAATACGAGATGAAATGCACCTCGTGACCGCGCTCCGCCAGCTCCAGTCCCAACTCCGTGGCAACAACGCCACTGCCGCCGTAGGTTGGATAGCAGGTTATGCCGATTTTCATTGCGGGTAGGTCTGTCATGGTCTGCGCTCAAGATTGGATGGGAATTCAGGGAGAGGGATTCAGCCACACATGCGTGGTAGCGGCGATGGGCCACTACCGCGAGCGAGGACTTGGCTTTCCGATTAGGCCTTCTCCAGGTTTAGCGCGCGGCGGAATGAACCCTGGTCATTCTTAATTTTTTCCTGAAGCAGCATGATGGCATAGATCAACTGCTCCGGACGCGGCGGGCATCCGGGGACATACACGTCAACGGGAATCCACTGATTGACGCCCTGCACCAGCGCGTAATTGTTGAATACGCCGCCGGAGGTGGCGCATGCCCCCATGGAGATGACCCACTTTGGCTCGGGCATCTGCATGTAAAGTTCGCGAATGACGGGGGCCATCTTCTGCGAGACGCGCCCGGCAATGATCATGAGGTCTGACTGGCGGGGAGAGGGACGAAAGACCTCAGCACCGAAACGCGCGATGTCGAAGCGCGAAGCGCCCATGGACATCATCTCGATGGCGCAGCAGGCCAGGCCAAAGGTCATGGGCCAGATGGAGTTCCTGCGCACCCAGTTCACGACGGCGTCCATTGAGGCCATCACAACACCTTCGTGTTGCTGCTCGCCGAACGTCGCGCGAAAGATTCCGCGGCGGCTCTGGTCGGAACCGACGAGGTTATCGAAGCGTTCCCGGCCGGGCTCGGGATTCTCGAAATGGGAGGGGCGGTAGTCGGAATTCATCGTTCGTATTATACCTACAAGGTTCGATGCCGGTTGTCGCCCCCGGACGCAATGGTGGACCCAGGCAAACCCCTTTTCCGCTCACCAAGAGAGGGGTGGGCCGTCTCTTTAGACACAGACTGTGGGACAACGGATTTCGCACCCTTGCTTTCTGCCGCCGCATCCAAGACTTAAGACCGGTTTTGGCGGTCTGGACCGCTTGGAGTGCATGGTATACTGCGATTATTCTCACACCGGTGCACTTCTTGGAATCGATCCCCGGCCAGCCGAAGGAAACATAAATGGCACGTAGTTCACGTCGCTCTGCCGCCCTCGTCGTCTTCGTTATTCTTGCCTGCGGTTGCGTTGGTATGTTGTTCGGCCAGCGCCTCACTTCGAACAACACCACCGGCGACGGCGATGTCCGCGAGAGTTTGCGGAGCTTTGCCGATGTCTACGACGTGGTTCAGCAGAACTATGCCGAGCCGGTCAGTCCCGACAAGGCCATCTACAACGGAGCGATTCCGGGCATGCTGCGGGTGCTGGATCCGCACTCCAACTTCTTCGATCCCAAGTCCTACGCGGCCCTGCGAGAGGAGCAGCGCGGCAAGTACTACGGTGTAGGCATGCAGGTTGGTCCCCGCAATAACAAAGTCATTGTGATTGCTCCTTTTGCGGGCGCTCCGGCCTATCGCGCAGGAATTCGCCCTGGCGACGTCATTATCGCGGTGGATGGCAAGCCCACCGACAACATGAGTACCAGCGATGTTGCTGAATTGTTGAAAGGCCCCAAGGGCACCGCGGTCAAAATCACCATGCTGCGGGAAGGCAACGATAAGCCGCTCGACTTCACCGTGGTGCGCGACGAAATTCCCCGCTACAGCGTAGACGTGCATTTCCTGATTCGTCCCGGGATCGGCTATGTCCACATCTCCGGATTCCAGGAGACAACCGAGCATGAGCTGCGGCAGGCATTGGATGAGTTGGGTGACCTCCACGGACTGATCCTTGATCTGCGACAGAATCCCGGTGGACTGCTAAGCGAAGGCGTGGGGGTGGCCGACCAGTTCTTGAAGAAGGGGCAGGTCATCGTATCGCACCACGGACGGGCTTCGGCCGAGAAGGTCTACAAAGCGGCGCACGGCAATGGCGGCAAGGACTATCCGCTGGTTGTACTGGTCAATCGCGGCACGGCATCGGCGGCTGAGATCGTCGCCGGCGCCATCCAGGACCATGATCGCGGCCTGATTGCCGGCGAAACCACCTTCGGCAAGGGCCTGGTGCAAACCGTGTACCCGCTGTCGGAGAACACCGGACTGGCCTTGACTACGGCCAAGTACTACACGCCGAGCGGCCGGCTGATTCAGCGAGATTGGAGCAACATTTCGCTGTACGACTACTATTACAACGACCGCGGGAATGGCGATGCCAGCAACGCCAATCACGAAGTCAAAATGACGGATAGCGGCCGGACGGTTTACGGCGGCGGCGGGATCACGCCCGACGTGAAGATCGCCTCTACCAAGACCAACAAGTTTCAAGACACGCTGTTGGAGAAATACGCCTTCTTCAACTTCGCCAAGCACTACGTCATCAACCACAAAGTGAGCAAACAGTTCGAAGTGGACGATGCCGTGATGCAGGAGTTCCGCAAGTTCCTCGACGACCAGAAAATCCCATTCACGGAAGCCGATCTGGCCGAGAATAACGATTGGATCCGCACCGACATTAAGGCGGAGTTGTTCATCAACGAATTTGGCCAGCAGGAAGGCATGCGAGTACACGCTGAGGGCGATCCCGAGGTGCAGAAAGGCTCTCGACTTACTGCCTCAGGCGAAGCAGTTGGCGGATAATGCGAAGAAGACCATTGCGCAGCGCAATAACGCGCGGCTGACAGCCCAACAGGGTGACACGCCCGAGCCGCAATCCGTAAAGCGATAACTGCCGACGTCAAAAACGAACGCCAGAGCCCCGCTCGCTGGGGCTTTGTCATTTTGGGACGCTTATTCTTGCGATGCTGCTGACCGGCGGAGCGGCACATCATCGGCACAGACCTGCGGCGATGATTGAATTTGTGCCGCCCCGTTCGGTCAAACCTGGTCACACCATCGCAGTGGCAAGTCGCGCGGACGAGAAGCTCATTACTTCCGGTCCCACTAGCCGCTCGAAATCGTCGTATGCCATCCTGATCAGCTCATAATGCGAGCCTGCATTGAAAGCAATCTCCCTGTCTTCTGTCAGGGTGTCGTCCACATAGACGGGAATTCCGTACAGATTGCCAAATGGCGGCATCGCTCCGGTCTCGCAATCCGGGAAATGCTGCTTGAACTCGCGTTCGCTGGCCAGTTCCGCAGTCCGTACTCCGGTCGCCCGCTTCAGAGCTGTAAGGTCGACCTGGTATGAGGCCGGAAGAACCGCCATGGCGAGCGCGCCATCGAGTTTTACGATCACGCTTTTAGCCACCTCCCGGCCGGAAATGTGGGCTACGGCCGCGATCCCCTGGGCCGTATATGCCTTGGAATGAGAGATTACGACGTACTTCACTGCGTTCGCATCAAGGAACGTCTTAACTTTCGTGAGGTGCATATTGGCCTCCTGGCAAAACTGCCGCGGGCCGGACGCCCGGAAAAATCGGTTAGTTAACCGTCTGAACTCACAGCGACCGTATTGGTTGAATCCGCGACGCGCTCGCGGACTTGTGCGAGGAAACTTCTTACCATGCGGGCTACCTCCTTGGCGGTCAGGCGACCCTAATTAATTCCAGTGTAGTCGCGCTGAAAAACGGCGCAAGCACAGCCGTCACATGGTGAGTGTGATAGCCCAAAATGAAACTGACGACCATCTGAATGCTAAGTCTGCTATGTATTGCCGAGTTCCCTATAATCATCTCCATGCCATTTAAGAGAGCGCAGAGAACCTATGACGAAGATGCGCTTTATGAGTACGCCATCGGGGCCCTGGGGCGGCAGATGCGTACGGTGGCCGAAATCAAGCGTCTGATGCGCCGGCGGGTTGGCGACCAACCACACGGCGATCTGCTGATTGAGGTGGTGGTCGCCCGGTTGAAGATGCATCGCTACCTGAACGATACAAACTACGCCGAGAGCTATGCGCGCTTCCGCAAAGAGAACGAAAAGTTTGGACGAATGCGCGTGACGCAGGACCTAAAGACGAAAGGCGTGCACAGCGACATCATCACGAGTGTGGTGGACGCCGCCTACAGTAATGTGAATGAAGAAAAACTGGCGCGCGAATTTCTGCGGCGCAAGCGCATCGTCAAGCCGGTCGGGCAGAGGCCAGCCGCACGCGTGTTTCGCATGCTGGTGCGCGCCGGATTCAGCTAGCCGCGCGATCTTCCGGATTTTGAAAAAGTGGGATGTCGATGACGAAACGCTCCTGGCACTGGAGAACGAGGCCAGTAACCAGTAGTTGGCTATCAGTTGCCAGTTATCGGTTGTCAGTTTCTGAAGCGCAACATCGGTGGGCAGCATCCAGTATGCTCGTCGGTCGTCATACAGAGTTGGCGATTCTTCATTGAGCAACTGAAAACTGGTGACTGGCTACTGACAACTATCTATGCCCAAGAAACCCGACCACAACGCTGCCTGCGAGTATCTGTCGCGGGTCTGACCGCAAGTTGGGGCGTATCATTGCCCGCTCCGGCCCTTGCCATTGGCAACCGGAGGCCACTCAGAGCATCTTCGAAGCATTGCTCGAATCCATCGTCTATCAGCAGCTCAACGGGAAGGTGGCGGCCACCATCACCGCTCGGGTGAAGGCGCTGTTTCCGGAGAACACTAAGCGCATCCGCACCCGTCGCGGACTGGTCGACGGTTTCCCCTCGCCAGAACAAATCCTGGCGGCGTCGGAGGAACTGCTTCGCTCAGCCGGTTTATCACGTGCCAAAATGCTGGCGATCCGCGATCTAGCGGCCAAGACGCTGGATGGCACCGTTCCAACCGTGAAACAAGCTCACCGCATGAGCGACGAGGAATTGGTTGAGCGCCTCGACAGGGTTCGCGGTATCGGCCGCTGGACCGTCGAGATGGTGCTGATCTTCCGCCTGGGGCGGCCAGATGTGCTGGCCGTGGACGACTACGGCATCCGCAAAGGTTTTGCCAAGATGCACAAACTCGCGGAGTTGCCCAAACCGAAAGAACTGCTGGCGTATGGCGAACGTTGGCGCCCCTACCGTAGCGTGGCGAGTTGGTACATGTGGCGCGCCGCCGAAATGAAGGACTTGCCGATGGCAGGAGAGCAGACCAAGAAGAGTTCGACGCCAGCGAAGAAGTCTGTAGCAAGAAAATCCCTGGCCGCAAGAAAATAGAGGCAGCGTCGAGGCCGCGGGATAGAGGACTGAAACACCTGTGCACCACGTATCGCGCGATCAATGCGCACCACGCGCTCTGCGCCGGGGCAGACGAGCAAAAGGAGCCACATGAAACGAGTCACGGGCCTGGGCGGTATTTTCTTCAAAGCCAAAGATCCAAAAGCGCTCTACGAGTGGTACCGCAAGCATCTTGGAATCGAGAGCGCGCCGGATGGCTCCGGCGCGATGTGGCCAAACGCCGATCATCCCGAGATTCCAGTTTTCAATGTCTTTGCTGTGTTCCCGTCGGACACCAAATACTTCGCTCCCAGCCATTCCCCTTTCATGATCAACTTTCGCGTGGAAAACCTCGACGGACTGGTGCAGGCACTGCGCGAGGAAGGCGTGGAGGTCGATCCCAAGGTCGAAGACTACGATTACGGCAAGTTTGCCTGGATCATGGATCCGGAGGGAAACCGGATTGAGCTTTGGGAGCCGAAATAGAACCCGGCGAAACCTTCTGGAGAGGATGGGAGCGCGCACGGACATCGCGTGAGGCGACTTCCCTACTCCAACCACCGCTTGAACACTAAGCAGCCGTTCGTCCCGCCGAAACCGAATGAATTCGACATGGCGTAGTCCATTGTGACCTTGCGCGGGGCGTTGGGCACGAAATTGAGATCGCAGCCCTCGCTCGGACTGTCGAGATTCATAGTGGGCGGCACGATCTGGTCGCGCAGTGCCAGCACCGTGATTGCCGCCTCCAATCCTCCAGCGCCGCCCAGAAGATGCCCGGTCATGGACTTGGTCGAGCTCACCAGCATCTTGTAGGCATGATCCCCAAAGGCGCGTTTGATGGCGGTAGCTTCCAGTTCGTCGCCCAAAGGCGTCGACGTGCCGTGGGCGTTGACGTAGCCAACCTGCTCCGGCTTCAGACCGGCATCGCGCATGGCATTGCGCATGACGCGGAAACCCCCTTCCCCGTCCTTGGCAGGCTGGGTAATGTGGTTCGCGTCGGCGCTCATACCGTAGCCGACCACCTCGGCAATGATGTTGGCGCCACGCTTGCGGGCAAACTCCAGTTCCTCGAGGAGCAGAATTCCCGCACCTTCACCAATGATGAAGCCGTCGCGGTCCTTGTCCCACGGGCGGCTCGCGTGATGGGGATCGTCATTGCGGGTGGAGAGTGCTCGCATGGCGGCGAACCCACCCACCCCCATCGGCGTGATGGCCGCTTCAGCGCCGCCGGCAATCATGACGTCGGCGTCGCCATACTTAATCACTCGTGCGGCGTCGCCAATGGAGTGCGCGCTGGTAGTGCAGGCGGTGCAGGTGGCCTCGTTCGGGCCCTTGGCGTGGTGGCGAATACTGACCTGCCCGGCAGCGAGATTCACGATGGCTGCCGGAATAAAGAAAGGCGAAATCTTCCGCGGACCGCCGTTCAGCAGGTTGGAGTGCTCGCGCTCAATGATGTCGAACCCGCCGATACCAGAGCCGATGTTGACTCCGGTGCGCTCGGCTTGGTCCTCGTTTTCAACTTTGTAGTTGGCCATTTGCAGAGCTTCGTCGGCGGCTGCAATGGCCAAATGAATAAAGCGCGCCATCTTGCGCGCTTCCTTCTTGTCGATGAAGTTCAGCGGGTCGAAGTTCTTCACCTCGGCTGCGATCTGGCAGGCGAACTGGGAGACCTCGAAGCTGGCAATGCGCTCCACGCCGCTCTTTCCGGCGAGTAGCGCCTGCCATGTGTCGGCCACATTATTGCCGACAGCGCAGATGGTCCCAATTCCGGTTACAACCACGCGACGCTGCAACCTACTTCGTTCCTTTCGCGTGCGCGTTGATGTAATCCACCGCGTCCTTGACCGTGCGGATCTTCTCCGCATCCTCGTCCGGAATCTCGATTTCGAAAGCCTCTTCGAAGGCCATGACCAACTCGACCGTGTCGAGCGAATCGGCGCCGAGGTCGTCCACGAAGGATGCGTTGGGCGTCACCTCGCCCTCGTCCACGCCCAGTTGTTCCACAATGATCTGCTTTACCCGTTCCTCTACCGATGCCATGAGGTCAGCAATCTCCTTTCGCTCCGCTGCATCCGGCCAAGAAAAGCCCGTGCATGCTGGAGCCGCGACTGGCCCACTACTTTTTGGCCTTGGCGTGCTGCTCGATGTAGCTTACCGCGTCCTGCACGGTGCGGATCTTCTCCGCGTCCTCGTCAGGGATCTCGATCTCGAAGGCTTCTTCGAAAGCCATGACCAGCTCGACGGTATCGAGCGAGTCGGCCCCAAGATCGTCCACGAAGGAAGCGCTGGGCGTCACCTCTGCATCATCCACCCCCAACTGCTCCACGATGATCTGCTTTACCCGTTCTTCAGTCGAAGCCATCGATTTCTCCTGTCGCGCCGGGACCTCTGTCGCGGCGGGCAAACTCGTAAGTGTAATTGCTGAGATGAAGCCGTGTAAACAACGCCCGAGGCTCTCTGGACGGCAGATTACAGAAGCGAGAGCACCCAGCGCCCCTCGAGACCAGCCCGTCTCATCCTACCCGTTTAAGTTTGCAACGGTCAACGCGCTTTCGCTTCAGCAGAAATTGCGAATACTGCTCCAGATCGGACCGGTAGGCCGAAACGCTCAACGGCCCCAGCCCCTTCTCAACCTTAAGATAATCGAGAAACGAATTCAGCAGCCGCAGATTGGGATCGCCGCTCTGCACGAGATGAGTATGCGGCGCGGCGCGGGAATAACGAGGCAGGTGCGGGTCAGACGCCCCGAGAGCATGGCCGAGCAACGATCTCACCTATCAATGCTAGTGCAGCTTCGCGTACTCGGCTTTGGCTTGCCTGTAGATGGGAATGTCGGGATCGGCGTTTTTCCAGAGGGTAAGGAAATCCTGATATGACTTGCGGGCGGCGTCCTTGTCACCCATCAGCACTTGTGCGCGGCCAAGCTGCAAGTACGTCAGAGGAGCGGTAATGAAATCTTGCAGGACACCTGCGTGATCAATCATCTTCTGGAACTCAGCAGCTGCCTCGCGTCCTTTGCCCAGCTTGAGACAGGCAAGACCTCGCACATAAGCCGGATAAAGTCCGGGGAAGGAATCTGGAGTGGTAGCGAAGTCATACGGTAGGGCGGACTGAAGGATTTCAATCGCCTGCGTGGGCTGGTTCCTCTCCAATGCAATGGCGGCCCGGATGGTTGGGAGCTCGTATTTTTGCACTAAAGTGTCCAGAGGCCTCTCCTGACCGATCTCTTGAGCCAACTTCTCCGCCTGATTCGAGACCCCAGCCCGGGCAAAAACTAGCGCGAGTATCCGTCTGGTATCACTCGTCGGAGCCGCTGCCAGCGCTTTCTCTGCGGATTCACGCGCCCGAACCGGGTCACCCGCTTCGACATCCCGGAGTGCAGTCCCTGCCAGCAAGGCAGCTGAATTGGGCGAATAGGTGCTCATTGCGGAATAGAATCCGCGCGCAGCCCGGAAGCGACCCTGAGAAGTTGCGGTGTCACCCTGCTGCTGAATGGCCCATTCTTTGGCGTCGGGTCTCGCCGTCGCCCACGACAGTTGCTCTTTCATTCCCGCCCTATCGTGCTGCAACGAAGCGACAACGTAGCGAATCGATCGGAGACCCGGCTCGTCTATCCCACGGGCTCTTGCCTCCTCAAATATGGCCTTGGCTCCTTCCAGCCGATTCATGTAAACCAGCGGTGTCATGAGGATGAAATAGGTCTGGATGTTAGGCATGAGCCGCACGGCGTCGCGGGCCTCCATAGCAGCTCGCTCATTCTGTCCGAGGGATCTCAAACAGACAGAAAGGTTCTGATGTGCATACACGTCTGCGGGAAAGGTCTGTACCCATCGAACATAAGTCGCTTCGGCCTTCTCCAACTCACCCGTAGCTATGGCGTAATACGAAGCCTCGATGAACCATCGAGAACGCTGGCTCAACCGTTCGCGCAGATTGAAAGCCGTAGTCATATAACTCGCTGCCCATGGGAATCCCTCAGAACGGTTGTAACCCGCGGCAAGGTTCAAGTAAGCCACCGCTAAGTTCGGATCCAATTCCACAACGCGTTTGAATTGAGGAATTGCAGATGGAGCCCCGCGTTCCTCCCTAACGCGCTGTGCTTCGCTATGGGCATGCAAGGCTTCCAGCGACCCGCTCGTCTCATTTTCCAAAGGTGTATTGAATCGCTGCATAGAGTCTTCGGGTTCGCCCAGTTCGCGCCTAAGCTGATGACCCGCTGCTCCAAGGGTGCTGACGATCTTGTTCCGGTCATTGGTTTCCCTTTCAACCTCAGCCAAGGCTTTGCCGGTACGACAGTCCTTCGCATCGAGTGCGATGTGGTAGTAGTTGCCGGCATTGGCAATCGACGCCGTCACGTACGCCTTGCTACCACTTCGCAGGCAGACGTCGCGCGCTAATTCCGGGGTCAGTTTAGGGCCCTGGGGAGCGTAGCTGTAGGACATGTTGGACACCTTCAACAGCTTCAAGGTGTCAATTACCTTGCTGGGGTAGAGCACGGTCAGATAAGGCGACTCTTGTAATGCCCGGTTGAGTGGCCAATCCAGTGCGTCCTCAATTACGGCATCGCCGGTAGTGTTGATGACATGAGCCACAACGATGGTGTCTTTGTCCGTAAACTTGATTCGTTGTCGCGACCGCAAGTAAAGTGGCCCGGCCACAAGGACGGCAATCAGCGCAGCGGCGGCCGCATACAACTTCCATTTCGACAGAGCGGACAGCGATGACTTTGCCCGGACTCGTTCCAAGTCTGTGCGCATCTCTGCTGCGCTCTGGTAGCGGCGCTCACGGTCCTTCTCCAGCGCCTTACCAATCGTGGTGACGAGCTTTGCTGGAAGTGTTGAGTTCAGTTCGCGCACCGGAATCGGGGGCCTGTTCAGAATGGCGTCGTGCACCACCGCCGCTGTCTCTCCGCTAAAAGCGCGCTGGCTGGTAGCCATCTCGTACAGCACCAGCCCGAACGAGAACAAATCGGTGCGGTCATCCAGCTTGTCACCCCGCACCTGCTCGGGCGACATGTAACCGGCAGTGCCCATGGCGGCTCCCGTGCGGGTGAGAGTGGCGTCGCCAGGTGTCCCGTTTTGAAGGGGCACGCCTTCAGGCGTGCCGTCAACCGCCTTTGAATTGTCATCCCGAGCGAAGGGCCCGCTGTTCTTTCCGGCCGCGTCTTCGCGGCCAGGCGGGCACGGAGTCGAAGTTGAGGCGCTTATCGGGCGTGAGCCCGATGCCGAAACCCTGAGCGCAGCCGAACGGGGATCTACGTTTTCGAGAGCCTGAACAACCGCAGATCCCTCGGCTCCGCCGCCCAAAGCGGGCGGCTCCGCTCGGGATGACAAGTTAATGGGTGTTTCGCGCGCTTCCACCGCAACTCCCGGCGCTTCCTCCAGCAGCTTCGCTATCCCGAAGTCGAGGATCTTCACCACGGCCTTGCTGGTCAGGAAGATGTTCGCCGGCTTGATGTCGCGATGAGTGATGCCCTTCTCATGCGCCGCTTGCAGGCCATTGCTGACCTGAATCCCGATATCCAGCAGTTCCTCGAGCGGCAGCGTACCGTCGGTTGCGCGCGAGCCGGTCACGCAAGGTCTGTCCTTCCAGCAACTGCATCACCATGAAGGGTCGGCCCTCATGTTCGCCAAATTCAAAGATGGGGCAGATGTTGGGATGGTCGAGCGAGGACGCCGCGCGCGCCTCGCGGCTGAAACGTTCCTGCGTCTGTGCATCGCTGCCCACGTCTTCGGGCAGGAATTTCAGCGCCACCTGCCGGCCCAGCTTGAGGTCTTCGGCACGGTAGACCACGCCCATGCCGCCCCCGCCGATAATGTCCAATACGCGATAGTGCGAAACCGTCCGGCCAGTCAGCGTGGCGGCCCCGACCGGCATCGGCACCGTAGCCGCCATGGCCGGCTCTGACAACTGACCACTGGCAACTGACAACTGCTCCACCCACTCCACCGGGACCATCAGCCGGTAGCCCCGGCGCGGGATCGTCTCGATGTACCGGGGCTCTTCGGCCGAGTCCTCGAGCGCGCGCCGCAGCCTCTTGATGGTGTTGTTGATCCGTGCTCGAACTCCACGACGGTGTCGTTGGGCCAGAGCTTCTTTTTCAGTTCATCGCGGCTGACCAGTTCACCCCGGCGGTCGAGGAGGACGTGTAGAACTTGGAAGACCTGCTCGGGCAGCAGAACGGATTCGCCATTTCCGTGCAACTCGCCGACGCACAGGTCAAGCTCGAAACTTCCGAAGCGAGCGCGGCAGCCGCGTTCCTTCCATCACCAACCTTAGGCCGCAATACTACTATTGGCACCTCCTCTAAGAAAGACACTTTCGCGCCGCGCCGCCGCCCCGCCCGGAAATGCTTCGATTGCAGCCACTTGCCTCGCTCATGAAGAAATTAGCTAAATGTTAGCTCGGGTGCATCGACGTTCGCGCCGCCTCAATGCATACTCGCCGCCATGAACAGCGGCATCGGCCGCAAATGCAAAGGAAGGTGAGGAACCATGAAATCGAGAACCCTGCTGGCACACCTCGTCTGCGGCCCTAGTCAGCTTGTCCCTGGCTGCACAGAACCATTCTGCGTCTCGGGCGCCTGGAGTGCCCCCGCCGCCAACCACCATCACTCAGATCAGCAGCAACATAAGCGAGTTCTACTACCTGCTGACTACCGGCCCCGGCAAGTACGACCACATCGGCATTCACCGGGTAACTCTGGTGGACAGGAAGGGAAATCCGAAAACAAGTGACAGCGCCGTTCTAATGGTGCATGGCGACTTTTGGCCATTTGACCAGGCGTTCTTCGGTGGAACGTCGCGCAACTCGATTGCCGCTTACCTCGCGTCCCAGGGTATTGACGTATGGGGCATTGATCTCGCGTGGACGCTGGTGCCCGCGAGCGAAAGCGACTTCACGTTTATGAAGAGCTGGGGCATGCAGCATGACATTAACGACATCGAAACCGCTTTGACCTTCGCGCGCAGCGTCCGCTCGCAAACGGGAAGCGATAACGGGCCGATGACCCTGTTGGGCTGGAGCCGGGGAGGCTGGCTCGGATACGGGCTGGTTAATCAAGAGTCACAGCTGAAATGCAATCAGCGCCAGGCGAAGGCGTATGTTTCGGTTGACAATTTCTATAAAACCGATTCTGCCGGCTCGCAGTCGCTCTTCTGTTCGTTAGAAGGCTACTATGACCAGCAGATCGCCAACGGCACGTATAACATCTCTGCACAGTTCGTTCAGAGCCTTGGGCAAGACGCTGTTGCGTCTCCCGATACCAGCTCGCTGATTTTTGGCGATCCCTACACCAACTTGACAGCCTCGTTAACGGCGGGCGCAGCATGGTACCAATTGGGAGGTAACTTCACACCTTACTATCATTTCGTCGCAGGATTTTGGCCGGACGGCAACGTAGACACTGGCATACCAGCCGGGCTTAACTACACCAACGTTGCACAGTGGAATAACTTTGAGATCGGCGCTGCACCGTACGAACCAATGCAATTGGCGGCAGACACGAGCGCCATCACCTGCGGCGACGATCCCAACCTGCCTTTCGACAAGCATCTTGCCGACATCAAGCTGCCAGTCCATTACGTCGGGGCGGGCGGGGGATTCGGCAGCTATGGGCTCTACACGCTTTCTCTGCTGGGCAGCAAGGACATCACAAACCACATTCGTGAGCTTCTACCCGCCTGACAAGCAGGCGTTCGACTTCGGGCACGTGGATCTCTTCTATGCGGAAAATGCACAGAAGCTGGTCTGGAGCGACATCCTGGACTTCCTACAGAGGCAGGAGTACGGGCGCGACGATAAGTGCAGCGACAAGTGAAGGCGTGGTGTGGGAAATCACGCCATAGGGGCCTCCAAGTCGTCGCCTGGGCGCAGGTGGTCGCATCACATGAGAACGTGATCTGCGCCCTTGCGGTAGCGAAGTGTGACGCAGTATCACCGATGCAGGAGGACGGCGTTGGTGTGTCCTCGGCGGCCGCACCCAGCGTGCGGGCCGGGAGGGCAGTTGCCAGGGGGCAGTGGTCAGTTGTCAGATCGGGAGAAATTGGCTTGCTTGGTGAGTATAGATTGTATGTATTATATTTTATATCGTCCATGTGCTTCATATGCTCCATATGCTCCAGAAACATCGCAAGAAATCGCCGTTTTTGCCAGCTAAGTCCTTGTGCAACAATACACTACCTATAAGTCATTATGGATCAAATGGATGCGAATGATTTGTAGTCTAAGTTGTTGATTCTACGTAAAGCGGCGGGGGGCAGGTTTCTCGTTTAGCGACGCAGTCTTAAGCAAGCGTTGTGTGCTGAAAAGCAGTCCCTCGACTCCTCGACTCCTCGCTTCGCTCCTCGCTCGCGATGACAATCAGGAAGTGGTCAGTGACACGTCATCCAACGCCTTGACGCCGTTCGCGTAGGTCTTCGAAAGGCCTTCGATCTTCGATTCCCTAAGCTTGTGTGATCTCCAACTTTGGCTGGTTCTGCGACAGGATGATACATAAACAAATACGGGCCGCGATCCTGGAAAGTTCCACCTCTGATCTCGGCCTTCACCCCAGTCGATAGAAGCTCAACGACGCATCGCCCTGGTCCAGACGGCGGTAGCGTAGCAATGCTCCGAATCGCTCTTCAGGATCGAACTTCTTCTCGTGTTCGGCGATAACCACAGTCGTTGGCCGAATTAGACGCGATTGCGACAGGTACCCGAGCGTACGTTCATAGCTGCCGCGCATCCGGTAAGGCGGATCGAGAAACACGTAGTCGCAGACCACTCCCGTGCTGTCCAGTAGCGGCAGCGCTTGTGTCACTTCACGCTCGTGCAATTCGTAGCCGTCGGATATGCCTAACGATGCCAGGTTCTCGCGCAGCAGCCGCGCGTGCTTCTTTGCAGACTCTACAAAATATACTTGTCGCGCTCCGCGGCTGAGCGCCTCGATGCCAACGGCACCGGTACCGGCGTAGAGATCGAGCCAAACGCCGTCCCGAAGATCGCGGGCGGACGAGAGAATGTCAAACAGCCTCTCCCGCAGCCGGTCGCTGGTGGGACGCAGATCAAGTCCGGGCAACGATCGCAAAGGACGGCTGCGGTATTGTCCCGCGATTATTCGCATATCGTCAGTTTCAGGTTTCGAGTTTCAAGTTTCAAGTCACTCTGAAACTTGAAGCTCGAAACTGCCCTCCCAGCCACACTCCGCTATAGAATTGAAATTGATGAGAAGCTGGTCGTTTCCTGCCGGGCACCTGTTTGGGGTGGATATACGCGTCCACCTGACATTCGTCTTTCTGCTGGCATTTGTCTGGTTCACGCAGTCAGTCACCATGGGCACGTCGGGGGCGTTGCGCGGCCTGGCGCTGGTCGCCGTCATCTTCGGCTGCGTGGTGCTGCATGAACTGGGACATGCGGTAGTTGCCCGCCGCAACGGCGTTGCTGTGCGCTCGATCATTCTGCTGCCCATTGGCGGTGTCACCCTGATGGAGGACACCGGCCTGCGCCAAGCCGATCCGGCCCGCGACATCCGCATTTCGGTGGCGGGACCGCTGGTCAATCTTGCCATTGCTGCCTTTGCGGGCATGTTCATCCTGGCGTTCATGCCCCAAGTTAAGCTGTGGAGCCAGCCTTTCGTGCACGCCGGCAACCTGCCGCGCGCACTGTTTTGGGGCAACCTGTTTCTCGGCGGCTTTAACCTTCTGCCCGCCTATCCCATGGACGGCGGCCGCATCCTGCGCGCCGTCCTCGCCGAGCGCATGGATTATCTGCACGCCACACGGCGTGCCGTCGCTATCGGCCAAGGTTTTGCCATGCTGTTCATATTCCTGGGTGCGGTATGGAATGCCTGGCTCATGCTCATCGGCTTCTTTCTGTTCGTCGGTGCGCAGCTTGAGGATCGCTCCGTGGTCTTCCAGTCGGTGCTGGAGAGCGTTCGCATGGAAGACGTCATGCTGACCGGCTTCTCGACGTTGTCGCCCGCCGACACCCTGGAAGCCGCGCTCCACAAAGCCGTGCATACGTTGCAGGATGATTTCCCGGTCGTGCGCGGCTGCGACATGGTGGGCGTCATCAGCAAGCAGCGCATCGTGCAAGCGCTGCGGGTCGAGGGCAACGGATACGTGCAGTCGGCGATGGTGCGAGCCTTTGAAATTGCGCAGAGCACGGACTCGCTGGCGTCTGCCTTCCGCAAACTGGGTGGCCGCGGCCTCGGCATGATTCCGGTCGTAGACCAGCAGATGTTGGTGGGCATCGTCACCATGCAGAACCTGATGCACAGCATGGCCCTGCTGGCGGAAACACGTCGGCTGAGGAAGCAGCAGGAACGTGGATAGCGGTTGGGGATAGTGGATAGCGATCAGCAATCCCGCTATTCTCGCATCTATCGCACTCGCCAACTTAGTTTTGTCGGTGATTCGTGAATACCGCGCGGGTAGGTATGTGCTTCAAGCGAGAATTCGGTCTCCCGCGCGAACGGCGAGGGCGATAGCACATTCACTCCATCCTGTACTTGCAGCCGGATCGTCTCACCCTTCGGCCCAATATGGTGCGGAAATTCGACGTTTTCCTCCGAACCACAGCAGAGATACAGCGATAACAGGTCGCAGAACTGAAGCACGTCAGTCCAGTACTCCACTTCCGTTGCGCTTCGTCCTTGCAGTCTCAACAGCCGCCGCCCGCGATCTTCCTCCCCTGCAATGAATTCGCATACCCGATTTGTGTCGTCTTCGGAATACGTTCCGGTGCTGATCCCAAACTGCCCAATCCGCAGGAAGTGTCCGCTCACCATAAGGCCGGCGATGGGTGCAACGGCCTCAGCCGCCTGGATCGAGCGGCGCCACGCGCGCAGAAAGTCTTCCGCTTTGATCTCAAGGAACGAGAGCGGCTTCCCTTCTGCGTTCAACGGAACGCTGCCCGCTGAGTACTCGACAGGCGTGGCCTGCAGGCGCTCGCGGCCGCTGTCAAAATCGGACCAGCCCTCATCATGCAGACCAATGCCACGTACGATGTCATCCTCCACGGCGGGTGCCCCCGCGATTGCGAACCGCTCGACAATCTGGCCTGAAAGCCGCGCATGATCAGGTTGGCGTACCAGATGGTACTGCGCGGAGACGGTCTTCTGCGTGCGAGCAATGGCCTCCCACGCGGAGACCAAACCACCCTTTGGACGCTCCGTGAGCCCCGCGGTACGAAGGACCATGCTCTATCTTCGCCTTGCAGCGCGGGCGCGCTTGGTAGATGCGACGCGGAGTGGGCCGGTGCCCGTCGGCGGTTTCCGATCGCCTTCCACCAACTGCTTTAGAACGACAGCGTTGTTTTGCTCTTCGTTTCGGGAAGCGAACAGCAGCGTAAGGCGGCGCCTCTGCTCCTTGAACTCGTAGAGCTTTTGCAAGGCATCGTGGGCCGTCGGATTGGCGAGTTCTTTTAGGTACCGTTCGCGAAATTTACTCCACTGTTGTGGATGGGCGTGAAACCACTTGCGCAACTCCTCGGAAGGGGCAATGTCCTTCAGCCACGCGTTCAGCGCTGCGTCCTCCTTCTTTAAACCTCGCGGCCACAGACGGTCCACGAGCACGCGCGTCCCGTCTTGCGGCGAGGGCTCTGCGTAAACCCGTTTGAGAGCTACCGTCATGCGAGGGTATTCTAACTCTGACAGGCTGAAAGCGCTGTGATGAAGAGAGCCTTCGGGTCTGCCCTTAGTTGGGCCGGTCGGCTTTCATCCACCAAGGTAAAGATCTGGAATCCAGGAAGGTACGTTGAGACCAACCCACGCGCGATTTTCGTTTTTATCTGCCATTATTCTGATTGCGATCACCCTCTTGTCGGCCTGTGACAGCGAACCCCATAAGACCGACGCCGAACTGGGGCTCAACCCCCAGCAGGCCTCTGGGCGCCGGGTTTATGATGCGCGCTGCGCCGAATGTCACTACGCCTACAGCAAGCGTGATCTTCGCGGCCCCAGCCTGGCCGGACTGTTCCAGCATCAGTACATGAAGAACGGCATGCCTGCGAACGACGACCGCGTCACCGACATCATCCTGCTCGGCCGCTCCAAGATGCCCGCCTTCCAGCAGAAGCTGACGCCGCAGCAACTCGAGGCGTTGATGGCGTACTTGCACACGCTGTGACGCTTTTCGCTCTTCGCCCTTCGCTTTTCGCCAGAGTTGGTTCTTCCATCCTATGGGTCTTGTGTCAATTGACGGCTTAGTTCAGCTGAGCATCCTGGCCACCTGGATCGAATGGCGAATAGCGAAGAGCGCTTCGTCGCCTGCAGCTTGTACAATATTAGGTTCCCATGTCTACGACTCCCGAGCTGATCCAGATCGACCTCGCCGCGCATCGCCCCGCTCCCAAGCCGGATTGGTTGAAGGCGCGTGCGCCCATGGGCGAGAACTATCACAACCTGAAAACGTTGGCGCGCAAGCTGGAACTGCATACTGTCTGCGAGTCGGCGCACTGCCCCAACATCGGCGAGTGCTGGAACCATCGCACGGCGACCTTCATGCTCCTGGGCAACTTGTGCACGCGGCGTTGCGGGTTTTGCGCCGTGCCCAAGGGGCGTCCCCAGCCGATTGATTACGATGAGCCCCGCCGCGTCGCCGAAGCCGTGGAGAAGCTGGCGCTGAAGTTTGCCGTGGTCACCAGCGTCAATCGCGACGACGACAATGTCGGCGGCGCACGCGTGTTTGCCGACACCATCGAGCGAAATTCGCCGGCGTATGCCGGATTGTCGCGTCGAGGTGCTCATCCCCGACTTTCAGGGACTGGAAGAGCCGCTGCGCATTGTCATGGATGCCCGGCCCGACATCCTGAACCACAACACCGAGACAGTGCCGCGACTCTACCGTGTGGCCCGCTCAGGCGCGCGCTATGAGCGCACCCTGCGCCTGCTGGAGCGCGCCAAACAGATGAACCCGTCGATTCCGACCAAGACCGGCGTCATGGTTGGCTTGGGCGAGAGCACGGACGAACTGCTGGAGGTTTTCCGCGATCTGGCCGCGCGCCAGGTGGATATTCTGACCATCGGCCAGTATCTGCGGCCGTCGAAAGACCACCTGCCAGTCGCGCGGCTCTATACGCCCAACGAGTTCCGGTTCCTTAAAGAAGAGTCGCTGAAGATGGGCTTCCGCCATGTGGAGTCCGGCCCTCTGGTGCGGTCCAGCTACCACGCCCACGAGCAGGCGGATGCTGGAACGCGCATAGTATAGATTGCGTTTACCGGTAAGATAACTCATGCCGCCCGGCGTCTGCGCACGGTTAAAAAAGGTAATGGCGCTCCCAGCAGAATGACCAGGTAGAACCCGGAAGATTCGCGGCAAAGCGGAAAAGGTTGCTGTAGCGAACGCAGCAAGCGAAATGCTTTTGTTGTTCGAACAGCAGATTCTTCAGGCCCTCACTCGACCCTCCCAATGAGAATTCCCAAGTTGCTGATTTCCGGTGAGCCTGCCTCTCTGGCGCGAAGTGTCCTGCAAATGGGACAATGGCGCACAGGCCCCGCTATTCATCTCGAGGAGAGAATCCATGAAACAACTATTGCTGGCGTTGCTGCTGGTGGCATCGTTCGTGCCCGCGAGCTACGCCGCCGACAACAAACCCGACGAAACGCCGCAGCCCAAGATCAAAGTGGGCGATATGGCGCCGGACTTTACTTTGACAGACCAGAACGGCAAGAAAGTTTCGCTGCACGATTTCAAGGGCAAGAAGAACGTTGCCCTGGCGTTCTACATTTTCGCCTTCACCGGTGGTTGAACCAAGCAGATGCAGGCGTTCCAGCAAAACCTCGCCAAGCTGGAAGCCGCAGATACCCAGGTACTGGGTGTGAGCATGGATTCTCCCTTCTCGAATCAGGCGTGGGCGGAAAAAATCGGCGTCACCTTCCCGTTGCTTAGCGACTGGGGCGGCGACGTGACCAAAGAGTACGGCCTCTACAACCCGAAGTACAAAGCCGCGCGGCGCGTGAACTATCTCATCGACAAGGACGGCAAGGTCATCGAGATGCAGTTGGACTCGGCGGCCATCGACCCGTCGAAGGTGGTGCAGGCGTGCGAGGCGCGGAAGCTGAACCGGTAGGACGTGCAACGGCGAGGATGCGGTGGAGGCGCGCTGCTCTAAAGTTCCAGCGCAGCCTTCACCGCCGCCTGGACTGTCTCCATGCTGGCCGCAGACAGCGCTCCCAGCGGGGGATAGATGACCAAGCGCTTTTCGATTGTGGTTGGCTGGTCGCACTTCACCCAGGAGTCGCGGACCAAGCCAGCCTGCCCCGCCTTCAACTTGGGCCGCAACGAGAACGCCCGGTGCTCGGCGGTTGAGATGGGCAGCACACAGACGTCCAGCGAGTGCGCATTCAGGCTGTTGCTGGAAAGAATGAGAGCAGGCCGCTCCTTGTCCAGCGCAATCAGACACACTTCGCCGCGCCGGGGATACCAGCCTTCCGGCTTTGGGCTGCGACGCCAAGCCGTCATTTGCGCGCCCAGTTCTTGAGGCTGGCCTTCTGAAAGGCACGGCGTTCCTGGCGGTCGGCGGTCGTATCCGCAAAGAAACCGGCGGCCTCTTCCGAGAGGCTGGCCTTGCGTTCCATCTCCAGCGCGTAGCTGAGGAGTTGATTGACCCGCTCACTGGCGGATGCCTGCCCCTTGGTGCGCTGGATCTCCGAAACGATTCCCGGGTCGAGCGAATAGGACTGGGTTTTTTTGAGTTTCGATCGTAGCTGTGATGGACTGCCCATATTGTTATTATTATTCCTAATAATATTATTGTCAAATTTAATATTGGCATATCTCTGAGTTACTCTAACTTTTGGAGTCTCTTGAAGGGCCAAGCAAAAGCATATCCTTCGACTTAGACTAGCGTCCGCTCAGGATGACTGTTTAACAGAATCGCTTGGGATGAGGGCGTTAAATTAGTTGCCGGTGCAAATAGTCCGGCCCTATGGCGTCCGCCGGTAGCAATACATGTAGTCGGTGATGACGGGCGCCCCGGTCATGGGGATGGCGGTCACCAGCACCTGTTCCAGGCCTGACGGCACGGTGTCCTGGAGCTTGTCGTTGGAGAGAAGATAGCCGCCCGGCTTTAGCATGGCGGCAACATTCGCCCGGGCCAGCGACTGCTCGAACCCGCCGTAGTAAAGGAAGATGTTGGTGCCGATGATCAGGTCAAAGCGCTCGTCCGGCGGAAGCGGCAGGCGCTGGTACACGATGTTCATGTCCACCGGCGTAATGCGGCTCACCACCTCCGGATGAACCTTCACCGCTCGCGTCTCGAAACCGGCGGCAGCTTTCGGCACCGGAATCGCTGCGACCGGCTGTCCGATTTTCGCTCCCAATCCCTGCCAGTATTGGGTGAAGCTGGCGCGAAACTCGGGAGTCCACCTCCCGTCGGCATACCACGGGAGCTGGACGGTGTAGGGCTTTCCCGCTGCGGCATTCTTCCTGGCGGCTTGGATGTGCAGGTTCACGCGCGAGCTGATGTCCAGCGTGGAAAGCTCGACCGTATCCGGGCTGGCCAGTCCGAGGCGCAACAGCGTGTCCAGCACGGCGAAAGGCTGGACGGTCTGCGGCGGATAGAAGTCCACTCCTTCCTGCTTGTTGACGAAGTCGAGGCCCGGACCCACAACCGCCACCCGGCGAATGCTGCCCGGCTTCAACATGCCCTTCTGCAACATCTCTTTCAACTGCTGCTCCAGATCGTAGTCGGGCCACAGGTTGCTATCCAGCGAGATGCCCCGGTGCTGAAACAATTGATCGCGGTTCGACTTCACCTGTTCGCGGGCCTGCAGAAGCTCCTTCTGCATCCTGACGAGATTGGCCAGTAGGTAGGCTCTCAGCTTCTTGCGTCCGGCGGGCGAGTTGAGGGAGAAACCCTTCTTCTCGACGAAGGCCCTCATCTCCGCAAAACCCTGGTTGCCGTTGGGCGCGGCCAGCGCCTTGATGAGATCGTTGGCACGGTTTTCGGCAAACGCATCCACCAGGCTGCTTTGGCCGTAGCGCACCAGATACTCGTCGTCGATGCGGTATTCCTTAGTGAATGTCACCCCGAAGCGCAACAGGTTGGTAAGACTGTCCTCTTCTCCGGTATCCAGGCGCTGGCGGATCTCGGTATCAGATTTCTGCAGCCATGCCAGCCAATCCTGTGAGTTGATTCCTGCTCCGGGATGATCGCTCGTGCCGGAGTCCATTCGTTGCAACACTGGCCGGGCCGATTCCAGCGACATGAATTGCGGGGTCTGGGTTGCCAAGACCGCGGGATGGACGAGAGCCGCGAGAGCCAGTAGCCTTGCCAGGATGGAGAGCTTTCTGATCATGATTGACCCTAATCGGCGGCCACCTCTTCCGCCTGGAGCGCCGGACGCGGAGAGCTGCTTCTGCGGCACAAGGCGTAAACGGGGATGCCGGCGGCGATGAGCAGGACCCCGATCAGGGCGATGCGGGGCGCGTCGAGGACGGTGTCAACCACCATGGCCGCACTGGCGAGAACGAACACCGCCGGGACCACGAGCCTGACCGGCTTCACGGCACCGGCACTCAAACCACGCCTCTGCACGACAAAAAGACCGGCGACTGCGGCGCCGGACGAGAGCACGATGGCGAAGCCGGTGTACATGAGGATGTGTTCGAACCCGCCCAGCATGACCAGCGCGATGCTCCACAGCGCTTGCAGCGCAATGGCGAGAGCGGGAGTTCCGAAGCGGGCGCTGGTGCGACCGAAAGCCGAAATAAAAGCGCCATCGCGCGCCATGGCGAAATAGACGCGCGGGCCGGCGATGGTCATTGCACTCACCGCCCCCAGCAGAGCGACGATCAGCGCAGGCGTAATCAGGTTCCCTCCCGCGCCGAACAAGGAGCGCGCTGCGCTGTCGGCAACGTTGGAAGAGCTGCGCATCTGGCCGATCGGAACCGCGTACAGATAAAGCGCGTTAAGCACGGTGTAGAGCGCGATGACAATGGCTGTCCCGCCCAGCAGCACCGGGCGCATGGAGCGGCGGCTGGCGTGGATTTCCTCCGAGACGTAGGCGGCGGCGTTCCACCCGCTATAAGTGAACATGACGGGAATAAGCGCCAGCAACCAGTTCATGGCGCCGAAATGTATGTCCGGGGAATGAAAGTTTGACCAGGAGCCTTTTCCGGTGGCGAAGCCGCGGACCACGAAGACAGCGATCATCCCGACCAGCCCTGTCGCGAGCGCGTTCTGGGTGATCTTGCCGGCAGCCAGGCTGCAAATGTGCAGCACGGCAAAAAGCGCAATGATCGCAGCCGCTGCCAGTGTCCGTGAGGACAAGCCGATGCTGACGCCAAGAATGTTTTGCGATGCGATGACTTGGCCGGAGGCCAGCCAGGGAAAATATTGGCCGGCAAACAGTACAACCGCGACCGCGCTGGCGGCAACGCTGCCGGAAAATCCGGCGATGAGCGAGGTCCAGCCGGAGAGGAACCCCGCCGCCGGACCGTAGGTTTTGGAGAGGTAAACGTATTCGCCGCCGGCGGTGGGCCACAGATTCGCCAGCCGGGCGTAGGAGGTCGCTCCGGCCAGCGCCAACCCCCCGCCAACCAGCCAGACGGCCAGCATCGCCATAGGATCGGGCACCAGTCCGGCCACAATGGCCGGCGTGGTAAAGATCCCGACGCCGACAACGTTGGACACGATCAGCGCAATACCGTCGCGCTTGCGGAAGGTGCGGCGCAGCCGGCCACTCGCTCTCCAGCGGAGATCGTTGGCGTCTTCGGCTTCGGCGGGAACTACACCGAGTTCAGCCGCTTGCCAGGCGGCATAGTCCTTGTAGATTGGGTCGCCCATTGCTCAACCAACTTGTCGTGCCCCTGACACGGGCTGGTAAGCCTACTGCTACCAGATAACAGAAGCACTCAGTCTTCCACACCCGTGAGTTTGCAACTTGCTGAAAACACGATGGGAGCAGGGGTCAGATGGAGGGTCCCCGGCAGCAGGCCGCGAGGATTGACCCGCAACGTGTGGGAAATGGCGCGGTTGAATAGCTAAGAGATACGGGTGGCGCGGGCCCTTCAACCGCGCCTTGGATGAGGCGTTGCTGACCTGATAAGGAGTCATCCACCTTGCGGGTGTGGCAAGCGTTGCTTGCCCTCGTTCCCCGGCGGTCGTAAGATGGCAAACTCAATCATGACCACAGCCGAAGCAAAATCGTTCGTTGACGAAACACCGGGCGAAGCGCCGGTGCGGGGATTTCTGCATCGCGCCGGGAAATCGGGTGACGGGTTCCTGGTGCTCACGCATGGAGCGGGTGGCAACTGCGCCGCTCCGCTGCTGGTTGCTCTGGCGGAGAAGTTTGCCGCGTCCGGAGTGACGGTGCTGCGCTGCGATCTACCGTATCGACAGCGGCGTCCGCGAGGTGCGCCCTCTCCTGCCGACGCCAAGAGCGACCAGGCCGGTTTGCAGCGGGCGGTGACGCTGATGAAGGCGCAGTTCGCAGGCCCGGCGTTTCTGGGCGGCAGCTCGTACGGCGGACGGCAGGCGAGCATGCTGGTTGCGTCGGAACCCACGCTGGTGGAGGGTTTGCTGCTGTTGTCTTATCCGCTGCATCCTCCGGGAAAGCCAGCCCAGTTGAGGACGGCGCACTTCCCCACCCTTCGAACTCGCGGTGCTCTTCGTCAGCGGGACCAGGGACGCGTTCGGTTCCATCGGAGAATTGGAAGGCGCGCTCAAACTGGTCCCGGCGCGCAAGAAACTGGTTGCCGTCGAAGGCGCTCCGCATGGCTTATCGCAGAAGGCAAAACAAGACGAAGTAGTGGAGTTGGTGGTGCGGGAGTTCGGGATGTTTTTCCACGTCGCAGAACGAACGTGAAGCGGTTCCTCTTCTGCTTGCAGAGCTGGTCCCCGGCTTCTCCGCTACAATGTGACCACGGCGCAACCCGCCGGGCAATCATGGGAGGAATAGATGGCGCAAGTAAAGATCACCTGCCGCAGGAACGGGCCTTACCGTGTGGAGGCGCCCGAGGGCACCATCGAATTGGTGGATGCCGAGGGCAATCCCTACGATTTGACGGGCAAGGCAGCGTTTTCGCTGTGCCGTTGCGGCGCGTCGGTCAACAAGCCCTTCTGCGACGGCACCCACTCGAAGATGGGTTTCGACGCCGCCGAAGCGGCCGTGAAAAAGGCCGACGAGACCGCGCCGAATAAGCCCACCATCGATTGAGGCTCGGTCCCGGTTCTGGGTTGTTACTCTACTTTACGAGCAAGGCGATTTTTTTCTACAGGCTCAGGGTCGCTGGCAGTTGTAATCTCTCATCCAAAGTTAACTCTAGGGACTTGACCACTGGAGGGCAGGATGTGGCCTTTTAGGGGAAATCGACCAGACGACTTAATCAGGAAGGTCAAGGCGCTGCACCAAGATGCAGCCGAACCCGCGACCTTTGCGATGCAAAAGCACTGTCTTGACCAGTTTTACACCTACCTGACGGTGCTCGACAGCAAAGCTACGGGACTGCTGACCGTCAACACCTTGTTTATCGCCATCCTTGTGGCTTTTCTGGGCGCCGACGCAAGCAAGTTCATTGAATTGCAGATACGGTTTTCGAAGACGGTAGCGGAGTGGCAACTCCTGGGCGTATGCCTCTCGGCCCTGTTGTGCCTGTTTGTCGTTAGCGTGAGTTGGAACTTTCTGGCGAACGTACCAACTGAACCACCGGATGCGCAAGCCTTCGAAACCGAACTAAAGAGGCTCGCGAACGTCATCGACGACCGGACGCACTATTATTGGTTTGCCTGGGCGCTGACATTGCTGGCGTTAGTGGCAACCGTGGCGTGGTGGTCATACTGTGTTGCCGGGATAATTGCGATCGTCATTGTTATATGGTTGTGGGCACGTTCATGATGCGCTGGAATGTACTTCGCGCGCGAACTCGTGGCCGGAAAGAGTGACGGATGGGGAAAACTGTCAAGCTGGCAAAACTTAACAAGGACGACCAGTGCCTGGTCAGAGAGGCGCTGGCGGCGTCCAAGAATGCGTATGCTCCTTATTCCGGCTTTGCGGTCGGTGCCGCCGTTCGCACCAAGTCAGGGAGAATCTACAGCGGCGCAAACATCGAGAATGCCGCCTATGCCGTCGTCACTTGCGCCGAGATATCCGCCATTGCCGCCGCCAACGCCGCCGGGGATTTTAATCTGGCGGCCATCGCAGTCGCTGGTCACAAGTTCTATCCATCCCCGGATCAGGATGCGTCGCAGCTAGTGACCCCGTGTGGACGCTGCCGCCAGGCGATTTTTGAGGCCTCGGAAATCTCTGGCGGCGATGTACGCGTATTTTCGGCCAACGGCGATCTCAGCCAGATCAACGAGTCCTCGATCTCCGAACTGTTGCCCCATGCATTCGGACCGAAGACACTTGGGTTGACGAAAGCCTGGCCGAAGATGCAGGCAGCCCTGCACACCGCAGTGGCGAAGCTGGAGGCTGCAAGCTCTACGCCGTTGCGGAAGGAAAAAGGCAAAAGGTGACCCTTGTCCGCGAGTTCCTTCCTCAGTGATTCCCATCACTGACTTTCCGTGGCGAAAAACCTACCCTGAAGATGCCCAATTCTTAATCTGGCCGGAATTCACAGCAACGAGGTGTGATATGTGGCCGCATATTCTCTCATGGCTCGCCGTCGCGGCCTTGGCGAGCAGCGTCTCCGCGCAGCAGACGCCAGTCGGTGCCGACCGGACAAAATCCGGTTCCGTGACCCAGATCATGATCGAAGGCAAACGACTCGCAGGCGACGACGTCCTCATCCGCAAGGGAACAGCGTATGTGAGTGTTCCCGCCCTGGCACAGGCTCTCGGCGCCTCGGTGACCTCGCAAGGACCGGTGACGGTGCTGAGCATTCCCGCCGAGAGTGGCTGTGGAGACACACCAGATACCAGGAGACTTTCTGATGCCTACCGGAAGGCGGCGGTGCGCATTCCTGACGAAGTTGAGAGTCTGCGGGCCGTGGTCAACAAGCAGGTAGTGGTCATTCCCGCAGCCAACTTCGACGAGGTGGAGCGACAGATCTCGGAGGCGGAATTTCGCGCGCAAACTGACGCGGACAAGTCCGTCTCCTACGCCTTGAGTCACGCCAATAGCACGCTGGCCATCATGTATTTCAAGCTGCGACGCGGCGTTCCGCCCGAGTACGCGAAACAGGACCAGCTCGATTCCGTGCTGTGCTCCATGGAGAGCAAGTTCGCGTTGGAAGTGGGGCGGCTGTCGGGCAAAGAGAGTTGCAGCGTGTTGCAAGCGAAGCAACTGGCGACCAGCAATTAGTAACTAGTTGCTAGTAACTAGCAGGCGGTCGATTACCTCCTGTCGCTCTTACTTTTTCGCTACTTGCTAATTGCTAATCCCAATCGCGACTTACCCTGGGCGCAGCTCAATGAACTGTCTTCGTCTTCCTCGACATGTAATCCATCAGCAGATACTGACCCAGCGTGTAGGGCGTGGTGAAGTAGGCTTTGCCGCGGCACATTTCCGTTACCTTTTGCACGAACTGCACCAGGCCATAGTCTGAAGCGAGCATGAAGGTATTGATCAGGATGCCCGCGCGCTTGCACTTGGAAACTTCCTTCAGGGTCTCGCTGACGACCAGCGGATCGAGGCCGAAGGCGTTCTTATAGATGCGCCCGTCTTCCAGGGTGAGCGCCGAGGGCTTGCCGTCGGTAATCATGACGATCTGCTTCATGTCCTTGCGCTGGCGTTGCAGAATGCGCTGCGCCATGCGCAGGCCCTCGCGCGTGTTGGTGTAGTACGGGCCAACCTTGACGCGCGCCAGTTGCGACAGCGGCAGCTCCTCGGCCGAGTCGTGGAAGAGCACCAGCGACAGCGAGTCGCCCGGGTACTGCGTGCGAATGAGGTGCGAGAGCGCCATGGCCACTTTCTTCGCGGGCGTGAAGCGGTCTTCGCCGTAAAGAATCATGGAGTGCGAGCAGTCGAGCATGAGCACCGTCGCGCACGATGACTGATACTCGCACTGATGCACCTGTAGGTCGTTGTACTCGATGTTGAGCGGCAGGTGCAGGCCCTCGCGCTGGATGGCGCTGGAGAGCGTGGCGGTGATGTCAAGGTTCAGGGTGTCGCCGAACTCGTAGGTCTTGGAGGCGCCGCTGGCCTCGATGCCGGTGGCCTGGTCGCGGGTGTCGTGGCGGCCGAAGCTCGCCTTGCCGAGCGAGCCCATCAGGTCGCGCAGCGCGCGGAAGCCGAGGAAGTCGAGCCCCTTGTCGGTGATTTCGAAACGCGCCTGCGATTGCGCCTCGCCCACCTGGCCCCCGGCGGTTGAGCTGCGCGCCGGATCGTGCGGCTGGTCCACGCTGATGTAATCCTCTTGCTCCATGCGCTCGATGAGCTGCTCGATCAGTTGCTCCATCTGCTCGGGGCCCATGTTCTCGATGTGCTCGCGCATCTGGTCGTCGAGCATGTCGCTGTTGAGCAGCGCCTCGGCGATGGCCTGGCGCAGGTCCTCTAGCGACTGCTCCATGTTCTTGAGATCGTAGAAGTCCATGTACTGCTGCTGGAAGCCGCTCTGCAGCAGGTAGTCGGAGAGCGCGCTGAGCAGCTCCTCCATGCTCATCTCGGAGGCGGGCTCGGGAACGTACTTTTTGTACTTAATGAATTTCATGAAGAAGTAATTAGTAACTAGCAATTAGTAATTAGCAACTAGGGCCAGACATTCCCTTCACGCCCTTACTAGTTGCTTCTTAGTTCCCACTCGGCCCGGCCACCGAGGCGCGCTGCTGGCCGGCGTAGTAGCCGCTGCGGGTGCGCACCTGAAGCTTCTTGTAGCCCTTGGCCTGGGCATCCACCCTTACCTGGCGAAAGCCGCCAGTGCTCTGCGGATTGTCGGGCTTGTACCCGATGGAGTACTGATTGCGAATGTCGTGTGCGATCTGCGAGGTAATCGCGTTGACTTCGCTCAAGTCCCGGGGAAAGAAAGCCACGCCGCCGGTTTCTTCGGCCATCTCGCGCAGCGCGCGCTTGGCCCGCCGTGAGTGCTCTTCCTGCAACAGGCCGATGGTGTAAACCGTGGGGCCATTCTCGTCCTGTAGGCGCCGCACCGCCTGCTCCAGCGACTCGCGGCTGGCATTGTCTTCGCCGTCGGTCACCACCAACAGCACTTTCTTTTCCAGGTCGCCACTCTTCTTAAGATGGTCCGCGGAAGCTACGGTCGCGTCGTAGAGCGCGGTGCCTCCGCGCGCCTCAATCCGCTCCAGTGCGTCCTTCAGTTTGGAAATGCTGGCGGTGTAATCCTGATCGAGAAAATATTCCTCGTTGAAGTTGACGATGAACACCTTGTCCTGCGGATTGCTGGCCTGCACCAGATTGATGGCGGCGGCGTTCACCGCCGGCCGCTTCTCGCGCATGGAACCGGAGTTGTCGATGACGATGCCCAGCGCGACCGGAATATCTTCGTTACGGAACGAAATGATCTTCTGCTGCTTGCCGTCCTCGAAGACGGTGAAGTCATTACGCGTCAGATTGGTGACCAGGCGATTGTGATCGTCCACTACCGTGGCGTGCAGCGTGACTTCGTTCACTTGCTTCTTGAAGACATAGACGTCGCCTGCCTTGGTTTCAGGGACCTGAGGTGCCGGAGCAGCCTGGTCTTGAGCAGGGGCCGGCTGCGAAGAAGCCGGAGCACTCCGCGGGGGTGCGGTCGCGGGCCTGGCAGAATTCTGGGCCGCCAACCAAGTCCCCAATAGCAAAACGAATGCGCTCAACAGCAGAAGATAATCGTTCTTATTCCGTGGGCGCATAGTATCCCGTTTTGGCGTAGACGTGCAGCGGCGGCAGGCCCTTGGGCGGATTCAGTTTCACCTTGATCTTCCGCCATTTGCCATCTTTAGAGGGATTGGTGGGACGGTACCCCAGGATGTATTGGTTGCGCAGCTCGATGCCAATCTTGGTCGCCACATCAGCCAGCTCGTTGGGCGAACTGATGGTGAACGTTCGCCCGCCCGTGACGTCAGTAATGTCGTTAAGCATGGCCGGACCTTCGCGCTCCTCCGGCGTCTTGAAATACGGATCGAACAGACCGATGGCATAGATTTGCACATCGGCCTCGCGCACCAGGGCCTTGATCTCGCCCTCCGTGTAACGGCTGTGATTATCGCCGCCATCGGAGATGATGAGCAGCGCCTTCCTCTCGTAGTGCGCCTTGCGCATGCGCTCCATGCCCAGGTAAATCGAGTCCAGCAACGCGGTGCGGCCCTTGGGGACCGTGTAAACCAGCTTGTCCTGGATATCTTCGACAGAGGAAGTGTAGTCCACCAGCAGCTCGGGCTTGTCGGAGAAGGTAATCAGGAAAAATTCGTCCTGCGGGTTCGCGGTGCGGAAGAACTCGACCACCGCCTGCCGCGACTTGTCGATCTTGTCGGCCATGGAGCCGCTGTTATCGAAAATGACGCCCAGCGAAATGGGCGCGTCCTCGCTGGAGAAATGGCGGATGTCCTGCGGTTTGCCGTTGTCGGTGAGCGCAAAGTTTTCCTTCTCCAGTCCAGTCACCAGGCGGTTCATCGGATCGGTGATGGTCACAGGCACCAGCACCAGGTCCACATCCTTGCGCAGCGGCTTGGTGTAGGTCTTCAGGCTGGGATCGGCGTCGGGCGGCGGCACCGAAGCGGCAGCTTTCTTGGTTTCGCGAGGCACAACGTGGATGTCGTCCTGGGCGTAACAGGAAGCCGTCAGAAGACCGGCCAAGCAAAGCAATAGGAGCACAGAGAAGCAGTGACGGAAACGCACAAAGGATTGGACGGGGAGACCAGGATTATGTCCCGTCCGCCAAACAGGAATTGAATGCCGATTCGTCGAGTACTTTGACCCGACCTCCCAACCGCTACCGCGGGCCATAAGGATCCCCAGGTTGGCCTGATGTTATCACACGGCGCGGGCGGCCGGACATCGCGAGCCAGCCGTTCCCCAAGTGCAAGTTGCGGCGCGCTTTGGCAGTGCTCAATCTGCATTGTCCGGAAACCGGTATTCCGGGTAGAGCGGGCCTTCAGGCCCGCGTCGAAGGCCGGCTTAGAATCTTATAGCCCCGTAGGGGCGACACAGGAAAAGCGCGGATGTGTCGTACCTACGGCACTCGGATTCTTGGGGCAACTTGAACGCGGGCCTGAAGGCCCGCTCTACCCTCCCATCTCTATTGAGAATGCGCCACCACCCGCGCCTTAGCCCAGTTGGATGGCAGGGCAAGCGTTCCGGCTTCCTTTTCTATTACTGCTACAATCAAGATGTCTTCCGAAAACCAACCAGCAGCGCCCCATTCTTGATCGGAGGCAATTTTATGGCAGCAATCTTCCCCTTTCGCGGCCTGCGCTACAACCCTTCTAAAGTCGCCCTGGGCGAGGTCGTGACCCAGCCCTACGACAAAATCACGCCGGAAATGCAGGACCGGTATTACGCCGACAGCCCTTATAACCTGGTACGAATCATCCTCGGCAAGCCGCGCACCGGGGACAGCGAAAGCCAGACCGTGTACACACGCGCCGCCGACTACGTGCGTCAGTGGCGCACCGCCGGCATCCTTGAGACCGACGCCGAGCCTAGCATTTACCTTTATACCCAGACCTTTCGAGTGCCCGGGAACAGCCTCGGATCTGTCCTGGAGCGGCGCGGCTTCATCGCCCTCGGCCAGCTTGAGGACTATGACAACAAAGTAATCTTCCGGCACGAGCAGACCCTGAGCAAGCCCAAGGCTGACCGCCTCAACCTTCTGCGGGCGACGCAGGCGCATTTTGGCCAGCTCTTTATGCTGTACAGCGACCCTGCCGCCGAAATCGACGCTGCTTTGCGGCCGAATGGGCCCCCGACCGCCGAGGTCCGCGACGAATACGATGTTGTGCACCGGATGTGGAAGATCTCGGATCCCGCCATCCTCAAGACTGTGCAGGCCAAGATGGCCGACAAGAAGCTCCTTATCGCCGACGGTCACCATCGTTACGAGACGGCGCTCAACTATCGCAACGAAATGCGCAAACCGGCCGGCAGTCGCTCCACCGAGCCCTACGAGCGGGTGATGATGACTTTCGTCAACATGGACGCGCCGGGTCTGGTCATCCTCCCGACCCACCGCGTGGCCTTCAGTCTAGATGGCTTTTCTATCTTTGACATGGTGGCAAAACTTCAAGTTAACTTTGAAGTGGAGGACATTGGCGCTCGCCCCATCGAAGCGGCTATGGACAGTTTGCGCGCAGCCGGCAAGGATCGTCCGGCGCTGCTCGCGATGACCGCGCATGGCGGCTTTCTGCTGCGTACGCGCCCCGACATTCAGTGGGATGCAGCAACCAAGCTCTCGGAGCGGCAACGCGCGCTCGACGTGGTGCAACTTCATAAGCTGGTGCTCGAAGGCACGCTGGGGCTGTCGGAGGAAGATATTCGCGATCAGAAGCACCTGCGGTACGTGCGCGACGCGAACGAAGCCGTCAAGCAGGTGAACCAGGGGGCGAACGTAGCATTCCTCATGAATCCGGTGCGGATGGAGCAGATGCGCGACGTCGCCTTTGGCGGCGAAGTCATGCCGCAGAAGTCCACCGACTTCTATCCCAAGCTGCTGAGCGGACTGGTGGCGTACTCGCTGGAGGAAGCCCGGCAGGAAGCGCCGGTAGCGATGAAGGCGTAAGGCCCGGCCACTGAGTTCTATGCTGTATTTCGTAACCATGTCATCCTGAGCGGCGGTTCGTCCGCTCGCGGACGAACCAGAGTCGAAGGACCCCTATTCTGGCCAGATCCTCTGGCTCGAGTCGGGGTCCTTAGATACTTGAGCCAAGGTAAGAGTCGTAACCGACAACCTCCCGAACAATTCTTCTTACGATGTTGCTCCGCTGTGTCATCATCGATAGTCGATCGATCTAGATGACTTCCCGGCCCCATCTGTCGTACCGCAACGCGAGATTTCCGGTCGCCGCACTTCTCACGGCGATTGCTCTGCTGGCTCCACTGTTTCTCCATCGTTCAACCATGGAGGTGCAGGCACAGGCACTGCTCACCGTCTATTCGCCGCAGACCACCTACTCCGTCCCTCTGCTCGAAATTAACGGCCAGCCCTACGTAGGCCTGGTCGAGTTGCTGGAGCCGCTGGGATCGGTGGACGCTCGGCCCGAGGGCAAGAAGTACAAATTTCACTTCACCCCTCCGGGCGGCCGTCCGGAAGAAGCGCAATTTACCGACGGCAAGGACAAGGCCAAGGTTCGCGGCGACAACTACAAACTCTCCGCGAATTTTGCGCTCCAGAACGGGCGCGGTTACGTGCCGCTGGCGGGGACGAGCGCTTTTCTGACCAAGTTTCTCGCCACAGAGATCGAATTCCATCCGGCAGGACGGCGTCTCTTCGTTGGCGCCGGGGTGGAGCGCTTTACACTGGAGTTGAAGCAGGGCAATCCTTCGCGGCTGCTCATTGGCTTCCCTTCCGCCGTCAATCCCACCATTGCCACCGAGCCCGGACGCGTGCGCTTGACCTTTCGCCGTGAACCGGTGGCCGCGGCGGGGCCCGACAGCGTTACCTACAACGATCCCCTGATCACCGGCGCCGCCTTTTCCGAGCACGATGGCATTGCGGATCTTGACATCACCGCCACCGCTCCCCTGATGGCCAACTTTGCCGATGGCGGCAAGACCATCATTGTGACTGCCGCTCCCGCGCCGCCTCCGCCGGTGGCACAGCAACCGGCAGCGCCGGCTCCTCAAACTGCTCCCGCGACGACCGCGGCCCCGCCGCCACCCCAACCGGCAGCGCCGCGCTTCCTGGTGCTCATCGATCCTGCTCATGGCGGCGCCGACATCGGCGCGGCCATCTCGCCTTCGTTGCCGGAGAAAGATGTTGTGTTGGCGCTGGCTCGTCGAGTGCAACGGGAGCTCGCCAGCCGCGGCATCGCCGCCGGATTGCTGCGCAGCTCCGACGTCGCTATTTCCCTCGACCAGCGCGCGGTATCGGCGAATGCGGCGCGCCCGGCGCTCTACGTGGTGCTGCACGCGGCGAACACTGGCCGCGGAGTCCACGTGTTCACTGCGATGTTGCCCGCGAGTAACGATTCGCCGCAGAGTTTCCTTCCCTGGGACACCGCCCAGGCCGCGTTCCTCGACCTGAGCGGCACGGTGGCCGGTTCGGTGGCCGCGGAGCTCGAAGCTCGCAAGCTGCCCAACGCCACACTGCTGGCGCCGCTGCGGCCCATGAACAACATCGCCGCGCCCGCCGTCGCGGTGGAGATCGCACCTCCCTCCGACAAGGTGGACGACATCGCCAGCGCCGCCTATCAGGACCAGGTGGCGCAATCGATTGCCGCCGGCGATTGCCGCCGTCCGCGCCAAGCTGCCGCAGGTGCGCCCATGACGCGACGCATCCTGGTCATCTTCGCGGTGCTGGTGGTGATTGCGCTCGGGTTGACCTTCTACGCTGTGCACCTGAAACGCAAAGTCGCGCGCGACGAGGAGTTCGCCGCCCAGCAGCAATTGGCGATGGCGCCGCCCGCCAACGGCCCGCCCACGCCGGTCACGCTTTTCGTCGCTTCCGACGCCGACGCGACCCTGCGCAAGTCGCAGATGAATGTCGTCTTGCCGGTGGAGCGCTCCGAACGCGCGCGTGCCGTGCTGCGGGCGCTCTTCGGCGCATATTTGCAGTCGCCGTCGCCGCACCCTATCGGCGCCGGTGCGGACGTGCGTGACGTATATCTGCTCGGCGATGACACCGCCGTGGTGGACACCAACTCGGCCTTCGCTGACAAGCATCCCTCCGGCGTGCTCGCGGAAGAGCTGACCGTCGCCTCCATCATCGCCACCCTCAACGCCAACGACAGCAAAATCCAGCGGGTGAAGATCCTGGTCAACGGGCAGGAGCGCGAAACCCTGGCCGGCCATGCCGACTTGCGCCGCTTCTATCTGGCCAGCAATATCGGTCAGGTGGTAAAGGACTTGCAATGACCCTTCCGCGCATTGGCGTTTTCGATTCGGGTGTCGGCGGCCTCACCGTCCTGAAGGCGATGGCCGCGCAGATTCCCGCGCGCTACTTCTATTTTGGCGACACCGCGCGACTGCCCTACGGCACCAAGTCGGCGGAAACGGTCGCGCGCTATGCCATCGGCGCGACGCGCTTTCTCGAGGCCCAGAACATCGACCTGCTGGTCATCGCTTGCAACACCGCCACCGCGCTCGCGCTGCCGCTCATCAAGCAAGCCGCACACGTGCCGGTGGTCGGCGTAGTCGAACCCGGCGCGGCGATGGCGGCCGAAGTCAGCGCGAAGCGCGCTGCCATTGTTATCGCCACCGAAGCCACCGTCAGCAGCCACGCCTATCGCGACGCGTTGCAACACTATGGGATCGAGGCCTACGAGAAAGCCTGCCCGCTGTTTGTCCCGCTGGTGGAGGAAGGATGGACGGAGCATCCCGTGACCGAGCAGGTGGCGCGCATCTATCTCGGCGAGGCCATGGCGCAGCGTCCCGAACAGGCCGACGTCCTGGTGCTGGCCTGCACCCATTATCCGCTGCTGGTGCCGATGCTGCGACGCCTCGTTCCGAACCAAATGCAGATCGTCGATTCGGCGGAATCGACTGCGCGCGTAGTGAAGAAGATGCTTGAGCCTGTCGTCCAACCAGCAGGCGACAAGGGTGGGGCACTGCCACTCCCGAGCATCGCAGCTTCCGCTTCTACGTGACCGATTCGGTGGACAAGTTCAAGCGCCTGGCCGCCCGCTTCCTCGGCCGGCAGGTTGACCACGTCGAGCACGTGGATCTGGGCGGATGACAGAACCGCTCTTCGCTCTTAGCATTCGCGACGCTATGGCTGTTCACGATTCTTTCCGGCCGGGAGCTTGCCGCACTGTCCGGCCAATGAGCGTAGCAGTCCTGCGTTGCCACATCGTGAGCGAAAGCCAAGGTGAACGAACAGCGCGCTAGTACAATCGCCCCGTATGGTCTATCGCTCCGATAATCGCTCTCCCGAACAGATGCGGCCGGTGAACATCGTGCCCGATTTCATCTCCACCGCCGAAGGCTCGTGCCTGATCGAACTGGGCAACACCCGCGTCATCTGCACCGCCACCATCGAGGACACGGTGCCGCAGTTCCTGCGCAACAGCGGCAAAGGCTGGGTCACCAGCGAGTACGGCATGCTGCCGCGCTCCACCCTGACCCGCACTCCGCGCGAAGTCACCAAGGGCCGCGCCGGCGGCCGCACCCACGAGATCCAGCGCCTCATCGGACGCTCCCTGCGCGCCGTCACCGACCTGGAGAAGCTCGGCGAGCGCACCCTCTTCCTCGACTGCGACGTCATCCAGGCCGACGGCGGCACGCGCACCGCATCCATCACCGGCGCGTTCGTCGCCATGGGCCTGGCCATGCGACGCATGATCGAGTCCGGCACGCTCTCCGTCGCGCCGATTCGCGACTACGTCGCCGCCACCAGCGTCGGCATCGTGGACGGCGAGATCATGCTCGACCTCAGCTACGAAGAAGACTCGCGCGCCGACGTGGACATGAACCTAGTCATCACCGGCAGCAAGAAGATGGTCGAAGTGCAGGCCACGGCCGAGCGCCGCCCCTTCGACGATGCGCAACTGGCGAAGATGATGTCCATGGCGCGCAAGGGCATCGAGTCGCTGATCGCCCGCCAACAGGCAGTACTGGCGGGCTTGCCGCTGCGGCAGTAGTGGGACGCGACGCATTGCCGGGGAACATTCGGTTTGAGGTTCGCAGTTCCCACCTGGCGCTTGGGAGGCGGACTAGCCACCCAGCCACTCATCGCTATCCACTGTCCTTTCGGGGCTAACTTCCTTGGAAAATGGTAACCACACTTTAGTGGCCGATTTTCCAACCTGACCTGCATGATGTAAGCTACAAAGCAAAATTTTAAATTTCTCAAGATCCTTGTTATCAGTATCTTAGCTGTAAAATCGTCAAAACATTGGGGTTAGCATGCAACCCAAGCCTAGTATTATCAATACCTTACCGACCAACGCTAAAATCGTCAAAACATTGGACTTACAGTCAAGATAGTCAAAACATTACACTTAGCTTGACATCGCTGCCGTCACCGCCCGCCAAGCCCCTGGTTACCTTTTCCGGGCAGGGGTCTCCGAAACTGGCACCTGACAATTGACTAGAAGCGGTTTCATAAATGATGTAAATGGGGGAATACGATTTCCCTCAGGGGCTAAAGCCCAATGTTTATAAGGTCCCGGGCGGCACGGCTGAAGCCGTGCCCTTTCAAGACCGATTTATGAAACCAGCTCTGCTGCTTTTCAAAGATCACCGGCCAGCGCCAGCGCGAAGCCGCAGGACCGTCCCGCTCGCATCGAGCGGGAGAGACACTGGGTCTCACAAACTCAGCATATCGTCTTCTTATCCGAAGTCAAGTTACGAAAGTACATGTACCATAACCCTCTTTTGGTTGAGTGGGACAGGTTTCCTGTTGGCGTCTGTCCCATTTTGTATCGTCGCACTCGGCGGGTGAGGGCCATAGGCGCGGCAGTTGCCCCAACGCCATATCGCCAAGGTGTGGGTGTCCAACGAAGTCCCGGGTCTCGAACCCCGCGAGACCCGGGGCACCCGTAGGTGGTTGGTAATCGCAAGAAAGAAGAAGAGCAGACTTCACTCGCAGACACGGGCCACCCGCCCTGTGCAATAATGCGAAGGTTCGGCTGAATCCGCTCCTGCCGAAACCCCCGATCACACAGCGCTAAAATGGACTCCCAACTAATTCGAAATGCGCTCAGCGAGCTTGACCGCCAACTGGAAGAAATACACGAAGCTGTTCGTCAGATAGAAGGGACTAGCAACGCCAACGCCAGCTGGGAGGATCCGGAGGGCACACTCCCACACCTTTTGAACCGTCTTTATGAACGTCTGCTTGTGGTTCTCGAAGCCGCCGACTTGCCCGAAACGAAGAGCCGTCTTGCGCACAGCTGGTACGCGCTCCGAAAGGCAGGAGGTATCGGAAAAACAAAGCTTCTTCCTGGGGATTATCTCGAAAGCTAGCCACTAACATACCTAGACACGGTCATTGGTGGCCTGCGCTTGTCCGTCGCTGGCTCGAACCCCGCCGAGGCCCCGGTCCAGAAAGCACAATGCGCTCCTGGCGCGAAGAGAATCTTCATTGGACACGGGGGTTCCTCGGTGTGGCTTGCGCTTAAGTCTTTCTTGGACGAACGGCTAAGACTTACATGTGATGAGTTCAACGCGGAACCGGTCGCTGGCCTCACTACGACAGCACGCCTTAAAGAACTACTCCATAAAGCAAGCTTCGCTTTCTTGGTGATGACAGCCGAGGACATCCATGCTGACAACAGCGCCCACGCCCGCGAGAATGTAATCCATGAGGCAGGGCTGTTTCAAGGTCGACTCGGTTTTGAACGTGCCATCGTTCTCCTGGAGGATGGTTGTGCTCTATTCTCCAACATTGATGGCCTTAGCCATATTGGTTTTCCGAAAGGAAATCTGGAAGCAGCATTCGAAAAAATTCGCCAAGTACTCGAACAGTGTTGAAGTTTCACTCACCCGGCCCTGTCACTGTAGCAGTCACCTTGAGTTTTGACGGACGAACTCTCGCACTCTCACTTCGCTATGCTGTTTATGACTGCCCGGTGCCCCATATTCGCGCCCTGATTTCGCGACGATTGCCCCACAGTCTCACTCGCCGGTGCGGTCCGGCGAACTAGTGGGAAATCGATCTACAGTTCCAAGAGTGAGACTGCGCGCCCGAGTAATGACGTTCAAACACCCACTCAACCAAAGGTCCAGTGGGTGACCCAGCAACCCAGCCTCGAGGTTGGCGTTGAAACCGACGAAGTCCAGCCACGCCAACAGGCGGTCATCATCCACCCCGTGCCGCCTTGCAACGAAGCCTGTGCAAATTCCAGGATGCCCCACTCCCTCTTCGGAATGAAGCTGAGGTCGCAGTGGGTCGCACCCGCGCTGCGTTAGGCATCTCCACACATTTCTGAAACCCACGATGCGTAACCGGCGTCGGGACGGCCCTACCAGCCCGCCGAAAAGCCTAACCTTACACAATCGGCGGTACTTCGATTAGAAATGTTCGACTGCGTCCGGCATGGAAACCATCGCAGAATACAAAGCTCGCATCCTCTCTTACATCGAAGGCAAGGACCCTATCGAGGTCCAGCGCAAGACGCCGGAACTTCTGGCGGACTTGGTCGTTTCCGTCCCGGACAAGGAACTCTATGAGCGCCCCTCGCCGGACAAATGGTCGGTGGCGGAATTGCTGGCCCACTTTGCCGATGCCGAGATTGTCAGCACCTGGCGTTACCGGACGATCGAGTGTAGCGGCTGCCCGCTGCCGGGTTTCTATCAGGAGTTGTGGCATAAGTTGGGCGATTACCCTTCGCGCAGGCCCGAGGACTCGTTGATGTTGTTTCGTCTGCTGCGCGAGGTCAACCTGCGAATGTTCGCGCAGCTCACGCCCGAGAGTGGCAGCGCAACGGCATCCACTCTGAGCGCGGCCCGATGACCGTCCGCGACCTGGCCGTGCAAATCGCCGGTCACGACCTGAACCACCTGGAACAGATACGGAAGATCCTGGGAGAATAATCGCCTGGGGCCGTAGGCTCGTACGTGGCGGGTGCTCGGAGACAGCCCTCCACCCCACTCAGAAGTCCTCGCACGCGCTGGGTGAATTCAGTTAGAATCCTCTGTTCTGCAATCGCAGGCCCAACCGCTATCCTTGCAGGGCCGCATTCAAAATTCGTTCTTGCCGGGCGCGCCGCGCCTGCGGAGGTTCTGCCATGAAAATTACTCCTGGAAAACTTGCGGGCATCAAGGCCGTATCGAACGATCGCGGCGTGATCGCCGCCGCCGCCATGGACCAGCGCGGGTCGCTGAAGAAGGCGCTGGGCACCTATGCCACCGATGCCGGCCTGGAAGAGTTCAAGATCCACGTCACCGAAGTGCTGACCCAGTACGCCAGCGCGATCCTGCTCGATCCCGGAGTGGGGACTGCCGGCCGCGCGCCGCCGCGCCAAGGGCTCGGGCCTGCTGCTCGCCTATGAGAAGACCGGTTACGACAAGCCGACTGCCCGGACGTCTGCCCGACCTGCTCGACCTGTGGTCGGTGAAGCGCCTGAAAGAAGCCGGCGCCGATTGCGTCAAGATCCTGCTTTACTACTCGCCCTACGACGATGCGAAGATCAATGACCAGAAGCACGCCTGGACCGAGCGCATCGGCGATGAGTGCAAGGCCAACGACATCCCCTTCTTCCTGGAGCTGGTCGGCTACAAAGAAGGCCTTGACGAGAAGGGCGCCGAATACGCCAAGCTGAAGCCGGAAGTGGTGGCCAAGTCGATGGAGGAATTCTCCAAAGACCGCTACGGTGTGGACGTGCTGAAGGTCGAGATTCCGGTAAACCTGCAGTTCGTGGAGGGCGCGCAGTCGTTCAAGGGTACTGCGGCCTATACGAAGAAGGAAGCGCTCGATCACTACCGCGCCGCCGCCGGCGCGACCGCCAAGCCGTTCATCTACCTGTCGGCTGGCGTGAGCAATCCCGAGTTCATCGAGGACCTGGCGTTCGCCGCTGAATCAGGCGTCAAGTTTAACGGCGTGCTCTGCGGACGCGCAACCTGGAAAGACGGCATCCCCATTTTCGCCGAGAAGGGCGGGGCCGCCTTCCGCGCCTGGCTGGAAGACGAAGGCGTCAAGAATATCGGCAACGTGAACAACGCGCTCAAGGCCGCGACGCCGTGGTACAGCATCTACGACGTGCAGGAAGCCGCGGCGGCGCGATAACCGCTACGGATTTCGGAAAAGTCGAAGGCGCGCGGAGACGATCTGCGCGCCTTTTTCATTCCGAGACGAGCTAGAGTTCACCCTGTCCTCCTGAGCGAAGCTCGTCTCGGCTGCGACGAGCGCAGTCGAAGGACCCCTATCTTGGATTGACTGTCATGGCGGTATAGAGGTCCTTCGCCTTCCGGCGGGACGCCAAGCGCCCCGACTTCGCTCAGGATGACAATTTGAACGAAGGATGCCGATAGCAAGGAAATAGCCTCTCCCTGCACGTCATTTCCTGCAGCCCGCGCAGTACCCGCCGATCTCGAAGCGCGCAATCAGAATGTGGAACTGGCAATCGCGTTCCACCTGTCCCTTGCACGCGATCGAACAGGTCGCTCTCAAACTCCTGCACTTTGCCGCAACGCAGGCAAGTCATGTGCATGTGGTCGCGCTGCGGACGCCGTTCGTAGAAGTGCCCTTCCCCCTTCACATGCAGCAGGTCGAGTTCGTCCACGAGTCCCTGGCGCTTCAGCAGCGACAGCGTCCGGTACACGGTAACGCGATTAATGTCGGGGTCGATCCGGGCGGCCTTGCGCAGGATTTGCGCGGCGTCGAGGTGCTGCTTGGCGGTTTCGATGATTTCCAGAATGATGCGGCGCTGGCGCGTCATGCGAATCCCGCGGCTTAGCAAGGCGGTTTGCAGCGCGCCGCGGCGCTTCGGTTTGTGGCATCGGCATAGTTTTGCTCCATTCGTGTTGCAGCCCGTTGCAGCCCGGTTGCAATGAAATCTTTCTCCACTACTTGACCCGTTGCTCCGGATGTCGCCTAATGGATAAACAGCTTTTGCAACCCAGTTGCAACTTATAGATGCAACGTAGGTGCAACAGGATTGTGCAGCTGATAATACTTCACGTCCGGACCTGGCAAAACGAACCCCCGGGGAATTGGGTGTCGAGCTCCAGCCCGGAGCGTACGAAGAGACTACCACTACGAGGAACGATCCCAAGTCGTTAGATCATGCTAAGGCGGGCTACACCACCCTACTCTTCCTTGGCAGTCGTGCTGCCGTCCTATGTGAAGGGCCAAGGCCAGGAGTACCCCTATTTTGTTACCTACTCGCAGGAGATGGAAGAGCCGGGAAATCTCGACATCGAGACATTCAACGTGCACGGCAATCCTCAGGGCGGCAACACTTTTCTGGGCTCGGACCTCGAGTTCGAATATGGCCTGAAGGGATGGTGGACGCACCGAATTTTATCTGGACGGCCAGACCACACAGAACGACAGCACCATCTTCACCGGGTTCCGCTGGGAGAACCGCTTTCGTCCCTTGTCGCGCGAGCACTGGATCAATCCCGTGCTCTATGTCGAATTCGAGGACACCAGCGCCGACAAAACCATGCGCGAGGTCGTCGGCCATGACGGCAAGTATGACTTCCTGGTGCCGAACGGGCTGGCGCGTCTGGACAAGGAGCGCGAGATTGAGCTCAAACTGATCCTGGGCAGCAACGTTCGCGGCTGGAACATCAGCGAAAATTTCATCGCGGAAAAAAACTTTGCAGGCGAGCCGTGGGAGTTCGGCTACGCCTTCGGGGCCAGCCGTCCTCTGAAACTGGCTGCCAGTGCGCACGAATGCATCTTTTGTCCGGAGAAATTCCAAGCCGGCGTGGAAATGTACGGCGGTCTGGGCGACGACCAACGGTCTCGGGTTCCAGCAACACCTCGCAATACCTCGGCCCGACCGTGAACTGGACCGCGCCGAATGGAATGACGGTCGCCTTTTCCCCGCAGTTTGGGCTGAATGACTACAGCATTCCGGTGCTATACCGCTTCTCCGTGTCTTATGAAATCCAACAATTCTTCAGCCACTTTCACCGGAGTGGCCAATGAGAAGCAGACCGTCATTCCCCTCTCGCGGCGCTTCTCATTGCCTGCACTTCGCTGGCGCTATTCGCCACCTCCAATGGCGCGTGGCTGGCGAATGTCCCGCAGCGAGATCGCGAGCGCGTCAATCCCTACCGCGAACAGCCGGATGCGGTCGCTGCCGGCCGCCGCGTCTTTGTCGACCATTGTGCCCACTGTCATGGCGACAGCGCGGATGGAACCAAGAAGCGGCCGTCGTTGAAGAGCCCCCGCGTTCAGCAAGAGGCCACGGAGGGAGATCTTCACTGGCTGCTGGTGAACGGGAACCGGGGCCAGGGCATGCCATCGTGGGTCAAGCTGGGAGATCCCCAGATCTGGCAGGTCATCTGTTACGTGAAGTCGTTGCATTGAAGTCGACCTGCAGTCAGTCAGGAGCCCTCGAGTGCGTCTCTCGCGAAAGAGAATCGGACTTGCAACTGGGTTTCTTCTGCTGGCCATTCAGATCGTGCCGGTGAATCGTAGCAACCCCGTTGCCGACCCATCCCGCTCGTTGTACGCCACTCAACCCGTGCCTCCGGAAGTGAAGGCTGTCTTCGAGCGTTCCTGCCGGAATTGCCACTCCAACGACACCGCTTGGCCGTGGTACAGCTATGTCGCTCCGGTGTCGTGGGTGGTGGCGCGCGATGTCCACCAGGCACGCAAGAAGATGAACTTGTCCGAATGGGGAAGCTACCCGCCGCAACGCAAAGAGGACAGGCTCGAGGAAATCTGCGAGCAGGTCACCAACGGCGAGATGCCCGATCGCAAGTATGCCGTCTTCCATCGCAACGCTCGCATCACACCGCAGGAGCGTGAAGCTGTCTGCCAATGGACGGATGACTCGCGCCAGTACTGAGCTCGTCCCTTGTAGCTCCCCAAAGCCAGTTCTCCCTGTAAAATAATTTGCAGGGAGGCGAACTTTGAAACCAACTGCTGGAATCGTGCCCGGATCGTTGGCTGCGGCCGTAATGGCAGCAACCCTCTGCCTGGCGCCCTACACCGCAGCCCATGACGCCCATTTCGATATGGCGCCCGCGTTTTATGGCGAGATGACCAACCCGTACCAGGGAAAGCCCGGGGCTGCGGCCGCCGGCAGGAAGCTGTTCGGACAAAACTGCGCGCAGTGCCACGGCAACAATCTACAGGGTATCGGCCCGGCGCCCACGCTCGATAGCGAGTCCGTCAGGAACACCAAGCCGGGCAAGTTGTTCTGGTTTATCAGCACCGGCAACGTGGCTGCGGGCATGCCGTCGTGGTCGGGCCTGCCGAAAAACCAGCGCTGGCAAATCGTGACCTTCCTCCAGTCGAAGAAGGCCGTCGAATAGCCACTGCCCCGTGCGACCAGAAATCCGCTATAACTGAATCGTGAGCACAAGCAATCCCTTTTACGCCCCCCGGACCGCTCTCGTTACCGGCGCCTCCAGCGGCATCGGCTTGGAACTGGCGCACCTGTTTGGGCGCGACGGCTACCGTCTGGTGCTGGTGGCCCGCAGCCGCGGCGCTCTGCGCGAACTCGGGGACGACCTCCAGTCTCGCTATCACATCCCGGTGCGCATTTCTCCCAAGGACCTCGCCCATCCCGCGTCGCCGGGCGAGCTACATGCCGAGTTGCAGGAAGCGGGCATCGTCCTGGATGTGCTGGTGAACAACGCCGGCTTCGGCGGCGGTGGCGCTTTCCTCGATACCGACTGGAACAATGAAGCCGAGATGATGCAGGTGAACATGGTGGCGCTCACCCATCTCACCAAGCTCTTTCTGCCGCAGATTCGCGCCCGCGAAGGCAAGGTGCTGAACGTGGCCAGCATAGCGGCGTTTCTGCCCGGGCCATTCATGAACGTGTACTACGCAACCAAAGCCTATGTGCTGCACTTCAGCGAAGCGCTGGCAGAGGAGCTGGAAGGCAGCGGCGTGACCGTAACCTGCCTGTGTCCCGGACCGGTGAAGACGAACTTCCAGCAGCGCGCGCACCTTGGCGACACTCCTATGCTGAACAGTCCATTGCAGGTGGATGTGCGCGAGGTGGCGCGCGCCGGCTACGAAGGCATGAGGCAAGGCAAGCGCCTGGTCATTCCCGGATGGAAGAACCGTCTGGTAATGGAGATGCTGCGCATCGCGCCCCGCGGCATGGTCACCAGAATGGCGCGGCGCATCCACACCAAGAAGAAGTAACGTTTACCCACAGCTATACTCCGCGCGGCAACCAGTCACGGATCTGCTGATGGTGGGGCAACCATGCCTGCCACGCTGAACTCGCCCACTCCCTCACAGCTTTCATATGTGCGGCGGAGTCTCCCGCGTTCCACACATCCAGGACCGTCTTCTCGCCCAGCGATGGCGGTGGCGTGAGCCAGTGGAATGACCGTTTTTGTTGCGAGAGCAGCGGCATCGCCTTGGCCGCTGCATCGTCGCTATAGCCACGCTCAAGGATGAGACATAGCCTGAGCAGATGGACTCCCACCGATTGAATGCTCTGCGGCGATGGTGTCCCGGGATGCTGGACCGCGTAAGCGTCGACTGTCCGGCGGTGCGCAGCGGCGTAGGACAGCTCCGAGTACTCGCGGCTCAACACCTGGCCGTAGATCGCCCAGCAACCGGGCGACGATTCCATGTAGCGATGCGTGGGTCCAGGCTGGTCCGGAACCAGCGCACCGCAACCAACGCAACGCACGAGCTGGGGCGAATCGATCACGAGGACGAGCGGGATGAGATGAATCTTGGGATTTGCTAGCTGCTAATTGCCAGCTACTAGTTGCTGCCTTATCACAGCCCGAACAACTCCCGCAACCGCTTGGTCTGCGCCCGGCTCACCGGGATCTCCGTCTGCTTCTTGTCTTCCATGCGGATCTGGTACGAGCTCTTGAACCACGGCACGACTTCCTTGATGCGATTGATGTTGACCAGGTACGAGCGGTGCGCGCGCCAGAACGTGCCGGGATCGAGCGAGTCCAGCAGCTCTTCCAGGGTGCGGCAGTTCGACTGCCCTTCCATCACGGTCGCGACCACGGTGATGACGCCGTCCTCAATCGACGCATAACAGATGTCTTTCTGGTCCACCAAAAACAGGCGCCCCGCCGACTTCAGCAGCACCTTCGCCGTCGACGGGCGCTGCTGCTGCTCCAGCATCTTGACGATGGTACCGATCTGCTCGCTGGGCGAACCGGCGCTCTCCAGCTTTTGGCGCGCCCGCTCCACCGCCTTGGCGACGCGCTTTTTGTCGAACGGCTTCAGCAGGTAATCGACTGCATTCACTTCGAAGGCCTTCACGGCATACTGGTCGAAGGCGGTGGCGAAGACGATTTGCGGCAGAGCGATTTTCTTGTCGAGTAGCTTCTTGATCACGCCGAAGCCATCGAGCCCCGGCATTTGCACATCGAGGAACACGAGGTCGGGCGCGGTTTCCTTGACCAGGTTGACCGCCTCCACGCCGTTCTTGCCCTGCGCCACGACGTCCACGTCGAGATCGCGCAAGAGATAGGCCAGCTCGTCGCGCGCCAGCTGCTCGTCATCCACAATGATTGCCGACAGGGACATGCACACTCCTCGGAGCAGTATAAATGTTAGAAACGGTTTCCAGTTTCCAGTTTCCAGTTTCCAGTCAGATATTAGGAGGATGTCATGACAATGTGGGAGTCCGAAGGCTAAGCGCTGATGGCGGATGGCCCTTCCTGTCGTAAACTGATGAAACATGGTCGTCATCTACGGCATTCATCCGGTCAGCGAGGCGCTGAAGTCGGGCGCGCGCAGCTTTGAGTACGTTGGCATCGCCCGCGAGCGGCACGATCAGCGGGTGCAGCGCCTCATCGACGATTGCCGCGCCAGCGGAGTGCAGGTCCGCTTCCTGCCGCGCGAGCAACTCGATCGCACCGCCAACACCAACACCCACCAGGGCGTCATCGCCGTCACCAGCAGCAAGCAATACGCCGACGTGGACACGCTGCTCGACCAGCGTCACGGCGAGCACAGCTTCCTGGTCGTGCTCGACAGCGTCGAGGACCCGCACAATCTCGGTGCGCTGATTCGCACCGCCGACGGCGCCGGCGCCGACGGCGTCATCATTCCCGAGCGGCGCGCTGCGGGACTGACGGGCACCGCGGTCAAGGCTTCGGCGGGCGCGTCGGAGCATCTGCCGATTGCGCGCGTCACCAACATCTCGCGCACCCTCGACGAACTGAAGGAGCGCAACGTGTGGACCGTCGGCCTCGACGAGCGCGGCACCCAGAGCTACGACCAGCTCGACTACAACATGCATTGCGCCATCGTGCTCGGGGCCGAGGGCAAAGGTCTGCACGACCTGGTGCGCCGGCGCTGCGACTTTCTCGTCTCCATCCCCATGCTGGGCCACGTGCCGTCGCTCAATGTCTCTGTCGCAGGCGGAGTGGTGATGTACGAAGTAGCGCGCCAGCGGCGGCAGCGCAGAGCCCCGGGAAGGCCAAAGCTTCGAAATGAAGCAGCTGTCGCTACTCTTCTTTTTTGTTTGGCTGACGTCTCCTGCCCACCTTTGCCGTCGATCGCGAAGCCTTCACCATCACCCGCTATCAGCTCGAAGTGCAGGTGGACCGCACCACGCACGTGATGGCCGTGACCGGCAAAGTTACTCTGCGCAACGATTCCACCCAGCCGCAGAAGCTGGTCACACTGCAGGTATCGTCGTCGCTGGCGTGGAACGTCATCCTGCTCGATGGCAAGCCGCTGCAGTGGCTGGGTGACAACTACACCTCCGACATCGATCACACCGGAAGCCTGTCGGAAGCGATCGTCACCTTGCCCAAGGAAGCCGCCTCCGCAACCACGGTCACCCTCGACGTGCAGTATGGCGGCACGATCACCCAGGATGCCACTCGCCTGACCCGCACCGGCGTGCCCGCCGACGTGGCGGCGCGCAACGATTGGGACGGGATCAGCGACACCTTCACCGCGGTCCGCGGTCTCGGCTATGTGGTCTGGTATCCGGTGGCGATTGAGGCGGTCAGCCTGAGTGATGGCAATGCTGTGTTCGACGCCATCGCGCGCTGGAAGCACCGGCACGACCGCAGCGAGTTCGACGCCCGCATCATCGTCACTGAACCCGCGACGCAGGCGCCGCTGTGCATTGCGCTCAACGCGGCCGCGTCAAGTTGCGGCGACGCTCGCGAAATCAGTCCCAGCGATGGCGCGCGCTAAAGTTAAAGAGTTCAGCAACTCTCTCCACGCGGATGGCCTGGGAGAGATCGTTCCCAACCTTCGCCATCGCCGACTACGTCGAGCTTGCCCGCCCCACCATTACGCTCCTCCACCTTCCCGATCACACTTCCCTGGCCCGCGACTACGTGCTCGCCGCCGAAGCCAACGATCCGCTGCTGCACGAGTGGCTGCCGGAACCGCCTCAACCCGCGCGAGTGATTGAGCTCGACCGACCCCAACGCCAATCCCTGGCAGAACGGCTCCGTGCTGTTCACCCCGTTGCGCGAAGCGCCGACCGCGACCTTGCAGCTTCTTCTGCTGCCGGCGCAGGTGGCGGCGCGCTTTCATTCTCCCCATCGCCTGGATACAAGAGGGCCTGGAGCGATTTCTGCAAGTCATGGCGGTCGAGAACCGCAGCGGCCGCCGTGCCGCGCTGGACTACCTTGACCAATATCGCGAGCCGCTGGCGCAAGCCGAAGCGCTGGCACATCCCAAGACGGACACCGCCAAGTTCGCAGACAGTTCCGCCGACAACACGCTGCTCAACACCAACGACGAGCTCTACCTGCGCGGCAAGGGCGGCTTCGTTTTCTGGATGCTCCACGACATGGTGGGCAACGAGCCCATGCAGCGCACCATCGCGGCCTATCGCGGCGGCGCCGACAAAGACCCCAGTTACTTGCAGCGGCTGGTGCAGACCAACTCGAAGCGTGAGCTGGAGTGGTTCTTCGACGACTGGGTCTATCGCGATCGCGGGCTGCCCGATTTTCACGTGGAGTCGGCTTATCCTCGCCCGCTGCTCAGCGAGACCGAAAAGAACTACCTGGTGACGGCCACCATCGAAAACCGCGGCCGCGCCGGCGCCGAGGTTCCCGTGATCGTGCAGACTCCGTCGGGCGAAAAGAGCGTCCGCGTTCTGGTGAAGGCGGGCGAAAAGGGCGTTGGCCGCATCGAGATGACGGTCGCTCCCACCCAGATCGTGGTCAACGACGGCAGCGTCCCCGAAGCCAACACCGGCAACAACGCGTACGACGTCCCTGCTCCACAGCCGCCGCCACAACCGTGATGCCATGCTCTTCCCACACCGGGAATTCCCGTGGTTACCTTCGTAAGTTGAGCCAGGCCTTTTTTCCGTGACTTTGCCCCTCCCCTGTGCTTAGCCTGAACTCTGGGACTTATTTATGAACGACTTCTTCTCTTCGCAATTGGACTTCTCGTTTCCTCCCGCCTGCCGGACCGCCTCCCCTGATCATTCGCACCTGCCGGCATATAAAGGAGAGTGGCGCGTCCTGCGAGGCGGCGGCGCTGGGAGGCCGCGCCTATTGCCGCGCTCATCTGCGCCTTCGCACACGGTGCCGCAAGATGGCGCGGGCGTGTCGCCGGGCCGGGTGCCTCAAGCTGCCGCCTTTGAACCACATGCGCGGGGTCGAAGCCGGGATCACGCAGGTGCAGGTAGCGCAGGCAGCCGGCCATATTGACGCCGTCCGTGCCCGCCTGCTGCGCCGTGCCTTGCGGCTGATGGCCGCCAACATCCCTTTGCTCGCCCGGCAGCAGGCGCTCCAGGGCACAGAAAGCGGGCATCCGCCTAGTGCGCATCGGCGAAATAAGTCCAAGCATATCTATCAGATACCTATAAATCATTCCAAATCAATGGCTTCGAACACAAACACGTCGTAAACGATTGAAAAAAAGGCCACAATTAATGACGATGAACCCACAAATCAGGACATACACCATGAGGACCGATTGAGCTACATCCAGTTTCTCGGCGCGGCCGGAGTCGTCACCGGATCCAAGCACCTGATCAACACCGGCGACGAAAGCGGCCACGGCGGCATTCAAGTGCTGGTGGATTGCGGCCTCTTCCAGGGCCAGAAGGAATGGCGCGAGCGTAACTGGAAGGACTTGCCCATCCCGGCGCGCGAGATTGACGCCGTCATCCTGACCCACGCCCACATCGATCACTCTGGCTGGATTCCGCGACTGGTGAAGCAGGGCTTTCACGGGCCCATCTATGCCACGCCTGCCACCATCGATCTGTGCAGCATCCTGCTGCCCGATTCCGGGCACCTCCAGGAAGAAGACGCGGAGTTCTACAACAAGACGCGTGCCAGCAAGCACGTCCCTGCCTTGCCGCTCTACACCATGGAAGACGCGCAGCAATGCCTGACGCTGTTTCGGCCGGTCAACTTTGGCGACCGGAAGCAGCTCCCGGGTCAATTGTCGTTCCGCTTCTCGCGAGCGGCGCACATACTGGGCTCGGCGATGGCGGAGATCACGCTGACCTCCGGCGGCACGACTACGAAGCTTCTGTTCTCCGGCGACATTGGCCGCGTCCGCGACCACCAGATCGCCCCCGGAAAGGTGATGCACTCCGGCCCGGTCGAGGGCGAAGACTGCGATCTGCTGGTGATGGAAAGCACCTACGGCAATCGCGAGCATCCGCACTCCGACCCGCGTCCCCAGATGGCGGCGCTCATCCGCACCGCCTTGCAGCGTGGCGGCACCGTGGTGGTTCCCGCCTTCGCGGTCGAGCGCACCCAGAAATTGCTGTTCCTGCTCAAAGAGTTGATGGAGACGAAGCAGATTCCGCGCGTGCCGGTGCACGCCGACAGCCCCATGGCGATCAAGGCGGTGGAGATTTTCCTGAAGCACACGGAAGAGTTCACCCCCGAGACCAAGGCCCTGATCGCAAAGTACGGCTCGCCCCTGGAGTGGCCGAATTTCCACTTCGACATCACCCAGGACGAATCCAAGCAGATCAACAGCTCCATGTATCCGAGCATCATCGTGTCTTCCAGTGGCATGGTCACGGGCGGACGCATCTTGCACCACCTGATGCAGCGCCTGCCCGATCCGCGGAACCTGGTGCTCTTCATCGGCTTTCAGGCGCCGGGCACGCGCGGCTTCACCATCAAGAACGGCGCCGACTCGGTCAAAATGTTTGGCCAGGAGATTCCCATCCGCGCGCAGGTTGAATCGCTGGAGCAGTTCAGCGACCATGCCGATACTCCCGAGCTGTTGGAGTGGTTGCACACATTTCGCCGTCCGCCGAAGCAGACATTCCTGGTGCATGGCGAGCCGCAAGCGTCATCGCAGTTGCGCGACGTGATGACCAAAGAGTTGCGATGGAACGTGCAGGTGGCGGCGTACCGGCAGAAAGTGCAGGTGGAATGAGAGGATTATGGCAACCTACGGACTGATTGAATACGACGACGCGAGTCCTGAAGTGCGCGCGGTCTATGACGACATCATGGCCACGCGCAAGACCGACTGGATCAACAATTTCTGGAAGGCGCTGGCTGCCGATCCCGCATTGCTGAAGCGCACCTGGGAGGACACCAAGCAACTGATGGCGCCGGGCGCGCTGGACGCAGTCGCCAAGGAATTGATTTACCTCGCGGTCAGCATCACCAACGGCTGCCCGTATTGTGTTGCCGCGCATACCGCGTCGGCGCGCAAGAAAGGCATGACCGACGAAATGTTCCACGAGATGATGTCGGTGGTCGGGTTGGCCAATGCCAACAATCGCCTGGCCAACGGCTACCAGATCGAGATCGATGAGCAATTCCAGACGGGTTCTGAGCGGCCAGTATAATGGAGCTTCCATGAAAGCCTACGTTTACGTTTCGCTCAAGAAAAGCGTGCTCGATCCGCAGGGCAAAACCATTCACGGCGCTCTGAAGAAGATGGGTTATCGCGGGATTGACGACCTGCGCCAGGGCAAGTACTTCGAGATTACGCTCGACGGCGGCCTCGGCCGCGAAGAAGCGCAGGCGGAAATCGAACGCATCGCCCGCGAAGTGCTCACCAATCCGGTGATCGAGGAGTATCGCTTCACGCTGGAGGAATAGCCGGCTTCGCGGCGGTCGATTCCAGCGGAAGTCCGGATTGTTGGGAGCTATGACTCACGGATTGGCATCGCGGACCGTGACCGCACCATCGAATGAGTAAAGGTTGACGAATCTATGTGCGGGATTGTTGGATACGTTGGAAATAAAAAAGTTGTGCCGGTCATTATCGACGGCCTGCGACGCCTCGAGTATCGCGGCTATGACTCCGCCGGCATTGCGGTAGGCGGCAACGGAGAGGGCCTGCAAGTGCGCCGCGCCGAGGGCAAACTGCGCAACCTGGAAGAGGTCATACGCCTGAAGCCGCTCGACGGCACCTACGGCATCGGCCACACCCGCTGGGCCACCCACGGACGTCCAACCGAGGAGAACGCGCATCCCCACCGCGACTGCACGGGAAAGATCGTGGTGGTCCACAACGGCATCGTCGAGAACTATATGAGCCTGAAGCGGAAACTGATTGAAGAAGGCCATAAGTTCCGCACCGAGACCGACACCGAAGTGATCGCGCACCTCGTCGAGAAAAATCTGCAAACCAGCAATGGACACAAAGTCCCCCTGGAAGAGGCCGTCCGCAGGACAGTGAAGCTTCTGACCGGTGTGTTCGCAATTGCCGTCATCTCGTCCGACGAACCGAACAAGATTGTGGCCGCGCGCAACGGTCCGCCGGCAGTCATCGGACTGGGCAAAGACGAATATTTCGTCGCCAGCGATGTCCCCGCGATTCTCTACCACACACGTGACCTGTTTTTCCTGGGCGACGGCGACCTCGCCACCATCACGCGGACCGGCGTGTGTTTGACCGACTTCGAAGGCCAGCCCATCGAGCGCCAGGTGCAGCACATCACGTGGGACCCGATCATGGCCGAGAAGGGTGGCTTCAAGCATTTCATGCTGAAGGAAATCTACGAGCAGCCGCGCGCCGTCCGCGACACTACGCTGGGACGCGTCTCGCTCGATACCGGCAAGGTGTTCCTCGATGAGATGGACATCACCGAGGATGATTTCCGCAAGCTGGAGAAGGTTTACATCGCAGCTTGCGGCACCAGTTGGCACGCGGGACTCGCAGGCAAGTTCATGATCGAGCGCCTGGCCAAGCTGCCGGTGGAGGTTGACTACGCCAGCGAGTTTCGTTATCGCGATCCGCTCACCGGCCCCGACGATCTCACCATCCTGATTACGCAGTCGGGCGAAACCGCCGACACCATCGCGGCCATGCGCGAGTCGCGCGCCAAGGGCGCGAAGACGCTGGGCATCTGCAACGTGGTGGGTTCGATGATCGCGCGCGAATCCAACGGCACCGTTTACACCCATGCTGGGCCGGAGATCGGCGTCGCCTCTACCAAGGCGTTCACCGCCCAATTGACTGCGCTCTTCCTGTTCGCGGTGTATCTGGGACAGGTGCGCGGAACGCTCGACGAGGAAGAGTCGAAGCGGCTCCTGACTGAACTGACGCGCATTCCCGCCAAGTTGGAGGCGCTGCTCACCCGCGACGAGGAGACCGAAGACCTGGCGAAGGAATACCATCGCGCGCATGATTTCCTGTTCCTTGGGCGCGGCATACACTATCCGATCGCGCTGGAAGGTGCGCTGAAGCTCAAGGAAATTTCTTACATCCACGCCGAAGGTTATCCGGCCGGCGAGATGAAGCACGGCCCCAACGCGCTCATCGATGAGGACTTGCCGGTGGTCATCCTGGCCACCCATGACAAGGACGATCCCGGCTCCGTGTTGCGCTACGAGAAGACGCTCTCCAACCTGAAGGAAGTGAAGGCGCGTTCTGGCACGGTAATCGCCATCGCTACCGACGGCGACGAGGAAATCCGCGAAGCTGCCGACCACGTGCTGTACGTTCCCGAAGCTCCTGAGCTGCTGGCGCCGATTCTGGAAGTGGTTCCCTGCCAGTTGCTGGCCTATCACATCGCCGTCCGCCGTGGCTGCGACGTGGACCAGCCGCGTAACCTGGCGAAGTCGGTGACCGTGGAATGAAGTAAGTTACGGCGAGGTCACGTCGCCACTCGACCGAGAACAGCGCGTGCCGAGATGCGAGCACAAAAAGCAGGCACGGGAAGGAGGGGCCCGTGCCTGGGTTGTGCTCAACTTTTGTGCTGCGACACCCTGGAGCGCGTTTAGTTTTTACGGTGATCGGGTAGTGCGGGCCTTCAGGCCCGCGTCAGAGCCATCATTACCAGCGGAGTAGGCTTCAGCCGACGGCAGGCTCTGCGCCGGCTGAAGCCGGCTCCGAGGCAAGAAAAAGGACCGGCTTTACGCGGCGCTGAAGCGCCGCACTACCCGTAGCAACCCGATTACAGTAATTCCTAAACGACCCTAATCGTTGGCCGAGACGTTGCCGCTCCGGACGTGCTCGTGTTCGTGCTCGCACGTCATGGGACACTCGCCCAGGATCGGCCGGCAGGAAGGATCCTGACCGATCTCGATCATCTGCGCCGGCACCTTGACCTCCGCGAACTGCTCGGCTTCGGTCGAATGTTCGAGTGCCGACAACGACGACTTGCCGCTGGCAATCACCTGCGTGACTTCGTCGAAGTAGCCGGTGCCGACGAAGCGCTGGTGCTTCACCGCGGAGTAGCCGTGGCTGAACTCGCGGGCGAATTCCTTCTCCTGCACACGCGAATAGGCGGTCATGCCCGTATCTCTGTAGGCGCGCGCCAGCTCGAACATGCTGAGGTTGAGCACGTGGAAGCCGGCCAGCGTGATGAACTGGAATTTGTAGCCCATCTCGGCCAGCGCGGGCTGGAAGCGCGCGATGGTCGCGTCGTCGAGCTTCTTCTTCCAGTTGAACGACGGCGAACAGTTGTAAGCCAGCATCTTGCCCGGGAACTTGGCGTGAATGGCGTCGGCAAAGCGCTCCGCTTCTTTCAAGTTCGGCTCCGACGTCTCGCACCAGATCAGGTCACAGTAAGGCGCATACGCCAGCCCGCGCGCAATCGCCGAGTCGAGTCCACCGTGAATACCGTAGAAGCCTTCCACCGTGCGCTCGCCGGTCAGGAAGATGCGGTCATAAGGATCGATGTCAGCGGTCAGCAGATGCGCACTGTTGGCGTCCGTCCGCGCCAGCACCAGCGTGGGAACGCCGAGCACATCGGCCGCCAGACGCGCCGCGATGAGCTTCTGCACGGCTTCCTGGGTCGGCACCAGCACCTTGCCGCCGAGATGGCCGCACTTCTTGGCAGAAGACAACTGGTCTTCGAAATGGACGCAAGCCGCGCCCGCTTCAATCATGGCCTTCATCAGTTCGAAGGCATTCAGCGTGCCGCCGAATCCCGCTTCGGCATCGGCGATGAGCGGCACGAACCAGCTCATACCGTTCTTGCCCTCGGAATGATGGATCTGATCGGCGCGAATCAGAGCGTTGTTCAGTCGGCGAACCAGGTTGGGGACCGAGTCCGCAGGATAGAGGCTCTGGTCGGGATACATCTGACCCGCGTTGTTGGCGTCGGCGGCAACCTGCCAGCCACTGACGTAGATGGCTTTCAGTCCCGCCGATACCATCTGCACCGCCTGATTGCCACTCATGGCACCAAGAGCGTTGACATACTTCTCGCTGTTCAGCGACTCCCAGAGGCGCTCAGCGCCGAGACGTGCCAGCGTGTGTTCGATGTGCAACGTGCCGCGCAAGCGCACCACGTCTTCCGCGGAGTAGGGACGTGCGACTCCCTTCCAACGGGGGTCGGACTTCCACGATTTCGTAAGTTCAGCAGCAGATTGCTGGGCCGCCATTTTCTTGATCTCCTCTCGAGTTCGGGTAAGAGCGGGATTCGAAACCCCGGGTTTGATTGCGGACCGCCAGGGACCGACCATACTTCCTGTGTTCAATTAGCCGAACGCTCATTCTATATGGTGCACATACCATAGCGGTCATGAGATTTGCCTTGCAATACCGGTGTTCAATATACTGAACACAAATTCATTATTTCGTACTACTCGGTGTTTAGGAGCTGCTAGAACATGCCGACCCAAAACGGGAATCCTTCGACTGCCGTGGAGCGCACGCTCCTTATTCTGGAAACGGTGGCGCAGCGCGCAGGTGGCATGTCGAACGCAGACGTCAACCGAAAGTTGAACATCCCAAAAAGTTCTGCCAGCTATATTCTGCGGACCCTGGAGCAGCGCGGCTATCTGCGCCGCGATCGCGACGACGGCAAATACCGGCTCGGGATGAAGATCCTCAGCCTCTCGCGAGCAGCGCTGAGTGGCGTCGACATTCGCGAGGTAGCGCTGCCAATCATGCGCCACCTGGTTGACCAGATCCACCTCACGACCCATCTGGCAATCCTGGATCATGAAGAAGCGGTTTATGTGGAAAAGGTGGAAGCGCCAAGCTTTATCAAGATGGACACCTGGATCGGCCGCCGCATGGAGGTGCACTCCACTGCAGTCGGCAAGGCCTTGCTGGCTTATCTCGATGCCGGCGAGCGGGAGACGATTCTTCGTCATCGCGGGATGAAGAAGCTGACGCCGCACACCATCACCAGCGTGGCCAAGCTCATGAAAGAGTTCGATCGCGTCCGCCAGTTGGGCTATTCCGTGGATGACGAAGAGAACAGCCTCGGGGCGCGATGCGTGGGCGCGCCCATTTTTAATAGTGAAGGACGGGTGGAAGCCAGTATTGGATCGACCGGGACCATTACCGCCGTGCCGCGAGATGCGGTTCCTCGCTTGGCAGAAACGGTGAAAGATGCGGCTCGGCGCATCTCGCATCTCATTGGCTATCGCGGGCCTTATCCAAAGTCGAGTTGAGGTCAAGCCTCGAGTGCTTCGCAGTCCCGTTTCGACTTCCACCCGGCACCTAAAAACGGGCCTGATGCTTTTCCGTATTGTCGGAACCATGCTCTTCCTGTAAGAATCTTGGGTCGCAATTCCAAAGAGCGACTGGACGACGTTTAGCCTATGAGCGCGAAAGACAAGGTACGTGAAATCCTCGCATTGGCCGACGTTGCACTGAACGGCGCAGATCCGTGGGACCTGCGGGTGCACGACGAGCGGTTCTATCAGCGGGTACTGAGCTACGGCTCGATGGGCTTGGGCGAGTCGTACATGGACGGCTGGTGGGATGCTCCGCAGCTCGACGAGTTCTTTTCGAAGGTCCAAAAAGCTGACCTGCACGGAAAGGTCAGGGATCCTTCCGTCTTTTGGCTTGCCGCCAAAGGCAGATTCTTTAACCGCCAGACTCGGCTGGCGTCTACAAAAGTTGCCCGTGAGCACTACGATCTCGGCAACGATCTGTACCGGGCGATGCTCGACAAGAACATGCAGTACACCTGCGCTTATTGGAAGGATGCCAAAGACCTGGACCAGGCGCAGGAGAACAAGCTCCGCCTGATCTGCCGCAAGCTTTACCTGCGGCCGGGCATGAAGGTATTGGAACTGGGCTGCGGCTTTGGCGGGCTGTCGCGATTCATGGCCAAGGAGTACGGTTGCGAGGTGGTGAGCTATAACATCTCGCGCGAGCAGATGAAATTTGCCCGCGAGTTCTGCGCCGGGCTGCCGGTGCGCTTCGAGGAGAAGGACTATCGCGAAGCGATCCACGAGCCCCAGTTCGATCGAGTGGTCGCGATCGGGCTCTGCGAGCACATCGGCCCCAAGAACCATCGCTCGTTTCTGGAGCTGGCCCGCAGCAAGCTGAAAGACGGTGGACTGTTTCTCCTGCACACCATCGGCGGCAACAAGTCGCGCACCTCCACCGACCCCTGGATCGACAGGTACATCTTCTCCGGCGGCGTGATGCCTTCCATGCCGCAGCTCGCGACCGCATTGTACGGTCTCTGGGTCATGGAGGACTGGCACAACTTCGGCCCCGACTACGACAAGACCTTGCTGGCGTGGTGGGACAACTTTGACACTCACTACTGCACGCTTGACAAGCAAAAGTACGGCCAGCGCTTCTACCGCATGTGGAAGCTCTATCTCATGATGTCGGCTGGCGCCTTCCGGGCACGCAGGCTGCAGCTCTGGCAGATCGTGCTGAGCAAGGGAGACATTCCCGGATATGTGCCTGTCAGGTAGCCGATGACCTCCGCCGCCATTCCCGCGTATGAGCAGAGGCGCGAGCGCCTGGTACGCGAACTGGCTGCGGCGCGAGCGAATGGCTCCGGCATCGGCCTTGCCAAGCCGACCTCGAACCTGTTTCGTCATCGCGTCCAGGCGGACACCAAGCGCATTGATGTTCGCTCCTTCCACCACGTCCTCCAAGTCGATGAGGCGGGCCGCCTTGCCGACGTCGAAGGCATGACCACCTACGAACAGCTCGCCGACGAGACTCTGAAACACGGCCTGCTTCCGACCGTGGTGCCGCAGCTCAAGACCATCACCATCGGCGGCGCCATCAGTGGGATTGGCATCGAGTCCTCCTCCTTCCAGTACGGACTGGTGCACGAGACCGTCGAGGAAATGGAAATCCTGCTGGGCGATGGCAGCACCATCCTTTGCTCGGCGACGCAACATCCGGACCTCTTCTACGGCTTCCCGAACTCCTACGGGACGCTCGGCTACGTGCTGCGGCTCAAGGTGAAGCTCATTCCGGCGAAGAGGTACGTCAAGCTCACGCACACTAAGATCACCGAGCCGGAGAAGTTCTTCGCGCAAATCGAAACGCTATGCGCCGGCTCGCGCTTCGACTACATCGACGGCGTCGTCTTCAACGGCAGCGAGATGTACATCACCACCGGCGAGTTCACGGACCAGGTGCCCTTCGTCAGCGACTACACCTACATGAACGTGTTCTACCAGTCCATCCGGCAGCGCGAAGCGGACTACCTCACCGCCAGGGACTACATCTGGCGCTGGGACACCGACTGGTTCTGGTGCTCCAAGCACTTCTATGTACAGCACGCTCCGGTCCGACTGCTGGCAACGAAGTGGCTACTGAACTCAAGAACCTACCAGCGCATCATGCGGCTCTCGCACAAGGTCCTGCCGGAGTCGAAAACCGAATCGGTGATCCAGGATGTCGACATTCCCATCGAACACACGGTTGAGTTTCTGGAGTTCCTGCTCCGCGAAATCGGCGTCCTTCCCATCTGGATCTGCCCCTTCCGCAGCTACGATCCGAACGTGACTTACGATCTTTATGCGCTCGACCCGAAGAAGCTTTACGTCAACCTTGGCTTCTGGGACACGGTGCCGAGCACGCAACCGGAAGGGCACTTCAACAGGAAGATCGAAGCCAAGGCGATAGCGCTGCACGGCAAGAAAGGTCTTTACTCGACTGCCTATTACGACGAGCAGACTTTCTGGCAGATCTACAACCGGCCTGCGTATGAGGCGCTGAAGAGCAAGTACGATCCTGGCCGCTGCTTCAAGGACCTGTACGAGAAGACGGTGAAGCGGTTGTGAGTGGTGCTAGGACTGGTCTCATAAATGCGATTTGAAAGGGCACGGCTTCAGCCGTGCCGCTGCGGGCCTCGGGAACATTGGGCTTTAGCCCCAGAGGGAATTCGCATTCCGTTACGCACACTATTTATGAGACGGCTTCTAGCCGTCAGCCGCACCCTCGTTTTTCGCTTTTCGCTGTTCGGTCTTCGCTTTTCGCCGGCCATCGAGACTTTCTTCCCGAGTTTGGCTTCGCGGTGGTCTCGGCCCTGAAACAACTCATCGCTGACTTGTCAAAGACCATCGCCCGTGTGGGCCTTCCCCGCCCAGATCGGCGCAAGTAGAGACACTGGGTCCCATTTGGATAGTGCCTCTTCCCCTCTCCTTTGTCAGTGCAGGCGGTCACATGGGTACGTGATATTAGAGCAGGCAAAGGCAGCAACCAGCCCGACTCCGAAATACCTTCTATTCATAACAAAATGAATCTGGGTGCCTCGTTCTAGCCCGGTTTTGGCTAGGGCGGGGCCGTCACGTCTTTATCGTGAATCGCTTTGTATCAGGTCTGGGTGCCTCACCCAACCTTCTCTTGGTTGGGTAGGATTGATCATTTTCGTGCGTTCTTGGGTTCCTGACCTTCCTGCATACGGTTCTGATCGCCCACACATTCGCAAGAAGCGCGAATGGGCGGGGCACGCGGTGAATGCCGCTAGCTGACTGCTGAGAGCCGACAGCTAGCTACTCGATGGGCTCGACTGCAATTGTTGGCTCCTTGCGGCCCTCGCGTTCAGGGCGCTGGATGAGCATCGTGGCCAACAAGACCACTACGATTCCCACTACTTGCATCGGCGAGACCAGTTCGCCCAAGGTAATTGCGGTCAGCAGAATCGCCCACACTGGTTCGAGACAAGCGGTCACGATGGCGCGCGTAGGATCGAGATGCTGCAATCCTGTGAAGTAGAGCGAAAATGGGATGAGCATCGAGGTGATGGAGAACACCGCCATGAACAGCCATTGCGCTGCGCTGTAGTGCTGGGCGGCGATTTTCCATGGCGGATTCACGAACAGCCAGAAGACAGCAGCGCCCGACAGCGAGTACGCCAGCACCGTCCAGCGGTTGTAGATTTGCAGCAGGTGCTGGCCGTAAACGTTGTAGAAGGCGAACGAAATGGCGGCCATCTCGGCGGCGATCACGCCCAGAGTGTTGACTCGCGGTCCGGAAATCGCAATCCACGGAAACCCGCGCTGGGCGGCGATTCCGCCGACCGCCAGTCCGCAGCCGACCACCGCCAGCACCACTCCGCTGATGCGCCGCAGGGTTGGCCGTTGCAGTCTCCGCGCCAGCATGTACAGCAACACCCAGACTGGCGCGACGTATTGCAGGACGATGGCAGTCGCGACCGTGGTCTTCTCGATGGCGAAGTAGTAGAAGAAGTTCGAAGCCGCCAGACCGAGAATGCCGAGCAGAAAGAATTGCACCAGATGACTGCCGCGCACGCGCAGCGAGGAGCGGTTCTTCAGCAGAAGAATAGGCGCAAGTAGGAGAAGCGACAGCGTAGTTCGACTTTGCGCCAGGATGACCGGATCGATGGGACGCAAGGCCTGCATCCCGCCCAGCAGTCGCCCGGTAAACACCGCTCGGCCGAGCGCCGCCGACAGTCCCCAGAAGAAGGTTGCGGCGGCGATGAAGACATAGCCGCGCAAAGGATGAGATTGGTTCGGTGAGACGCTGCGGCTTGACACGCTATTCGCTTTTCGCTATTCGCTGTTCGCTATCCGGAGCGCGAGAGCGGTCGGGATGGATGGTACAGGTACCTGCGGCGATAGGGGTCCTTCGATTCCTCGCCGCGCTCGTCGCTCAGGATGACAGAGTAAGAGTAAAAGAGCGAAAGGCGAAAAGCGAGTAGCGAAGAGCGCGAAAAGCGGCTACTCGGAGTGAGTGGAGCGCTCGCGCTCCTCGGCGCGCAGCACGCGTTCGAGCGTGTAGGGCGCGCGGCGCGGCTCGTGGTGATGACGGACCTGCATCTCCCCAAGCAGTCCGACGGCGAGCAACTGCACTCCGGCAAGGATGAGCACGGCGGAGAAGATCAACAGCGGACCATGCTCCTGCATCACATCCCAGTTCGGGTTGAGTAGCTTCTGGATTACCAGCCAGAAGCCAAGACCTCCGCCAGAAACCATCGCCAGCATGCCCAAGCCGCCGAAGAAGTGCAGCGGCCGCGACATGTACTTGAGCAGGAACCGAATGGTGATCAGGTCGAAGAGCACACGGAAGGTACGCGAGATTCCGTAGTGTGACTCGCCGCGTTCGCGGTTGACATTGCGGATGGGCACTTCGCAGATGGTCGCGCCATACGCGGACGCAAGCGCTGGAATAAAGCGGTGCAGCTCGCCGTAGAGTGGCACTTCCTGAACAACCTCACGCCGATAGGCCTTGAAGGTGGTGCCGAAGTCGTGCAGTTCCACGCCACTCAACTTGGCCATTAACCAGTTGGCGATCTTCGAGGGCACGCGCCGCATGACAAAGTTATCGATGCGCTGTTTGCGCCAGCCGCTGACGATGTCGTATCCCTCCCGCAGCTTCTGGAGGAACATGGGAATGTCGTGCGGATCGTGCTGCAGGTCGCCGTCCATGGCGATGACGTATTCTCCCTCGGCATGGTCGAAACCGGCTGCCAGCGCGGAGGTTTGCCCGAAGTTGCGGCGCAGCTTGACCACGACCACGCGGCGGTCGACCGAAGCGATCTGCTGCAGCATCCAGAAGGTGTTGTCGTCGCTGCCGTCGTCCACGAACACCAGCTCGAACGACTCGTTGTTGGCTTCCATCACCACCTTGAGGCGGTCATAAAGCTCGGTGACGTTATCTTCCTCGTTGTGGAAGGGGACGACGATGGAGTACTTAAGCACGGTTTGTAATTATACCGCCCAGCTATCCCACAATGGGAAAGAGTTTCTAGCGCTATCTTACAGGCTTCTATTTGGATCGCGTCAGCCGCAATTGGTCGCAATGAATTGCAAGGCGCGGCTGATTCCCTGCTGGAAGGCCGGCGATTCCGTGATCAGGCTGATAACCAGATGGCCGTCAGCCGGGAAGTCGTAGAAATGTCCGGGTTGCAGCAGCGCGCCCGCTTCCTGTAGCAGACGAATGGCGAGGTCCTCGTCCGAGCCGATTACAGGGATACGAAGCACGGCATACCAGCCGCCTTCGACCTCCAGCCGTTGGCACAGCTTCTGGGCCGCCAACTGCGAGTCCAGTTCCGCGAGGTTCTCGCGGATGCGGTACATCAACTGGCGATGGATTCCATGACGCTCTTCCAGCATAACGGGAACAGCCCATTGCACCGGAGCGTTCATGGACAAGTAGGTATCTGCGATGACTTCCAGTCGGCGCAATGCCTCCTGTTTTAAGGGGTCGGGACCGCTGACAGCGATCCAGGCGACCTTCATCTGGGGTAAACCGGAAATTTTGGATAGACCGCTCAAGGTGAAGGTCAGAGCGTCGCTGTTCGCGGAGAAGGTCAACGCTGGTTCAGTCTGCAGCGAATAGTCGAGAAAAACCTCATCGGCGATGATGGCCATCTGGTTAGCATCGCAGATGCGATTCAACTGCTCGACCTCGTGTGCCTTCACGTAGGAGCCAGTGGGGTTATTGGGATGCACGACCAACACAGCTCGGCACGTTCCGCCGGAAGCCTGCACGCGCTCGATGGCCGTTTGCAGCGAGGAGAAGTCGATCTGCCATCCATGGTCGTATACCAGCTCGTAGGGCGCCAGCTTTACATCCTGAAGATCGCCCAGAAAGGCGAACAGCGGATAGCTTGGCTCCGGAGCCAGCAACGCGTCACCGGGATTGCACAGCAGCCGAAACACAAACGAATAGGCCTCGCTCGTGCTCGTGGTCAGGACGAGGTCATCCGGAGAGACGCGACTCCCACGCTCGGCGTAGTACGCCGCAATCGCCTGGCGCGCGGAGAACAGCCCTTTCGGTTCCGGCTCATAGGTCAGTGCCTCGGTGTGCGCCAGGGCTTGCAACAATTCTTGCTCGCGATAGCGCAGTCCGACGGTCGTCGGATTCGACGCTGTCAGGTCCAGCACTTCCCGGCGCGCCCGCCGATGCGCCTCCAGCGCCTCGCTGTAACGATTGGGGCTGAGATTCCACGAGGTCCGCTGCGCGAAGAAACCATGCATAAGAGGACGGATTATACAGGTTCTACGCCAGACCCTAATCGAGTTCTGCTCTACAATTTCCTTGTTATGCGCCTGTTCGTAGCTCTCGACATCGACGCCGACATTCGCCAACGGATTGCCGGGTTCCGCGACCAGATGCGGCAACTCGCGTCCGATGCGCGTTGGGTCGGAACGGAGACGTTCCATGTGACGCTCCAGTTTCTTGGCGAAACGAAGCGGCTCGATGACATTCAGCGTGCACTGCGCCACGTGAAGGGTTTGCCAATTGAGCTCGCACTTCGCAACGCCGGCTTCTTCCCGAACCCGAAATCGCCACGCGTATTCTGGGTCGGTATCGAATCCGGCCCCGGCCTTCAGGAGCTTGCGCAATCAATTTCCGAGGTGCTCGAGCCGCTCGGGTTCAAGCGGGACAAGGGCCCGTTCACGCCACATCTAACCTTGGCGCGGGCTGGTAGCGGTCGTCCCCGTCCGGTGCCGGGCGAGCAGCCCACTCAGGGATTGCAAACGGTCCGCGCTAAAGTTGAAACATTGACGCCGCTGGAGTTCGGTACAATGACGGCGCAAGAGTTCTGGCTGTACGAGAGCAAGCTATCGCCGGCGGGCGCCCAGTACGGCAAGTTGTCGCGCTATCCGCTTGGATAGCCACGCACTTGAACCACTAATTTGACTAAGCTCACACTTATTGTCGTCGCAGTCTCTTATCTGCTGGGGTCGATTCCTTTCGGCTACCTGCTGGTCCGCATATTTCGCGGCCAGGACGTGCGCCAGACCGGCAGCGGCAACATTGGCGCGACCAACGTTGCCCGTACCGGGTCAAAGGGACTCGCCCTCGCGACCCTGTTGCTCGATGCGCTGAAGGGCTATGGCGCGGTCGCTTTCGCCTTCTGGCTGGCCGGATCGCGTCGCCTCGTCAGTGAAACTCCATCGCGCATCTACGATCAGGCGACTCAAACCATCGATAGCCGTACTATCTTTCTATTGGCCGCGCTGGCAGCGTTTTGCGCCATCCTCGGACACGTGTTCACGGTGTGGCTGCGCTTCAAGGGCGGCAAGGGAGTCGCGACCGCGGTTGGGGCGTTCGCAGCGCTGGCGCCACGGGCCATCGTTGTCGCACTCGTCTTGTTTGTTGTGGTCGTCGTACTCACCCGCTATGTTTCGCTGGGCAGCACGGTCGCGGCAGCGGCCTTTCCACTGTTCGTGTGGTGGCTGAATCCGGCGGAACGCACGACTGCTCCTATCCTGCTGCTGATCGCGGCTTCGTCATTGCTGATTATCGTTCGGCACAAAGACAACATTCGCAGGCTGCTGGCCGGCACCGAAAACCGGTGGCGATGAAAGAGAGCTGCTGATGAGCGAAATCGCAGTCATTGGCGCGGGCGCCTGGGGAACGGCAATCTCCGTTGTGCTGGGACGCAAGCAGACACATCGGGTACGTTTATGGGCGCACGAGGGCGAGGTGTGCGAGAGCATCCAGGCCCGTCGCGTCAACCAGTTGTTCTTGCCGGGTGACTCAATACCGGAGACAGTTCAGGCAACTAACAGCTTTGAAGAGGCGCTGCGCGGTGCGGAGATCGTGATCAGCGTCATGCCTTCGCATCACACCCGCCGCGTGTTTCAGGCAATGCTGCCGCACCTTCGGCCGGACATGCTCTTTGTCAGCGCGACCAAGGGCATTGAGAACGATTCCTTGCTGCGCATGACCGAAGTCATCACCGAACTACTCGCTGGATCGATCAATGGCTTTGTGCCGCGCATCGGCGCCATGAGCGGCCCCACGTTTGCAACCGAAGTCGCGAAAGGCGATCCGACCGCCATCACCATTGCATCCTCCGACAAGGAACTGGCGGCCATTGTGCAACGCGAGTTCAGCGACCCTCGATTTCGGGTTTACACCAACAGTGACGTGATCGGGGTGGAACTGGGAGGCGCACTGAAGAACATTGTCGCCATTGCCGCCGGAGTTCTATCCGGCCTCAATCTCGGGCACAACACGGTCGCCGCGCTAATCACTCGCGGGCTGGCCGAGATCACGCGTTTGGCGGTGGCCTGCGGAGGACGTCCCGAGACCATGGCGGGACTGGCGGGACTGGGAGATTTGGTGCTCACCTGTACCGGCGGCCTGTCGCGAAATCGCAGTGTCGGCGTCGAGTTGGGCCGCGGCCGCAACCTGAACGACATCATCGCCGGCATGCATGGCATGGTCGCCGAAGGTGTGCTGACCACCAATGCTGCCGTAGGGTTGGCACGCAAGGCTGGGGTGGAAATGCCGATCACCGAGCAGATGCACGCCATCCTGCAGCAAGGAAAGCCGGTGCAGGATGCGATACGCGACTTGATGAGCCGGCCGTCGACCAGCGAAGTTGGGCTATACAGAAACTGAAGAAGTAGGCACTCGGGTTGCAGATGGTTTTCCTGACGAAATTGAGTCTGCGGCAGCCTTGAGGTGTTTTTGCGCAACGCTGCCCTATGGCAAATCATCTAAGTTTCGAACGGCTTGCACGATGGACTATATAAATGCGTGTACTACAAATAGCGAAGGAGCGAAATGCAGCGCGCGCACCCTGGGTTTTCGTAGCTTGCGCGCGTTAGTTGCCGCGATCCTCCTGTTGGCGTGCTGTTTTTCCTGGGGACAGAGTGGCATCGGGGGATTGTCGACCCTGCCTACGGCGGAGCAGGTCATCAATCGCAATCAGGATCCTTACGCCGGATCGATCCCTCAGGGCCACGTCACCGGCGAAGTCCTCGACCTTACCATTGAGGACGCACTTGATCGGGGATTGAAGTACAACCTTGGCTTGTATCTCGCCGCCCGGGTTACCGAACAATCCAGTGCAGCTCGCCTGCGGGCCCTTAGCGATCTGTTGCCGGTGGCCAACGGCTCCTTCAGCGAAGAAGACCAGAAGCTGAACCTGAAGCAGTTCGGCTTCACCTTTCCTGGCATCCCCACTTCCGTCGGGCCCGTTCGGGATTTCGGACCTTCGCGCGACCGGCGCCTGGACCGTACTCGATTTTCACTCCATTAACAACATTCAGGCTGCCTCCCAGAATGTAAAGGCGGCTGAGTTCACCTATAAAGACGCGAGAGACACGGTGGTGCTCGCCGTAGGCGCGAACTACCTGCTCACGATCGCGCAGGAATCCAGAGTCACTGCTACCGAAGCGGAGCTTAAAACGGCGCAGGCGCTGTTTCAACTGGCGGAAGACCAGGAAACGGCTGGTCTGGCACCCAACATTGACACCCTTCGCGCCCGAGTGCAGTTGCAGGCCGAACGTGAGGCTGTCATTCAGGCCCAGAATGATCTGGAGAAACAGCGGATCGCACTGGCCCGTGTCATCGGCCTCCCTGTGCGACAAAAGTTTCGGCTGATCAATCGCGTTCCCTACCATCCGCTGCCTGAGATGGAACTGGAGACGGCTTACACCCGCGCTCTGCAAACCCGTCCTGACTACCAGGCGGCGTTGGCTTCTTTACGTGCGGCGCAACTCAGCCGCGAAGCCGCGTGGAAACAGCGCCTGCCCTCGATCGGTCTCGCAGGCGAATATGGCGTTTTGGGAACGACTCCGGATTCGATGTCGCCGAACTGGTCGGCCGCGGCCACCTTGAGAATCCCCATCTTCCAAGGTGGCAAAGTAGAAGCTGACGTTCGCCAGGCCGATGCCATCCTGAAGCAGCGCCAGGCGCAGGTAGACAACTTGCGAGGGAGAATTGAGCAAGACGTTCAGGATGCTCTCCTCGATCTGAACGCAGCCGCGCAACAGGTGGAAGTGGCGAAGCTGGGCCTTGACCTGGCGCAGCAGGCGCTAGGACAGTCGCAAGACCGCTTCGCGGCAGGTGTGACGAACAACGTTGAGGTGATTCAGGCGCAACAGCAGCTCGCTGCGGCCAACGAGCAGTACATCGCCAGCTTGTATGCCCATAACATTGCCAAGGTGTTGCTGGCGCGCGCCATCGGGAATGCCGAACAAGTGGTAAAGCAATATCTGGCCGAGCCGGGAAGCACAGTACCGCCAAGTGGAGTAACGCCACCAAGCGATTCGGGAAGTCCGCCGGCGGCTGCTCCGGAATCGGCCGGAATCAGCGGAGAAGTCACGACTCCCGCTCCGCAGCCGGATGCGAACCAAGCTCCTCACAAATAGTCGTTGACAGGTGAATGACACATGAGCACGAGCACCACGGAACAACCCGAACTGGAACGGCCTGCGCCCCACGGGGAGAACGAAGAGCACCATGACCCGGAGGCAGCGAGGCACGAAGAGGACCACCGCGGATTCTTCCAGAAGAATCCCGCGGCAAAGCCCATTGTGTTTCTGGTGGTAATCGCCGCCCTTGTGCTCGTGGGATGGTTCTGGTGGGACAGCCGCCATTGGGAGAGCACCGACGACGCCGAGATCGATGGCCATATCTATCCCATAAACGCACGCGTCAGCGGGCAGGTCATAAAGGTGAACGTCGATGATGGCCAGGTCGTCCACAAGGGCGATGTCCTGGTGCAGATCGATCCGACGGACTACCAAGTGGCTCTTGAGCGGGCTAAGGCCGAACATCAGGATTCGCTGGCGCAGGCGATGGCAGCGCAATTCGGAGTGCCGGTGCAGAGCGTTGGCTCGGTCAGCCAGATTCGCTCTGCCAGTGCCGACTGGCAGTCCGCGCAGTCTGGTGTCGTCGCCGCACAGAGGCAGGTGGAGGCTAGTCAACAGCAGGTAGTTGAAGCGGAAGCTAATGCGGTGAAGCTGAACAAGGATGTGGAACGTTACCGGCAACTGCTGGGCAAGCGGGAAATCTCACAACAGCAGTTTGATCAAGCGATCGCGGCGGCCGCCGCGGCCAACGCCACGGTCAGCGCGCGTAAGGCCGAGCTCGCGGCGGCACAGGCGCAGGTGAAAATGGCGGAATCGCGCATCGAGCAGGCCAATGCCGCAGTGAAGAATGCTCAAGCTACGCCGAACATGGTAGCGGCCACCAAAGCCAAGGCCGACTCTGCCGAGGCCCAGGCACTGCGTTACAAGGCTGCTCTCGATCAGGCGCAACTTAACTTGACGTACACCACGATCGTCGCCCCGGTGGATGGAGTCGTGGGCAAGCGCTCCGTGCAGGTGGGCGATAACATCGGTGTTGGCCAGGACCTGATGGCGATCGTGCCAATGCGGGACGTCTGGGTTACGGGTAACTTCAAAGAAACTCAGCTCGCGCACATGCAGCCAGGTCAGCCCGTCAAGATCAAGGTGGATACGTATGGCAGTCGCAAGTGGAAGGGCCACGTCACCAGCATAGGCGGTGCGACGGGAGCCAAGTTCAGTTTGCTACCACCGGAGAACGCCACGGGGAACTATGTGAAGGTAGTCCAACGGATTCCGGTGCGCATTGACTTCGACGGGAACGACCAGCCTGACTTCAACAAAGATGGGCTGTTGCGTCCCGGGATGTCGGTCGAACCCGACGTAAAGGTACGCTGAATACGGCCGTCCTAGTATTCCATGCGAGTTTTTACGATAGATTTCTGCATTTTTCTGGTAAAGTCAATAGGCGAATCCTATAGTCGTGACAGTTTTATTTCGTCCTGACTCCACCGCGGACTAGCCGTATGAACTTCACTACCCTTCCAAGCCTTGTAGCTCTCTTGGCGCTGGTCGTGGTGTTTCGCGCCATCTTGCGGCAGAGCACCAGCGAACGGTTGCACCTTTGGCTGCTAGGGTGGATTCTCGTCCTCGTGCATTTCGTAGCCCAGTTTGTGGATGTCGGGGCAGGTCCATGGGCTCGGATGGCTACGGCGATCAATCTCAATGCACTGGAAATGGCCGGCATCGCTTTCCTAATTTCGGTTTCCATCGCCGCGCCCAATCGTGGTCGTGAACTTGTACTGGCCGCGGTCATCGCCATTCCTGCGATCGCCTTCACCGACGCTGCCATTTGGGACGTAAGCGCCCGCCCGTTCTATTACGGAATAGTCGCGCTCGGATTTGCCGGCGCGATATTTGTGATTTGGACTTTCCATCGGAAGATCTCAACCTACGTAGTTTGCCTGTCGATTGCTTGTCTGGTTGTTTGCTCGGCGATTGCCTGGACAGTCGCCCGCGGCAACTTTGAGCTGGGCATCATCTTTCTTCTCGCAGCGCTTAATTTCATTGTGGCCGCTTTGTTCTGGCGGCATTTCCGTCGCGCAACCGTGGGAGTCATTACCACGGTCGCAGGGTTTACCGTCTGGGGCGCTGTATTCCCGACTGGGATGTGGCTGGCCACCTTTGCTCCCTCCATTCACGTCGAGTCCGAGGTATGGAACATTCCCAAATATTTCGTCGCCGTAGGCATGATTCTCATACTTCTGGAAGACCAGATGCAAAAGAGCGAGTACCTCGCCTATCACGATGAACTGACGGGGTTGCCGAACCGGCGGCTGCTCGAAGACCGTCTGGAACAGGCCCTGTCTCATGCTGACCGAAAGGGCAACAAGGTTGCAGTACTCTTGCTCGACCTTAATCACTTTAAACAGGTCAACGACACCTTTGGACATCGTATCGGAGACCTGACCCTGCAACAGGTAGTTACCCGCCTGGCGAGCCGGATGCGGACTTCCGACACCCTGGCCCGTTCCGGCGGCGACGAATTCACGGTCGTCAGCGATGTGGCCGATGCCGAGGGCGCCCAAGTCCTGGTTTCGAATCTCGAAATGGCGTTCACGGTTCCCTTCAAGCTGGAAGGGAAGCTGATTCACACCGGCCTCAGCATTGGGCTGGCGTTATATCCCGACGACGGCCGGACCCCGGACCAGCTTTACGCCGCCGCTGACCAGGCAATGTACGTCTCCAAACGTGCGAGCCGCGCGGCTAGCGGGCTAAACCCCTTGACGCAGTTCAAAATGTAGATTCTGCTGCGCCACATTCTTCGCTATTCTTCCACCGGCTTCCAGCTCTTATCCGGATTGAACTCGGTCATCGCATCTGCGAGATCGCCGGTTGTCTTGCCCAGGTCTTTCTCGTACACCACACCATTCTGGTTGATGAGGAAGGTCATGATGCCCGAATCGCCATATTTCGCCGGATAAGCGACTACCGCAAATCCTCCGGTCATCTTGCCGTTGACGACGTAGCTCTTCGCGCCTCCCTTGGCGTCGGGACCTTGCTTGTCCAGCATGTGGAAGTAGTAGCCATGGAAAGGCACAAACTGATTGGACTGCAGCTTGTATCCTTCGCCGGTCGCGAAAGCCACCAGCGGTCCCAGCGGGCTCTTGGGCTGGCCCTCTGGCGACGGCCAATACAAACCGTCCTGCTTGCCTGCCTCGCTGAGGAACTTCTGCGCGTACTGCTTCACCCCGTCATGACGCTGAGAAAAGTATTGCGCCTGGGCGTCGGCCACCGCCGCGCAGACGTCGATCGCGGCCATCTCGTTTTTGCCGATCCGGCGGGCGATAATCTCCTCCTTGCCCGCCGGCGTGTCGAAATACCACTGGCCGGCGGCATTCTTCTTCAGCGGGATGGGGAAGGTCTTGTTGTCGGCTCCGGTAAACAGCAACTCAATGCTATCGTCAAGCTTTCGCCAGCGGTGCATTGCGTCATAGTCAGAAACAAATCCCGCAAAGGCCGCCTTGTCAGCCTGGGCGTCACCCGAGTAAATCAGGTCTTTGGAGTCGGGGCCGAAGATCGCCAGCATGACGTCACGGTTGTCCGATTTAGCGGCGTCCGCCAGCGCTTTGCCGGCATCGTCGGGCGAGGCAAATGTCTTCTGCGCAGTCTGGGCTTGGGTTTCGACGGGCTTTTCCTGCTTACTACAGGACACAACACACATGGTCAGCGCGAGGAGCGATAAGAAAAGCCAGCACCGCGAAATCTTGACTCTGGTCAACGACATTCCAACCTCCGAATCTTTGCTACAACGGGACTATGTCTACGACTTGCTAACTGCAAGCCAGCCTGCAAACGCTACCTGCGGCCACCGCCGCCGTGGAAACCGCCACCGCCGCCCCAGCCTCCACCTCCGCCGCGGCTGCCCCAGCCGCGCGAACTGGCCGAACGGTCTGCCCACCCGCCGCTGCCGGAGCTCGATCCCGAGTGGCCGCCATAACCGCTAAACGCCGTGGCTTTGCTACCCGTGTCCTGCGATCCCCAGCCGCGAGCGGCGTCGGAGCTGCCCCATCCCGACTTGTCCATGGAATTGGAGGCGCCGGTGTCGCCCTTGTTGACGTTGACCGTGTTGCCGCTCACGTTGGTGTTGTGGTCTGTAGATTGTTGGCGTGGTAGCCGCTGCTGTTGTAACCCTTGTTGTAGTTGTTGTTGGGGTGATAGCCGCTGCTGTTGTAGCCGTTATTGTACGGATGGTAGCCATTGTTGTAGTAGCCGCCATGCCACGCGTTGTTTCCGTAGTAAGGATGGTTGCCGTAGTACACCCCGCCGCCGTGATACCAGTTGCAGTTCCAACTGCTCCATCCCCAACCGCAGCATCCTCCGCTCATCATCGCCCCGACCGCAATTCCGGCGCCGAAGGAGAGCACGCTGGCCGCTACTAAGTCGCCGGTGCTGTACCCGGGAACGACATACGGCGTGCCGTAAACCACGGTGGGGTTGTATTCCGGAACGTACACAATCTGGGGATTGGCCGGTTGGATGACGATGGTCTGCGGCGTCTGCTGCACCACCGTGATCTGCGAACCCGACTTGAGGTTGCCGGCGGCCTTGGCCTGGGCGCGCAAGGTCTGGACGGCGGCCATCACGTCGGCAGACTGGTTGTGATAGGCCTCTCCCAGTTGCGACGTCCACGCAAGGTTCTGCGACATGTTGTTCAGGACCGACGGAAACTGGGTGAGCGCCTTGACGCTGGGGTCCCACGACTGCCCGTTCACCGCCTGCCCCAACGCCGTCCCAGTGAGGTTCTTGTTTTGCTCGAGCCAGTTATTGGCGACCGCAACCTGGTCAGGAAAGGTAGCGGCGCTGAGGATCTGGGCCACCAACGCATCGGGATAGAGCGCGATGGGCGCGACTAGAGATTGCAGCTCCTGAGCGGTCATGGGCGCGCCTTGCCCCGGATACGAGGACGACGACGACGGTGAGGGAGCGGCTGGCTGGTCCTGATACATCATCACAGCGCCGGCCTGGGGCATTGCCGCCAGGACTAGAAGCAAACTTAGCAGGCATGGCAGGATCTTCTGGTTTACGGTCGCGATCATTCGTTCTTCTCCTCCGCGCACGGTCGTCTTCGCTGTTGGTAGTCTAGATTAGTTTCTCAGTCGGTCAAGTCAGGTCCCGAAGGCAGACTGCGGCAGTTTACTATTCGATAACAGATCTTTACCGTTTCGCGCTGTTTCCCAAAATCGGCACGAATATTATCAATTTAGTAACATCCCCCCTCCCCCCTTATGTCTGCAAAATATTGAAAATAAAAGGGGAGAAAAAATCTTTCCTCGCAAAAACTTGTATCCAAAGGAGTTAGATATCAAAAGCTTCATTCCATTGGACTTACGGGCGAAAACCGGCTCGTCGAGGCGAAGAAACATTCCCATTTTGGCACTCTGGAGGGAATTGGGTTAACCGAATAGCAAACCGAATGCGCCTGTTCCATGCCTACCATCCACCGGACTGATCGGAAGATCTCCCGGTTCCCATCGTCGCAGACTTTTCTTCGCCGTTGTGAGGCTAGCAGTAGCGCCATGGCTCTGCTATGCGACTCACCGTATTGTGCCAGCCGTCTGACTGCTGTATTAGCTTCATCGGGTTCGTGCTGCTATCAGTTTATGCAGACCATGCATGTCACGCGTGAAACTCGCCTTGTCGGAAAGTAATCCGGACGCCAGTGGTGGACCGCTACCACAAGATATGCGTACATCGGCATATCGCAGCCGCGTGATGTGCTGAGTCTTCCAGCCCGATGCCAGGAGTGAAACGCTGCGCAGTACGCTCAGCAGCGTCGCACCGAGTTTTTCTCCCACTCACCGGTCGCGACCCAGCGAACAGCAATGGCCGTTGCGCCTCGTGGCGCGTGCAGAACCTGCCTCGCACCAATTACGAGTCCGTCCGCTTCCAAGACCACAATCATACTGAACACGGGAAGTGCGTTTCCAGGTGTCGAAGATAGAACGCTACAGTAGGAGGAACCGGCAAGCATCTTAACGGCGGTATGCGACATCCTGCAACCCGCGACCGTTTCCGATCCGCCATTTCACACTTCGCCTGCTTGCTCCTGCATCATCCGCTCGACTCTCGAGTCGGTTTGCCTGAATAGACTCCAGTTCCGTCGCTATCGCGAGCCTCCGGTCCCAATCTAGTTCGCGCATAACAGCCGTGCGAGAGTCGATCCCAGTCTTGGAGCAGACAGTCCCGGCACAGATGCGTCCACATACCCGCGTTTGCTCAGTCAGCCGGTGCGTGTTAAGAGCGCATTGAATTGCAGCAGCACGTATCCGAAGAGTGTTTTCCCAGTCCCTCCAACCCCATGACACGGCGCGAAAAGTCCATCCGAAATTGCGGCGTGCCAAGACCACTCGTTGCCGAGGTATTCAGCCGCTAGCCTAGCGCAAGTTTACCGCTATCGCACCGACCTGCCCCGCTGCCGAGCAGCATTGGCTGCGTCAACGCTCTCGCCGCGTCCTGTGCTGGATGCCGCAAGCCTGTGTTCCGAGCACGTCCCATCGACTACCCCGATCCAGCCAGCATAGTCCGACGGCTTCTCGAGGGTCGGTCAGCTACGCAGACTGCGATTGGTCTTAATTCGTCGATCGCACCAGTCGCCTCCAGCAAGCTCCGCGCAAGAATTGGTCCGACTTGACTGGACAACACGTCTAGACCGCACTCGCTTCCTGCTCCAGTTACAGCCCACCTTGGGCGCGTGCCCAATACTTGATAAAGTGAGGTGGCATCCTTGATCGGCTGCAATCCACGCCATCGGGAGTGCCGCTGCAGTCGTCTATGCGATCCCGCCAGGAGCGTTCAGTCGGCAGCAGTCCGGCGTCTTCGCACGGCTTGCTTTACGACCCCTTCGGCTTGTGCATGAAGAATCGCGTGAGACCATGTCTAACGTCTGCGTAGTTGCAGCCCATCTGGACTACCTGCATGGCCCTCGTGGCGAGCGACCAGGCGTCGCAGTCGTGTCACATTGCTTGCCAGCTTAGCAAGGCGATGCAATCCGCTGGACCTCGTCTTGTGGAAGCTTACGCGCACGACGCGCCGGCGTGGAAACTGACTCGGCAAGATTTATCCCTAAAAATCCCTGCGAAGCGACCCAACCGCCGAAATGCAAAGAAACTGGTACTGGCCCTGAGTGGCGCGTGAACGCTGTGCCGCGATCAGCGGCTCCCATGCTCGACTACCGCACTCAGGCGATGGAGCGCGTCGACGCTGATCATCGGCAACGATCAAGAACAATTGGAAGGCTGGTCGCCAGTAGTCAGTCGTCAGTAGCCAGTTGCCAGTAGTCAGTTCACTTAAGCGAGTTTATGAGACCGTTCAGAACCTTTCCCACTTCCGCTGACCGCGCCCAGGACCTGATTCGTCGATTCCGGGCTGACATAGCGCAACCTTTCAGCGATCATCAGTTGTGTCTCCAGCTCCATCAACGAACCGCCGGCCTGGCGGAGGAAGTGGCGGAACTCCGCCGCACCGTGACGGCCTTGACCCTCCGCAATGTTGCTGCGGGACAGAGACAGCCGCTCGGCGCACCTGAGAAGTAAGTCCGTAGAGTTCCTCCTTTGGAAAGGAGGCGCTGGCTTGGTAAACCGCAACCACCAAATCCATAGCCTTCTGCCAGACCACGAGATCTCGATATGACTTGTTCATAACCGTGGCAACTGACTTTCGCTGGCTACTGACTACTGGGTACTGGCAACTGTTACTGCTGTTCCCAGCCTCCGCCCAGCGCCTGGTAGAGCTGCACGTAATTCTGCATCTCGGTGTACCACGCCTGTTCCAGGGTCAGCGCCGAAGTAAAGTAATCCTGCTCGTCACCAGCACCTCAAGAAAGCTGGTGACGCCGCCCTGATAGCGAACGGTCGCCAGGCGCGCGGTCTCCTTGTAGGTGTGCGGTTTGTTCTTGAATCTTCATGCGGAACAGGCGCGATTGGTTGTAGCCGACCAGGCTGTTCGACACGTCGCCGAAAGCCTTCAGCACGGTCTGCTTGTAGATCAGCTCGGCTTCGTCGCGTTGCGCCCATGCCAGGTGATAGTTGGCGCGATACGGCCGCCCTGGAAGATGGGCTGGGCGACCTGGCCGCCAAGCGCCCAGAAGGTCGCCGGGCCGGCAGGAAGCTGGTGATGGCGGTGCTCTGCGCGCCGAATTCGCCGGTGAGCGAGATCTGCGGGAAGAACGCCGCCTTGGCCACGCCGACATTGGCGTTGGCGGCGACCAGGATCTCTTCATCGCGGCGCACGTCAGGACGCCGCTCCAGCAGCGCCGAAGGCAGGCCCGCCGGGACCTCCGGCAGATGTGGCTGGTCCACCAGAGTCCGACCGCGCGGGATGTCACTGGGGTTCTTGCCCAGCAGCAGGCTGATGTTGTTTTCGGTCTGCGCGATCGCCTGCTTCAGGCTGATGACTTCAGCCTCGGCCTGCTGCACCAGCACCTGCGCCTGATACACATCGGTGATGGCCGCGTCGCCGCCCTTGTACTTGATGGTGTTCAGCTTCAGGATATCGTGGTCGGCCGCGACCGTTTCCTTCGAGTAGATGAGCTGCGCGTCGTACTGGCGAAGCAGGAAATAATTCTGGCCACCAGCGAAATGAGCGTGGTCTGGACCAGGTCCTGGCCGTAATAGGTGGACAGCAAGACGGCGCGCGCGGCCTCGGTGGCGCGGCGATACTGTCCCCAGAAGTCGACGATGTAGGACAGCCCGAGGCCGTGTCGATGGTCGGCGAGTTCCCGTAAAACGGTGTGGATGCTGGTTGACGATGCCGAAGACGACCGTTCAGCGTCGGAAACTGATTGGCGCGGGTGATGCCGAGATTGGCGCTGGCCTGCAGGATGCGCGTGGCCGCAATCCGCATGTCGTAGTTATTGGCGAGCGCTTCCTTGATGAGCGCCTGCAGGGTCTCATCCTGCAACACCGTCCACCACTTCATCTGCCAAACTGCTCGCCGGCGCCCGCCTGCTGCTGGTCGCGTCGGGCGCGACCCCGCGATACTGGTCCGGCACCGTCAACGGGGGACGCTGGTAGTTGGGACCGACCTTGCAGGCGCCAGCAGAGAGCAGCAGCACCAACGGCAGTGAATCTTCTCACCTTAGTCATGGCCGGCTCCTTTCGCGGACCGGTCCAGGCTCTGCTTTTGGTGGCTCCTTCTTCTTGCCGCCGAGCCACAGCCCAAACGCTCCACCACATCGAAAGAGACCGGGATGAAGAAGATCGCCAGCAGCGTGGCCGCCAACATGCCGCCGATCACCACCGTGCCCAGCACCTGTCGCGAGATAGCGCCGGCGCCCGTTGCCGTCCACAGCGGCACGCAACCCAGGATGAAGGCGAACGCCGTCATCAGAATGGGTCGCAGTCGCAGCTTGGCGCCGGTCAGAGCGGCGTCAATCAAGGTTGCGCCCTTGTCGTACTCCATCTTGGCGAACTCGACGATCAGAATGGCGTTCTTGGCCGACAGTCCGATCAGCATGACCAGACCGATCTGCGCATAGACATCGTTATCGAGGCGGCGGAAGAAGAGCGCGACGAAGGCGCCGAAGACCGCGATGGGCACGCCCAGCAGCACGCTGAAGGGCAGCGTCCAGCTTTCGTACTGCGCCGCCATGATGAGGAAGACGACAAAGAATGACAGGCCGAAGATCGTCGCCGGGCGAGACGCCCTGCGCGGCCTTCTGCTCCTGGTACGACATGCCGCTGTAGTCGAAGCCCATCTGGCTGGGCATGGTCTTGTGGAAGACGTCCTCCAGCGCTGCCATCGCCTGGCCGGAGCTGTAGCCGGGCGCGGCCGAGGCGTTGATCTGCACGCAGTTGAACAGGTTGTACCGCATGATGAACTCAGCGCCGCTGCGCGGGATAGGTGCTGGTCAACGTGCTCAGCGGAACCATGTCGCCGGGCGTTGCTCACATAGAACTTGCCGAGGTTCGTGGCCTGGGTGCGGAAGTCGCCGTCGGCCTGCACCTACACCTGCCATTGCAGTCCGAAGCGGTTGAAGTAGTTGATCAGCGAGCCGCCCATGAAGGTCTGCAGCGTCTGGTACAGGTTGCTCAGCGGGATCTGCTGCGTCATGACCTTGGCGTTGTCAACGTTGACGCCGACCTGCGGAACGCCGAACAGAGCCGTGGTCATGACGCCGGTCAGCTCCGGCCGCTTGCGGGCCTCCGCCATGAAAATCTGCGTGTTCTTGGCGAGAAACTCGATGCCGCTGCCGGAGCGGTCTTCCAGAATGAAGGTGGCGCCGCCTGAAGTTCCGACGCCCGGAATGGCGGGCGGCGGAAACGAGAACGCAATTCCGGATGAGACTTGCGACAAGCGCTTCTGCAGATGGGCCTTGATGCCGTCGTAGCTGGTCTCGGGAGTCTTGCGCTCATCCCACGGTTTGAACGAGACGAAGAAGAAGGAACTGTAGGTGGCGTTGACGCCGCTCAACATGCTGTAGCCCATGACCGAGCTCACGTACTGCGACGCCGGGCGTCTCCATGATGATCTTTTCGACCTGGCGCGCGGCCTCGGAGGTGCGCTGCAGCGAGGAGGCGTCGGGCAGCTGCAAGCCCGGCGTAGACGTAGCCCTGATCTTCGTCGGGCAGGAAGCTGCCGGGAACCTTCTTGCCGAAGAAGCCCGCGCCCACGACCAGCATGCCGAGCAGCAGGAAAGCGAATCCGGCCTTGTGAATCAGGTGGTGGCAGGCGCCGACGTAGCCGTCGGTGGCCCGGCCGAAGACGCGATTGAACCAGCGGAAGAACGCGCCCAGCGGTCCGCGCGACTCTTTCTTCGGCCGCAGCAGCATGGCCGACAGCGCCGGGCTGAGCGTCAGCGCGTTGAAGGCCGAGAACAGCACCGAAATGGCGATGGTGACCGCGAACTGCTGGTAGAGCTGTCCGGTGATGCCGGGAACGAAGGCCGTCGGAATGAACACCGCCGCCAGAATCAGGGCGATGGCGATGACCGGGCCGGAGACTTCCTCCATCGCCTTAACGGTCGGCGTCATGCGGCGTCATGCCCCCTTCGATGTGGTGCTCGACCGCTTCCACCACGACGATGGCATCGTCGACCACCAGATCCGATGGCCAGCACCAGTCCGAACAGCGACAGCGTGTTGATGGAGAAGCCGAGCATCGGGAAAGACGACGAAGGTTCCAATCAGCGAGACCGGAACCGCGAGCAGCGGAATCAGCGTGGCGCGCAAGCCCTGCAGGAAGATGTAGACCACGAGAATGACCAGGACCAGAGCTTCGACCAGCGTCTTGTAGATTTCGTCGATGCCGGCGCTGACCGCCAGCGTGGTATCGAGCGCGACAATGTAGTCCAGCCCCTGCGGGAATCGGCCTTTGGCTTCCTCCATCATCTTGAGGACCGCGTCCCGGGTTTGCAGCGCGTTGCTGCCGGGCGTCAGGTAGATGGCGATGAGGGCCGCGGGCTGGCGGGCTTGGTCTCACCCGCGGCTCCCAACCGGCGTTGTAGGAATAGTATTGCGATCCCAGTTCCACGCGGGCCACGTCCTTCAGGCGCAGAATGGAGCCGTCGGGCGTGGCGCGAACGATGATCTGCTCGAACTCCTCCGGCCGGGCAGGCGTCCGGGAGCGCGCACGTTATAAGTAAACTGCTGGCCTTGAGGAACCGGCTCGCCGCCGATCTGTCCGGCCGGATTCACCCTGTTCTGGGCCTGCACCGCATTGATGATCTCCGGCACGGTCACGCCCAGACTCGCCAGCCGTGTCCGGATTCACCCAGATGCGCATGGCGTATGGGCCGGCGCCGAAGATCTGCACCTGACGACACCCGGGAGACGGGTCAGTGCATAGTGCAGGTTGATGGTGGCGTAGTTGGCCAGGAAAATGTTGTCGTAAGCGCCGTTGGGAGAATAGAGGTCGAGCAGCATGAACGGCGCGGTCGTGCCCGGCTGCACGATGACTGCCCTGCTGGGTCACCTCGCTGGGCAGTTGCGAATTGGCCTGTCCACTGCCGCATCTGCGCCAGAATCTGGTCGGTATTGACGTCGGTGCCCAGCTGGAAATCCACGTACAGCGTCATGCTGCCGCCGGAGCTGGCGCTCAGCGAATACATGTAGTTCATGCCGCTGACGCCGGACATCTGCTGCTCGATCGGCGTCGCGACGGACTCGGCGATCGTCTGGGCATCGGCGCCGGGATAAGTCGCCTTCACCTGGATCATCGGGTCGGCGATGTTGGGAAACTGCGCCGTCGGCAGGCTGAGCATCGAGACCACGCCGACCAGCACCATCAGGATGGAAATGACGATGGCGACAATGGGCCGATTGATAAAGAATTTCGACATGGTCAGTTGCTCCCTGCCGCCGCGGCCGCGGCGGGCACGTACGGCTTGGCGACGACCGGAATGCCTTCCTTGGCCAACTCCGGAGCTGCGCCGCAAACTGCTGGACCTTCAGGATGCCTTCGACCACGACCTTCTCGCCCGGCTTCAGGCCCTCGGTGATGATCCAGTTCGTGCCGACGCGCTCTCCCACCTTGACCGGGCGGAAGATCGCCTTGTTGTCCGGGGTGACCACGATGACCTGGTACATGCGACTGCACTTCGATGACGGCCGCCTGCGGCACCAGCAGCGCGTTCTTGTTATCGCCGGTCTGAATGCGCACCCGGCCGAAGCCGCCGGGACGAAGCGCGGCGTCGGGATTGGGAAACTCGGCGGCCATCTGGATGGTGCCGGTCTGGGTTCCGACCTGGCGATTCACGTAGATGATGGTGCCCTTCTGCGGATAGGGCTCATCGTTGGCCTGGATGAATTCGATCGGCGTATCGTTCGCGATCTGCGGCTGACCTTGCCGCTAATGATTCCGGTTACCTGGTGGCGCAACGCCGAGAAAGCGGCTCTCGCTGATGTTGAAGTAGGCCCAGATGGGATTGACCTGCGAGACGGTGGTCATCTTGGTCGCCGTGCCGACCAGATCGCCGACCTGCGAGTTCGACACGCCCGCAATGCCGTCGATGGGCGAATAAACTTTGGTCCAAGCCAGATTCAACTCGGCATTCTGCAGGTTGGCCTTCTTGGCCTGAACCTGCGCCTTCCATGCGGCCTGGCTGGCAAGGTCGTTATCGAGCTGCTTTTGCGGAATCGCGTTCTGCGCGGCCAGCGGAGTGTCGCGGGCCACGTCGGTCGTCGCCTCCGCGAGATTGGCCTCGGCCACGGCCACGTCCGCCTTGGCCTGATCGAGCGCCGCCTGGTACTGCCGCGGATCGAGTTCAAACAAAAGCTGGCCCTTCTTGACGAAGTAGCCGTTCTGGTAATTCTGCCTCAGCAGGTAGCCCTGCACCTTGGGCGTGATCTCGGCGTTGACCGGGCCGTTCAGTTGCGCGACCCACTCCTGGAAGATAGGAACGTCCTGCTGCACGACCTCGGCGACCAGGACCTCGGGCGGACCAGCCTTGGGCTTTTCCTCCTTTTTCTCGCAGGCGGTGAGCAGCAAGGCCATGGCCAACAGACCCAAAATGATTGCGTTGCGATGCGCTCTGCGCGATTTCATTGCCGACTGTTTCCTTGGGCTGGCGTTCTCTTGGGTCTGGCCCACAGCCTTGAAGCTCAGGTCTGGTTCGCATCAACATTCTCCTAACGGTCCACTCGTGAGGTCGTGCGACTGATATTTTTGATTGCAGGGATTCTATCTCTTTTAGTCCACAACCGGGCAAGTTGTCACTAGAGCGTGTTTCATAAACCGGCTCGGCTCTTGTAACCGATTGATTCTAATGGCGCAGAAGCGTCGAAGCGGCATTTATGAAACACGCTCTAACAACTTTTGGTGGTAGGGAGCATCGCTGAATGCTGAATTCAGTGCGGGAACAGTCGGGGACTTCACTTCAGGAACGCTACGTAGCCTTGAAAGAAGTGTCTCCGAGCTGTTGGTAAACGGCAGGATCCGGTCCGGGGGAATTCCTTCCTGTTTCACCAGGTGGTTTCGCAGCAGTTCGCCGTGGGGAAATTCACTCTTATTGAATCCCGCGCCGAAGGCGCCGGTTGGCAAGATAACACTTTGCGGACATTCCCGTGCCAATTCAGCAGCCTTGGCACACCGTTGCAAGGCAATTGGTTTCAGGCTACCGTCATCCTCATTCTCATTTCCAAAGAGAACAATGAGAACGACACTCTGGTAAGCTGCCGCAAAATCGTCATTGTCATCGGCCATAGGCTTCAGTGTACCCGAAGCCCCACGACCCGGACCGCAGTCGAGCCATCGCCTTCCGGCCTCCGCAAAACATGGGGATACACCAGTTTACTAGCACCATGCCGTCCGCCCGGTGCATGCTATTCTCGAAAGCATGGCACTCTACTTAGTGACGGGAGCGGCCGGGTTCATAGGTTCGAACCTGGTGCGGGCTTTACTGGCAAGAGGCGAGCAAGTCCGCGGTCTGGACAATTTTGCCACCGGCAAACCTGAGAACCTGGCCGGGTTGCAATCACAGTTCGACTTTCGGGAAGCTGACATCCTCGACCTCGAGGCCGTGCGATCGGCCATGGAGGGTGTGGATTACGTGCTGCACCAGGCGGCCCTGGGTTCGGTTCCGCGCTCCATCGCGGACCCGGCACGCAGCAATCGCGTCAACGTCGAAGGCACGCTGAACATTCTGGTGGCGGCGCGCGATGCCAAGGTGCAGCGACTGGTGTATGCCAGCTCCTCTTCGGTGTACGGAGATACGCCCACTCTTCCCAAGCGCGAAGACATGCCTCCGGCTCCAATTTCGCCTTATTCCGTTTCCAAACTCGCGGCCGAACTGTATGTGCGGACCTTCTACCGCGTGTATGGTTTACCAACAGTCAGCCTGCGCTACTTCAACATCTTCGGTCCGCGGCAATTGTGGGATTCACAGTACTCGGCAGTGCTGGCGAAGTTCATCACACGCATGTTGCAGAGCGAGAGCTGCACTATTTTTGGCGATGGCGAACAGTCGCGCGACTTCACCTACATCGACAACGCAGTCTCCGCCAATCTTCTCGCCGCCACTGCGCCGGCGGATGAAGTTGCGGGCCGCTTCTTCAATATCGCCACCGGCACCCGCATTTCGCTCAACCATGCGGTCACGGTGATGAGGAAACTCACGGGATTTGAAGGTCCGGTCACCCATGCTGAGGACCGTATGGGCGACGTCAAACATGCGCTGGCCGATATCGCTTTGGCGGAGAAACACCTGGGCTACAAGCCGGCGATCGATTTTGAAGAAGGCTTGAATCGCACTGTCGCCTGGTATCGGGAACAGGCCGTAGCGAAGACGGTGAGCGCCTAGGACGCTCTACCCTAACGGAACATCCGCAAATCGAACTCGAAAGGCTGGGGCTTCTGCGCCTTGAGCTTGCGGAAGTCTGCGTGCCCCGGATTCAACAGGACATTCCAATCGCCCCGAATCGCCGCCGACGGCACATACAGCGCGACTGTCTTCTGAGCGCGAATCCACTCATCCCCGAAATGGCGGAGCGTTTCGCCTCGCGCCTTGTACCAATGGGCCGGTAGCGCCTTCGCTTCCAGGCGTTCGGTGGCGACGATGTCAGGCAGTTCTGCCTGAATAGAAACGAGATCGTCGGGCAGGAGTTTTGGTTCGAGGTTCACGAAGGTCTCGACAACGGCAAGCGCCAGCGAAGTCGAGCTGTAGATCGCAGGCAGGCCCTTGCTGTTCCAGCGTCCGCCAAACAGCCGGGCGCCTTCGCCCGAGTACGCTTCGGCCGCATAGCGTGCGCGGCAGATTCGCCAGAGCCGCATCAGCTATAGACGCCGTAGGCGATGCGTCCCAGGACATCTTCCACTTCCCGAGCGCCGAGATCGGTGTCGAGTTGGTCGAGCGGTCGCTCGCCGCCCAGTGCGCGGTTCGGTGTACGCAGCCACTCCACCGCCTTCTCTTCGTTGCCGATCATCTCCACCGCAGTCGTGTAGACCCTCGCCAGGCGCACCGTGCGGTCCGACTCGGCAGCGCTCAGGCGCGAGTGCGCGCTCAGGCGGCGGGTCAGCGTCCGCTGCGGAATGCCAAGCTTCCGGGAGAGCGCGGCGTTGCGGAGGTCGAGCTTTTCCGCCAGCGCTGTCACCGAACCTGCTGGCAGTCCCTCGCGGACCAACTGGGCCAGGTCCGACGAACTTTTGACCGTGCGGCCCAGGACCTTTTTCCCGCCCAACACCTCGGCAATGTTGTGTGACGTCATGATGGCCTCTTGGCTATAAAGAGTACGCCATTTGGCTAGCACATGGCAAAGCGAGTCTTACTTGCAATTGCGGAGTTGCTACACTCCGGCCGCCAGCCACGCCAGGTAGGGCTCGCTTCCGCCTTCGATCGCCAATTCCACGCGCTCGGGTAGCTCGTAAGGATGCAGCTCTTCAAAGGCCGCCTGTAACTGCGCCGCGCGCTCGGCCGTGGTCTTGATCAGCAGAAGAAACTCCTCTTCGCTTTCAATCCGCTCCTTCCAGCGGTACACCGAGCGGATGGGGCCAACAACGTTGACGCAGGCGGCAAGGCGGCGCTCCACCAGTTGCTGAGCAAGCTTCTCCGCCAGTTCCTTGGATCCGATTGTGGTCAGCACAACACGCGCGTTCGCCATTTTCGCCCTCCGGGTGGAACGTGGATAGTGGTTAGTGGATAGTGGATAGCGAACAGCTAAAAGCGGGTCTGAAACAGCGAGCATTGCGAACCCGGCAGCGCTCCGTCAGAGCGGGCCCCCATTTTTATCCCCTAACCACTATCCGCTATCCACTGCCCCCTATGTCAAACTTGATTCCCCTCTACCCCCTTTCGCCAGCCCTTCGCTTGACGGGGGAAGCGAAGAGAAGTCCACTGGAAGTCGGGGATCAAATGCTGCCGATTTCGTAGACGTGAGTTCTCCGTCTTCGAGTACAGCTTTAACTATGTTTTCTATTCGTATCGCCGGGGGTTGGTTGTTCGCCATGCGCCGCGTGTTGGCAACGCTCTGCATTGGCCTGCTCGCGGTTTTTATTGGTTATAAAGTGGTGTTCGGCGCCAACGGCATGAAAGTTTGGGAAGCCAAACGCGCGGAAGTCGAAAGGCTACAGCGCGATATCGCCGTGGACACGACGGTGCATGAGCAACTACAGCATCACGTCGATCTCCTGCAAAGGGAAGATCCCAGCACCATTGAGAAGGAAGCGCGCGAGCGCCTGGGCCTGGTAAAACCAGGAGAACACGTTCTCTACGAGCAAGCGCCCAAGCCTGAAGCCCGACAGTTCGCGCAAAACACCACGCCACAGTAACGCCTTTCCGCATCGATAAAATTCCTTCTCTTCTGGCGACAGGACGCCCCCCAGGTCATTGCGCAATAATCTGTTCGCCTAAATTCCCATTTTGGAATAAACTTGTGCGTGGCCCAATCCGAAGGCTCCTGCTGCCCGTACATTAGGTGGGACGGATCAGCATCAGGGAGCGTGCCTCGGGGGATTGGCGCTCCTGAACTAGAGCGGCCGCGGTCGGCTGCCCGGGTTTCGCGGTTCGTCCCATAGTTTCTTCGATTAAACGCGGCCACCTGCGTGGCGGCCGTTCCAAAGGAGGTTCGACGATGATCAAGCGAGTGCTGTTGGTAATCGGGCTGTATCTCATCAGTATGACCATGCTGGCGGCCGCGAAGGACATGAGTTGGGATGGCTGGATCAGCGATTCCAAATGCGGCGCCAAGGGCGCTAACGCCGATCACGCTGCGTGTGCCAAGAAATGCATTGACGCCGGCGCCAAGCCGGTGCTGGTCAGTGACAAGGACCAGCAGGTCGTCGGCATTGATAACCCCGACGCCGTCAAGGGACATGAAGGCCATCACGTGCAGGTGATGGGCACCATGGACAAAGATGGCATGATCCATGTGGACAAAGTGACCATGCTGTCTCAGAAGAGCGGCACCGGCGGCGCCATGAACGATATGCAGCACTAAGTTGCGCGTCGCAGATTAAAACAAGTACCAAGGGCGGTCGATAGCCGCCCTTTCACATTTAATCGTCATCAATACTGGCAACTGACTACTGGTAACTGACAACTAGTTTCACCGCACCACGCCTTCCAGCGGCGAACTGGCCGTTGCATAGAGCTTCTTGGTCATGCGCCCGGCGAGATACGCCTGACGTCCAGCGAGCACGGCGTTCTTCATGGCTTCGGCCATCAGCACTGGGTCCTGCGCTCCGGCGATGCCGGTATTCATTAGTACGCCATCAACACCCATCTCCATCGCGATGGTCGCATCCGACGCGGTGCCCACGCCGGCGTCCACAATCAGCGGAACGTCGGTGATCATCTCGCGCAGAATGCGGATATTGGCCTGGTTCTGTATCCCCATGCCGCTGCCGATGGGCGCACCCAGCGGCATTACCGCGCTGGCGCCGGCGTCAATCAGTCGCTTGGCAACAACGATGTCGTCGGTGGTGTACGGCAGCACGGTGAAGCCTTCCTTGACCAGTACGCGCGTGGCTTCAATCGTGGCCTGGACGTCAGGATACAGAGTTGCCTGGTCGCCGATGACTTCAATCTTCACCCAATCGGAAAGGCCGACTTCCCTGCCCAGGCGCGCGGTCCGGATGGCGTCATCGGCGGTGTAGCAGCCCGCGGTATTGGGCAGCAGAAAATATTGTTGGGGATCGATGAAGTCGAGCAGCGATTCTTTGCTGCGATCGAGGTTGACACGGCGCACCGCGACCGTGACCATCTCCGCGCCGCTGGCTGCGATGGCGCGCGCCGTCTCCTGCCCGGATTTGTACTTGCCCGTGCCTACGATGAGGCGCGAGCGAAACTGCCTGCCTGCAATGATGAAAGAGTCCATGCAGATATTCTAATTCGAGAACCAGAAAAAACATGTGACGGGCAACACAGCAGTTGGCGGTCAACGCTCAGCCATTTCGTTGAAGTGCCATCCCGAGCGAGGAGCGCGGCGAGGAGTCGAGGGAGCTGCTTTTCAAACTCACAACGCTTTCCTTCCCAATCATAAAACAGCAGGTCCCTCCGCTCGGACTGAAGTCCTCGGTCGGGATGACACCTGAACATGAGTCAGAGCACGACCGTAACAAACGGTCTATTCCCCCGCCGTCTTGGCGGCGCGCTTGTTGCGCTGCGTGGGGTGCACAAACCAGGCGATGCCGATGCTGACCAGGTACAACACGATCATGGGCGCGGCGAAGATGCACATGTTCAGGATGTCGGTGGTCGGCGTGATAATGGCCGCAATGATGAAGATGACCAGGATTGAATAACGCAGATTGCGCCACATCCAGCCCGCGGTCAGCAGGCCCATCAGTGCGAGGAAGAACACCAGAATGGGCAACTCAAACACAATCCCCAGCCCGGCGATGATGGTCAGGAACAGGTCGGTGTATTCCTGAATTGTGATCATCGGCGTAAATTGCACGCTGAAGGAAATCAGGAAGTCGAGCGCGGCGGGATACACCATCTTGTAGCCAAAGTAGCCGCCGGCCAGAAACAATCCCACCGTGCTGAACATGAAGGGCAGCACGTACCGGCGCTCATGGCGATAGAGCCCCGGCGAGATGAATGCCCACACCTGGTACAAAATCAGCGGCGAGGCCACGAAAAGTCCTGCGAGCAGCGACACCTTCAGGTACATGTTGAAAGGATCGGTGGGATTGAGATAGACCAGCTTCTGCTCGAGATGATGATTGGCCAGCGCCTGCATGATGGGCTTCTGCATGAGCCCGAAAATCTGTTCGTGAAACCACCAGCACGCGCCGAACCCGCCCACGACGAACAGAGCGCTATAGATGATTCGCCGGCGCAGCTCCTCGAGATGCTCGAGAAAGCTCATACCCGTCATAGCTTCCGAAGCGCGCTTCTGGGCAGTGTCCAGAACTGGGGTTGGCATCGTTTATTCGCTGCTCGCGGGCATCGACGAGGGTTGGGTCTTTAGCTCGGCGGTTTGCGTCGTCCCCGGGCCGGTTTCAATGCCAGAGATGTCGTCCGGGGTGCCGCGGCTAACGATGCCGGACGGCGGCCCGATGGACGGTTCAGGGAGATCTTCGGGCGGCAGGATCCTGGGAGGTTCTTCCTGCTTCTTGGCGCGCTCCTCGAGTTCGATGTTCATCATCTCGGTTTCGAGCTGGTTTTTGAACTCGTTGCTGGCCCGCTTGAAGTCGGCCATATATTTACCGAGCTGGCGCGCAAGGCCGGGCAGCCGTTTGGGCCCCACGACCACCAGGGCCAACAGAAAGATGAAGATCATCTCCGGCATGCCAAGATTCATGGATTCATCATAATGCGAACCTGCGATTTACGGTATGCGCAACCAACGGGAACTTCACTCAGATTCCGGAAGCAAAAAAAGAGCCCCTCCGATGGACAGGGGCGAGTTGCACATCGGAGGGGTAGCCGTTTTACACGACCATTCTCAGGGTTGTTACTGAGCAGAAACACACCTGCTTTGCGGAAGTTTCGCGCATCGAAAAATTGTTTGCGGATTTTGATATGACGTCCACTAATCAGTTCTTACAGCCTTCTCCGCAGGTTCAGCCGATTCCATATCGGGAAACGATTTCATCGGTCCCAAAGCGGCCAGGCTGTGGCCATGAACCAGCCTGGTTACGGTTGCAGACTCTCTAAAGTGTGATAAGAAAGGAGATGGCTACCTGAGCGGGACCAGCATATTTACTGGGTGAACGTGGCTCACAACCGGGATATTGGAGTCAGCATCAGCTTAAAAGACCTGAGCTTTTCCGCCCAAGCGCGAGTTTGCGGTTGAATTCGACCCACAAAGTCCCATAGGATGTAGGTCTTCGTGACGGAAAGCAGCAGAACAGAAAGCCCTGGGCTGGGGGCGACGGATGACAATTTCTCGGTTTCAAGGGTTTCCATGCTGAAGCGTTCCGCCATATCGTTGTTGCTTAGTATTCTGGCGCTGGTTGCTTGCTTAGGAGCCTCTGCCGCCACCATCGCAACCCAAACCCATAAGACGCACCCCAAATCCCACAAGGTTACCGAAACCCCGGCGGCACAAAAGAAGATGGCGCGGATGCAGCACAGCACCAAGTCGGCGGCCGCCCGCAATCGTTCCAGCTACGGCGTGGCTTCGAAGGGTGCGAAGAGCGCAACGGTCAAGAGTTCAGGCACCCGGGTGTCGAAGCGGCACGGCTACGGCGAGCGGTTCTATGCCAGCTCCTTTGCGGATAACCAAATCGAAGGCGACATTACGGCTGGCGAAGACCCGGTGGTCAGGGCGGCGGCGGTGGAAGCCTTGGGCAACATGAACGGCACCATTGTTGCCGTAGACCCCGACAGCGGCCGCATTCTGGCGATGGTGAACCAGAAGCTGGCGCTTTCGGCAGGAGCGACGCCCTGCTCAACCATTAAGGTTGCGGTCGCGCTGGCGGCGCTGAGCGAGAATGTCATCACCAAAGATACGCAGGTCCAGCTAGGCAAGTACTGGCGTGTCGACCTGACCACTGCGCTTGCCCACTCCAACAATGCTTATTTCGAAGCGGTTGGGCGCAAGCTTGGATTCGAGAAGGTGAGCTATTACGACCGCCAGTTCGGACTGGGAGAGCTCGCCGGATGGAACATTGCCGGCGAGCATCTGGGGACCTTCCCCGACGCGGAGCTGGACGCCAAGCTGGGCGGGGTGGGCAAGATGTGCTCCTTTGGCGAAAGCATCTCGCTGACGCCCCTGCAACTGGCGGCGCTGATGGGATCCATCGCCAACGGCGGCACGCTGTACTATTTGCAGCATCCCACGACGCCGGAGGAGATTGCGAACTTCACCCCCAAGGTGAAACGCAAGCTGGACATCGGTCCCTTGATCCCGGAAATTTCTGACGGCATGTCAGGAGCGGTGGAGTATGGCACGGCGCGCCTGCTGCGAACCAACTTCATCGAGGAGCCAGTCCTCGGCAAGACCGGCACGTGTTCGAAGAACGGCACCCGGTTTGGATGGTTCGGTTCCTACGCCAACACCGAATACGGCCGCATTGTGACCGTGGTGTTCCTGGAGGGTGGCCGCCCCACCTTTGGCCCCAAAGCTGCGGAATTGGCGGGCCGTATGTACCGCAACCTTTATGACCACGACTACTTCGCCGCGAAGCCGCCAACCGTACCCGTGCGCACGGCTGCAAGCGGTGTGGGCGCTGCGCAATAGGCCTCTTTAGTTCGCGAAGGGTGACGCCGGCTGCGCCTGCAACTGCTTCAACGCTTCCTGATACCGCAATTTTGCCTTTTCGTCCCGGGTAGCGCTCAACTTGTCGTTAAGCCACTTCAACATTGCGGCCCGCGAAGGATGCGGCAGGTTGTTTTCGGAGTCGGTAATTCGGAAATCGCCATTGCTGTCCGTGACCGTGTATTCCACGGTTTGATTGGCTGGCTCCGGGACATAGCCGGTGCCCAGGTTGTAGCTTCCCAGCAACCGGTAATGTACCGTGACATCGAATTTCCCTTTATTCGATGGCGGATCGGTGTCGACGGTATAGCGCGAGATTACGTTGATCTCGGCATATTCCGGGTTGAGCCTCCACGAGACCAGGGGCTGCATCTTCGCCCAGTTCTTTTCATCCAGCCGATCTCCCTCGTAATCGAGACGGCAGTACTTCGACACCAACTCGCGGACGTCAGCCGACTTGGTGTCCTGCTCGGTATGCCCTAAAGGCATCGGCACTGAACCTTGGGCCATGAGGAAGCAGGCCGATCCCAAAATGAATACGAGAACCGGCAGAAAACGGCGAACCATCGGCAAGGACATTATTCCCTCAACACAACCCCATCGAAGATTACACCTACGCGCGGGCAAGAGAAAGTGCCCGGCGAGAAGCCGGACACTGGACGCTTTCTCCAGGGCGACTAGGCCCTCGCCGTCTTTTGATCGCTGAATACCTGCCCGTCGCGGATGTGGATGATGCGGTGGGCGTATTCGGCAATATCGTGTTCGTGGGTGACGAGCACGATATTATTGCCCTGCTCGTGGAGTCGGTCGAACAGCGCCATAATCTCGACGCCGGTCTGGGAGTCGAGGTTGCCGGTGGGCTCGTCAGCCAGAATGATCGATGGGTTGTTGACCAGCGCGCGCGCAATCGCAACACGCTGGCGCTGGCCGCCGGAAAGCTCGTTGGGCTTGTGATTCATGCGATCTCCCATGCCGACCGAGGTGAGCGACTCTTTGGCGCGCTCGATGCGCTCTTCGGCGGGAATACCCGCGTAAATGAGAGGCAGTTCTACGTTGTGCAGCGAGGTGGCGCGGGCCAACAAGTTAAAGGTCTGGAAGACGAAGCCAATTTCCTTATTGCGGATGCGGGCCAGTTCGTCGTCATCGAGTTCGCTGACCAATTGACCGTTGAGCCAATAATTTCCTTTGCTGGGCGTGTCGAGGCAACCGATCAGGTTCATCAGCGTGGACTTGCCGGATCCCGACGGTCCCATGATGGCAACATACTCGCCGCGCTGAATGCGGACGTTGACCCCGCGTAACGCGTGCACCTGCTGCTCCGATCCCATGTCGTAGGTCTTCCACAAATCTTCGGTGCAAATGATGCAATTATCGGGAGCGGCCACAGGTTCTTCCTGCAAGCTCGCCAATTGTGTAGCCATCTTTTTCTCCTCAGGGGGTAGCTGGTCCGGGTTCGTCATAAGTGCGGACTGCCTGCCTTCCTGCCTACCGGGCGGTTCCATCGTCAGCTAGGATTCTTCCTTCTTGGGCGCAGCCGCGTTATCGATCTTGACGCTGGCGCGGTTGCGCAGGGTGCGAAGCACTTTGTAACTTCCGGTGACGATCTCGTCGCCTTCCTTCAGCCCTTGCGTCACTTCAATGTCCGTTGTCCCGCTTATTCCCGTCGTTACAGGTACGAACACGGCTTCCTTTTTGTTCGAAATAACGAATACCCCCTGCAGTTCTTCTTTCGCCTTTGCATCCGCGGGGGTTGTGGCTGCGACCTTGGCTTTGCCCTTTTTCTCCGGCTCAAGCTCGCCGCGCTGGCGGATGGTCAACGCCTGAATTGGAATTGCCAGGGCGGTGGTGCGGGTCGCAGTCGTGATGCGAGCGGTTGCCGACAGTCCCGGAAGCAAGTTTGGGGGAGGATCCTGCAAGGCCACGACGACTTTGAAGTCTTTGGCCTCCTGCCCGCTGGATGTGGCTTGAGCGGTAGAGACCCCGGTGGAGCGCAGGACCGCGTTCCTGCCAATTTCGGTGACCGTGCCCTTGAACTTCTGTTTGGGGATCGCGTCGATGGTCACCTCAGCCGGCTGGCCCAGTTGCACGTTGACAATATCAGTCTCGTCCACTTTCACCTCGGCAGTAATCACTGACATGTCAGCAATTGTCATCAAGGTGCTCCCCGGTGAGTTCTGAATGCCGGGAACAACCGTCTCGCCTTCGCGCACGGGAACATTGGTGATGACCCCGTCGAACGGTGCCGGATATTCTGTTTTGCTGAGCACGTCGTCCGCATGGCGGAGCATGGCGGCGTTTTGCTTGACGCGGCCCTGGGCAGAATCCTGCTGGGCCCGGGCTTGCGCGAGTTTGGCTTTGGCCTGTCCCAACTGCGCGGTGGCGGTCTGAAACGCTGCCTTCTTGGTATCGAAGTCAGCCTTGGCGATCAATTGCGAGTCGTACAAGGCCTTATTTCGATCATAATCAAGCTTGGCCCGTTCCAACTCGGCCCGGGCTTGATTCTCGTCTGCAATCGCGGTGTTGACCGCTGCGTTTGCCGCAACTGCGTCGGTGCGAGCTGCGTTCAGGGCCGAGTCATTGGCAGAAACGTCGGCCGCAGGCTGGACGTTGTCCAACGTGGCCAGCATTTGCCCCTTCTTGACCCGATCGCCTTCCTTGACATACAAGTGCGTGATCTTGGCCATCGTTTGGGAGCCGATGTTGACCTGCACCTTGGGCTTAATCTCGCCCGAAGCCGTCACCACCGAAGTAATGTCTTCGCGCAGCACTTTTCCGGTCTGCACCGTCACTACTCCCTTGCGGCTTTGCTCGACGGTGAAGCCGACGATGGCCAGCAAAACCACGATCCCGCCGACGATGAGTGCGATTTTCTTCCAGTTCTTCATCAATCCTCGATCAGGAATTCCTTAGCCGGACACACCTGTCCTCTGCCGCTATAGTACGAAGTCAGACGTCTCAAGGTTCCCTAGGAGAGCAACGATTTCGACATTTTCCGCATTGGCGTCAATGGCAGACCGGACTGGACAAACACGTGTGCGACAGCTGTTTCCGGAACTCTCCCAAGCCACGATTATAGCCGCATGGGCATCCCGTTGGGCACAACAAGTTGCGGTTGAACCTTAGCTGACGGGGAACTGCTTCCAGTTCCTGTCGCGCACGGCTGCCCACCACCGATGGCGGTTCCGCTCGCCGGCCGGTGGCGGCTGTTATATCGAATCCGGGCTGGCAACCCAATTGGAAAAATTGCCAGCGACTTTTGCTCGCTGAGGGGTTTGTTAGAAGCAGGACGGTTGGTAACGTTGGCAACTCGCTCTTCCCTTTTCATTGCAGCGTCTTGGGGGATGGAACAATGGCGCAAATGAAGTTGTCGATTTGGGACCGGCAGCCTTGCTTTCACGGTGGCGAAAACTTACAATTTAGTTGGTCGCAGTGTTGCAGTAGGAGTCCGTTTTTGCCCATGAAGTTAAGCGGTTTACGCCTGTTTTTTTTGCTCTTGCTGACCGTTATGGTCGGCAGCTCGTTTGTGGCGGCGCAAAATCCCACCCCTCCAGCTAACCAGAATTCCGGCTCGTCGAATGCGCAAACTCCCACATCGTTGGCTCCGCCAAGCTCCCCTCAGGCAGCGGACAGCAAATCGGCAAACGCCTCGGGGCAATCTGGCAAAACCAGCGATGATGCCACCCAGGGTCAGAACGGCGGCCAGCAGGGCGACCCTTTAAAGCGGCCCCTGACGGAAAAACAGAAGAAAGCTAATGCCAAGGCCCTGAAGCAGGAGTTGAGCGCCACCTACAAGAAGTGGCTCAACGAGGATGTCCGCTGGATTATCACTCCGGAAGAGATGTCGGCGTTCAAGCAGCTATCGAACGACGAAGAGCGCGACGCCTTCATTGAGCAGTTCTGGCTGCGCCGCGACCCCACTCCTGACACGCCGGAGAATGAATACAAGGAAGAGCATTACCGGCGTATTGCCTACGCCAATGAACACTTTGCTGCCGGAAAGGCGGGATGGAGAACAGACCGCGGCCGCATTTACATTGCGTATGGCCCGCCGGACGAGATCGATGCCCACCCCTCTGGGGGTAGCTATGAGCGTCCCATGGAAGAAGGCGGTGGCGAGACGTCAACGTATCCCTTTGAGGACTGGCGCTATCGTTACATCGAGGGAGTCGGGCAGGAAGTCATTCTTGAATTCGTCGATCCCTGCATGTGCGGTGACTACCACCTAACCATTGATCCTAATGAAAAGGATGCGCTGCTGCATACACCGAACGCTGGCCTCACGCTGTACGAGCAGATGGGCATGGCCAATAAGGGACAGCGTATCGCCAACAGCGGAACGGGGGCCGCCAATCCCGGTCCGGAGGCTGGCCTGCAGAGTAACAACGAGTTCGCCAGGATGGAGCTGTTGGCCAAAATCAACCAGGCCCCCAAAGTCAAGTTCAAGGACCTGGAAGAAGTTGTCAGCCACAAGATCAACGTCAACCTTATGCCTTTTGAGGTAATGACCGATTTCGTCAAGGTCACTGGCGACACCGTGTTGGTCCCGGTTACACTCCAGATCAAGAACAAGGATGTCACCTTCATCAGCAAAGACGGTATTCAGCGCGGTACGGTCAACATTTTCGGCCGGGTGACCGGGTTGACGGGAAAAGTGGCACAGACCTTTGAAGACACGGTGCAAATCGACGTTCCCCAAGATCTGTTGGAAAAAACCGTGGAGCACTCTTCACTCTACTGGAAGGCCATTCCGCTGCGCCCGGGCCGCTACCGTTTCGATGTGGTGGTGAAAGACGTTAACGGCGACCGCGTGGGCACCTGGACCCGGGGCGTGCAGGTGCCGGAATTCGCCGACGATAAGCTGGCATCCTCCTCCATGATCCTGGCCGATCACATGGAGAAAGTGCCGTCCAAGAATGTGGGTTCCGGTAGCTTCGTCATCGGCGAAACCAAGTTCGCGTATCCTCATCTGGACAGTCCCGATGGCAAGCCTGCCAGTTTCAAGCGCGACCAGCGTATGAACCTGTGGATGCAGGTCTATAATCTTCAACCAGACGAAACAACTAAGAAGTCGTCGGCGAACATTGAGTACGACATTGTCAATCTCGCCACCAACCAGTCGGTGTTGCACTCTTCGGAGTCAACCGACAAGACGCCTAACGTTGGCGAGCAGATTACGCTGGAAAAGAGTCTGGCGCTCTCCAGTTTTCAACCGGGCACGTACCGGCTGACAATCAAGGTTGCCGATAATGTGTCGAAACAGCAGATTGCGCCTTCGGTGAGATTTGCGGTTGAATAGGTGCAGTGATTTGCCGGTCCGCGGAAGCAGGCGTGGGCCGCAAGGTTTTGGTCCCGGAAACCTCTGTTGGGAGGTAGAACGATGACCCGAATACTGGCAGGCTTGGCGGTTGCAATCTCGCTGTGCATTGCTGCGACGGCGGGGGTATCGCCTGCGTCGATATCGGGATACGTCCGGGATTCCACCGGGGTGGCGCAAATGGGCGCTACCGTGGAATTGGCCGGCAGTTCCGGGCTGCACCAGGTTGCTTTTACCGATGCTAACGGATTCTTCCGGGTCTCCGGCTTGCGCGCGGGCAGTTACAATCTGCGAGTTTCCGCTCCTTCCTTCCTCCCAGCCTTGCGCGAAGACGTGGCTCTCGGTGCAGGCGCGAGCAAGATCCTCAACGTCACCCTGAATACCCTGTTCGAAGCCGTCCGCATGATGCCAGAACTGAAGCGCAGCGCCGACGAGGATGACAGCTGGAAATGGACGCTGCGCTCCACCGCCAACCGTCCTATCCTCCGCTTCGAACCCGGAGCAGCCGTGGTGGTCGAGTCGGCCCAGCAGGACCATGCCACAACCGGAGCTTTGGCGTTTATGGCGGGCGGCTCCAATGAAGGCTACGGTAGCGCTTCGGACCTAGGAACGGCCTTCAATGTCGAGCGTTCCATCTTTCGTACTGCGGTGATTGGCCTGACCGGGGATCTCGGGTATCCGAGCGGAGGAACGCCGGACGGAGTCCTGCGCGCCTCTTACCGACGGCAGAATGAAGACGGTTGGACACCGGAAATCGCGTTCACCGTGCGGCGCTTCTCAACTCCCGATGCCGTTCCACATGGCGGAGCTTTGCAAGCGCTGGCCATGTCGTACTCCGATGGCTTCTCGGTTGGCGATTTGATCGATTTCCAGTTTGGCGGCGAGGCCCAGGCCATTGAGTTCCTGGGGCGCGAGGTAAACGCTTTCCGCCCGGCGGGAACTGCCGATCTACATCTCGGTTCAAATCTCACTCTGGAATACCGCTACACCACCGAAGAGCCCAACACCCGTTCCGCCAAGGGCTTCGATTCCGCGCCCGCCGACTTGAGCGAGAGTGCCCCGCGTATGACCATGGTGGATGGCTCGCCGCTTTTGGAGAATGCCCATCATCATGAGGTCTCCCTGTCGCAGCGCATCGGCGACAACAACAAAGTGCAAGTCGCGTATTTCAACGATCGCATCAAGGACCCCGCGCTGCTCGGCGTCGGGGAGATTTACACCCAGCCGGGCGACATCCTGCCGGATGTCTATTCCGGGACCTTCAGCTTCAACGGCGGCCTGATGGAAGCGCAAGGCGTGCGGCTGGTGCTGCAACACAGATTTTCCAGCGGAATCACGGCAACAGCGGATTACGCCTATGGCGGCGTGCTCGATCTGGAACAACCGAATGTGGATTGGAATTCGGTTCGCAGCAGCCTGGAACACGGCTGGCGGCATACAGCGGCCCTGAAGGTGAATGGCGGCATCCCCCACTGCAAGACGCGCTGGATCGCGTCCTATCGTTGGACCAGCGGCGATAACACCTTGACCGAGGTCGATCTCTTTAATGCTTCAGCCGGCCAAGCCGATCCCTACTTCAACCTGTTTGTGCGGCAGCCCCTGCCCCACATACACGGCATGCCGCTCAACATGGAAGCATTGATTGACTTGCGGAACCTTCTGGCGCAAGGGTACGTTCCTGTGATCGGTCCCGACGGTAAAACGGTATACCTTACCCAGTCTTCGCGCAGTGTCCGCGGCGGCCTGGCTTTCACGTTCTGATCTCGAAAACTTAACGCTACGCGATCGCCGGATCGATCTTCTCGCTGTCCACGCCCAGTTCTTCGAAGGCTTTCTGCGCGCGATCGATATCGAACTTCCCGTCGCGGGCCAGCCGCGACAGGGTAGCCACGACAATCGACTCCGCGTTAACTTCGAAGTGCCGCCGCAAATGCTCACGATTGTCGCTCCGTCCAAAGCCATCGGTACCGAGCGTGACGAGCCGCTTACCCAGCCAGGGCGACAGTTGATCGGGCACAACTTTCATGAAATCGGTGGCGGCCACGATGGGCCCGTCAGTTCCATCTAACACCGTCAGGATATAGGGCTGCTTCTCCGGTTCGGCCGGATGGAGACGGTTCCACCGCTCGGTCGACAGCGCTTCGCGCCGCAGTTCGTTGTAACTGGTCACGCTCCAGACATCGGACTGCACGCCGTATTTTTCCGCCAGGACGCCCTGGGCGCGCAACGCCTCATTCAGAATTGACCCGCTGCCGAACAGTTGGACCGCTGCTTTTCCTGACGGCGCCGATTTGTATTTGTAAATGCCGCGCAGAATCCCTTCCTGGCATCCCTCCGGCATCTCCGGCATGGCATAGTCTTCGTTATAAAGCGTGATGTAGTAGAAGCGGTCTTCCATCTCTTGATACATGCGGCGAATGCCGTCCTGAACAATGACCGCGACTTCATACACGTAAGCGGGATCGTAGCTACGGCAAGTCGGGACTGTGCTCGACAGCACTAGGCTGTGCCCATCCTGGTGCTGTAGGCCCTCGCCGGCAAGCGTCGTTCGTCCGGCAGTACCGCCCATCATGAATCCCTTGCCACGAGAATCGGCGAACGCCCACACCATGTCGCCAATGCGCTGGAACCCGAACATCGAGTAATAGGTGAAGAACGGAATGGTCGGGACCTTGTAATTCGCGTACGCCGTTCCGGCGGCGGTAAACGAAGCCATGGAGCCAGCCTCGGTGATTCCCTCTTCTAGGATCTGCCCGCCCTTTTCTTCGCGGTAATACAACAGCATGTCCTGATCGTGCGGCTTGTAGAGCTGTCCCTGGCTGGCATAAATGCCGACCTGACGGATGATGGACTCCATGCCGAAGGTTCGTCCCTCGTCGGGAATGATGGGGACAATAAGCTTGCCGATCTCGGGGTCTTTCATCAGTTGCCGCAACATGCTGACAAAGCCCATGGTGGTGGACACAGCACGGCCCTTGGAGCCGGCCAGTGAGTCGGCAAACTCGGTAAGCGGCGGCGCCTGGAAAGTGGATTTCGGCACCTCCCGTTTCAGCAGGAAACCACCGAGTTCCTCACGGCGCTTTTTCGCATAGACGATCTCGGGACTGTCATCGGGTGGACGATATAAGCGTCCCTCTTTGGCCGCCATCTCAGGAACGGGAATCTCGAAACGGGAACGAAACGCGGTGAGCGCCTGGTCGGCCAGCTTCTTCTCCTGGTGGGTCGCATTGCGGGCTTCAGCCGAACCCAGGCCGTAACCTTTCACTGTATGGGCCAGGATCACGCTCGGTGCTCCCTCGTGCTCAACCGCTCGCTTATAGGCGTTGTACACCTTCTGCGGGTCATGTCCACCGCGAGTGAGTCGGTGCAGTTCCTCGTCGCTCATGTCCGAGACCATTTCCAGGAGCTCGGGATACTTGCCGAAGAACTTGCGGCGGATGTATTCTCCGCCCTTCACTTTATAGGTCTGGTACTCGCCATCCACAACTTCGCCCAGGCGTTTGACCAGCAGACCGGACTTGTCGCGCGCAAACAGACGGTCCCAATCGCCGCCCCATATCACTTTGATGACGTTCCAGCCAGCGCCGCGGAAGGCCGCTTCCAACTCCTGGATGATTTTGCCGTTGCCGCGCACTGGCCCGTCAAGACGTTGCAGGTTGCAATTGACCACGAAGATCAGGTTGTCCAGCTTCTCGCGTGAGGCCAAGGTAAGCGAGCCCATCGACTCCGGCTCGTCACTCTCGCCGTCGCCGACGAACGCCCAGACTTTGCGCGGCGTTTTGGGAATGAGGTCCCGGTTCTCCAGATAGCGCATGAATCGCGCCTGGTAAATCGAGTTAAGCGGCCCAAGCCCCATCGAAACCGTGGGAAATCTCCAGAAGTCGGGCATCAGCCAGGGATGCGGATAGGACGACAAGGCCGGAAGCCCGCGCAGTTCGTGCCGGAAATTGCGGACTTCCTCTTCGCTGATCCGGCCCAGCAGGAATGCCCGCGCGTACACTCCCGGCGAGGCATGCCCCTGGAAATAGATGAAGTCTCCCGGTTGATCCCCGTATCGGCCATGAAAGAAATGATTGAACCCGACTTCAAGCAGTGTGGCCAATGAAGAGTAGGTCGAGATGTGGCCGCCAATCCCAGGGTCCTTCTTATTCTGGCTGTGTACCATCGCCATCGCGTTCCAGCGGGTCAGGCTCTTGAGGCGCCGCTCCAACTGGCGATCGCCGGGATAGGGCACTTCCTCTTCCACCGGAATCGTATTGATATAAGGCGTGTTCAGTTGGATGGGCACTTCGACACCCGACGAGCGCGCACGCTCGATCAAGGCTTCGAGCAACTCACATCCGCGATTGGTGCCTTCCTCTTCCACGACCTGGTCGAAGGCTTCAATCCACTCGGCGACTTCTTCTTCTGGAGAATCCATATCTGGCGCCGCCGGAAACTCCAATATGCGATTATTAATTTCTTGGGTTGCCATTCTTACCTCGATGAGTGGCGCAAATCGGCCTGCGACGGCAGACGCCGGACGGGCCCACAGGCGGCGGTTTCAAAGCTAATTCCGATGCTTGCCCACGATTGCCAACCTCACGAACGATGTCCTAATCTTAACAGAGGCAGGACGCGTTGCCCGAGCCATCGCACGAGGGATGCGGCTTAAGCGTTGCCTTCGCTGCTTCCGGGCATGAACGGAGAGATCGCAGCTCGCAGGGCGTTTTGTTATCGCGGAAAAATTTCAGGACCGAGGGCTGCCGCGCCGCCCGCTTAAGCTCGAAGGAGAACAAAATCGTGCCCATAGGCCGACAGCCCGGAGTTGCCGGAATCAGAGCTAATAAGACCTGTTAATCTGCTGCCAAACCGCCATGCCGGCAATTACGAGAATCAGCACTCCCGAAAGGGTGCCAAGGATGCGCACGTAGGGCGTTATCTTTTGCATCCGAGCCTGAAGCTGCTCTTGCTCGGCGCGCATGGTGGCGCTGGCATCGTCCAGGAACAACTGATCGTCTTCGTGCAGGGTCAACGTGCTGCGGTAGATAAGGAGCAGCACTAGAATCCCAGTCAGTACACCCCAGCCGACCAGCAACATCATGAGCATCGACATTTGCCACCTCGCTTCGAACCAGCGGTTCCCGTCCCCAGTGGGACTTCTCACCTCCCACCGGTTGGGGCCTGATATGGCCAACATTATAGACCCGGCTTTTCCTGAGTGGTCAAGTATTTAGGTAGGAGTGTGTCGGCCAACTTGAGACCCCTTGTCCCCCAGCCTCGACGAGCGACCGCGGGCCTCCAACCACTGCGACCCAAAGCCGCCCCCGGTCATCTAAAGCTTTAGGGAGTTCCATCTGTCCGCCGTCCATTTTGCTGCCCACGACGCAAGATGACGGACGGTTTGTTATAATCCCGCTAGTTTCGGAGGAGAAACGAATGGCAACCACAACGACCACTATACCCACCACCACGACACCCGCTGTTGACAGCAAGCCCTTGAGCCTTACCGACACGGCTATCGCCAAAGTGAAGGAGATTATGGCACAGCAGAATCCCGTACCGGCAGGACTGCGCGTGGGCGTGGTCGGCGGAGGTTGCTCCGGATTCTCCTACTCGATGTCGTTTGAGAATGGCGCGGGCATGATGGACAAAACCTTTGACTTCGACGGATTGAAGGTCTATGTTGACGCCACCTCGCTGATGTACCTGAAGGGCGTAAACGTGGATTACGTTGAGACGCTGGAGGGTGCCGGCTTTAAGTTCGACAACCCAAACGTAAAGAGCACTTGCGGCTGCGGATCCTCTTTCAGCGTTTAAGTGCACCGATCGCGAATTCCAAGCCCTGTCCTGAGCGGCAGGGCTTCGCTTTTGGGGCCTTGCCTGCGCCCATGGTTTGTGGCCTTCCTAAAGCAAGCCATCGACCGCAACGATTATGTCCCGGTGGGGTTCAACCATGCACGCCGGGCGCGCCTATACCGTTACGCGCACACCCTATACAATATATTTTCCTGCTTGCATTGCGCATGCGATCGGCGATTCACCCTCGGGAGCGTGGATGAGATTCTCGCGTAGGACCGGTTTTCTACTGTTCGCGATTTTTACCCTGTTACTGGAACTAGGTTGTGGGGATCAGTACCGTCCGGTCGCCAATCCAATCGTCGGTCCCGGCGGACAACCCCAGACCACGCATTACGCGTATGTCGTCAACTACAACCCCAGCGGTAATAGTTCGGACACACAGATCGACGTTTCGGGCGACAGCGTCACCAGCCTCCAAACCACCGGTTTAGGATCCAACTTCGAGTCGTTTCTGAGTACTTCCGCAGGTGCAATGTTTGTCAGCAACGGCGCCAACGATAGCGTCAGCGAGTTTACGGTGAGCCAGACTGGCGTCGTCACCACCGTCAATCTGGCGGTGGGCTCTCATCCCATAGTGCTCTCGTCGTCCCAGGCCGGCGTTATGTATGTTCTCAACTCCGGGGCAAATGCCAATTGTCCGGCCTCCGGTTCCATCAGCACAATCAGTACGACAACGCTGACTGTCAGCAGCACAACATGCCTTGCGATGCAACTGACTCCACCCCCAAATCAGACGTTCCTCTACGGCACGAATCCCATTGCCATGGTGCAGCCGCCTGGCGGGGGGCGGGTCTTTATCGCCGATCAAGCGGGCAGCAACATCTGGGTCTACGACCCCGTTACTCAATCGATTCCATCCATTTTCCAGATGGCAGCGGGAATAGGTCTGAATCCGGTTTTCCTCACCGCCAGCGCCGATGGCGCTTACGTCTTCGTCGTAACCGGGGGAGATGGGGTGAACCCCGGCACTCTAAATATCATCGCCACCCAGGATTACAGCGCAGTGGGTTCAGCTTCGCTCGGCGTAAAACCGACTTTCGCCTACTTCGATCCCTACCTCGTACGACTCTACGTTACCAACAGTGGTAGCAACACTGTCAGCGTATTCGACGCGTCAAATATAAACATCCACACCACTCCCTCGATCCCACTGTTGGCGACCGCGAACGTTGGAACCAACCCTGTTTCGGTGACAGCCTTGGCCAACGGGACGAAGTTCTATGTAGCCAATTCCGGGTCCGGTAACGTGACCGACGTCAGCGCAACCAGTTTCGCCGTGCTGAACACCATCACCCTGCCTGCGGGCTCGGTTCCAGCATGGATCGCGTCGGAACCGACGTCCAGCAAGGTTTACGTTGCGAACCAATCGTCTACCACCATCATTCAGACCGTGAACGACGCCGTGGCTACCAATGTACCGGCCCCTCCGCAAAACCCGAACTGCACGAATTCCTGCAGCCTGCAGCAGCCGGTAATGATTATCACCAACTGACAGCCGCTTTTGCGATTTACGTAAAGATGAACTCTTTGGTGCGCAGGTCGCGAATGGTATCGCGCAACTTGGCGGCTCGTTCGAACTCGAAGCGCTTGGCGGCCTCACGCATATCGCTTTCCAGCTTAGCGATATAAGCATCCAGCGCTTCCTGAGAACCGAACTCAGGCGCTCCCTCGGCTTCGTTGGTGAGATCCACGTAGTCCGCTTCAGCAATGGCGACCAGCGTCATGTCCAGAGGTCTCACGATCGTCTCCGGCGTAATACCGTGCTCCTCGTTGTAGGCGCGCTGGATGGCTCGGCGCCGATTGGTCTCGTCAATCGCCTTTCGCATCGAGTCGGTCATTTTGTCCGCGTACAGGACCGCGCGGCCGTTCAGGTTGCGCGCGCAACGCCCCATGGTCTGGATCAGCGACCCCGCGGAGCGGAGAAAGCCTTCCTTATCGGCATCCAGGATCGCCACCAGTGAAACCTCGGGCAGATCGAGCCCTTCCCTCAGCAGGTTGATGCCGATCAGCACATCGAATTCGCCTTTGCGCAGGTCGCGCAATATCTTGATGCGCTCCAGCGTCTCAATTTCCGAATGCATATAGCGGCAGCGGACGCCCACCTCGCTGTAATATTCGGCCAGGTCCTCAGACATACGCTTGGTCAGAGTGGTAACCAGGACGCGCTCGTTCTTTTCGGCGCGCTGGCGGATCTCATGCAGCAGGTCGTCAATCTGACCTTTCACCGGACGCACCTCCACCTCCGGATCAATGAGGCCCGTGGGACGGATAATCTGCTCGACCACGACGCCAGCCGCCTTTGTCAGCTCGTAAGGCCCCGGGGTGGCTGATACGTACACCACCTGATTCACGCGATGTTCGAATTCCTCAAAGGTAAGCGGACGGTTGTCCAGCGCGCTCGGGAGCCGAAAGCCGTACTCGATGAGGTTCTGCTTACGGGAGCGGTCGCCGTGCCACATACCGTGCACCTGCGGAATCGTCTGGTGCGACTCGTCGATGACCAGCAGATAATCCCGGGGCACATAATCGAGCAGTGTCGGCGGTGGCTCCCCCGGCAAGCGTCCGGTAAAGTGGCGCGAGTAGTTCTCAATGCCATGACAGTAGCCCATCTCCCGGATCATCTCCAGATCGAAGCGCGTCCGCTGATGAATGCGCTGCGACTCGACCATCCTTCCCTGCTTCTCCAGTTCCTTCTCCCACCATGCCAGTTCTTCGAGAATCGACTGCGTCGCTGCCTGCTTGCGCTCCGGCTTCATGACGTAGTGCGTCTTGGGGTAGATGGGTAACCGCGCGTACTTCTGCTTGACCGTTCCAAAGAGCGGATCGATCTGCGACAGCGATTCCACTTCGTCACCCCACAACTCGATACGATAGGCATTGTCATCGTAGGTGGGAAAAATCTCGATGATGTCACCGCGCACGCGGAAGGTGCCGCGGCGGAAGTCACCCTCAGTGCGCTCGTAGAGGATCTCGACCAGTTTGCGAACGATGTCGTCGCGCTTGATCTTCTGTCCCTTCTCCAGAAACAGAAGCATGCCGTAATACGCTTCCGGCGACCCCAGGCCATAGATGCAGCTTACCGAGGCGACGATGATGCAGTCGCGGCGCTCGAACAGAGACTTCGTGGCCGACAGGCGGAGCTTATCGAGCTCATCGTTGATGGTGGCCTCCTTCTCGATATAGACGTCGGCCGCGGGAATGTAAGCCTCGGGCTGGTAATAGTCGTAATAGGAGACAAAGTACTCGACCGCGTTGTGCGGGAAGAACGACTTGAATTCGTGGTAGAGCTGCGCCGCCAGTGTCTTGTTGTGCGCCAGAATCAACGCCGGTCGATTGATTGCCTCGATGACCTTGGCCATCGAATAGGTCTTGCCCGACCCGGTTACGCCCAGCAACACCTGGTGCTTGTCGCCGTCGTAGATGCCGCGGGTCAACGATTCGATGGCGTTCCCCTGGTCTCCTTGCGGCTTGTAGGAACTGACTAACTTGAATTCCATAATTGCTTGGTTTCCCTCGCAAACTTGTTCCCGAGCCTCACAGAAGGCGATTTCGTCGAGTGGGTATCTCTTCATTATACGACGGCGAAAAAACGGCCCCGATCGGAGTCGAACCGGCGCGGCATTTACCATAAAAACAGGAGCAGGACAGCAAGACGGGTTACCCTATTGGTTCCACCCAAATTAACCGGGCACAAATGCCGGCTTTGTTTTCTAAGCTGGCACTGACGAAAACCGCGGTACAGTTGTTACCTTTCGCATCCGATCAGCCAGGAGTTCTCCAATGAACTCTGGCCACCGAGGAGGACTGATTGAATTTTCTGAACCGTCTACAACCATTGGGGCTGCTCGTATTGCGGCTTGCTCTGGGCACCATCATGATCGCCCATGGCTGGCAGAAGATCGCCGACCACATGCACATGATCACCGGGATGATGCATCAGATGGGGCTACCCTCGTTCATGGCATACCTGGTGGTTGCAGCGGAGTTCGGCGGCGGCATCCTGCTCGTGGTTGGTTTCCTTACGCGATTGGCGGCCCTGGCCATCCTCATCGATATGCTGGTCGCCATCCTCAAGGTGCACCTGCCGCATGGGCTGTTCTCCAGCGCCGGTGGCTTCGAGTTCCCTTTGGCTTGCGCGGCGATTGCATTCTCCCTGATCTGGAGCGGAGCGGGCCCAATTGCCATCGACTGGCTGTGGGGCAGCAAAGGAAGGTAGGGTCTGACAGATACTCGTTACGCGGTTGTAGCTTTCTCTTCTTCACCACAGAGCTCGTGGTAGCGCTCCTCCAAATACCGCAGCACCTCCTTTAACTCCGGCAGGCTTTGCCCTGCGCCCTCGCGTGCGGACTTCAACAGCAGTAAGTTGTCCCAAGTTGTCTTAACCTGCCATGACGCCTTTGCTGCCGCCAGTGCCTTCGGCAGGGCGCGCTTTACTTGGGGCCAGTCGTTGCCGATCGCACTCAATTCCAGAACGGTAGCGAGGTCCCAGTAGTCGTTCGATGAAGCGCCGCCCCGGCGAGCGACCGCAAAGGTCACCAGCGGCACCAGCTTATCCACCTGCTGGAGCGCGTCGGGATCGCCTTTTTCCACCAGAAGCGTTATGGCGTTAACGCCGGGGTAGTAGTCCCGCGGATCGCTCTCGAATCCCCTGGTATAGGCTTCGATCGCATCGTCCAGCGCCGCCGGGGCCATCACACTTTTCTTCTTCTTCAGCTCCTTGTACCGGTCTTTGTGAACCCGGCCCAATATTCCCTGCGTCTCCGGGTCGGTGCCCTTCTCCTTGATGAGGTCGTCGAGAATCTTTAGCGCCTGGTCACGATCGCCAGGCTTATTTCTGCGGTTCAAAGCCAAAGCGCGTTGCTGCCGGACCATCGCATTGGACTTCAGGTAATCGGGAAAACCATCCGAAAGACTTACCATCTCGTCGAAGGCGCTCACGTCTCGAAACGAAAGCATGAGGTCTAGGAGTACTTCGTTCTGCGCTACCTGCAAGTCTCCCAAGGCACGTCGGATATCTTGCAAGGCCGCTAGTCTCTCTTTATCCGTAGCCTTGGCCCGCGCATCAGCCAACTGCTTCCTGAACTCCTCCGAGTGCCGTACCTCATCCTGAAAAATCTCCGTCACTTCATGCGGCAGGCTTATCGCAGGAAACTTCGGAATGAGCTGGAAGATGGGACTGTCTTTGGAGCTTGCCCCGTGAATCGCCTCTTCCAGCCTCTTGCCCAACGCGGACTTGAGTTCTGCGGCAGACTCGTCGCTCAGTTTGCCGTTCTCCAGCGTGTAAGGGATGGCCCGAACCAGACTGACATCGAAGGGCAGCGCGTGGATGGCCGCGAAAATCGGTACGGTCGTGAAGGGCCGCGCCGTGTGCCGGATGCCGAGTTCGTAGAAAACATTTGGGTTGGCCAGCGTGAGATCGGACACGACGTAATCGGACAGCAGCAGTCGCCCGAACATGGGAGCGTGAATGATTCCGCCCGTCCGTTCGCGATCGCCCCGAATCGGCTCCAGGCCCGCTTTAAGGATGGCCGGCTCGATCGCGGCTTCATAAATCTGATCGAAATCAACTTCCACGCCGCTGGCAAGATCCGGCTTCTTGCCAAAAGGCATGTCTACGAAACACACTGCTCGTAAACTCATAGATCGTCTTTCCCTTCGGGCAAAGCCAACCTTCAGGCCAGTGACGCGGCAATCCTACCCTTAGTAATTCGCCAACTCCGCCATTGCCTGATACAAGTGCTCGGCCTGCGGCAGGATTTCATCCTCCAGAATCGGCTGATAAGCAACGAACGTGTCCTTGGCCGCCACGCGCTTCACCGGCGCGTCAAGCTCATCGAACAGCTCGTCGGCAATGCGAGCGGCGATCTCCGCCCCATAGCCCCAGCTCAACATGTCCTCATGTGCCACCAGCACGCGGCTGGTCTTCGCGACCGAAGTTGCGATCGCTTCCCAGTCGTAGGGGCTGAGCGTCCGCAGGTCAATCAGCTCTACGCTGACGCCGTTCTCGCGCTCGATTCTCTGCGCCGCTTGCAGAGCGCGCGGAACCACCGCGCCGTAGGTGACGACCGTCAAGTCGTGGCCCGGACGCACGATCTTCGCCTTGCCGAATGGAATCATGTAATCCGGCCCGGGATAAGGAGAGCGGCCGAACGTCTCGCGGTAAAGCCGCTTGTGCTCCAGGAACAATACCGGGTCGTCGCAGCGAATCGCGGTCCTCAGCAACCCGTTGGCGTCGAGCGCATTGGAGGGAAATACCACCCGCATGCCCGGTGTATGCGTAAAGATGCTTTCCCCAGACTGCGAATGGTAGATCGAGCCGCCTGTAAGATATCCACCGATAGCGACACGCACAACAACTGGGGATGAGAATGCGTTATTCGAGCGCCAGCGTATCAGCGGCAACTCATTGCGCAGCTGATGCATTGCCGGCCAGATGTAGTCGAAGAACTGAATTTCCACCACCGGCTTCAGGCCGCGGGTCGCCATCCCTACCGCGCGTCCGACGATGTTCGCCTCCGCCAGGGGCGAGTTGAAAACACGTTCGGAGCCGTACTCGCTCTGTAGGCCGGCCGTCAGCTTAAAAACTCCGCCCTTGCCCTTCACCTGCTTGCCTTTGAGATATTCCTCACGGCTGCAATCAGCCACATCCTCGCCGAACATCACGATGCGCGGATCGCGGGCCATCTCGTCCTTCAAGCAGGCATTGATCAAATCGGCCATCGTCTTTTCGGGATTCGCAGTCCCGGTCTGCGATGGCGCGGGATGCACCGCCTCAGTTTGAAACGCGGCCGAGGTGGCATCGAGGTCCGGCGAATACACGAACTGCAGGTACGAATCCGGTGCGGGCAACGCGGCAGCCACCGCGCGGTCGCTGGCCTCCTGAATCTCCGCGTTTACATCCTTCTCCAGTTCGTCAATTCCCTTCTCATCCAGGATGCCTTCGCGCACCAGGAACAACTGGAAGCGCGTGATGGGATCGCGCTCCACTTCCTGATTGCGCTCGGAGTCGGGCCGGTAAAGCTTCTCGTCATCGGAGAGCGAGTGCGAATACGGCCGGATCACATGCCCGTGCACAAACGCCGGGCCATTGCCGCCGCGAATGTAATCCACCGCAGTCTTGAGCGCCGCATAGCTCGCCAGCGGATCGGTGCCATCCACCTCCGCGAAATGGAAGTTGGGGAATCCCTTCACCAGATTGCTGATGTTCCCGCCCGCAGTGCTGACTTCCACCGGAACCGAAATCGCGTACTCGTTGTCCTCGATGAGGTAAAGCAGGGGCAGCTTGAGGTTCGACGCGGTGTTCAGCGACTCCCAGAACTCGCCTTCGCTGGTGGTGCCGTCGCCCGAGGAAACGTAAATCACTTCATCGCCGTGAAAGGTCACGTCCTTGAACTGGCGATAGTCGCCGTCGGCCTTCTCCGCCGCCTCCGGATGGCGGCTGAAGTACCGGCCAGCTTCGGCGCAGCCCACAGCCTGTAGAAACTGCGTCCCCGTCGGCGACGACTGAGTAACGATGTTCAGCTTCTTGTGTCCCCAGTGCGACGGCATCTGGCGGCCGCCGGAGTTGGGATCGTCGGCAGCGCCCACAGCTTCCAGCAACTGCTCGTAGGGCGTCATGCCCAGCGTCAGGCAAATCGCGCGGTCGCGATAATAGGGATAGAACCAGTCGTATCCGGGCCGCAGGACCATGCCCGCCGCGACCAGCAGCGCTTCGTGTCCCGCGCCTGAAATCTGGAAGAAAATCTTCTGCTGCCGCTTAAGCAGAATCTCGCGATCGTCGATCCGGCGAGAGAGGTACATCAAGCGGTAAATCTGGACTCAGTTGCTGCCTGGTCAGGCCTTCGTATTTTTCGCCCGACCCTGCCTTCGCAGTCGCAACTTTTGGCTGTACCTTGGTGGTTGCCATCCATTACCTCAGAAGTAAAAATGTGGGACCCGATACGGCCCACAACGTCGTTCTATTGTAAATGTTCGGCGGTCGTTTCCTCAGCCTCTCCGCTGCCTCGGACGGTCCTGCTCGGCGAGTGTCGAATGGCTATACTGGAAGGCAATGATACGCACTTTTCGTTCGATCCCGCTGAAGAAAATTAAGCTCGTCATCTTTGATCTCGATGGCACGCTTATCGATTCGGAACTCGATCTCGCCGCCGCCGTGAATGCCATGTTGCGCCACTATGGCCGCAAGGAACTGCCCATCCCGGTCATAGGAACCTACATCGGCGATGGCGCACCCATGCTGATCCGGCGTGCGCTGGGCGATCCCGCCGACCACCAGTTTCTCCAGGACGCGTTGAACTATTTCCTGGCGTACTACCGCGATCACAAGCTCGACCATACTTATCCATACGAAGGGATCAAGGAAGCGCTCCATCAGATCGGCGGTAGGCGAGCGTAAGCTGGCCGTGCTCACCAACAAACCGGTGAGAGCATCGCAGGGCATCCTGGCGGGACTGGGGCTGGCCGACAGCTTCTTCCAGGTTTATGGCGGCAACAGCTTCGAAACCAAGAAGCCCGATCCTCTCGGCGCCAACACACTAATGCGCGAGGCCGGTGCTCAGCCCGATGAAACCGTCATGGTCGGCGATTCAGGCGTGGACATCCTCACCGCCCGCAATGCCGGACTATGGAGCGTCGGGGTGACCTACGGCTTCGCTCCGCAGACGCTGGAGCAGGTTCCGCCCGACGTGCTGGTGGACACCCCAGCCGAATTGGCGAGGACGTTGGCCCTGAGACACGTGGTCGATAAGCAACAGCTGCAGCAGAAGTAGCTGGCGCTGGTATCCTGTTCGCATGTCGCATACCCCGGCGCATTCGCCATTCCAGGACGGATTCGCCGCTCTCTGGCACGAGCCTGCGCTGCTGGCGGCCGAGCTGACCTGGCGCTGGTGTTTTGGCCTGTCGGCATGGACCCTGGCAATCATCTCCGCCGCCTTATTTCTTGACAGCCTCAAAATCTCACCCCGCGATGAGGTTCTGCTGGGCACGCTTCAACCTCAGTTGCTGGAGGGCGCCGCGCGGCACATCTTCCGCGGCAGCCTCACGCGCTTTGTACTCGAGCAAGCCGTCCTTCTTCTCGGGCTGATGTTGCTCTGGGCCTTGGCAGCGACGGCGGGCCGTGCCGCGACTCTGCGCCGATTGGTCACCATGTTCGGCGCTGACGACGAACCGGAAGTGCTGCGCTGGGAGTTCAAGTCCATTTTCGTGCTGAATCTGCTGCGGGCAATGTGGTCTGTTATCGCGCTCGCCGCCATCTTGTTCTCGCTGGTGGCTGGCCTCGTTATGGCCAATAACCAGCGCGCCTTCCGGGCGGCGTTGTTCCTCGCTTTTGGCGCTGGATTGGCGTGGGCCTTCGGATCTCTGCTGAACTGGTTCTTCGGACTCGCACCCCTGTTCTGTATTCGCGACCGCGCGGGAGCCGCGGAAGCGCTGGCGCAATCCGCGGATTTTTCTTCACGCCACAGTGGGCGGCTGTTCGGATTGGGGCTGGGGTTCCTGGCGCTTCGCATAGTCTGGGCGGGAACGATGTTTCTTGCGCTGCTGGCGCCACTGCGGCTGACGCAGCACCACATCGCTCGCGGGTGGGTCGGGTTGATGATGCTGATTGTCGCGCTCATCTACGTGGCGGGAGCAGACCTCCTCTATCTTGCGCGCCTCGGGGCCTATGTTGCGCTCGCGGAAGACGACTCGCATCCGGATGCGGAGCCAGAAGAGATGCCGCCGGCAGATTACCCCCTGCCGTCCCCAGAGGTAAGCCCGCTCACCGGACTGGCCTGATAGTCCTCCGCTTCAGTGTGCGAATTGCAGCCGATCCTCCCGCTTCTTCATCTTCGCGACCGCGAGCAACTCCACCGCCTTCTGCGCGATGTGCTCGGCGCTGACCTCGAACTCCTTGATCAGCTCCCACGGCGCACCTGAATCGCCGAAGCGGTCCTTCACGCCGATCGCGCCGGTAATCACCGGCACGCCGTAAAGCTCGGGACTCTCGGTGATGACCCCGCTCACACGCCATGCCAGCGCGCCGATCTGGTGCTCCTCCGCCGTGATCACCACACCGGTCTCCTTGGCGGCGCGAACGATTGCGCTCTCGTCGATCGGCTTCATGGTGTGCATGTTGACCACGCGCGTCTCGTAGCCAAACTCCTGCTTCAGGATCCACGCCGCGCGCATGGCTTCCGGCACCATCGGACCGCAGGCGATGATGCTGAGGTCCTCGTGCTCGTTGACATAGGTCGGAGCCAGCACCGTCTCAAACGCGTCAAGCATCTCGGTTGCCTCGCGACGCAGCCGGATGACATTGGCCATTCCGAACACGAACGGCGTCTCCTCGCGACTGACGATGGGCGTGGCTTCACGCGCAAAGCGAATGTACTTCGGCCCCACGTGCTGCAACAGCAGGTAGTCGGTCGCCTTGCGCGTCTCGATGGCGTCACACGGAACTACGACCGACATGTTGGGCAGGCCGCACATCGCGAACAGGTCTTCCAGCGCCTGGTGGGTCGCGCCGTCGGGACCGACCGACACTCCGCCGTGCGCTCCCGCGATGAGTACATTGAAATTGCCGTAGCAGACCGACACCCGAATCTGGTCCAGGTTGCGCGCTGCGGCGAACGTTCCATACGTGCCGAATACCGGCAGCTTGCCTTCCCGCGCCAAGCCCACCGCCGCCGCTGTGGCCGACTGCTCCGCAATGCCCATGCTGATCCAGCGACTCTTGCGCTCCGGCTTGCCCGAATAGAAATCGCTGATCGTGATCGAGCCGGAAATGTCGAGCCCGAGACACACCACCCGCTCGTCGTCGCCGTTGTTCTGAAGCGATTGACCGAAGCCCTTGCGCGTGGGCTCCATCTTCACTCTCATCTGCGGGGCACTGTTCCACCAATAGTCGCGCGAGAAGCTCGGCGTCTTGGCGGCCAGCGTCACATCCACTTCCTTCTGATACTCCTTCGCCTTCTGCAACAGCGCGTCGTAGGCAATCACCTTCTTCAGGCCAAGCTCGTCCAGCGCTTTCAGCAGCTCGTCATAGCTTGGGGCCTTGCCGTGCCAGCCCGCAACGTTCTCCATGAAGCTGACGCCCTTGCCCTTCACCGTGTTGGCGATAATCACCGTGGGCTTGCCGGCAACCGGGACAGCCTTCGCCTTCTGGAGACCATCCACCACCTGCGTAAGGTCGTGCCCGTCGATCTCGATGACCTCCCAGCCAAAGCTGCGATAGCGCTCCTCCAACGGCTCGACGTTCATCACGTCCTTCACCCAGCCGTCAATTTGCAACCGGTTGCGATCAATGATGCCCACCAGATTGTCAAGCTTGTGGTGCGATGCCTCCATCGCCGCTTCCCAGATGTTGCCTTCCTGCTGCTCGCCGTCGCCCATGATGCAGAAGACGGTGTGCTTCTCGTCGTCAAGTTTCCCCGCCAGCGCCATCCCGACCGCGATGCTCAGCCCCTGCCCCAGCGAACCGCTCGACACTTCCACCCCCGGCAACTTCAGCCGGTGCGGATGTCCCTGGAACGGCGAATAAAGCTTGCGCAGGGTAACGATGTCTTCGATGGGGAAATACCCGGCAAATCCCAAGCCGAGATACAACGCAGGCGCCTTGTGTCCGGCCGACCAGACGATGCGGTCGCGCCCGCTCCAATCGGGAGCGCTCAGGATCGTGATTGGCGACCTTCAGGTACAGAGCCGCGACGATCTCCATCATGGAGAGCGTGCCTCCGGAGTGTCCGGAGCCGGCGGCGCACAGCGCCACCAGATCGTAGCCGCGCATCAAGCGCGCGGCCTGCTCAAGTTCTTCGAGGGAAAACTCGCGGACAATTTCGCAGGAAGAGGAATCAACGATGGGCATGAGTGAATCCTTTATGCGAGTGGGGGCAAGCGTTGCCACGGTGCGGCTTTGTACAATCTGCTGTTGGTACCCCACCCCGTGACTTCTTTAGAATCAATCGCTTACATGTGATTGTTATCATAAGCAATTGAAAACAGGCGCATTACACGTAACCAATAGATTCTCAAAGGGTTACATCGGGGGAAACCCGGCCGCTTACTTGGGTTTCGGATCACCCCTCACGTGCGACGGAGACCGCACTTCCAGGTGAAAGCAATCTCCGAGCACACGATGATGCGCCCCGATAACAACAGTAAAGGCTATGCGGGGAATGACCATCAGGTCTGTGAGCCAGGTCACTGGGGACTGTGATGCGGGCTCAGACGATTAGCAAAATGCAAGAACCAAGTAGCCGAAAAGTGACGCCAACAAGCACGCGGCAAGGTTGCGACGCTTATTTACTTGACAGCCATTGATCTTGTGCTACTTTGAGCAGCACCCTGAGTTTGCTGCGTCGAGGAGGATTTATGAACACTCTGGACAGAGGGGTTCTGTACATTGGCGTTCCCCTAGCCGTTCTATTGGCCGCGCTATCGCTTGCTAATCTCAAAGAAGTAACGCGGCAACCATACCATCCGCCAGGAGCCCTCAACACGGTGAACATCAGTCTCGACTACAACGGAGGCAACTGTAAACAGAATGGTGCGACGAGCACAGTTGACGTGCCGGTTGGTAGTTACGTGACCTGGACGTCCACAACCGTTGCGGACTCAATCGATGTTAAGTTCCCGGCGAATCAATCCCCATTCTACGAGTCCGTGACCCCTAATGTGGCCGGAGGTACGGGAGCGGTGCAGTCGGGCCAAGCGTATGGAGTTAAGAATAACCCGTACCCTTACCAGAGCCTTACGATCAATAATCAGCCGTGTAACAACCCCGGACAACTCGGCTTCATCATGAGGTAGAAGCCCGTCGCCAACCGCCGAGTTACGTTCCAGATCTTCCAAAGAAGGTGAGAGACCATGACGTTACAACCTGCTAGGTTCGCTGTTGTCGGACTAGCGTTGACCGCGTTCGTCCTTTTGAATTGCACACAGCCCGGCCAAGCGCAGACGTGCAGTTCCCAAGTAAAGATAACGCTCTCCATCGATGGCGCTGGTAAGTGTCACCAGAAGGCAGACAACGAGACCGATCCGACAGATTTCGTTCCACTCGATGCCAATAAGGGTCAGTGCGCCATGTGGGTGACCGCGAGCATCCGCGGATTCGAGGTTCAGTTCGCTTCCGGATCATCTCCCTTCTATGTTTTCACCAGTCCCTCCTCTGCAACCACAGTCACTTCGCCGCCAGCAGCGGGCAGAATTGGCAAGAAGTACAAGTACAAGAGTCTTAAGGTCAACAACCAATCCTGTAACAACGCGAATCAGCTTGGCTTCATTATGAGGTAGCGACGTTCATGGATTGCGCGGCACGATCGCCTTGAATTGCGGGTCCTGTTGCAGTGCTTCGAAGTCCGGCGAGTCTCTTATGATTGCTGGCGAATAGCCGACATCCGCAGCCTTCTTCAGGTAGGTGAGAGCTTGCTCGGTCTGGTTGAAACGGTTGTACACGATCGCAGCGCGAAACAACACTTCGCCGTTTGTAGGCTCCAGCTCTAGCGCCCTTTGCAGGTAGTCAAAAGCAGCCCGGCGGTCATCGACCATAGCGGAGTAGTCCGCGAGATACGCCAGAATCGTTGCATCCCGTGGATTCACCTGCAGTTTGGACACGGCGATGGAAATCGCCTTGTGATATTTCTCGCTTGCTTCACTCCGCCGCTGGCGACTCCAGTAAAGAGCATCGCCGAGATTTCCCCAAATTTCCCAATGGCTATCGTTGAGCCTCACCGCCTCCTCCTGGGCGGCGATTGCTTCGGGATAGCGATGCATCAGAATATAGGCATAGCCCAAATTGTTGTAGGCGTCGGCATTCGGGCGAAGATCAATCGAACGTTTAATGGCATCAACCGCGTCCTGATAGCGGCCTTCGGCACCGTATGCCCCGCCTAGGACGAGATAGCCCTGGTAGTTGTCCGGTGCCAACTGAGTCACCTTCAGAAACATCGCGGCGGCATCGGAGTATCGAGCCTGGCCATAGTAGAAGAGTCCCAACCAGCTATACACACCCCAGTAATTGGGGCGCAAAGAAATTGCTTGCTTGTAAGTCGATTCTGCGGCGGCGAAGTTTCCCAGATTAGTGTACGCATCCGCCAGCCCGCGCAGCGCTTCATCGCTCTGCCCGTTCGATTCCACGGCTCGCTTGAACTGTCCCACCGCTTTTTCGTATTGACCCGTACCGTTAAGCACGTTACCCAGGCAGACGTGCCCTTCGACCAGGTCCGGATTGAGGGACAACGATTTCTCGCAATTGGTTGACGCCTTAGCCACGAACTCATTGCCCTTGTCCAGTCGCCGGAACGCGGTCCAATAGGCATCGCCTAGACCGGCATACGCCAGGGCGTAGTTAGGGTCGATCTTTATGGCCTGGCTGAACTCGCTGACCGCGTTTTCGATGTTTTCCGGCTTCTCATACGCTTGCAGATAGCCGCGACCTCGGATATAGGCCTCATAAGCTGCGGGCTGCGTGTCGTGATTCACATATAGTTTGCGCCGGTCTTCCGGCTTAATATGCGCTGGCAACATGTCCAGCACGGCGCTGACTACTCTGTCCTGCAAACCGAAGGGGTCGGTCGCCTCCGCTTCTATGGTTTTGGCATCGAGTTGCCGGTGGGTTTTTGAGTCAACCAGGTAGCAGTTGATCCGGATCGTCTGTCCCGAACGCTGAAGATTGCTCTCCAAGACGAAATCCGTTCCAAACTGCCGCCGTGCGTCTTCGGCAGTCTTCGCGCCCTGGTCGCGAAGGTCCTGTGGTGAAATCACCTGGACCGCATCTGTGCTGCTGGCCTGCTGCAGCTTGGCGGCAACCGTCTCGGTCAAACCAAGTCCCAGGGCACTCGTGGAGGGGTCCTGCCCAACCGTGTCAATCGGCAGCACGGCCATGATCTTCTGTTGCACTTGCGCAGGCCACAGCCATTTCCAGGCCACAACTCCGGCTACGATTCCGAGCAGCAGCACGCCCCCCAAAATCACAGCCCAACGCCCGTGCCGGCCCAATCCCTTCGCCTCTTGATCCAGCCGCATCCCCCGGTACGAACTCGATCCCCGGGCCAGCTCTTTCAGGTCCTCCAGCAGCTCGGTGGCCGACTGGTAACGCAGGTTGGGATCTTTCTCCAGGCACTTCAGGATCACCGCTTCCAGCGCCGGCGAGATGTCCTTGTTCTTGGTTCGCGGCGCCGGAGGTGAGGAATAGCGGATGGCATCCCACAGCATGCCCCGCTCCCGCTGCGGGAAGGGCCTCGATCCGGTCGCAAGCTCATAGAGAACAACCCCGGCGGAATAAATGTCGGAGCGGTGATCCGGTGCCTTCCCGTCCAACTGCTCTGGCGCCAGATATGCTGGAGTTCCGGTGACGGTACCGGGCATCTCCAGAGTGAGGGTCGCAGCCTGTTCCAGGGTGGGCGCTTCGGGCGACGCAAAGAGCTGGGCCAGCCCAAAATCAAGGATCTTGAGCACGTTCTCCGGCGTGAGGCGCAGATTTCCGGGTTTGAGATCGCGGTGCAGGACCCCTTGCGCGTGCGCGGCAGCCAGCCCGCGCAACATCTGGATGCCCAGCGCCAGCACCTCTTTCTCCGGCAGTGCTCCCTTTTCCACACGGTCGTCGAGCGAGGTACCGGATACGTATTCCAGCACCAGGTAGTCGACTCCGTTTTCCGAGTCGAACTCGAACACCGACTCGACGTTGGGATGGTTAAGCCGGCTGAGGATGAGGGCTTCGCGGCGAAAGTGCTTGCGCGCGGAACGTGTCGCTTAAGGTCTTGGTATTGAGCACTTTGATCGCGACATCGCGCTCCAGTCGCTCGTCGCGGGCGCGGTAAACCACGCCGAAGCCGCCAGCACCGATCTCCTCGATGAGGCGGAAATGGCCAAGGGTCTGCCCGGGGGTGAGGCTAGGCGCCGCCATAGAAGCAATTTCGTACAAGCGAATCGTATGATGGTTCCGGCCCTCGGTCAACGTAAGTTAGTGCCGTGTCGCACTATGCAACAGGTGACAGAATGCTGCAAGCGCCCGCTTAAGGTCCCGACTGGGAGGTTCAAGAGCCGTCACGCCAGGCGATAACAGCCGATCCAGACTGCGCTAAGAGCGATGCATTTGTGTCAGCAGGGCCGGTTCGATTCCGCCTGGTTCGCCCGATAGCTGGCGCGCAGTTCGGCGACGATGTCATTTGCCGCCACCCGCGCCTCGTCGCGCCTCTCCGGCGGAAAGGAGATGGCGCCCACACGCGCGTGACCGCCGCCCCCATAGCGCTCGCAAATTTTGGCCAGGTTCTCAAAGTGGCTGATCCGCGCCCATGGATTGGAGCCGACGGAGACCTTGGTCCGGAAGCTGCTCTTGCTGAGCCCTACGGAATAGACGCATTCGGGATGCAGGTAGTAGGGAATGAACTTGTTGTGGCCTTCCATGTCGTAGTCGGTCACATCAAAAAACACCGTGCCATCTTTGCACTCGGTGCGTTCCCGCAGGATCTCGATGGAGCGGCGGTGCCGTTCCATCAAGGCCGGAATTCGCCCGGCGATCATCGGATCGGCCACGATTTCGGCTAGCGGCTTGTAGGCGAGCATCGCGATCAAGCTGGGGATAAGTTGCGGGTCCTGGTTGGCTTCGATCGCCATGGTCAGCTTCATCGCCGGCGATTTCATCTCGACCGCCGACTGCGGATCGTCATAGAGCGCGCCATCAATGATGTCGGCCCACTCGATCAACTCCGCCACGGGCGCGGGATCGAAGCCGAACCGCTGCTCGGTGACCGCCGCGATGAACTTGGTGCAGGAACGGAAATCGGGATCGTAAAACTTGGTGTTGCTCAGGTCCTGCTCGAAGTGCGAGGCGTCCTCCGCCGTAAGAAACGCGCTCTGATGATGATCGAACCACCAGGTGATGCGCGGCGAAGACGAGTATTTGAAATCCACAATGGCGTTCTCGTCGCCGGTGAAGTCGTCCTCGTTGAAGAGCGCTCCCGCGCGATGCACCAGGCCTACGTACTCAAACTCGGCATGTTCGCGAATGCGCTCGCGATAAAAGCGCGTGAACAGCGCAGCCGAACAGGCGCCGTCGAAACACTTGTCGTGATAGAAGACCCGAATCCTCACAAAGCCTTTCCACTATGGTTAGAGATGACTCTCCTCGAGAACGGGCTTTCAGGGTGCACCGTCCGAAAAAGGAAAAGTAAATAGAAATGACATTTCGGCAGCGGTATGTCAAGCGGCCGGCGCTTTGGGTAGTCTCTCAGTTTGAATTCAAACTGAGACACTACCGCGCTTTGGTCTGCGAGAGGGTCAAGTCGCATGGCCCAATCAGCCCCGCCGAAAGCTCTTGCAGATAGAGTCTACGCGCCAGCCTGCTTCTCGGCCAGGTCGCCGACGATCGGCAGCTTGAACATCTCGTGCTGATAAGCCTTGACCACCAACAGGATCCACAGCGCCAACTCGGCCAATCCGAGCAGACCCCAAACCCCCAACATGAGCACGGGAATGATATGGCTGAAGATCGACAACACGATCTGGATGACGATGAGCGCAGCGCAGGTGAACAGGCACTGGAACGAGTGGAAGCGCACGAAACGGTTGCGATTGTAGGGCTCAATCAGCAGGAAGATGATCGCCGGGATAATCGTGAAGTACGCGAGCATGCCCGCCACGTTCTCCGCCATCGGCGCAGCCGGAGCAGCCGTATCGCCATAGCTGGCGGGTGGCGCCGGCGGTGGAACGTAGGAACCTTCGGGACCGGCTGCTGGCGAAGAAGCCTTCCCACACTTTGGGCAGAAGGCGGCGTTGTCGGCCATTTGAGTGCCACAACCTGAACAGAATGCCATAAAGACCTCCTATTCGTATCGAGCGAGATTATTACAGAGTTTAGAGGGGAAAAGCGAATCTCTGACCTTTACGCCCCGCAGCACTTCTTGTACTTCTTGCCGCTGCCGCACGGGCAAGGATCATTGCGGCCGACTTTGTCGCCGCGCACAACCTGCTGCACCGTACCTTGGTCGCCCCCGCCCGCCATTCGCGCCTGCTCTAATTCACGCCGTTTCCGGCGCTGGAAGGCTTCTTCCATGTCGTCCATGGAGGTCGTGGCACGGTTACGCCGCGAGCCGGTGCTGAACGCCGCCACCGCATCGCCATTGCCATCTCCGGGAGACAACGCGTGCTCCGGAGCACGCTGTGGCGCTTCGATCACCTGCATCAGGTACAGGTAGCGGACCGTCTCCTCCTCGAAGCGCTCCATCATGGCTTCGAACATGTCGAACGATTCGCGCTTATACTCCACCAGCGGGTCGTGCTGGCCATAACCGCGCAGTCCGATGCCCTCGCGCAGGTGGTCCATGCTCAACAGGTGGTCCTTCCACTGTTGGTCAATGACGCTCAACATAATGATGCGCTCGTGATGGCGCATCGCTTCCGGGCCGATCAGTTGCTCCTTGGCGTCGTAACGTTCCTTAAGCTTGTCGAAGATGGCGTCGCCAAGTTCCTGCCGGTTCAGCTTCTCGGCTTCGACGCCCTCGGCAACAATGTCCACCCCGAAGCGGGTGAACACCTGGTTCTTCAGGCTCTTGATGTCCCAGTCTTCCGCGTGCGCGTCCTTGCCGGCGTACTTGTCGAGCAAGCCGCCCAGAATGTCGCGAACATAGTCCTCGAGGATAAGCTCCTTCTGGTCGATGCCCTCCAGCAACTGCCGGCGCAGTCCGTAAACCGCCTGGCGCTGCTTGTTCATCACGTCGTCGTATTCCAGCAGGTGCTTGCGGGCCTCGAAGTTCTGGGCCTCGACCGCCTTCTGCGCCGCCTCGATGCGCCGTGTGATCAACTTGGACTCGATGGGCACGCCCTCTTCCATGCCCAACCGTTGCAGCAGGTTCGATACCCACTCCTTGGCGAAGATGCGCATCAGGTCATCTTCCAGCGACAGGTAGAAGCGCGAGGCTCCGGGGTCGCCCTGGCGTCCGGCGCGTCCACGCAACTGGTTGTCAATGCGGCGCGCCTCGTGGCGTTCCGTGCCCAGGATGAACAGCCCGCCCAGCGCAGTGACCTCGTTGTGCTCGGCGTCGGTAGCTTCCTTGTAGCGGGCGTTGATCTCGTGCCACTGGGCAGTCGGCACCTGATACTCGTTGCCGCCGTAGTAGAAGTACGACAGGTTGGGATCGTCGGGCTTGGCCGTGACTTCTCCCGCCAGCACCTTCAACTGCTGGGCCAGGCCTTTCTTGATGCACTCCTGCTTGGCCATGAACTCGGAGTTGCCGCCCAGCAGAATGTCCGTGCCGCGCCCGGCCATGTTGGTCGCAATCGTAATTGCGCCTTTGCGTCCGGCCTGGGCGACGATCTCAGCTTCTTTCTCGTGATACTTGGCATTCAGCACCACGTGCCGCACGCCCTTTTTCTTCAGCAGCTCGGACAGTCGCTCCGATTTTTCGACCGACGTGGTGCCCACCAGGACTGGCTGCCCGAATTCTGCCAGCCTCTGGATTTCGTCTGCTGCCGCGAAGTATTTTTCCTTCTCGGTGCGGTACACCATATCGGAATTCTCGATGCGCAGCAGTTCCCGGTTGGTCGGGATGACGACAACCTCGAGCTTGTAGATATTGTCGAACTCACTCGCTTCGGTCTCCGCCGTGCCGGTCATACCCGCCAGCTTCTTGTACATGCGGAAGTAATTCTGGAAGGTAACGGTGGCCAGCGTCTGGTTCTCGCGCTCGATCTTCACGCCCTCTTTGGCTTCCACCGCCTGGTGTAAACCGTCGGACCAGCGCCGCCCCGGCATCAAGCGGCCGGTGAACTCGTCCACGATGAGCACTTCCCCGTCCTTCACCACGTACTCGACATCGCGGCGATACAGCGCGTGCGCCTTGATGGCGGTGTCAACGTGGTGCTTCAGGTCCCAGTTCTCGGGGTCGGCAATGTTGCCAATGCCCAGCAGGCGCTCGACTTTCTCCCATCCAACGTCGGTGACGGTGATGGTGCGGTGTTTCTCGTCCACCACGTAGTCGCCGGTAAGCACCTTGCTTTCGCCCGGACCTTGGTCGATTTCTTCGCCCAGTTCGAGCTGCGGAAGGATGCGGTTCACCCGGTAGTACTTGTCGGTGGATTCCTCGCTCTGCCCGCTGATGATGAGCGGAGTGCGGGCTTCGTCGATCAGGATCGAGTCCACCTCGTCCACGATGGAAAAGTTGTGGCCGCGCTGCACGCAATCGCGCAGGTCAAACTTCATGTTGTCGCGCAGGTAGTCGAAGCCGAACTCGTTGTTGGTACCGTAGGTGACGTCTGCGCCGTAGGCTTCGCGCCGTTGACTGTCGTCAAGATCGTGCACGATGACGCCCACCGTCAGGCCCAGGAACGTGTACAGCTTGCCCATCCACTCCGAGTCGCGTTTGGCAAGATAGTCATTCACGGTGATGACGTGCACTCCGCGCCCGGAGAGCGCATTCAGATACACCGGCAAAGTCGCAACCAGCGTCTTACCTTCGCCGGTCTTCATTTCGGAGATCTTTCCCTGATGCAGCACCACGCCGCCGATGAGCTGCACATCGAAGTGCCGCATCTTCAGCACGCGCCAACCCGCCTCCCGCACTACAGCGAATGCTTCCGGCAGGATCTCGTACAGCGCTGCCGCCAGTTCGCGGTCTCTCTCGTCGGGATCCTCCACCGCATCGACGCGGTCGCGGATGCGCTGGCGGAATTCTTCCGTCTTGGCCCGGAGCTGCTCGTCGCTGAGCTGCTTGGTCTCGGCCTCGAGCGCGTTAATGCCCTCCACCAGCGGCATAATGCGCTTGATTTCACGTTCGTTACTGGTGCCAAAAATCTTGGCGATTGCCTTGTTGATCAAATCTGTAGTCCTTACGGGAGCGCCTGTTAAATCAAGGGGATTAAGCGAGCCTACCCGCTCACTTGGCCACACTCCACCCTTTTAGAAGGCTAACACATTGGATGCGTGGCGGATGGCATGGTCGCAGCACCGCGAGAAAGGCGTTAGTTGTACTGTCTCCGTCTCTGAGCTTCGCCATCATCTGCGCCTATATGCGTGATGCTAACTCCAGAATGGCGTTCAAACCCGTTATAAACAGGACGTTATTAGGAGCATGGTTTCTACGACCATGCCAGCGAGCCGTGGGTTTGAATGCCACACCGGTCCATCAACGTCTGCGTTGCACCACGCACCAGCTCCGCTGAAGCCGCGAGGGTGAATACCATCTTGCAACCTGGAATAGCGCAGCAGATACTGGCTGTTCGGGTTATAACTTGACGGGAGGCCCGATAGACTATTGAGACTCGAATCGTATCGAACATGATCCGCCGCTGGGCCCACAACCCTTCCTCCAGGGATCCTTACTGAGTTGTCGGACGGAAAACCCATGACGATTATTGAAGTCCCGTCTGGGATTGAGAATGCAGGGAAATCATCGAGAGCGTAGAAGATGGATGGCGATGGTACTGTCCCGTGAGGGAGGAACTCCAGTAACGCAATGTCGTTCGCCAAATCGGCGCAAAATTCCCGCTTCAGCGGTGCTCGGATGCCAGGGGATGGACTTAGCCCGTACGTGGCCGCCGCTTCTGCCATTGCGGCGACTTTGATGTTCCCGGGCGGTCTAAATAGCAGGCGAAGGCAGTCAGGCGTGGTACCGTCCAGATTGTGGTTTGCCGTTAGCAACAACCGTTTCCCCTTCCATTTCACGAGCGTCCCGGTCCCGATTCCTGGATCGGGACCATCTATTGCGATTCCGACTATTGAATTCGAGATTGTCTCTTGGAACGCGAGGAACTCCGCGTTGTGCTGGTCGTAATCTGGATCCAACTTTATTCCCCTTTCATCCGGGCATGCGGATGCGTACGGTCGTACACCTCCATCACATGCTTCACCGTAAGCTGCGTGTAGCGCTGTGTAGTCGCCAGACGCTCGTGACCGAGCATCTCCTGGATGGCGCGTAGGTCGGCGCCTTCTTCCAGCATGTGCGTGCCAAACGCATGGCGCAGCGTGTGAGGATGAACATCCGGCGACAGTCCGCGCGCCACGGCAATCTGCTTGACGATCCGGCCCACGCTGCGCGTGGTCAGCCGACTCCCGCGCAAATTGACAAGCAACGCCCGCTCCGTCGTTCGCCGCGTTTCGCCCAGCACCCGCTGACGCGCCGGCAAGTAGCTCTGCAACGCCGCCTTCGCCGAATCACCAAACGGCACATATCTTTCCTTCTTGCCTTTGCCTCGGACCAGAAGGATTTCCTGCGACCAGCGAATGTCGTCGAGGTTGATGCCGATCAGCTCCGAGTTGCGAATCCCGCACCCATAGAGCAACTCCAGGATCACCAGATCGCGCTCGGCAAACGCTGACGCCTCCGGCATCGCCGCATCCAGAACGGTGTTGACCTCCTCGATGGTCGGCACCCGCGGCAGCTTCTTGGGCAACTTCGGCGTGGCCACCAGCGCTGCTGGATTCTGCTCCACCTCGCCCTCCTGCGCCAGCCATCGGTAGAGCGATCGCAGCGCCGCCAGCGCACGCGCCACCGAAGTCTTGCTCAGCCCGCGGTCGTACAGGTTCGACAGATACCCGCGAATCAGCACGTGGTCAATGTCACGCCAACCCTGCGGGCCAACATACTCCGCAAACTGCGCCAAGTCGCCGGTATAGGCCTTGACAGTATGGGGCGAAGCGTTGCGCTCGTGCAGCGAGCGGACAAATCGCGCGACGGCCTTCTCGACGACTGCTGTTTCTTTTCTCGGACCCTCAACACGGTGGAAGCGCCGGACTTTCGTCCGGCGAAATGATGAACCTTTGGAGTCGCGGCTTAGCCCCGGTTCTGCGTGCGCCGGTGCTGAAGCCCGCTCCCTTGGCCCACCTGTCGCCGGACTAAAGTCCGGCGCTTCCACCGTAGCAAAACCGCATTTTCGGGCATGGCGACCGTGCGTTTATACGTCCTTCCTGCCCGGCCCTTGCCGCGCGGATGATGCTGCTTATACACGCGGTTCAGCCGGTCGAGCGCCAGGTGCGTGTACACCTGCGTGGTCGAAATGTCGGCGTGCCCCAGGATGGTCTGCACCGTCCGCAGATCGGCGCCGTTCTCCACCATGTGGGTGGCGCAACTGTGCCGCAGCATGTGTGGACTGGCGTGCCGCGCCGAGTGCGCCGAGGCATCGTTCACCACCTGCCAAACCCGTTGCCGCGTGATGTTCCGCGCGCCGCGCGCCACAAACAGGTACGGCGACGATTTCCCCGCCGCCAGCACCGGACGCGCCTCCCGCAAGTACTGCTGCACCATCTCCTGCGCCGCCCGGCCCAGCGGCACGATGCGCTCTTTGTCGCCTTTGCCGTGCACTAGCACGTATCCTAGCTCCAGCTTCAGGTCTTCCAGCTTCAGATTGATGATCTCCGACACCCGCAGCGCTCCGGCATAAAAAACCTCCAGCATGGCACGGTCGCGACCGGTCAGCGCCTGCGACTGACGGTCATCCTTGGCGCGCGGCGGACCTTGCAGCAGCGCCTCGACTTCGTCCGCCGCCAGCGCTTTCGGCAGCACCTTCCACTGCCGCGGCGTGTCAATGTTCAGCGTAGGGTCGGTTGCGATGTAGCGGTCCAGCAGCAAGTACTTGTAGAAGTGTCGCAATGCCGACAACTTGCGCGCCACGCTGCGTCCATCCACACCATTCGACAGCAGCGCGCTAAGGAAGTCGCGCACGTCCTGCCGCAGCGCCTCGCGCAACCCACGTTTCCGCTTCAGCAGGAATTGCGAATACTGCTCCAGATCGGACCGGTAGGCCGAAACGCTCAACGGCGCCAGCCCCTTCTCGACCTTCAGATAATCGAGAAACGAGTTCAGCAGCCGCAGATTGGGATCGACACTCTGCACGAGATGAGTATGAAGCGCAGTGGAGCGCAGGGGAATAACCAGCCAGATTCGGATGGTTCGTGACCGCTTCAGCGCGGTTTGGAACAGTTCTGATGCGGCTTCGTCCCTTCCCCGGCAATCACCCCTCTTAGTGATTCAGGTCACCGACATACGAGAGCCGTTAGGCAGAGGATTGGGATGCGAGGAATTGTCATTCATCCCGCTTCATAGAGGTTGGTGATGTTATCCCCGGCGCAGCGCCCTCGCAGAATCTCCAGCAGAACTTTGCTCGCAGCCGATCCCGGTCACGGTCGCGCTCCCGTCTGTACAGTCGTTCTTCCTTTGGAACTCTCGGCAACTTCAGAACTTACCCATCGTGGCGAAATTCTGCGTTCACTGCAATGCGCAGATCGCATGACCGCGAAGGGAGCATGATCGTGATCGTCGGTCTGGGAGTTGACCTCATCGAGAACCGCCGTGTCGAGCAGGAACTGGCCCGGAGCGAATGGTCACGAGAGGACGGCATATTCAGCGGCGAAGAGCTCAGACACTGCAACACGGGCAAGAAACCTCACCAGCGGTACGCGGCCTGCTTCGCGGCCAAGGAAGCTGCCCTGAAGGCGCTGGGCATTGAAGTTGGAGATTTGGCCATTTTCCGTGAGGTAGAGGTCAAGTTTGGTACTGGTAGCGAGTACGGGATTGTTCTGCATGATCGCTTGCAGTCGGAAGCCACGCGGTTGGGCGTGCGGCACATCAATCTCTCGATCGCTGCCACGAAGAAACAAACTGGCGCCATGGTCATCCTGGAGTCTTGAGCAGCAGGGGCGCCAAGATCGGATACCCAATGAGCAACCCGGCACTGTACGAGGAAGTTACCGCAAAATCCTACGAGGAACTCACCGCGAACTTCGACTGGTCCATCGCCGAGCGCGAGCTAGGCTACAAGCGCGGCGACCCGATCAACATTGGATGGATGTGCAGCGACCGCATCTGCCATCTGGGGCTGGCAGACAAGGTGGCTCTGCACTGGGAGGACTACCAGGGCAATCAGCAGCGGTTTACCTTCGATGATGTGCGCGTTCTGTCCAACGCCATAGCCCGTTTCCTCAGCGATCTGGGCCTCCAGCCGGGCGAGCGGGTCTGTCTCTTCATGGACCGCGTGCCCGAGTTGTACATCGGCTTCCTCGGCATCTTGAAGACAGGCGCAGTGGCGCAACCGCTGTTCTCGGCTTTCGGAGAAGAATCGCTCCTGGTGCGTCTGCAAGACGCCGGCACCTCAGCCATCATCACCCAGAAGAAACACCTCCACAAAGTCCGCAAAATCCGCGAGCAGCTTCCGAACCTGCGGCACATCATTCTTGTGGATGCCAATGAAACTCCACTGCAGCAACGCGAAGTAAAGTTCCACATCGAGGCGGCCCCTCGCGTGGAGGATTTCGCCGTCTATCCCACGACCGCCGAGTCGCCCTCGGTCCTGCATTACACCTCCGGGACGACCGGCCAGCCCAAAGGCGCGCAGCACGTTCACTACTCGATCGTTTCACAGTACCTGACCACGAAATGGGTACTGGACCTGCGGCCAGATGACATCTATTGGTGCAACGCCGACCCGGGGTGGGTGACGGGCACGTCCTACGGCATCATCGGCCCGTGGTCGAATGGCGCGACCCAGGTGGTGCTCGATTCCGGCTTCAATGCAGAGCGCTGGTATCAATTCATTAAAAGGCGCCGGGTTACGGTTTGGTATTCGGCGCCCACCGCCATCCGCCTCCTGATGAGGGAAGGCACGGAGCTCGCCCGGCGGCATGATTTGTACAGCCTGCGGCACCTGGCGAGCGTAGGCGAGCCGCTCAATGCCGAGGCGGTGATCTGGTCGCAACACGCGTTTGGCAAACCCTTCCATGACACGTTCTGGCAGACCGAAACCGGCTGCATCGTGATCACTAATTTCCCCGGCATGCGGATCAAGCCCGGTTCGATGGGCAAGCCATTCCCTGGGATCACAGCGACGGTGCTCAACACCAGGACCTATGAACCGATCACTGAGCCGGGGCTGGCCGGACTTATCGCGCTACGCCCCGGCTGGCCGTCGCAGATCCGGGGCTACTGGAACAACGAAGCCGGGTTTAAGGCCAAGTTCAAGAACGGCTGGTATCTCTGCGGCGACCGCGCCTCCGTCGATTCCGAAGGCTACTTCTGGTTCATGGGGCGCGACGACGACGTCATCAACACCGGCGGACATCTAGTCGGACCGTTTGAGATCGAGTCCGCGCTGCTGGAGCACCCCGCCGTCTCCGAATCGGCGGCGGTCGCTAAACCGGATCCCGTAAACATGGAGGTCGTAAAGGCCTTCGTAACCCTGAAACGCGGCTATGAGCCGAGCGCAGATCTGGAACTGGAAATCATGAACCGCATTCGCAAACGGCTTTCGCCCCTCGCCATGCCGCAGGAAATCGAGTTCGTTGACTCGCTGCCGAAAACTCGCAGCGGGAAAATCGTCCGCCGTATCCTGCGCTGCAAGGAGTTCGACGAACCGGTAGGGGACCTCTCCACCATCATGGACGACTGAATACAAAACACAGGACACAACAACATGGATGAAATCACCAAGGCAGTTCGCGATTACGTAGTTCGGGAGTACCTGGAAGAGGGCGACGACCGTGAGGTCACCGAAACCACGCCACTGATCTCCGGCGGCATTGTGGATTCCTTCTCGATGGTTTCGCTCAAACGCTTCCTGGAGAAGAAGTACAACCTTCAGATTCCCGACACTGACGCCACGCCGGACGCGTTCGACAGCGTGCAGAGCATTGTTGCGCTGGTGCACCGCTTCCAGAAACCCGCCCCGGTTGGGGTGTAAGGCAGCACAGCGCCAGCGGTTAGTTTGCGTAGGAACATCATCCGCGCCGGAGGCCCGCACCTCCGGCATTGGCAGCGTATCGATATCGCATTCACCGAGGATTCGTATGGCCTTTTTAGACAGAGATCGCAATCGTTACCAGACCGAGATTGAGGGGATCAAGGCCGCCGGTCTGTTCAAGGAAGAGCGTTATATCCATTCGCCTCAGTGGTCGGAGATTGAGGTGGAGTTTCCGGTCGGCTCGGAAATCAAGAAATGCATCAACATTTGCGCCAACAACTACCTGGGGCTGTCCAGTCATCCCGATGTGATCGCGGCAGCGCACGCCGGGTTGGACAGCCGCGGCTATGGCATGTCCTCGGTGCGCTTCATCTGCGGCACCCAGGACATCCATCGCGAACTCGAGAAGCGGCTGACCGGGTTTCTCGGCACCGAAGATACGCTTCTGTTTCCGTCCTGCATGGACGCCAACGCCGGCTTCTTCGAAGCTTGCCTGAACGAGCAGGACGTGATGATTGCCGACCGACTGGTGCATGCCTCCATCGTGGACGGCATGCGCCTGTGCAAGGCGATGCAGGACACGTTCAAGCATTCCGACATGGTGCACTTGGAGGAGAAACTCCAGGAACACATGGACAAGCGCTCGCGGATGATCATCACCGACGGCGTTTTCTCCATGGACGGAGACATCGCCAGGCTGGACGAGATCGTTGAGTTGGCCGAAAAGTATGACGCCATGGTCTTCCTCGACGACTCGCACGCCAGCGGATTCATCGGTCGCACCGGCCGCGGGACGCACGAGCACTGCGGCGTCCTGGGGAAGATTGACGTAATCACCACCACGCTGGGCAAGGCGCTGGGCGGCGCTTCCGGCGGCTGCGTCAGCGGGCGTCGCGAACTGGTAGAGATGTGCCGCCAGCGCGCGCGTCCCTTCCTCTTCTCCAACTCCGTAGCTCCCGTCATTGTGGCCGGGGCCCTCAAAGTTATGGAGTTGATCACTGCAACCACGGAACGGCGCGACAAACTCGAGTGGAACGCCAAGTATTGGCGCGGCCTGCTCAAGGACGCCGGATTCGACATTAAGGAAGGAGAGAGCCCGATTGTGCCCGTGATGCTCTACGACGCCAAGCTGGCGCAGGACTTCGCCCGTGACCTGTTCCACGAAGGCGTTTATGCGGTTGGCTTCTTCTTTCCGGTCGTGCCCAAAGGGCAGGCACGCATTCGCACGCAACTGTCTGCCGCGCACGAGAAATATCACCTGGACTTTGCGATCGAGGCCTTCAAGAAAGTCGGCGGGAAGCACGGCGTGCTGGGACTGGGAAAGAAGGAACTGCTCGCCAGAGCGGGCGCATAAAGCCGGCATCGCGGACTCGCGGAGGATAGGAGACTTCGGCATCCGAAGCGGCGAGGCGGCCCGTGCGCACTTCATGCGCTCGACCGCCGGGCCGCGCGACTCAACAAGAAACATTCCATGACGCAAACGGCGCTCATGATACGGAGGTCGTCATGCTTTGCGAAGAACTGGAAACGCTCGAGGGAGAATTCGACGAGATTGTGACCGCCCTGGAAGACCCGGCATTAACGGACGACCAGCGAAAAAACCTGGAAAAGGCCTATGCCGATTTGAGCCACAGGATCAAGGACCATCAGACCATTGGTCACAAGGGCGGTCCTTGTTTCGAGGAATAGGCGGGGGCGTCAGCCCCCGTTCGCAGTGGGAAATACACGTGAGCCGCAGGGCGGCGACACGAGTTTCATAACGCGGCGCTAAAGCGCCGCTCTACCCGTGCTCGGAGGGTACCAGTTACTTTGGGACAGCTCTAGTGCGGGGCAATGGCTGTGCCGCCCTCCGCACTGGTCAGTGAGCCCTCGGCGCGGTATCGCTAATGCAGGAGGACGGCGTTGTTGTTCCTTGGCCGTCGCACCCATGTGCGGTCCGGGAAAGCAGTTGCCAGCGTTGCCGTCGCCAGATCGGGCGAAATTGGCTTGCTTGGTGAGTATAGATTATATGTATTATATTTTATATAGTCCATGTGGTTCATATGCTCCATAAAGCTCAATAAACTCCGCAAGAAATCGCCGTTTTTGCCAGCTAAGTCCTTGTGCAACAATACACTACATATATGCGCCTAGAATAGAATTACTTGATGAACATCTCAAATGCTTGCGACATATTTGCTAGCTAAGTTGTTGATTCTAGGTAAAGCGGCGGAGGGGGAGGTTTTCGTCAGTGGAACGTAGTTTGGGCAAGCGCTAACGGCTGCAAAGCAAGTCCCTCGACTCGTCGCTTCGCTCCTCGCTCGCGATGACAATCAGGAGGAAAGTAAAGCTCCTCAGTCGACATGACAAACTGTGGAATGACAAGCGTGAAGAACTTCGGCGGGGAGAAGAATTCGCTACGGTCCGGACTTCTCCACTTCCAGCTCCAGACCTTCGATCTTGCGGACGACGACTTGCTCACCGATTCCGACCCGCGAAGGTGCGTGCGCGTTCCACAGCTCGCCTTGCACGAAGACCTTGCCTTCGGGATCGATATCGGTGCGCGCTTCGCCAACCGCGCCGATCATGCCTTGCTGTCCGGTCACGACCTTGTTGCGGCGCGCGCGCAGAGCGATGCTCATGAGGAATACGGTGATCGCGCCCAGCGGAACGCTCACGCCCAAAGCCATCCACAAGCTCACCCGCATCTGCGGAATCGGCCCATCTACCAGCAGCAGACCGCCAATCGTGAGCAGAGCGATGCCGCCGATTCCGAGCACGCCGTGCGTGGCGAACTTGGCCTCCAGCGCGAACAAGACGAACGCTCCCATGATGAGCGTGAAGGCCGCGTAGCGCGTCGGCAGCAGGTTCAGCGCGAACAGCGCCAGCAGGATGAACACGATGCCCACGACTCCGGGCACAACCGCGCCGGGATGATTGAACTCCATGTAGAGCGCGAGCGCGCCGATGGCGAGCACCAGGAAGGCGATGTTGGGATCGAGCAGAAAGTCGAGGATGCGCTGCCGCAGCGTCATCTGCATCTCGTCCACCGAATCGGCGGAGAGATTCAACTTGACCTGCTTGCCGTCGAAGCGCTTGATGGTGCGGCCGTCGAGCTGATGGAACAGGTCGCTCTGGTCCTTGGCGACGATGTCAATCAGGTGCTGCTGCAATGCCTCCTGGTCGGTCCATGACTTGGATTCGCGCACCGCGGTTTCCGCCAGTGCAACGTTGCGGCCGCGCGGGCCCACGAACGAGCGCATGAAGGCGGCGGAATCGTTCTCGACCTTGGTCTTCATGACGTCGTCCATCTTGCCGCCGCCCAGCTCGACGGGATGCGCCGCGCCAGTATTGGTGCCTGGAGCCATCGCCGCGACGTCGGCCGACTCCAGGATGAAGAAGCCAGCCGAAGCCGCGCGAGCGCCGGTCGGAGCGACATAGACGATGACGGGCACAGGCGACGCCAGAATTTTTTCGATGATGGAGCGCGTGGAATCGAGCAGGCCTCCCGGCGTGCTCAACTCGATCAAGACGGCGTCGGCATTGGTCTGCCGCGCACGCTCGATAGCGCGATCAATGTACTCGGCGGCGATTGGCTGGATGGTGTCGTCGATGCGTATCTTGACGACGCTATTGGCCGAAGCGAGGCTCGCGCCCAAGAGCGCCAGCAGTAGGCAACACAGGAAAGAACGGGTTCGAGACATAGCTGCCTCCTTCCGGAGGACCCTGGAGCAATTCTATTTCGAAACGGTCTGCTGTGCAGCAATTTCGCGTTTCAGCGCCAGGGCCGACGCGTTGGCAGGTTCCAGCGCCAGGGCGCGATCCACGTCGCCGGCAGCAGACTGAAACAGGTTCTTTTTCAGGTCAAGCCGGGCGAGCACCAGCAAGGCCTCAACGTTGGGCTGCAATCGCACGGACGTCTGCGCCTCCGACAATGCGTTCGTCGTATCGCCTTTCTTCTCCAGGAGAACAGCAAGTTGAGCGTGCGCAACGGCGTTCGCAAAATCAGCGTTGATGGCGTCGCGAAACTGGCTCTCCGCCTGCTCCGGCTGGTTCTGCGCCAGCAATTCCTTGCCGCGCTCCAAATAGTAGGCCGAACGCGTGTGCCGGTCCGTCTTGGCGAGCCGCGCCTCGGTCAGGTTTTGGATTTCCATCTCGAGCTGCCGATAGGAGGCTTCGTTGTAGTTGCGCTTGATGCGCTCCTGCGGGATGCGCGGTTGGTTGGCAGCCAGCAGTGCATTTCCCGCCGGTGTCGCCGCGGTCGCATTCGCCGGAGGTGGCGTTACGCCGCGATTGATCATTTCCAGCAGCGATTTCGCTTCTCCATCTGTCGGCCGTTGCTGCAACTCCTCCCGCAACTGGCGTGCAGCTCCAGCGCCGTCTCCATTCTTGAATAGAGCAACGGCCAAGTTGAAGCGGTAATCAGCATCGTTCGGATCGGCGTTCGTCGCCTTGGAGAAATATTCCACTGCGGCTGCTCGTCGTCCCCGCCGGGCCTCGGCCACGCCCATGTTGTTATAGACCTCGGTCAACGGCAGCCGCCCGGACAAGGAATTGAAGGCGGCAAACGCCTTGTCGAAGTTGCCGCGATAGAACTCCGACATTCCCAGCAGGAAGTTGGCCTCACCCGCGGCGGGAGAGTCTTTGGGCACGCGACTGAACCACAGCGATGCCGGCTCATATTCGTGATTGTTGTAGTAGGCCTTTCCCAGCTGCATAATGGCCAGCGTGTAACTAGGATTGAGCTTTACCGCGGTGCGGAAATAGCGGACCTTCTGCTGGTGGTCGGTCGCGGCAATTCCGCGAATGTAGTTCTCGAAGGCGTCGATCCGGATGGGTGCGGAAGCTTGCAGAAACTGCTCGCGCGTGATGGCTGGAGGCGCCGGCATTTGTTCCAGCAGCTCCCAGGCCAGAACGGTCTGAATATCGATGAGGTCCGCCAGAGAGCCGCTGCTCTGCACTGCCGGATGCAGGTGCAGCTTCTTCATGTCGAGCAATTGAGCAGATGCGCTGAATCGAGTGCCATCGAAGTTGTAGCTGCCCAGGACTACGTAATCGGCGTCCATCTGCTCGGCGATGCGATAAATGGTCGCCCGCGAAGGCCTCACCGTTCCCGGGATGCCCGTGTGATCGAAGGCGTAAACTCTATCGTCGCGGCTGACGGGGTACAGACGAGGCGACGCCATGCGCTGCGAAATGACTTCGGGGAAAGCTTCACTCACCCATTCCAGGCCGGCAGCGCTCGACTGGTTCTCGAACGGCATGACCATAATAGTCTGGGTGCCAGGAACAGGCTGGTCGGCTGCTGGTGCGTAAATCGCAGACAGCACCGCACACAACAGAAGCAAGCGATAAAAGGACCGCATCAAAAAGTGTCGCAACTTGTTTCGATTATAGCCGCTGCCCGTTGCGGCACTTGCTGCAAACTCCGCGCTCAATCAAAAGCCACCAGCTCTTCAACTGGCGGCTTCGACTCTCGAAATCTTCTGCTCTCTACTTCGACACTGCGGCAAACAGGTCCGACTTCAGCAGCGCCTGGAAGCGTTGATCATCGGCCTTGAAGTGCATCATCAGCATCTCGTGCGAGTTGTCCACCGTGGTGTTGTCCAACGCCACCTTCTCGGCAGGCGAAGCGTTCATCTTGCGATACAAGACTCCCGCCTTCAACAGCGTGGCCATGGTGGCCGCGCTCATGGTGTCCGAAGTCTTCACGTTCAGGTCGAAGGTCACACCATTGGCAAAGTCCATGGTGTAGTCCGACGCCAGCAGCCGCTTTTTGACCACGTCGTAGTCACCGATCGAAGACGCCTGGCCCAGCGCCGACCGCATCATATTCTGCGTGCCGGTCTGGTCGAGCACGCTCCACAGCGGCGAGTTGTCCACGTCGCCGATCAGTCCGTCAATAATGTTGTTCGACTCCAGCGATTCGGCCCCATTGTCGCGCACATCGATTGCGCCTTTGATCGCAGGATTATCGCCAAACAGGATGGTCGAGGGATCGAGGAACACCAACTGCATGCCCGAGCCCATCGGATAGAGGTAGGCAAGCAAGTACTTCTCCGGGCGGACCTTCTTGGCCTTCATCTTCTGAAGGAATTCCGCCTTCTTGAATGGACCCTGGGCAATGCCGATGGTGTGCGGCCCCTTGGGCGAACGATAGACGACGAGCGTGAGCTGTTCGACATCCTTGTCAGGGTCGATGCCCGACGACTTCAATGCGGTCTCAAATTCCTTCAGATTTTCGGGAAGCACGCGATCTCGAAGCGCGAGCGCGGCCTGCGAATCGCGCAGCGCCCGATAGTCCACCGAGATCATCTGCTGCACCGCCGACGGAACCACCGTGCGGGCATTACTGCTCAGGGGTGCGGCGAAGGCCGATAAGCCCAGCGCGACGCTTAAGAAGAGGCCGGTCAGAAACTGCTTCATGTTCATATATTCTACCCGAGTATGACGGCGCAAACCGGCAATCGTGAGCCGCTGCGCGATAGAGCAAAATAGCGACCGTCCCGTCAACGGGCTATAGTAGACTGTCTCTCAAGGAACTGGCATGAGTGTGGTCGATGACGTCCGGAATGTGCTGCAAGATTTTCTGACGCCTGAGCTGCGCGAACTGAAAGCACGGATCGAGGCGGTTGAACAGCAGGTTCAGAAACTCGACGGCACGATGCAGGAGCAGTTCCAACCAGGTAGAGCAAGGCGCGCACAGCAGCGCTCATGCAGGGGTATTCAGATGTTCGTACGCTGCGGCCAGGCGTCTCGACGAGATGAGCGACCTCTGCGCAGGAACGATTGTCGGCATGTCGAAGAAAAGCTCCGCGCCAGCCACAGACCAGTCTGCGCCTACTGACTCACCGCCCGCCTTCATCCTCTGCCGCACATCGGCCAAAAACGCCTCATCCCTAATATCCCCCAAATTGATTTCCACGTTCGCCAGCGCGCCTTGCATCGCGGCGTTGGCCAGCGCAACCGCCACCGTCAGATCTGATGCCATCTTTGGATTGGTGATCGGCCGCAGCGACTCCGCAATCTGCCGCACTTCCCTTGCCCGTTCAGCCACCAACAGCGGAACCAGTGTCGCCTGCTTGGTGGCGGCTTCAACTTCCGCCTGCGCCTCAGGATGGTCCTTGGCCTTCTTAAACGCGGCCATCACCTGGTTGAACGATTCGGCATCGGCATCGATGGACGCCTTCAACTGCTCACGCAACTCGGCCAGATGCGCCAGGGCATCGCTCAGCTCGCGCTCATACTTCAGATAGGCCTTCTTGCCACGCGACATTCCGGCCACCATGCTGCCCAGCGCCGCCGCCATCGCTGCACTGGCGGCAGAGGCGCATCCTCCGCCCGGCGCCGCCGTCGGCGCGGCGAGCTGCTCGACAAATGGTTCCACCCCGGCGCGAATTCCGCCGACCGCCATTTTGCCGCTCATCACCGCCGCCAGCCGGTTCTCCAGGATCAGCGAGGAGTTGAAGTTCTCGATCTGGAGAAACCATTCGGCCGCATCCTCCAGCGCTTTCTTCGGAATGAGCCCCACGATCTCGCTCGACTGCGGCATCACTCCGTAGCGCGCCGCCTCGCGCTTCACATACTCGAAGACGCGCGCGATCGGCGTCTGGTCGGTGTCGGTAAGATTCATCGAGACCTGGGCCAGCCCGCGCACCGGCACGCCCATGCCTTTCACATAGCGCAGACCGCCGTTGGAAAAGCGGACCGACTTGGCAACCTTCTTGGCAATCTCGATGTCCGGCGTATTCAGGTACACGTTGTACGCCACCAGGAATTTGCGCGCGCCCACCACAGTTGCGCCCGCCGTGGGATGCAGCTCGGCGTTGCCGAAGTCCGGTTTGCGTGCCGGGTTGGTCTTGACCTCTTCGCGGATGCCTTCAAACTGGCCGCGCCGCACATTCTCCAGGTTCTGGCGCTCCGGCACTTGCGCCGCCGCCTCGTAGAGGTAAACCGGGACCTGGTAGCGCTTCCAGATTTCTTGGCCCACGCGGCGCGCCGTCGCCACACAATCTTCCAGGGTGACGCCTTCGATCGGGATAAACGGAATTACATCGGCCGCGCCCAGGCGGGGATGCGCTCCCGTGTGCTTCGTGAGGTCAATTAGCTCGGCGGCCTTGCCGACGCCGCGAATAGCGGCCTCAGCAACGTTGACTGGGTCGCCGACCAGGGTGATGACGCAACGGTTATGGTCGGCGTCCATCTCGCGATCGAGCAGATAGACGCCGTCCATCTTCATGGCTTCGAGGATGGCGTCGATCCGCGCCTTGTCGCGCCCTTCGGAGAAATTAGGAACGCATTCTACGAGTGCTGGCATAAGCAATGAGGATAAAGCAAGCGGCCAGCAACTAGCAATTAGCAACTAGCAAATCCCAGCATGTCGCCGTCCAGTCGCGCTCCCAAATTCGCGGTCAAGACGCGGCTACGAACTCGACTAATTGCTGATTAGCGAGTTGCTAGTTACTTCCTTCAATGCCACGTATATCCCACCATGAACTGCACCGCGCCGTTGATCCCGGGATTCGTTCTTCCCAGCGACGCGTTTGACAGGTGATAAATCTTGGTCGAGAAATCGATGGAGTTGCGGTCATGGTGGAACCATTGCAGACCCAACTCGGCGCCGCTGGTGAAGTTCACTTGCGAGGTATTGCCCGGAGGAAGGTCCTTCGAGCTGAACACGATTCCGCCCACGGCAGCAATGTAGGGCGACACCGTACTTCCACCCGTGAAATTCCACTTGGCGATGAAGGGATTGATGGCTCCGGCATACTGCGCCCCGTGAATCCAGAACTCGTTCAGCGGAATAATGTCCAACGCCATCTCGAAGCTGCCGCGCAGGGCGTTCTGGCCAAGCTCGTGGGTCAACACGCGGCCAATGCGCCCTCCGATAAGGAAGCTCTGCGCGCTAGGCGTGTTGGCGAAGGACTGGCTGCCTCCGATAAACAAGCCTTTGTTCCACCCTGGGGTGCGGAGCGCGTCGACCGGGCTGTCGGTCGGCGCCTGCGCCAGCAGCGGCGCGCATGCCAGCAAACTGAGGAGAACGAGTCGAATGGCGATCTTCATGGGTTTGTCAGAGTAAACGCAAAAGCTATCAGGTTGTGCGCGCCGGAGCAAATCACCCCGGCTGTCCGGGACATCCCAGCATCCATTCGTCCCACCCGGCTTTGCAAGCGGCGCGTTTCCGCTTATGCTCGATGCGCTTCTTCATTTGACCCGACTCGCTTCCGGAGAATTGCATGAACTTCCTTGCACGATTGCTGCTGTTGTTGTTCTCCTTCGTTTCCCTCACGCTGTCTGCCGCCGACGCCAAGCCCGGCGCCGACGTACTGGGCCGCTGGGTTGGCGGCAAGTGGGTTGGCTCAGGCCAGTTCGTTGACTCCGACTACAGCAAGGCCAACAAGGCCAGCGGCACAACGACGTGTGCCTGGTCACCCGACCACATCTTCGTCATCTGCGACCAGGACATCCTGTTCGGCAGCACGCCGATGCGCGATCTTTCCATTTACGCTTTCGATGCCAAGACCGGCCGGTTCTACTTCTATGGGGTCTCTCTCGGCCAGGAGAAACCGCGCAGCACGGCGCTGGACATTACCGAAAACGGCGACCGTTGGATCTACGTGAGCACACAGGACATCAAGGACAAGCCAGTCCAGTTCCGCACCACCAACCAGTTCCACGGCAATGACCAGGTCGAGTGGTGGTCGGAGTATTCAGTTGACGGCGGCAAGACCTGGACCAAGACCGGCGAAGGCAAGGAAACGCGCCAGAAATGAGCCGGGCAACCGCGCAAAAGAGCTACTTTACGATCTTCAGCAGATGAAAATAGCGTCTGGCCTTGTGCACGTCCTTGGCGATCTGCTCGCGCAGCGCCTCGACCGAGGGAAACTTGATCTCCGCTCGCAGCCGCTTCAGGAAGATCAACTCCAACTCCGTCTGCGCCAGCAACTCGATGGGATGGAAGTTCAGCAGATGGCTCTCGATGGCGAACGAATCCGGCCCGAACGTTGGACGATTGCCGACGTTGGTCACCGCCTCGAAGCACTCGCCTCCGACGCGCAGCCAGGTGATGTAAACGCCGTCGGCGGGAACCAGTTCGTCGTAACGCGAGAGATTGATGGTCGGAACAGTGTACTTGTGGCCGTAGCCGCGGCCGCGGCCGGGATTGGAGAAGATGCTGAATGGCCGTCCCAGCAGCGCGCGCGCCTTCCCCACCTCTCCCTTCTCAATGAGCTTGCGAATCTCGCTGCTGGAGACGTGATACCCGCGCAGAGAGTGCTCGGGATAGACGACGGCTGCGAAGCCCATCTCGTTGCCCAGCGCTTCGAGCGTATTCACGTTTCCTTGCGCCTTGTGCCCGAAATGGAAGTTGTAGCCCTCGTGAACTTCGCGCGCGTGCAGCGTCCCGGCGAGCACTTCGCGGGCGAAGTCGGAAGCGGACATGAGCGAGAGATCGCGCGTGAAAGGCAACACCAGCACAGCATCCACGCCGGCCTGTTCCAGCAGCCGCAGCTTGACCGGCAAAGGAGTCAGCAGCTTGGGCGCAACGTCGGGCCGCAAAATGCGCAGCGGATGCGGCTCGAAGGTCACCACCACGGCTTTGCCGTCCATCGCCTGCGCGCTCTCCGCCATCCGCCGCACCACTTCCAGATGCGCACGGTGGATGCCATCAAAGTTCCCCACGCTCACCACGGTGGGTCCGAGTTGCGGCGGAACATCCTCGAGTTTGTGGAAGACTTGCATTCGGCTGGCGTCCTAGAGGTCGAACTCGAGCTTGAGGCCATCGTGGGCCAGGCGCACATTGGCAGGCAGCGTGGCGTTGGTTTCGTCATGCGGCAGGTCGTGCGCGATATGCGTGAAGTAAGCGCGCTTCGGCTTCAACTGGTCCACCAGCTTGAGCGAGTTCTCGACCGTCGAGTGCGTAGGATGCGGATGATGACGCAGCGCATCCAGAAACAGGATGTCAAGGTCCTGCAATCGGGCAAGCGACTCGTCCGGTACGCTGCTGAAATCGGTGAGATAGGCCACCGGACCGAAGCGATAGCCTTCGATAGGTAGATCGCCATGATGCACGACCAGCGGAGTGAATGTCGCCCCAAACAGCTCCACTGGGCCATCGATGGGGCATATCTCAACCTGTGCGAGCCCGCCGTACTTGTAATTCGGCTCAAAGATGTAACGAAAGACGCTGCGCAGCACCTGCGCCGTGGTTTCGCTGGCAAACAGCGGAATCTTCCCGCCCCCGGTGACTCGCGGAAAGCTCAGCGGCCGGACATCGTCCAGCCCGAGAATGTGGTCGGCATGCCCGTGCGTGTAGAGCACGGCGTCAATCTTCGTGATGCGTTCGCGGATCGCCTGCTCGCGGAAGTCCGGTGTGGTATCGATGAGCACGGTGTGCCCGTCCCATTGCACCATCACCGAGGGACGCGTGCGCCGGTCATGCGGGTCCGCCGACGTGCACACCCGGCAGTCGCAGCCAATGGTGGGCACCCCCATCGAGGTCCCACTCCCCAGCACAGTGAGCGTTGCCTTCATCCCGCCTTAACATCGGCGCCGGGCCCACCCTGCGGCGGTCGCGTAATCAGGTTGGTGACTTCGAGATAGGCCATGCGCAACTCGTAGAGGCAGTTTTGCAGCATGGATTGCTCGGCCGGAACAAGGTTGCCCTTGGTCTTCTCCTGGAGGATGGCCAGCGTGTCGATGGTCTGCCGCGCACCAATCAGGTCCACCATCGGCTTCTCTCCCGGCGGGGCCGCGAGTCCAAGCTGCATGAGCGCGCTCATGTAAATCGAGGCGACGAACTTCTCGAACGTCATCTCGAAGTCCTTGGCGCTGCGCGGCTGCCCCTGCTTGCGCATCTCGCGGTTAATCTGATCGTCGATTTGCCGCGTCGATTCCTGATAGGCGTCAACCGAGGCTTGCTGCTCGGCAGCGCTGGGTGCTTCCGGCTCAACTGCTTCCGGCGGAGGAACGGCCACGGGGATCGAGGATTGCGCAGGATGGTTCTGCGCGGCCCGTTCCTCGTTCACGCGCTGTTGCGCTTCGCGCGTCTCGCGCTCACGTTCCGCCCGGCGCTCTTCGTCCTCGACGACATCCTGGCGCAGCTCGCCATCCGTGCTAAACAGCCGGCGGTCAGTCACTACAAAATCGGATTTCTTGTTCTCTTTGTCTGCCATAAACTCGTTTCTTTAACGGCGTTACTGTTAGTCGTGGAAGGGCAACGCCGCCACCGTGGCGCTTTGCTCGCCAATTTTCACCGCCGTGCCGGGGACGGCGATCTCGCGATGGGCATATCCAAGCGCCACCGTCCGCTCCCCACTGGGAAATGGAACACGAGCGGCGCTGGTCATCTCGCCTGCGTTCTTGTCGTTGACCTGAATCTTGGTTCCCGGCGCCGGCGGTTCGCCTTCCACCTCGAGGCCGACGAACGTCCGGTGCAGGATCGCGCGTGAGCGAATGCGCTCCACAATCTCCTGTCCAATGTAGCAGCCCTTGGCGAAATTCAAGGCATAGTCCTGGCCCGTCTCCTGCGGCAGATCGCGGTCCCGCAGATCGACTCCAAAGCGCGGCACACCTCTGACCATGCGATACAGGTCAAGCGCCTCGCTGCCTGCCGGCTCGCCTCCGGCGGACTGCAACGCTGCCCACACTTTGTCGGCGTTGTCGGCTGAAAACCAGATTTCGTACCCATCCATGGGCGGCTGCGCGCTGCGTGCGACCGAGATGCCGATGTCGCGCCACACCGTGTCGATCACCTGGCCGAGTTCAAGTTGCGCAACATCAATCCCCGCATCGGACAGCACCTGCGCGCGCCTTCGGCCCCGCAACTCCTATAGTTGCCAGCTTGTCGCTGATGTCCGCCACCTCGACGTCGTCCATGATGATGTAGCGGTCGAAGATGGCAGCGATGGCAGGCGCCTGCTCGCGGTCGGTCGTAACCAGCAGATAGTCGCCGCGATTGTAAGAGACCAGGTCTCCCTGGATACGGCCCTGCGCGTTGAGCAGGAAGCTGTAGTCGCCGTGCCCGGGAGCAAGATCGCGAACGTTGTTGGTGACCATTCCGTTCAGCCAGCGGACGCGGTCTTCGCCGGTCAGCACCAGCTTGGCCTGCCACCTCATGTCGACAATCGCACAGCCTTGCAGCAGGGCGCGGAACTCGGCCGCGGTATCGCCGAACGAAGCCGGCGTGTCCGCGCCGCGATAGCTGCCGAAGCGGGCTCCCGAGGCAGCAAGCTTCTCTTGAATGGTGGTAACACTCATACAGAACCTTTGATTATAGCTAAGCCGGAGAGGTCGCTGCGCGCGGACAAATCGTTCCGTGCCCCATGCCTACCAATAGAAACTCCTCACCCAGCGATGCTCTCGCAGCTTGCGCAGCGTTTCCTCCGGCAGCGGCCCGGCAGCCGAGGCGGCCGTGTTCGCCGCCACATGGCTGACGCTTCTCATGCCGGGAATGACTGTGGAAACGGCAGGATGCGATAGGCAGAAGCGCAGTGCGATCTGCGGCAACTCGGCCATGCTGATACCGAGATCGACGACGATCGCCAGGACCCGCTCCCATGCTTCCTGTTTGCGGTCGCCCGAAAAGTACAGGTTGCGGAAATCGCCTTCGGGGAACGCAGTGTCCGGCGTGATCTTCCCGGTCAGGCTGCCTTCGTCAAACGGCACCCGCACAATCACGCCGATGCCATTCTTCTGGCAATAGGGGAACAATTCGTCCTCGGGAGACTGGTCGAAGATGTTGTAGATGACCTGCACCGAGTCAACCAGCCCGGTATCGAGCGCCTTCAATACATTCGCCGGCTGATCGTTCTGGACCGAGATGCCGACGAACCTCGCCTTGCCCGAGGCCTTCATATCGCGGACCGTCTCTTGCCATTCGGCGTCGGAGGCCCAGTCGTCGATCCAGGTGTGGAACTGGTAGATGTCCACCCTGTCGCGCCCCAGGTTCTTTAGTGTCTCGTCCAGGCAATCGAGCACATACTGTTTGGGAAACGTGTTCTCCAGCGCGGTCCCAGGCTTAACGCCCCAGACGCGGTCCTTGGGCGGCACCTTGCTGGCAATAATAACGTCGCTCGACTGCCCAAAGCATTGAGCGATCAGGCGCTCGCTATGGCCGTCGCCATAAACCAACGCGGTGTCGTAGAAGGTGACGCCGGCATCACGCGCAGCCCGCAGCGAACGCAGCGATTCCTCGTCCTCGGCGCCCACCCACAACGCTTTTCCAATGCCCCAGGCGCCGTAGCCAATCTCGCTGACCTTGAGTCCAGTTTTGCCGAATGATCTGTAGCGCATCAGCGAGTTCCCTTTCTTACACTCAGATGGCCTTGATCGGCCTTCAAATGTCTGTGCAACTCATGCTCTCTGCACTTTCGCCCCACAGATCGATGCCACGACCTCCAGCGCCTGCGCGCACTGCTCGCGGCTCACGTCGAGATGGGTAACGAATCGGATGAATTGCGGGCCCACCCCGTTGGCCAGCACGTTGCGCTCGGCGAGCCTACGCGACAGCTCTGTCGAGTCCATGCCTGTGCCGCTAATGTCGCACATCAGGATGTTCGTCTGGACCTTGTCAGGCTCGATCTTGATGCACGGTATCTGTGCCAATCCTTGCGCGAGAAAGCGTGCGTTAGCATGGTCCTGCTTCAAATTCTGCGGTCCTTGCTCCAGCGCGATCAGCCCGGCCGCCGCAAGAATTCCCGCCTGCCTCATGCCGCCGCCGAGCGCTTTGCGATAGATGCGGCCACGATCCATCAGCTCGGCGCTGCCCACCAGCAGCGACCCCACTGGCGCTCCCAGCCCTTTCGACAGGCAGAACATGACCGTGTCGGCTTTGGCGGTCAGCCGCGACACCGGAATCCCCAGAGCTTCGGAAGCATTGAAAACCCGCGCGCCATCGAGATGTACCGGCAGTCCGGTCGCGTGGGCGTTGTCGCAAACCTCGTCGAAAACATCGAGCGGTGTGATGGTGCCACCCGCAATGTTATGGGTGTTTTCGAGAGAAACCAGTCCGGTCCTGGCCGCGTGGTAGGTCTTCGTCTTGACCTTTGACTTGACGTGCTCCCAGGTCAGAATGCCATCCTCGGCCCAGACCGTGCGCGGCACGACGCCCGAGAAGTGCGCCATCATGGCCATTTCGTAGTTGAAAACATGGCCGCGCTCTTCGCAGATGACCTCCTGCCCGTGGTGCGTGTGCAACTTGATCGCGATTTGGTTGCCCATCGTCCCGCTGGGAACAAACAGTCCGGCCTCGCGCCCGAAGACTTCCGCGGCCCGCCGTTCCAGACGATTGATGGTTGGATCTTCCCCGTAAACATCGTCGCCGACTTCGGCCTCGAACATGGCACGGCGCATCTCAGGCGATGGCTTGGTGACGGTGTCGCTGCGCAGGTCGATCGCCGGCACAGATTGCCTGCCTTCGTTGATTTCGGATACAGAAGAAGAGGTGTACATAAAGTTCAGTCTTGCTGGGCAGTAGCTTGGTCTTCAGGGACCTCTGCCTGACCGCGGCCTTCTTTGCTTGCCTGGCAGCGAGATCTGCTTTAGCTCTTGCCGACTTTTCCCTCATTTTGTCTGCATACTTGGCCCGGACGCGGTCTTCCTGTGCTTTGTTCATACATAAGATTCTACAGGGATTCCGGGGCGGTCAACCGAGGTCAGGCCCCAGGCTGCGGGTTTGGCAGCGACGCGGATCTGTAGCTCGCGCGATCTAGTCCTGCAGGAAGCGCGCGAAAACTTCATTCGACAGCAGTTGGCCTCTTGCCGTGAGTCTCAGGCGCTCGCCGGATTTCTCCAGCAAGCCATCCGCAACCAGTTCGGATATCACCGCCTGGTAGTTGGTCAGGGCGCCGGTGCCGAATTCTTTGTCGATAGCGCCAAGAGATATCCCGCGATTCATCCGCAGCCCGAGAAAGAACGACTCCTCAAGCGCCGCCTGGGCGTCCACCAGTGTTCGAGAAGCTCGGAGTTGCTGCGCTCGCGAGGCGATTGGGTCCAGTTGGTTCGCCGCGCCCGAATACGACTCCAGCGAGTCGGGAGTGGCGAAGCGCACCGCTTGCACGCCTTCGGCCTGGAGGTCCTTGTTCGCACGCAGCATCGAATGGGCGTCCACGCCGAACCCGAGATACGGATGCCGTGTCCAGTACTTAAGGTTGTGGCGCGAGTCACGGAGTCCGATCCCGTGGGTCACTGGCCGGGCGAAGTTCGATATCTCGTATTGCTGGACGCCGCCGCTTTCCAGCCGCGCACAGGCTGCGAGGTACAGATCGGCAGTAAGGTCGTCGTCAGGAACGAAATGCGCATGATAGCGAGCACCCCCGGCAAGCAACTCCGTGCCAAGGCGCGAATCCTCGTCCACCTCCAGCATGTACACGCTGACGTGCGGTACGCCGGTCGCCAGCGTCTCGGAGAGCGAAAATTGCCAGCTCTCTTCGGTCTGGTGAGGCAAGCCGGCGATGAGATCGAGGCTGATGTTCCCTATTCCGTTCGCACGCAAACGCGCGATGTCCGCCAGCGTAACGTCGCGGGTGTGCAGTCGGCCCACGGAAGAACACTCCTTGTCCACGAACGATTGCACACCGAGGCTCACCCGATTCACGCCGCAGCCGAGCAGCGCTTCCAGGACCTCGTCCGTGATAGTGCCGGGCGCGCATTCGACGGTGATTTCAGCGGTCGGCTCAACCTCAAAGCTGCTGCGGACCGCTCGAAACAGGGATGCCAACTGGTCCGGCGCCAGCACCGACGGCGTTCCCCCGCCCAGGTAGATCGAGTCCACGCGCTGCTCGAGATGGCCACCCACCTCGTCCGCAATGCGCTCCGCAGCTTCGATTTCGGCGCAGGTTTGCGTCACGTAGCGGTCAAACAGCGCGCGCGAAAACACTCCCGAAGCGAAGTTGCAGAAGCTGCACTTCGTGCGGCAGAAGGGCACCGAGATGTAAATACCTTGCGACATGTGGCTCGCAAAAGCGAACACGGCTGGATTACGGTACTCTTGGATTATTATCTCCCAGGCATGAAGAAGCGCGTCGTCATCACAGGCATGGGCGTGGTCAGCCCCAACGGCATCGGCAATGAAGCGTTCTGCCGCGCCATTCTGGCAGGAACCAGCGGAGTAAAGCGCATCCGGAGTTTCGATGCCAGCGACCTGCCGGTGCAGATCGCCGGTGAGGTCCAGGACTTCGACGAACTCGCCTGGGTCGACGCCCATGAACGCAAGCACGTCTCGCGCGCGGTCCCGCTCGCGCTGGCCGCATCCACCGAAGCCTTGCGCGATGCCGGTATTGACACTTCACAGCTCTCGCTGGCGCAACAGCGCGAAATCGGAGTCCTGCTGGGCACCGGCGGCGGCGCGCAGGAATTCTCCGAAGAACAAGTCCGGCTGTGGTTGCAAGGCAAGGTCAAGCAGGTCAGCTTATTCTGCATCCCGAGCGGGACCATGGGGACGCTCTCCAGCGAGATCAGCATGCGCTTCGGCCTGCGCGGCATGAGCCACGTCATCACCACCGGATGCACATCGTCAACCGATGCCTTCGGCTACGCGCTGCGGCAAATCCAGTTCGGCTTCCTGCCCATGATGCTGGTCGGCGGCGTTGACGCTCCTATCGCCCCGGGGATCATGAAGGGCTTCACGCTGATGCGTATTATGACCTCGTCTTGGAATCATGCTCCGGAGCGTGCCTCGCGGCCTTTCTCGGCCGATCGGGACGGCTTCGTAGTGGCTGAAGGTGCGTGGATGTTCTTCCTGGAAGAGTACGAGCACGCCCGCGCCCGAGGAGCGCAGATCCTTGCCGAAGTCGCTGGGTACGGATCAACCTGTGAGGCGTTCCATCGGGTCCGCTTGCAGGAGTGCGGCGAAGAACCTGCTCGCGCCATTCAGATGGCCATGGACGACGCCGGTATCGTACCCGCTGATGTCGGGTACGTGAACCTGCACGGCACCTCGACGCAGTTGAACGATCGCATCGAGACGCGGGCGCTGAAGCTGGCGTTGGGCGATCATGGCACGCCACACGCCGATGTCCAGCCTCAAGTCGCAGATCGGACATCCGCAGGGGGCCTGCGGTGCTGCCGGCATCGCCGCCACGGTGGTCGCCATGCGTCACGGACAGATTCCGCCGACCATCAATCTGGAGCAGCCCGATCCGGACTGCGATCTCGACTATGTTCCGGAAGCGGGCCGGCGCGCCGAATTCGAGCACGCGATTTGCAATTGCATTGCCTTCGGCTCGAAGAACTCCGCGCTGGTGTTGCGTAAGCTATGAGCCCGGGCAAACTTTTCCATCCCGCGCTGCGGTTCGCTCGTCTATATGATTTCAGGCAATTACTTTCAATCATTTCGGAGACATGGCTGGAATCCACGACGAAGAGGTATTAGGCAAAGCATATGACAGCAGGCTGATGAAGCGCCTGCTGACGTACCTGCGTCCCTATCGCGTGCAGGTCGTGATCGCCCTGATTGCGATCGTGCTCAAGGCGGGCGCCGACGTACTCGGCCCCTATCTCACCAAAGTTGCCATCGACAAGTACCTCGCCAGCCACACCGAAGCTCATTCCCTGCTCGATCGTTTCCTGAGTCCCAGACCGCTGACCGGCATCGCGCAGCTCGCCGGCATGTATATTGGCCTCCTTCTGTTCAGCTTCCTGCTCGAGTTCACGCAGACCTATGTCATGCAGTGGACCGGACAGAAGGTGATGTTCGATCTGCGGGCCCAGATTTTCCGCCATCTGCAGAAGCTGCACATTGCGTTCTTCGATAGGAACCCGGTCGGCAGGCTGGTCACGCGCGTCACCAGCGACGTGGACGCCCTGAATGAAATGTTCACCGCTGGCGTGGTCTCCATCTTCGAAGACGTATTCGTCCTGCTGGGAATTCTCGTCATCATGCTCAACATGAACTGGCGGCTGGCGCTGATCACCTTTGCCGTGCTTCCGCTCATCTTCTACGCGACATCGATCTTCCGCCGGAAAGTGCGCGAGAGCTATCGGCGCATTCGTATCGCCATCGCCAGAATCAACGCGTTCCTCCAGGAGCACGTGACCGGCATTGTCGTATTACAGCTTTTCAACCGGGAAAAGAAATCCTACGAGCGCTTCGAGAAGATCAATCGCACCCACATGGACGCGTTTAAGGACGCGATCATGGCGCACGCGGTGTACTACCCGGTGGTGGAAGTGCTCTCGGCGACCGCAATTGCCTGTGTTGTGTTTTTTGGCGGGAGACAGGTGATCAGCAGCGCGGTCACCCTCGGAGTGTTGGTTGCGTTCATGCAATATGCGCAGCGGTTCTTTCGGCCGATTCAGGACTTGAGCGAGAAGTACAACATCCTGCAATCGGCGATGGCCTCGAGCGAGCGCGTCTTCAAGCTGCTCGACACCTCGGCGGAGATCGTTACGCCGGCTGTCGCCCAAAGTGCCGGAAGGCCCGGGCCGCATCGAATTCGATCATGTTTGGTTTGCTTATCGCACCTTGGCGCAGGCTGCTGAGGAGGCCGCCAACCAGGGAGAGAAGCTCAAGATCGCGCGGCGGAAATGGCGACCTCGCCAGAGAATACGACTGGGTGTTGCGCGATGTGTCCTTCGTCATCGAGCCCGGCGAGACGGTCGCTATCGTGGGACACACGGGCGCCGGCAAGACCACCATCATTTCGCTACTGCTGCGTTTCTATGACGTGCAGCGGGGCGCCATTCGCATTGACGGGGTTGATATCCGCGAACATGGACCTGAACGACTTGCGGCGGCGATACGGCGTAGTGCTGCAGGATCCATTCCTCTTCTCGGGAACGGTGGCGGGCAATATCCGCCTGGGTTCGAGTTGGATCGACGACGAATCGGTCGAGGATGCGGCCGAACAGGTCAATGTGGCGGATTTTATCCGCTCCCTGCCGGGCGGTTTCAAGGAAGAAATGCACGAACGCGGCAGCACGCTATCCACCGGTCAAAAGCAGCTCATCTCATTCGCGCGGGCCCTGGCCCACAATCCGAAGGTCCTCATTCTCGACGAAGCCACCTCCAGCGTGGACACCGAAACCGAGTTCAAGGTCCGGGAAGCGTTGACGCGAATGATTGAAGGCCGGACCTCGATCATCATCGCCCACCGGCTGAGCACGATCCAGCGCGCCAACAACATCATCGTCATGCACAAGGGCCAGGTGCGCGAGATCGGCTCGCATCAGCAACTCCTTGCCAACCGCGGCATCTACTGGAAGCTGTATCAGCTCCAGTACAAAGACCAGGAAATGCCCACCGCGATTTTGGCTGACGAAGTCCCTGGATCGAGCGTCGGCGTCTCGGCGGACGATTGACCGCCTCTCGAGGCGGAAAACGATTTGCCCCGCCCGCCCGCGTAGCAGGAGCGCAACTCGCCTCCCTTTCCCGCTTGACCGTTGCATCCTCGCGTGTTGGAATCCCGTTCTACTCCCAGTGAGGTGAAAACCGTGCTGCAGATTCATCCTGTGTTGGCTCTTGGCGTCGCTGCATCCACAGCCGCGACCGATGCTGTCTATGTCATGTTCAATGCGGCAGTGTCGTCCCGGCGACGCGTGCCGGCCGCGACCTGGAGCAGTGTTTGGTATTTGTTGTCCGCATTCGCCGTCATCAGCTACACCCGGAACTGGGTGTACGTCTGCTTCGCTGCACTGGGCTCGTGGATCGGCGCCTATGTCTCGATGACCTGGCTTCGTCGAACACCAAGGGACTCCGCAGATCTGGATCAGGACGACCCGAAGATCAAGGTCAAGTAAGCAGGAGCATCTCAGCCCTCCCACAACGTCCAGTTGTTCGATTTCTTCGACACATCTCTTCCTTGTAGTACTTTTCGATTATTGCGCCCGTCTTGGCAAAGGGCATATAGGTTTGACGCAGCGTTTGGGGGATGTAGTGCTATGTAAGCTGCATGGCTGAGATTCGGTTTGGGGTGGGACGTCGGGACCATTTGCTGCGGTTGGGGTAACCACAGTCGCCCGTACATAGCCGTTTAGCCTTCTCTGCTTTCTCTTGCCCGGTTGAACGTCAGAGCATTTTGACAGAGCGGTTTTTACACTGAGGAAATCGCGAACCTTCCGTTTGCCGGACGGAGGCGGAGCCGACAACCTCACCGACTATAATCGCGTTTCATCCGCACACCCGTCCAGGAGATTTCCAGGTGCTTGAGGCCATGCGCCGTGCTTTACCCGGCTTGCTTGTTTGCCTGATTTCGATGAACGCTTGGCCAGCTGACAAGCAGCCGGACCGCGCTGCAGCAGCTACGCTCAGCAATTTGGGTGTTGCGTACATGAATCAGCAGCGAATGGACAAGGCGGTCGAGGAATTCGACGCCGCGCTAAAAGCCGATCCTACTTTGACGGCCGCCGTGCTTAACAAAGGAATTGCCCTGCTGAATCTGCAGAAGCTACCCGAAGCCGAGTCGGCGCTCAATGCGGCAGCGTCCCAGGAGCCCTGGAATCCGCGGGTCTGGTATAACCTGGGCCTTCTGCGGCGCACCGAGGGAAAGTCGGCCGAGGCGATCGCCGCATTTCAGCGTGTCGTCCAGATCGATCCCAACGATCCCGATACCCACTATTTCCTTGGCACGATGTATTCCCAAATGCAGCAATATGACAAGGCCATCGCCGAATTCGAAACCGCCTTGCGTTTGCAGCCGTTGCACGCTTCGGCCGAGTTCGGTCTGGCTCGCGCCTTGCAACGCTCCGGGAAACAGGAAGCGGCTCGCCAGCATCTCCAAACCTTCGAGCGCTTCACAAAGACGAATGTCTCGTCCCCCTTGACCCTTAGCTACGGCGAGCAGGGGCGGTACTCCACTGCAGAAGGCGTCGTCACCCAAGAGCCCAAGGTCGGGCCGATGATTCCGGTAACTTTCGCCGTGCACTCGATTGGCACGACAACCGCAACGTCTCCGGTGGCGAACAAATCAGGCGGCATGTGCATGCTTGATGTGACAGGCGATGGCCGTTACGACCTGGTGGTAATGGGTGATGGGGCACATGCCATTCACGTTTACCGCGATACGGGAAAAGGAAGTTGGAGTGAGCTTCCTCCGCAACAGACAGGTCTGGAAGCCAGTGGCACCGGTGTTTCCTGTGCGGTCGGTGACTTCGACAACGACGGCAAGCCCGATCTTGCGGTGGCGCTTACCGACCGGGTTCTGTTGTTTCGGAACCTTGGGGAAGGCAAGTTTGCCGACGTAACAAAGTCCTCCGGCATTGTGCCGTCCAACCGTTCGGCGGGGCTGACGTTCGTTGATTTCGATCATGATGGCGACCTCGACTTATTGGTGACCGGCGAGCCGGACACAACTCAGTCCACGGCAAGCGGCACTGTCTTGTGGCGCAACAACGGCAATGGAACCTTCACCAACTGGACTGCTGAAGCTGGTCTGGGCAGCCGTTCGGCAACAACAAGTGCCACTCTCTCGGACATTAATAATGACCGGGCCGTCGATTTGCTGATGACAGGCTCGGGCAGCGCACCCTCGATTTACTTCAATCCGCGGGAAGGCAAATTCAGAGCGGCATCGCTGTACGACGCCGCCAGGCTGCCTCCCACGGTAGGCATCTACGTTTTCGACTTCAATAAAGATGGATGGATGGATGTCGCCGTCACTCACGCAGGACCGCCGGGCGTCACCCTGTGGCGCAATGTTGAAGGCAAGAACTTCGAGCGCGTGCCTCTGCCCATCGACGACGCAACCCGCGGGTGGGGCGTGACCGCGATTGACTTCGACAACGACGGATGGATCGATCTGGCGGTCATTCTCGAGACGGCACACGGCCCTGAGCTGCGCGTTCTGCGCAACCTTGGCGACCAGGGATTCGAAGATGTCAGCGCCAAACTCGGTCTGGACAAGATCAAGTTGCATGATCCGCGCGCTTTGATTGCCGCCGATGTCGATGGAGACGGCGATTCCGATCTTATCGTTTCACAACTTGGCGGCGATCCCGTGGTCTTGCGCAACGATGGTGGCAATCGCAATCATGCGCTGCGTATCAAGTTCAAAGGCCTGGCTGACAATAAAACCGGGTTGGGAACGAAGGTCGAGGTCTTTGCCGGCTCGTTATGGCAGAAGTGGGAGGTCGCCGGCGCCGCCGGATACCTCAGCCAAGGCCCTCCTGAAATCCTCGCCGGTCTGGGCAGCGTCGATCACGCCGACATTGTGCGGATGCTCTGGCCCACAGGGGTTTTGCAGGACGAGATTGAGGTCTCGGCGAAGCAACCGGTGACCTTCACGGAGATTGACCGTCGCGGCAGTTCCTGCCCTACCTTGTTCGTTTGGAACGGGCAGGAATATGAGTTCATCTCGGACGTAATCGGCGCCGGCGTCATCGGCCATTGGATCTCGCCAACGGCCAAGAATACAGCCGACCCCGACGAGTGGATCAAGATTGAGGGCTCGCAACTCAAAGCTCGCGATGGTTATTTCAGCATTCGCTTCGGCGAGCCCATGGAGGAAGTCAATTTCATTGACCAGCTACGGCTGGTTGCGGTCGATCATCCAGTCGGAACTGACGTCTATCCGGATGAGCGCTTCCTCGAGGATCCCCCGTTCGCCTCGGGCGCTCCCGTGCTCACGTCGGCGCCACATCCGCCCGCGGGGGCTTGGGACGACCACGGTCGCGACGTTTCCACCCTGCTCAGCGCCCGCGACCACAAGTACGTCCGCGACTTCACCAATCTGTCGTTTGCGGGCTTTGCGAACATGCATTCGCTGACCCTCGATTTGGGCGCATGGACCCCGCGAAATCCGCTGCGGCTCTTCCTGCACGGATTCATTGAGTACTTCAGTGCCACGTCGATGTATGCCGCCTGGCAGGCCGGTTTGCAACCGATTTCTCCGTACGTCGAGGCCCAGATGCCAGACGGCTCTTGGAAGCGCGTGGTCGACGATATGGGATTTCCCGCTGGATTGCCGCGAACGATCATCGTGGACCTTACCGGCAAGCTGCCGCAGCAGACCCGGCGCATCCGTATTAGGACGAACCTGCAGATCTACTGGGACCAGATTTTGGTTGATAACGGGCCCGAGCAACCCAACGGGATCAAAATAACCGAGCTACCGCTGGCGTCTGCGACTCTGGGATTTCGCGGCTATCCGCGCCAAGTTGAAGGAGAGATCATCCCAGGCGACCTCACTTACTACTACGATCAGGCCAGCACGACTGGGCCGTTTTCGCAATTTCGCGGAAGCTACACCCGCTATGGAGATGTGACTTCCCTGCTCCAACACGTAGATGATCGTTTCGTGATCTTCGGTACGGGCGAAGATATCGACGCCGAGTTTAGCGCCGCCTCGCTGCCGCCACCTGCGGCCGGATGGACCCGCGACTATTTCTTCTATGCAAACGGATTCGTCAAGGACATGGACTTCTACGAAGCGACTCCGTTTACGGTCGCCGACATGCCGTTTCATGCCATGACGGCTTACCCCTACCCGCTGGCGCAGCACTATCCCGACGACCACAATGCGACCGGCTATCGTCTCGATTGGAACGACCGCTATCAACGAGGAACGAACAACGCGCAAAGTTACGGCTTCCGGTATCAGCCGCGGACTATCGATCCCGAGCCCTTGACTCCGCAATCCACGCAGCACGATCCTACCGAGGTTCATCAGGCCCAACCGGGCGAGCAATGATGCGAAGATTCGGCCAATTCTCGATCGCTGCGCTAACCATCTCGGCGGTCTACCTCTATGCCTGGCCGGCGCCAACCTTGTTTTATGCTGCGGCCGTTCTCTTTCATGTGGGGCTGGGGGTAGTGTTCTGCGTGGTCGGTTTGTTGTTGCTGCGGGATGCACTGCGCGGGCCGGCAATCCTCAAGTTGGGAACTCTGGTTCTGGCTGCTGGATCGGTCATGGGTCTTGCGCTCATCTCTACCGGAACGGCGCGCGCACAGTGGAATTTGGTGTACGCACACATCGCGTTCAGCGCGACTGCGGTGCTCTTGCTTGCCGCCTGGCTTCTCAGCCGCAGGCGTACTCGGACGCGCAGCCTTTGGGTAACCATCGCTGGTTTGCTGGCGGTGATTGTGCTCCTCTCAGTTGGCGCCGCCTATGCTCGGCGATCCTGGAGTAACCAATTCGCGATCAAGAATCCTCCCACGGCGCCACTCTCGATGGACGACGAAGGCGACGGGACGCAAGGTCCCTTCTTCCCCAGTTCGGCGCAGGTTTCAGGGCATCGCAAGATTCCGGCAAGGTACTTCATGGAGTCGGACGCCTGTGAGCGGTGCCATCAGGACATTTATAAGCAGTGGCAGAGTTCAGCGCATCATTTTTCTTCGTTTAACAATCAGTGGTATCGCAAGAGTGTCGAGTACATGCAGGAAGTTGACGGGACACATCCTTCGAAGTGGTGCGCCGGCTGTCATGATCCAGCACTGCTCTACAGCGGCATGATGGATACGCCCATTAAGCAGATTCTTGATCGGCCAGAGAGTCAGGCCGGCCTCGGTTGCATGATGTGCCACTCCATCACCCATGTGAAAAGCACCATGGGCCAGGGCGACTTCGTACTTGACTATCCGGAGCTGCATGAACTGGCCGCCAGCAAGAACCCAGTCATTCGCTGGCTGCACGATTTCAGCGTCAAGCTCAACCCCGAGCCGCATCGTCGCGTATTCCTCAAACCGTTCATGCGCGACCAGACGCCGGAGTTCTGCTCCTCATGCCACAAGGTGCATCTGGACATCCCGGTGAACAACTATCGCTGGTTCCGGGGATTCAACGAGTACGACAACTGGCAGGCGAGCGGAGTGTCGGGCTTTGGCGCTCGCTCCTTCTACTATCCGCCGAAGCCACAGGGTTGCCAGGACTGTCACATGCCGCTCACGAATTCGACGGACGCCGGAAATGTGGCTGGCAAAGTGCACTCACATACATTCCCCGGGGCCAACACGGCTCTCCCATTCGCCAATCAAGACCCGCATCAGATGGAGATCGAGCAGGACTTCCTGAAGAGCGGAGTGGTTTCGATTGACATTTTCGCCCTGTCGACGGCAGCGCCGAAAGAGAGTGCGGGCCCGGCGTCACATCCCGAGTTGCAGACAACCTTCGCCGTCGGTGAGGAAGCGGAGATGCCAACCACAGGGGAGGCGACGGGATCGGTGGTTCCGATAACGGCCCCGCTAGACAAGGCACGTCCCGCCGTTCGCCGCGGGGACAGCGTGCGGGTCGATGTCGTGGTGCGTACCCGGAAGGTCGGCCACTTCTTTCCCGGCGGAACGGTCGATGCCTTCGATACATGGGTTGAGTTAAAAGCGGTCGACGACAAGGGCCAGACGATTTTCTGGAGCGGGAACGTAAGCCAGGATGGGAAGGGCCCAGTCGATCTGGGAGCACACTTCTATCGCTCCCTACAGGTGGACGAGCATGGCAATCCGATCAACAAACGCAATGCGTGGGCCACGCGTACGGTGGTGTACGTTCATCTGATCCCGCCGGGTGCCGCTGACACGGTCCATTACCGTTTGAAAATCCCGCCCAACGCGGGAAGCAAGATCACGCTTACGGCGCGCATGCGCTATCGCAAGTTCTCCTGGTGGAACACGCATTTTAGCTATGCCGGACAATCGAAGCAGGATGCCAGCAGTCCGCAGACCACGAAATCATACGATGACCGCCAGTTCACCTTCGATGGCGATACCTCGACCGTGTCTGGCAAGGTGAAATATGTTCCCGATTTGCCGATTGTTACTCTGGCCGAGGATTCCGTCACACTACGTGTGCTTCCTAGGGGTGCGCCGCCGGAGACTCCTAAGGTTGTCACCGAGCAAGCCGATTGGCAGCGCTGGAACGATTACGGCATCGGCTTGTTCCTGCAAGGCGACTTGAAGGGCGCCGCCGCGGCGTTTCAGCATGTCACCGAAGCTGATCCGTCGAATCCCGATGGGTGGGTGAACCTGGGGCGCGTGGCCGTGCAGGAAGGGGACGTGGAGCGTGCCCGGGTAGTGTTGAAGCGGGCGCTGTCGCTGAGCCCGGAACTGGCGCGGGCAAATTTCTTCTACGCGCGCGTGCTGCGTACAGACGGCGACTATGACGGCGCCTTGCAATATTTGCAGAGGGTGACGGCGCAATATCCCAAGGACCGTGTGGTACGCAACGAGATGGGACGCATCCTCTTCCTGCAACACAAGTACACCGACGCCATAGCGCAATTGCGCGAAGCTATGGCCGTCGATCCGGAAGACCTGCAGGCGAACTACAACATGATGCTGTGCTACAAGGGTCTGGGCAATCTTCAGCAGGCAGACGAATACCAGAAGCGGTATCTGCGCTTTAAAGCGGATGAGTCCGCGCAAACCATCACCGGCCCCTATCGCCGGATGCACCCCGAGGACAACAACGAACGGCAACTGATCCACGAGCATGTCACAGCGCCACTCGGCAAAGCCACGCCGGTCGCGAGTGTCTCGCATGATGTGGCTCCCGCCGGCGGAGGCCGCTAAACAATTTCATGACTTCGATGAAACGGGTTTCTCTCTCTCTCCTCGTTTGCGCCGTTCTCGGCTGTACCGCGTCCGCGCAGGTGCAATTTCACGACATCACCAAGCAGGCCGGTATCAACTTCACTCACAACAATGGCGCCGCCGGAAAGAAGTGGCTTCCCGAGACCATGGGCCCGGGCTGCGCTTTCATCGACTATGACAACGATGGCTATCCCGACGTTCTCCTGGTGAACGGCAAGGACTGGACGTCGCCGGGAAAGCCATCGACGTTGAAGCTTTATCACAACAATCGCAACGGCACCTTCACGGATGTGACAGCGAAAGCGGGACTCGCGATCAGTCTGTACGGTCTTGGCGCAGCGGTCGGCGACTACGACAACGATGGATTCGATGACATCTTCGTCTCAGCTCTCGGGCAGAGCCATTTATTTCACAACAATGGAAACGGGACATTCACCGATGTGACTCGCTCAGCCGGCCTTTGGGGACCACATGAGTTCAGCACCAGCGCGGCGTGGGTGGATTACGACCGCGATGGCAAACTCGATCTGGTGGTCGCCAACTACGTGCAGTGGAGCCCCCAAGGCGATATCTACTGCACGCTCGACGGAGTGCACAAGTCATATTGCACTCCCGAGTCCTACAAAGGAGCATCGCTGCGCTTGTGGCACAACCTCGGCAACGGCAAGTTTGAGGATGCAACCGCCAAGGCTGGCCTGCTCGATAACACTTCCAAATCCCTCGGTCTGGCGGTGCTCGACGTAAATGGTGACGGATGGCCCGACATCGTGGTGGCAAACGATACGCAGCCCAACAAACTCTATGTCAATACGGGGAAAGGGACCTTCACGGAGTCTGCGGTTTCCGCGGGAATCGCTTTCAGCGAAGACGGTGTTGCGCGGGCCGGCATGGGAATCGACGCTGCGGACTACGATCATTCCGGGCGGCCCAGCATCATCATCGGAAATTTCTCCAACCAAATGATGGCCTTGTATCACAACGAAGGGAATGGACTGTTCGTCGATGAGGCGCCGCGTTCGGAGGTCGGCCGCAAGAGCCTGCTCACGCTCGGCTTCGCGTCGCTCTTCTTCGACTACGATCTGGACGGATGGCTGGATATTTTCGTCGCCAATGGACATATTGAACCCGAAATCGAGCGCATACAAAAGCGTGTGAAGTATGCCCAGTCTCCCCACCTGTTTCACAACCAGGGCGGTGGCAACTTTGTGGAGACCACTCAGTCGGTCGGACCTGATCTGGGGGCCTTGCGCGTAGGACGGGGCGCGGCCTATGCCGACATCGACAACGATGGAGACCTCGACCTGCTGATGACAACCAATGGCGGCCCCGCCGTGCTGTTTCGCAATGACGGCGGAACCAACCATAGCCTGCGCATCAAACTGGAAGGGACCCGTTCTAATCGTGACGGAATCGGCACCCTCGTGACCGTGAATGCGAGCGGCGAGAAACAGTCCCTGGCCCTGCATAGTGGCTCGGGTTATCTTTCATCGAGTGAACTTGTGCTGACCTTCGGACTTGGACAACGCCGGCAGGCGGACGAGATTGAACTGCGCTGGCCGAGCGGCCAAGTCGATCACCTTGCGAAGGTCGCGGCGGGACAAACGATCACGGTTCGCGAAGGCGCTGGCATCGTACAACAGCGTCCCTACGGTACGGTGCAGGCTCGCTCTTCTTCGACCGCATCGACCCCCAGCCGCAAAGGGATGCGATGAAGCCCGCCACGCTGTTGTCCGCCGTCGAGTTGACCCGACTGCTGCGCGAGCGTAAGATCTCTCCTGAAGAACTTGCCAACGAGTACATCGCCCAGATCGAGACGCTGAATCCTCGCCTGAATGCACTCATCGACTTTGACGCCGAGCGTGTGCGTGAACAGGCGCGCACCGCGGAACGCTCGAAGCAACCGCGAGGGCCGCTGTTCGGGCTGCCGATGACAATAAAGGCATCGATCTCGGTCGCTGGGCACCGTTGCGAAGTCGGCAGCCTTATCAACCGTGGCAATGTGCCAACCGAAGACGCGACCGTGGTCGACCGTTTGCGAAACGCGGGCGCGACCATCCTCGGCACCACCAACACACCGGAGTTTCTAATGGCATATGAAACGGACAACCGTCTCTACGGTCGCACTAACAATCCATGGAACCTGGACTACACGCCCGGCGGATCCAGTGGCGGCGAATCGGCAGCCATCGCAGCAGGGCTATCTGCGGGCGGCTTCGGCAGCGACAGCGGCGGTTCGGTCCGTGTTCCGGCCCATTTCACCGGCATCTGTTCGTTGAAACCAACCCCCGGACGGATTCCCGGAAACGGCCATTTGCCGGGCTGTGTCGGCCCGTTTGCCATCCTCGGCGCTGTTGGCCCCATGGCGCGCACAATAGACGACATTACGATGCTGTTTGAGGTGCTTTCCGGCCGCGATCCTGTCGACCCCGTTAGCCCGCCCGTTTCTTACCGCAAGGCGTTGCTCGCCGACGTAAAGCGGCTGCGCGTAGGTTACTTTGAAGACGACGGCCTGGTTCCGGTTACACCGGAGACGAGGCAGGCCGTACAAAATGCAGTACGAGCCTTGCAGAAGCAGGGGTTCGATGTCCGCCCTTTCCGGCCGCTAGCGCTGGAGCAAGCACGAAAGTTGTGGTGGACGTTCTTTGTCCGCTGCGGCGCGATATTCGTTCGCTCCCTGACGGCCGGGCGGGAATCAGTGTTGAGTCCTATTTTGCAGGAATTTCTGCGAATCGCCGGAGCTGAGCCTCCGTTGACGGCAGACGAGCTGCTCAACGCCTGGGCCGAGTGCGACATCATCCGCAGTAAACTGCTCGAACAAATGCAAGAGTTCCCTGTCTTGCTTTGTCCAGTATGCTCGATTCCTGCGTTTCGTCACGGCGAGCGGCAATGGCAAGTTGACGGTCAGAGCGTTGAGTATCTCGACGTAATGAGATACACCCAGTGGTTTAATCTGCTGGCGGCTCCGGCAGCAGTGGTGCCGGCTGGCCGTTCGCTTGAGGGATTGCCGATCGGGGTCCAGATGGTCGCGCGTCCTTTCGAGGATGAGATCGCGCTGGCCGTTGCTTCGGTGATCGATCATGAATTTGGTTTTGTCCCGCCACCCATAGCTCTTAATCCGGCAACGGCCTGAATTGTTGCTCTGCTTTAGCACCGGCGTTGTATCCTCTCATCGTGCTCCGGCGTTTCAAACTAGAGCGATCTCCGGCCCTCCCTTTGCTGCTTGGACTTGTGATTACGCTGGCGGCGGTGGTGGCCTACACGGCGTACATCACCCGCCAGATCGCCGGCTTGCGGGAGTTGCAGCACGACCTGACCGACCGCAACCGCAAAGATTCCCTGCAACTCCTTCGCCTCCAGAATGACCTTAATTCTCTTGGTATGAGCTTGCGTGACATGCTCGACACCAGCCAGCCGTATCCCTTGAAGGCGTGGTCCGCACAATTTCAGCGGCTACAACAGGACCTGGAAGACTCGCTACGGCTCGAAGAAAAGCTGTCGGTGGCCCATCGCACGCCGGAACAGCGACAATACCTGGAGGACTCGCTGGCGCAATTGTGGGTTGCGTCCGACCGTACATTCGCCTTGGCGGCCCGGGGCAACGAGAGGGCAGCACGGGCAGAAATCCGCGATTCCTTGCAACCTCGAGTTGCGGCTCTGAGCACCGCCGTTGCCCGGTTGCTGGTCGCCAACAACGAAAATGAACAGCAGTCCGGAGCACGAATCGAGCAGATTTACGACCGAGTGCAGCGCGAAGTTTACCTGTTTCTGGCCGCCACACTGGTGTCAATTACCCTCACGAGCGTCTATCTTATACGGTCTAATAGACGCCTTTTCAGTCGCTTATCTGCTCTTTCTAAACAAAGAGGCGAGCTCGCGCAGAAGCTGATCGCCACCCAGGAATCGACCTTGCTCTACGTCTCGCGCGAACTGCATGACGAGTTCGGGCAAATCCTGACCGCCATTGGATCTATGTTGCGACGGGCGGGAAAGCAGGTTCCCGCGGGGTCGCCCCTCCGGGCCGATTTGCAGGAGGTATCGGAGGCCGCACAGTCAGCTCTGGACACAGTACGCGGCCTGTCCCAGGCTCTGCATCCGGTTACACTGGAAGAGGCGGGCCTGGAGCACACCATCGACTGGTACCTGCCCATGGTGGAGCGGCAGAACGGAATCGTCATACACTACGACAAGAGCGGTACGTCGTTCCCGGTTGAAAGCGGCATGGGTATCCACGTTTACCGGGTCCTGCAGGAAGCGCTCAACAATGTTGCCCGTCACTCCGGAACCAGAGAAGCCTGGGTCCGTTTGCGGTTTGAACCCGACCGGCTGCGATTAGAAGTCGAGGACCACGGGCGCGGCTTCCAGCCTGACCAACGCAAGGGTATCGGACTGGTCGCCATGCGGGAGCGCGCCGGCCTCGTCGGCGGGGACATCGAGTTCGCGCAACCCAATGGAGGCGGAACCGTGGTGCGGTTGTGGGCGCCAAGAGGTGGCAGCGATACGCCGGGATGAGGGATGGCATGAGCAAGACGATTGCGGTACTGCTGGTTGACGATCACGCGCTGGTCCGCCGTGGCTTCCGCCGGCTCCTGGAGGACGAATCCGATATCGTCGTGCGCGGCGAGGCCAGTGACGGGGAAGAAGCCGTCGCACTGGCGAAGACGTTGCGTCCGGACGTGGTCGTAATGGATTGTGCCTTGCCGGGCGTGAATGGCCTGGTCGCGACCCGTCGTATCCTCGAAGACAACGGGTCCGTCGCAGTGCTCATGCTCAGCATGCATTCGGAGGACACTTGGGTGCGTCAGGCGCTGGAAGCGGGAGCGCGCGGCTACATGCTGAAGAACGCTCTCGACCTGGAACTGGTGACTGCTGTGAGACGAGTGGCCGCCGGCGAGCTGGTTCTCGACCCTCAAGTGGACCGGACGGCTGCGCTCAAAGGTGAGCGCGAGCGCGGACTGACCATGCGCGAGTTGGAAATCCTCCAGCTTATCGTCGATGGCAAGTCGAACAAGGAAATCGCCAGCCAACTGAATCTGAGCACCAATACCGTCGCCGTGCACCGCGCCAACATTATGGATGCCTTAGGCATTCATAAGACGGCGGAGTTGGTCGTCTATGCGATCCGCAACGGCTTGGTCAACATACCTTAAGGCAGCAACGACTTATCGCTGGATGCCGGATAGGGACGGGTGGAACCCCTCCCTCCCGCTATCCTGGAATCAGCAACTTACACCACAAATACACCATAAGCTATTGATTATGCGTATGTTATATGTATGTGATTGAACCACAATCACTTACAAGACGCAAACCTCGCCGCTTCTTCGCGAACCTAAGTCCAACAAACTCCGCACGCGGAGTATTCAATTGTCAAAGAACACTGCCCCCGCCGAGAATGCGGGCAGCGATCCCCACGGGGTTGGACATCAGGTCCAACTCCGCAGCATAACTCGTCTGGCCGAGTTGTCAAGATTACGAAAGTACATGTACCTAGGAGGCAGCTTTTCCATGAGCCCGGGATTGCCCAACGATGACCGCACCAAGCACCGTCGTGGTTCCGCGCAAAAAACCAGGAGGGAGTCCGAAGACCCCCTCCCGTAACTGCTTCCTCAATCCCCGCTTAGAAGAACAGGTGCAAGCCGAACTGTAGCTGGCGCATCGTCGTGCCCCAAGCTATATCGTTGATCGTACCGTTGTTCGAACCGCAGGTACCGGTTACGGGACTCGAGGCCACGCAAGTTCCGCCACCGCTTTGAGTGTTGGAGAAGTTCAACGCCGCATGATTGAAGATGTTGAAGGCATCCATCTGGAACTTCAAATCGAACCGCTCGGTCAGCTTGAAGTCCTTCGATATGGACATGTCGTCGGTGAACATCCGAGGTCCATACAACTGGTCAAAGCCGGCGCTACCGATCTGGCCGGGGCCAGGATCAAGCCACACTCCACCCACAGTGGTCGGTGTGAAGTAGCGAACCAGGTGGTTGATGGGATCGAATCCCTGGACTCCGTAGTTAAAGGTGCCTATACCCTTGTTGGGCCGGCAGGGCGCTTCCGAGTTGATCTCCGAACCGCAGTTGCTCAGAGCCGCCGTCCAGGGAAGGCCGCTGCTCCAGTTGGTCGTGTTGGTGATTTGCCAGCCGCCAATGATATAGTTCCACGCCCCGCTGGCGCCGCTGGCAAACTGCTTACCCTTGCCAAACGGTAGCTGATAGACAGCGCTGAACACCCAAACCAAGGGGCGGTTTTGGTCGTAGTTACCGTAGGCGACGGCAGGAACGTCTGCGAAGTAGTTGCTGTCGTAGTGCAGTGACTTCGACCACGTAAAGTGGGTGATGAACTGCAGCCCGTCCGACATGCGCTTCTCCAGCACAGCCTGCAAGGCGTTGTAGCTAGAGTTGGCGTTGTTGCCGAAATAGTTACCAATGTCCTGATTGCAGCAGACCAGCACTCCACCCGTCACCGGATCGACATATCCGGGATAGCTGAATTTGTTTTGCAGTGGGCGATAGCCGTTGGCGAAAGGCTGGTTCACGTTGTAGTTCGGGCCGTCACCCACAAACCCATGCCTGCCCAGGTTCCCCACGTAGGAGAGAGTCAGGTTGGTTGACTTGTCAAGTTGCTGCTGGATCGTAAGGTTGTAGGCGTAAATATACGGCACGACTTGGGCGAGCGGGCGAACGCGCGGCGAAACCTGTCCGTTGGGGCCCTGCAAGGGCAGCACGCCGTTGGAAGGAATGGTTGGAAACACGTAGGCAGGCGCACCCACGACGACTCCCGGTAGAGTACTGGTATAGCCGCCATTCGCCAAGGCAAACGCGGGAGCGTAACTGTCGGAATTCGTGTTTCCATTGAAAGTGCTGGCGTTGACCTGCTGCGAGACTAGCACCGGCAGGTTCTGGGTAACGGTATGACCGAAGTTCGATCCGAACACGCCAATGTCATAGCTCAAGCCAAAGCCGGCACGGATGACGGTCTTATCGTACAACTGGTAGGCAACGCCAAAGCGCGGCGCGAAATCATACAGTTGGTTCTTGATGTTGCCGTTCAGACCAAAGGGGCCGACTCCTGCCACTCGGATCTGGCCTTGTACGATGTTGGCGAAGCCGCCATTTTGCGCGGCGTTGACCGCTTCCGGAGTGTACAGCTCCCAACGCAGTCCGTAGCTCAGGGTCAACTTCGGAGTGAGGCGCCAGGTGTCCTGAGCGTAAGTAAAGAAGCGATATTGATGCTCGGCCGCGTTCAAGCTGCTGCTGACGTAGCGGTCGAAGTGGGTGACATCGCCGAACAGGAAGGTGGCCAGCGTGAGCCCGCCCACGCCGCCGTTCGAGGTCCCGTTCTGAGAGAACGTCAGCTCACCAGCGCGGTTCTGATCGCTGGGGATACGCAGATTGTTGGCATACCGGAAATCAACGCCAAACTTGAAGGTGTGGTTGCCATGTATCTTAGTAAAGTTGGCAACCCACTGGTATTGGTTTTCCCTCTCCGTCAACGGGCAATTGCAGCGCTGCACGCCCAAGCCATTGCCGAAGTCGGAGATGGTCTGGTTGCCCTGCTGGCCGCTGCCGCCCATGTTGAAGTACGACAGGCCTGAAGTGAATAAGGGTTGCGCCGCCGTGTTGAGTCCTGGAATACCGAACCCAGTCATCGGGGTCTGGCCCTGGTCCCAGAACGCGGTCTGCGGGTTGTAATGGAGCCACCCGAAGTGCACGTCCATCAGGAAGCTGGGGCTGAAAGTGTGGGTCCAGCCCGAGGCCACACTGTAATTATGGACGTTCGAGCTTCCCGCCAGGCCGGGGCCGGGGCCAAAGCCGACGCCACCGAGGTTCCCGAGAGCGGGATTGCCCGAGAGAGTAAAGTAGGCGAGACTGAACCGTCCGTAAATCTGATTTTTGTCGTTCAGGTCGTAATCAATGCGTGTATCGAAGGCGTTCTGCTTGAACGAACCCGCGCCACCCGCGATGTAGTTTCCCAGCAGGTTGCCGTTGGTGGGCGCCGGGAAGAGCTTCAGGATGGCTACCGCCTGCGGTGAAAGCTCGGACAACCGGAATCATGTTTCCGGCAACGGCGGTGCCTCCCGTATAACCTGTGGCATTGTTTACGTTGGGTAGATACACTTGCCCGCCGCCGTTAATCTGCGAGTTGTTCAAGTACTGGCTCAGGTTGCAGAAGCCCGTAGCCTGGGTGCATGTGCTGGTCACCAGCGACGTGGGCACCGTCAGGTTGTTGGTGACGCCGGTGGTCTCCTTGGTGCCTTGATAATCACCAAAGAAAAACAGCTTGTTCTTGATGATCGGGCCACCGATGGTACCGCCATACTGGTTCCACTTGTCGGAAGGAATGTATTTGCCAGTCGTGGGGTTCGGAGCGTACTGGGTGAAGGGATCGCGAGCCAGGTTGGCGTCGGTACGACGGAACCAGAAGCCGCTGCCGTGTAACTCATTGGTACCCGACTTGGTCTGCGCGGTCACCAGACCGGCGACGGCCTTGCCCTGCTCGGCATCGTAAAACTGCGAGCCAACCGTGGTCTGGGTAATCGCATCCAGGTTCGGATTGATGACGATGATACCCAGAATCGGGTCCTGGTTGTCGGTTCCGTCCAACTGAAATCCGGTGCCGCTGAAGTGCTGGCCCTGCACCATGATCTGCTGACTACCCTGCGGGTTCTCGGTGGCCGCGTGGCTCCAGCCCATTAGCTTTTGGGTGCCGGGAGACAGTAACTCAAAGGTGGTGAAGTTGCGGTTCAGGATCGGCAGGTCCTCCACGTACGTGTCGTTATACGTGATGCCTACGTCAGCGCTAGCGGTCTGGAGTTGCGGCGCCTCGGCTGTGACCTCCATGGTCTCGCTCGCGGAGCCTACCTGCAACTGCGCGTCAACCTTCTGGGAGGCATCCGCCGTCACTGAAATGTTGGTCTGTTGGTAGGTCTTGAACCCTGGCGCCTCAATCTTCACCGTGTAAGCGTCCGGGAGCAAGTGGGTCACGGTATAGTTTCCCGAGTCGTTGGTTGTCGCGGTGTCCGAAGTGCCCTTGCTCACGTCCGTTATTGTGACGGTCGCCTTCTGCACCGCCGCGCCTTGCGCGTCAGTCACCGTCCCAAAGATGGTTCCGAATGTGACCTGCCCGAACGAAAGGGTCGGCGTCAGCGAGATAGCCAGGACCGCAATTGCGAACCACACAGCGCGCTTCGTCATCATCTTGTCCCCCAACAGCTTCATCCGGCTACTTGGCCGGACGTTAGTTTGGCCTGCGACACTTTGGTTTAGTTACTCGGTCCGAAAGAACGGAACGAGAATCGGAGAAAAAAGACGCCCCATCAAAAAAGCAGGGACTTCCCGCATTGCCGACGTTGCCGAGTTTGTAACCGACACGAATCATCTCTTCTTTATGAGGCGCTCCCGGCGCCAAGTCACATCAGCGTGTGATCCCCGTCACATCTCGTTGTCAGGAAAAACTATATCGGCAAAACCCGTCTTGTCAAGAAATTTCTCGCAGGTTGTCAATAGAAGAAATGAACTAGTTGCGGATTTTTTTGAATTACCCACTTTGGTGCCATATTTAATGGATCTAGGGCCCCGGCTTTGCGCCAGCAGACTGGGTAAAGACCGACGGACAACCGGCTGGATTTTAGTCCTTGGGAAATTGCAACACGACCGTCCGCGTGGTGTAGGCGTCGGATGGAGCGGGCGCGAAATCGACCTGTAGCAGGTTCTTGGATAGTCCGGCGCCACTAACCGTCACCCTGGTCAGGTCTCCGACCAGCGGCACTCTGATACTTTGCCCCCCCGGCGCCAGCGATTTGCAGCTCAAGCCGGTCGCGTGCGGCATTCCAGTGTTCGGAGACGAACCTGAGGTTGGAGCTGACGGCGCCCATTGCAGGAACAGCATAAGGGTAGGCAATGCCGAAATCGTCGCGTAGCCGGACGCGGATCACCGTACTGTCGCTGGTAATGGGCACGAGGACTGCAATGTGCTGGTCTACCTGGTTGCCGGGTTCAACCGGCGAGAACTTGACAGGTTGCCCGTTGACCTCCGCGCTGAGTACGTGCGCCCGCAGGCTGAATGCCGGCAAATACTCGAGCTGCACGCGCCGATTGCCGTGCCGCTTGACCTCCAGCGTGAGTTCATCTGGAGTGCGGTGGCATGACAAGGTCAGTGTTGTCGCCGACGACGCTCCCATGGGAACATTCTGAATGGCGAAGTTTGTCCAGTCTGCCGGCACATGCGGCTCGAAGCGGACGCTGGAGTTCGGCGCGTCGACGGAGAGTCCCATCATGCCGCGCAACAGCGGGCTCACGATCATGGCCGACGACCAGATCTGGTGCGAGCTGCTGGTCGAGACCGGGGTGTAGTACCGTCCGGAGAGCACTTCTGTTGCCCGTCCCAGCGAGCCATCGAAAACCAGTTGAGCATTGGCGCGCAGATTGGCATAGGCGGGCAGCGCCCGATGGTAGCGATACTCTGCAACCGAGGCCCAGCCGGTGAACAGCGGCCACACGCTGCCGAAGTGATATCCCGTGGGGTAATACAGGGGATCGTCTTCCGCGATGATGCGCATACCCCAGTCGGCCTGGTGCTGCGGTCCGGCCAGTTCGTTCAGGAAGAGCTGGCTGTGCGGCTGATCGAGCAGCCCAAACCACATCGGCACCGTCCCCAGTACGCTGGCGCGATCGATACGCTTGCCGTTCACGTCGAGGGCATAGCCGTAGATGTTCTTCTCGGGCGACCAGAACGACGTCTCCAACCTGGCCTTGAGAGAGGTCAGTTCCTGTGACAGTGCAGCGGCCTCCGGCTTCTGCAATAGCCGCGCAAGATCGGCCAGCGATTGCTGCGCCTGAATTGCGACGCCAGCCTGATACAGCTCGGACGACACCGGCAGCAGTGGGCCGCCTTCCACCCATCCGTGTCCAACACCCTGGTTCTCCGCAAAGCCGTTTGCGCCGTAGATGGAACGCAGCCACTGATAGGCGCGCCACAGGCTGTCCCACTGCGCACGGGCAAAGTCCAGGTCACCACTGGCGCGAACATAATCGGCGGTGCCGATGATGTAGAGCGGCGTCGCATCCGCGGAAGCGAAGCCATAGGGATACTGCTGGAACCACGGGACCAGGCTCACGGTCTGCGGAATCTCGTGCGGAATTCGTCCGTCCTCGCGCTGGTACTTCGCCAGGAACTCCAGGGCCGTGCGCGTGGTCTGGAAGTCGCCGACGGAATCCAGCGCCAGCGCAGTCCACATCGAATCGCGCCCGAAGAACCAACTGAATCCCGGCCGGTGGTTCGCGCCGGAAAGGTCGTAGCCGGCGATCAGCCCCTTGCCCGCGAAGGGCTCGTCCACCAGTCCCTGCACCTCGCTGATGCGCGACCAGTCGTACGCGGCCTGCAAGTCGCGGTCGGGAAGCGATAGCGAAACGGTATTCGCCAGATAATGCCGGTAGTATTCCCGAGCTTCCTGCGTGAGCTGCGGATACTGCGACAGCAGCTTCTGATACAGGTCGAGCGCCTGCTTCTGTCCGACAAACGATGCGGCCACGACAAAGTGGTACGTTGCCCTTCCCTTCACCGCCGGCCCAAACTGAAAGCTATCGCTTTGCGACGACGAATAGTTGTTCGTATAAGACTGGCGAATACCGCTGGCCTCCGGCGATCCGGCAACTGCGTAGAAGCGATGCTCCTCCTCGCCGAAGGTAAAGATGCGAAGCGCAGGGTCCCAACTGCTCCAGCTATCGCCCATGCCGGCCGGCCACATCCAGGCGAGGTCAGGGGTGAAGTTCGCCTCAGTCATCACCGGCTCAGCGCTTTCCATCTGCAACACGACGATCGCGCCAGTGTCGTTCAGCGGCGTGAACCAGGTCTCGCACACCGAGAACGAGTCATACACGTAGCGGATGGAAGCGGACTCCGGACGCACGGTGATCGTGCGCGGCAGGCTGTCGGCGGCGATGACGTGCTCTCCAATATGAAAGGTGAGATGGAAGTCGCGAAGAAGCTTCAGCGGATAAATCCAAGCTTCGAAGCTCCCGTCTTCGCGACCGAACAGCGCCGAGTGCGGCCCGACGGCGTCCAGAAATTGCCAGTTGGTGGCGTTGCGCGACAACGACAACTCGCCGGGCGAACTTTGACAATCGCCGAACTCTGCCTGCGCTTCGGCGGCGGAAGTCAGCGCGCCCAGCGCCAGAATCAGGATCGCGAGTTGCCGTGAACAACACTTGGCTCTTTGCATGGTAATCGCCACCTAAGGTGTCGCCTTCAACCGCGGGTCGAGTTCGGAGGCCTTCTTGAATTCCTGCGCAGCTTCGTTGGCCTGCCCTTTGCGCGACAGAGCGATGGCCAGTTGTTGATGCGCCAACGCATAGTCGGGAGCGAGTTTCAGCGCGTTTTGATACTGCGCGATCGCACCGTCAAGGTCTCCGGCGTTTAGCAAACGATTTCCGGAATTGGTGGAGAAGGTCGCAGCCTGGAGGCTGTTCTTCTGCTTGCTCAACTGCTCGCCCACGCGACTCTCAGCGTCTGCCCCGGCAGTATCGCCCATCTGCCGCAAGACCGCAGCCAGGGTGGTGTGTGCACCCATGAAACTGGGTTGCAGCCGGATGGCTTCGCGCAGCGCCTTCGCCGCTTGCGGTAATTGGTCCATCTGCTTCAGCACCGTGCCCAGGGTGTAATACGCTTCGGCATAGTCCGGCTTCACCTCGACCGCGTGCCGCAACTGCTCCGTCGCCGCCGGGAAATCACCCTTCTGCCACAGCGTAACTCCCAGGCTGTAATAGGCGTCGGCAAGGTTCGGATCCAACTGGATGGCCTGCTGGAATTCGGCAATCGCGCCGGGCAAGTTGTCTTTCAGCTTCAGCGCAAGCGCCAGATTATAGTGCAGCGACGCGTTGGATGGAGCCAGCTTCAGCGCTTCCTGTAGTTGCTCGGCCGCGGCATCGAAGTCGGATTGCTGCATCAGCGTGACCGCGAGATTCCCCCGGAACGCCGCGTCGTCCGGGCGCAGCTTCAGCGCCTGCTGAAACTCCTTTACCGCGGCTGGACCTTCGCCATGCTGCATCAGTGCCAGGCCGAGATTGTTGTAGGCCTCAGGATCGTTGGGCGCAAGCTCAACCACTTTACGGAAAGCCACCGCCGCCTTCTCCGGATCGCCCGATCGCTGCAGCAGCAGACCCAGTCGGGTTTGCAGAGGGACCATGTCGGGCTTGAGCTGGGCCGCCTGTTGGTACGCCTGGAGCGCGCCCGCGGTATCGTGCTTGGCTTCCAGGACGGTGCCGAGATAATAGAACGCCAGTCCATCCTTCGGATCGACATGGGTCGCCTGGGTGAGTAGCGGTATCGCGCCATCGTTGTCCCCCGCCCGCAAAAGCGTCACGCCGAGATGAAATAGTGCCGGCTCGTAAGAGGAATCGAATTCCACCGCACTGCGAAACTCTTTCTCGGCCTCGCCGAATTGCGACTTCTGCGCCAGCAAGACTCCCAGATCGTCGTGTAATGCGGGCTGATGAGGAGCCACGGCAAGCCCTTCTTTTATCTGTGCAATCGCGTCGTCGGTCTTACCCTGCCGGCTCAGAACGAGGGCCAGTTGGCGGTGTGCCTCCGGCTGGTGCGGAGCCAGCTTCACCGCTTCGGCAAGTTCGGTGGCCGCTTCATCGAGCGAACCCTTGTCTGCCAGCGCTCTACCCAGATCGGCGTGGGGCAAGGCCGCATCAGGTGCAAGCTGGGTGACGATCCGGAAGTGTGAGATCGCACCGTCAACGTCCCCCTGTCGCAGCATCACTTCGGCAAGAGCGTTCTGATATTCAGGGTTCTTCGGGACCAGCTTAACGGCTTGTTCCAAGGCCGAACGCGCGGTGGTCAGGTCACCTTCCTGCGCAGCCTTTACGCCGCGATCGTAAGCGGAGTACGCCGTGACATTGCTGGAACCGGCTTTTTTCTGCCCCGATGCAGCGCAGATGAGGAACAACAGAGCGAGGACGCAAAAGACAATTTCGCCAAGACGCTTTGCGGAACCGGGTAGGAACACGCTAAACAAGGTACTTTGTTCAAGCGCTTTGCTTCAAGCTAACTGCGCTTGGCTTTTTTGCTGCGATAAAATGCGGGCCCATGACCATAAGAAGTTGCTTGCGCCGGGCGAGTGTTGTGTTGCTCGCGTGTTCCGCGTTGCTGTTTGCCACCAGTTGGAAGCTGCCCTTTGGAGCGTGGCATCGCGCCTCGCAAGAACCTATCCTGTCGCCACAGGAGATGGCTGGGAGTCTGCTGGGACCTTCAATCCCGCGGTCGTAATGCGCGACGGTAAGTTCGTCATGCTCTATCGCGCGCAGGACAAGCAAGGCACATCGCGGCTGGGATACGCGGAGAGCAGCGACGGTGTGCACTTCACGCGGCGCGCTGAGCCTGTGCTCGTGCCGGAAGCGGCCTACGAAAAAGATGGCGGCGTGGAAGATCCGCGCCTGGTGCAGATCGGCGACACCTATTACCTGACCTACACCGGATACAACAAGACCGACGCTCAGCTTTGCCTGGCAACTTCGCGCGACCTGGTGCATTGGGAGCGCAAGGGTGTGATTCTTCCCGCCAACAAAGGCAACTGGAACGTGAAGTGGACCAAGTCGGGTGCCATCGTGCCCGAGAAGATCGGCGGCAAGTACTGGATGTATTTCCTTGGAACCGCCGCCGACGGCACCGACCAGATGGGACTTGCCTCCTCCGCCGATCTGCTGCATTGGACCGAGGAAACAAAAACTCCGGTATTGCCGAGGCGACCGGGCGCGTTCGACTCGCGAGTGGTCGAGCCGGGGCCCGCGCCGATCCTGACGCCCAATGGCATTGTGCTGATCTACAACGGGGCCGACGACAAACTCGTCTATCGCACCGGTGTCGTCGTCTTCGATCGCAAGGATCCGCGCAAAGTGCTTTACCGGAGTGACGAACCGATCTTCGCTCCGAACTTGACTTGGGAGAAGGTCGGCCAGGTGCCCAACGTGGTCTTCGTCGAGGGCATGGTCCGGCAGGGCAATCGGTTCCTCTTTTATTACGGAGGAGCGGACAAGTACATCGGTGTCGCGGAAGCAGCGGCAACGGCGGCAAATAGCAATTAGCGGTTTAGCGAAAGAACTTTGATACTTGAATCTGGAATTTGCAGCACGACGAACCAGCGCCGTCGGCGCGGCTCAGTCTAGCCAGCACGGAGCCGCAGGCGGAGTGCTGGGTAAGCAGTAGATGGATCCGAGTCCCTTCAGGGACGGCACAGATTGTGCTCTAATCTTTCCATCGATCTCCTAGGGCCTACTCGATGCCACACTCCAAGTTAGCGCTCATTCTCCTGCTCACAATCGGAGTCAACGGTGTACGATTGCACGCGCAGGCCGCGTCCGCCCCCGTGCTTACCGACAACACAGCGCAATCCGACAAATCTGTCTCGCCTGAAACCGTCTTTGCGGAAGCCCGCCGTCTCTCCGAGCAGGGCAAGTACGATGACGCCATCGCTGAACTCCAGGGGCTCGCGAGCCGTACTCCGCCCCCAGCCGGGCTTGCGCACGAGTTGGGAGCGGCCTACTACCGCAAGAGCGACTACCTGAAAGCGGCTGAGTATTTGAAGCAGGCGGTGGCTGACGATCCCAAGGACGAGGAGGCCGTCCAGTTGCTCGGTCTGTCCTACTATCTCGCAGGACGCCCGGGCGAAGCGATTCCCTATCTGGAGAAAGTGCAGGCCTGGTATCCGCGGGCCAATGTGGATGCGTCGTACATTCTCGGCATTTGCTATATCCAGTCCAAGAACTATCCCCAGGCGCGAGTCGCCTTCGCCAAAATGTTCGACGTGAAGCCGGACTCGGCCGCCAGCTATCTGTTCACCGCGCGCATGCTCTTCCGTCAGGAATTCGACCCCGTCGCCGAAGAGTACGCCCAGAAAGCAGTCGCGCTCGATCCCAAGTTGCCGATGGCGCATTTTCTGCTGGGGGAACTTCATCTGTACAAGTCGAAAATTCCGGAGGCAATCGCCGACCTGCAGCAGGAGGTCTGCCATCAACCCGGGCTACGCTGCGGCGTATTACAAGCTCGCGGATGCCTATTCGCGCGTGCAGAAGTACGATGAGGCCGAGCGGCTTTTGCAGCGCTCGATCTGGCTCGACGCAACTTCCACCGGGCCGTACATCCTGATGGGCAAGGTCCTGGAGAAGAAAGGAGAGGCCGCGCTTGCAGTTCGAGCCTTGCAACGCGCCGCGGCCATGGACCCCAACAATCCGGTCACCCACCATCTGCTGGGACAGACTTACCGCGACCTGGGCAAGACCGACGACGCGGAACGCGAGCTGAAGCTGGCAGAACAACTCCAGCAAAAGCAGGACGCGAGTCAGTAAGAGCACTGCACAAGCGCGGGCGTCATTTCGAGCAGCGGGGCGTCATTCAGGAGCTGTCATTACGAGCGCCTGCTTTTGGGCGCGAGGAATCTGCTTTCTCCGGTGATCCCCGCAAAAGCGAATCCCGCGCTGCGCTCCTGATGACAATCATCTCGGTAACCACGTCGCTCAATTGCCATGCCCTTCCGCCATCATCTGCTCGACCAGTTGCAAGTTCTCTTTCGCCAGGGAATGGCCGGGATTGAGCTGCAAGGCCCGCTCGAAATGCGTCTTGGCTTCGTTCAGGTCGCCCATCTGCGCTAAGGCACTTCCCAGGTTGGCCTCCGCGTCCGCATCCTGCGGGTTCTCCCGCACGGCGTCGCGGAATTGCTCAGCGGCCCCACTGAAATTCCCTTGCGCAGCCAGTGCGTGTCCCAGGTTGTAGTGAGCGTCGAAGTAATCGGGACGCGCTTTGAGCGAAGCCGTGAGATGGGTGACCGCTTCATCGACTTGACCTGCGGCGAGCAGCGCTCCACCGAGCGCATTGTTGGCGACGGCATCTCCGGGGCGAAGCTGCAATGCGGCCTGATACTGCGCCTCCGCCCCCGGCACATCGCCCGCGGCCTGCAGCATGGCTCCGAGGTTGTAGCGCGCTTCGAAATCGGTTGGATCGCGTTCCACATGGTGCCGCGCCAGCGCCTCCTGAAGCACCATGCGCGGATCGCGCGTCGAATCCGGAAGGCCCTTGGGCAGGACTTGGAGCCACAGGTGCGCCATCTCATCGCTGGAACGGTTCCCGCCCTTCACGCGCTTGGGCGGATGGTTCGGGTTGGCGATATTGTCATCGGAGTTGTCGTAGACGTAGCGCATCGAGATGACGGTGCCTCTCGGCAGCGGCACCGGCCGCTCGTAGCGGTAAACCGCCTGCCAGTTCAGGTCCCAGTGCGCAATATGAATCAAGGTTTCCTTCGTTCCATCGGGCAGCGTCGCGGTCGCTTCCAGTTCCTTGCCGAGATAGTGCGCGTGCGGATAAATCGCCAGCAGGTCAACATCGAGCGGCAACGTGAATTCATCATGCACCACGAAGTTGTCGTTACCCGGCGGAATATCGAGCTGCGCGTCGCATTCCAGTTGCACCAGCATGGGATGCTCGGTGGCCGGTTTGTCGGTGAAATAGATCCCGATGCTGGGCTCGATTGTCTCCGGCTTGCCCGAAGGCTGAAGATGCGTGTTGAGGACCAGGTCGGTGCCTTTATCGATCCGAAGCGCCATGCCGTCCGGCTCGCTGTACGGCACCGTGCCGGGCTTCCAGAAGAGGAAATGGCTGTCGGGATCGAATAGCTCTGACTCGATCCTGATCTCCATTCCGCCAAAGCCCGCGCCCGGCTCGGTCTCCAGCTTCCGCGACAGTTCCAGCCGGTCAACCAGAATGTTGGCGTGATGCACTAGGCGCTTGTCGCCCGGCCGGATCTCGACCGCCTTCACCCAGCGTGTCTGGTCGATGGGGATCGGCAGAATGAAATTCCAATAAGTGTCGATCCCTGTCGCCGGCAGCGTGAAGGGTTTCGCCGCCTTGACGATCAGGTCAGGCTTACCCAACTGCCATCCCTGCACGAACTGCGGCTGCGGCGGCAAGTCGGCCGGACTGCCTTGCAACATGCCCTGGTCAACCCACTTCTTGACGATCGCGATCTGCTCGGGGCTGAGGCGGCGCTCGTCAGCGAACTTCAGCGACTGCGGCTCCGGCAGCCAGGGCGGCATGAAGCGGGTCTGCGTGACCGCAACGATCTGGTGTCCGTGCTTCTTGACCTCGTCGTACGAAAGCAGTGGAAAAGGACCGGCCTCGCCCGGCCGATGGCAGGACGCGCAGTAGTGATACATGATGGGAGCGATGTCGCGGTTGAAAGTGACCTTGTTGTCGGCAACGGCAGCCGGCGTTTGTGCTGCCACGGCCGAAGCAACTATTAGGGCCAAACTGACCGCCAGTAAGAACCACTCTAGTCTGTGAGGCGACCCGGTCATTCGAGGTCCGAGATGTAGCAGCCCACTCCACTCGCCGAGGCCACCTGTGGCTTGTTGCCTTTTAGAACCGCCTGAATGGCATCGTCCAGTTCATGCGTCGTGGGAGCGCTGCGCGCATGGCCGAAGTCCTGGTACCAGTTATCGATCCGCCCGTGATAAATGAGCTGGCCGCTGGCATCGAACACGGCCGCTTCCGGCGTCACTTGCGCCTGGCCAAGCTTGACCAGCGAGTGTTGCGGGTCGTGCAACGCGGGAAGCTTGTAACCATATTGATGAAGGTGTTGCTCGATTGCCGCGCTTGATTCTCCCTTGTCCGGATATATCAGCCAGAACGCGGCTTTGCCGTTATATTCGACGCTGAGCTTTTGAATGGTGGGAGCGTAGCGGTTGGAGATTGGACAATCAGTCCGGATGAAAATCAGCACCGTCGGCTTGCCGGAACCAGCGCGCAGGGGATCCACCGATTTGCCTGCGAGATCGATTCCGGAAGGTGTCGGCTGGGCTGCACTGGCGCCGACAGCCACTGCCGTGACGATAAGGACCAGTCTCCAGATTACGGAAACGCGTTGTCGATCGCGGTACGCCGTGGGGGTGCCCCGGACCTTCCGGACTGCGGATCCTTATAGGATCTTCACCCGAAAGGACGGGATCACGTGGCAGGGAAATACCGGAAATTCACTCCTGAGTTCCGTGAGGAAGCAGCCCGGATGGTCGTGGATACGTCTCGGCCGATCGCGGATGTTGCCCGCGAGCTCGGGATTAATGAGACGTCGCTTGGTAACTGGGTGCGGGCCTACCGTGAGAAGCACGCCGGTGACGAGCCGCCGCTGCAGCTGTCAGAGCGGGCGCGCCTCCGGGAGCTGGAACGCGAGAACCGCGAGCTGCGGATGAAAAACGATTTCCTTTCAAAAGCCGCGGCGTACTTCGCGGCGGAGCATCGGTGAGCGAGGTGTATGAGTTCATCGATGTGGAGTACGCCACCAGCGGGTCCGCTCCGGCAATCATGCTCATGTGCAGGTGGCTGGAAGTCTCGAAGTCCGGGTATTACGAATGGCGGTCCCGCCCGGAATCAGCGACGGCGAAAAGAAGGGAGGAACTCAAGCTACTGATCAAGAAGGCTTTTGACGATTCCGACGGGACGTATGGTTACCGGCGCGTGTGGTGGCAGCTTGCCCGCTGGGGCGTGCGGGCCGGCGTGGAGCTGGTTCGTGCCCTGATGCGTGAGCTGGGCCTGGTGGCCTGCCAGCCGCGGCCGTGGCGGCCGGCCACCACGCAGCAGGGCCGCGCCGGGCCGATCCCCGACCTGGTGAACCGCGACTTCACCGCTGATGCCCCCGGGCGGAAAATGGTCGGCGACATCACGTATATCCCGACGTGGGAAGGATGGGTTTACCTCGCTACCGTGATTGACTGCGCGACACGCAAGGTCACCGGCTGGGCGATGGATGACAATTACCGGACGCCGCTGATCACATCCGCCATAGAGATGGCCGCCCGCAACCTCGATCTTCCCGCTGATGCTGTTTTTCATTCAGACCGCGGAAGCAACTATACTTCGGCCGAGTTCGCCGCGGTGCCTGGAACGGCTCGGGATCCGCCAGTCCGTAGGGCGGACCGGGATATGCTACGACAATGCGCTGGCCGAATCATTTAACGCCGCCCTGAAAGTCGAGCGCGTCCACCGGACAGCTTACCCGACCAGAAAGAAAGCGAAGGAGGATATTGCGCGGTACATCGAGCTCCGGTACAATCGGATACGTCTTCACTCAGGACTCGGGTACCGGACTCCGCAAGAGGTCCTCGATGAGTACCTGAATCGGCAGCTTGCAGTATGAAATAGGTTCAATTTAGCTGTCCGGAAAACGCGGGGCGGCCCACTTCCGCGTTCCCCGCCAGCCGCCTTCTTGGCCGTCACCTGGCTTTTCTGGCCATCGCAAGCATGGTCCACACCCCGCCGGTTCACGATCCACGGAGTCGCCGGGCGGCTCCTCGCCGTCGGCGGGGCGCGGCAACGGCGTGCTCTTCGAGGGACAGGCGCGACGGGCGCGTTTCACGACGCGTCGCCGCCGCGCGCGGGCCTCATCCAGGGCGTCTTCAGCACCGACCAGGGCGACTGGGCGAGCGGCGAGCGCGGGATGGTCTACACGCGCGCCGAAGCCCGGCGGCGCCGTTCGCGCCGGTCGACCACGGGCTGGCGCTTCCGCCGACGTCGTCGCTGCACTCGATCTTCGTCGATCGGACGCGGCGGCGTCTGGTCCGGCGGGGGGCAACGTGCTCACGCCGGCGCTCGACGACGGGATGCTCGTTCACTACGGCGATCCGGTCCCGCCGGTCGTGATCGACGACGACGACGCGACCGATGCCGGACGCCGGGATGGGCGACGCCGTGACGTCGTGTCCGGCCGAGGTCGTCGCGGCGGGCAAGCACGGGTCGATCGCGCGGCGATGGGACGAGCAGGCGCTCGCCGCGATCCGCCGCGACCTTCCGCGGCCCGACCGTGCACGCGCGGAACCTCTTCCACCTCTCGGCCGCGATGTGGGACGCGTGGGCGGGGTACGACACGAAGGCGCAGCGGGCGTCTTCGTGCGCGAGCGGCACACGGCGGCGACGTCGACGGGCGCGGCGCGCCGCGATCAGCTACGCGGCCTACGACGTCCTCGCGCACCGCTACGCGACGGCGGTCGGCGGCGCGCGGACGCTGGCGTGCCTGCGCGCGGTCATGAAGGACCTCGGCTACGACCCCGACGACGCGCACGACACGGGCGACGACCCCATCGCCTTCGGCAACCGCATCGCGCACGCGATCATCGCGAAGACGGCCGACGACGGCGCGAACGAAGCGGACGACTACGCCGACCCCACCCTACGGCCGCCGACAACCCGCCGCTCGTCTACGACGGCGTCGGCGCCACGCTGAACGATCCCGAGCGCTGGCAGCCGATCAACCTGTCGGTCGCGGCCACGCAGAACGGGATCATCCTGCCGGCCGGCGTGCAGGACGTACATCGGCTCGCACTGGGGCAGGCGTGACGCCCTTCGCGCATGAAGCGCGCGTCGGGCGCGGTGCCGTGGCACGACCCCGGGCCGCGCGCCCACCTGCGGCGCCGGCCATGAAGGGGTGGATCGTCGAGATCATCCGGAAGACCGCCGCGTCGATCCCTGCGGACCCGCGACGATCGACATCTCGCCGGGCGCCTACGGTCACAACTCGCTGGGCGCCAACGACGGCAAGGGCTGGGCGAAGAACCCGGTGACCGGCCAGCCCTACGCCGCCGAGGTCGTGCCCCTCGCCGACTTCGCGCGCGTGATGGCGGAGTTCTGGGCCGACGGTCCGAAATCGGAGACGCCGCCGGGGCACTGGAACGTGATCGCCAACACGGTGGCCGACTCGCCGGGCTTCGAGCGACGCCTCTTCGGCAAGGCGAGCCCGCTCGATCCGCTCGCGTGGGACGTGCACGTCTACCTCGCGCTCAACGGCGCCGTGCACGACGCCGGCATCGCCGCGTGGGACATGAAGCGGCGCACCGCCACGGTGCGCCCGATCTCGCTCGTGCGCTGGATGGGGGCCGAAGGGGCAGTCGTCCGACCCGAACGGGCCGTCGTACGATCCGGGAGGGCTTGCCGCTCGTGCCCGGGCTGATCGAGGTCATCACGAAGGAGAGCAGCGCGCCCGGGCGAGCGGCACGCGGCGCTGGCGCGCTTCGTCGGGCAGGTCGCGGTGCGCGACTGGCTCGGGGAGCCCGGCGATCGCGCGCAGCCAGGTCTCCGGCGTCGGCTGGGTCCGCGCCGTCGAGTGGATCACCTACCAGCGGCGCACCTTCGTGACGCCGGCGTTCCCCGGCTTCATCTCCGGCCACAGCACCTTCAGCCGCGCCGGCGCCGAGGTGCTGGCGAGCCTCACCGGCAGCCCGTACTTCCCGGGCGGCTTCGGCGAGTACGTCGCGCCGAAGGGCAGTTCCTCACGTTCGAGAAGGGGCCGACGCACCGAGATCCGACTGCAGTGGGCGTCGTACTTCGACGCCTCGGACCAGGCCGGGCAGTCGCGGCTCTGGGGGGGCATCCACATCCAGCCGGACGACTTCGCCGGTCGGCGGGTGGGGCACATCGTGGGGCTCGACGCGGTCGCGCTGGCGACGCGGTACTTCGAGGGGAAGGCCCCGGCGCCGTAGAGGAGGGCGTCGAAGCCGCGTGTCGCGTCTGGCCTCGGGTGCCGGGCGGTCGTCAGGGTCCGCTCCCCCATGCGACCGACGCTGCTCCTCGCCGCTTCGCTCGTCTCGCTCTCGGCGTTCTCAGGCTGCCACGACGCCGCGACCCCTCCCACCACGAGCGGCGCGCGCGCCAGCGCATCATCCAGCGCGAACGCAGGGCTCGAGGCGCGCCGGCAGCAGCTGCGCGACGCTCATCGCGGAGCAGTGGGAGTACACGATGCGCGCGGACCCCGAGTACGCCAGCATGCTGGGCGACAAGCGCTACAACGACCGGTGGAGCGACCCCTCGGAGCAAGGCGATCGCAGCGGTACGCCGGCGCACGCGCGCTATCGTGAAGCGCGCGGAGGCCATCGACACGACCGGCTTCCCCGAGCAGGAGCGGCTCGAACACGCAGCTGCTCGTGCGCCAGCTCAAGCTCGCCTTCGCCGAGGGCGAGCGGTTCGAGGGCTGGCTCATGCCGGTGAACCAGTTCTGCGGCCCGCACACTCGAGGTCGCCGCAGCTCGTGCCACATCTTCGCCTTCACCTCGGTGAAGGACTACGACGACTACGTCACGCGCCTCGCGCGCACCCTGCCGTTGCTCGGCCAGGTGCGCGCGAGCATGCGCGCCGGGATGGCCAAGGGGCTGATGCCGGCGCGAGATCCTCCTGGGGAAGGTGGCCAAGCAGGCCGAGAGATCGCGCGGGCCCGCCGCCGGAGGCGAGCGTCTTCGCCGCGCCGCTCGGCACGTTCCCGGCGTCCGTGCCGGAGGCGGACGCGTGCGCGAATCCGGGCGGCGAGCCTGGCGGCCATCGCCGACCCGGGCGAATCCCGCGTACGCCGCTTCGCCACGTTCGTGCGCGCGGAGTACGAGCCGCACGGGCCGGCCGGACCCGGGGAGTGGGCGCTGCCGCTCGGCGCGGAGCGCTACGCGTTACGACATCCAGGACGACGACCTCGACGAGCGGAGACCCCGACGAGATCCACGCAGCTCGGCCTCAAGGAGGTCGCGCGCATCGAGGGCGAGATGCTCGGCGTCGCGAAGAAGCTCGGCTACGCCGACCTGCCGGCGATCGCGACGGCGGATCGCGAAGAACCCGGCGCTCCACTTCACGTCGCGCGCGGCGGTGCTCGGACCTCTACCGCACGTACACCGACGGGATGCACCCGAAGCTCCCGTCGCTCTTCGGTCGCCTCCCGCAAGGCGAAGCTCGAGATCATGCCCGTCGAGGAGTTCCGCGAGAAGAGCGTGTCGGGCGCCGAGTACAAGGCCGGGACGCCCGACGGCTCGCGACCGGGGCACGTGAAGGTCAACACCGGCGACTTCGACAAGTCGCCGACGCACCAACGTCGAGACGACCGCGTACCACGAGGGGGTGCCCGGGCCATCACCTCCAGCTCTCGATCGCGCAGGAGATCGACGGCCTCCCCCCGTTCCGGCAGCACTACCGCGTCACGCTCTTCGTCGAGGGCTGGGCGCTCTACGCCGAGCGGCTGGCGGAGGACGTCGGCATGTACCAGGACCCGTACAGCTACTACCCGCAGCCCCTGATCGATACAATAATCCACCAGCGCTTGCAACTCGGCTCCGGCTTGGGCGCGGATCACGGCGCCTTCACGGCCGATCGCGTCCGCGGCCAGGCGTAACACGATTCCATCGAAGCCCTGATCGGAAACGATGAGATTGGTGCCAGCGCCGATGACGCAGTACGCGGCGCCGCTCGATTGAGACAGTTGCAAGGCCTCGGTGAAAGCCTCTTCAGAAGCCGCCTCCACCAACACCGCGGCCGGCCCTCCGATCCCGAAGCGCGTATATTGGCTCAGCAAGGCGCACTCCGAGATAGTTACATTGGGAATACCGGCAAGCCGATCGATAGTCTCTCTGCGGACGGTCATCTTGTCAAATTATAAGGGTTGCCTGAATTGAAGGAGTGTTTCGTGCGATCTTCCTTTCCTGGTTTTCCACCGGAGATGATCCGGTTTTTTCGCAGCTTAAAGCGCAACAACCGGCGCGAATGGTTCCAGCCTCGCAAGCATCTTTTCGAGCAGCACATCAAAGCGCCGATGCTGGATCTGGTGGGCGCCATCAACGCCGAGCTTGCGAAGTTTGCACCGGAATATGTCACCGAGCCCAAAAGCGCGATCTTCCGCATCTATCGCGACACGCGCTTCAGCGCCGACAAAACGCCGTACAAGACGCACCTGGCGGCGTCCTTCTCGCGGCGGGGCGGCGAGCGGCTGGGGACCGGCGGTTTCTATTTCAGCGTTTCGCACGAGACGATCGAGGTTGCCGCGGGCATTTGGCACCCCGAGCGCGACGTCCTGCTGGCGGTGCGTAATCACATCGCCGAAACATACCAGGAGCTGAACCGAATTCTGGCAGACAAGAAGGCGCGGAAATTGGCTGGGGAGTTGAAGGGAGATGCGCTGAGCCGGTCGCCGAAAGGCTTCGATCCGGCGCATCCGGCGGCCGAATTCATCAAGATGAAAGATTGGGTCCTGGACGTAACACTGGATGCTAACCTAGCTACGACGCCGCAACTGCACGGCGCGATCGTTGAGCGCTTTCAAGCGATGGCTCCGCTGCTCGGATATCTCAACCGGCCGCTGCTGGCGCGCAAACCTGCCAGGGACTTACTCGCGGATCATTGGTGACGGCACTCGCGCGTGACGGCACCGCAGCCATGTGTTCACGGTTGTGACGCTCTGGTGGAGAGGGTGTCTCCGTGCGGGTTGGTTTGTTGGGGAAAGGGTTGCCGCACGGAGACGTAGCTGCTTAGTTGTACATCTGGACGGACGCCAAAGACTGGAAGTTCCAAGAAAATTTCGGAAATTGCCGCAGGCTCAGCCTTATAACCAACGTTAGAAATAATCGAACCGTGCTGGGCCGATTTATTAAGAATAAATAAATATTTGCAAGCAGGTTTGCCAATAGGCTTACCGTTACTTATAGGAAGTACCCTCACCTTAGTTCTATCACCCCTTAGATAACGGCTCTGTTATCGTTGAACGCGAATTCGTCGCAATTCACGGACCCGCCGCCTGATTGCGAGGCTGCGGGACTACAAATCTCAAGGAGAATCAATAATGAAGAAACTCACTTTGTCACTCTGGCTCGCACTCGCCGCCGCCGGAATCATCGCCATTCAGGCGCTGCCGTCTTCGCACGCCAATGTGCGTTCCGTTTCCCACCTGCCCGCCGGATTGTCCCCCGAAGTAGAACCGCCCAAACTTGCGGCGGCGCCGCTCGGTACGGTCCTGCCGCGGGAAATTATCATTCGATAGGCAGCGGCTGTGGCTTAAACACGCTGAACCAAGCCACAAAGCAGAGTGTAATAGCCGCCACGAAGTAGCCGTTCACCAAATCGCGATCACCCAGCCCGTGTCGATCAGGAAAGCGGCTATGGCGTAAATTGCGAAATAAGCCGCCATGCATTCCTTCGTGCCGGAACAGGTTGCTGGCTCGCCGTTGCCGACCACGACAAAAAAGAGAATGGCGGAAAGGACCAGAAAGATAGCAAGAACGCTCGAAATATAGCGTGTCGCTGAATTCCGAAATGCATCACAGGACCAGCCGGGAAGTCGCCGTGCATGAATGGTCTCCGACCGTAACGGAATCGCTGCCGCAGTGAGAGCCGTCACAAGAGCAAATAGCAGCAGCGGGCGTGTTTTCCGCAGTACCTCGCCGTGCTCCTTCCACATCTTGGTGTGCACCTCCAAAGCAACACGCGATCTGCAGGAGCAGCCAGAAGGGCTCAGACCAAAGCCAGAAGTAAGTGTAGCGAAGAGGAAGGCGCGGGCCCGACGGCGCCTCGCATAAAGTAAATCGCGGCGAAGAGCGCGGGCCACCGAGCACCCGAGGCAGACGGTAAAGATCGGGTAACTTCTACGAGCTTCGTCCAAATCAAGATACAGGCAAAACAACAACTCCACCGCAATCGAGCCGTACCACAGCAGGTTCGTCGTGTCGAGCATGGTTGCGGTTGTCAGCGCTGCCGATACGAGGCCGTTGCCAGGGCGCTCGTTTGGATGGCTCGCCTGTTATTCAGTTGTGCTGACTTTTCGGCTACTTCTTCTTGGATGAACCTTTCTTGGAGTAATCGGTCTGGATCGTTGCGCCGATCATCTGCAGCATCCCTTTGGCTGCATCCGCGAATTGGCCCGTTGGTTCCAGCTCCAGATACTTGTCCAGAGCGTCCTTCATTCCATCCGGCGCCACCACTTTGCCATCCGCTCCGGTCACCAGCTTCGCTGAAAGAGCGGTGGCGTACTGGAACTGCGCGTCGGCGTAATTGGGATTCGCCTCGATCGACTTCTTGAAAGCCGCTTCGGCGGGCCCGCTCTGTCCGCTGTTCACGTACACGGCGCCCAGATTGTAGTAGTAGCGGCCGGCGTTGGTCGGATCCAGTTCCGCGGCCTTATTCAACTCCGCCTGCGCTTCGTCGAACTTCTTGGCTTTCGCCAGCGTGAGCGCGTAGTTGTTGTGATAAGCGGGACTATCGGGTTTCAGGGCGATGGCCTTCGAGTAGGCCTCCAGCGCTTTGTCGAGCGCCGCCTGCTGGTCGGCGCCGGTCTTGGTGCCGGCTTGTCCCGACGTAAGCGTCCGCCAGGTTGGCCCAGATCACGTTCTGCTTGGGATCCATCTCGACGCCTTTTTGGAACGCGCCGACGGCGGCGTCGTAGTTCTTGGCGGTCAACGCATCCTTTGCCGGCATTGAAGGTGTCGTTCAGGGCCTTGTTCTTGGCGATGATGGCGGCGTTTTCTTTCTCCTGCTTTTTCGAGCGCCTCCTTCTGCTCCTTGCTCATCCCGCGCTGCTCGTTCCGGAGTGGCGGTGCCGGCTCCTCCGGGCGCGGCCGCCGCTTGTTGCTGCTGGGCGCTTCTTCAGATCGAACGACACCTCGACGGGGTCGCCCAGCTGCGTCCGCACGCCCTTCGTTTCGTCGCGCTTTTGCCCGTCCACGAAGACGCTCACCGTGTAGGTGCCGGGGAAGGGAAGTCCGTTGTAGATGTAATGGCCCTTCTTGTCGGTCTTGGCCCCTTTGTAGGTGCCTTTCATGTCCTGGCGTTCGATCAAGATCTGGGCGCCTTTCAACGTCTGCCCATCCGGACCCTTGACGTCGCCCTCAATCGCCGCAATCTGCGCCCAGGCGGCGCCGGCGAACAGCATGAAACAAAAACCGCCAATAATGTACCCGCGGAACTGAGCGAGCATATGTTTTTCCTCCCCAGGAGTTAACTTTCATCTTCAGGATACTACAGGCATCTCCGTGCGGACACGGACCCTCAACAGTGTATCCAAGTTTGCGCCGCGTGCATCCAACCGGAAGTAAGCAGCGTCAAAATACTGTCGGGGGGCGCGCTACCATAGCGATACGCGCAAGTTATAATGAAACAAATTCGGGGATTCACAAGCATGCGTGTATTGATTCTGCTTTCTCTTGTGGCGGCTGGGTTGCTCGGCCAGGACTCGTCCGAAGCGCCGGATCTTCTCGCGAGAGCCGAAAACCTCTATAGCCATACCGACTATCAGGCCTCTTTGAAACTGATCCGCGAAAGCGGCTTGAAGAGCGGTCAGGTGTATTTCCTGGCTGGAAAAGACCACTACATGCTGGGCGATTACAAGAAAGCAGCCGAGGCATTCGAACGGGCCTTTGCACTTGAGCCGTCCAATGTCGGAGTACGCGCTCTGGCTGGGCCGCAGTTTCGGACGCCGCGCCGAGACAGCCTTTCCGTTCTCGGCTCCCAAGTATGCCGCCCAGGCGCGGACTTATTTCGAGAAGGCCGTGGCGCTCGATCCGAACAACGATGAAGCGCTGAACGATCTGTTCGACTACTATCTGGAGGCGCCCGGTTTTCTGGGAGGCGGCTATCGACAAGGCGGAAGTGATTGCGAACGGATCGCCGACGCGGAATCCGGCCGAGGGCCACTCCTGGCGCAAGCCGAGTTAGCCGACAGGCGAAAGCAGTTCGATACCGCCGAAGAACAGCTTCGCCGTGCCATAGAATTGGCTCCGCACCAGGTGGGGCGCGTGCTGAATCTGGCGCGGTATCTGGCCAGGCAGGGACGAATCGCCGAAAGTGAAGCTGCTTTCGATCAAGCCGAGCGACTGGCGCCTCACTCGCCGAAGGTGGCGTTCGCGCGCGCGCAAACCTACGTCGAACAGAAGCGCAATCTTGGTCAAGCCAAGGCTCTGCTGCATCAATATCTCCGAAGCAATCTGACGCCCGACGATCCCTCGCGCGAGCAAGCTGAAAAACTGCTCAAGGAAGCGTCCGGCGCCTGATGTATTTCGGCGAAGCGCTTCGGTTCAGCCTGCAGGCCCTGCGCGCCAACAAATTCCGCAGTTTCCTGACGGCGCTGGGCCTGGTGATCGGCAACGCTTCGGTGATTCTGGTGGTCACCATTTCGATCACCAGCCGCGACTACATCCTGGACCTGATCCGCGGCGTCGGCTCCAATCTGATCTATGCGGAGTACTCGGCCGGAACCAACAGTTCCACGAAGGTGGATGCCGACTTCATCAAGATGGCCGATGTGGACGCGGTTCGCCAGCAATTCGGCTCGCGCATCGTCGCGGCCACCGGTGTGATGACCAATTCCGGGCGGTTGCTGATCAACGGCAAAGAACAGGATGTGTCGGTCATCGGCGCCGATGAGTACTATCCCGAGGTCCGGAACATGGTGCTGCTTTCGGGACATTTCATCGATGACAGCGATGTGCGAGATCGCGCAGCACGTGGTGATGCTCACCGAAAAGCTGGCGGAGCGACTGTATGGCAACGTGCAGAACGCCGTCGGGCAGGTGATCAAGCTGTACGGACTGCAGTTCACCGTGGTGGGAACGTTCAAGGAGCGGACCAGCACGTTCGGGATCTCGGAAATCACCAACGAAACCGTGCTGATGCCCATCACGGTGATGAAGCTCTTCGACCCGGTGGAGCGCATCGATCCGATGTATGTTCAAGCCCGGCGGGCTTCGGACGTGCGGCCCCTGACCGCAGCGATCAAGCAGCTACTGGAGAGCCGGCATCGCCCCGGCGCGCGCTACGATGTCGAAAATCTGACCGCCATTCTGGATGCGGCGCGAGCGGATCGCGCTGGTGATGACCATCGTGCTGATCCTGGTGTCCACCATCGCGCTGATCATTTCGGGCATCGGCATCATGAACATCATGCTGGTGACGGTGACGGAGCGCACGCGCGAGATCGGCCTGCGCATGGCGGTGGGCGCGTCGCGGCACGCGGTGCTGGAGCAGTTCCTCACCGAAGCGATTGTGATCAGCATGGCGGGCGGGCTTCATCGGCATTCTGGTGGGCGTCTCGATCCCGCTTGAGCGTGCGGTTTTTCACCGATGCCATCCGGGTTCCTCATCTCTCGCTACGCACGTCGGTGTTGGTGGCCTTCGGTGTGTCGGTGGCGGTGGGTGTGATCTTCGGAATGCTGCCGGCCAATCGCGCTTCGCAGCTCAATCCGACCGAGGCCTTACGATACGAGTGAGAATTGAGTACGAATCAGGCTGAGTGTACGCTTGCGCGTGGCGCTTTAGATCAGTGACGCTTCAAGTACACGCAAACGACGTACCCGCTGCCGCGGTGGACCGTATAAGATTATTGGGGTTAAACTGATTGGATCAAGCATTTCCCGGGAGGATTGTCTGAAGACACTGGTAACTCGTGAGTCGTGTGTGCCGATCTTATGCGTATATGTGCGCCGAAGGCCAGCAAGGGCGCGCAACCAGCGCGCCGCAGACCCCGCCGGCCTCCCATCGCAGACATCGTCCGTCTTCGTCATCGTCGGCGCCGGCGCCAGCGAGACTGACCGCCGCTTTACTGGCGGCGTTACTTTGTCGGTGCTTGGGCTTTAGCATCATCGCCGGGACGAGCACCAGCACGGTCAACAACTCCCCGAGATCAGCACGCAGTACCAAACCAAGGGTGCATCCGCGCGAATCGGATACGGACGTCACGGTGCAGGCGCGGATCACCGAGCATTTTTATGTCGATCGTCAGCGCGACTATATCGGCGCATCGGCTATCAGTTGACCACCACGGTCTCGACCACAACAACCGGCGTCCTGAACGGTACCAGCTACCCCGATCACCACCATCACCGAGCACGCATGAGGACACTCGTGCGCGCCTGATCGACATTCCGTTCCTGGCTGCGATATTACGGAACGGGCAAGCGCCCGACCAGCCCGCGATGGTTTCTGGAAGCCGGCGGAGCGTGGCGTGTGGCGAACCGAAATCCGCACTTCCATCGACTCCACGGACGCGTCCGGCAGCGGTCACCTGCTGCACCACCACACCCGCCGTGCCGCAGCATCGCTGCGGCGATCGGCATGGTGGCAGGCGCGGGAATTCAGTTTGTCGATCGAGTTCGGCATCCACGTGGTGCCGGAAGTCCGCTACACGCGGTGGATCAATCCGATCTTCGACAATCTGACGACGAACACACGCAGAACCAGGTGGAAGCGTCGATATCGCTGACGTTCTGAGCCGACTAGCCGCGCGAACGCGGCTCATCGCTGAGGCGCCGCCAGGCCTTTGGTTAGTGCTTCACTTCCACCGGCGGCGTGCCGTAGGTGTGGAACGATTCGATGGTCTTCAGTCCCCAGGCCTGGCCCTTCTTGCGCTCGGCCTCCGTCCAGCGGATGGGCTTCCAATCCGGCGCCAGGATCAGGCGCGCTCCCGCGTTGGCGATCTCCACGCGATTGCCGCCGGGCTCGTAGACGTACAGGAAGAACGTCTGCTGGATGGCGTGCTTGTGCGGCCCGGTTTCGATGTAGACGCCGTTCTCGAGGAAGATGTCGGCGGCGCGCAGCACGTCCTCGCGGCAGTCCACCGCGTAGGTCACGTGATGAAAGCGGCCCTTGGTTCCGGTGTGATCGCGCGTGTACGCGAAATCGTAGCTCTTGTTGGTGCACGTCATCCACATGGCGGCTTCCGAGCCGTCGTCCAGCACGATCTGCTCGGTGAGCCGGAAGCCGAGATATTTTTCGAAGAACTCGCGATTGGCCTCGATATCGACGGCCAGCCCGTTGAAATGATCCAAGCGGCGCACGTTGACTGCCGCGGGCAGGGAAGCGCTGCGCCTGATTCTTCAGCGCGGGCTTCAACTCGGGCGGCGCCTCATACCACTGCGTCTCGTAATACAGCTCGATCTTGTGGCCGTCGGGATCCTGGCAGACGAACGCGGGCCCGTGCGCCAGATCGCCCTTGGTCCATCCGATGTCGTAGCCCGAGCCTTTGAGCGCCGCCACTCGACGTTCCAGCGCTTGCGGGCTGCGCGCGCGAAAAGCGCACGTGGCCCATGCCGGGCAGCTTCGAGGCAGTCAGCTTCAGCGTATGGCGCTCGTAATCGTCCCAGCCGCGCAGATAAACCGAATCGCCTTCGCGGCCGCTCTCCGTCATGCCCAGCACGTTCGACGAAGAAAGCCAGGCTCTCCTCGGGCTTGGGCGTCAACATCTCAAGGTGGCCCAGGTGGGCCAGGTCCATAATTGGTTCTGTCACGTGATTGCTTCTTTGTCCTTCAGGTTGATTGGTCGGTTACTGCTCGCTACTCTTGACTCTTGGCTTTTCCGGGGCCGCCGTCTTCGGCTGAACCGCTGAACACCTTGCGGCCGTCGGGCAGAGTCATTTGGCGCGCGTTGGCGGTTCGCTCGTCGTTCTTGGCGCGGAAACCTTCAACGGTCATCTTGTCGCCCACGTTGAGCGAATGCCGGGTCCAGCCCATGCGGGCCAAAGCGTTGGGCGCACCATTTTCGCACTGCCAATGCTCGCACGCTGCCGCTCTCGTTCGTCACATCCATATAGATCCAGACGTGTGGGTTCGTCCATTCCACTTTGGTCACGGTCCCCTTCAGCGTCACCGGCTGCTTGACATCGAACTCGGCCGCGAACGAGTGATGCGCGAAAACCGGCCGGCTGCCGAGAGACAATCCGACGCTCGCCGCCAAGATAACCAAAAAATTCGTGCTTTTTCCTTCCTGGATCGCTTACTTCACCAGGTGCTCCGTGATCTCTTTGTTGTTTTCCTCGCACGAATACTCCATCAGCTCCCACTTCGGCTTCAGCGTGAAGACGCGCTTGTTGGTCCACGGTTTGGTGTATGCTTTCGGATCGTCCACGGTCACCTCGTAAGCCAGATGCATGGGGTCGGCGCGAGCTGAAGCGCTGGATCACGTGCAATTGATCGCTGTGCGGATGGCCGATGGTATCCAGGCGCGTTTTGTCGTTGAACCCGATGGAGTCCACCACCAGCGTGTCGCCGTCCCAATGCCCGACGGAGTTGCCCATCCAGGTTGGATCGGGATCCTTGGGATGATCGCGGCCGTCGGTGGGAACCACGATGAAAGTGTTCCAGGCTTCGAAAAGAATCGCCACGCGCTTGGGCATCTGAAAGATCTCGAGCGGCATGGGCGTATTCATCTGGCGCGTCAGGCCGGCCGGCAGGCAGTGAGCGGTGTAGTCGAACTTCGCTGGGTCGTAAGCTTTGAAATTGGCTTCGCCCCACGCGCGTGTAAGGCAGCGGGCCGATGCCCTTGCGACATGTCGGGAACATAGGGAATGTCCCATACGCCGGTGAGATCGGGTTTGCCATCGGGGAGACGGGGACTTCCGTCCTGGAGCGCCGCGGCGGCGCTCGCTTTGGCTGTCCAGTGTTCCGCCTCCGATTGCGCGAAGACCGGCAGTGACAAATGCAGCCAACGCGGCCGCTGAAATCAAACACGTGCGAAAATGATTTTTCACTTGGAAGACCCTCCCAGACGGGGCTGGACGGAGTTTAATCACTTCGTGTTTTACTATATCACTGTGAGATCCACGCTCTCTCCTGCTCTTGATTTCCAGCGGCGTCCGGCGCGCTTTGGGCGCAAACGAACGACTCGCCGCTCTTCGCCTTGCCTTACAGCCCGAGCCTGGACACGTCGTCCATGGACCGCTCCGTTGATCCTTGCACCGATTTCTATCACTACGCGTGCGGCGCCTGGATCAAGAAGAATCCGATCCCGCCGGATCAGGCGCGCTGGGACGTCTACTCCAAGCTCAACGAGGACAACGAGCGCTTCCTGTGGGGGATTCTGGTGGAAGCCTCCAAGCCGAGCGCAAGCCGGAATCTGGTGGAGACCGAGATCGGCGACTACTTTCGCCGCCTGCATGGACGAGCCCGCCGTGGAAAAGGCGGGAATCGCACCGCTGAAGCCGGAGCTGGACGCGATCGCGGCGCTGCACTCCATTCGCGATCTGCCGGCATACCTGGGGCGCCAGCATCTGCGCATCGCGGGCGACGGCATGCTGTTCGGCTTCGGGTCCAATCAGGATTTCGAGGATTCCAGCCGCGTGATCGCGTTCGCGGATGCGGGCGGTCTGGGCCTTCCGGATCGCGATTACTACACCAAGACCGACGCGAAGTCGCAGGAGACGCGCCAGAAGTACGTGGAACACGTGCAGCATATGTTCGAGCTGCTGGGCGAGGCGCCGGCGCTGGCCAAGGCGCACGCGCAAACCGTGATGGATATCGAAACCGCGCTGGCGAAGGCCTCGCTGACGCGCGTCGAGAAGCGCGATCCATACAAGCTGTTTCACAAGATGACGCCCGCGCAGTTGCAGGCTCTGACGCCGTCGTTCCACTGGGCCGACTATTTCGAGACCAGCCAGGCGCCGGACACTTCGGTGATCAACGTCAGCGAGCCCGCGTTCTTCAAGGAACTCCAGACGCTGCTCGCAATCGCACAAGCTGGACGATTGGAAGACCTATCTTCGCTGGCATCTGGTTCACTCCAAGGCGTCCGTATTTACCCGCGGCTTTCGACAACGCCAATTTCGATTTCTACAGCAAGTATCTGCGCGGCGTGCAGCAGATGCCGCCGCGCTGGAAGCGCTGCGTGCGGCGCGTGGATGGCGATCTGGGCGAAGCGCTGGGCCAGGTGTTTGTCGCCAAGACGTTCGCGCCGTCCACCAAGCAGAGCGCGCTGACCATGACCAAGGAAATCGAAGCGGCCATGGAGAGCGAGATCAAGCAATTGCCGTGGATGGGCGACGGAAACCAAGCAGCGCGCGCTCGAGAAACTGCACGGGATCGTCAACAAGATCGGATATCCGGACAAATGGCGCGACTATAGCTCCATCAAGATCGCGCGCGACGACTATTTCGGCAACGTGGAGCGCGCCACGGTGTTCGAGTCCCAGCGCGAGCTGGCCAAAATCGGCAAGCCGGTGGATCGCACCGAATGGGACATGACGCCGCCCACCGTGAATGCCTACTACGATCCGCAGATGAACGACATCAATTTTCCGGCCGGAGTGCTGCAGCCGCCGCTGTTCGATCCGAAGATGGACGACGCGCCGAACTACGGCAACACCGGCGCCACCATCGGCCACGAGCTGACGCACGGGTTCGACGACGAAGGCCGCCAGTTCGACGCCAAAGGCAATCTGAAAGACTGGTGGACCAAGAGCGACGCCGATGAGTTCGAGAAGCGCGCCAACTGCGTTTCCGATCAATATTCGCAATACACCGTGATCGACGACATCAAGATCAACGGCAAGCTGACGCTGGGCGAAGATCTGGCCGATCTGGGCGGCACCTGGCTCGCGTACCTGGCGTGGAAGAGCGCGACCAAGGATCAGGATTTGCAGCCGATCGACGGATTCACGCCCGATCAGCGCTTCTTCATCGGCATGGCGCAATGGGCCTGCGGCGATGAGCGCCCGGAGAGCAAACGCGACGAACGCGATCACGAATCGAGCACTCGCCGGATGAATATCGGATCAACGGCGTGGTGTCCAACATGCCCGAGTTTGGAAAGGCGTTCGCGTGCCGGGTGGGACAGCCGATGGTGCATACGCATCCGTGCAGCGTTTGGTAACAGAGTGCGCCGGTGAATCGACTTCCGCGGCGGTAGAATGCTAGTGGCAATGATTCCGCTTTTTGCTTTCTTGCAAGCCGCCGCGGCGCAGACGGACGCGTTGACGCGACTGCTGCATCAGCAGCAGCTCACGCCGTGGATGATCGCGGCGGCCATCGGCATCGCGTTTGCTCTGGGCGCCGCGCATGCATTGACGCCTGGGCACGGCAAAACCATCGTCGCGGCTTATCTGGTGGGTTCGCGCGGCACGCTGAAACACGCGGCCTTCCTGGGCGCGATGGTGACGTTCACGCACACGGTGACGGTATTTCGTGCTCGGCCTCGCCACCTTATTCCTGTTCCAATACGTGGTGCCGCAAAAGGTGACGCAAGTGTTAGGCGCCATCTCGGGATTGTCCATTGTCGCGATCGGCGGCTGGATGCTGTCGAAGCGCCTGCGCCGGGCTGGCCACATGCATTCTCACGATCATGATCACGAGCATGAACATGCTCATGTTCACGATCATTCGCACGATCACTCGCATGGTCACGATCACGCCCACGAGCATCATCACCACGATCACGGTCATGACACACACCCACTCGCATGGTCCCGGCGGCCACACGCACATGCCGGACGAAATCTCATGGTCCGGTTTGGTCGCTCTAGGAGCGAGCGGTGGATTAGTGCCATGTGAAACGGCACTGGTTTTGCTGCTCACAGCGATTGCGCTGCGCCGTGTCGGCCTCGGCCTTCTGCTGCTGGTGTCGTTCAGCCTGGGCCTGGCGCTTGTATTGATGGCCATCGGCGTTCTGGTGATCTATGCGAAAAACCTGCTGCCGAGCAGCAGCGGCGGTAACCCGTTCTTTCGCTGGATGCCCGGTGGCGTCCGCCGCCGTTGTGATGCTGTTAGGCGTGGTGATGACCGGCGTATCGCTTGGCTGGATTCGGCCGCAATGGATGGTGGGGTAGCGCGGGCTGGAAACAAGTTCCGCCCCGAGGAATAATTTGCGTTCAGCCCTGGCGCCCCTAAGAAATATCTTTTAACCCCAAATATTCGCGGTTTCAAGGTGTTAAGATCGAGGTGCGCCCTCCTCGTTCGTGGCCAGTAAGTTGCTAGCAATACGCCGATACGGATGTCTTCAGCAGTGTCCTCCTCTAGCCAGACTTCTTGGAACAAAAGGCTGGCGGCGCTGCGTAACGTACCGCCCGTGCTGCGCCTGGTGTGGGACGCCGCTCCGAAGGTTGTAGCCGGCGGCATTGCGCTGCGCATCACTAGCGCTCTGATTCCGGTGGCGATGCTCGCCATTTCCAAGTCGATCATCGATTTGATCAAGGCGAAGCACGTGGCGGCCATGCCTCCGCGAAATGTGGTGGCTGCTTGGCGCCGAGTTTGTGCTGGCCGCCACGAACCAGTTGTTGGGCCGGACCATCGACTACACCGACGCGCGCCTTGCCGATGAGTTTACGCGCGAGGTGAGCCTGCGACTGATCCGGCACGCCACGCGCCTGGACCTGGAGACGTTCGAAGACCCGGCCTTCCACGACGTGCTGGAACGCGCGCGGCAGCAAGCCACGGACCGTATCGGGATGCTCAACGCCATGGGCCGGCTGCTGCTGCAGTCCATCACGCTTGATCTCGCTCGCCGCCGCGAGTGATCTTCTACTCTCCCTGGCTGTTTCTGTTGCTGGTCATTTGCACCGTGCCCGCGCTTCATGGGCGAAAGCCACTTCGCGTTCCTGGGCTATTCGCTGGCGCATGAGATCACGCCGGTGCGCCGCGAACTGGACTATCTGCGCGTCATCGGCACCAGCAAAGAACACGCCAAGGAAGTGAAGCTGTTCGGCCTGGGCGGACATCTGCACCAGCGATATGCGTCGCTGACCGGCGGGATCATTCGTAAGAACATCAGCCTCACGCGCCACCGCTTGCTGTGGGGCTCGGTGTTTGCCGTCATTTGGATCCATCGGCTACTACGGCAGCTACGTGTTTCTGGTCTGGCAGGCTTTGCAGGGGCGCATCACGGTAGGCACGCTCATTTTACTCACGGGCGCGATCGCCGGCGCCAGCACACAATTGCAAGGTGTGTTCTCACTGTTCTCGCACATTGCCGACCAGGCGCTGCATCTTGACGGATCTGGTGGATTTCCTGAAAGTGCAGCCCACCATCCGTTCCCGCCCCGACGCGCTGCGCGTGCCACGGCCCATTCGCACCGGCTTCGAATTTCGCGACGTCTCGTTCCACTATCCCGGCTCGTCGCGCCTGGTGCTGAAGAACCTGAACCTTCGCCTGGAGCCCGGCGAGCACGTCGCATTGGTTGGTGAAAACGGACAGGGGAAGACGACGCTGGTGAAATTGCTGGCGCGCCTCTACGATCCCACCGCGGGCGCCATTTATCTGGATGGCGTGGACCTGCGCGAGTACAGCGTCGAAGAGCTGCACAAAGAAATCGGCGTGATCTTCCAGGATTTCGTGCGCTATGACATGCCTGCGCGCATGAATATCGGCGTGGGGCGGATCGAGCAGGTTGACGATGATGAAGCGCTCTGGACCGCGGCCGAGAAGAGCCGGGCGGATCGCTTGCTCACCCGCTTTGCGGGCGGCCTGGATCAAATGCTCGGGCGGCGTTTCGAGGGCGGCGTGGATCTTTCCGGCGGCGAGTGGCAAAAATTCGCGCTGGCGCGGGCTTATCTGCGCGATGCGCAAGTCCTGATCCTGGACGAGCCGACGGCCGCGCTGGACGCCGTAGCGGAGTCCGAGGTGTTTGCGCGCTTCGACGATTTGTCGCGCGGAAAAATGGCGCTGCTGATCTCGCATCGATTTTCCACCGTGCGCAAGTCCGATCGCATCGTGGTACTGGAGGACGGGCAGATCTACGAAGAAGGCACGCACGATCAACTGGTGGCCCGGCATGGCCGCTACGCGAGCCTTTTCGAATTGCAGGCGGCGAGTTACCGATGAGCACGCATCCGCAGACCATGGAGAATGCTCCCACGGTGCGGCCGCCGGGGGTTCGCGGAGGTTTTCAGGTTTCCGAACGTCTGCACGACTGCGCGGCCAGGTTGCGTGAGCACCTGCGCAGTCCCGCGGTTTCGCACTGGCTGAAAGAAAATCATTCGCTCATTCAATCCCATATTTCCGATCTCCGGCACACGCTGCGTCCCTCCTTTCTGCGCCGGCTGCACCAGAACGAGGACGGCGAGCCGCGCATCTACCGCATCGTCACTGGCTGGCTGGCCAGCGCGCCAGGCGTGATCGATACCGATGTCCTGTTGCCGTTCGCGGAGGTTCTGCGGGAGACCCAGCCACTCGATATCAGCGAGCTGTGGGCCTTTGCCCCGATGCTCAAATTTGCCATCGTCGAGCGGATCTGCGCGCAATTTGGACAGCGAACGATTGGTGGCGGCGCTGCGATTCGCACTCTGTGGGCCATCGAAGCCATTTCCTGGAAGGCGTTTCGTCGAGACGGCCTCGCGGACCGAAGGCATCTTGCGGCAAGATCCAGCCGGCGTGTACTCGCGGATGGATCTTCCAACCCGCGATCGATATCTGCTGGAACTGAACCGTCTGGCCAGACGGGCAAGGCTGACCGAAGAAGATGCAGCGAAAGCCGCGCTCGAACAGGCCGAGCAGGCTCGCGAGGCGGGCAACAGCGACTCGCGCACGTTCCACGTCGGCTACTATCTGGTGGGACCGGGCGCGAAAGATTTTCGATCGCAGTTTGGGATGCAAGCGTTCGTTCACCGCGTACCTGTCGGAGCTCACTGAACGCTATCCCAGCGTTCTTCTACGCCGCTGCCGTGGCGGTTCTGATGGGGCTGCTCATTTGGGCATTTCAATGGGTGGCCGGACCGGCCGCCTGGTGGATGCTCGCGCTCCTCCTCATTCCAGCCAGCCAGGCTGCGCTCGAAATCACGAATGCGTCCTTCAGCCGGCTGCTCAGTCCGCGCTTCATTCCCAGTATGGACTTCCTGGATGCCATTCCCGGACGACTGCAAAACGATGGTGGTGGTTCCCACGCTTGCTGCTTTCCGAATCCAATTGCGCGAAGTTGCTCAAAGACCTTGAAATTCGCTATCTGGCCAATCGGGACCGCAACCTGTTGTTCGCTTTGTTGACCGATTTTGCGGACGCGAATGCGGCGGAGACCGCAGGCGATAGTGTCCTGAATTCCTGCGCGGAAGGCATCCGGCAGTTGAATCAACGCTATGGGTCCGGCGATCACGGACCGTTCTATCTGTTGCATCGCGCGCGCCGCTGGAATCCGCAAGAGCGCAAGTGGATGGGGTATGAACGCAAACGCGGCAAGCTGAACGACCTGAACAAGCTGCTGCTGGGCCGCGGAAACTGGTTCCATACCATCGTGGGCGATCTCGGGGCCTTGCTCCAGATCCGTTTCGTCATCACGCTCGACACCGACACGCAACTTCCGCGCGACACCGCCGCGAAGATGGTGGCGCGCGATGGCTCATCCGTTGAATCGGCCGATTCTGGACTCGGCCAGCAACACCGTGACAGAAGGCTACGCGCTGCTGCGCCCGCAGGTAGCCGTGAGCATCGACTCCGCGCGGCGCTCCTGGATCGCCAGAATCTTCAGCGGCCAGCCGGGCTTCGATCCCTATTCGACGGCGGTTTCCGATGTGTATCATGACCTGCACGGGCAGGCCAGCTTTACCGGCAAGGGCATCTACGATGTGAAGGCTTTTGAGGCCGCCGTCGGCGAGCGCTTTCCGGAGAACGCGATCCTTAGCCACGATCTGATCGAAGGCGAGCACGCGCGCACCGGCCTGATCAACGTGGAGTTGGTGGAGGACTACCCGGCCACCTACGGCGCATTCTCCAAACGCAAGCATCGCTGGGTTCGCGGCGATTGGCAGTTGCTTCCCTGGTTGTTCCGGCATCCTCCCACGCGCGACGGGCGCGCGGCAAAGAATCCGCTGTCGGCACTTTCGCGCTGGAAGATTGTGGACAACCTGCGCCGCAGTTTGTTCGAGATTGCTTTGCTCGGCCTGCTGCTGGCGGGCTGGCTCGCTACCGAACATCCAGCCCGCTGGACGCTGGCGGTTCTACTGCTGATTCAGATTCCTGTCTACGCGGATATGCTCATCAGCATCATTCGCGCGCCCGAGCGGCGCTTCTGGAAGGCGTTCAGCAAGCTGCTGGGGGGACGCTTTCTTCAGAGCCACCGCGATGCGTTGCTGAACCTGGTCTTCATTCCGCATCAAGCCTGCCTGATGGCCGATGCCATTGTTCGAACGCTGTGGCGCAGATATATCAGCCATGCGAACTTGCTGGAATGGGAAACCATGGCACAATCGGAAATTGTTGGCGGTTCGCGGTTTCCTCTTTTCGAGCAGTATCTCTACGTCTCATCATTGCTGTGGCTGCCTTTTCTGTTTTTTGCCGGTCCGCTTCCGGCCATCGCGCTGGTGATTTGCGCTCTATGGATCACCGCGCCGCTGGTGGTCGGATGGCTGAATGAACCGCTGCCGAAATCGGCTGTCATCACCCCCCAAGATCGCGACTTTCTGCGCGAGACGGCGCTGCGCACCTGGCGCTACTTTGCGGATCACTCCTGGCGAAGATCATCACTGGCTGGTTCCGGACAACGTCCAGGAAAACCCGCCGCTGGTGACGCACCACATTTCTCCCACCAATCTCGGGTTGTCTCTGACGTCCCAGCTCGCGGCCCACGATTTCGGCTACCTGACTCTGGATGAGCTTTCAGGCTCCGTTCAGCGAATCCTGCATTCGCTCCAGGAAATGCCGCGCTATCGCGGCCACTTCTTCAATTGGTATGAAACCGGCACTCTGCGCCCGCTTCAGCCGCAATATGTTTCCACCGTCGACAGCGGAAACTTGGCCGCTTCGCTGGTTTCTTTGCGCCAGGGCTCGCTGCTCTTGCTCAAGCAGCCGATCCTGGAACAGAGTACGATCGACGGGCTTCGGGATCACGTGCTGCGGCTGCGCGACGAGGTGCCGTATGAATCGCGAACGTTCTCCCGGATGAAGCTGTTCGGAAGCCTGCTGCGGCAGCTGGAATGCCAGCCCCAGGATCTGTTCTTTTGGGAGGCGGTGCTCACCGAATCCCGCGATCTTGATCGAGCGCATCCAAACCGCGCTCGCGCCCGTGCACGCGCGGGTCAATTCAGACGAGCTGCGTTACTGGGAGCGTCTGCTTTCCGAGCGTATGGACGCCGCGCTCCAGCAGCTCTATCGAATTGGCGCCTTGGCTGGCGCCTGCCCTTGAGCCTGAGCTGCGCGTATGCATGCGCGACGACACGTTCACCCCGCTGATCGCGGAATTGAGCAAGGTGCCGGCGCTGGGCGAATTGCCGGAAGCCTACGAGCGCATCCGGGAGCGGTTGCGGGAGCGGCTGTCGAGTTCCCGGCCGCTCTATCCAATGGTGCGCGATGTCCTGGAGCAGTTGCTGCGGCAGCTTCCGGCTGCCCGTGGCGCGGCGCTCGATCTGGCCAACCGCTTCCAAAGCATCGCGGCCCTGGCGCAGCGCTACTTCGACGATATGGACTTTCGCTTCCTGTTCGACGAAAACCGGCAGCTGCTGCGCATCGGCTACAACGTGGACGCGGGACGCGGCGACGCATCCTACTACGATCTGCTGGCCTCGGAAGCGCGGACTACGGTCTTCCTGGCAATCGCTAAGGGCGATATTCCGCGCGAGAGCTGGCTGCGGCTGGGGCGCAAGCTCACTGCCTATCGCGACCAAGTGACACTGCTGGCCTGGAGCGGCACGATGTTCGAGTATCTGATGCCGCAGCTTTATCTGCGCTCGTACGCGGGCACGCTGCTGGACCGGGCGCTGCGGGCGGCCATTCGGATCCAGCAAGCCTACGGTCAGGAGCGGGGCGTGCCGTGGGGCATCTCCGAGGCTGCGCACTCCGAGCGCGATGAACGGGGGCAGTACCAATACTATGCGTTCGGAGTGCCGCCCTTGAGCGCCAGCGGCGATGAGGCCGACGCGGCTGGTGATTGCGCCTTACGCCACCATGCTGGCTCTGATGCTGGATCCTGCGCGCGCCACGCCAATCTGCGAGCCATGGCCGCGAAAGGCTGGTGGACGCGGCACGGATTCTTCGAGTCGATCGATTACTCGCGTGCCGAGCGCGCGCGGCGCTCCCGAGGTGGTCCGCTGTTTCATGGCGCATCACCAGGGGATGGCGCTGCTGGCGATCGACAACGCGCTGTTAGGGAACCGGATGCAGGAACGGTTTCATCACGACCCGCTGGTGCAATCCACCGAGTTTCTGCTGGAAGAGCGGATGCCTGTACTGGTGGACGTCAGGCCTGTGCCCGAAGCGGCTTAGCCCTGCGCGCTTTCTTCTTCAGCGGCTGCTTCTTGATTGCTTTGGCCGAGGCTCTTTGCCGGGCGGTTCGCTGAAGCCGATCAGATCCATGGCGTGCGATGCCGGTGCGTTGGCCATGAACCAACGCCAGACATCTCCGGTAAGCAGGTTCTCCGCGCTCAGCAGCGTGATGCCGACGTCGATGCCGACCACGTCGGTATCGAACCATTCCAGCGTTGGATTGTAGCCATCCACGAAGCCATAGCGGCCGAACACGCGGTCTCCGAAACGTTCGTGAATGGCCTTGAGCGCCGGAATGGAAATGTCGGGCGTGAACATCAGCGATCCCCCGGCCGCGGCTGGAGCCACGGTTCCATCCACTGGATCGAACGCTTTGATCTCTCCGTAGATTCGATAGCCCTTGGGGCCGTCCGACGCGGTAATCCCCCAGATGTCTTGCCCGAACGTGTTGGGCAGATCCAGATTGAGGCTGTATTGTTGCATTGGCGCGCGTAGCGTTCACCGAGTTCAGGAAGAAATCCACGAAGCCGCGGTCGCGCCGGTTCCGGAAATCGATCCAGGCCTGCGAATACTGGTGCGTGAACAGCGGGCCGCCGCTGATGAACTCGTACTTTCCGTATTGGTAGAAGGGGCGCTGCCAGGCGTACCAGGATTCCGCCGGAATGGGATGGGTGGGCGAGCCGATGGCCAGAACGTACAGCAGGCCCAGTTCGCAATAAGTGTCCCACTTGTTCTTGAGAAAGCCTTTCCCGGTACGCCAGCCGTGCGAGAGCAGCAAAGGGATCGCCATCCAGCATCCACTGGAAGTCCACGCGGTCGTAGATTTCGCTGGCCAGCTTCGGGATCTCGGGATCGGCGGAGAAATATTGGGCAGCCGTGAGAACGCCTGCCAGCAGAAACGCGGTATCGACCGAGGAGGTCTCGCTGTCCCACTTGCGGTCGCCCGTGGACACGTCCATCCAGTGGTAGAACCAGCCGTGTTCCTGATTCGCCTTGTTGGCGAAAAACTGCAAGCGTGGTCCGAACGCGATCGGCCGCCTCTTTCTTGCGTGATCCAGCCGTGCTCGGCGCCGATGCAGATGGCGGTGAGCCCAAAACCGGTGGCGGCGGTGCTGGCGATGTCGCGGCTGGGACCTTTGGCGCGGCCGCCGTCCACTCGCGCGCGATCCAGCACCAGGCCCGTGCCATGGTCGGACTGCTCCCAGAAGTACTCAAAGCTGCGGTGTTCCAGGTCCTCCACGAAGGCGCGATCGGCCAGCGACACCGGCGCTACCTGGTCGGTGGTGTGACGGGCCGGAGCGCGGTGGCTGCTCTGGCGTCAGCCCCGGAGCAACCAGGAGCACACTGAGAAGGATTGCCGTGGCGCGAGAGAACATAGGTTCAGCGGGGACGCACCTCGACTAACGCCAGTCCATGGGGCGGGAGCATGAAGGTGGACGTGCCATCCAGCTTCTGGGTTACCGGCCGCGGCCCGCCTGAGCTGTTCATATTGTTCGCGCGTAGGACTAGCCGGGCTACCCATCGCCTGCCAAGCCGCCAGAGCCGAACCGTGATCGGGATCCAGGATCTCGACGTGATAACGGGGAGTGCCGGTCCATCCCTCGACCGCGAAGTGCACTTTACGCGCAGTTCCATTCGTACCGGGTGCCGCATAGTTCCAGACCGCGATGGCGAGCGTGCCATCCGCGCGCTTCGTCACCAGTGCATTCGCCAAGTCCGGGCTGCAGGCGTTGATCGCCCAGCCGGTGCAGCATCGCGAACGCGTTGAACGCGGCCTTTGGAACGCCGCCCTCGGCGATCAGACCATAGCCGCCGTAGAACGGCGTCTTGATCACGCCCTGCTCTTCGAAAACGTCCGAAAAGGTCCAGTACGACATCATCGTCGTCAGTCCATCGCACAACCGGATATTGTTCGCGAGCCAAGGCCCCATGAACGCCGAATCGGTGACATCGATTTCGTTCTTGTAGCTGGCATTGTACTCGCTCCAGATGATCGGCAGTTTGGGGCGTTGGGACCCTTTCACTTCCTTGAAAACCTTCTGCACGGCGCGGCTCACCATTATCGGCACGATCTATATTTTCATCGGTTCCGAAGACGTCCTTCGATAGATCGTTCCCATAGACGTGCGTGGAGACGAAATCGAGCGGGACCTTAGCCTGGATGGAATGCTCGATCATGTCGGGAATCCAGGCCGCCTGCGCCGTCGCCGGCCCACCCACCCGCAGACGCGCATCAGCCCGCTTGATGGCCCGGGCGGCGTGATCGTAGAGCTCAAAATAGGTCGACTGTTTCGGCTCTCCAGTCCAAAAGTCGATATTCGGCTCATTCCAGACTTCGAAATACCACTGCGCGACTTCGTTCACGCCGTAGCGATCGACCAGATGTTTCGCGAAGTTATAAACCAGCGCCTCCCATTTCGCATAATCCTTCGGAGGCGAAGGAAAGGGATGATACCAGAACGCGTGCGGGGTCAGCGATGCAGCCAGCGCGCGCGGCATGAAGCTCATCTCGACGAAGGGCCGCACGCCGTTGTCCAGCAGTCCATCATAAATCTGATCGACGTAGGACCAGTTGTAGACCGGCTGTCCCTGCGCGTCTTCCGAATAAACCCCCACGTCGTCGTCGAAGATCGCATGAAAGCGAACGTAGCGAATGTCGGTGGCCGCTTTCATGGTCCCAAGCTCGCGCCGGTAGCTTTCGCGGAGCGACAAAATTGCGCGGCCCGAACCGAACATTTGTTCCCAGTAATGTGGAAACGGGCGCGCTGCCGCCCGGCGCATCGACCGTCACTTCCTCCGTGACGGGTGCTTCCTGGCTCGAAACCAGTGCGGCCGCGCCCAACAGGCAGGCGATGGCATAAAACGACCGGCGCATACCCAAGAGCGCCCGCACGCGGCATTCCATGCTACTTCACGTATCGGGGGCTGCCGTGCGCCCACGGATTATACGTCTCGGCGAAGGTCAGCCGGTCTGCAGTCGATGGATGAGAAAAGAGCCAGAACTCGATGAAACGGTTGGGATTCGGCTCATCGAGCCCAATCTCACCCATTACTTGAAATGACTTGGCTGCCGCAGTCGACGAATCCGGCACGATTCCGTGTGTTATTTCCAGGCCATAGACATCTGCCTGATGCTCCTGCCAGCGGCTGTAACCGTTAACAACAGGCTCGCCCAGGAAGCTGAAGATCGCGACGATCAGGAGAAGAACCGGCAGAGACGCCCAATCCGCCGTATCGCGAATCCGCCACTGATTTCCCCAGCGCGCGATCATCCAGCGAACCAGGTGGGCGCCGACAAACAGCAGCGCCAGCAGTGCCAGCGAGGACCAAAAGAGAGACTTGCGAATATGGCCCAAGAACGTAGTGCCCCATCTCGTGGCCAAAAACAAAAAGGATTTCGGGTGTAGTGAGTTTCTGAAGCGTGGTATCCCACACCACCACGCGCTTCGATCCGCCAAACCCGCTGACGTAGGCGTTCAGCGAATTCAGCTTTTCGCTGGCCTTCATTTCAAACATGCGATCCGGCGGGATGGCGAGCCCGCCGCGTGCCACCAGATTTTCCAGTTGCCCGACCAGCGCGGGATGCGTGGCCGACAGCGGCTCAAATTGATAGAACAGCGGCTCGATGATCATCGGTTCCAGATACATCACGGTAACGATGATCGGAAGAGTCGCGAGCCAGAAGTACAGCCACCAGCGGCGCGGGCTCCGCCGAATGACGGCGTACAAAAGCAAGCCCAGCGGAACCGCGCAGACCAGCAGGATCATTTCGCTCTTGGTCCAATCCCAAAGCCAGGAGGGCCAGCTTTGGATGGATTGATCGAACTTCCGCTCCAGATGCTGGCCGTAGATGTTCGCCGGAAGGTAGAGCAGGTCGTTGGTGAGCAGCAGCAGCGGGATGAAAATCAGAGCCTGGACGAAGCGGCGCTGGGATGCGGCCTCGGCCCAATCGCGAAACTTCGCCGAAAGTCCGGACGCGATGATGGCCGCCAGAATGAGAAATGCGTAGAACTCGCTGGCGAAATGCAGCGGTGTAGCCGGCATGGGCGTACTCGATGGCGCGCCGCAGTTTGTCGGGGGGCAGGGAATAGGATTGCGGCGCTTGCGCAGCCAGCAGCAGGAACAACGAGGGGCAAAACATCCGACGCCCGCGATTATAGCGCGGCGTTCACCCGAGCCAAATAGAACGCCCGGACCAGGCAGCCATCGGGCCGTCCGATCCGGGCGCGAAAATCACGGCCGATCGCCGTCTTTGGTTACCTCGTTTACGTCGTCAATTACTTGGAAGCCGGCTTGGCGCTGTTCACGGCAGTGGCTTTCTTGCTGTGATGCTTCTTGTGGGTCTTGGTTTTCGAGGTGGTCTTGGTGCTGGCCGCCGGAGCTTGCGCAGCCGGTGTCTGGGCCGCCAGAATAGCACCCACGCTCAACAGAGAGGCGAAAATAAGTTTCTTCACTTTGGTTCTCCTTTTGCGAGGGGCTCATTTCCGCCTCGCAATACCATCTTGCGGCGGGACGACGAAATCAACGATAGCCCGCGTAGGGGAGTTCCCGACACCAAATTGCGGGGGCACGGGGGCGGGGTTTTTAATGAATGAAGGTTTACCCGCGGAAACGGCGAATTCTACGCGAACAATGGGGCGACCTCGGAGGTAGGGATGCATGAGGAATTTGAGCAAGCAGGAGCGAACGGCCATCGAAGCCGTTGCCAAACGGTTCTCGGCAACATGGGACGAGAGTAGCAATCCACCGGCCTATATCACGTTCGCTGGGAAACGGGTTGCTATTAAGATCGCTACCTTCAAACGACGCGGCGCTGGTCAAGCTAAGGCCGCCAAACCTGGTTTGAGGTTCGACAAGGTTGCGACCAGGCTCACGGAACGTCTCCGGGCGACTCTTAGCGAGACCGTGCCGGATGGCGCCACGATTTTGCTGACGATCACCGCTCCCATCCGTTTGCCGTCGAAGACCGCTGCCTCGCTGGAAGACAAAATAAAGACTCTTCTCGACCGGGGATCGCCGGTCCGAGATATGAGAGACACCATCCACGGGAATCGTGTTCAGATCCGGTTTTTGAAAAACGAATCTCAGCGAGCGCCCAAAATGATCGGGTTCGTGCACAATTCCGATTCAGATCCACTTCACTTTTTGAACATGACGCGTGAGCTGGTCGATCTAATGAACACCGAGGCCACCCGGCGCGCACCGAGGCCTGCGGGTGATCGTTGGCTGGTTGTGATTAGCTCCCATGGAATTTCATCCTTGGAGGCATATCGCTACATCTATTCACAGTTGCGCATGGCGGCCGGCTATAAGAAGATTCTCATCATGTTCGACGACGGGGGTGTCGGGATATTAACGGAATAAAAACCAGGCACCCCTTTTCGGGAGGCTAAATAGCCCCGGCGGGCGATTCTGCGGCCCATCCGTCTGAGCGATCCTAGAGATGGCGTGTATTCCGATCCGGTCACTTATCGCAAAATCCTGCGCGTTCTCGTCATCGGCTTCTCGGCGGTGATCGCGCTTCTGATGGCGGCTGGATTCATCGGTCTCAAAAGCGCGCAACTGATCCAGGAAAACTCGGCCGAGATCGTGCACAACGGCCTGGTGACCACGCGCCTGATCGACGAGCTGCAGCGCGAGCAGGATACCCTGAATGCCGCGTTCAACAAACTCTCGCGCGGGCCAGAGCTTTCCGAGCGCGAGCGCCTGCTGGCCCAGTTGGATTCGAAGCCGATCAAGACGTCGAGCGCATCGTCAGTCGAAGCGGCCGGCACGCCGCAAGCGGAGCTGTGGCGACAGCTCAGCACGGCTGTGCAGGGGTTTTCGACCGAGGCCCGGCGCCTGCTGGTCCGCAAGAACGTTCCCACCTACACCTCGCGCGACCTGCTGCCGCCACCACGAAGAAGTAACCGCGATTGTCGCCAAGATGATCGCGAACAATTACACCCGGACCCTGGCGGCGCAGATCGCGCATCGATCAGCGATCGTCGCAACTGGTGAAGGAATCGCTCGGCTTGCTGAGTGGATGCGTGCTGCTGGCGCTGGTATGCTCGATCTTCACCGTCCGAATCACCACGCAGCTCTTTCGGCGAATGGAACAGCAATCGTCCGACCTGGCGCGCGTCACCTGGCACATGCTGGAGAGCCAGGAGACGGCCGCGCGGCGCTTCTCGCATGAACTGCACGATGAACTGGGCCAGTCGCTCACCGCGATCAAAGCCAACGTGACGGCGCTCGAGGCTGCCACGCCGCCCGATCCGGCGCGGCTGGAAGACTGCCGGCGCCTGATCGATGAAGCGATCCAAAATGTACGCGAGCTTTCGCACCTGCTGCGGCCGACCATCCTCGATGACTTCGGGCTGGACGCGGGCATCCGGTGGCTGGCCGAACGGTTTGGACAACGCACCGGCATCGAGGTGGACTACAAATCCAGCTTTCACGAGCGCGTGGCCGATGAGACCGAGACCCATCTGTTTCGCATCGTGCAAGAGGCGCTCACCAACGTGGCGCGGCATTCCGGGGCTACGCGCGTCGCCATTGAGCTGGCGCGCAGCGGAGATCGTGTGCATCTCACGGTAAAAGACAACGGGCATGGGTTTCAGGGGAACGGTACGTCCGGTTTGGGATTGGTTGGGATGCGGGCGCGGGCGCAGAGCGTCGGTGGCGAACTCCAGATCAAGTCCAATGACGGCGTCCTTGTTGATCTGTGGGCTCCGCTGCAGCTTGCAAATCAGGATGCTACAAACTAATCATGCTGCGGATTCTGCTGGCCGACGATCACGCCATGGTGCGGAAAGGTTTTCGGCTGATCCTGGAAACGCAGCCCGACATGCAGATCGTCGGCGAGGCCGGCAACGGCCGGGAAGCTGTAGAACTGGCCGGGCAGCTGCATCCCGACGTGGTGGTGATGGACGTGGCCATGCCCGAGCTAAACGGCATTGAAGCTACGCGCCGTCTGGTTGCATCCGCGCCGCGAACGCGCGTGCTCGCATTGAGCATGCACAAGGACTCTGTCTACGTCCGCGAGATCCTGCGCGCGGGCGCCCGCGGCTATTTACTGAAGGATTCCATCGACAGCGATCTAGTCAACGCGGTGCGCGCCGTTGCCAAGGGCGAAGGTTACTTGAGCCCGGGTGTTTCCGATGCGGTGTTGAGCGATTATCGCAAGCACGTCACCGATCCGCTGGATCTGCTGACCAGCCGTGAGCGCGAAGTGCTGCAGATGATCGCTGAAGGCAAAACCAACAAGGAAATCGCGGCCACGTTGAACCTGAGCGTTTATACCGTGGACGCGCACCGCGGCAAGATCATGGAGAAGCTGAATCTGCATTCGGCAGGCGAACTGGTGCGATTCGCGGTTCGTAACGGGCTCATCGATTGAATCTGCCACAGATGAACACGGATGCACACAGATAAAACAATGCCTTGATCCGTGTTCATCTGTGTCCATCCGTGGCTAGAATTGAGTCAAGCTCAGAATATTGCCGTCCGGGTCCTTGAACCACGCGATTTTCGCCTGGCTGCCCGGCGCGGTCCAGATGCCTTTTTCGTCTTGATCGGGCAAACCGTAGCGCTCGAACTTTATGCCCGCCTTTTCCAGTTCCTCCACCTTAGCGGCGATATCGGCTACTTTCCATCCGAGTGAAGTGTAGCTGAGCCTCGCAAACTTCCTTCACTCTTTGCACTCGCAGCATGGTTCCGGCCGCGTCAAACACCAGCGCGTAAGGCTCGTCGCTGATCAGTCGCAGGCCCAGCTGATCGCGATAGAAAGCCTTGGCGCGCTCGGCGTCCGTGGTCGCGCTGAACGCCATGATGGTGCGAAGAATCCAGCAGTGACATGGAAGTACCTTACGACTCCGATGTTACAATACGAATTCTCTAAATGGACCAACTGAAAGCGCTCATCCGCGAAGTGCCCGATTTTCCGAAGCCCGGCATCAACTTCTACGACATCACCACGCTGCTCAAAGATCCGGCCGGATTCAAGGGCGTGATCGACTGCTCTGGCGCAGCTCTATCGCTCCAACGCCCATCGACGTGGTGCTCGGCATCGAAGCGCGCGGATTCATCATCGCGCCCGCTGTCGCCTACGCGCTCGGATACGGCTTCATCCCGGTTCGCAAGGAGAAGAAACTGCCGGCCGAGCGCGAGCGCATCGAATATGCGCTCGAATACGGCACCGACGTGCTCGAAATCCACAAGAGACGCCATTTCGCCCGGGCAAAACGTGCTGATCATCGACGACGTGCTGGCCACCGGCGGCACTGCCGCGGCCGTCGCGCGATTGGTCGAGACGCTGCATGGCAAAGTGGCGGGCCTCGGGTTCATCCTGGAACTGGATTTCCTGAACGGGCGCGAAAAACTCCACGGCCACGACGTGTACTCGCTGATTCAGTACTGATGCCCGAGCATCTGCGGCTTCGTTCGCTGGCCAAGATCAATCTCGATTTGCGGGTTCTGCACAAGCGCCCGGACGGCTTCCACGAGCTTCGCACCATCTTCCAAACCATCTCGCTGGCCGATACGATTGAGGTGGAATATCGAGCGCGGGCGGACGCAAGATCGAGCTGAAGTCAAACTTGAATATTCCCGGTAATCTGATTCTGCGGGCGGCAGATGCTGTCATGAAGGCCGCGCGAGCGACGGGTCGCCTGCGGTTCAATCTCACCAAGCGAATTCCCGCTGGGCAGCGGACTGGGCGGCGGATCCAGCAACGCAGCCGCCGTGCTGCTGGCGTTGCCGGCGCTGCTGGGGAAGAACGCTTCCGCTCGAAAAACTGATGGAACTGGCGCGCCGAATTGGGTAGCGACGTGCCGTTTTTCCTGATGGGCGGCACCGCTGTGGGCATGGGCCGCGGGACCGAACTTTATCCCTTGCCGGATGTCCCGGCCAGTCCTGGTTTGCTGATTACTCCCGGAATTCACTCCTCCACGGCCGAGGCCTATGCGGCGCTGAATCGTAAAGCGCATGCGAGAGACGTCTCCGGCTATCATCTACAAGTTCCAGGCCGTTGTTCTGCAGCTCGGCATCGGCACCCGCAAACTCCGAACCCTGGCAAGCAACGATTTTGAAACGGTTGTGTTTCACCAACATCCTCAACTAAAATCGATCAAGGGAAAGCTGCTGAAATTGGGAGCTTGGCGGGCGATGATGACCGGAAGCGGTTCGGCGCTTTTCGGATTGTTCCCCAGCCGCGAGTTGCGGGATCGTGCCGCCGGGTTGTTCCGGACAGAGAGTTCGCCAGCAATCAGGTTTATCCATTTAGAATGGTGAGCCGCCGCCGTTACCGTGCGCTTTGGTGGCGGCAATTAGCAGTGTCCTCGGAAAGCAAGACATGGCCGCCCCAAGACCGGTACGCACGATGAGATTCGAGCAACTGAAGATCTTCACGGGCAACGCCAACCCGTCGTTGGCGGCCAAGATCTGCGCCTCGCTCGGCTGCACGTTGGGCGCGGCGGAAGTGGAGCCCTTCTCGGACGGGGAGATCCGTCTGCAGATTCTCGAAAACGTGCGCGGCGCCGATGTTTTCGCGGTGCAGCCCACCTGCACGCCCGTGGACCGGCACATGATGGAATTGCTGCTCATGATCGACGCGCTGAAGCGCGCTTCTGCGGAGCGCATCACGGCAGTGCTACCCTATTATGGGTATGCGCGGCAGGATCGGAAAGACAAGCCGCGAATGCCTATTTCCGCCCGGTTGATCGCCAACCTGATTCAGAGGGCCGGCGCGGATCGTGTGCTTACTTTGGACCTGCACGCGGCTCAGATTCAGGGGTTCTTCGACGTTCCCGTGGATCACCTTTTTGCCGCGCCGGTGATGCTCGAATATTTCGAGTCCATCGGGCGCAGGGACATGACCGTGGTTTCGCCCGACGCCGGGGGCGTGGAGCGCGCGCGCGCTTTCGCCAAGCATTTGAACGCGCCGCTGGCGATTATCGATAAGCGCCGGACGGAAGTGAACGTCGCCGAAGTGATGCACATCATCGGCGACGTGGAAGGGAAGCATTGTTTGATTGTGGACGACCTGATCGATACGGCCGGGACGCTGGTGAAGGCCGCCGAAGCGCTGCTGAAGCATGGCGCGCTGACGGTGACCGCCTGCGCCACGCATGCCGTGTTGTCGGGGCCGGCCGTGGAACGGATCGAGACATCGTGTTTGCAGGAAGTGGTGGTCACCAATTCGATTCCCCTGCGCGAGGACGCCATGCGCTGCAGCCGCATCAAGACCGCTTTCGGTGGCGCCGTTGTTGGCCCGGGCCATCCAATCCATTCACGAGGATGGTTCGGTAAGCACCCTATTTATTTAGAAGGAAGAGACAGCAGGCCGGAGCCTGGGAAGAACGCAGGTAGCCGTCTGCCGGAGTAAAGAAGATGAGAAAAGAAATTACAGTAAGCGCCGAACCGCGGGAATCGCGCGGCAAGAATGAAGCGCGCCGTCTGCGCGTGAAGGGCCTGGCGCCCGCCGTGTTGTATGGTTCCGGCAGCCCGGCCGTGGCTGTCTCGGTGAGTCCCAAAGAAATCAACCGGATTCTGCACAGCAATACCGGCCACAACACCATCTTCAATCTGTCGGTGCAGGGCGGGGAAGATACGCCGGTCATGATCGTCGACTGGCAGAGCGATCCGGTCCAAGAGAATCTGCTGCACGTCGATCTGAAGCGCATCGACCTGACCAAGCGCATCGCGGTGAAAGTTCGCGTGCATCACCACCGGCGAGCCGAAGGGCGTGAAGCTGCAAGGCGGCTTGCTGGAAGTGATCACGCGCGAAATCGAGATCGAGTGTCTGCCGGACGAGATTCCGGAGTCCTACACGGTGGACGTGACGGAACTGATGATCGGCCAGAACCTGCGCGCGAGCGAGATTCCGCTGGGCGGATCGGTCAAGCTGGTGAGCGCGCCCGAGCAGGTGATGGCGCACGTGGTCGCTCTGAAGGCCGAGGTAGTGGAGACGCCGGCGGAAGGTGCCGTCGCTGCCACTGCCGCCGAGCCGGAAGTGATCAAGAAGGGCAAGAAGGAAGAAGAGGCGAGGCCGAGCCCGAGAAGGGGAAGAAGAAGTAGGGCGATCCGGTGCCCGCGAGTCCGGGATTAGGGATTCGCGGACTACGGATGAGCGCACGTGCCCAATCCCATGTCTGAGTTCGAGCAAGCTGGTCGTGGGCCTCGGAAATCCCGGGAAAGAGTACGAGCTCACGCCCACAATCTCGGGTTCTTGGTAGTCGACCGGCTGGCCGAACGCAACGGAATCAAGATCGGGCGCAAGGATTCGCCATGGCGCTGGTTGGGCAGGGAATGGTGGCGGGTAAGAAAGTGCTGCTCGCCAAGCCGCAGACGTTCATGAATCTGAGCGGCGAGTCGGTGCAGGGTTTGTTGGTGAAGAATGAGATCGCGCCAGGGGATCTGGTTCTGGTTTATGACGAACTGGATCTGCCCTGGCAGTCGGTACGAATCAGGCCGAATGGTTCGGCCGCCGGCCATCGCGGCGTGGATTCGGTAATCCGCTGCGTTGGAACGAAAGAGTTTCCCCGGGTTCGCCTGGGAGTTCATGGGGGCCGTCGCGAAAAGGACGGCGCTCAAATTGTGCTCGCGAAGTTGAAGCGGGCGCACAAAGAAGAGTTGGATGAACTGCTGGACTATGCGTCGCAGGCAGTGGAGTCCATCATCGCTGAAGGCGTCGAAAAGTCCATGGCGAAATTTAATCGTCGCGCCCCAGGCTTAAACGAGGAAGAATGAGGATCTACGAAGAGCTGTTTATTCTCCGGCCGGATACGCCGGAAGAAGAGATCGATCACCTGATCGAACAACTGACCACCTTGATCGCCTCCCAGGGAGGCAACGTCGACAAATCCGACAAGTGGGGCATACGGAAGCTGGCCTACCGCGTTCAAAAGCGCAACGAAGGCTTCTACGTACTGCTGCAGTTCACCACCAAGCCCGAAACGGTTCTGGAAGTGGAGCGGCGCTTGCGCGTTTCGGACCTGGTGATGAAATTCCAGAGCGTCCGCATCGACGAAAAGCTGAAGAAGATCGAAAAGCGCAAGAAGGAGCGCGAGAAGCGCGCCGCGCGCAAACCGGCGCCACCGGCCGCTCCCAGCGTTCCGTTGGAACATGCCATGGCGGGCGCCGAACCCGCGGGCCCCAGACCTGGCGCTCCGATGCCCGGCGCACCGGCCGCCGCTCCCGTGGCGGCAGCCCCGGTAACAGAGAAGGTAGGAGAATAACATGGCCGAACAACGAGGCGGACGTCCCATTAGCGGGTCCATGCGGCCCACCGGCGGCGACAAAGCGCTGGCCACCAAGAAGCAATATTTCCGGCGCAAGAAGGTTTGCCGGTTCTGCGTGGAGAAAATCGACGACATTAATTATAAAGACGTGAGAATGCTCTCGTCCTTTATTTCCGAGCGCGGAAAAATCGTTCCCCGCCGCATCTCCGGTGTTTGCACGCCGCATCAGAAGCGCCTGGCGGAAGCGATCAAACAGGCGCGCAACATCGCGCTGATTCCGTTCGCCACGGCCATCTAAGGAGACCGTCATCATGGATGTGATCTTAAGAGAAGATGTCGAAAAGCTGGGTACCCGCGGCCAGTTGGTGAAGGTGGCGCCCGGCTACGCGCGCAATTTTCTGCTGCCCAACAAGCTGGCGGTCGCGGCCACAGAATCGAACAAGAAGATCGTCGAGCAGGAGCGCCAGGCCCACTTGCGCCGCGAAGCCAAGGTGGAAGGCGAAGCCAAGGATCTGGCCAAGATGCTGGGCTCGGTTGCGATCACCATTGCGCAGAAAGCCGGTGAAAACGACCAGCTCTTTGGTTCGGTGACATCCAAGGACATCGCCGAAGCGCTGGAGAAGCAGGGCTACACCATCGAGCGGCGCAAGATCGCTCTGGATGAGCCGATCAAGACGCTGGGCGAGTTCAAGGTGCCGGTCCGGTTGCATCGCGAAGTCACGGTCGAAATCACCGTCAATGTTGTCAAAGAAGAAGAGTAGCTTCCTGCCGCGCACTGATTTGATCCTCGAACCGGGACGCTACGAAGGCGTTCCGGCCTATCTGCTGTTGGAGTCCGCCGGTCATGGATACATTCCCGTGGACCAGCGGCTTCTGCACGCGATTCTCGATTTTCCGGAAAACTCGCTGCCCGACATTGTACGCTTTGCCGCGCAAAATCACGAAAACGATCTCATGGATCTCGATCCATTGCTGATCGATCTCTTCCGCTCACTTCACGCCCCCGCCGCGCTGCCGTTTTTTATGCGCGTCATGCGGGACAATCCCAGCGACGTTCCGGACGAACTGGTGGAGAGCATCGTCGAGTTGGGCGAGCCGGCGGTTGCGCCCGTGCTCCAGTTGCTGGGCGAACTGGAAGGCGAAAGACGCGGGTGACGTACCCTTTGTTCTGGCGGCCTTGCGCGTTCGCGACCGGCGCATCCTGGAAGCTTTGACGCGCCGCATCGACAACGATCCGCAAGACGCCGCGCTGTGCCTGGAAATGTATGGCGATCCGGCGGCCATTCCTGCGCTCGAAGCCGCGCTGGCTAAAATACCAGCTGACGATTCGCGCTCGCGTGCGCCCATTCAGGCCGTCATCGAGAGTCTTTCGGCGCCAACGGAAGCTTCGGCCGAATCGAGCGAGCCGTTCGATATTTGGGCGCTGTATCCCGAAGAAGCCGCTACAGATTTTAGCGCGCTCGAAGACGAAGACCGGCTAGCGATGCTTCAAAAGGGTCCGCCCAGCCTGCGAGCCGAAGTTGCGCTCAGCTACCAAGGCGCCGAGTTGTCCGACTGAAGCGCGCGCCCGTTTGATCCAGCTTGCCAAGACCGATCCAGACGCCGCGGTGCGCGGTGCTTGCTGGGAAGCGCTGGGTGAGATCGGCGATGACCCCGAACTGCGCCAGGCGATGCTCAAGGTGCTGGCCGATCCGAAGGCTGCCCGTCGAAGAAAAATCCGGCGCCGCCATCGGCTTGGCGGAGCAATCCGACAATGCCGCGGTTTATCAGGCGATTCTGGACTTGTATCAGGATCCGCTCAGCCGTGCCAAGGCGCTCAAAGCCATGGCGCGATCCTTCGACAAGCGGTTCGCCGGCTATCCGCCCAAGCACCTGGACGATCCCGACCCGGACATCAAAACCCAGGCGATCTGGGGCGTGGGGTACCTCGCGTCTGGCATCGGAAGCGCCGCGACTGGTGGAACTTTTCGACGACGAAGAATTTCGCACCGACGCGCTTTTCGCTTATGCACTGTCTATTCCCGGCGAAACTTCGGCTGGCCGCATTCGCGCCCTGATGACCAAAGTGCGAGGAAGCCGCCGGTGGATTTCGCGAGGACGAAGAGGATCTCATCCGCATCGCTCTCGACCAGCGCCTGATGCTGCACGGCAAGAGCCCGGTGTTTTTTCCCGACGAATCGGAGGAAGAAGAAGCGGAGGCCGCGATCGCGCCGCCCAAGCCCGGCCGCAACGATCTGTGCTCGTGCGGCAGCGGCAAGAAGTACAAGAAGTGCCACGGCCTGGTGAATTGAGAGCTAGCGCGTGCCGAATGGCGCGTTCGGTTTCAGGTAAGGAAGAATCGATACGCGGCGGATATCATTCGCCACCAGACCGGGAACCCACACCTGATATTCGCCGCCGATCAAAAACACATTCGACACGTTTTCGTCTTTGAGTTGTCCCGATGCTTTGCCGATGTAGCCCCAGGCGCCGGTGGTCAGTTCAATCGCCACGGCATTCGTCATCTTGTTCCACTGCTCAGTGACCGCGGCGCGCACTCGCGCATAGTCCCGGTCGTGAACGCCCAAGCGAGCGGCGTATTCCTGCAACTCCCGCACGCCAGGAGCCGTCGCGCCGTTTGGCAGACGCCTTGATTCCAAAAACTGCCACCAGGGGCTCACACCCTTGGGTGTCGTTACCGATTGAGTCCACTTGAACAACCTGGTTCCAGCCCCCAGCCACTCGACCACGTCGGGATGGCCGTGCAAGAACGCGCGCTTGGTGTTGTTGTCGGCGATGGTGGCGAAATCCGGCGGTCGTGAAGTGCCCATGTTACGGAATTAGTGCTGGTGGCTGAACTTGCGCTTCAGGTCCGGGTAGAACTCCTTGAGCACATTGAAAAGCGAGTCGTACCCGATTTCGACGCCCATGCGCGTGAAGACTCCGCTGACGCCGCGCTCGTTCTGCGGATAGTATGTCATCGAGAGTGCGCCGGAGGCGATGTTGCCCAAAAATTCCGAGGCGTTGACGCGCGTGGTACCCGAATCGCTGTGCGTGATCAAAATGCGGGAAAATGCGTACGCCGTGCGTTTCCACCCGCTGCCGCGGCCCAGCCGGTAATAGCGCGGATCTTCATGCAGCAGGCTGGGAAAGACCCCGATGACAAACAGTTCGTTGGTGAAGCCATCCGTGAAGTCGGCCCCGTAGCGCTTGGCGAAACCCATGGCGCCTTGTCCGTAGCTTTCCTTTTCGTTGTCCGCCTGTTCGATACCGGCCGTGATGCTGGTGAACACGAAGGTGAACGGATCGAAGTAATGCTGCACCAGACCGAACTTCTCACCCGCGCTCAGGGCGCACCACCGGCTGCTCGGGATCGTTGATCGTCTTGTAGTTCGGAAGAACTTTGAACATGCGGTGATCGTCAGCCGCGTTGTCTATGGCTGACGACGGAGAAGCAGGCGCTGACGAAGGAGAAGCAGGGGCCGCAACGGGCGCGGCTTTCTGGCAAAGAGCGCTGCTCGACAGAAGACACAGGAGCAGCGAGCACGCGAACACATGGAATTTCAGAAATAATCTCCAAAGAGTTCATTCTACTTGATCTGAGCTTTCCAGCCGGGGCAGGTAAAATATTTCTTAATCGCCGGCGCGATCGTGATTCTGACGCGGGCGCTGGCGCTGGACAATTGGCCGCGATCGTTTGGACTCAATCTGTTTCGGCCGGCATTCACCTACGGGTGCCCGATGATGACGGTTTTACGCAAGCTGGGGTCCGAAGCAACTAACCGGCCGGAAGTCTGGTTAACGGCCATACCTTCCCCGAGTGTTCGGAAATCCCAAATCGATAGTATTGAGTCCCAGCATTTTCCGCGCATAGACTGTCCCTAGGCCGGCCTTCGTGACGAAGCCGAAATGCTGCTGCGGATCACGGTTCGGCATTGCGGAGGCATGCGGTACCATGTCGCGAGCCGTAGTTTACTTGCCCTTATTCGTTCTGATGCCCGTTTTCGGGCAGCAGCAAATCTGGAGCCCCACGGCTGCAATGAACGCGCCACACTTGCAGCAGCCGGCAACCCTATTGTCGAACGGGCAAGTATTGGTGACCGGAACCCTGACGTGCAGTCCTAATTGCTACAGCGGGTACGTTACCGAGCTTTATGACCCAGCCCGCAACACCTGGACCACAACTGGCTCTCCGCTGTGGCCCCGGTTCAACCACATCCAGGCGCGCGCAGGATTTCTTCGATGACGGCGTAATTCTGCACGAGCTCCCATTCCTGTTCGGCTAGTTTCAGCTTGGCGCGAGCGTAGAGATCGCGGTCCGATGCATTGCGGCGCAGCCAATCGCGAAACATCAGCATGCGCTCCACTTCGGGGCAGCCTAGTCAGAACACGTGCAAGTTGGTTTCCGCGTCCGGACCTTTGAACATGCGATGTTCGTACCAATTGGGCTCGCGGATGCGCAGCGCATAGCCGGTTTGCACTTTCATCCGCCGAATTGGATACGCCGAGGATGATGTCGATGACGTCGAA
>CAWCRZ010000010.1:0-93405 GCA_963798005.1 uncultured Acidobacteriaceae bacterium | reverse complement strand
GAATGCCCATCAGGCGCGACGACAGCTTGTCGGAGAGATAGCCCTTCAGGATGCCGTTCTCGATGAGCACGGTGTTCGCGGTCTGGTTGCCTTCGTCGTCCACGTTGAGCGAGCCGCGGCGTCCGGGCATGGTGCCGTTGTCCACCACGGTGCATTTGTCGCTGGCGACGCGGCGGCCCAACATGCCGGAGAAGGCGGACGTTCCCTTGCGATTGAAGTCGGCTTCCAGTCCGTGACCGATGGCTTCGTGCAGCAGAATTCCCGGCCAGCCGGGACCGAGGACGACTTCCATCTCGCCGGCCGGCGCGTCGCGCGCGTCGAGCTGGATGATCGCCTGGCGCGCGGCTTCCTGGGCGAAGTGCTCGGGCGTTTTCTCGGTGAGGAAGTAGTCGAGCGCCACGCGTCCTCCGCCGCCGGCGCTGCCGCGCGAGGAGCCTGCGGTCTCCGACTTCGCGATGCAGAAGACGCTCAAACGCGCCATGGGCTGCGCGTCTTCGGCAAAGCTGCCGTCGGAGCCGATGACCAGAATGCGTCGCAGCTCGTCGGCGTAACCGACGCGCACTTCATGGATGCGCGGATCGTAGGCGCGCGCAGCCTTGTCGGCGCGCTTCACCAGTTCGACCTTGGTCATCACGTCGGCTTCGACCGATGGCAGCGGAATGGGATACAGATTCTGCGCAGACTTGTCGGTCATGCCGACGACGGGCTGCTTCGCCGGACCGCTGGCAATGAGCGCCGCGGTGCGCGCGGCGTGCAGAATGCGCTCCTGCGAGAGGTCGTCGGTGTAAGCGTAACCGGTGCGCTCACCCGAGATCACGCGCACGCCGCAGCCGACCGAGATGCCTTCGGTCGCCGACTTCACCATGCTCTCGTCGAGCGAAACCGACGTCGAGGTCTGGTATTCGAAGTAGAGGTCGGCGTAATCGCCGCCGGCAGAAAGCGCCGCAGCCAGGTAGCGCTCGACATCGGCTTGCGCCAGGCCGTAGCGGTCGAAGAAGAACTTCTTGTCCATGGTCACCTTCATTGGATGCCCGGCGAGCGAGCAAAGGAGCGGCCCTGGGGCCAGTGCCATTCCGGGCCCGAATACTCCGATTATCACACAGGTATGTGCGTCCAGACACAGCGCCGGACGCGGGTTTCGGATATTCTGCCTGGTAGATACTATGCAGCCCTCTGCCATCTCGCCGGATCTGTTGATCAAGACTGCTGGAGCAGTTCCTGGCCGCCACTCCGCAGGCCGTCGCGGTCGAGGACGGCGAGGTCCTGTTCGACTTCGGCACCGCCAAGTATTCCATTTCCGGCGAAGGTAAGTGCGTTCTGCACCTGTGGTCGGAGGAGCGCAACCTGGTGCGGCGCGTGCTTAACGTGGAAGTGAAAGGCCGCACGCTGCGCCTCAACGTGCTGCGCTTCGGACAGGCGCAGCCTAAGCTGCTGGAAATCTGCGCGGACCGCGACCGCCGCACCGGCACTTTGAAGCGGCTGCTGCGGACGCAGTATCAGCGACTGCTGGAGCGCGTACTGCTGCGCGAATATCGCGGCTTCAAGATCGAGCATCTCAGCGGCAGTCCCGATCTCGAACACTCCTTCAGCCCGGTGTACACGCGGGGCCTGCTGCGGTCGGGACAGTGCGGGTTTGCGGTGCTGGGAGTGAACGCCGAGGAAGCCCAGTCGTCCGTGGACGCGGCGCTGACCTTCGCCATTCTATGGATGGACTATCAGCGCCAGCACCTTGCTGGGCGCGCGCACGTTGAAGGGCTGAAGCTGTTTCTGCCGCCCGGCCGATCGGCAGTCGTGCGCCAGCGCGCGGCGCACTTGAACGCGCAGGCCGCCAAGTGGCAGATCTTCGAACTGGACGAGCGCTCCGAAATTTGTGAGCCGGTTGACTGCACCGATGCCGGCAACGTCAACACTCGCCTCACTCGCGCCGTGGACGTGCACGCCGCGCGGGAACGCTTCGCCGCTTCCATCGCCCGCATACACGCCATCGCACCAGCGGCGGAGATCACGGTCGAGTCGGCGTCGGAAATTGTCTTCCGGCTCTACGGATTGGAATTCGCACGCGCCCGCATCACGCCGGTCCCGGGCTCATTCCGCAATACCGAATCCATTCTCTTCGGCCTCGGCCCGGCGGAGTACGTCCTCGACGACAGCAGCGCGGGACTCTTTGGCGAACTGGTGCAGCGCATCACCGAGCAGCGCCACCCTGGCGGTTCGCACACCAACCTCTTCTTCCGGCTCGCTCCCGAGCGCTGGCTGGAAACCCTCGTCACGCGCGACGTTCGGGCCATCGACGAACGGCTTGATCCGCGTTTCGTGTACTCCCAGGTGCCGGCGTTCTCGGCCTCCGACCGCGCCATGCTCGACGTGCTCACCTGCACTCTCGACGGGCGGCTGGCCGTCCTGGAGCTCAAAGCCGACGAGGACATCCACCTGCCGCTGCAAGGGCTCGACTACTGGGCGCGCGTGAACTGGCATCAGCAACGCGGCGAATTCGCGCGCCATGGATACTTCGCTGGACGTGAGCTCTCCAGCGCGCCGCCGCTGTTGTTCCTGGTCGCGCCCGCGCTGCGCGTGCATCCCGCGACCGACGTGTTGCTGCGCTACCTCTCTCCCCAGATCGAGTGGACATTGGTGCAGATTGACGAGCGCTGGAGGGACGGCGTGCGGGTGGTGAACAAGAAACATCCTGACAAAACTTTAACCGCGGATTTGAACGGATAGCGCGGATTCCACGGACGTACGGTTGATTTTCGAAGCGACCTCATTGGGCATATTGGCCTGGAGAGTAACAGGCCCGACGAACCCAAAATCGAAAGCGCTTTCGTTTGGGTCTGTAAGTTGGCCCTTACGGGTTGCTCGAATCGGCCGCCAATCGAGAAACGTCGAAATGGCCTTGCGCCCAAGCTACTCGCGGCTCGCAGAGCAGCATGGTAGGGTGCTCGATCCTCCCGAATACGTTCCGGCACTATTTTCTTACCGCCCAATAACCTTCCCTGCCTCATGCATATTAAGTAATAGCACGCTGCTCTGGCCGTTCGTCCGTTGCCTTCGACAAATGGATGGATCCAATTCAGCCTCCAGAGGGCATAAGCGGCAGCATCGTCGGATGATCGATTATCGTCCAGTTCTCATGTACTACCGAAAAGAAACGGTCCATCTCGTTGGGAACATCTTTGAAGTGAGGAGGAATGTGGCTGCCCACGTAGATTGGTTCCTCACGATACCGCCCGCCAAATTGCGAAATGTTCGCTACTGCGGCGTAGTTGATCGCCCACAGAGTGTATTTGTCGAACGCCTCAATCCCCTTCTCCAGTCCAATCTCGTGCAATTCGATAACAGATCATATTGTCGGAGGAGATTTTGTTCCTGGATTTTTGCAAAAAGTACGGGGTTGTCTTTTTCTCTGACAGACATTGGAAAGGAGCCTTTGATGTCGCAGGCCACCCAACAACTACGTCCGGAGTAAAATCCGTGCTTGGACGCTTTGCGCACACTGTCCGTCGTTATCGACTTCGCGTCAGCCGGAGCGTTGCCTATGCCCCGCTGATTCTTTGCTCGTGCAATTCTTCCTCCGTTACAACGGTCTCCTTCGACGCCTCTAGCAAGTGCAACAATGCCGAGATACTGGGGTGGCAACACCCAGAAACTGCTTTCGATCTCCCATTTGAACATCTCCCTTTTAAGATCATTTTACGCGCAATGTAGTATTCCCGGTGCAATCTGATTGCAATCCGCGTTCCAACTCATCCAATTGACATCACAACCTGTTAGAACCCTTTTCACAATGCCGGTCGAACAAAATTACGTACACGTAGGACCTTCATGTTACACGTTCACAAAGCTGGTTCCCTTCTAACGAAAGCCGATTTCGTCCAAGAGCCTCCGTCGACGGTTGATTATGTCTTCCTGAGCCCGGCTTCCCCTGCCCGAATTTCCAGTACTCTCCCGCCGTCTCGCTCAGCTCGCCCGCCGGCTTCTCGCCGCGGAAGACGCGCGACACTCCGCGGACAACGCGCCGCATCGGCAGCTCGCCATTGCTGTCGGTGAGAAACAACTCTCCGGTTTTGATGTGCGATAGTACCAGCGCTTCAACAGTGCGAGGTGCTCCATCCATTCCAGAGCGCCGCGCAGCTTCGGAGGCTCGACCGCCGCCAGCGCCTCCGTGATGCGCGCTTCCATCGACTGCGGCTTCGCCGCCATATGCGACGCCCCCGCATGTTTGCCCACACTCAGTGCCACCGGATCGCAGATACATCCAGCCGCAATCTTGAGCAGCGTCACCGCTTCGCGCTCGGCCGACGGCTGCACCATCACGCCATTGAGTTGATCGAGCCGCCGCACAATCTCCGGCGCTTGTGAGGCTGCGGCCTTTACCTTTTCCAAGCGAGTGTGCAGCGCGGACGCGCCTTCGAAATCAAGATTGGTTGAAGCCTCATCGCGCTGCCGCTCGATCTCCCGCACCAGCGACTTGCCGCTGCTCTCCAGGTACTGCTGCACCCGCCCCACCTCGGCCGCATATTCCTCGTCGCTGCAGCCCTTGAAGCACGGCGCCAGACACATCTTCATCTCGGAGTAAATGCAGCCGGGAAACGCTGGGTCGGGATTCAGGTCGAAGGTGCAGCGCCGCATCTTGAACAGGTCGAGCGAATCGTTGGCAAACTTCTCGGCGGCCACCCGCGTGGCAAACGGACCAAAGTATTGCGCGTTGCCTCGCAGGCCGGTGGAAGCACCGGGCTTCAGCCCGGTGAATATTTCGCGGTTCAAATTTCGGGCTTCAGCCCCGGAGATGCGCGTGGTGATGGTCGCCCGCGGATAAGGATTGTCGAGGATGAGCTTGACCAGCGGCGCAAAACGCAACCGCAGGCGCTTGTCGTAGGTCTTGGGGAACTCGCGGCGCAGCGTCTTGTAGAGCAGGAACGACGCTTCGAAGTCCGAGCCGGTTGCAGTCCACTCGACCCAGCGCACGCGATCGCGCAGGTTCAGCTTGCGGCTTGGCCCTTCGCTCGCGCCGAGCAGCCGCTGCAGGCGCCGCCGCAGGTTCGAGGTCTTGCTGATGTACGGCTCGCCGCCTTCTTCCACTCCGCGCAGCAGAAACACCGCGGCGCTCGCCGGTGCGGCGGCGAACAGCTCGGAATCGCGGTCAGGAACGAACTCGATGCGCTGCGAGAGCACGAGGACATTCTATTTCACCACAGAGACACAGAGTTTAGGCACTGAGCCACTGAGAAGAAATCAACAGCGACCCGGATTCCACGGATGAACACGGATTTCCCTTGAGTTTGCTCGTCCCTCAGATCCGTGAGAATCCGTTCTAATCCGTGATTGCTAGTTCGGAGTCGCGAGCAAGGATGACATTCCAGGCGGTACGGCAGCACCAGAGATCCGTTTGAGTAACCGGATTTCACAACAATTAAGGATCATCGTGATGCTGGCAGATCCATGGTCAATCGCGGCTGACGGGAACAGCAATGCCCATCCAAACAGCCTAGCTATTCTTCTTGTGTTGCGCAGCGTCAGCCGCGTCGGCGCCTGGTGCTGCCGAAACTCGGCCTGCTTGGAATGCTGGCGGAAATCGGGGCCTTCCATTTCGACCTTCTTGCACATCTCGTGCAGGCGCGAGCGCATGCGCTCGCCGATGCGGTCGCCCAGCGTCTCGCGCCGCGCCGCGCGATCAGCCGCCGAGTAGCTGCGAGGATCGTGCTCTTCGAACTTCTCCTGCTCTTCTTTGTCGGGAAAGTTGGTGGTGATGATCGTCGTTTTGTTGTCGTTGTAGCGGCTGTTCAGAACATAGTTGACAGTGTCGAAGACCCACTCTGTGCTGCGTACCGCGCCGAGTTCGTCGAGCACCAGCACTTCGGCGTCGAACACCGGCCGCAGGATCTCCATCTCCGTCGCCTGCACCTGCGGGTTGTAAGAGTTCTGGATGGACTTCAGCAACTCGCGGTAATCGCAGAACAGGCAGTGGATGCCCTTCTCGCGAATCAGGTCTTTGATGATGCCGACCGAAAGATGCGTCTTGCCGACGCCGACCGAGCCGACAAACAGCAACCCGGTTTTGTCGGTTGGGTACTCCTCGACAAATCGCCCCGCGAGGAAGCGCGCGTCGCGGATGCTCTTATGCTCGCCATCGTCGGGATTGTCGCGAAAGTTGCTGAGCTCGCAGTGCTGATAGCGCGCCGGAATGTGCGCCGCTGCCAGCAGGCGCTCGCCGCGGTCCTTCACGCGGCATTCGCAGCGCACGGCTTCGCGCTCCTTGCCGCGCTCGATGGTTTGCCATCCAGTGCCGCCGCAGATGAGGCACGTGTCGGTCATTGTGGTCACGAATTTGAATCTACTGCGCGGTGCTGAGCGGCGCAACCTCGTTGACCCGCGATTTGCACCGCTGCGCGATGAACCATGCAAGAATCGGTGGTCGTCTGTGGAAAAGCGGGCTTATCTTACGGCCGCAAGCTGTTCCTTCGGCGCCGGGAAACTGTCATAGACATAATCGTGGACGTCCAACATGGCTGGGTTCATGGCGCCTGCCTTTAGCCGCTTCACGATCTCGTCGCGCGATAGATCGAAGATGGCGTCCAGTATCTGCTCGCGCTCTTTGTCGCTGGCCTGCGCCACCACGAATAGCACCCGCGCGCTGTGCTGGATGTAGTGCGGCGAAAGCAGTTGCCGCTTCAGCAGGTCCATGATGACGGTGGCTTTCGAACGGTCAAAGCGCCCGGGATCACCGTGCCGGTCCAGTTCGGCGAAGAACGCCGCAGTCCATTCGTTGTGATAGTCCCACACCTTCTGGAACAGCTCCTTGGTGAAGCGAGTCCCTGCCTTGACTTCCTCGGCGCTCGGCGCCAGCACCATGCCGTCTTCCGTAAGCGCTGGCCGTTGGAAATGTCCATCCCTGGTGATGACCGCCTGATGACGCACCAGCGTCCACAGCCAGGAAACGTCGATCCGGTAGGTCGCCAGGTCGTTCATGAAGCGCTGCTTGAGTTCGTAGTCGTCGATGGCCGCGGCGAAGTTGCCGTTCAGGATCTGGAAACCGTAGTTCGCGGTCATGTAGAACGCGTGCTGAATGTGCTCGATGGTGATGTCGCCCTTGGGCACGCCGTAGATGGCGTCCCACAGCTCCGGGGTGAAGATCTTCTCTGGCGTGTCCAACGCGTCCTTGCTGATGATGCTGGGCGTGATTCTGCCCTGCGCGTTCAGTAAGCCGCATGATTCGAACAGCGCCCGCTCCGAGTCCACCAGGCCACTGGCAACGGTGGGCACCGCCTTGCCGTTGGCGTCCACCGTCTCGCGAGGCGCATCCAGGACCGCCTGCAGTTCCGCCACCGGCACGCGCAGCGGTCCATTTCCCGCAGCCACGTACGCGGTCTCCGGGCTGGCAACCCAGCTTTGACGATAGGCGTCGTAAAGCCGACCGCGGACGCGTCCGGCGAGGATATCGTCGAGCGTAACCTGCTGTCCGGCGAGCATAGGCCCGTCGGGCACGAACATCAGTCCCAGCAGCCGTTCGCGGAGCTTGTCAACGGTGACGGCGCGGAAGGCGACCGGGTTATAGCGCGAGCGACCATAAACGTCGCTCTTCTGATAGATCATGACCGCCGCCATCCCGCCGATGGGCGCACCCTGCGTGAGTTCGCCATGCTTCATGCCTGCCATAAGCATCGACGAGCGCGTTGTAGCGCTGGTAGGCAATCATGTTGGGCGCAGCCATGCCGATGGTTTGCGGATCGGGAAAAACGCCGTTCGGGTCGTCTTTCCACATCTCGATGAGGCTACCGAGATAGTCCCAGCGGCCGACGTTGGTTCCCAGCAGCCGTCGCCGGAAGACCCAGGCGATTGCCGGCAGATAGCGGCCGCCATTGCCTTCCTCGTAGAGAATCTTGATCTTGAACGTGCCGGCGGGCACTCCGATGATGGCTTCCACCCGCGCCAGCAACTTCTCCACGATGAGCGCTTCCCGGGGCGTCTGCATTTTTGGGATGTAAAAATACACGCCGGTGCCGGCGCGCTTCAGCGCATCGTAGTTGTTGAACACCCAGAGCACGACCAGCGCAATCAGGCCGGGAGCGGGCTGGCCATCGACGGTGATGTGATCGTAGAGCACGTGAATGCTTGGCGGGCGCACCAGTCGCGTGGGCCACTGCTGCGGCGGCCGGTTGATTTTGTAAGCGCGCTTGTTGTCCTTCTTCACCACTTCGTAGGGCTTGCCGGCCCAGCGGCCTTCCAGAATCTCTTTGGCGTTCCGCAGGGCGGCAAAGGTCCCCACCGGCACCTGGGACGCGCCCTGGGGCTGGAAGTGCGCGGGCGAAGCGTCTTCGAAATCCGGCATGTTCATGGGGGCGTCGCTATTCAAAGCGTTGAACGCCATATCCAGGGGATGCCAGGGGCCGGTAAGCTCCAGTCCGGGATTTTGCAACGGATGCACGTCGGCGGGGATGGGTACCTCGTCGTTCAGACGCCAGCGCTGTTCGCTCTCACGGTCCAGAAAGTTGTCGATCATGCCCTGGACAATCTGGCGCAATGTCCACGAGCTTCCCGTGACCGGGTCCGCGAAGGTTTCCTCCCACCGCGGCCAGGCGTATTTCTTCCGCACCGGCTCGGCACTCTCCAGCAGGGTACGGCGGGCATTGAGCGCCTCGGCAATAGCAGGCCGCAGTTCGCGGGTGAGGGTAGCGATGGTTTCTTCGACGTTGACGTCCCGACCATTCACCTTCCTGCTTCCAAATAACTCTGGGAATTGGCGGAGAATATCTTCACGGACCATGAGTGCACCTCCCGCAACAGCTACACAGGAAGTGTAGTGCGCGCCTTCGGAGCGGGTCAAAGTGCGCGGCGCGCCCGCTTCCGCTGCGTTACAATCGAAGTTTCATGTCTCCGACGTCTCAAGCCGTAACCCGAACCCCAGCCGAGGTGGTGCGACTAGCGCCGGTTTCGCAGGCCAGCAATGGCATCTGCTACGCGGTCATGGGAGAGGTGACCACCGCCATCACCGACCTGGAGCGCATGGTTACGGTCGTGCCCCGCACGATCGCGGCAGCGCTCAATCGCAAGGCATACTACTTCGTCCCGCTCACGTTGAACCTGGACGACGAGACCATGATTGCCGACCGCTACGATGTGCAGCTTTCCGACAGCGCCGTCTGCCATCGCAACCAGACCCTGGGCGACTCGCAGTGCGTGTTCATTTCGACGCGGCTGATGGAAGACAGCTTTGCCATCGCCTTCGAGTTCTTCATCAACGTCGGGCACAACTTCGTGGAGCAGGTCGGCGTCTCGCAGGAGTTTGCCGACCTGGTGTGGAAGCAGGTGGACGACAAGGTCCGCGGTGAGACCTCGCTCGACGCCTATGAGTTGCGCAAAGTTGCAACTACGAACGGCCCCGAGGCCGAGAAGGCGCGCCACGAATATCTTCTAGCAACGTTCTCCGATGCCATCGCGGTCTACACGCTCTCTTTGTATCTCGATGTGGATTACGCCGGACCTGCGCGAACGCGACTATCCCGCTGCTGGCGCCCAATGCGCTGGCCGAGCGCCTGCGCAAGATCAACGAACTGTTCCCGCCGAATCCCGGTTTCGAGTTCGCGGTGTACCACCGCAGACGGCAGCAGTGAAGCCATGAACCGGATGATTCTCGCCAATCTTGTGCATCGCCCGTTCCGCACCATGATCAGTGTGGTCGCGGTGGCGGTTGAAGTCACGCTCATTCTGCTGATCGTCGGCCTGTCGGTCGGCATGCTGGACGACAGCCGGAACCGCCAGGCGGGCATCGGCGCCGACATCATGGTGCAGCCGCCCAACTCGTCTCTGCTGATGGGGGTGAGCGGCGCGCCGGTCTCCATCAAAGTCGCCGACAAGATCATGAAGCTGCCGCACGTGGTCGCGGTCGCGCCCGTGGTCACGCAGCTTTCCACCGCGGGCGCGGTCGAGGTCATCGACGGCATTGACATGAATTCGTTCAACGCGGTGAGTGGCGGTTTTCGTTATCTTTCGGGCGGACCGTTCGAAGGGCCCGACGACATCCTCGTTGACGACTTGTTTGCCTCGTCCAAGCGGTTGAAGGTCGGCGACACGGTCGAGACGCTCAATCACCAGTTCCGGATTTCGGGCATCGTGGAGCACGGCAAGGGCGCGCGCAAGTTTCTGCCCCTCAAGACCATCCAGGACCTGATCGGCGCCCAGGGCAAGGCGACCATCTTCTACGTCAAGCTCGATAATTCCAACAACGCCGACGAAGTGGTGCGCGCTATCAAGAACATTCCCGGCATGCAGCAGTACGGTGTGCACTCGCTGAAGGAGTATCTCAGCCTGATGACTTCGAGCAGCATCCCCATGTTCTCGACGTTCATTAACGTGGTGATCACGATTGCGATGATTATCGGCTTCATCGTCATCTTCCAGGCGATGTACGCCGCGGTGATGGAGCGCACGCGAGAGATCGGCATCCTGAAATCGCTGGGCGCGGGCAAGCTCTACATCGTGAATGTGGTGCTGCGGGAGACGGTGCTCATCGCGATCGGCGGCATCATTCTCGGGATTATCGTGAGCTACGCCGCGAGGGCGGGCTTGAAATCAAAGTTCCAGACTCTGCCGATTCTCATCACCAGCGGCTGGCTGCTGAGGGCAACCGTGATCGCGCTCATCGGCTCGCTGCTGGGGGCGTTCTATCCAGCGATCAAAGCCGCGCAGAAAGATCCCATCGACGCGCTGGCTTACGAATAAGCTAGACCGACAGGCACCCCTCAATAGTCAGGCCGAGCCTCAGATCCGCATCGGCATCACGACGTAGCGGTACTTGAAGCCGTCGTCTCCAGACTCATCGGGACGCATCTGTCCTGCGGACTGCGCGTCCTTGAACTCCAGGCGGACCTCGCCGCCATTGGAGGCCTTCAGGAAATCCAGCAGGTACTCGGAGTTGAATCCGATGGTCATAGGATCGGCGGTGTATGTGGTCTCGATCGAGTCTTCGGACTCGCCGGCGTCGGTGGAGGAAGAGGAAATCTTGAGCTCGTTTTTGTCCAACTTCATCCGGATGGCGCGCGAGCGCTCATCGGCGAATTGCGCGACGCGCTGGATCGCGGTGTTGAGATCGGCCCCGTGGACCACCACCGACTTCGTGGTTTCGCGCGGCAGCACGGCCTCATAGTTGGGGAATTGGCCGGTGAGTTGGCGTGACGTGAGAAGCCGCTCGCCGATCTGGAAGAAGAGCGTGGAATCGTCTTTCGCAAACTCCACGAACTCCACATCGCTGGCGGCCCCGAGCAGGGAATAGATTTCGCTCATCGCCTTCTTGGGAATGAGCGTCTTGTTCTCGCCGCTTACGTCGAACTGTTCGCCGTGCTTCTCGATGTGCGCCAGGCGATGACCGTCGGTGGCAACCATGATGATCGATTCCGGCTTGAGTACCATCAATCCGCCATTCAGCGTGTAGCGAGACTCCTCGCTGGAGATGGCAAAGATGGTGCGGCCGACCATGGCCCGCAGAGTCTGCGCGGGAATCTTCACGCTGCCGGTTGCGGGAAAAGTCGGTAGTCCAGGAAAGTTGGCACGAGCCATGCCGACCATCTTGGTGTTGGAGCGGCCACAGCGAATGTTGACCCAATGGTTCTCCAGCAGTTTGATGGTGATATCGCCGTCGGGCAGCAATTTGACGTAATCGTAGAGCTTGCGCGCCGGGATGGTGCAAGCGCCTTCCTTCTTCACTTTCGCCGCACAGGAGGTGCGCAGGCTGAGATCGAGATCGGTGGCCGTGATGGTTAACCGGTCATTCCCTGCCTCGAACAGAAAATTGGAGAGGATCGGAATCGTGGTCTTCCGCTCCACCACTCCCTGCGTGGCGGTAAGTTCCTTCAGCAATTCAAACTTGCTGACCGTGATGTCCATTGCTGTGCCTTGAATCGTGCCCGTCGCTTCGGCAGCCATATGTTTCCACCTTGGCAGATTGTAATGCCCGGGTATCCCAGTTGCGAATTCTCCAACGCTGAGATGTCCTCGCAGAACGACCCGCGAATACTGCTAATCCTTATACCAAATAAAAAACATATAAAACCAGTAGTAACAGTAGGCACACAGGAAAAGTGGAAATTCAGGGAAAAAACAGGCAGGCCGCGCTGCGTGAGCGCTCAACCCTGTTACAGAACCCAAGTCCGGACAGCGGAGCGCTGTGGGGAATCGGAACGAACTCAAAGTTCCGCCCAAGTCTTGCACCCGATCCACAATGCGTTCACAGGCGGCGGGTGCGAAACGCCGCCGCTGGATTGGAAAACCGCGCGGAAATTGCGGTTCATGAGGTCAAACCTTCGGTGAGCTTGTTGAGCATCCTGTTCAAATCTTTATCGGTCTTGCGCAGAGTCTCAATCTTGTCGACGGAATGCAGGACGGTGGTGTGGTGTTTGCCTCCAAACTGCCGTCCAATCTCCGGCAGTGACGCATCGGTCAGATGCTTGGCCAGGTACATGGCAATCTGCCGGGGATAGACGATAGCGCGCGAATTATTCTTAGCCTTGATCTCGGCCAAACGCAGGGCAAACAACTCGGAAACCGCCTTTTGGATCGACTCAATCGAAATCTTGCGTGTGTTTGATTCCATCAGGCCCTTCAGCACCTCTTGCGCGGTCTGCAAGTTCAGCTCTCGGCCGGCAAGCGACGCGTAAGCGGTAAGCCGGATCAGCGCCCCTTCCAACTCGCGGACGTTGCTGCGGATGTTCGAGGCGATGAACAGGGCCACATCGGTGGGCAGCACCACCTGGTCGGTTTCGGCCTTCTTCTGAAGGATGGCAACCTTGGTTTCCAGGTCGGGCGGCTGAATGTCGGCGATCAGTCCCCATTCGAAGCGGCTGCGCAACCGGTCTTCGATCTCCGCCAGTTCCTTGGGAGGACGGTCGCTGGCGATCACGATCTGGCGCATGCATTCGTGCAACGCATTAAAAGTATGGAAGAACTCCTCCTGGGTGCGCTCCTTATTGACCAGGAACTGGATGTCGTCCATCAGCAGCACATCCATGGTGCGGTACTTGTCGCGGAAACCGGTCATCTTGCTGTAGCGCAGCGCGTTGATCATGTCGTTGGTGAAGCGCTCGCTGGACACATAGCAAATGGACTTTTCCGGCTGCCGTTTTTTGATCTCGTGCCCGATGGCTTGCATGAGATGGGTCTTACCCATGCCCACACCGCCGTAGAGAAACAGCGGGTTGTAGGCCTTCGAGGGACGTTCTGCAACGGCCCGCGCGGCAGCGTGGGCAAACTGGTTTCCCGAGCCGCTCACGAAATCGTCGAAGGTGTACTTGGGATTGAGCTGAGCGGCGCCATCCCAATCGAAACGCTGCTGCTGAGCAGGACCAACCATGGGACTCTCCTGCGGCGCAGGGACCTCCTGGCGCACTTCGGCGGTGTGGACCGCTTTACCGTTGCCACGCTGCGGTTCGTCGGTCACGAACTCGACGTCCTGGAATTCCATACCCAGGTCGTCGATGGCTTCGCTGATCAAATCGCCGTAGCGCTCGCCGATATGGCAGAACTCGGGGTTGGGCACGCGCACAAACAAGACGCGGCCCTGGGAGTGATCGAAGCGCGTGGGCTTGAGCCAGGTTTCATAGGAGGTGCGGTTGACTTTTTTTTCCAGCGCGTCAAGCACCCGCATCCACGGATTGGCAGGGGCGGTACCCAGGAAAGACATAAGAAATAGTCCAAACGCAGCAGAGTCTGCCGCTCAGGTGAAATCGATGTCAGAGGGAAACAAAGCCGAAGACAGAGCCACGGACCGGCACTCGGGTCAAAAGGAAATTGTCAATCTGCAAACCCGACCGTTGCGGAAATTCGAATCTCGTCCGCATTCGTGCAGTCAGTTTTTCTTTCTGGCTGGATGGATACTAGCACGAAAAAAAAACTGCGCCACAGAAATTATCGGGTGCGAAATCATGTTTTATCGCGAGTGATTGATTTGGGGAAGGTTACTGCGGGAAAAAATATTTTAGGTGCTGCGAACATGGTGCAAAGTGGCGCAAGGCCTCCACGATAGCGCTGACCAGCGGCACAAAATGGCAACCTTGCGAGACACCTTCAGGCGATCTCTGCGGCGACGGGCCTGCGATCGCAGCAGTCATTTCGGCTGTTGTTGCTGCGGACTCTGTCGCTGGGAGGTGTCTTTCATCTGTGCGGAATTCTTGATGAAGATCACGGTCTTCCAGATGTCGTCATCCGAGAGCACGCCGTCCCAGCCGGGCATGGCGGTGTAGCGGACACCGTACTTGATCACGTAGAAGAGATTGCCATCGGGATCATTCGGCGTGCGGCTCATGAGTTGCGGCACCGGCGGATAGTAGTTGGTGCGCATCGGCGAGATCGGCTGTTTCAGGCTGCCATGGCAGCCGGCACAGTTCTTGTCGTAGGTCATGGAGCCGTCCATGATGTTCTCCGTGGTCGGCTGAAAGGGGTTGGCCTGCTTGGGAGCGTGTTGATCCACCCATTCGTCCAGCGACTTGCTGGCGGTCTGCTTTTCGAAGGTGCTTGGGGTGTTGCCCACCGCGCGTGTGTCGAAGTGTCCCGTTGTCGCGTAAAAATAGCCGCCGACAAACAGCGCCAGCAGCGTAAGGATGACCCCCGTGACGAATCCGCGCATGTGTCTCCTCTGATGGTTTATAAGGCAACAGCCAGAATTCCATATGGTACTACGTTGATGGCAACCCTCGGGGCGCCGCTACGCTCAGTACGCTCGCAGCCGCCTTGCCTCGCGCACCACGTCTTCCACCTTGGGTAGAAACGCCTCTTCCAGAGGGGGCGAGAATGGGACTGGGCTATCGGCTGACGCAATCCGCGCGATCGGAGCATCGAGCGCATCGAAGCACTCTTCGTTGATGATCGCCGCCACCTCGCCGGCGATGCCGCCGGTCTTGGTATCTTCGTGGAGCACGATTACGCGATTGGTTTTCTCCACGGTCCGCCGGATGGCGTCGCGATCCAGCGGCAGCACCGTGCGCAGGTCCACGATCTCCAGTTCGATGCCGTCCCTGGCGAGAATGCCGGCCGCCTCCAGCGCGACATAGACCATCGCCGCATAGGTGATGACGCTGACGTCGCGGCCTTCGCGCACCACTCGCGCCTCGCCGATGGGCACGGTGTAGTCCTCGCTGGGCAACTCTTCCTTGATGCGACGGTAGAGAAACTTGTGCTCGAAGAACAGCACCGGGTTGTTGTCGCGGATGGCCGACTTGATGAGCCCCTTGGCATCGTAGGCGCTCGCCGGGCAGACGACCTTTAGTCCCGGCGTGTGCGCGAAGTTGGTCTCCGGGTTCTGCGAGTGGAATGGGCCACCATGCACGCCTCCGCCGGAGGGACCGCGCAGCACCACCGGCACCGGTGCGCCCCAGCGATAATGCGCCTTGGCCAGCAGATTGGTGATCTGGTTGAAGGCGCAACTGATGAAGTCCATGAACTGGAACTCGGCCACCGGACGCAGGCCGGTGAGCGCGGCCCCGAAGCTGGCGTTGACGATCGCCATCTCGGAGATCGGCGTGTCCACCACGCGCGCCGGGCCGAAGCGGTCAATCAGCCCTTCGGTCACTTTGAACGCGCCGCCGTAGATGCCGATGTCCTCGCCGATGCAGAAGACCGCCGGATCGCGCTCCATCTCTTCCCAAATGCCCTGGCGAATGGCTTCCAAATACGTGACTGCTGCCATGAGTAGCGATTCTACTTCATGGCAGGGATTCCCCTCCGTCGTCGGCTTTGGCTGAGAGCGGACGGCTCGCGCCTGCTAGCCGATAGCTCCCCGCTAAGGTTTGGTAACCAATTGCCTCCTGTCAACGTCTAAAGGTACGAGAACTCCCGAGTGCTTCCCCACACAAATTGGAGTGGCGTCGTCTAGCGACGTATAATTTCCACTAGGCTTGTCAGCCGGAGGATATGTTAGATGGATTCGCAGGTTTCAGGTTTCGGGCCAAAGCTGAGGAAGAACCGCTTTGCCTCAACCTTGGTGGTCCTGGCGACGTTGTCGCTGGGTATTTTGATCGGCACGGTTGTGTCCGCGGGCGTGAAGGGCAAGGAGAAGAACCCATCCGCTGACGCGACGCCCTTGTCCGTTCCCAATCCCGTAAAGTTGTCCAGCCAGTTCTCCCAGATTGCGCGCCAGATGGAGCCGTCTGTGGTGAACATCAACACCGAATCTACCATCAAGAACCCGCACGGACGCCGCGGTATGCAACCAGGGCCCCAGGGGCCCGATGAAGGACCCGGCGGCGGTGGCGGCGGCGATGACGAGAACAATCCCTTCCAGGATTTCTTTAACCGCTTCTTCGGTGGGCAGCCCGGACAAGGCGGCCAAGGCGGCCAGGACGGCATGGGCGATATGCGTGAGCGCTCGCTCGGTTCCGGCGTGATCGTCGATTCCAAGGGCTACATCGTTACCAACAGCCACGTGGTGGAAAAGGCCGATCGCATCCGCGTGAAGCTGATGGACGATCCCGCTACCGTGACCTACGACGCCGTCGTGGTTGGCGTGGACAAGGAAACCGATCTGGCGGTCATCAAGATTGACGCCAAAAAGCCATTGCCGGCCGCCAAGCTTGGCAACTCGGACGCTATGGACGTGGGCGACTGGGTGCTGGCTGTAGGCAGTCCGTTTGGGCTGGAAGAAACCGTGACCGCCGGCATCGTCTCCGCCAAGGGCCGCAACATCGTTCCCGGCCGTCAGTTTGAATCGTTTATCCAGACCGACGCCGCCATCAATCCCGGCAACTCGGGCGGCCCTCTGGTGAATATGAACGGTGAGGTCATCGGCATCAACACCGCCATCTACACCAGTGGTGGCGGCTATCAGGGCGTCGGCTTCGCCATGCCTTCCAACACCGTGGTTTCGGTGTACAACCAGTTGATTGGGCCAGACCACAAGGTCGCTCGCGGTTCCATCGGGGTTGAGTTCAATGCCGTACCCAACCCGGCCGTGGCCCGGGTTTATGGAGTCACTAGCGGCGTGACCATCGCCAGCGTTACCCCCAACGGTCCTGCCGACAAGGCCGGACTCAAGACCGGCGACACCATCGTTTCGGTAAATGGCAAGACGGTGAAGACCGGCGACGAACTGGTGGCCGAGATCTCCGCGTTGAAGCCGGGCACCAACGCCAAGCTGGGCTATGTCCGCGGCGGTAAGGACATGACCGCGGAGGTGACCATCGCCGATCGCTCCAAACTTTTCGCCAGCCGTCTCGGCGATCAGGAGGAAGGCGGCGAGCAGGCCAAGCCGCAGGAGAGCAAGTTCGGCGTCACCGTGCGGGGCATCACCCCGGACATGGCTGAGCGCTACAAGCTCCCCAACAGCAAAGGCGTCATGGTGCAGGACGTGAAACCCGACGGCTTCGGCGAGAACAGCGGATTGGCTCGCGGGGATGTGGTCCTCGAGATCAACCGCCAGCCTGTCAACAGCGAAGCCGACTTCCAGAAGATCGAGTCGCAAGTGAAGAGCGGCCAGGACGTGGTCTTCCTCGTCCGCCCGCGCGGCAGTCGCGACAACACCACCATCTTCGAGGGAGGTACGCTGCCCTAGCCAGAGAGTACCCGGACGGTGTAAACTATTAACCAGTAAGTAACTTATCAGGCGGCGCTGTGAGTTCAATTCCCAGCGCCGCTCCTGTTTCATTTTGGGAACCCGTCGTCACTTTTTTGTTGCCTTATGCTAAAGCTTCATTACAATGATGCGTTACTCTGGGATTTCATAGATTTGTCATAGAGGTGGTCGTTGCCTATCGGAAATCGTATATTTCAACTCGCCCTCATGCTGTGCGTGGCGCTGGCTTTTGCCGGAGTGACATCGGCAACAACAACCAAGTCAACCGCGACCGCCAAGCCGAAAGCTAAACATTCACAGCCCTCTAAGACGCATACCGCTTCCAACTCCAAGACCCATTCCAAGCACAGCACCAAGACGGCGGCCAAGTCGCACGGCCAGCATGGAATCGATGGCGAGCGCACCCGCGAGATCCAGAGCGCGCTGATTCAGCACCATTACCTGACCGGCGAGCCGAGCGGAGTTTGGGACCAGTCCACCAAGGAAGCGCTGACCAAGTACCAGGCCGACAACGGCTGGCAGACCAAGCTCACGCCCGATTCGCGGGCGCTCATCAAGCTTGGTTTGGGTCCCGATCACAAAGGCTTGCTGAATCCGGATACCGCCAGCATTCCGTCGCCCCACGAGCTTGGAGTCGATACCACGCAACCCGGAGGCGCGAGCGACCAGCAGTAGGCGCTGGCTTGGGATGCTTCTACGTTCGCTCTGCGCCTTCGCCACCGCAGAGAAGCAGGCCTGCTCTGCCCAGTGCGACGGCCAACGGATCCGCCTGGTAGTGGGGTCACGCTAAAGAGCTCCACTACCAACCGACCCGCAACATCTTGCGCCCCAGCCCATGCGGTTATCGTTGACAGTGTGATGTTTGCATCACAGCTTGGCCCGCTGTACGACGATTCGCGTACGGCAGACTTGCGACTATGCGAGCGCGATGCTAGTTTAAGTCTGTGATATAAACATCACGCTGATTCACGCGGGTCCATGCTTTGGATGCCAGCCCTAGAGAAATCCTCATCTGCCAGACGGATGACGGTCGAGAACCCTTCATCGAGTGGCTGCAAGCACTCGACCCGAGGACCCGTGGTATCGTGCGGAATCGAATCGATCGCATTGAGAGCGGCAATCTGGGCGATACCAGAAGTGTAGGAGCAGGAGTCACAGAGTTGAGGATTGATTTTGGCCCTGGATATCGGGTGTACTTCGGGCAGGTTGGTAAGGAAGTGCATCTCATCGGCGGCGGTTCAAAACAAACTCAATATCGGGATATTCGGGCAGCCAAGGATTTTTGGAGGAGACATGCCTAACCGGACGAGACCATACCGTGAAGCGCTTTTGGAGGCCCTGGCAGATCCTGTCGAGGCTTCGTACTATCTGAACGCGGCCCTTGACGACTCGCCGGAAATGTTCCGCAAGGCTTGTTTGAATGTGATTCAGGCGAGGCAAGTCGCTAGAGTTGCCAGGCGATCAGGCGTTACCCGCGAGAACCTCTATCGGTCGTTTTCCGCCGCTGGTAACCCGACGCTGGAAACCCTCCAGTCTGTTTTGCGGGCCCTGGGTCTGCAAATTGGAATTCAACCGCAATCAGCAACGCCAGTCAGGAATTTTGCGCCGGCGCCTCGGAAGTCAGCACGTGTTCCCAAGACCCGCAAACCTCGCGCGGTCGCTTGAGTTGCCCGGCCTGGGGGAACCGCGTTGCAGTCCAGCATTCAGCCCTTACTCGTCGGTCGCCGGGTAGAACGGTTTTGCATACCGTAGGGCACGGTTCTCCGGTCCGGTGTGCTAATCTCATGCGGCAATTTCAAAAACATGGCGAGGCGAACATGAGCCAGCAGGAACACAATTTCCAGATGGACTACATCGAGTTTCCGGCCACCGACATCGAGGCCACGAAGCGTTTCTACAACCAGGTGCTCGGATGGGAGTTCAAGGATTACGGTCCAGGTTACACCAGCTTTCACGACGGCCGCCTCGCAGGCGGCTTCAACAGCGAGTCGCAACCCGCGGGCGCCGACGGCGCGAAGACGCGCGGCGTGCTGGTAGTGATCTACGCGACTTCGCTGGACGAAACCTACAGCAAGGTGAAAGCAGCGGGCGGGAAGATCGTGCGCGAGACCTTTGACTTCCCGGGCGGAAAGCGCTTCCACTTTGCCGACCCCAACGGCAACGAGCTCGCGGTTTGGAGCGAGTAAGCGGAGCTGAAGGCAAATCGCCCAGGAGCGGCCACCATCCGTGACGACCAAACTCAACGCCCTGCTCATCCGCAGCATCATCGTCGGCGCTTTAGGCGGACTGCTCTTCGGGTTCGATACCGCGGTCATCGCCGGCACCACGCAGCAGTTGACTCAGGTCTTCCATCTCATCCCGAGCGAACTGGGCATCACGGTGTCCATCGCCTTGCTGGGAACGATCATCGGGGCCATGTTCTCGGGAGTCCTGGGCGATCACCTGGGCGGTCGCGAGAGTCTGCGCATCCTCGCGGGCTGCTACGTGATCTCCGCTCTCGGCTGCGCCTTCGCCTGGAGCTGGCCTTCGCTGCTGGTCTTCCGCTTCATCGGCGGGCTGGGAATCGGCGGCTCCTCCGTCCTGGGTCCGGTGTACATCGCCGAGATCGCTCCCGCCCGCTGGCGCGGGATGCTGGTGGGCTCGTTCCAGATCAACATCGTGGTCGGCATCCTGCTCGCCTATCTCAGCAACTATCTGATCGGGCTGGGCGGATTCGGCGTGAACGAATGGCGCTGGCAGCTCGGCATCGCCGCCGCTCCCGCCGTGCTCTTCCTGATCATGCTGTTCGGCATTCCCCGCAGCGCGCGCTGGCTGGTCACCAAGAACCGCATCCCGGAAGCGCGCGACGTCCTGGATCGCCTCGGCTCGCCGGACGGGCAAAGTGAACTGGATGACATCATCGCCTCCGTCCACGTTGACGGAGTCGCCCACTCCGAGCCGCTCTTTCAGCGCAAGTATCGTCTTCCCATCTACCTCGCCTTCACCGTTGCCGCCTTCAATCAGCTGGCGGGCATCAACGCCATCCTGTATTACCTCAACTACATCTTTGCCATGGCCGGCTTCAGCAAAGTGTCAGGCGATTTGCAGGCCGTGGCCGTGGGCGCGATGAACCTGGTGGCAACGCTGTTAGGCATGTCGCTCATCGACAAGCTCGGCCGCAAGACGCTGCTGCTGATCGGTGGATTCGGAATGACGTTCTGCCTCGCCGGCGTGTCGGTGGTGTTCTTCAGCCACCAGCACCAGGGCTTGCTGGTTTGGTTCCTGGTCGCGTACATCGCGTTCTTCGCCATCTCGCAGGGCGCCGTGATCTGGGTGTACATAAGCGAGGTCTTTCCCAACCGGGTGCGCTCCAAGGGCCAAAGCCTGGGCAGCTCCACGCATTGGATCCTGAACTTTATCATCTCGCTCATCTTTCCTTACTTCGCCATTCGCTTCGGCGGAGGCTATCCCTTTGTGTTCTTCGCCGCCATGATGGCGCTGATGTTCTTCGTCGTGCTGTTCACCTATCCCGAGACCAAGGGCGTCACACTCGAGGAGATGCAGCACAAGCTGGGGATTGAATATTAGGGCTAGCGGCCAGGTATCGCGATTCGAGGATCCGAAAACTATTTCTTGAGCGTGGCAATATTGACTAGACACGCCGCCGCCCGGATGGTTTAATCGCCACCTCACGACTTCAAGCACGGTAATACAATGATCGTCTCGACCTGTCGGGATCCCAAACCGGCAGGAACATGAGACCAAACCATCCCACCCAACCGGAAGAAGGTTTCGCGCCCGTCGAGGAGGTTTCGATGAAAGCTCAATCCGACCCAACCCCCGCTCCCGCCCAATCCCAGAACCAGAAGCAGCCACCAGAGCCGATTTACCTCGATTCTGCCGAAGGTTTCAGGCGGCTCGAGGAGAGCGACCGCCGAAGCTTCGTTACGCTCGGCATGTACTTCCTCAGCCAGGAGACGCAAACCTTTTGCGGCGTCGCGTCCAGCACCATGGTGCTCAACGCGCTGGTTCCCAAGCAGGAGCGGCCGCCTGTGCCCGCGTGGAATCCCTATTGCCTCTTCGCGCAATCTGTCTTCTTCACACCCGCGGTCGAAAAGATAGCTCCGCGCAAGGTGGTGCTGGAGCAAGGAATGACCCTGCAACAGCTCGGTGACGCCCTGGCTACATTCCCGGTTCACGTGGGGGTGTGTCACGCCAGCGACAAATCCGAAAAGAATTTCCGGGAGGATGCGAAGGAAGCATTGAAAGGGTCTACCCGTTGTGTGATTGTGAATTTTCTCAGAACCGGTGTGGGACAGGTCGGGGGAGGACACTTTTCACCCATCGGCGCCTACCATGAGAAATCGGACTCCTTCCTGGTTTACGACGTGGCGCGCTACAAATACCCTCCCTCATGGGTGAACACGAAGGAGTTGTGGAACGCGATGAATACCATCGACAGCGACTCCGGGAAGACGAGGGGGTATCTCCTGGTTACGAAGCTTGCGCGCTAACCCGTCCTGACACGACTTCCAGTCGCGTACCCGGCAAGAAGGTTCAATAGTCGGGGCAAGCTCCGCGATTGAAATCTTGATTACAGAAACAGTCCGCAGCCCCTGGAGGAGCCTGGAATGACAAGCAATCCATCTTTCGCCTTCACACCCCTCATCGAACCCACCGCCAATGTAACTCCCACGCCACCCGCGGCACCTTTTAGTGCGGTCATGGCGTATCTCATGGGGCAGTGCTGCAGCCTTACCTATGCTCAGTTTGCCGCAGGTTTGAACTGGACGCCCGACTTCTCAGGGCTGGCGTTGAGTGGATACACGATAACCGCGTCCAATCCCCAGGTGCTGACCGTTTACGAAGCCAACGAACCTGGCCCCACCAGCGGGCAAGTGGGCGACTACACTCAATTTCCCGCCGGATTCGCGGTGCAATTGACCCTGACTCCCACTGGTGGCAACGGCCAAGGCATGGTAGTGGTCGCCCTGCGCGGCACCAGGTCATGGGACGAATGGTTTACTGACGCCGATGGCCTTCCGACGCCCTTCGCGGCCACGGGACTTCCTCTTTCTTCCGGTCTGGGGTCGGTGCACGCCGGCTTCTATGGCCTTTACACGGTTGGCACAGATGGGTCGGTTGTCTCGAGTCCGTTAGATCCTCAGAACCGGGCCAGCGGATCGATCGCGGATCAGATCCGCCAGTATGTGAGCCCGCTGGGCAACAGCCTCCCGCTGTACGTCACCGGGCACAGCCTGGGCGGAGCACTGGCCGCGTTGTGCGCGCTGGATATTGCTACTAACTTCCCTTCCAGCTTTTCCCAGATATTCATGTATAGCCTGGCCAGTCCCCGGGTCGCCGCGGGTTTGTCCTCTATTCCGACGCTCGACAATCAGGAAGCGTTTCTCTCGCGTTACCAGTTCTATGTGCCGAATAGCTATCCAATCGTCAACGCGGCGGACCTCATTCCGATCCTCGGTCCTTCCTCCACTCGCCTGGGGCCGCTGACATTGACCTATAGTCACGTCACCGATCCCTTTCAATTGGCCGGCAGCGCAACCGCGACCGCCAGCGTTAGCAACGGCTCCGTCACCAGCGTTACCGTGACCAGCTCCAGCGGTTACTCGGAGTTAGATTGGATGCCGATGGTCGTGTTCTCCGGCGGTGGTGGAACCGGAGCGGCCGCGACGGCAAGTTATAGCCTGTTCGACGGCCTGGGGGTAAAGGTTACCAGCGGCGGTTCCGGGTATACGTCAGCTCCGTCAGTACAGCTTGTCAGCAGCGGATCTCTGGCGCAAAACGTGGTGAACTTTTGCGTGCAGACTGGCGACCCCGGAGGAAATCATGACTGCGTCAACACGTATGTACCTTATCTGCAATTGCTCGCCGCAGGGTTTTAGCGGTCCATAAGAACGCTCTTTGGTTTGTGGTGTAGTATTGCAACCTAACTAGCCACCCATTTAGGAACTCTGTCAGCCAGGTAGATCACTCTAGCTGCGCTGCGGTTGTCATATAGACCGGGGGAGAGTTTGTGAACTCACGAAGCGCAACTGCGCTGCTAGGCGCCGCCGTCGTCAGCCTCCTGCTGCTAACGGCCTGCGGCTCCGGCTCGGGCAACTCAACTTCCCCCTCGGAGAAGGCCGCCTGTACGCCATTGCAGCCACCCAGCTCTCCGGGGTTCTTGCCCCAGCTCACCCAATTTCTCAATGACGGCTGCTACAAGTCCTGGCAACACGATGCAAATGTGCGTAGCAGCCAGGGGGTCCATCCCTACGTTCAGGTGTACTACTCTCCGAACATATGGAGCTGGCTGACCAACGGAGACCGCAGCGCCAGGATTATCGACGGCAGCACGATGGTCAAAGCGCAGTACAAGAATGCGGACGGCACAGGGTTTATGGACTGGACCGTCATGATCAAGGACAGCTCGGTGTGGGACACCTGGTACTGGGCCGATATAGGTATCAACCCGCTTCCGCCGGTTCCGGTGACCAACGGTTGTTCGGAGCCGACCCCGGTGTACACGGGATATGGCCTGTACTGCCTCAACTGTCACTCGACGGCAGCGGATGGACAAGGCACTTACGCAACCACCTCGCACGTCGCCGGCGGCGGAACCTCGGGCATGATGCAAGACTTCGCCATCAGACCAACCAGCAATAGCTCTTCGGCCACGGAGTTCAACCCGCTCGAGTATGTGCATCAGGGAAACTTCGCAAGCAGGAAGGACGAGTCCGGAAGCACCCGGAACCCGCTCACCGCGCCGCAATGTTCCACGGTATTTCCCCAGCAGCAGGCCCCACGCAAGTCGTACTGCATGGTGTCGGAAACCTATGACCATGTCGTTCCCTATGGCCGCCCCGCCGGGCCACAGCAGTTCCTGACCTCTGACCAGTGTGCCGGCTGTCACGATGCAACCGGGACCATCAGCGACACTGGCAGAGCTGACATTCCCGCCATGCTTTATCCCAATGCCCTACAGACATGCGACCCCGGCAGCAACCCGCCGACGAACTGCAAGGTCAACGTCTCCCCCAACGGCGAATGGCGGTATTCGATGATGGGCCTGTCCGGACGCGACCCGATCTTCCTGGCCCAACTGGAGACCGAGCGGACCATCCATCCCCAACTGAGCGGGCAACCGAACGCAGCGGACCTCATTGACGACACCTGCCTGCGCTGCCACGGGGTCCTGGGAGAACGCCAGTACAAGATCGATACCAATGGCGGACTACTCACCCACGCCGCCCTTTCCGACCCCAACTCGCGCTACGGCGCCCTGGCGCGCGACGGAGTCTCCTGCGACGGTTGCCACCATATCGCCGCTGACGGACTCGGCACCGAGGCAACCTACACGGGACTATTCAACGTGGGCCCGCCAACGGAGACTCTACGGTCCGTATGCCCAGGTGGCTACGCTGCCCATGCAGAATGCGATCGGAGTCAATCCCCAGTTCGCCAGTCAGGTGCAGTCTTCGCTGCTGTGCAGTTCGTGCCACACCATCTTTCTTCCCGTGTACGACAAGAATGGCAACCAGCCGCTGGACGAACATGGAAATCCAAAAGTCTCCCACGAGCAGACGACATTTCTGGAGTGGGTGAACAGCAACTTTGCGGACAACGGCCCTACTCCTCAGAGTTGTCAGGACTGCCACATGCCGCGGCAGTACAAAGGCCAGCCCCTCGCCTTCAACATCGCCAACATAGAAGACAACACGTTTCCCCCCGAGCTGTTCCGCGCGCCGGATGATCAGATCACGCTGACCAAACGAACCGATTTCGCCCGGCACACTCTTCTGGGAATTAATGTGTTCGCGTTGGAGATGTTTGGAGAGTTCCGCAGCGAGTTGGGCCTGTATGCAGCCGACCCGATGCTTCCGGGTGGCGGCAAAGATATCTTTGCCAGCCAATACACCGCCATCAACTCGGGCTTGGAGGTGGCGAGCTCTACCGCTACCGTGAACGTTCTCTCGCTGCAAAATACCGGCACCACTCTGCAAGCTGACGTTCAGGTGGTTAATCTGGCGGGCCACAGCTTTCCGTCCGGAGTAAGTTTCCGCCGTGCGTTTTTGGAGTTCCGCGTACTTGACGCCCTCGGCAACACGCTGTGGGTCTCGGGCCAGACCTCGAACCGATGGCGTGATTCTTGATAACAGCGGGAATCCGCTGGTCACGGAGTTTTTCGCGCCCAACCAGCAGGCCTATCAACCTCACTACAATCAGGCGAACCCGATCACGCGCGACGATCAGGTGCAGATCTACGAAGAACTGGCGTTAAATCCGGAAGGGCAGCTCACCACCAGCTTTCTGGCTCTTGATGAAGTCGTAAAAAACAACCGTCTTCTTCCGCAGGGATGGAGTCCCACCGGCCCGTCCGCTGACATGACGAAACCGGTTGGGGTCAATGGCGATCCCAACTACAGCGACGGCAGCGGATCGAGCGTAGTTCGATATGCCATACCCCTCAGCTCGCAACTGGCCAATGCGGCCAGCGTGGTTGCCACCTTGTACTACCAGTCCATTCCTCCCTACTACCTGCGGCAGCGGGGAGAGAGCGCTTCGGGAGACGATACGGCGCGACTGAAGAACATGGTGTGCTACCTGAACGTGAATGGAACACAATTCGCCGATACCGAACTGGCGGCTGCCCATCGCTAAAGCGAGCGCGGCGCTCTCCGGCGGTAATTCACCTGTGCTGAAGGCCAGTCGCTGAGCAGCGTTGCGGCGCCGCCTGGGCAGTGCGCGAGCATCCCTGGATTCGTTGCCAGCGCGAACCCTGGCACCAGGCCCGGCATCAGAAGCGGTAGAGCGCCAACCGGGTGATAAGTGCGATTCTGGAGAAGTCCTGGTCGAGAGTAAAAACGGTAGCGCGGTGTTCCAGAGCGATGGCTGCAATCAGGGTATCAATTGTGGTGAGCGACATGCCTTTTCCACGCGCTGCCCAGGTAGGCGCGGCCCCGTGGAGCCAGGCTCGCGAAGCGGCGCTCAGCCGGGGATAGCGCCGTCGTCGGCTGCCAAAGAGGCTTTCCGCCCGCTGGGCGCTGATCTTGCTACGGGGTCGCAGCGCGCTTTGGGCGGCCCGGCTTCTTCCCATCCGCGGCGGTGGGCGCGCCCCACTCAGCCCCAAGGGCGGGTGCTGCCGATGGCAGTTGTGACGCCCAGGCTTCGAACGCCTGCACGATGGCTTCCCGCAGCGTCAGCCCTTGACTGGCCGCCAGCACCTTGATGCGGCGTCGGTCGGCTTCCGGCAATCGCACCGCCAACAGCTTAGTATCCTTTGCGGCCATGTTAATCTCCCATAACCAGTGTAGCTTATATATCTAGCATAGTTAGCTTAGCTAGTGTTTCTAGTGTACCAAATCACCCAAAAAAAGAGACGAATATCTCATCTTAAGTCCTTATTTAAGAATACACTAACTATAAGCTATTTAGAATCAAATGGATGCGAATGATTTGTGTGCTAAGGGATTGATTCTACGTAGAACCCGGAGAGGGGAGTCAACGAGGCGCGCTGGTCGCGTTCCAGCGCGTTGAGCCAGATATTCTCGCCAACTGCTCCGTGCTAAATGTTGGCTTTGATTGCCGTCCGACTATCCACTAATCACTATCCACTATCCACTCTTCTTCACCTGTGCCAGCACTTCTTCCGCGTGTCCTTCGGGCTTCACGTTCTCGAAGATGTGGACGAGCTTTGCCGTCTGGACCAATGAGAAAGGTGGTTCGCGCAATGCCCATTACTTTCCTGCCGTACATGTTTTTCTCCTTCAGTACGCCGAACTGCTTGGCGACTTCCTTGTTGGCGTCGGCGAGCAAAGTGTACGGAAGATCGTATTTTTCTTTAAACTTCTTCTGAGCGGAAGGCGTGTCGGGCGAAATGCCCAGAACCACCAGTCCAGCCTTTTGCAGCTTGCTGTATGCGTCGCGGAACCCGCACGCTTCGATGGTTCAACCGGGTGTGTTCGCCTTGGGATAGAAGAACAGCACCACGTTGTTGCCGCGGAACTGAGCGAGCGAAACCGGGTTTCCGTTATCGTCGGGTAGAGTGAAGTCAGGGGCTTTCGATTTGATTTCCATAGCGCACTATCTATACCGCAAATCGAGCATTCATGCTATTGCGGTCACGTTGGTTATGCTGCTGTCGTCGGTTCTGGGTGCAGCTCAGATTCGCGATCGCACCGAACACAAGCGCGCCGACGAAGGCCAGCCGGAGAGCAAGAAGCCGGCCAAGCGCGGCCCTCGCGCCATTGCGGTGATCGAGTTCCTGCCCAAAGGCGGCGCGCAGTTGGTGCCAATCGCGCTTTGGATGGACGGACATTATTACGATGCCAGCTTCTATGGCGCCAATCCTGCGCCGATGGCGATTGAACCCGAGACACTGTATCAGGCTCTGAGCTACGGCGAGCCAACAGGTTGGTTCACCGTGACCAAGCCCAAGCAAGTCAACGGGACCTGGATTGCCGACGGGCAATGGAAGCCGCAGCAAGGTTCGCTCGACACCAAGATTGCGCAACAAGCCGCCAAGCAACCGAAGAAGAAAGCGTCGTCGATCAACGACGATTCCGGTCCTCCGGTGCTGCGCCGTTCACCGTCGAGCGGTTCGGCGGAGCCGCAAGAATCGAGTGGCAGTCAGAGCGCTTCGTCAGGTTCATCCAGCGATACTTCGACTGCTTCCAGCGGCAACAATTCTCCTCCACCCGCGAATCACGATTCCGATCGCCCCACGCTGAAAAACTCATCGCCGTCTGGACCCGAGTCGCGTCCCACGCTCGGACCTGATACTTCGCAGAGCAGCACACCGGCCGCGAGCGCACCGCCGGCAAACGTCTCATCGGACGACACGGATCCCGATCGTCCCACGCTGAAGAACTCGTCGCCTTCGAGCGCGGAGTCGCGTCCGACGCTGAGCGGCGACGCTTCGCAAGCCAATGCGCAAGCCCCAACTGCGCCGCCGCCGCCGACCGTGTCATCGGACGAAAACGATCCCGACCGTCCAGTCCTGCACCGCGGCAACCTGTCCGACAAACCGAGTACCGCCGCGCCCGTTATTGCTACCAAGCCAAGCGCGAGCAACTCTAAAGCCACGACGGCAGTAGCGACCCAACCGCTGAAGGCTCCTGCCGCGAAAAGCACGCCTCGATCGGGCAACGCCTTTCCCGCAATTTCCGATGCGGGCAACTACGAGATCCGCTCCCTGCTTTACTCCATGACTCCAGCGGAGAAGGAAGAGCGCGGACGGCCAATGCTGGCGCTGGCGTTGGAGGAGCTCCGCAATTACCGGAGCTAAGCGCCAGCCGATTAAGGCTCCGGGGAAAGCTCCGGCGAAAGGCATCGGCGAAAGCTGCGCCTGATACGAAGAGTTTCGTCGTCACCGACTACGACCTGCGCGCCTTCGACCTGGACTTCAGCAACTCGCCCACTCTGGTGCTGACCGCAAAGGTGCCCGACACGAGCGTCAAAACTGCGGGCGGCAGCGAGTTCGATTACTTTGTCACCGTGGTGGCGCGGGTTGACATCAACGGACAGGCGCAAAAGGTCTTCAGCTCAGTCACCGACAACAATCACCTCGACGCCTTCCCGCGCATGGAGATCATCGACGCCGTGGATGCCGACGCCAACGGTCGCGGTGACCTGCTGTTCCGCCAGCACTCCGACACCGGCGTCAGCTACGCTCTGTATCGCGTTTATCCCTACCAGATGGTGAAGGTCTTCGAGGGCGGCGCAAACATGTAACGCCATGCTCGCGATAGGTCATTGGCCGCTGGGATGACCTCAGCGGCCAGCTAGTGATGAGCAATACAGCCTACAGGATGTAGCGCGACAAGTCCTGGTCCTTCACGATGTCGGTGAGCGTGTTGCGCACGTAATCGGCGTCTACCGTCACGTGTTTCTCTGTCATGTCGGAGGCCTCGAAGCTGATGATGTCGAGCACCTTCTCCATGATGGTGTGCAGACGCCGCGCTCCGATGTTCTCCGTGCCTTCGTTCACCCGGAAGGCAAAGTGCGCCACTTCCGCCAGCGCCTCGGGAGTGAATTCCAGCTTCACGCCTTCGGTCTCCAGCAGCGCGATGTATTGCTTGGTGAGCGACGACTTGGGCTCGGTGAGGATCTTGATGAAGTCTTCCACCGTCAGCGATTGCAGCTCCACGCGAATGGGGAAGCGGCCTTGCAGCTCAGGAATGAGATCGCTGGGCTTGGAAACATGGAACGCGCCGGCGGCGATGAACAGGATGTGATCGGTGCGCACCATGCCGTAGCGCGTGTTCACGGTCGTGCCTTCGACGATCGGCAGAATGTCGCGCTGCACGCCTTCACGTGAGACGTCCGGCCCGTGACCGCCTTCGCGGCCGGCGATCTTGTCGATCTCGTCGAGAAAAATGATGCCGGAATTCTCCACCCGCTCCACCGCGATTCGCGTCACCTGGTCCATGTCCACCAGGCGCTGCTCTTCTTCCTGGATGAGATAGTCGAAGGCTTCGCTGACCTTCATCTTCCGCTTCTTGGTGCGCTGGCCGAAGATGTTGGGCAGAATGTCCTTCATGTTGACATCCATCTCCTCGACGCCCTGGTTGGTGATGATCTCAAAGGCGGGCATCGACTTCTCGCGGACATCCAACTCGACCATGCGTTCGTCGAGTTTGCCCTCGCGCAGTTGCTGGCGAAATTTCTCGCGGGTCCGCGATCCTGGCTCGGCCGCCAGAAGCGGTTCGTTGCCGAGGTTGAAGCCGATCTGTTGGTCTTGCGCAGCCGGCCGCGCTGGGACCGGCGCCGGCATTGCCGGCAGCAGCAGGTCGAGCAGGCGCTCTTCGGCGTTCAGCTCGGCCTTGTCGGCGACGTCCTCCAGCTTCTCCTCGCGCACCATGTCAATGGCGATCTCGACCAGGTCGCGCACCATGGACTCGACATCGCGCCCCACGTAGCCGACCTCGGTAAACTTCGAGGCCTCGACCTTCATGAAGGGAGAGTTCGCCAGCTTGGCCAGGCGCCGCGCGATCTCGGTCTTGCCGACGCCAGTCGGCCCGATCATGATGATGTTCTTGGGAATGACTTCTTCGGCGAGTTCGGCGGGAAGCTTCTGGCGGCGCATGCGGTTGCGCAGCGCGATGGCGACCGCGCGCTTCGCCTGATTCTGTCCGACGACATACTTGTCGAGCTCGCGCACGATCTCGCGCGGCGTTAGCTCGTCGAGCGCTACGTGTTCTTCATCTGCGGTTGCGGGAAGATAAATGGCCAATGTAAAACCTCAGTTGTCGGTTGCCAGTTGTCAGTCGTCAGTTGCGTCGTTGCTGACAACTGACAACCGGCAACTGACAACTGCTTCACAACTCTTCGATCGTCACCCTGTCGTTGGTATAAATGCAAATCTTGCCGGCAATCTTCATGGCCTCTTCGGCGATCTGGCGCGCCGACAACGTCGTGTGCTCGAACAGCGCAGTGGCGGCGGCGGTCGCATAAGGGCCTCCGCTGCCGATGGCCGCGATGCCGCTGTCCGGCTCAATTACGTCGCCCTGTCCGCTGATAAGAAACGTCTGGCCCTGGTCGGCGACCAGCAGCAGCGCCTCCAGCGCGCGCAGCATCTTGTCGGTGCGCCAGTCCTTGGCCAGCTCGACCGCCGCGCGGCCCAGATTGCCGTGGTACTGCTCCAGCTTGGACTCGAAGCGAGCGAACAGCGAGAAGGCGTCCGCCGTGGAGCCGGCAAACCCGGCGAGTATCTTGTCCTGATAAAGCCGCCGGATCTTGCGGGCGGAGTGCTTGATGATGCCTTCCCCGAGCGTGACCTGGCCGTCTCCGGCCATCACTACCTTGTCATCCCGGCGAACGCAAAGAACAGTAGTAGAGCGGATCAAACGCTTCTTGGGCATGAATCCTTGATTATATCAGCGCTTACGGTACGTAGTGTCGAAGGTTGAGTGGAAGTGACTTAGATTGTTGGCGTCGAACCAGCCCCCTGTATTACGGTGTATCATGACGCCTTATGGATAAGACGGTAAGCTTTCGTACGGATGCGAAGAAGGTGCAAGCCCTCGACGCGCTGGCGTCTGTGTACGATCGCGACCGCAGCTACCTGCTCAATGAGGCGGTGGATAATCACCTCGACCTCCAGCAGTACCACATTGACCTAATCGAAAATGGCATCCGGCAAGCCGATGCTGGAGATCTGGTCCGTCATGCCGACGTAGAAAAGATGGTTACTGGGCTGCGACGCAAAAAATAACTATCCGCACGTGTTTACGCCTTTGCGCCAGCATGATGGTTGGCGTCGAGCTGCGCGAGCAAATCATCCACCCTGGCTTCCAAAATATTGCGGATGGAACAAATACCCAGCACTTTGCCGTGATCGTCCACGATCGGCATGTGGCGATAGTGCCGCTCCAGCATGACTTGCAGGGCTTCGCTCGGAGTGGTCTCCTCGGTGGCCATCTCGACCATGGGACTCATCAGTTCGCGGACGGGCGTGGTTTTGGCATCGCGCCCGCTGAGGGCAAATTTTGCCAGCACATCGCGCTCGGTGAACATGCCGGCAACAACGCCGTTCTCGTCAATAACAGCCACCGCGCCCACCTGCTTGTCCGTCATGGTCCGGACGGCGTCTTCCACGGTTGCCAGCAGAGACACAGTTGCCGGGCCTTCGTCACACCATTTGAGGAGGCTCATGATTTCGCCTTTCGCTACTCGCTCTTCGCTGTTCGCCGGATTGCCGGACGCTAGCTATGCGCTGCTACGGATTCGCCCTTTGCCGCTCAGTTTTCAGGGAACCTAGCCAGTATAGGTCTTTTGGCAACTGTTGAGTGTAAGCGAACAGCGACAGGCGAAGAGCGAATCGCGGCCCCTACGCATTAATCGCCATGCCGAACACCGCATTCGAGGCGTCCAGCATCGCCTCCGACAAGGTCGGGTGCGCGTGGATGATGTTCGCCAACTCTTCTGCCGTGCATTCCATCTCCAGCGCCAGAACCGACTCGGCAATCAGCTCGGTCGCGTTCGGCCCGATGATGTGCACGCCCAGAATCTCGCCATATTTTGCATCGGTCACAATCTTGATGAAGCCTTCATGCTGGCCGACGATGCTGGCCCGCGAGTTGGCGGTGAACGGAAACTTGCCGACCTTTACCTCGTAGCCCGCTTCCTTGGCCTTGGCCTCGGTCAGACCGACGCTGCCAATCTCGGGATGGCAGTACGTAGCGTTGGGGATGCGCAGCTTGTTGATCTGCTTTACGGGTTTGCCGGCAATGTGCGTGACCGCGACGATGCCTTCCATCCCGCCGGAGTGCGCCAGTTGTGGATAGCCCGCGACAATATCGCCAATAGCGTAGATGCCGGGCTCGGCCGTCCGCATGAAGCCGTCAACCTCCACGAACCCGCGCTCGACCTTGATCTTCGTCTTCTCGATACCGACGCTCTCGGTGCGCGGCGCACGTCCGACTGCCACCAGCACCTTCTCGGCCTCCAGCTTCTGCTGCTTGCCATCGACGGTAAAGGTCACCGCGACGCCGCTCTTTGTCTTCTCCACCTTCTCGACCTTGGCGTTGACGAATCCGTTGATGCCGCGCTTGCGGTACACGCGCATCAACTCCTTCGACACGTCCTCATCTTCCACTGGAACATAGCGCGGCAGCATCTCCAGGATGGTCACCTCCGCGCCGAACGACTTGTAGATGCTGGCAAATTCCACGCCCACGGCGCCTGAGCCGATTACAATGATCGACTTCGGCAGCGCGTCCAGGCTCAGCACTTCGATGTTGGTAAGGATCTGCGAATCGGCCTGCAATCCCGGCAGCATGCGCGCCACAGAACCGGTGCACAGGATCAGGTTCTTCGCCTTGATCGACTTCTGCTCTCCCCCCTCGAGCGCGACGGTATGAATGCCGTCCTTCGCCGGACCAGTCAGTTTGCCGTAGCCTTTGATGACGTCCACCTTGTTCTTGCGCATCAGGAACTGCAGCCCTTTGGCGTGCTTGTCCACGATGCCCTGCTTGCGCTTCTGGATCGAGCTCCAGTTCAGGGTGACGCCTGCGGTGTTCTCCAGGCCGAGTTCGCTGCCTTCCTTCACGTGGTCGTAAACTTCGGCGTTAAACAGCAACGCCTTGGTTGGGATGCAACCCACGTGCAGGCAGGTTCCGCCCAGGTAAGGATCCTTCTCGATGAGAGCGGCCTTCAGGCCGAGTTGTCCGGCGCGAATCGCCGCCGTGTATCCGGCAGGACCGCTGCCGATGATGGCTACGTCGTAGATGGTCTCTGGCAAGTTTGTGCTCCAGTCTCAGGAACGGTGATGATGGCCGGGAAAAAGGCGCCTACACAAACAGATGATTGTAAATCACGGAAGGAAGCAAGGCGGAGCGGAGGGGGGCAGTCCGAACATGTCAAGATAAGACCAATCTAACCGCGGATTTACACGGATGACCGCGGATTATTCTGAAGTTTTTCGGTGAAGCGGCAGATAACCAAGCCGAGAAGATGCTTTCTCCGTGCGTCCCAAGCCCGCCAGATTGATCCGCGTGTATCAGCGTAAATCCGCGGTTCAATCCCGCTTGAGTCTTTTTTCCCTTCTGCCACGTATATCCCGTTAGTATGGTCGCCACCGCCTTCAGTTCGTTGCTTCCGATGGAAACCGAAGAAGCCCAAATCGCGCGTGGGCTGCGGCGCCGTGACCCTGACCTGCTCGACGCTTTGATCGAGCAGTATCAGCACCGGCTGCTGCGCTACCTGCTGCATCTGACCGGCAATCGCGCCACCGCGGAAGACCTCTTTCAGGAGACCTGGCTGCGGGTGCTGGAGAAAGGTCATCTCTACGATGGCCGCAACCGCTTCGTGTCGTGGTTGATGTCGATCGCGCACAACGTCGCCATCGACCATCTGCGCAAGCGCAACCCCAGCAGCCTCGACGAGATGAAGGACCCGGAAGACGGCGCTCCGTTCGAGCCCCCAGCCAGCGGCCCGTCGCCGTTGGAGATGGCCGTCACCAAGCAGCAGCACGAGATGTTTGACGCAGCCTTGAGCCAGGTGCCGCCTCTGTTTCGCGAAGTTCTGGTGCTCCGCTTTCAGGAGCAGATGAAGCTGGAGGAGATTGCGAAATTGGTTCGAATTCCTGTTGCCACCGTAAAGACCCGAATCTATCGCGGCGTGATGGCGTTGCGACCCGCGCTGAAGGGAGGCGCACAATGACCGGCCACGAACACGAACGCGCCATCGACCTCATTACCCGGCAGGGCGTGGAAGACATGGCCGCCGGTGACGCGGCCTGGCTGGAATCGCATCTGGCGCTGTGCTCCGAATGTGCCGAGTATGCCGCTCTGGTTGCGGGCGCTGGACAATTTCTGCGCTCGGTTGCCGTCACCGCCAGTCCGGCGCTGGTGGCCACCACGCAAGCAAGGGTGCAGGCGCGCGCAGCGCAACTGCGCGAGCATCAGGCGCGGGTGGTCCTCATTGCTGTTTCGTTCTGCATCGGAGTGCTGTCCTCGACCGCCTCGGCGTGGCTGTGGTGGAAGGCCGGAGGATGGGTGGTGCAACGGTTGGGCCTGCCCGAGTCAATCGTCGCACCCGGCGTGCTGCTGTTCTGGCTGCTGCCTGCGGTTGCCATCGCCGTCCTGATGCTGGTGGTGCCGCGGCCACTATTTGAACAGTCCCTCATGCTTTCGTTGGCGAGGGAGCATGAAGGAGAAAAGCGATGAACCAGGTAAAGTCTCACTTTCGCAGCGAACTCGCCATCATTCCGCCGGTGGCAACGGTAATTGCAGTTTTGGCGTTCGCGCTTATGCAGATCTGCCTGCTGGTGCTCGCACCGCATTATCTGAAACATTCAGACTTACCCCCGATGCCGTTTTTGGTGCTGATCAGCGTAGGTGGTGGCATCCTCCTGGCCGTCATCATTCTGTTGATCGGCTACGTGAACGCCGACTCCAAGCGCCGCGGCATGAATTCGCTGCTGTGGACGCTACTAGTGATTTTCGTGCCCAAGGCCCTGGGCTTTATCGCGTACTTCCTGCTGCGCAAGCCTCTGCTGATACCTTGCCCCACCTGTGGCACCGAGGTCGGGTCGGATTTCCGCTATTGCCCGAAGTGCGGCCATGCCTTGACCCCGACCTGTAGTCACTGCGGCCGCGCCATCAGCTCCGATTACGTGTGCTGCCCGTATTGCGGCAAGACCGTAGGCGCAGCAGCGAGCTAGAAGGTACGAGGCAACCTTCGGTGCGACCTCACGTTGATCTATCCGACGCGGGCGAAGCTTTTAGGCCGCCGATGCTGGCCCCGCGGACCGAAGCCAGGTCTCTAACTGTTCGTGCGGGACCACGCCGGCTTGTTGGGTCACCAGTCGTCCGGCGGAAAACACGGCGAAGTTGGGGATGCCTTGCACCTTGAAGCGGGCAGCCAACTGGGGATAGCGCTCGGTATCGACCTTGACGACGATGGCCCGGCCCGCCATTTCGGACGCGGTGCGCGCCACCTCAGGAGCGGCCATGCGACACGGACCGCACCATGCAGCCCAGAAATCCACCAGCACGGGGACCCGCGCGTTCTGGATAATCTCGTCGAACAGCTCGGGGTCAACTTCCAGCGGCTCATCGACCGGCGGCAATGGGGATTTGCAGGCACCGCACTGCCCGGTATCGGCAAGATGTTTGGCGGGAATACGGTTCTTGCGTCCGCAAGTCTTGCAGGCGCGAATCACGGGCATAGGCACCTCACAGTTTCCGGCGTCTTAGGTCACAGTCACAATCTTCTCCGCCAGCAGAGCGGCCCAGGCGATCTCGGGATGGACGATGTCGCTATGAGCGCCCGAGGGCGGGCCGCCGTTGACGATGATCTGATTTCCATCCAGGTTCAGCCACTTGCCGGTGGCGAAGTCGTACTTGGTTTTCACATTGCCGAGAGGGACCTCGGTGGCATTGACGGCCTGCGCGCCATCGTGTCCCATGCCCTCCCAGCGGTACTGCGCATCGGTCGCATCGGAGGCGTCCTGGCGCGCCAGGACGGAGGCCAGCGGATAGGAGGTGCCGACTGCCGCGTCTTTAAGCGAATGGGTGGTGAGCAGCGGCCCGTCCACGCGAGCGGCCATTCCAGCCAGGTCTCCCTTGCGGGACTTATCGAAGGGTAAAGCGTCGGCGAAGGCGAAGTGCGAGAATGCGCCTTGCAGCAGGAACAGCGACTTGACGGGCGACTGAGCACCCGCCGGCGGATCGGGCAACCCGGCCAAAGTATAAGAGACCAGCCGGGCTCCGAAGGAATGGCCCAGCAGATGAACATTCAGGCCAGGCGCCGCTGCCTGAATCTTTCCCACCAACGGGCCAAGTCCGGTCTTGCCGACAATTCCGGCGCGGTTCTTCATGGTCCAGTAGGTGGTGACGCGAACGGCGTTCTTAGCTCCGCCCCACAGGTTGCCGATGGCGCTGCCGAAGTCGGCCGCGCCTCCTCCCGAGGTGTCGTCGGCCGATGGTGTCGCGAGCGCATTCAGAATGCTCATCCACTCGTTGTCATCCTGCGTGGTGAGCGCCTTCAGCTCGGGATCGTCCTGCGTGGACGGGGTTGCCGTGCCTTGCACCAAGGCCGCCAGCTTGTCGCGGAAGGCGAGCAGTTGGTTCGGGTCGGAAGACTGTTCCCGCAACATGGCCAGCAAGTCTTGCACGATCGGCTGCTGCGCGGGACTGTTGAAGACCTTGGGGAGTTCCGACTCCAGGGACGCCGAGTCATCGGCGGCGGTGAAGCTGGCCGCGCCGCCGGCGGCGGTCGTGGCAGGTGCGTCTCCAGGAAAAAGGATGGACGGCCAGATGACGCCCGCGACACCAATCGCCGCGTTGGGGCGCTTGGGCACCGAGGCATCGTCGATGAGTTTCCGTATCTCCCCGAAGAAGCGGGTGTACAGATCCATCGCCGTGGCCTCGTCATTGTTCCATCCGTGGGAAAAGATGAGGAGATCGGTCAGCTTGGCGGATGGAAGCTCCTGCAGGAATGTGCTTACGTCAACCTGCGGCTTGCCATTCTCGTCGAAATGTAGGGTCCAAAACGGAAAACCTGCCAGATTGCCTGCCATAACATTCGCCTCCTGAATAATGGTGGTCCCTGCAATACAGTCGAATTCACAGGTATTGTCATCACGAGCGCAGCGAGGGATATGCTCTTCGCCTTTTTCATTGAACAGCAGATTCCTCCCACCCCAACGCGCGCAAAGGCGGCGCGCATCGGGGACCCCGGTCTCGCGCCAAAATCGGGCGCTGTCCGGATGCGCAAGAGAACTCGGCCCCGTGGTTAGGTAACGCTGCGTATGAAGATGTAATTCAAGTGTACGCCCCGAGCGTGCGCGCGTCTGTCCGGTGGCCAGCTAAGGCCGTTTCATGGTTAGTGTAGACCGAGCACGGGTGGAGCACGCCTTCAGGCGTGCAGGAAAGCTACCGGACAAAAAGCCGGCTTTAGCCGCTGAGGTAACGCTTCCAAAGTTCACATGAACTCTGAAACGGCTGTAAGGCGCCTCGTGCGGATTGCCGGCTCTTTTGTAAAGGCCGGAATGATCTTCCGGCTGAAGACCTGATTCCATCAGTTGCGCCAAACTTCCGTTCGCGAGACAATGCCTCAGCTTTCGGCTCTGTGCTGGAATTATCGGGGCCGTTTCGAGATCAGGACCGCTGTTTCATCCGAGGAGCCAGGAAGTCATGGAACCGCAAATGGCGCGGGCAGCAGGGCCGCGCGTAACCGAGCATGGCGGCGATTGGCGGCTTTCCACCCGCATCGCTTTCCGCTTCGTATTCTCTTATTTCCTGCTGTATATCTTTCCCGGCGCAGTGGGCGCTCTCGGCGCCGACATGCCCAACAACGACGCGTACCGTCGAATTTGGCACATGATCGTGCCCTGGGTTGGGCAAAACCTGCTGCACCTGCAAGGCGACATGACGGAAGTCGCCAATGGCAGTGGCGACCAACTGTATGACTACATACTTCTGCTCTGCCTGGTCGTAGTGGCAGCCATCGCCACGGCCATCTGGTCGTGGGTTGACCGAAAGAAGACGAACTATGACCAACTGTACCAATGGCTGAGGCTTTTCGTACGCATGACCCTCGCAGTGGCAATGATCAGCTACGGCGCCAATAAGCTGTTTCGCATGCAATTTGCTCCGCCGCCGTTGTACCGGTTTGTGGATTATTACGGCAACTCCTCACCGATGGGGCTGCTGTGGACGTTCATGGGGATGTCCCGGGCCTACAGCCTTTTCGCCGGAATCGCTGAGATGGTGGGCGGTCTGCTTCTGATTGTCCCGCGCTTCACCACCCTGGGCTCGCTGGTGACCTTGGGCGTCATGAGCAACGTGCTGATGCTGAACTTCTGTTACGACGTCCCCAGGAAGATCTATTCCGTGCACCTGGTGCTCATGGGCCTGTTTCTGCTGCTTCCCGACGCCCGGCGGCTGATCGACTTCTTCTTTCTCGATCGCAAGACGGAACCTGTGGCTGTCGTACCGCTCCTGAAAGACAAGCAACTTAACCAATGGGCCTTATACCTGCAATTCGGGATCGGCGTGGCGGCGCTGGTGGTTTGCTTGCATCAAGCACATCGCGACGCCGTCAAGTTTGCCACCCACCTGCCGCCTTCCATCCGGGGAATCTGGTCGGTCGATGAGTTCACCATCGGCGGCACAGCGAAACCCGCCTTGGTTACCGACCCGGATCGCTGGCTACGCGTCATCTTTGACGGTCCCGACATTCTGTACGTTCAGGGCATGGACAGCAGGATCGGGAGTTTCCCCCTAAGGATTGACCAGGCGCGAAGGACCTTCACCGTAACGAACTCCCTCGATCCCGAGTGGAAAGGCACCTTCAGCTACGAGGATCCCGAACCGGATCGCATTGTCTTGGACGGAACTATCAACGGCCAGCACTTGACCGCCAGCCTGAGCCGTATGGACCTGTCACATTTCCTGCTGCTGAACCGCGGCCTCCACATGATCACGCAAGCGCAGGTGAAGCGCTGACCAGGTCCGCGACTCGGGTTGCAGGCGAGAGCGTGCATGCGGAAACCGTAAATGGACCGCCGGGCCCGGCTGCTCTACCTGGACACATACTTTTATGTACAGTATGACAAAATTGGCGGTTTTTCTCCCCTAAGTCCTTATCCAGCAATACACTACGTATAAACCAAGTAGAATCAAATGCTTGCGACATATTTGTGGGCTAAGTTGTTGATTCTTAGTAAGACATGGGTAGGGGAGGGTTTCTCATCCCCGGACGTAGTTTTGGCCAAATGCTAAGCGCTGGGAAGCAACGTTTCCCTTTGCTCGGGGCTGACAAAGTAGCAAACAAGTAAGGCTCTCGCTCGGGATGAGAAGCGAAGAGCGAAAGGCGAAGAGCGGTAACTAACGGCCAAAAGCTAAGTGCTAACTGCTAACTGCCAGTTGCCCAGCGCTAACTTACTGCCTTGCTGCGAAACTGCCGCAGTCCTGCGATCAGCAACAGCGCGTCGAAGAACACCAGTCCCACCAATACCGCTACCAGCGAGAGATGCGGAAACTGCGGAACCAGCACGGCGCGCAGTCCTTCGCTGGCATAAACCAAAGGATTGATCAGCACGACTTTCTGGAGGATGGGAAAGCTTTGCAGCGCGCTCCAGGGATAGTAAGTGCAGCCGAAAAAGATCATCGGTGTCAGCACCATGCTGAACATCAGGCCGATGTGGTTCTGGTTGACGCTGCATCCCAGGGCGAGACCGCCGCTGGCGGAGAACAGCGCTACCAGCAGAGTGATCGCGACGAAGCTCAGCGGCGTGCGCAAGTTCAGGTCGATGCCCGGGCGCAGAATCAGCCACGCTGCGGGAATGACCACGAGACCTGCAATCAGAGCCTGTATCATGCCGGCGAGCACCTTTTCGATTGCGACCCAGGAGATGTCCATGGGCGCGAGCAGGCGGTCTTCGATCTCGCGGGTGAATTGGAATTCCGCGATCAAGGGCATGGCCACCGCCCACACGCCGGTGAATACCATACTGATGGCCATGATTCCGGGCAGCAGCAGGCTCTTGTAGGCCGCGGGCATGTAACCGCTGCGCACCATCACGCGGCCGAAGATGAAGACGAACATCAGCGGCTGGAGGAAGGTTTGCAGCACCAGCACCATGGCGTTGCGCCGCGCCACGTGAGCGTCGCGCGCCAGCATGGCGAAAAATGCTTTCCCGTTCATTCCCGCAGGCTCCTTCCGGTGTGGTGCAGAAACAGGTTCTCCAGGCTCGGCTCGGAGATGTGCACGTCCGACAGCTCTACGCTCGACGTCACTGCCAGGCTCGCAATCTCGGGAATCAGCGAGCCGCCACGGTCGGCGTACACATCGGCGCCGTTAGGCTCGACCGGGCGGACTTCGCGCACACCGGCGAGCGAGCGCAGCTTTTCCAGCAGCTCGTCAGAATGACTGCCGAAGCGCAGTCGCAACAGATATCCGCCGGGAACCGAGGCCTTCAACTCACGGGGTGTGCCCAGCGCGATGTTGCGCCCATGATCGATGATGACCAGCCGATGGGCCAGAGCGTCGGCTTCTTCCATGTTGTGCGTGGTGAGCAGGATGGTCTTGCCGCTCTGGTTGTACTCGCGGATGATTTCCCACAGCAGCAATCGCGTTTGCGGATCGAGGCCGGCGCTGGGCTCATCGAGGAAAAGCACCTGCGGATCGTGCATCATGGCGCGCGCTATGGAGAGCCGCTGCATCATGCCGCCGGAGAAGCCGCGCACCAACTGGTCGGCTCGGTCCGTGAGTTTGAAGCGCTCCAGCAGCGCGTCGGCGCGCCGGGCGCGCTCCTGGGAATCGAGTCCGAAGTATGCGCCATGGAAGAGCAGGATCTCGCGCGCAGTAAGCGAGAAATCGAGGTTGGGTCGCTGCGCCACCACGCCGATCAGGCGTTTGACCGGGACCTGTTGTTGCCAGACGTCGTGCTCGCCAATCCAGGCCTGGCCGCCGGTTGGCCGCACGCGCGTGGTCAGGATTCCAACCGTCGTGGACTTGCCCGCGCCGTTGGGACCAAGCAGGCCGAAGACCTCGCCGCCCTCGATTTCGAGCGACAGGCCGTCGAGGGCGACGATCTCGGGCTTCGGCCCTTTCTTCCGCTTGCCGCGTCCGGCTGGCGAGCCGAAGCCCGCGGCGCCGGCGGCAAACGGAGGTGCAGAGTTATAGACCTTGCGCAAGTCGCGAGTGCGAATACCGACCATGGTGGCTTTCCTGACGTGTCCCGGCAAAGCGCGCTCACCCAGTTGCGCCCGCCAGCTTCGAAGGGTTGTTGCGATAGTTCCAGAGCACGGGGACGAATGTCAACCGGCAGCGAAAAGGTGCCGCTCATCTAGTCAATCAACGCATTGGGTTGACCGGACTTCTCGTCGCGGCCTAACATAACCGCCAAATGGAAACCGCGGCCCTCGGAATGATCGGCCAGACAGTTTCCCACTACCGTATCGAGGGCAAGCTCGGCGGTGGTGGCATGGGCGTGGTTTATGACGCGCTGGATACGCGGCTCGGCCGCCATGTCGCCCTGAAGTTCATCCCCGAGAATCTGCTTAGCGATCGCAAGGCCCTTGACCGCTTCATCCGCGAAGCCCGCGCCGCGTCGCAGTTGAACCATCCCAGCATTTGCATCATTCATGACATCGAAGACGTCGATGGCCATCCCTTCATCGTCATGGAGAAACTGGAAGGGATGAGTCTGAAAGAGCGGCTGATGGGCAAGCCGATCGAAGTGGAGGAGATCCTTGAAGTCGGCATCCAGGTTGCAGACGCGCTTGCAGCCTGCCATGCCAAGGGCATCATCCACCGCGACATCAAGCCCGCTAATATCTTTCTCACCGCCACAGGTCAAATCAAGATCCTGGATTTCGGTCTCGCCAAAGTATCGCGCGAGATGGACAGCAGCGACGGTGAGCCGAAAGAAGATCTGACCATGGCGGGCGAGATCTTTGGCACCGCGGTGTACATGTCTCCGGAGCAGGCCCGGGGCGAAGAACTCGATCCGCGCAGCGACATCTTTTCCCTGGGCGCCGTGCTCTACCAAATGGCGACCGGTAAGAAGCCTTTTACCGGGACCAACGTGGTGACGACAATGAACGCCGTCATCAACCAGAAGCCGGTCTCGCCGCTGAAGCTGAACCCTGCTCTTCCGCCGGACTTGGAAGGCATCCTCGGCCGCGCAATGGAGAAGAATCCCGGCAACCGGTACCAGACGGCGGAAGCGCTCAAGGGCGACCTCCAGTCGCTGAAACGCGAAACCGAGCCGAGCCTGACCAACTCCGGGCGGATAAAGGCCGCCCTTCCATACCGCATCAAGACCGGCACATTTCAAACCACCAGCAAGCTGCAAACCTATCTCCTGGTAGGCCTCAGCGCCCTGCTCTTCCTGGCGCTGACTACGGCGGCGGCGCTTTGGGTCAAGCAGCGAGGCGGCGGGGTTGTCGCGGCCAAAAACACCATCGCCGTATTGCCCTTGCAGAATGTGAACGGCGACGTCAGCGTTGACTTCCTGCGCTTTGCGCTCACCGATGAGATTTCCAACCTGCTCACCTATAGCCGGACCCTCGACGTGCGGCCGTCGTCTGTCACGCGGACCTATGCTGCCAGCGATGTCGATCCCCAGAAGGCCGGCCGGGAACTGCGCGTTGCCACGGTCGTGACCGGACATTTCCTGAAGCAGGGTGAGAACCTGATGGTCACCCTGGAGGCGATCGACACGCAGAACGACAAGCTGTTGTGGCAGACCACGGTGACCGCTCCGGCCCAGGACCTTATCGCCCTGCAAAACCAGATGACCGCGCAGGTGCGTCAAGGTTTGCTCCCGGCCCTGGGCGTTACCGGCGGGGTCATGGAAGCAGGCACTCGTCCGAAGGACCCGGAAGCCTACGATCTCTATCTGCACGCTCTCGCGTTGCCGCATGACGCCGCCGCCAACAAAGACGCCATCGCGGTGCTGGAACACGTAGTGCAGATTGACCCCAACTACGCCCCAGCCTGGGAAGAGTTGGGCGTGCGTTGCTACTACGACTCGACCTATTCCGACGGCGGCGAAGCCATGTTCCAGCGCTCCGACGAGGCGTATGAGCGCGCTTTAAAGCTGGACCCCAATCGCATCTTCGCCGCCGGACAGCTCATCACCAACCGCGTAGAGCGCGGCGAGTTGGGCAAGGCTTACCAGGCTGCGCAGGCGCTGCTCAAGAGCCGTCCCGAGAGTGCTCAAGCCCATTTCGTGATGGCCTACGTTTATCGTTACGCGGGTATGCTGGACCAATCCGCCAAGGAATGCGACACCGCGCTGGCGCTCGATCCAGGTAACTACATCTACCGCTCGTGCGCCTGGTCGTTCATGGAGCTGGGGAATACGGCGCGGGCGGCGGACTTCATCCGGCTCGACGCCGGCTCGGAGTGGGCTGCTTACATCACGCCATCTTTGCTGTTGCGGGAAGGCAAGATCGCCGAGACGCGAGAGGCCATCAAACAGATGCCAGCGGCTCCGCGCTATCACCGTGACATGTGGGAGGCTTGCCTGCTGCGCCGGCCAGCCTCGGAATTGGACCACGTCGCGCATGAGGCAATCATCGACCTGCCGGTCGAGCCCGATCCCGAGATGCTGTACTACCAGGGAGCCCTTCTGGCGTACTGTGGCAAAAACCAGGTTGCTCTCACCTTGCTCCAGGGCGCCATCGAGCGCAACTATTGCTCCCACTCCAATCTGCTCTCTGACCCGCTTTTGGAAAAGCTGCGCGCCGATCCAGGGTTCGACAAGCTATTGACGGCGGCCCGAGAATGCCAGGAAGCAATCCAGCCCGCGAGCCCTTCGCTGGCGCGCTAGGAAGGCCCTGAATCCCCGCTCAATCGGCAGCGGCGGCCGCGGACTGAGCGGGGTGTGTGCGGTATTTTCGCAGCGGGACGACGACGATCAGCGCCAGCACTGCAGCTCCGGCAGCCACGAAGACCGCCCAGTGGTAATCGAGCGTGCGGTCCACGAGGACGCCCGCGGCAGGTGGACCCACCAGGCACGCGACTCCGAAGCCGGTTTGGAGTATGCCCAGCAGCTCGCCCAGTCCGTCAATGCCGAAGATGTTCGCGAGCACGGCAGGCGCCATGGCTGCAATCCCGCCATAGCCAACTCCCATCACCAGTCCGAACGCCACCAGCGACGCGTAAGTGTGCGCCGTCAACCACAGCGCGAAACTCGCCAGCAAAACCGCGTAGGCGATCTGGTACATGGTAAGCAGACCGAATCGCGGCGCCAGCGCGTTCAGACCGAGGCGGCCTACTACGCTGGAAGCGCCGATGTATCCGATGAGCGCCGCGCCCGCCACGCGGCTGGCCCCTATGTCGGCCGAATATGCGGGCAGGAACACGAAGGAGACATAGACGGCGATCCCGGCAAAGAAAAAACTGACGTACAGCACCGCGAACGCTCGCGTGCGCACCTTGCCGGCGATGCTGACTTTCTTCTTCTCTCCGACGACAGGCGGCCTGGCGAGCAGAGCAGCACACAGCAGCAGAAGTGCGGCGCTGGCCCATCCGAAGATTTCGAACACCGTCCTCCAACCGTACCGCTCGATGAGCACTGCGGACAAGGGCGCGGCGACCAGCGTCCCGCAGCCGATGCCACTGATGGCAATGCCGAGGGCGATATCGCGATGGACCTTGAACCATTCCCCCACCGCTGCAATCGACGGGACGAAAGTGCAGGCGACGGCTGCACCCAGGCCGCCTCCGTAGGTCACCATGACCAGCGGGAAATTATGGACGTGCGCGGTGAGAATTAGTCCGGCGCCCATCAGCACCGCGCCCGTGGCAACCACTGGCCTCGGACCATGCCGGTCGGCGATTTCGCCGGTAAACGGAGCGAGGAGGAAGGACAAACCCGCGATAACGGAAAAGAGGACCGACATGGCGGCGTGGTTGACGTGAAACTCCAGCGCCATCGGCTTCAGGAAAACTCCGAAGCTGTAGGTGACACCGAAGCTGACGAAGGCGCCCAGGAAGGCGGCGCAAACGACTATCCACGCGCGCGGCGAATCCAGTCCGACATTAGGATTGTCAGGCATCAAAATGATCCTGTTGCGACTTCTAGTGCGCCCTGGGAAATTTTAGTCACACATCATCTCATGGAGTGCAATGCTGGGGAAACAGGTTGTACCGTGCAGCAGCTAAACTCTGCCCGTCCGCATGGCCAGCGCGGCTGCGACCGGATCGTCGGCGATCGCATCTACCAACCCGATCTGCAAGGCGGCCACGGCGTGCAGCTTCTCGGCGGCCAGGAACATTTGCAGCGCCCTCGCCTTTCCGATCAGACGCGGCAGGCGCTGCGTCCCTCCCCAGCCGGTAATCAGCCCCAGGGCCGCGCCGCGATGTCCGAAAATCGCATGAGGCCCGGCGATGCGATGATGACAGGCCAGCGCCAGGTCCAGTCCTCCGCCCATGCAATAACCGCGCACGGCAGCGATCGTCAGGGAAGGAAAGTTGGCGACAGCACTCATCAGCCGCTGGCCCATTTGCGCGAAGCGAAACGCTTCCGGGCCGGTCAGCGCCGCAATCTCATTGAGGTCTGCGCCGGCGGAAAAGAAGTGCGGGTTGCCGGTGATCACCAGCAGCGACGGGGAACCGAGCGCCAACTCCTCCACGGCGGTGCTCAGCGCCTGCACCCGAGCGCTCGTCAAGCGGTTGCTTCCGTCGTCCGAGACTAGCCGCAAGACAGCCGCCGCGCCACGCCGGTCGATGGAATACAGCGTCTCGCCAGTTGGTATGGAGTTCACAGAATCCGAATGTGAGCGGGACCTAAGAAGCCAGGCTCGATTGCACGCCCGGCGCAGCCTGGACGCACTGCAAAATCTCGGCGTCAGTCAGCATGCGGTCAGAATCCTTGGCGCGTTGAAAGATCCGGTCCACCAGATCGTCCGTAGCTTCGATGCCGTGACGTTCCAGCCAGAACTGTACATTCGACTTGCCGCTCATGGGACCAATCTCGATGATCTGCTCCATGCCGAAGAAATGCGAAGGCACGCCGGAATAAATGCTGTTAGCCAGCAGCACATCGTTCTTGCGATACGCCTTGATCACCGCCGCCGCGTGAACCCCAGTGCCCGTCTTGAAAGCATCTTCGCCCACCACCGGGTAGTTCTTGGGAATCGGCACTCCCGTGGCCTTGGAGACAGCCTCGCAGTAGTTCTTCAGCGTGGTCAGGTCCTGACTCTTCCACGGTTCAATGCCCATCAGCTTCAAGTTCACCAGCATCTGGTCCATCTGCGTATTGCCCACGCGCTCTCCGATGCCGCAGGCGGTCGCGTGTACAACTTCGGCTCCAGCCACTAGCGCGGCGAGGGAGTTAGCCACGGCCAGCCCACGATCGCTGTGCCCGTGCCACTCGACACGAATGTTTTCGCCCGAGGGCTTCACCACCTCATTGATCACGAAGTGCATGAGAGCAACCACGCCCATGGGAGTGGCGTGTCCGCAGGTATCGCAAATCACAATGGCCTTGGCGCCGCAGCTAATGGCAGCGCTGTACATCCGCTGGATGGTTTCGGGATCGCAGCGAGTCGTGTCTTCGGTTACGTACATCACGTCGAGGCCGAGCGACACCGCATACTTGACCGCATTCTCGGTGGTGCGCAGCAGAAAATCGTCGGTCCAGTCTTCCGTATAGCGCCGGATGGGGCTCGATCCGATAAACGTCGCCGCCTCGATGGGCACTCCCGTTCGCTGCACGATCTCGGCGATGGGGCGAATATCGTTTTGATGGGTGCGGGCGGCGCAGTTGGCTTTGATCCTCATCTTTGCCCGGCCAATCTCGCGCGCCAAAGCCTCGCAGTGCGCCACGGCACGAGGCCCGGCTCCGGGCAGCCCGATGTCGAGCATATTGATGCCCAGCCCCTCCATCAAATGGAGGATCTGGATCTTCTCTTCCATGGAAGGATCGCGGACCGAGGGCGACTGAAGTCCGTCGCGCAGCGATTCGTCGTTCAGCAGGACTTTGCCGGCCGGCACCATCGAACGGGCATAGATGGTGTTCCAGTCATAGATGAGATCGGCAACTTTGGCAGTCACTCTTTGACACCCCGTCTTCTATCCCACCAAGCGCAAAATCGGCGCTCGTCGGGGACCCCGTCTCCAGCGCCCCACGCGCCGGAACACTCGATCAGATGCGAGCTTCGTACTTCCGGTACCGAAAGAAGTAGGCTGGACCGCGCCCGCACTACTTCCAATTATCGCCCAAACTTGGAACTACTCCTTGGCTTTTTCCTCACCCGGCTTGGCGTTTAGGGTCAATCCGAAAACCGACGGCTGGCCGAGACCGGCAACATTCCTGCCACGCGGTTCCTCCTGGCTCGGCAGATACAGCGTCTTGCAATGCTCGCAGCGGTAGATTTCCGCCCGGTCGCCAAAGGTCTGCCGCACGTCGCCGCAAGCCTGCTCCGGCACGTCGGCCAGGTAGAACCACCGCTTCAAATGGCCGCCGCATAGCTTGCCTTTTGCGTTTAGCTCGTTACAGGCGCGCTGGAACGCCTTTTTGTATTTCACCTTGTGCTTGGGGAGCTGCGGGGCCTCGGTCTGCGTGGTCTCAGGCATAGAGGAAGTATCGCCTGTCGCGGGGAATATCTCAAGACTACTTATGAATCGCCTGGACTAATAGTGCTGCCCCGATCAGCACCAGACCTACGTGAACATACTTGAGGAAAGCGTCTCCGCGCAGCCGATGGTTGACAAGCCGGCCGAGCAAGATCGCCGGCAAGACCAGAGACAGCGATAGCAAATAGTAGTGAGTTACGAGAGGAACCCACAGGCCTGCCAGCCAATAACCGGCCATGCCGATTATGCTGGCGGGCAGAAAGTATCCTTGCAGGGTGGCTCGAAAATGCTGTGCCGACCAGCGCCGCATCGCCCCGTAGATTGCCAGCGGTGGGCCGTTCATGCCGTAAGCGCCGCCAAGCACGCCGGCTAAGAAACCGCACCCAACAAGCCACGTCCGGCTGTCGCTGTGCAACTCCGGCGGTCTACGGCCGAGCAAGGCATAGGCTGAGAAGGACATGATGATGATCGCCAGGGCCGCTTTGACGAGGCGATGGTTCCCGGCAGTCAGCAGCAACAGGCCAAGTGGAATACCGAACAGCGTCGGAAGAACCAGCCAGCCCGTGCTGCGCAGGTGGATCTTCCGCCAGTCTTGCGCGACGATGACGGCAGCCACGGTGATCGACACGAGCACCGCCAGCGGGGCTGCAACATTCACCGGAAGGCGGAGGGCGAGCAGCGGAACAGCGATGAGCGCTTCGCCAAATCCAAAGACGGACCGGATCAGTGTGGCGACAAAAATAACCAGTAAGACATAAACCGTGGTGCCGTCCATTACGCTCCAGCGATGGCCGTGATTTGTCCTTTAGATCCGATTGCCGCGCCGCACCAGCCCCACCGACCGCAGCGCTCCGCTAAGCCTCGTGCCCAGGCTTCCGGCGAACAGCAGGTCGATAAAGCCGCCCATCTGCTGCTTGAGCTTGCCGTCGTAGCCGAACCACCAGGGTTTCGGCACACTCGGGAGAAGATCCACGTCCACGTGTTTCACCTGGACCATCTCTGCCATGCCCATCTCGCCGTGCGTCCGGCCGATGCCGCTGAACTTGAATCCGCCGTGCGGCGCCTCCGCGATTCCGAAGCACGAGATCACATCATTCACCATCACCGTGCCGGCTTTGAGCCGGGCGGCCATGGACTCGCCGCGGCGGCGGTCGCGCGTCCACACGCTGGCGGCCAGGCCAAAATCGCTGTCGTTCGCCAGGCGAATCGCTTCCTCGTCGCTGTCGAAAGGCGCAACCGGAAGCACTGGTCCAAACGTCTCGTCGCGCATCAGGCGCATATCCTGGGTCACGTCGGCGAGCAACGTCGGCGCGTAGAAGTTTGGCCCCAACTCGGTCAGGCGCTTTCCGCCCAACAATAAACGAGCGCCGTGCATCACGGCGTCGCGTCACCTGATCTTCAACCATGCGCAACTGGCGCTCACTAATCAGCGGCCCTTGCTCGACCTCGGATTCGATTCCGTTGCCCACGCGCAACTTCGCAACCTTGCGGCAGCACGCCTCCAGAAACTTGTCATAGAGGCTGCGATGCACGTAGCAACGCTCGACCGACAGACATGTCTGTCCGGCATTCACAAATGCGCCCCACACCGCGCCGCTGGAGGCGATGTCCACATCGGCATCGTCGAGCACCAGCATTGGGTCTTTGCCGCCCAGTTCCAGCACCACCGGCAGCAGCTTGCGGGCGGCGGCCTCGCCCACCCGCCTGCCGGTTGCCACGCTTCCCGTGAACATGAGCTTGTCGATGGGCGATTCGATCAGCGCCGCGCCGGCCAGCCCTTCGCCGACGATCACCTGCATGAGATCGGGATTTAATCCGGCAGCAATCAACAGCCGCTGCAATTCGAGAGCGATCAGCGGCGTGAACTCCGACGGCTTCAGCACCACGGCATTGCCGGTGACCAATGCCGCCAGCGTCTCAACCGCCGGAATCGAAAAGGGATAGTTCCACGGCGAGATGATGCCGATGATCCCGAACGGCTCCCGCACCAGCTTGCCGCGTTTCATCTTCATCACCGGATTGCCGTGGGGCAGCCGTTCTTCGCGCAGGAAACGATGTGCATTGCGGATTGCGAACTGCGCCGCATCCAGGACCACAAGCACTTCTGTGACCAGCGCCTCAACTACTGGTTTGCCGGCCTCGCGACAAATGAGACTGGCGACATCGTCGCGACGCTCGCTCAAGAGCTGCTGGAACCTTCGCAGCACGGCGATCCGTGCGCTTACCGGCGTTGCTTCCCAGGACGGTTGCGCCTGTTTTGCGCGCAGCACCGCCGCTTGGACATCGCTCTCGCTGGCGCACGCCAGTTCGGCCAACACCTCTCCGGTGGCCGGATTCGTGGTTATGATCGTGCTGTTCCCCACGACGGTCGCTTGCGTGGCCATGGTTAATATTCAACGCTTACCAGATAAAGTCCGCAAGCGGCGGCGGTTGGGCCGGCGGCGCTGCGATCGCGCGCCTCCAGGATTCTAGACACATCCTCAATCTTCAATGCGCCCTTACCGACCTGCAGAAAGGTGCCCACCAGGTTGCGCACCATGTGGTGCAAAAATCCGTTGCCGCGCACAGTGTAAGTAAGCTCGTCGTCCGTCCTCATCCACTGCGAGGAATGAATTGTGCGCACATTGGAAATGCCCGGGGCCTCACTTTCCTCCCGGCTCTCGGCGATGCGCGCGCTGCGCTCGGGATCGGAAGCGGCGAACGAGGTGAAGTCGTGGGTGCCGACCACGTGCTCCGACGAGCGCATTAGCGCCTCTTCGTCCATGGGATAAGGATCGTGATTGACGTAGCGGGCCAGCATCGGCGGACAGATCGCGTTCCGGTAAATCCGATAACGATAGGTTTTTGCTTTGGCTGAATGCCGCGCGTGAAAATCGTCATCCACTCCTTCAACGAGGTTCACGCGCACCGCCGGAGGAAGTACGTCATTGAGCGCGATGATCAGATTGCGTTCTGGGATCGGGGACTCGAGCCGCACCGACGCGACCTGGGCCAGCGCATGAACTCCGGCATCGGTGCGGCCCGAGCCTTGGGGCAGCACATCCTCTCCGGTGAGTCGCTTGAGGCACTCGGCCAGAGTGCCTTGCACGGTCAGCACTCCGGGTTGGATTTGCCAGCCGTGAAACTCCGATCCGTCGTAAGCCAACGTTATTTTGAGATTGCGACTCACATTGGTTCCAGGAAGCTTTGTAAAGCTATGTTAAGCAATGTAAAGCGGCCGAAATGATGCCCGTGTGTCAGCTATACTATGCCATTCCCTCAACTTGCGAGGTTGAAATCCAAGTTCGATTCCTGCGAATGTCAGCTTGCGAATGATTCTTCGCAAGCCTTCCCAGCATCAGAGATTGGGCGACAGGAAACCACGAGATCGGATGAAGGGTTGTGAGTTCTTAATGTCATTTCTTGGAGATAGAGAAATGCCTGTTTTCAGGTATAGGAAATCCGGGTTGGTCGATTCGCTTTCGTTTCTCTTCGTTTTGCTGCTGGCGGTAGCCAGTTTTGCCCAGAATCCAGCGCCGCAGACGACCCAAGCGCCGGAGCCACCGCTGACCCCTTTGCCGCAGGCCCCGATGCCGCAGCGGAATGCCCATCCCTACTCCGACCAGGACTACAGCCGGGGGAAGAGATCGTGGCCCAATCCGTTCGTGGTGTACACGGTGCGCGAGGTCGCGCCTCTGAACGTTAGCAACAGCGGCCGCACCGATCGCCTCCTGATTGACGGCAAGTTATATCTGTCGCTCAACGATGCGGTGGCCATGGCGCTGGAAGACAATCTCGACATCGGCATCCAGCGCTACAACCTCTCGATTGCCGATACCGACATCCTGCGAACGGGCTCGGGAGCGGTGGCTCTGGGCGTGAACGCTGGCCTGGTGCAGGGCACGCCCGGCGGTACGACCGGCACCACATCGGCGGGCGGCACGGGTACTTCCACCACGGGTTCAACCGGCGCCGGCGCGGGAGGTACCACGATCGGTGTGGGCGGCGCGGGCGCGGGCGTGGGAGGTATCGTCGCCTCCACGACGGGCGAGGGCCCCCCCATCGACAATTTTGATCCTGTCATTACGGGGACCGTATCTGGCGAGCACGTAATCACGCCTGAGGCAAACACCATCTTCACCGGCACGCCGACACTGAGCCAGAACATTACGACGGCCAACTTCCTATACACTCAGGGATTTTCCACCGGTACCCTGATGACGGTGGGCTTTAACAACTTGCGCACTGCCTCCAATTCCGCTTTCAATACTCTGAATCCGACCCTTACGCCTAACTTTCGCTTCGAGCTGCGCCAGCACTTGCTGTCGGGGCTTGGCTTCGATCCCAATCTTCGTTGGATTCGCATCGCCAGAAACAACCGCGAAATCGCTGACGTCACCTTCCGCCTGCAGATCATACAAACGGTCTCCCAGATCGAGAACATCTACTGGGACTTGGTAAACGCATACTCCAACGTGACAGTGCAGCAGCGGGCGCTGGACCTCGCCAACAAAACGCTCTCCGACAATCAGAAACAAGTGCAAGCCGGGACACTCGCTCCCCTGACCGTGGTCCAGTCCCAAAGCGCGGTAGCCACTGCTCAACAGAACCTGATTACCGCTCAAGTCAACCTTCAGCTCCAGCAACTGCTGATGAAAAACGCTGTCACCCGCAACATGGCCGACCCTATTCTGGCCGTGGCTCCCGTGATTCCCACCGACACTTTGAACATCACCGAGCAGTACCCGACGCGCCCGGTGGACGAGCTTATCGACGAGGCCTTGCAGCAACGCCCGGAAATTGCCACTGCCCGCCTTACCCTGACGAACAACGAGATCTCGCGAAAATCGATTCGCAATCAATTGCTGCCGACGGTGGATGTGTTCGCGTTCTATGGCGCATCGTCGCTGGCAGGGCCGCAAAATCCATTTTGCACCAACAGCAGTTTTTGTCCGCCGCCCGGAACCATTCCTACGACGGGCTACAGCGATTCCTTTCAAAACCTGTTCAACAGTTCCGCACCCGACAAGGGAATTGGCGTGAACATCAACATCCCCCTGCGCAACCGCCAGACCCAGGCCGACCAGGTCCGCTCGGTTCTGGAGTATCGCCAGGCGCAGATGAGCTTGCAGCAAACCGAGAACACCATCCGGCTGCAGGTGCGACAGGCCCAGTTCACCTTAACCTCAAATTACGTGGCGCTCCAGGCTGCAATCGCAGCCCGCGACTATGCCGCCCAGAACCTGGATGCCGAGCAGAAGAAGTTGCGTATGGGAGCCTCCACTAGCACTTTAGTGCTACAGGCATCGAGCGCTTTGACCCAAGCGGAGTCCAATGTCCTCATCGCCGCTACCAATTACGAGAAGTCGAAGGTGCAGCTTGATCTGTCTACCGCGGAGACTCTTACTAAGCTAGGCATCGATATGACCGACGCCGAATCGGCCAAGGTGCAGCATGCACCGAAAGTGCCGGGGGTTGTGCCGGCGAATACCAACGACCTGACCCAGCCGAATGTGAAGCCCATCCCGGTTCCGGGAGTCAACGTTCCAGATCAAACGGCCACCCCGCCGCAAACTCCGGCGCCCTCTCAGATGCAGATGACGCCTCAGCAGAACCCGGCTCAGCCCCCGCCTGGGGGAACCCAGCCTCCGCACTGAGGCTGGCCGATGGATGAGGAGGAGGTGAGCCGGGGAGCGGCGACAGATCGAAACAGGCGCCCGACCTTGCAATGCAGGGACAAGATCCATGACACCAGCCGCGTCAGCGGCGGCGGCGAGTTGAGCCCGTGACGCAAGCCCCGGGTCACGGCCAGCCATCTGGACTGAGCCCGCCACCTTTTCCCTTCCCGCCGCCCCGTTACGCGATTAGCATTGTCTGCTTGAGCCTATCCGTCGTCATCATCACGCTGAATGAGGAAGCCAACCTGGCGCGCACGCTGCAAAGCGTCGCATGGGCGGACGAAATCGTCGTCGTGGACTCCGGCTCCACGGACCGCACGCGCGAGATTGCCGAGTCCTTCCACGCTTTGTTCCACGTGGAACATTGGCGCGGTTTCGCCGCGCAGAAGAACTTCGCGTTGGACAAGGTCACCTGCGACTGGGTTCTCTCGCTCGATGCCGACGAGGAGGTCGAACCAGCGCTGGCAGACGAGATTCGCACCACTCTCGCCTCGAATCCCTCGGCCACGGGCTTCTGGATCCCGCGCAAGAACTTCTTCCTCGGCCGTTGGATCCGGCACGGGGGCTTCTATCCCGATCCCAAGCTGCGGCTCTTCCGCCGCGGCGCCGGCCAATTTCAAGATCGGTTGGTGCACGAAGACGTTCGTCTCACGGGCCCAACCGCAAAACTGAAGCACCACCTTCTGCATCACGCCTATCCCACGCTCGACAGCTACCTCGACCACATGAATCGCTACTCGTCGCTGGGCGCGCAGATGGCCGTCGTAAACCGTCGCATAGGATTCAGCTTTCTCGACATCGTCATTCGCCCGCGACTGACCTTCTTCTACAACTACATCCTGCGCGGCGGCTTCCTTGACGGCCGCGAAGGCCTGCTGCTGCACCTCTACCACGCGGAATACGTGAGTTGGAAATACGCTAAAGCGTGGGAGATGGGTCGCCATCCACTTGGGACAGAAGCCTAACCGTCGGGGATGTTTCGCTCCTTGCTCCCCTCGCCCGCATCTACTAGCATGTAGAGTCCGTCCAGTGGGGTAATCGATGCCGAATAGCCACAAGTCCAACGGGAAAGCTCTGGCCGAGTCGCCAGTCACCGATCTGCTCGCCGATGGCCGTCATCCCTCCGACTCCGAGAAGCAGTGGGCCGAGAAGACCCTCGCGCCCACCTTGGAGAAGGCTCCGGAGAAGGCGATCGGTGCGCCCACCGGCGTCAACGTTGATGAGCACGGCCACGCTCGCTACACCACGATTTCGGGATTGCCGATTCGCCGGCTGTACACGCCTGCCGACCTTCCCGATGACTGGAACTACGACGACTACCTGAACTATCCTGGCCAGCCGCCGTTTACGCGCGGCATTCACGCCTCGGGCTATCGCGGCAAGATGTGGACCATGCGCCAGTTCTCGGGCTTCGCGTCGCCTGAGGAAACCAATCAGCGCTACAAATACCTGCTGGAGCACGGCGGCCAAGGACTCTCCGTCGCGTTCGACCTTCCGACGTTGATGGGCTACGACAGCGATCATCCGTTCAGCGAGGGCGAGGTTGGCAAGTGCGGCGTCGCCATCGACTCGCTGGAGGACATGGAGATACTCTTCGACGGCATCGACCTGGAAAAGACAACGGTTTCGATGACCATTAACTCTCCCGCGTCGATCTTGTGGGCGATGTATCTCGCAGTCGCCGAGAAGCAGGGCGCGGACTGGAAGAAGATTTCCGGCACCATCCAGAATGACATCCTGAAGGAATACATCGCGCAGAAGGAATATATCTATCCGCCGGCGCCATCGATGCGGCTGGTGATTGACACCTTCGAGTTTGGGTCTTTATTCACCCCGCGCTTCAACACTATCTCGATCAGCGGTTATCACATTCGCGAAGCCGGTTCGACTGCGCTCCAGGAGCTGGCCTTCACCATCTATGACGGCGTGGAGTACGTCGAATGGGCGCGGCGGCGCGGGCTCGACGTGGACGAATTCGGCCCGCGGCTCAGCTTCTTCTTCAATGCGCACAACGATTTCTTCGAGGAGATCGCCAAGTATCGCGCGTCGCGCAAAATCTGGTATCGCCTGATGAAGGACCGCTTCGGCGCGAAGAACCAGCGCACCTGGCTGATGCGCTTCCACACCCAGACGGCGGGCGTCTCGCTCACCGCGCAGCAACCCATGAACAACATTGCGCGTGTCGCCATACAGGCGCTGGCCGGCGTGCTGGGCGGAACGCAGTCGCTGCACACCGACAGCTACGACGAAGCGCTGGCGCTGCCGACCGAGGAAGCGGTGCGCATCGCACTGCGCACCCAGCAGATCATCGCCTACGAATCGGGCGTGGCGCAGACCGTCGATCCGCTGGCCGGCTCGTATTTCGTGGAGCGGCTTACCCTCGACATGGAGAAGGGCGCCTTCGACTACTTCGAGAAGCTCGACGCCATGGGCGGCATGGTCTCAGCCATCGAGAAGGGCTATCCGCAGAAGGAAATCGCCGAAGCCAGCTATCAGTTCCAGCGCGCCACAGAAGCCAGGGAGAAGGTCACGGTCGGCGCCAACGAGTTCGTGGTCGAAGAGCCGTCGCCCCACATTCTTTACATCGGCGAGGAGGTCGCGCAGGCGCAAAGCAAGAAGCTGAAGTCGCTGCGTGAACGGCGCTCGAATGACGAGGTTCGCCGTCGCCTCGATGCACTGAAAAAAGCCGCAGCACAGGAGCCAGCAGCCGGAACTAACGGACAGATTTCCCCGGCGAACACCATGCCGTTCATCGTGGACGCGGTGAAGGCCTACGCCACCGTCGGCGAAATCTGCGAGGCGCTGCGCGAGGTTTACGGCACCTACACCGAGACGGCGTTCGCGTGAAGCCGTTGCCGTTAGTGATCCTGATCGATCTCTTAGGATTTTAGCCCTACCGCTCGCGCCAGTTTCGCCTGGCGCTCGTCGAATGTCCAGAATCGCTCGGCGCCCAGCTCCAGCGCCGAAGCCACGTGCAAAGTGTCAAATGTTGCCATCGCAACCCGAGTTGCTTGTTGCCTCGCCAGTTGGACGCAGCGTTCAAACGCCATTTCCGGCAGGCCCACCTCAACCCAAAGGCGGGCCCCGCGATCCCGTTCAAAGCTCTTATAAATTGTCTCCGCCTCGCTGACAGAGATATCGCGCTGAAAAAGACGCCGGGCGACGGCGTGTGCCCATTCCGCGCGATGAAGCGGCGTGAGCCAAATACGAGCATGCTGAGTCAGCAAACGGCGGGCTTCCGGGGAGTGCTGGTCAGGTATGTAAAGCGAGACGAAAAAACTCGAATCTGCGTAAACGCTCAATAGCGCGCTCGTCTGCGCTCTTCGATGACCGCATTTGGAAACACTCTATCGCCAAAAATCTTCCGGGCGCGGGCCGCGAAGTCGGGCACCTCAACCGGAGGCTGGTCCCCATTGGCGGGGACGATGCGGGCAATGAGGCGGTCGCGCTCGCGCAATTCCACTGTCTTGCCCTGTTGCAGCCAGGCTTTCAGCCGGCGCGTGTCGCGTAGTTGGCGAAGGTTGATGGAAGCCATAAGAGCAATGTGTCACAAAATGTGGCACATTGTCAAACGGTGCCCCCGGCGTTCATGCGGCAAGGGAAGTAGTTGTGCGGAGCGCTTACCAAAGCGCCATCCAGGGTTTATCATGCAAGTTTAGCTGAGAGTGACGCTGAGAGCTACCCATGTCCCCTGAGCGCAAAATCCGCGTACTAGTAGCCAAGCCCGGCCTCGACGGCCATGATCGCGGCGCGAAAGTCATTGCCCGCGCCTTGCGCGATGCCGGCATGGAAGTCATCTACACCGGCCTGCGCCAAACTCCCGAGATGGTTGTCAACGCCTCATTGCAGGAGGACGTGGACGTCATCGGTCTCAGCATTCTTTCCGGCGCGCACAACGTCATCGTGCCCCGCGTGATGGAGCTGCTGAAGCAGAACCAGATGGATGACGTGCTGCTACTGTTGGGCGGCATCATCCCCGACCAGGATGTCGAGGCCCTTAAGAAGATCGGCGTGGCCGCGGTGTTTCAGCCGGGCACCCCGATGGATTCTATCATCGAGTTCATCCGCGGCAACGTGAAGCCGCGTGGAGTGACGGCGGCGTAGTTCACCACAGAGGCACGGAGAAGAGCGGGGCTTTCGCTACCTGCTTGAAAGCTTGGATTTTCCCGGAATTGTCATCCCGAGCGAGGACTTCAGTCCGAGTCGAGGGAGCCTGCCCCTGAGCATAGTCGAAGGAGACCTGCTTTTATACTCCCCGCGAGAGAAGCTGACTTACTCTTTGAAGGGGCACAGCTTTAGCTGTGCCGTACCGAATGATTCAAGACTTGGGCTTTAGCCCCTGAGGGAGTTCGGTTTCAACCAGTGAGGACACGTTTCCCTCAGCGGCTAAAGCCAGGTTCGCAGTGGAGCCTGTATGGCACGCCTAAAAGGCGTGCCCCTTCAAAGCAAACTTCGATGGCACAGGAAAGGTCGGCAGCTCAGCCCGGCAACACAAACCCATCGATATGCCGTGGCTTTAGTTCCTCATTCTGCCCAGCCTGCGCGACTACCTTGCCACTCATCACATTCTGAAAAGCTGTCTGGAACTGTTCCATCTCCTCGCGGGTGCCAACGGTGATGCGCGTGTAGGTCGGCATCGCTGGCCAAATCCGCCCGATGATGACATTCTGCTGCGCCATGGCGGCGATCACCTGTTTCGCCGGCCGCTTGGTATCGAGCATGAAGCAGTTGGATACCGACGGGATGTACGAATATCCATTGCGGCCGAGCCACTCGAAGGTTGCGCCGCGGACTTCCGCATTGATGCGCTTGCGCTCCGCCACCAGTTGCGGTTCGTTGAGGCTGGCGATAGCCGCCGCCACGGCAGTCACCGGCATGGGATTGCCACCGCCATAACTCTGGATCTTCTGCACCAGGTCCGTCCTGCCGATGGCGACGCCGCAGCGCAGCCCGGCCATCCCGTAGAGCTTGGAGAAAGTGCGCAACACGATGACGTCTTTGCCCGCCTTGACCAGGTCAATCGCTGAGGGAGCGTCGCTGAAGTGGATGTAAGCCTCGTCCACCAGAACGATGGAGCCTTTCGGTTTGTTCTCCACCAGATACTCGATGTCGGAATGGCTGGTCAGCGTTCCCGTCGGATTGTTGGGCGTGCAAACATAGAAAACGCCGGCATCCGGCGCGGCGGCGATCATGGCTTTCACATCGTGCGCGTACGTTGGGGTCAGCGGGACTTTGACCACTCTCGCCCCGGCGTTTCGGGCGGCGTGCATCCCGGCCTCGTAGCCGGGATCGGCTGTTACGTAGCTCGCTTTGGGTGAGGTGAAGGCCATGACCGTGTAGTGCAGCGGCTCACTCGATCCGGCGTACAGCCTGACTTGCTCCTCCGTAACTCCCACGCTTTGCGCGAACTGCTTGATCAACTGGTCGGTGTGATGGTCAAGGTACCGTCCACTCTGCGGAATGATCGCCGCCACGGCATCGCGGGCCGCGGCGCATGGACCGAGCGGGTTCTCGTTGGCGTTGATGAGCACGGCGTTCTTGGGATAGGCCGGCCACTCGGCATAGGCCAGCATCGGCTCCGTCACAAGGCGCAAGGCCAGCGCTGCCGATGCCGCCGTGGAGGCTTGGAGAAAAGATCTACGCGACAAAAAAGAAGAGAAATGCTGATGGCTCATCTGCGAGTCTCCCAAGAGAAACTTATCTTACCCTTTCTAACGGTGGGTCATGCCGCATCGAGCGAACGCGAATCCGCTCTACAAACTTATACCGCAGCGGCCTCCGCTTGATGGTCCCCAGCTATCACGTATTCGGCGCGGGCGCCGTCCAGCGAGGCCCGCGTGTCCACCCGGAAGCCGTAGGTGACAGCCGCTGCCAGGGCGCTGGCGCCTGCCAACAGCAGCAGCAACGCCGGAATGCCGATCTCCGCCTTCAGGATCGGGAAGAAGAACGTTCCCAGGACCGCTCCCAACTTGGCCATCGAAGCGGCGAATCCTGCGCCCGTAGCGCGAATCGAGGTGGGGAAGGTTTCGCCCGAAAGCAGATAGGTGGTGGCGTTCGGTCCCATGTTCATGAATGTATTGAACGTCATAAACCCGCCGAAGATCAAACCCAGGTTAGCGGGCGACGCGGCCGGATACAGCGTGGCGGAAGCCACCATGAGCAGCCCCAATCCCATTCCAAAGAAGCCCGTGATCTGCAGCGCGATGCGGCTCACGTAATGGACCAGCACGATTGCCAGCATGAACCCCACGATGAGCAGAGTATCTACGGCCGCGGCCCCTTCCGTGGCTCCGATATCTTTGGCGATGAAACTGGCGCTGGTGCCCAGTGCCATGGCACCCATGATGGTTGGGGTGAAGATACCGATGCCATAGGTCGAGATGTCCTGCAGGAACCAGGGGACGGAAGCGAAAATGGTGCGGCGGATATAGCGCTTCTTGAACAGCGAAGTAAACGACAGTCCGCGCTCACCCGCGGGGGAGTTCTGCGCGTTCAGCGCGATCGGCATTTCCAGAAGTTGGCTGGCGGCTCGCGAGGCCTTCTCGTAATTGCCGCGGGTCAGGTGCCAGCGCACGCTCTCCGGCAACCCGCTGCGCATAAGCACGACCACCACCGCAGGCAGCACACCGAAAGCGAGCATCCAGCGCCATGCCTCGATGGCCGGATCGGCCTTCAGAATCAGCAGTCCAACCAGCACTCCGAGCAGTGAGCCCAGGGCCTGGAAAGCGAAGGCCCCCACGATCAGACGGCCGCGCAACCGGGTCGGGACCGACTCGGCGATGTAGGAGACGCCAATGGGATAGTCTGCGCCTATGCCAATCCCCAGCAAGAAGCGGAAGACAATGAGCGATGCCGGGTTCCAGGCAGCCGCCGACGCCGCAGAAAAAACCACGAACAGAATGATGTCCAGCAGGAACATCCCTTTGCGGCCGATCCGGTCAGCGACCTGGCCGAACACCAGCGCCCCCAGCAGCGCGCCTGCGACCGCGGCGACGGCGACCACTCCCTTAGTGGTGGCGTTCATTTGAAAATCGCGCGCGATCAGGGGAAGCGCCACCCCGATGATGAAAAAGTCGAAGCCGTCCAGCAGTACGCCCATCGCGGACAAAATCCACACCTTGCGCTGCATTTTGGTAAACGGCGTGTCGTCCAGGTGCTGTTCAAACGACTTTAATGTCGCGATCGCGCTTGTCATGGATCTCCGGACCAGTATCGGTAGTGAAGAGTTGTCAAGAATTCTACGATGGAACGATGAAAGCGGAACGAAAACTTGAGCGGTGGCGGGATACCGAAGTTCCACTCTGCCAGGCTGGGCGCTTTCGCTCTTTCAACCACCGTATTACCATTGAGCAACCTCCATGGGCCTTGGTCCTCCAGTGCGCGCAGTCTCTGGCGAAGAATCTTCCTCCAGCGAATCGCAATCGTCGCGCTCGGCCCGGCAACAGGTGGCGCGCATCGCCGAGCTGCGCCGGGTGCACGAAGCCTTTGCCTGGTTCCGATCGCATTCCCGCCAACTGGAAGACTTGCAACTTCAGGTCACATCGATCGCCGCCCCTTTTCAGGGTGAAGCCGCGCGCAGCGAGTGGCTTGCGAAGCGCTTTGCCGAGCTGGCACTCTCCGACGTTCACCAGGATGAGCTTGGCAACGTTTTCGGTATTCGTCCCGGCAGCGACCCGAACGCGCCCTACATCGCCTTAAGCGCGCATCTTGATACCGTATTTCCACCCGACACCGCGATTTCGGCGCGGCGCGATGCGGACAAGCTGTACGGTCCCGGGATCTCGGACAACTCTTCCGGCATCATCGCGCTGCTTGCCCTCACGGGCGCGATGCATGCGGCTGTCATACCGAACCGGGCCCCCATTCTGTTCATTGGCAACGTGGGAGAAGAAGGCGAAGGCGATTTGCGCGGCATGCGGCACATCTTTCAGCAGCCGAAGTGGTCGGCGAGGATTGCGTCGCTGGTGGTGCTCGATGGCGCTGGGACCGATACTATCGTCGCCGAAGGACTGGGCAGCCGGCGCTACGAGGTTGTCATTCGTGGCCACGGCGGCCACTCCTGGAGCGACTTTGGGGCCGCCAATCCTATCGTCGGCCTGGCCCGGGTGATCGACCGCTTCACCCGGACGCCGGTTCCATCGACACCTAAGACGACCTATAACATTGGCATCATCAGCGGTGGAACGTCAGTGAACTCCATCCCCGAGTCGGCGACCATGCGCGTGGACACCCGCTCGGCATCCGTCGCCGAACTCGACCGCCTGGAGCGGGCGCTGCACGAAGCCGTTGACGAGGTCATCCCCGAACTGACCGGTCGCAAACGTCAGGAGTTGCTCACCGCCGAAGTACGCGTCATCGGCAATCGGCCTGCCGCCGACTTGCCGGCGGATTCGCAGTTGCTCAAGACGATTCGCGCCGTCGACGGGCATCTCAACAACACCGCCCGAATCCAGCGTGCATCCACCGACGCCAATGTTCCACTCGCCCTCGGAAGAGAAGCGATTGCCATTGGGGCCGGCGGCGCGGGCGGGGGCGCGCATACCGTCCATGAGTGGTATGACCCCGCAGGCCGCGACCTCGGCCTGAAACGCATTCTCCTGTTGACCCTCGCACTATCTGGAGTGGCGGACGAATGAAGTTCTTCCTGTTACTGATTTTTTTGATGGCCACCCGAAACCCATCCACCGCCTCCAGCCCGGCACACGGATCGGACAAATCAGCCGGCCAGACTGCCGACATCATCTTTCTCAACGGCGATATCTACACTCAGGCGACGCCGGTCCGCGCGCAGGCGCTGGCGGTGCGCGATGGCCGCATCGCCGCCGTCGGTTCGAACGACGAAGTCCGCAAGCTGAAGGGCGATCACACTCAGATTGTCGATCTCGGCGGTCACTTCGTCATGCCCGGCTTCAACGACGCTCATGTCCATTTGGAAGAGGCCGGTCTCGAATCGCTCAGCGTCGACTTGCGCGCCACGCGCTCCTTACAGGAGATGCAACATCTCGTCTCCTCCGCCTTCAAAGCCGCGGCTCCCGGCGAATGGCTGGTGGGCGGCGGTTGGGACCAGACGCTGTGGGTGGACCAGAAGCTTCCAACCCGCCAGGACCTTGACATCGTGAGTGGCGGTCATCCTGCTGTCTTCGTTCGCGTGGATGGCCATATCGCCGTGGCCAACACAGCTGCTCTGAAAATCGGTGGTGTTACGGCGCAGACCCAGCCGCCGGAAGGCGGCAAGATCGATCACGACGCCGATGGCGCGCCAAGCGGCATTCTCCGCGAGACGGCCAGAGGTCTGGTCGAGTCGAAGATCCCGCCGCCAACTGCTGCACGACGACGACGCGCCGCCGAACTCGCCCTGGCCGACGCCGCACGCTGGGGCATCACTTCCGCCCAGGACAATTCCAGTTGGGACATCTTCCTTGTCTATGAAGACCTGGAGCGCGAAGGCAAGCTGACCGCGCGCATCAGCGAATGGCTGGCCTTCGATGATCCGGTGAGCGTGCTGGAGAAGCAACGCGCGCATCATCCCGCGAACGATCCCATGCTGCACACCGCCATGCTCAAGGGCTTCATGGACGGCTCGTTGGGTTCACGAACCGCAGCAATGCTGGCGCCTTTCTCCGACGATCCCGGCAACTCCGGCCTGGCGCGTTATGAGCCGGACAAGCTCAACCGCATGGCTGTGGAGCGCGCGGCGGCCGGATTTCAGATTGGCTTCCATGCCATCGGCGATCGCGCCGCGCAGATGGCGCTCAACGCCTTCGCGGCAGCGGAAGCTGCGGCCCGCGAAAATCATCAATCGCGCGACTTCCGCTTCCGCATCGAGCATGACCAGGTCATCACTCCAGCGCAGTTCGCGCAGTATCGCAAGCTGGGCGTGATCGCCTCCATGCAGCCCAATCATCTGCTCACCGACATGAACTGGGCAATGGAGCGCATTGGGCCCGAGCGCGCGAAAACCTCTTATGCGTGGAAGGAATTTCTCGACAACGATGTGCCGCTCGCGTTCGGGACGGACTATCCGGTCGAACCCATCACGCCCTTTCGCGGAGTCTATGCGGCGGTTACGAGGATGAACGAGGCCGGTACCAGGACCTATATCCCGCACCAGAAGCTGACCATCGAGCAGGCGTTGGCTGCTTACACTACCGGCTCCGCCTACGCGCAGTTCGCGGAGAAAGAAAAGGGAACGCTTGCTCCCGGCATGCTGGCTGACTTCGTGGTGCTCGACCGCGACCTCACCAAGGTCGCGCCTCCAGAGATCCTGAAAACGAAGGTGCTGCGCACAGTGGTCGGGGGCAAGACGGTGTATGAGGCTTCCCCGCCCGGAAATTGATGCTAAACTTCGTCCCGACTGACTTCTATGGCTGACGACTCCAATCCTTCCGGCAAGAAACCGGATTTTCGCGACTCGCTGGGCCGCTACATCATTCCTCCGTTTGTGAACGACCCACAGAAGCGGAATGACAAATGGGACCTTCCCAAAGACGACAACGAACCGGGCGACTACATCATCGAGCTAAATCTGCAGTACGAAGGCGGCCTCGAAGTCGCCAACCTGAAGTTCCGCGAGCTATACAAAGCGGTGCTCGGCGATGCGAGCCGGCAACGGCCTGCGGTGCCGATTTCCAAGAGTTACTACAAAGGCCGCATCAGCGCCAATGAGCTTCGCGCACTGGTGGCGCAGGACGAACGTGCTGCGGACGAGACCGTCAAACCGTCGCGGGAGCGAGTCATCTATAAAGTGTGGCCCGATTTTCCGGTCTATGCGCTGATTGACCGCTCCACCATCACGGTGAAGTCGGACGCGGCCATACGTGCTTACGACGCCAGCGGAGAACAGATTGTCTGGGCAGTCATCGACTCTGGAATCAGCGGCGACCACGTTCATTTCGGTCCCGGGAAGGACTCCAAGGGCAAAAACACGTTTCTGCAACGCGCTGTTCGATTCCTCGGTTGCGCAACTGCACCGCGATTTTGTAGCAGGAGTTCCCGATCCGGACAACTACAAAGACAATCCTCCGGGCTACAAGGACGACCTGCAGAGGAACATCGACTCTGCCTTAGTCGACGACTTTGGTCACGGAACGCACGTTGCCGGTATCATCGCCGGCGGCCTGCCAAAGGAATTCAAGGCGGATACGGACTTCAACATGTGCGAGCGGGTTTTTCGTCCCCGCCCCGACGGCCTGTCCCATATCGTCGAATATCAAACCAGGCAGGCCAGCGCCGAGCAAGTACGCGGCGTGGCGCCGCAGACCAAATTGGTCAGCCTCAAAGTGCTCGACGCCAATGGCAGAGGATCAACCAGTAACATCATGCTCGCCTTGAAGTACGTCCGGGAAGAATTGAATGACGACCCCAAGCTTCTGCGATTGCACGGGGTCAACCTCAGCCTGGGCTATGAATTCGATGCGGAAATGTTTGCCTGCGGCCAGAGCCCTCTGTGTGTGGAAGTGGATCGCCTGGTAAAGAGTGGAGTCGTGGTGGTGGTGGCCGCCGGTAACACCGGTTATGGCCAGATCGGCGCCGCCGAGCGTTTCACGAAGATTGGAATATCGAACACCATCAACGATCCCGGCAACGCTTCTCTGGCGATCACCGTCGGTTCGACCCATCGCGACTCACCGCACACCTACGGAGTCTCGTTCTTCTCCTCCAAGGGCCCGACCGGCGACGGCCGCCTTAAGCCGGACCTGGTGGCGCCGGGCGAGCGCATCACCTCCGCAGCTACGGCTGGCCAGTTGAAACGTATGGGAGTGCAGAACCCGCCCGATCCCAACACGGCTTACATTGACGACTCTGGCACCAGCATGGCCGCCCCTCACGTGTCGGGCACGATTGCCGCTTTCCTATCTATCCGGCGAGAATTTATTCAGCGCCCGGATGAGGTGAAGCGTATCTTTCTGGAGAGCGCGACGCCGCTGGGACGCGAGCGCTACTTCGAGGGGCACGGACTGGTTGATCTTATGCGGGCGATTCAGTCGGTGTAACGGCGCTGATGCTGTGTCGTGCGCGCCGAATTTAGGCGTCTGTCGCTGGCTTAAGTTTCAAAGCCAAACGGGGCGCCTTTCGCGCCCCGTGGTTGCTCTTGTGCCCGGGCTGAAGCCCGGAATCCTTTTCCAGCCGTAACGCCGACCCAAAGGTCGGCTCTACCTAGTCGTGCACGCCGTCCATGAACGCCCGCAGCTTGCGCGAGCGCGAGGGATGCCGCAGCTTGCGCAGCGCCTTGGCCTCGATTTGGCGGATGCGTTCGCGGGTGACCGCGAACGACTGGCCGACTTCCTCCAGGGTGTGCTCGGAGCCGTCTTCCAGACCGAAGCGCATCTTGATCACCTTCTCCTCGCGGGCGGTGAGCGTGCGCAGCACCTGCGCCGTCTGCTCCTTGAGGTTGACGTTGATCACCGCCTCGGCGGGCGAGACCACGGCGCGGTCCTCGATGAAGTCGCCGAGATGCGAATCTTCCTCTTCGCCGATCGGAGTCTCCAGCGAGATCGGTTCCTGCGCGATCTTGAGCACCTTGCGCACCTTGGCCACCGGGATGTCCATGCGCTTGGCGATCTCTTCCGAAGTGGGCTCGCGACCGAGCTCCTGCACCAACTGCCGCGACGTGCGGATAAGCTTGTTGATGGTCTCGATCATGTGCACCGGAATGCGGATGGTGCGCGCCTGGTCGGCGATGGCACGGGTGATGGCTTGCCGGATCCACCACGTCGCATAGGTGGAAAACTTGTAGCCGCGCCGATATTCGAACTTGTCCACCGCCTTCATCAAGCCGATGTTGCCTTCCTGAATCAGGTCGAGGAACTGCAAGCCGCGATTGGTGTACTTCTTGGCGATGGAGACCACCAGCCGCAGGTTGGCTTCGATGAGTTCGCGCTTGGCGTACTCGGCATCCACGTCGCCCTGCACGATTTCGCGCTGGGTGCGTTTCAGCTCGGCAAAGTTTGCGCCGGCATCGCGCTCCATACGTTCCAGGTCGATACGGATTTGCCGCGACTGCTTGCGGTATTCCTTCTTCTGCTCCTCGGACCGCGTCTGGTCGGCGCGTTTCTCGAAGTTGACCGCCTGTTTGTCGAGCCCGCGCATGCTGTCGACCGTCTTGTTGACGCGATCGATGAGGCGCTTGCGCTCAACGTTGGTGAAGCCCAGCTTGCGGATGACGCGGGAGATGGCCACTTGCTCGCGGCCCAGTCCCCAGCGGGTGCGGCGATAACCGCGCGGGTTCTTCTTCGGCGGGATCTCCGCCAGCTTCTCCAGCAACTGGCCTGACTTCTTGTAATGGCGGCTGAGTTCGTCAATCTTCCCCGTGATGTCGTTCAGCCGGTTCTGCACCACTTCGTCGGTGATCTCTTCTTCATCGAAGAGCACCACTTCCTTGATGGAACGGACGCCGCGCTTGAGGTCCTCGCCAATGGCGACGATCTCACGGATCACAATGGCGGAGCGGGACAACGCCTTCAGAACGCGCAACTGGCCACGCTCGATGCGCTTGGCGATTTCCACTTCGCCTTCGCGCGTGAGCAGCGGCACGGTGCCCATCTCGCGCAGGTACATGCGAACCGGATCGTTGGTCTTTTCCAGGGCGCCCGGCGTGAGGTCGAGTTCGAGGTCTTCGCCAGCTTCGATCTCGGTATCGAATTTCTTGTCGAGCGAACTCGGCAGCTTGGGACCTTCGAGCACATCGATGCCCTGCCGGCCAATGGTGGTCAGCAGCTCTTCGAGGTCGTCGGGCGAATGCAGATCGTGCGGGATTAGGTCGTTCACCTCATCGTAAGTGAGGTAACCTTTTTCTTTTCCCGCATCGGTCAATTTTTTGATGTCGTCGTACTTGTCGTCTAGGGCCAAAACGGAATTTCCTCAACGTGGCGCCGTTTTCAGACGCCTCTTCATTGTGTGCACACAAAGGCGGGACCGGATCCTGGGAAACCGGCAGACACAGAAACTTATAGAGTTTATCATAGGCCGGGCCCGCCACCCTAGCCTTTTCCGCGGGATGCATAAACTTTGGTACCCAAGCCGAACCCTCTGATGATCGAGTTCGCTTTACAGTAAATCCCTATAAAGTTAGATGTCGCACTGCGGAGATTGGGTTCAGCCCTGTCCCATCAATGACTTAGGCGCAAGATCCCCTGGCGGTTAGGAGCCTTCCCCGGCAACTCCAAGCTCGCCAAGCGATCGCATGGCCTGTTTGAGGCGAAGCCTTTCCTGGGCCAGTTGCGCCCGGGACATCAAGTCCGGCTTGGATTCCAACTCCTTGACTCGATGCTGGAGTTGCTCCAGGTCGCGTTGCTGCCGCCTTTTCCTTAGCGAACGGATCGCGCTCTCCAGCAACTCGGGAGTCAATTCTTCGCGCTCATCCATCAACACTGCCGCAAGAAGGTTGCGATCCGTTTCCTCCAGCGGCAGCGACATGGGATCCAGTCCCTGCTCCTGCGCGAGCAGTAGAGCGCTTCGATCAGGACTTCGACCGCCGAGCCCTCATGAAGACGCTCGCGCGTGAGAGCGAAATGCGCCTGGCGCGCCGGCTCGAAGTCCTGGTCCTGGCCTTCGCGATCGCTCACCGGACTATGGGCGAGATCACGACTTGCCAAGGCACGGAGCAGAACTCTCTCCGCATCCGCGAGCGCTGAACTGCCGGCTGCGCCGACTCTTGGCGAAGAACGTGCGCCGGCGGCATGGCGAAGCTCCTGCCGCAGTACGGCTGAATCGATGCCCAGGCGATGCGAAATCTCATTGGCCAGCTCATCGCGCACGATGCGGCTGGGCACTCGCTGGATATGCGGCAGCAGCGAGTTCAATGCCTTCACCTTGCCCTCAGGAGTGCGTACCGGAAATTGCGACTGAGCGCGCTCGATGAGGTAGTCGAAGTATTTGCGCGACTGCCCGAGCGCTTCGCCGTAGGCCGCCGCACCCTTGCGCCGGATGTAGAGATCGGGATCGAATCCGGCCTCCAGCGTTAGTACCTTGATCTGGAAATCTTCGCTGACCAGCAACCCGAGAGAGCGCTCGGCAGCCGCGGCGCCCGCGGTATCGGGATCGAAGTTGATTACGACGTTCTTGGTGAACCGCCCGATCAGCCGCGCCTGGAGCTCAGTGAAGGCGGTGCCCGAGCTGGCAATCACGTTGTGAAAGCCGGCTGTGTAGACCGAGATGCAGTCCATCTGGCCTTCCACCAGGATGGCGTAATCGAGTTTCCGAATGGCCTCCCGTGCCTTGTCAAGATTGAAAAGAACGCGCGATTTGGAGTAGATCGGCGTCTCCGGCGAATTCAGGTATTTGGGACCGGCTTTTTCGTCGGTCGAGAGCGTGCGGCCTGTGAAGGCGATGACTTTGCCCGTTTCGTTGCAGATGGGAAACATCACCCGATTGCGGAACTTGGAATAAATAGTTGCCAGTTGCCGGTTGTCAGTTCTCAGTGCGCCGGAGCCGACCGCAGTTCCTTCGCCTGGAGCTGAAGGTGAGGGGGAATCAGTGCCGCCAGCCGTTTCTGGCAACTGACTACTGACAACTGGCAACTGACTTTTGTCCTTCCACGAAAACAAGCCCGACTCGCGCAGCAGCTCTTCGCTCCACTGTCCGCGCAGCGCATCACGCAGCAGGAAGCCCGAATCGGGTGCGAAACCCATGCGGAACTCCGCGATGACCGCAGGCGTGATTCCCCGCGAGGCAAGATACTCGCGCGCCGTCGCGCCCTCGGGCTTGCGCAGTTGCTCCTGGAAGAACGCGCAAGCGCGCTCGTGAATGTCGATGAGTCCGCCGCGCATCCGGGCGGCGCGCTCTTCCTCGGGCGAGGAGAAGCTCATCTTGGGCATGGGAATCTTCAGCTTGTCCGCGATCAGGCGCACGGCTTCGGGGAAGGTGATGTTCTCGATCTTCTGCACGAAGCTGAAGACGTCGCCGGAGGCGCCGCATCCGAAGCAATGGAAGAATTGCCGCGAAGCATGCACCGAGAATGACGGTGTCTTTTCCTGGTGAAAGGGACACAGCCCGCTGAAGTTCTGCGCGCCCGCTTTGCGCAGGGTGATGTACTCGCCCACAATGCGGACGATGTCAGCCTGCTGCTTCAGGGTGTACGCAAAATCCCCGGGATTCGCCATCTAACCTTAAGTTTGCAGTATAGAGTGCGAAGGTGGCTACAGGTTTGCCATCTGTCAGACGGGATGCGCAGCAAATAGCAGAGGAAAGGCTGTGCGGGTTTGTGCAAATCTGCGGCCCAAATTGCGTTGGAGTAGGTTCACTATCCCGCCGCGCCCATCATCATAATCGGCGAAGTCGGTTTGTCGGAGCCGGCTTCGTTCTCCACCGTGATGGCAAAGGCTTTGGCCACAACGCCTGGCGGCATCTCATGGTCCATCATCATCGCGTTACCGTGCTCGTCGGGCTTGAAGACGCCCGCTGGCATGGGGGCGCCGGTCGCGGGAATGATCCATAGCTCGTAAGCCTTGCCCTCGGGAACGGGAGGCAGGTTGCTGGCCATGAAGATCATGCGCTTCTGCGAGGGGCTGAAGATGGCGGTCCCGCTGGGATGCTGCGGCGCCTTCATGGGATTCAGCGAGACATGCACCGCATCCGGCGAGCTGAGCAGGCTGAGCTCCTGGTTCAGGCGATCGAGTTGCACGGCCTGGTCTTGGTTGCGATTGCTGAGCTCGGCGAGTTGATCGTTCATGTGCTGATTGCTGCGCCACATGCCGATGGCGATGACGAACAACGCTATGGCCATGAACGCCGGCGCCCAGGCCCACCACAAGCTTCTGCGCGGCAACTCAACGGGTGGAGCGGACGGGACAGGCCGGGGCTCGGCCGCGATGGCCTGCATGAGGCGCTGCTTGCTGCGAGCCGGAGGTTGGGGTCCGCTGCTGGACAAACCCAGCAGTCCGAGGTCGCCGCGCAGCGCCTGCAATTCGCGACGGCAGGCGGCGCACGTGTGCAGATGCTCCTCCAGCTCCTGGCGGTCATTTCCGGCCAGTTCGCCCAGCGCGCAAAGCGCCAGATCATCGGCGAATTGTTCGTGAGTCTTCATTACGCAAACTTGGCGCGCAATTGCTGCAAACCACTGCGAATGCGCGTCTTGATCGTACCCAGGGGCTCGCCCGTTTTCTCCGCAATCTCAGAATGAGTGAGACCCTGGAAAAACGCCAACTCCATCGCAGAGCGCTGATCGGGATTCATCTCTGCCAACGCGCCACGAACCTTTTCGATCACCAGAACCCGCTCGGCCTCGTCTGCCAGGTCGGGGCCGCTGGCGATGACACAATCTTCAATATCGGTCTCCGGCCGCCGCTGGCGCAAACGGTCAATCGAGCGGTGCCGCGCGATTACCGCCAGCCATGCCGCCAGGCTTCCCCGGCTGGCATCGAACGCGCCCGGGTTGCGCCATAGCTGCAAGAATACGTCCTGTAGCACATCTTCCGCAGCCGCCGTGTCCTGCAAAACCCGCAAGGCTACCGCATACACCACCTTGCCGTACCGGTCATAGAGCTCGGACATCGCCTGCTGGTCGCCGGCGCGGAGACGCGCAATCAGGCGCATCTCCTCTGCCGCGTCACCGCGAGACCGCGAGCTCTTTTCGACGGGTTCCATACAGTAATACGTTAGAAAGCCCTTGCCAGATTGTCAGGCGGGTGAAAAGCCCCAAAAAACAGGTTCACAGAAGCTTTCCGCCGGTGTAAAATCCGCCCGCTACTCTGGCCTCGTATAAGAGGTAGCAAACGGAAACCACGAGAACATATCAGTAAATGCTTCGGCGAACAACTGGGGCAGTAAGACAGAAGAGGATAGCGGATAGATCAGGCGTTCGACGGCTGCGATTAGGTGGGGATTAACTATCCACTGACCACTATCTTTTGAACCTCATCTCGACCGTGACCTGCACCGGCACCGGCTGACCACTTTTTTCGGCGGGCCTGAACTTCCACTTCTTCACGGTCTCCACCGCGCTTTGCTCGAAGGCCTTTTCGTCGCTGCGAAGCACCCGGACCGCCCCTACGTGCCCTTTGGCGTTCACCCCCACCAGCATAATGACGGTGCCGTGCGGCTCCGCGTCGGGCGGCAGATCAGGAAACTTCGGGTCGGGTGCGCTCGTCGCTTTGGGCGGTTTTATGCCGGCCGTCACGCGCTGATATTGGGCGAAAGTGTGGTCGTCGGAAAAATCCGCAGCCGAGGTGGAGAGGGTCGAAGAGGATTCCGGCCGCGGGTTGCCGGCCTGCGCCCAGGCGTTGCCTGAACAAACTAGAAAAGAGATCGCCAGTGCGATCGTGAGAACGGGCATCCTGGGTCCTTAAGAGTTCTACGGCGAGTATTGTAAACTGGTCACACCGGTTCTGAAGCCCTCCGTTTGCCAGACGCACGCGGTTCTCCCCAACAGGAAGGACAGTTGTTTTGAGCAAGAGTCTTCGCAACATCGCCATCATCGCGCACGTGGACCATGGAAAGACCACGCTGGTGGATGCCATGCTGAACCAGAGCGGCACTTTCCGCGCCAACGAGACGCACGTCGAGCGCGTGATGGACTCCAACGAGCTGGAGCGCGAGCGCGGCATCACCATCCTGGCCAAGAACACGGCCATCTTCTATCACGACATCAAGATCAACATCGTCGACACGCCCGGCCACAGCGATTTCGGCGGTGAGGTCGAGCGCGCGCTGAAGATGGTGGACGGCGTGATGCTGCTGGTGGACGCCAGCGAAGGCCCGCTGCCGCAGACGCGTTACGTGCTCAGCAAGGCGCTGGAAGCCAAGCTGCCGCCCATCCTGGTGATCAATAAGATTGACCGGCCGGACGCGCGGGCGCAGGAAGTGCTGAACGAGGTCTACGACCTGTTCATCGATCTCGACGCGGGAGAAGACCAGCTCGACTTTCCTGTGCTCTACACCAACGCCAAGCTGGGCACCGCAACGACGGACGCCGACAAGCCGGGCGAGAATCTGCGGCCCTTGTTCGACGCGATTGTTGACACCATTCCTCATCCCCAGGGCGATGCCGACGGACCGTTGCAGATCCTGGTCGCCAACCTCGACTACAGCGATTACCTCGGACGTCTGGCGATCGCGCGCGTCTTCAATGGCACGCTGCGCACCGGCGAAGACGTCGCAGTCGCCAAGCGCGACGGCTCCATGGAAAAGATCAAGATTACGAAGCTCTTCTCGTTTTCGGGGCTGAAGCGGACCGACATTGTCGCGACCGAACTGGGAGACATCGTGGCCGTCGCGGGAGTGACCGGGATCAACATCGGTGAAACCATCACTGACATCGAAAATCCCTCGCCACTGCCGGTCACGACCATCGACGAGCCGACCATCGCCATCCAGTTCATGGTCAATACCTCGCCCTTCGCCGGACGGGAAGGCCAGTACGTCACCTCGCGCAATCTGCGCGACCGTCTGCAGAAAGAGCTGCTGACCAACGTTTCGCTGCGCGTGGAGGACACGGAGAATACCGACTCGTTCACGGTGATGGGCCGCGGCGAGTTGCAATTGGCGATCCTGATCGAGATGATGCGGCGCGAAGGCTTCGAGCTGGCGGTAGGCAAGCCCGAAATCGTTACCAAGCACGTAGACGGCAAACTGATGGAACCGATTGAGCGGCTGACGATTGATGTGCCCGAAGCGTTCGTCGGAGTGGTGATCGAGAAGCTGGGCGCGCGCAAAGCGCAAATGCAGAAGATGCACAATCACGGCTACGGACGAGTGCGGATGGAGTTCTCGATTCCCAGCCGCGGCCTGATTGGACTGCGCAGCGAGCTGCTGACCGACACGCGCGGCACCATCGTGATGAACTCGCTGTTCGACGGCTACACCGAGTGGCAGGGCGATATTCCTCACCGCGTCACTGGCGCGCTGGTGGCGGACCGTGGCGGGCATACTACGGCCTATGCGCTGTGGGGTTTGCAGGAGCGCGGCGAGTTGTTCGTCGGTCCCGGCGTGGAAGTGTATGAGGGAATGGTGGTGGGCGAGAATTCGCGCGACAACGATCTGGACGTGAACATTGTGCGCGAGAAGAAGCTGACCAATATGCGCTCGTCCACCGCCGATGACGCCATCCGCCTGGTGCCCTTCAAGAACCTGAACCTGGAGCAGGCGATCGAGTTCATTGCCGACGACGAACTGGTGGAGGTGACACCGAAGTCGCTGCGGCTGCGCAAGAAAATCATGCAAGCCAATCGGCGTCCTCGCCGCAATACGCAGCCTGCCGGGGTTGAAGCTCGCTAGCCTCTCAGAGGCCCAAGCGACGGCCGCGACGGCCGGACGTGGTTGCGTTTGCGCCGCGGAGCAGTGCACAATCGAGGCACTCGAACACAAAGCCTACCTGGCAACTCCCCCAAGTTGAAGACAGGGCGGTACGCGATAGGCAGACCTCGTTTCGAGATGGAGAACGACAAATGGCAAACCCCGGGCTAAACCGGATTCGGCTTTTCGGAACTAGGCGGCGGGAAGGGGCTGTACTCGGGCTATCATTGGCAATCGTGTTGGGGCTCACGATCGGAATAGCTGGGACGGCGCAAGCCCAGACCTACAACGTGATTCATAACTTCGCCGGGGGATTGGACGGAGCGGAGCCGGCAGCCGGCCTTACATTCGATGTAGCCGGCAATCTTTACGGCACCACGTTCGAGGGCGACGCGCTCACGGGCACGGTTTTCAAGCTGGCCCACAAGAGTTCCAGCTGGGTGCTGACCCCGCTCTTCCTCTTCACATATCAGGGCAGCGGCGGGTCGATCCCTTACGCCCGCGTAATCTTCGGCAAGGACGGCACTCTCTACGGTACAACGGGATACGGGGGCAACCTGCAAAATTGTGCCAGCGGCTGCGGCGCGGTCTTCAACCTGAGGCCGGAACCCATCCGGCCGACTACGCCTTTGAGTCCCTGGCTGGAGACGCCGATCTATCGCTTCAACGGCAATGATGGAGCGAACCCCTACGGGGCCGACATTATCTTCGACGCGGCGGGTAATCTCTACGGCACGGCGTACAACGGAGGCACGGGAAGCTGCACTGGAGGGTGCGGGGTCGTCTACAAGCTCACTCCCTCTAACGGAAGCTGGACGGAAAGCGTCCTCTATAACTTCGCGCAAGGCGGCGATGCGCAGCACCCGTGGGGTGGCGTGACCTTCGATTCATCCGGCAGTCTCTATGGCACGACGGTCTACGGAGGCGCGCACGGCGCCGGGGCTGTTTACAAACTGACGCCTTCCGGGTCTGGATGGACCGAGACCGTTGTCTACAGCTTTACGGGCGGAGGGGATGGAGCCAATCCTTATGCCGGTTTGATTTTCGACCAGGCAGGTAATCTCTACGGTGCCACTGCTTCCGGTGGGGCTACCAATGGGGGCACCGCGTTCCAACTGACGCCGTCGGGCTCGGGATGGACCTTCAACCTGCTCTATACCTTCGCCGGCTCCAGTGGCCAGTTCGCCGCCGGACCGGTTGCCAATCTGGTTTTCGACAGTGCCGGCAATCTCTACGGCACAACGCACGGCGGAGGGGTTTACAACGCGGGCTCGGCGTTCAAGCTGACACCCGCCAGCGGCAGTTGGAAGTACACTTCGCTGCATGACTTTACGGATGGCGTCGACGGCGGATATCCGCGCTGCAGCCTCATATTCGACAAGAACGGCAACATGTACGGCACAGCAGCCTACGGAGGTACTGGCAATCCAGCAGACTGCTCGGGCGCCTGCGGCGTCGTCTTCGAGATCACTCCCTAATCTGAAGTCTCTTTGAGCTTGGAACGCCGGCATACTCCCCCGCGAGATGCCGGCGTTGCTTTTTTGTGCCCGGACAAGGATGGGTACCGGCTCGCTGCTCGCCGGGCATTTGGGCAAAACGCTCTCGGCTGACGCACATTTCCCCGCGTCTTCCCGGCGGTGATCTGCCAAAAATGCCTGTCTTCACCTCTGAAGATTCGGGTAGGCAATTGATAAATCATTTGAAATGAATTAGTTGCCCAGTACACCCAAAGTTCACCCAGTGATGACCTCAATCCACCCGCAAATGACCGCTAGTGCATTGCGGTACCCAACGCGCGGTCCTAGTGTGCGCTCATGGGAGCGGGAAATCGAGTAACCGGGCCACCTGCTCTCCTTCGGGGAACGCCATCCGGGATGGGGGAACTCACCCATCCCGGATGGACGAAGGCAAAGTTCCACTACCACAACCCGGCGCGGTTCGACTTCGACCGTCGCCACAACCCATGACCACAAGGAGGTCATCATGAAAACGCAACTTCGCATCGTTTCAATGTCACTGCTCGCCCTGGCCCTGCTGGCCCTGGCGGTCACCCCATCCTTCGGTAACTCGATCACCATATACAGCACGGGGGCGGGACTTGGCAGCGGGGGCGTGACAGACCCCAACTACCTACTTGTCTCGGCTCCAACTGGCGCCGGTCCGGCCTTTACCCTCCCACCCTACCTCCCCGGCTGGACCTCGCCTCCGGCGGGTACGCAGTGGATAAATCCGTACTCCAACGGCGGGGCAGCGCCCGCGGGTTACTACGACTACCAAACCACCTTCGATTTGACGGGTCTTGATCCCAGCACGGCGGTGTTGAGTGGATATTGGGCCGCAGATAACGGCGGATCCATTTTGCTGAACGGTTCAGCGGCCATAGGCACCGGTACCTACATACCGGACCCCTACGGCTTCAAGACCCTTACAGCTTTCACCATCACGGGTGGGTTTCATTCCGGTCTGAACACGCTCGACTTTGTCGTTCTCAACGACTCCAACGTTACCGGCCTTGTTGCTGAGATCAGTGGCACGGCAAGCCCTGCGCCTGAACCGTCCTCCCTGCTGTTGATGGGAAGTGGCCTGGTCGGACTGGGAGGTGTGCTGCGCCGCAAGCTGAAGGGGTAGTACAGCAGTCTGTCATTGGCCGCTATTCGGAGCGGCTCTTTTTGAAACGAAAACACTTAACCCAAGAAAGGAAGAACGTCATGACCAACACTCTAAAGCTCTACGTAGCCACACAGACTCTGTTTCGCGCTTTTCACTACCTGCAACCCCGTATGGAGGGTGGCTCCCTGGTTCCGCCGCTACCTATGAATTCCGAGGCGCTGGCGGGGTGCATTCTGCATGGCTGCATGGCGCAACTCGTCAGGGAGTTGCAGCGGCGGCGAGAGCGGCACCAGATCCAACCCGGGCAAGCCTTGTGGTTGGCACAACCCTAACCCGGCGCCCGGTCAACTCGACCGACGCCACAATCTGTGACCAAAAAGGAGGTCGCGATGAAAGCACAAACCATGCAGCACAACGCAAAAGCAATGGATGTTCAACCCCAAACCAACAACCAAAAGGAGAACAGAACCATGAAAACGCAACTTCGTATCGCTTCACTTTCGCTGTTGGCAGTTATTTGTCTGACGCTGGCGGCCCTTCCCGCCTCGGCCAATCTCTACGACAACGGTCCGATTAACGGCACCATCAATGCCTACAGCATTAACTTTGGCTATACCGTCAGTAACTCGTTCCAGTTGATAGCGGCTTCGAACACGGTTACCAGCTTCTCCTTCGGAGTATGGCTTCCGACGGGTGACGTACTCTCATCCGTGGACTGGTCGATGACGAGCCAACGGGACCGTTCTTGCAAGTGGTACCGCCAGCGGCTCCGGCCTAACCAGTGCATATCAATCCAGCTCCGGCGGATACGACATTTATAAGTCCACCGCGTCGGGGTTCAATATTCCTTTAGGGCCGGGCGTCTATTACCTGAACCTCAGCAATGCACAGAGCCCCTCCGGCGACCCGGTTTACTGGGACCAGAACAACGGGACCGCATGCGGCGGGTCTGACGGCGCCGGTCTCAACTGCCCATCCACTGCCTCCCAGTCCGGCGTGGGCGCGATACCTTCCGAGTCTTTCACCATCGAGGGCAGCGGGAGCGGCGGCACTACTCCGGAACCTAGCAGTCTGTTGATGTTTGGCTCGGGAGTCCTGGGTCTCGGCGGATTGCTGCGACGACGCTTCCTTGGTTAAGCGGGGCGCTACTTGATGGGATTCATATCCCGGTGAGGAGCAGCTACGCGGTGGAGTTGCTCCTCACCTTCTAAGCATAACCGCCGCCACAACCTATGACCACAAGGAGGTCATTATGAAATCGCAAACTATTGACAGCAACCGTGTGGCGCATGATAACACTCGCGCCAAAAGACTAACCGCCAACCCTTTCAAAACGATCATTCAGGCTTTTGCGCTGGCTTGTCTGTGCCTTTGCTCGGCACATCTCTTTGCCACAACCGTCAACGGCGGCTACATCCGTATTACCGGTCAACAATTCAACGGAACAGGGAGTTTTAACCTCTCAGGGAACGGCTTCACTGTGTCCGGGCAGTTCAACCCAGACTTGGGGTGGTGGGTGCAGTTGCCCCTGGGACAGAATGGTGGAACCATAAGTGTCAAAGGGAACGAAGGCGGTACCGATTTTAGCGTAGGTTCTCTCATCATCGGGGGCGGCTACTATCCTTCGGTAAATTGGGGGTCTGGCGTTAATGGACCGCCGGGGTCTGTATTCACCGTTACGGGGGGACCTGACATTCGGGTCACCGGTCCCGGAACCTACACCACCACCTTCGCCATGACCGGCTCCTTGTGCGGGATGGTCAACGGGCATCCCTACGGACCCTGCGATCTCCCAATGCCGGACGTGTCTGGCATCGGGACGGTAACCGTGGTAGTCGTTCAGCAACCGTACTTACATGTAGACAGCGCGACGTATAACTTTTGTGCCTGCGTTCCGCCACCGAGCGGTATGGCTGCCTGGTATTCCTTCGATCAGAGCGGAAGTTCCCAACAGGACCTGACATCCTACAACAACACTGCCACCGCTCACGCGACTACTAGCATCGCCGGCGAAGTCTCAAACGCATTGCAGTTCGACGGAACTGCGAGTTTCGTGCAGGCTCCGGATCAGTCATGGCTGAACATGGGTGCAGGAAACTTGTCCCTGGATGCCTGGGTGAAAATCAGTAACCCAGCTGATGATAACGGTGTAGTCGTCCTGGTGGATAAGCGCCAGAGCACTCCGATTCTTGGATATCATCTCTTCCTTTACTATGGGCGGCTGGGATTGCAATTGGCCGATAGTAGCGGCTATTCCAATTACATCTCGACGACAGCCGTTCCGGCGGACAACCTATGGCATCTGGTAGCAGTGACGGTGGTACGTAATTCGCATACCGGAGGGGTTTGGTATTTGGACGGACATCCCATCGACGTACCGTTTGATCCCACCGCCCGTATCGGTTCACTGAACTCCAGCGGGACTCCACTCCTGATCGGGGTCCGGCAGGCAGGCCTCGGAGGCGGAGCATTCTTCAAGGGCGGGCTGGATGAGTTGGAAATCTTCAGTCGAGCTCTCAGCGCGACGGAGATACTGTCGCTCTATCAGGCCGGCCCGGCTGGAAAGTGCAAGTAAGTTAACTGAGATCCTCGCCACGTTGCGGCCCCACCCTTTGACCTAGCTATTGGGTGGGGTCTTTTCGCAGTCCCCCGATTTCCTCGCGCAAAATAGGGATTGATACTGTGCCGGGGGCGTGGCTCAACGGCCGGTCACCGTCTGAAACTTCCTGCCCACCTCGGGCGTCCTATCAGGCAGTATGAAGAAGTCTCTTTCCTGCTCCTCGGTTCCTCGCTTTTTTCCTGAGCAGCGTTTTCGGCGCGCAAGCCCAGACTCCGGTGGTCGTTGAGCTGTTTACTTCGGAAGGGTGCTCCAGTTGCCCGCCGGCGGATGCGTTGCTGGTGAAGCTGAGCCACGAGAGCCCGTCCGGCGTGAAGCTCATCCTCCTGGGCGAGCATGTTGACTACTGGAACTACATCGGATGGACCGACCGTTTTTCTTCGCCGGCATTCAGCGAGCGCCAGAACAAGTACGCCCAGCACTTGCACCTGGCCACCGTGTACACGCCGCAGATGGTGATCGACGGCCACCTGCAACTGGTGGGCAACGGGGAGGCCGAAGTCTATCGCGACATAAGCAAAGCGGCGGCCGATCCCAAGCCGGCGCAGGTCTCGCTGCGGTGGGAGTCGCCGCAAAAGCTGCACGTTGCCGTGCGGGCTCCGGCGTCGGCGCGCTCGAAGGTGCTGCTGGCCATAACTGAAGATGGACTTTCCACCGCGATCGGTGGCGGTGAGAACAGTGGGCGGACCCTGCACCATGCGGCAGTCGTCCGGCAGTTGCGCGAGCTGGGAACGGCGAATAACGGGCAGTTTGAAACCAATGTCGAGGTCGTGCCGCACGCCGGTTGGAACCAGTCCAAGCTGAAGGTGGCCGTGCTGGTGCAGGACTCGGGCAGTGGCAGGATCCTGGGCGCAGCTCGCTGGACTATCCGGCGCAGAGTGACACCGCGGCGAAGCGCTCAGGTGTCGTATAGTTCTTCTCCGGGAGTGATCTTCATGAAACATGCAATCTTGGGAGCGGGAGCAATCGGAGGTTTAGTGGGTGCGGCGCTGGCATCGCTGGGCGAAGACGTCACGTGATCGTCCGGCCGGAGAGGCTGAACGATTATCCTAAGAACTTGACGCTGGAGCGTCCGTCGGGCACGATCACGGCGCCGGCAAAGGCCGTCGCCACGTTGACCGAACCAGTCGACGTGTTGTGGATCGCAACCAAGACCTATCAACTGGAGACCGCGCTTGAGTCGGTGAAGTCCTCGCCCGCCTTAGTTGTTCCATTACTGAATGGAACGGACCACATCGCGGTACTCCGGGAGCGCTTTGGCAGCGACCGCGTCGTGCCCGCCACCATTGCGGTGGAAGCTGAACGGGTTGCTCCCGGGCGTTTCGTGCAGCGCTCGCCATTCGTTCGTCTGAACCTTGCCGCCAGCGCAGAGCCACGGTTGGGGGCGATCGTCGCCCGCCTAGGCGAGATTGGGTTCACCTGCCAGTTCATGCACAACGAGCACACGCTGCTGTGGAGCAAGCTGTGCTTCCTGGCGCCCTTCGCGCTGGTGACATCAGCTTCGGGCAAGAACAAGGGAGAGGTCTTCGCCGACGCAGAGTGGAAGCGCAAATTGGATGCGGCCATCGGCGAGGCGTGTGCCGTGGCCAAGGCCAGCGGCGCGGAAGTTGATGTGGCGAAGCTGCTGGCGGTCTTCGAGAATATGCCCCCGGCCATGCGCAGCTCCATGGCGAAGGACGTCGCCGCAAAACGGGAACTCGAATTGGATGCCATCGCCGGGCCGATCGTGCGCGGCGGGGAACAGCATGGGATTGATGTGACGACGACGAAGGGGCTGATGAAAGCGATTCGGGAGAAGGAGTAGAACAGGTAGGATTGCAAAGTCGGCAGAAAAATTAAAAAGGCTGTGACTTTGGTTATGCTCTAGCCGCCGACTCCTGCGAGGGAGCCACCGGCGTGGACGCATGTACCGTCACAGCCCTTGGTGCGATCACCGCTTTCGCAGTTCCGAACCCCGGCGGTCATCTCGCAACGCCGTCGGTTTTTTCGGGTCCGGCGGTTCAACGGGTCGCCCCGTCCGAACCGATCACCCAGCGTACTTCAGGCCGACTACTTTTAGTTTTGCCAGCCCTTTTCTGCCGTCGACAGTGTGTGATCCTAATACAGCCATGGAAATTGTCAACGCCGAAGGTTGGTGCAAATGCGGTTTATTTTGGTGTGGGAATCTTTTCCTTCAAAGCACACAAAATGACATGGGTTTCTGCGCCGTTACAGTCGTTATCCAAAATCAATTCACATCTTTTTCACAGAACCATAGCCGGGAAACTGTAGGCTTGGAGGAACCCCATTTGCGGCTTGACGAATCCGCCGGGTTGAAGCATCTTGTCAGTAGGGAGCTTAATGTCTGATCTTGTGGCCTACGTGGACGGCGGCTCGCACGGGAATCCCGGGCCGTCGGGCATTGGAATCGTGATTGAAACTCCCGCCGGAGAGACCACCCGCATCTCCAAGTGGATCGGACATCAGGACAACAACGTCGCCGAATACCTTGCCCTGCTCGAGGCCCTGCAGCACGCCATCACGGTCAAGGCCCGGTCGCTTCGCGTTTACTCCGACTCCGAGATTGTGGTGAAGCAGATGATGGGCGAGTACGCCTGCCATAGCCCGCGTCTGCACTCCCTGAACTGGACCTGCCGCAAACTGGCGCGCGCGGTGGAGTTCTCCATCGAGCATATCTGCCGCGAAGACAACCGCGAGGCCAACGAGCTGGCGAACCACGCGGTGCGGCTGGGGACGTCCTGAAGCCTGTTTCTAAACCTTTTTCTAAGGGCCGGCTGAAGCCCCATGTACGAGCCGTGATTTTTCGTGGGCCTGAAGGCCCACGCCTCCACCAAGAAGCGATAGACCAGCGTTCCTTAAATAATGGCAAAGAGCAAGTTTCTGCCCACCCCTCGCGCTCTGTGACCCCGATCACTGCACTTTCCCCGCAAAGTCGCGAAGATGGTCTGTAGTCCGCACGAACGATAAAGGAATTTCCATGCTGAGCAAAACTGTCATCGAACCATTTCGCATCAAGAGCGTTGAGCCCATCCGCTGGACCACTCGTGAACAGCGGGAAGAATTTTTGCGCGCGGCGCATTACAACCTGTTCCTGCTTCCCGCCGACGATGTGCTGATTGATCTGCTCACCGATTCGGGCACGGGAGCGATGTCCACGCGGCAGTGGGCGGCGGTGATGATGGGTGACGAGAGCTATGCCGGCAGCCGCAGCTTCGATCACTTCCGCGATTCCGTCCAGGACATCTTCGGCTATCAGCACGTGATCCCGACGCACCAGGGACGCGCCGCCGAGCGCATCCTGTTCAGCGTGATGTGCAAGAAGGGAGACGTCGTACCTAACAACACGCACTTCGACACGACCCGCGCCAACATCGAGTTTGTGGGCGCCGAAGCGGTGGACATTCCGATCGCCGAAGCGCGAGAGCCGGCAACGTGGCATCCGTTCAAGGGGAACATGGATGTCGGCGCGCTGGAGGAGTTGATCGCGCGGGTGGGACGGGAGCGCATTCCGCTCGTGATGCTGACGGTGACCAACAACTCCGGAGGAGGTCAGCCGGTCTCGATGGAGAACGCGCGCGCCGTCAGCGCGGTATGCCGCAAGCACCGCATCCCACTTTATTTTGATGCCTGCCGTTTTGCGGAAAACGCGTACTTCATCAAGCTGCGTGAAGAGGGCTATTCCAGCAAGACTCCCAAAGAGATTGCGCAGGAGATGTTTGCGCTGGGCGATGGATGCACCATGTCCGCGAAGAAAGATGGCATGGCGAACATTGGCGGCTTCCTGTGCACCAATGACGCGGTGCTCGCTGGGCAGGAGAAAGACCTGCTGATCCTGACCGAAGGCTATCCCACGTATGGCGGTCTTGCGGGACGCGACCTGGAAGCCATCGCCGTCGGGGTGCAGGAATCGCTGGAAGAGGATTACTTGAAATACCGCATCGCCTCGACGGCGTATCTGGGCAATCATATCTCCGAGCAGGGAGTGCCCATCGTGCAGCCGCCCGGCGGACACGCCATTTATCTTGACGCGCACGCTTTCCTGCCGCACATTCCGCTGGACGAGTTCCCCGGCGCGGCGCTGGCAGCGGAGTTGTATCTGGAAGGCGGAATTCGCTCGGTCGAGATCGGCAGCCTGATGTTCGGCGCAGCGGCGAAGATGGAGTTGGTGCGCCTGGCGATCCCGCGCCGCGTTTATACGCAGAGCCACATCGATTATGTGATCGAGGTCATTCTGGCGGTGTGGAAGCGCCGCGAGCAGATCCACGGCATGAGGCTGACGTTTGAGGCGCCATTCCTGCGGCACTTCACGGCGCATTTGGAGCCGGTGGGGGTCGCGCAGGTGGTGGGATGAGCAGGTTTTGAAAGCGTGGCTTAACCGTGCCGCACGCCCTACGTCTTCGCCACCCTGAGCACCTCATCCACAGTGTTGATGTCCACCAGACCGAAACAGCCATAGATCGCAGGAAGCACGCGCTCTGACGGGAAGCTGCGCCGCAATTGTGCGACTCGTTCGGTTCCCGAGCGATACGCGGGCAGATACATTCGGCCCAACAACGGATGCCGTCCCCAAGCGCCGGAAAGCTTGTCAGCGCGCTCTTCACTGACCAGAAAGTCGCGGCGCAACGTCGTAGCCACTTCCGCTTGCGGCTTGCCTTCGCCCCAGGTCATGTACGACGACTGGTTCTTGGCGTCGTCCTGCAGCAGAGCCAGCAGTACGCCAATCTGCATGTCTTCGTCTGGCAATTGCTCGACCTCGTTCACGCCGTGCGCGATCAGGATTGCATTGTTCGCGAGCCCCTCGAACAGCGTGGCGGCGCGGGTGTTCATGGTCAGGACGGTAGCTTCGAAACCGGCCAACCCGCGGACGTATAGATCCTGAAGATACGCGAAGGTGGTCACGTGCCCCGGAACAACTTCGTGGCTTACAAGCTGCTGAAACTCCGGAAAGCTAATCTGCAGCGAGGCGTTGATCTCGTAGCTCGCTTCGTACTGCGGGCTGCCATCCGCATTACGTGCCCGGCCGAGATAGTTCATGGAGCCGGAAAACCACGCGTCCTTGATGGGCAGAAAGTCGATGTTGGCCCGCGGCACGCGCGCCAGCTCCTTCGGCAGCGCCGGCAGCAAGTGCGCCGCGCTGAGATTGTCGAAGTATGCGATGACCGCCGCGCCCAGCGCCTTGACCGACGCCATCGGTACCGTGCGCTCTCGACGCCACGCGTCAACCGCTCCCAGCATTCCGCCATTGCTTGAGGAATAGCCGGCACGGTTCAGCAACTCCGCAACCCGGTCGCGCTTGGCTTCCGGATGCGACGGCTCCGGCAGCTTGCCGGTCGAGGCCTGGACACAACGCTCGTAGGGGACTGGTTTGCCTTCTCCAAGCATCTCCATGGCCAGCTCCCACATCGCCTTGAGACAGAAGGCGAGACCGGCGAGGTAGTGGCCGCGCAGGGCGCCGATTTTTTCCGCCTCGTCGCACAAGCCGTCAATGGCCTTCGGCAGGTCCACTTCGCGTAGGTATGCTTTAACCGCATCGTGATCGATGTTCTTTCCGCCAACACCTCCGGTTTCGCGCACACGTGCCGCGGCAGGCGTGGTGTAGGCCGCGGGCAACGGCTCGTCGGAGAACCACGTGTCCGCGATGAAGCGTCCGGTGCCCGACGGACACATCACGTCTCCGCCCCAAAGCGTGTCAATGCCCAACACCGCATCAGCAACATATTTTCCTAGTACGTCCATTTCGAAGTTCCCCTTTTGCGAAAATTCAATTCACCTTAGCCGACGAGAGACTCGTGTCGTCGACTGAAGGGCGGTCGGGATAAACATGCGCAGTCTGAGACGCGGGCCTGAACGTCGGTTCTACCAGCACAAGGCACTTAACCTTTCTGAAGAGACGCCCACCCGGCAAAATCGGCCTACGTGGGGCAGCTCCACAGCTGGCTATTAGTTGTCCCCTTTTGGGACGGTATTCGATCATCGCCCTTAGAATTACTTGTCCTCACGTCTGTGTACTGGCATTCTATTACAAGGAGGAATTGCACATGAATCTCCGACTATTACGGATTCTTACGATGGCCGGCTGTTCAGCGGCGCTATGTTTATGCCCGTTGATGCTTATCGGTCAGTCATCGATTCCGCCCAAGGTTATCAACCAACACAGAGCGTTGTATGCAGGTTATAAAACCAATACCAATCTGACACAGCAAACGCTATTAGGGAAGGACGTAGACGTCGGCATCGCGGTCATTCACGACTACGTCAATAATCCCGCCGAAGACAATCTTCCGGCCTATCCGAATGTCGCCTTGCGCCGTCTTGCCTGCGGTGCCGATGCCATCATCGTTGCTATTCCGGTTAAAGCCGAAACCGCGATCACCAGCGGGGGTGACTTTCTTTTTACTGATTCCCTCTTCCATGTTGATTCCGTGACGAAGGGCGCCTTAGAGCCCGGCAACGACATCGTCGTAACCCGACCTGGCGGGCAACTTTCGCTCAACGGTCATTCGGTACGAACTGAGGTCAGTGGGTTTCCCCAATTTCAGACCGGGCGGTCTTACCTGCTGTTTCTGAAATATCTGCCTGACAGCAAGTCGTACCAGGCTTTCCGGGTCGGCAGCTTTACGCTCGCGCCCGTACCAGCTCCGATTGATGCTTCTGAGGCTGTACCGCTTGCAAAATCGGTAGATGCATTCCTGACCGAAGTCCGTGCTGCGGCAACTGCGCCTTGTGCCGGAATCACACCGGCACTGCAGTGAGGGAGGTGCCTAATGTGACTCTTGCGTCAGCGGACGCTGGACATCCGCCCACGTTTACTATAAACAACGGCACGACGAACACCGGCGTGGGATCTTCAACCGTTCTCAACTACACTGGAGATACTATTACGTCGGCCACAACCACCATAGGAATCAATACTCTCGACGCAAACGGAAATCCGATCTACAGTCCTACGGGATCCTGGATGGTCAACCGTTTTCATAAAGGTGGGCCAACATGAATGGGCACAGCATGGGCGAAAACACGTGACCGGGAGCAACCAGACACCCAGCTGCACTCACCCCCCTCACCCGATCCCAATGGGTTTAGGGCACTGGCTGAGTACGACAAACCTGAAAACGCCGGAAATGGAGATGGGATAATCGACCGGCGTGACGCGATCTATTCCAAGCTCAGGTTATGGATTGACAAAAATCACAACGGCTTTTCCGAGCCGGATGAGCTGCTTACCTTAGAAGAAGCGGGCATCACGGCTATCGATCTCAGCTACCAGCAAGCTTACCAGCGCGACAAGAACGGGAACGTTTTCCGCTATCGAGGTCGCGTGTATACTGAGGGTGGTTGGAAGGCATGCTATGACGTTCTCCTTGTAGGCATTCGGGAGAATGAGTAGCCTAATCGCCAAATCTGACCATTGGCTGCATTTAGAGGGGCAGGCGACGAAAGTCTGCCCTTTTTTCCAAACGGCAGACCGGCTTTCCTTCGCACTAGCAATCGGGCTCAGGCCTCTCCCCTTTTACCGAAGCGAACCACGTATACATACACAGGCCCACAAAGGCGATTGCGGAGACTGTCTGCGATATGGGTTCGTTGTTATAGAACGGGGTCTGAATCATGTCTTCACTAAATTTCGGCATCAGGCGCAGGCCGGCGCCGAAGACGCCTCCCAGCGCGCCGCCCGCCATCAGCCCGGAGGCAATGATAACGCCGCGCTCGCGGATGGTCCTGCCCTGCTCACCGCTCGTTTTGGCAGCGCGCTTGTTCACCAGGTGCGAGACGAATCCGCCAACCAGTATGGGCGTCGTCAGTTGCAGCGGCAGGTAAATTCCCAGGGCGAAGACCATGGACGAGACGCCGAGCATCTCCAGCACCACCGTGATCAGGGCGCCGATGCCAAACAGGATATAGGTGACCGGCTGGCCGCTCATGAATCCCGAGACGATGGCCTTCAAGGCGGAAGCTTGCGGCGCGACCAGCACCTGGCGCATGTCTCCGGGCGCAGCCTCTCCGAATTGGAAGACCTTGGCCAGCAGGATGATGGTCAAGCCGGCGGTGATCGCCGCGGCGACCACCCCGATGAACTTCACCTTCTCCTGCGCCGAGGGCGTGGAACCGATCCAGTAGCCGGCCTTGAGGTCGGTAATGAATTGTCCCGAGGCGCAGAGGGCGACGCACACCATGCCGGCGAGAGCCATCACGAAGAACATGCCGGTGGTTCCGGAGAGGCCGAACTTCAGCAGCACCACCGCCGAGACGATCACGGTGAGCAGGGTCATGCCGGAGGCTGGATTGTTCGCCGTGGTGGCAATGGCGTTGGCGGCCACCGTGGTGAAGAAGAAGGCGAACAGCAGCGTCAGCACCAGGCCCAGCGCCACCACGGTCCAGGTGACATGCAGTTGTCCAAAGAAGGCGGCCACGGCGATGGCCCCCACCACAACGCCGAGCAGTATGGCCACGATCGGAATATCGCGGTCGGTCCGCTCCATATGCGGGGCTTCGCCGTGGCGGAAGGCGTGCAGCGCGATGCCGAACGATCCCGCCACCACGCGCAGCGATTTGAGGATGCCGACGAGGCCGGCGGCAGCGATGGCGCCCACGCCGATGAAGCGCACATAGTTGCGGTAGATTTCGGCGGCCGTCATGTGAGAAATGGGAATCGTGGCCGGATAGACCGTGACGTCGCCCATGTGGCTGCCGACGAACCAGATCACCGGGACCAGCACGAAGTTGACCAGCACGCCACCGGCGCAAAAGATCAGGGAGATGCGCAGGCCCATGACGTAGCCGAGGCCGAGAATGAAGCCGATGGCGTCGAAGTTGAAGACCATGCGATGGCGATCGACCAGCGATCGCATGACCGGCACAAATTGGAAGTTCAGGTACTCCTTCCAGACATGGAAGGTGGTGACGAAGAAATCGTAAACGGCGGCGATGCAGGTGGCCTGGATCAACAGCTTGGCCTGGGAGCCGCCCTTCTCGCCGGTGACCAGCACCTCGGTGATGGCCGTGGCTTCGGGAAAGGGCAGCTTGCCGTGCTGCTCGCGCACGAAATAGCGGCGCAGGGGAATGAGGAAGAGAACGCCCAGGCAGCCGCCCGCCAGGCAGATGAAGATGGTCTGCACCGGATGGGGGTCGAGGTGGAGGATGTAGAGCGCCGGCACAGTGAAGACGGCGCCGGCCACCACGCTGCCGGAGGCGCCGCCCATGCCGGTGATGATCATGTTCTCCAGCACGGTGGAGCGGCGCCGGTACACGCGCGCCAGCCCGATGGCGAGGATGGAGATGGGAATCGCCGCCTCCATTCCCTGGCCGACCTTCAGGGCGGAGTAGGCCGAAGCCACGCTGAAAATGATGCACAGCAGCGTGCCCCAGAGCACCGCGCGCCAGGTGACTTCCGGCAGGCTCATGCCGGTGGGCACCAGCGGCACATAGAGTTCACCCTCTTTCAGCGGCTGATAGGCGTTCGCGGGCAGGGACTTGGTCTCGAGCTCAGGTGCAGTGGTGGCCATGCATGCAATCTCCTGGCAGTCTGGCAGCCGAACGAATTGTATCCTGCCGAGTCAATCGAGGAATGTGACCGGTGTAGCGGCGCAGTGTGATGTCTGACTTGCTTATTTCCTGTCGACGGCAGCGCCGAACTCGCGTCCGCGGTTCGAGCGGCGCTTACCCCCGTTCCACATCCCGCGCCAGGGCTTTCAAAACCATGTTGATCAGCGAAAGCACGACCGCTCCCCAGAAGGCCGGCCAGAAGCCGTGCACCACGAACCCCGGCACGAACTTCGAGGCGAAGATCAACATCAGCGCATTGATGACCCACCAGAAGATGCCAAGGGTCAGGATGGTCAGGGGAAGCGTGAGGACCTTCAGCACCAGCCCGATGGTGGCGTTGATCAGGCCGATGACCAGGGCAGCGATCAATGCCGAAGTGAAGTCGCGCACATAGAAGCCCGGTATAAGGTGGGAGACGATCAGCAGGCTGATCGCGCTCAACAACCAATTCAGCAGTAGACGCATTTCGTCAGGAATTATATCGTGGTGGGTGGATGGCCATTGTCACGACGCAACTGCCATGCGATAAGCTCATTCTGTGAGGTGGCTCGCCGATGTCTGATGCAATCGCGCAGTTCGCCAACGCGAAATATCTGAACCTGGAAACCTTCCGCAAGACGGGCGTCGGCGTGCGAACTCCGGTGTGGTTCGCGCAAGAAGGTGACACCTTTTACGTGTACACGCTGCCCGATGCCGGAAAGACCAAGCGCATCCGCAACAATCCGAAGGTGCGCGTTGCGCCCTGCGATATGCGCGGCAACCTGCGCGGCGCCTGGGTGGACGCGTGCGCCCGCCTCTGCGAGGGCCAGGAAACCGCGCGCGGTCAGCAACTCCTGCGCCAGAAATACGGCTGGATGAAAATCATTGGTGATTGTTTCAGCCGCCTGCGCGGGCGGACCCAAATCGTGATCGCTATCGATATGGAGTAGTCGCGGGCTCAGAGGTTTGCCACCTGCTGTATCCTCATGGGATGCGCGGAAGCTGATTTCCTCTGAAATCAGCAGCGATCCTCACACCCCGCGCTCCACCACGGAGGACATTCCATGAGCGCTCCCAATCCTCTGCTCGAGCCCATGCAGGGAACTGAGCACCAGCAAATCGCCGGAGTTCAGCTCGACATCGCGCGCGCCGGCACGGCCCGCGTTAAGCGCGTGATCTACCCGACCGGATTCCACTGGTCGACCCACATCAAGCCCATTGTCGGCACCGACTACTGCATGCACGCCCACGTCGGCTTCCTGGCGCACGGTCAAATCCACATCGAGTTTCCCGACGGCTGCCGCAAGGAATTCGTCGCTCCCCAAGTGGTTGTTATCGAGCCGGGTCACGATGGCTGGGTGGTGGGCAACGAACCGGCCGTGCTGATCGAATTCGACTTCGAGGGCGACACAGCCCGTGCTTGTGGAATGGCCGGTTGTCACTCACACGGCGACGCGGCCTCGAAGAGCTAAAGCGCCGCCCTGAACTCAGGCCGGATACTTGCCCGTGATGTAGCCTTCCAGTTGCTCTATGTGGTGTTTCTGGCCGGAGATGATCCACTTCACCAGGTCGCCGATGGAGAGCACGCCCACCACGACATCGGCCTGCAACACCGGGAGGTGGCGGATGTGATGGTTGGTCATGATCGCCATGCACTCGTCCACCGTCTGCTGGCGAGTGACAAAGATGACCGGGCTGGTCATGATTTGGCTGACCGGGGTTTCCTTCGAGTGCCGCCCCTGGAGGACGACTTTGCGGGCGTAGTCGCGCTCCGAAACGATTCCCACCAGCTTGCCCTCTGAGATTACCAGTAAGGCTCCCACGCCATGCTTCGCCATCTGCTCGATGGCTTCATACACGGACTGTTCAGGAGTGACGGACAAGACCGCCTGACCGCTCTTCTCCGCGAGAACGGCGTCAACTTTGTCACTAAGGTTCAGACTCATGGAAGCACCCGGCGGGGTAGTGACCCTTTCGTCGGGGTATCTTACATCATCCGGGCGCGTGTGCCATCTATTTTGGAGGGGAGCAAGATTGGGGGACGACGCCCATTCTCCGGCCTTGACGGCTCAACTACTTGACGGTCTTCCCCAGCGTCTCCGCCCGGAACGTCCTCTCGTCCACCCGATGCAGACGCTTGTCCATGCCCCTGGGCAGCAGCTTGTAATGATGGATCTCCACCAGGTAATACGCGATGAACCAGATTGGCTTGTCCGTGGTCATCCACTGCTGGTCATCGAAGCGCGTCAGGTTCACGGGACGCGAGAATTTGCGCAGGGTGCGCTCGCGCCGCAAGTTGAAATAGGTGTCGAAGTAACTCATGGCCAACTCGCGCAGGGTGCGGTACACCGGTTCGCGGTAGCGACACGCGGTGTAGTTTGACTTGGCGATGGCGCCCCAGTGTCCCTTCACGCGATACACGGCGAGCACGTGGTCGGTGTCGTGCTCGGCTTCGAAATCCACGATCAGCGGCGGATGTCCGTTGGCGCGCAGCGCCGCCGCCGCGAAGATGGCCCCTTCCAGGCAATGCGAAGTCCCCTCGCGCAGTACCCGTCGCGGCGACCATGCTGTATCGGCGAGATGGTAAGGCATCCGGTCAAGGAAGCGCTGAATGCCGTAGGGGTCCTTCAAGCTGCGCAGCTTGCGCAACTCCGCCGGAGTAAAGCCCAGGTGGTCGTTGTTCATGGGAGGACGGAATGCAGTGTACCGCATGACCGCAAACGCGATTAACCGGAGTGCAACACTCTAAAGCACGGCGGAATCGTTTTTGCGCAGGCGCGCATCTGTTCTTCATTGCGGCGGCGCTGCCTGCCGCATTGGGGTCCTGCGGCACCGAATTCTCAAGGAAGGAGACGGGATGGCGAGCGCAACCGTGGCTGGCGCCGGAGGAGTATCGCTGTCGCGACCCGCGTTCAGTCCGTGGCTGATCGCGATTTCGGTCATGCTGGCGACCTTCATGGAGGTGCTGGATACCTCCATCGCCTCGGTCGCGCTGCCGCACATCGCCGGCAGCCTATCGGCCACCAACGACGAAGCCACCTGGGTGCTGACCAGCTATCTGGTGGCCAATGCGATTGTGTTGCCGGCCAGTCCCTGGTTCTCGCGCAAGTTCGGACGCAAGCGTTTCCTGATCGCCTGCATTGTCATCTTTACCATCTCCTCCTTTGCCTGCGGTGCGGCTACCAGCCTGGGAATGATCCTGCTCGCCCGCGCCATTCAAGGCGCTGGCGGCGGCGCGCTGCAGCCGCTGTCGCAGGCCATCCTGATTGAGAGCTTCCCGCCCGACAAGCGCGGTCTGGCGATGGCCGTCTTTGCACTCGGCGTCGTCGTCGCCCCGGTGCTGGGTCCGACGCTGGGCGGCTATCTGACCGACACCTACTCCTGGCGCTGGGCGTTCTACATCAACATTCCCATCGGGCTCTTCGCCATCTTCATGATCATGCGCTACATCGAGGACCCCGATTACATCAAGAACGCCAAGCCGGGCAGGATTGACGCCATCGGTCTCGGGCTCCTGGCCGTGTGGCTCGGCTGCCTTGCAGATCGTCCTCGACAAAGGCCAGGAAGACGATTGGTTCGGGGCCGACTGGATCCGCTGGGCGGTCGGAATTCTGGTCGTCGCGTTTCGTGCTGTTCATCGTTCGCGAGCTGAAGCACGACAAACCGCTGGTGGACCTGCGCGTCTTTCGACATCGAAACTTCCTGCTGGGCTGCATCCTCATCGGGCTCTTCGGCGGAGCCATTTACGGCCTCATTACTCTGCTGCCGCTCTTCTATCAGGAACTGCTGGGCTACACCGCGTCGGCAGCGGGCTGGGCGGTGAGCCCGCGCGGCATCGGCGCCATTATTGCCATGCCCATCATCGGGATATCTAACCAGCAAACTTGACAACCGCTGGCTGATCGCCAGTGGCTTCGCCATGTTCGGGGTCAGCAGCATGTGGTTCGGCCATGCCGATCTCGACATCTCCCAATGGTCGTTTCTGTGGCCCGTCGTACTCAGCGGATTTGGCGCAGGATTTATCTTCGTGCCGCTCTCCACCACCGCGGTGGCCGGCCTGCCGAACGAAGAAATCGGCAACGCCAGCGGCCTGTATAACCTCTTCCGCAACGTTGGCGGCAGTGTGGGAATTGCCATGGTGAACACCATCATCGCCCGGCACTCGCAACTGCATCAGAACGAACTGGTGCGCTCGATCGTGTCCAGCAGCGTGACCGTGCAGAACCAGGTGCAAGCGCTAAAGCAATATCTGCAAACCCAGGGCTACGGGCCGGTGGACGCCATGCAAAAAGCCTATGCGCTGATCGGCCGACAGGTGGGCAGCCAGGCGCTCTTGTGGTCTTATGTGGACGACTTCCGTTACATGGGATTGATGTGCTTTGCCTGCATCCCGATCGTCTTCATCCTGAAGAAGGCGGTCGCGCGGAGGGGTGCGGTGGGCGTGGGGCATTGAGGGTAGCGGCCTCCAGGTCGCATACCCAAACGATGTGCAAACCGTGTGAGGAAGGTGTGGAATTCGCGACTAGAGGGCCCAATCCGGTCCATCTTTCACTTTGCCGTCCAAATTTTATTGCCGCAGAATCGCCAATGTTTATGCAGCTTCGCGAGGCCTATCGCCAACCGGGGCGCGAAACTTGCAATTCGGGGTTGCGCTCGGGTGCGCGCTCTGGTATAAAAGAACAGTCAGCGAGAGG
>CAWCRZ010000009.1:0-54010 GCA_963798005.1 uncultured Acidobacteriaceae bacterium | reverse complement strand
GAGCGATTTGGACAAGAGCGCTTTGGTCCGCATCCTTACCGAGCCCAAGAACGCGCTGGTTAGGCAATACCAGCGGCTCTTTGAGTTCGAAAATGTGCGGTTACGGTTCACCGACGATGCTCTTGAAACGGTCGCAGACCTGGCTTTGCAGCGCAAGGTCGGGGCGCGCGGCCTGCGAATGATCCTGGAAGACTTAATGCTCGAAATGATGTACCACATGCCCGCTCAGCGAAAGCTTCGCGATTTCGTCGTGACGGCGGACATGGTAAAGGGCCACGAGATTAACTGGAGCTTGCTGGAAAAGGCTGGTTAGTCACACCTTCCATCCTGCCGGGCTTGGCGCTTTGGCGGCGGCCGCATCGAAATCCAGATAAGGCTCCGGACGGCAGTTCATTTTCGGGATCGAGAAAAGCAAGAGGGGACATTGGCGCAAAAAGAATCGACCTTCAACCGGGAAAAGCAGGAGATAAAGCGGGTGCCCATGATGCCCGTGCGGGACATGGTCATCTTTCCGGAGATGATGCACCCATTTATCGTGGGCCGCGAGGCGTCCGTGCGCGCGCTCGAAGAAGCGCTGGCCGCGGACAAGAAGATATTCCTCGTGACCCAGCACGATGCTTCGGTGGACGACCCGAAGCCCGAGGAGATCTATCAAGTCGGAACCCTCGCCAACATCGTGCAGAGCGTTAAGCTCCCTGACGGCAATATCAAGGTTTTGGTGGAAGGAACCGAGCGCGCGAAGATCGTGCAGATCACCAGCGACGAAGGTTTTTTTCGCGCCTCCATTCGCCTCGTCCCGATGAAGTCCGAGCCTTCCCCTCTGGTTGAGCAGGCTTCGAGCCGCGTCACGAATCTTTTCGAGCAATACGTCAAGCTGTCCCAAAGCTTGAATTACGACACGATGATCGCAGCCGTCCGCGTGGAAGATCCCGGCAAGCTTTCGGACGCGATCGCCGCCAATCTTCAAATTCCCGTCGAAGAGAAGCAGGAACTCCTGGAGCTTTTTGAGCCTGTCGAGAGGCTGAATCGCATCGCCGACGTTCTCGAAGTGGAAATCGAAAAGCTCAATGTCGATCGTTCCATCAACACGCGCGTCAAACGCCAAATGGAACGCGCCCAGAAAGAGTACTACCTCAACGAAAAGCTCAAGGCCATCCAGAAGGAGCTAGGCCGCGGCGAAGCGAACGAAATCGAGCAGTTGAAGAAGAAGATCGAAACGTCCGGCATGCCCGAGGGGCCGATGGAAAAGGCCCTGCAGGAGCTGAAACGCCTCGAAATGATGCCGCCCATGTCGGCGGAATCCACCGTTTCGCGCAACTATTTGGATTGGCTCCTGGCTGTGCCCTGGAAGAAACGGTCGAAAGAAATTCGCGACATCAGCCGCGCGGAAGTGATCCTTTCCGAAGACCACTACGGGCTCGAAAAAATTAAAGACCGCATTCTTGAATATCTTGCCGTTCGCCAGCTCGTGAAAAACCCGAAGGGATCGATTCTTTGCTTCCTTGGGCCTCCCGGAGTGGGCAAGACGTCGCTTGCCACCTCGATTGGCCGCGCCACCGGTCGCAAATTTGTCCGCGTTTCGCTCGGAGGCGTGCGCGATGAAGCCGAAATACGGGGTCATCGCCGCACCTACATCGGCGCACTGCCCGGCCAGATCATTCAAATGATGCGTAAGGCCGGAACGGTAAATCCCGTCTTCGTCCTCGACGAAGTGGACAAAATGTCCATGGACTTCCGCGGAGATCCTTCGGCGGCTTTGATGGAAGTGCTTGATCCCGAGCTCAATCACTCCTTCACCGACCATTATCTGGACGTCGAATACGATCTTTCCAAGGTAATGTTTATCTGCACGGCGAATGTGCTGCACACGATACCGCAGCCCCTTCAGGACCGCATGGAAGTTTTGCGTATCCCGGGCTACACCGAACACGAAAAGCACCAGATTGCTCAGCGCTACCTGATTCCCAAACAGCGAGAAGCAACCGGCCTGACCGGCGACAATGTGAAATTTACCGACGATGCCGTCACGCACATCATCCGTCATTACACGCATGAGGCGGGCGTGCGAAATCTCGCTCGCGAAATCGCCAATGTCTGCCGCAAAACGGCTCGTAAAGTGGTTTCCGACGGTAAAGCCTTCGCCGCCGAAGTTACCACCACGAACCTGAACGATTATCTCGGAATCGTCAAATATCGCGATTTCCTCGCCGAAAAGAAAAACGAAGTAGGTCTGACGACCGGGCTTGCCTGGACCGAAGTCGGCGGTCAGGTCCTCTCTACCGAAGCGACTTTGATGCAGGGCAAGGGACGTCTGACGCTCACCGGCAAGCTCGGTGACGTCATGCAGGAGTCGGCCCAGGCCGGCATGAGCTATGTCCGGTCTCGCAGTCATCTTTTTGGTCTGCCTAAGGATTTTTACCGGCACTTGGACATTCACATCCACGTGCCGGAAGGCGCCATCCCCAAGGATGGGCCCTCGGCGGGAATTACGCTCTGCACCTCGATCGTCAGCGCTCTCACGCGGATTCCGGTCCGCTGTGACGTCGCCATGACCGGTGAGATTACACTTCGGGGCAAAGTGCTTCCGATAGGCGGCGTAAAAGAAAAGCTGCTCGCGGCTCACCGCCTCGGCCTGCACACAATTATTCTCCCGAAAGATAACGAAAAAGACCTGGCGGATATCCCGGCGGAGATCCGAGCGCAGATGTCCATTCATTTCGTGGAATCGATGGACGATGTTCTGCAAATTGCTCTTGAGCATCCGCTGCCGATTCCCGGACACCCGCCGGTTGCCGATGTCGACTCGAAGTTTGGCTCGGATGTCACTCAGGACAATGAATTAACCAACTAAAACCTTCGGTCCTCTCGTACCCTGCCCGGCAGGTCCAGTCCGCGACCGAAGTGTAAAGACTGTCTAGATACGCCAGTGCTGTTGCAGTGCGTGGGAATTTTGACCTGCACATCCGTGCTCCGGTTGAGCTTGCGGTTTCTGAATGCTACCGGAGCGCACAACCATTCAACACATCTAGAGATTTTGGTAGGCGTAAGTGCTTTAAACCGTGTAGGTTCCACGGACGATTCGAATCGCAATTCCGCCTGACAATTCAGGCTTGAGAAGGAAAGAACTCGATGAGCATTAGCCTTGCAGAATTAAAAGATAAGAACATCACCGACCTGGCGAAGATCGCTAAGGAGCTTAATATTCCCGGCTCCTCCGGCATGCGCAAGCAGGAACTGATCTTCCAGATCCTCCGCGCCCAGACGGAGAAAAACGGCCTGATTTTTTCGGAAGGCGTTCTGGAATGTCTGCCCGATGGATTTGGCTTCCTTCGCGCGCCGGAATACAACTACCTGCCCGGGCCGGACGATATCTACGTCTCGCCGTCGCAGATCCGCAAGTTCGACCTCCGCACCGGTGACACCGTATCCGGGCAGGTGCGTCCCCCGAAAGACGGCGAGCGCTATTTCGCGCTGATCAAAGTCGAGGCCGTCAACTTTGAAGATCCGGAAGTCGCCCGCAGTAAAATCTTTTTCGACAATCTCACGCCGTTGTATCCGCAGGGCCGCATTCGCCTGGAAACGACCAAGGAGAATCTCACCGGGCGCGTCCTGGACATGCTCTGTCCCATCGGCAAGGGCCAGCGCGGGCTGATTGTAGCTCCGCCCCGCACCGGCAAGACCATGATGCTGCAGTCCATCGCGAATTCCGTCACCACAAATCATCCGGAAGTCGCGCTGATCGTGCTGCTGATCGACGAGCGGCCCGAAGAAGTCACGGACATGCAGCGCACGGTGAAGGGCGAGGTGATCAGCTCCACCTTCGACGAACCGCCCCAGCGCCACATTCAGGTCGCGGAAATGGTTCTCGAAAAAGCCAAGCGCCTCGTGGAACACAAGCGCGACGTGGTCGTGCTTCTCGATTCGCTCACGCGTCTTGGCCGGCGCTTATAACGCCGTCACGCCGCCTTCGGGCAAAGTCCTCTCCGGCGGTATCGACGCAAACGCCTTGCAGCGGCCGCGGCGCTTCTTTGCCGCTGCCCGAAACATCGAAGAGGGCGGCTCACTCACGATCATCGCCACCGCTTTGATCGACACCGGCAGCCGCATGGACGACGTGATCTTCGAAGAATTCAAGGGTACGGGCAATATGGAAATCAACCTCGACCGCCGCCTCGTCGATAAGCGCGTGTTCCCGACCATCGACATCAACCGCTCCGGCACGCGAAAAGACGAACTGCTTCTGCCGCCCGACGAGTTGAACCGCATTTGGGTTCTGCGCAAGGTTCTGAGCCCTCTTTCCACCGTGGAAGCCATGGAGCTTCTGCTCGGTCGCCTCTCGAAGACGAAAACCAACGCGGAATTCCCCTGAACTTGGATCCACGTCCGACAGCCACACTGCATCGGAGTCCGCGAAGGCGAGCGTCTTGCCGTCCGGGCTGAACGCCACGCCACTAATGCTGAAGCTCACGCTACTAAATTCGGCCACGCCCCTAACAAAGTTAACATGGCCTTTGAGCGGTTCTCCGAGAAGAGTGTGGGTGGCCACGTCCCACAGTCGGACGGTCTTGTCGTCGCTCCCCGAGGCCAGAGTCTTGCCGTCCGGGCTGAAGGCCACGCTCGTCACCGCGTCGTTGTGGCCCTTGAGGGGCTCTCCTAGGGGCTGGCGGCTGGCCACGTCCCACAGGATCGTACCATCCTGCCAACACTCCCCGAGGCAAGGGTCTTGCCGTCGGGGCTGAAGGCCACGCTCACCACCACGATCATTGTGGCCTGTGAGCGGTTCCCGAGGGGCTGGCGCCTGGCCACGTCCCACAGATCGCATCGTACTTATCCCAACTCCCCGAGGCCAGGGTCTTGCCGTCCGGGGCTGAAAGCCACGCTCACCACGCCACCTTGGTGCCCGGTCAGGGGTGGTGCCCCGTGGCTGGCGGGTAGCCACGTCCCACAACCGATCCGTGTTGTCCATACTTCGCGGAAGCGAGCGTCTTGCCGTCTGGGCTGAAGGCCACGCTATGCACTTCGTCGCTGTGGCCTATGAGCGGTTCTCCCAAAGGCTCTTGGCTGGCCACGTCCCACAGTCGCACCGTCTTATCCCAACTCCCCGATGCGAGGGTCTTGCCATCCGGGCTGAAAGCCACGCTATAAACGGTTCCGCCGTGGCCACGTGAGCGGTTCTCCGAGAGGCTGGCGGCTGGCCACGTCCCACATCTGTATCGTACCGTCGAACCTGCCCGAGGCAACCGTTTTGCCATCCGGGCTGAAAGCCACATTCCCCACGAGCGAACCATCGCTTCCAAGCGGTTTTGCGAAAGGCAGTCGCCTAGTCACGTCCCACAACCGTACTGTAGCGTCGCCACTCGCCGAAGCGAGGGTCTTGCCATCCGGGCTGAAGGCCACGCTGCTCACGTAGCCCGCATGACCAGTGAGCGGTTCTGCGAGAGGCTGCCGGCCGGCCACGTCCCACAGTCGCACCGTCTTGTCCTCACTCCCCGAGGCGAGCGTCTTGCCGTCGGGGCTGAAAGCCACGCTCTTCACAACGCCCGTGTGGCCTTTGAGCGGTTCTCCAAGCGGCTGTCGGCTGGCCACGTCCCAAAGCCGGACGGTCAAATACGCAGTTCCGCAGGCGAGCGTCTTGCCGTCGGGGCTGAAGGCCACGCTGGTTACCGAGGAGCCGTTTCCTCTTAGTGGTTCTCCGATCGGCATTCGGGTGGCCACGTCCCAAAGTCGGACGGTCTCGTCGTGACTCCCCGATGCGAGCGTCTTGCCGTCCGGGCTGAAGGCCACGCTGTTCACAAAGTCCGTGTGGCCCTGTGAGCGGTTCGCCGAGCGGCTGGCGGCTGGCCACGTCCCAAAGTCGCACCGTCTTGTCCCAGCTGCCCGAGGCGAGCGTCTTGCCATCCGGGCTGAAGGCCACGCTCGTTACCCAGAGCCCGTGTCCCCTTAGCGGTTCTCCAATCGGCTGGCGGCTGGCCAAGTCCCACAGCCAAACCGTACCGCCGGTACCCGCCGCGGCGAGGGTCTTGCCATCCGGGCTGAAGGCCACGCTCAGCAAAATGTCGCTGTGTGCTTTGAGCGGTTCCCCGAGAGGCTTGTGGCTAGCCACGTCCCATAGCCGCACCTCGACCGAACTCACCGTCGCAAGCGTCTTGCCATCTGGGCTGAAGGCAACACTCTTTACATCCGAAGCATGGTAGAGGTAAGTCACAAACCGAGGGTTCGTCTCGAACGTCGTGAATAGAGCGTTGTAAGCCTCAAGAGTATCGACAGGCTTCCGAGCTTCGATACTTAACAACGAAGCCAAATCAAGCTGGGTGTCTTTCAGAGAGATTGCCAGAGCTGCGAGTCGGCCGGAGTTGGCGATTTGAGCCTGATACTCAGCCGCGTTCCGTTGTCTGTTTGCTTCCGCGGTTTCCTTCTGGGCATTTTGTTTCTGCTGCTCGGCCCGCTTCGCATTCGCGTCAGCTATGTTGCGCTGCTCCCCTGCCTCCCTTGCATTTTCGTCGCTTGGTCTGCACTCTGCTTGGCACGCTTTGCTTCGCTGTCTGCCCGGTTCGCCTCCGCCTTGGCAAGACCTCTTTCCCGGTTGGCGATAACCGCTGCAGTCGTGGCCCCGACCGCCAGCAACAAACTCACAATCACCGCGGCATACGCCGCCAAGCGATTACGCTTGTAAACACGCACGTCTTCGCTGTCGAGCTCATCCTTCGGTTTTTTCAGGAGTGTCGCGGCAAGGTCGAGAATGGCAGCTCGAAAGCGTGAACTCCGCGGAGAAAATTTCTCTTCCGTGCGCGCCCATCGCAAGTCCACCCACAAGGGTTCCTGCGCCATCTGTCCGCGAAGGTTCGGCGGCAGCGCCATGGTACGCGACCAGTCGAAATCATTCGCGCCGGGGTTCCACGCCGATCTCGCCGTCAGTCAGAAGGATGAGGATGTTGCTGGCGGAGCGATTGGCGAGCCACCAGTCAACCTCTTTCTGCACCCAGGGCGAGGTGGCGGCCTCCGGCGACGCCATCAGAAGGAAATATTCGGAGTCGGCCAGCGCCTTTTGGATGGTTTCCCACAGCGACGGCGTTACCGCCAGTCCTGTTTTGTCGCGAAAAATCCAAACCGACCGAAGGCGGTACCAGGGCCGCGCAAAGCGATGCAAGGCCGACTGCACTGCCGGTGCAAGGTTGCCGTCGGCTGCATGGCTGTAAGAAATGAAGCCGTTGTACTGCACTGTGCCGCGTATTTTGTATCTTTCCGGCAGGCAAGACAAGGGTGAATTGACAGTTGGCGGCCCCGGTGGACGGTGCGGAGGCTGAGACTGTGCGTTGCCGTGGAACTCGCAGGATGGTTGAGATTGTTGCGCTCCAGTCCGCCTGCGGGACGGCATAAGAAAGCCCACCGTTTCAACGGTGGGAACTCGGAAGAGAAAATCATCGAGTGCCCCGGGCACGGCACAGCCGCGCGGGGAGAGATTCTGTGCCGTCCCCGGGGGACTCGACTTCGAATGTGCCCGCCTACCCACCGTTGAAACGGTGGGCTATCCTATTTCGCGCCCGAGGCGCTTGGGTTGTGTATCAGGGCACGACATACAGTCGTGCCGAACAGAGTGCAGCCCTGGAGGGGCGAAATAGTCTAGCCCAGCATGGAGCCGAAGGCGGAATGCTGGGTAGAGTGGATAAACAATTGGAGTCCCGTAGGGACGGCAGGGAGTGAATCGCACCACGTCTGGGCGGGATCCAAATTGTCAACGGGATTGACAGCGGCTGCTGACGGGAACAGAATCCCGACGACGGGCCCAGAGTCGGCCCCAGCGAATCACGCCGCGAAAGGAGCGCCACATGCGTCACATCTGGATCGTTCTTGCCCTCTGCACCCCGATGTTCGTCTCTGTTGCCTCGGCGCAACAAACTCCCGCTTCTCCGAACCTCGTCGATGGGCCGGTGCTCGGCGGAGATGGCATCCCGTACTACATCCCCATTTGGCGAACCAATAGTTATTTGTTGAGTTCGGTGATTTATCAGAGCGGTTCAAGCATAGGGATCGGCACCGTGTCGCCGGTGGCGACGCTGGACGTCGACGGCAGCATCAATGCGGCGACAACCTACAGCCTTGGCGGAATGACGACTCCTGAGCGCTCGCGCGCCTGGGAATCTGGCCGTGGGTATTGATACTGGCCAGAACGGCAGCTTCAATACGTTTCTGGGCTGGGACGCCGGCACAACGAACCAGGGAGCTTTCAACGTTTTCATTGGTCCTGCGTCGGGATGGATGAGCCCAGGCGGAGAGAACAACATCGGTATCGGATATCAAGCGGGATTAACCACCAACGGCAACGGCAACATCATGATCGGCGGCGGGGCCGGAGGTCAGGTTACAACCGCCAGTAACAATACTCTGGTTGGGAACAACGCCGGAGCCTGGGTCAGCACGGGCAGTGGCAATACCTATATAGGAAACGGCGCTGGATCAGGGGAGACGAGTCATACCGGCAGCAACAACATCTTCATCAACAGTGCCGGAACTTCTTATGACGTGGGCACCATCCGAATTGGCGACGGGCGCTATCAAACGTCGGCTTACGTAGCCGGCGTGTATCACGCGACGGTGTTGAACAACGCCCTTCCGGTTTACGTGGACTCGAGTGGCGAGCTCGGCACCATGACTTCCTCACTCCGTTACAAAGAGCAGGTCCGCGATATGGGGGACGGCACCAACGCTTTGATGAAGCTGCGCCCGGTGACCTTCTTCTACAAGCCGGACTATGCCCACGGCGACCGCACCCTGCAGTATGGTCTGATCGCGGAAGAGGTGGCGAAGGTCTATCCCGAACTGGTGGCCTACGACAACGACGGCCAGCCGTACAGCGTTCGCTATCAGTACATCGCCACCATGCTGCTGAACGAAGTGCAGAAGCAGTATCGCCGCGCCGCAGCTCAGGCTGAGCAGATCGAGGCGCAGCGGCAGGAAATCGAAGACCTGAAGCAACAAATGCAACTGCAGAACACAACGCTACAGGAGCGTCTTTCCAGGCTGGAGTCGCTGGTTCGCGTGGAGGTAGCGGAGAAGTAGCGCCGGTCGCGCGCAGCGGAGTCCGACGAATCATCTCGTAAGTCTGCGCGTTTTGTATCAGGGCACGAGCTTTAAGTCGTGCCGAACCGGACGCAGAAAAGAGCTCGGCTTAGCCCCTGCGGATAAGGTGCCGTTTCAAGGGCTAAAGCCCAAGATGTTTGTTCACAGCGCGGCACGGCTAAAAGCCGTGCCCTGATACAAGGCGTTCCACGACGCCACGCGCTAGTTCTTTGTAGATTACTTAACTATAAACAATTACTAATTATGTAGTAAACAATAAACTGGGGCGATGGTTCGAAATCGGGGTCTGCTTTCGATCGCGACGCGCATCGCAATAAACCCGGACCGTCATGCGTTTTCCGGGCGGGCCTCCCCCGGTCGCCCCTCCCATAGTCTCGGCTGCGTAAGCCTCCTGTAACCTTCTCCCCCGCCCCGTCTTCTTTGCCGCCTTTCCCGCTGGTGGAACCGCCGCTGACGATATATGCTGTTCCGCGAGGAGATAGCTATGCAACTTGGAATGGTGGGTCTGGGACGGATGGGCGCCAACATGGTACGGCGTCTGATGAAGGCAGGGCATAACTGTGTGGTCTTCGACGTCTTCCCCAAGAGTGTCGAGGAGTTGGCCAAGGAGAAGGCGACAGGGAGCTCGTCGCTACAGGACCTGGCGAGCAAACTGCAAAAGCCGCGCGCTTTGTGGCTGATGGTGCCCGCTGCCGCTGTGGACGAAACCATTGCTGGTGTTGTCCCGTATCTCGAGGCCGGAGACATTCTCATAGACGGCGGCAACTCCTACTACATTGACGACATTCGTCGCGCCAAGGAGCTTGCCCCCAAGGGAATCCATTACGTGGACGTCGGCACCAGCGGCGGAGTATGGGGACTGGAGCGTGGCTACTGCATGATGATCGGCGGCCCTGACAAGGCAGTACAGCATCTCGATCCCATCTTCAAGACGTTGGCGCCGGGTAAGGGCAACATTGACCCCACACCCGGACGTGAGAAGCTCGGCGGCACTGCCGAGGACGGCTATCTCCATTGCGGACCCAGTGGCGGCGGTCACTTCGTCAAGATGGTGCACAACGGTATTGAGTACGGCATCATGGCCGCCTACGCCGAGGGGTTGAATATCATCAAGACGGCCAATATCGGCAAGCAGACCCATGCCATTGATGCCGAGACGACTCCGCTGCGCGATCCCGAACACTATCAGTATGACTTCAACCTCCCCGACATTGCCGAGGTATGGCGACGGGGCAGCGTCATTGCGTCCTGGCTGCTCGACCTGACAGCGTCAGCGTTGGCGGGCGATCCCCAGTTGACGAAGTTTGCCGGCAGAGTCTCCGACTCCGGAGAAGGACGCTGGACCATTAAGGCTTCCATCGATGAGGCAATACCGTCGCCAGTGCTGACGACAGCGCTGTACGAACGCTTCAGCTCGCGCGGCGAAGCCGACTTCGCCGACAAGCTGTTGTCGGCGATGCGGTATGAGTTCGGTGGTCACCTGGAAAAGGCGGCAGGGAAGTAATACCGACAGCGAAGGCGACGGATCTTGCGTTAGGCCGACACCTTCGTGGGGCTGTCTGGCGAATACCGCGAATTTTGCGTTTAAACGGCCTCTACGCGACGTTTAGCCGTGGGTAATGGTTTGGGTCGTCCAGCTAGTCCGGCGTGGCTCTACGGGCTTCCTGTGCGCCGCAATGGGCACTTTACGGGATGATTGACGCGGCACTTTCTGGGCTTGACGACCCAACCTTATAACTTGACAGTCGGATAGCATTTAGGTGCTATCGAGTTCTGGGCGCGATTCCCTCTTGTCATCCCGGCCAATCCAGCGTACAGATATCATCCTTACCGTAAATAACAGCGACAGCGGAACAATATCCCGGAGAGACCATGCACATTGAGGCGCCGGAGGAGCAGCATCACGCGCAGTATCCCTTCGCTTCCCTGAAGGACTTCATCTTCCACATCCTGACCATCTCGCTTGGCTTGGGGTTGGCGTTGGCGGCAGAGGCAGCGGTGGAGTATTACCATCATCGCGAGCTCGCCGAGGAGACGCGCGAGTTCTTCCACTCCCAGAGCGAGGAGAACCAGAAGGCCGTCACCGCCCACATCAAGGCGACAGAGACAGACCGCGAGGCAATCGAGAAGGCGTTGGCGTTGGTGAACAACAACGATCTTCCGGCGGCGAGGGCCGCCATAATGCAGTCGGCCCATCAGTTCATCGAGTTGAATACCGGTAGCTGGGACCCGGCGGTAGCGACGGGAGCGCTGAACTATATGGGGTTGGCGGAGGTGCAACGCTATTCCCGAATCCATGTCTCCGAGCTCGCCCTCAACAAGCTCATCCATGAGAACGAAGACGTATGGTTCGCCATGTCCGAGTACAACGAGGGGGCCTCAGAGGTTGACAAGGACGACGTGAGGGCAGTGAAACGTCTATTGCGTAAAGCGCGCACCTACGCCAATCAGATCGCGCTGCGGGAAGAGGCCTTGCTGAAGATGTACGAAGGCAGTGGATAGTGGATAGACATCAGGTGCGTCGCGCCAAGGCTTAGGCTGAATTCATTGTCGGCGGCATCGTTGTCAACGATAGCTTTCGAGTCGGGGCCTGGAAAAGTAGACTTCTGTATTCCGCTGTATTCCGCGAGTTCGGGGTGTTCGATTCGGCCGACGCGAACCTTCCTCAACCCAGGTTGGCGTCCAAAAGCTGGACGCCAACCTGGGGAACCAGGCTAGCGACGCTTGGCGAGTTTGCGTTGCTGTTTGGCGATTCCTACTTTCTCCATCACCGACGCGACGTAGGCCCTGGCATCGCCTCGCGTCTGGATGGCGTTGAACCTCGCTTGCGCCGCGGCGAGCTCCGTCGGCGTCCCCGCGGACAGCTCTATCTCTGTCTTCTTCAGAATTCCCAACGTGCCGATCAGATTTCCGAATTGGGGCACGGGCTGCGCGTCGATCAGAGCGCGCTCCTCGGCCGTAAGAGGGGGTTTTGCCGCCATCAGCAACGGCGCCGGGTTTTGGAGCGATGTCGGGCAGTCTTGCCTGGGGGCCGTAAGTGAAAGCAACGGCGTAAGGCTGTTGGCGGTGGCATCCCTCTGCGTGAGGGAAGGCGGGCCGAACAGCTCCTCCAGGGTCTTCAGCACCGACGAATGGTCGTAAAGGGTGTGCGAGACCGTTCCGGCGGGGATCAGGGGCGAGACGATGATCGCAGGAGCCCGGACCCCGTACTGCTGGAAGGTGAAGCCGTGCAAGCTATAGCCGTACTGGGGATTGTCTCCCGGGGCGGTTGCGCCGCCCGGTGGTTGGACGGAATCGTACAGACCGCCATGCTCGTCATAGGTGATGATCAGGAGGCTGGTGTTCCAATACGGCGAATTGCGAATGGCCGCGTAAACATTGGCGAGGAGATTCTGTCCGCCATAGACGTCATCCATCGGATGCTGGGACGACCCGCCGGCGTAAGTTCCGCTGGTGACATCTCCGTAGTGTGGCTCGATGAACGTATACGGGTAAGGATAGGGGCCCATCAGATCCGAAGCGAAGTGCTGCAGCGAATTGAAGTCTAGTAATGTCACGCCACTCAGTGCTGAAACTTGAGGCACGGCGCCAACCGCCGAGCCGTTACTCGGGTCATCGCTGTAGAGACTCAATTCCTGCGGGACGCCGGTGGTGTCGTTGTAAAAGCGGTACGGAATGCCCGCTTTCGTCAGGGCGTCGTAGATTGACCCGTTGGGATACTGAAAGCCATCCCCCGGCAATTCCCACTTCCCCATCTGTTCCTTTGTCGGACTGTCGTCAAGACCGGAGGACGAAGCGCCGTGGACGAAGAACCGATTGGGCCAGGTCGGCCCCGGCAGAGACGAGTACCACTGGTCGCACAGTGCGAACTCAGTCGCCAGTTGGTAGAGCACCGGCAGTTGGCTGCTGGTGGCGAAGCACGCCATTATGTCCACGATTTCCTGCTGAGTGGGTGGTGCCGGTGGGCCTTCGGTGGTCGAGGTGGCGTAATTGGCTGCGAAGCCGGAGTTGTTGATCGGCGGATAGGTTCCACCGGACGGATAAGTTGCGCCCGGCCCGCAGAGCTGCTCGAGCACGTCGAGGAACTCGTGGCCGGGATCAGTCGGCATGCTAAGCGGTGCACTGGTCTGCACCTGGTACGTGTTGCCGTCATACGAATTCGAGTTGCTGGTGGACGCCGCCGTGATTCCCGGGATATTCGACATCGCGAACATGTTGTCGAACGAATGATTCTCCAACATCACCACAAATACGTTAGTGATCGGCGAGTAGGGCGCGAGGCGCGTCATTCCTCCTGTGCATCCGCCCGAAGCGAGAGGGATATTGAACTCCGACGCACTGACCGACAAGGTAATCGTCTGGCTATCATCCTTACTTTCGAGCTGGCACTCTTTCCAATAGTCATCGACGGCAGTTCCGCTGCTGACGTAGAAGCCCGGCGTGGACCCGCCCTGCACCTGGAGCAGCACCGACCAGTAGTCCATGATGCCGTAGCTCCCCCAGCCTGTCTCGAAGAGGACCGTCATCGGTCCGACCGTTTGGCCGGGTGAGGCGCTCCAGCTGCCGCATTGCGTGCCGTTGCTGGAGTTGTTGTGGAAGAGGATTATGCTCGCATTGCCATCCGTGCTGTTCGTGATGTAGATCGTTGCCGACTGTTGCGTAGACATCCGGAACCTCCTTCTTGGTTCAAGATTAACCAGAATCTCCGTTTTGGCTTTCCTAATAGCCAGGAGGCGATTCAATCATCCTGCCTCGATGATTTTGGGGCAGCGTGGCGGACCCGTGGTTCGAGACGGAGGCACGTTTCGCTGCCCGGTGCGCTATTGAGGAAAGCCGTTATTCAGCCAGGTCTGCAAGGTGGTCTGGATATCCTGCCCCGACATCACGTTCCCGTTTACCGTGACGGAATAGCCGGAGGTGGTGATGTAAGGGCCCCCTAAAGGCATTTGGGGCATTCCGGGGACCTTCCCCATCAGCATCTGGTAAAACAGCGAATCCATCGGATTGGTGGCGTCCATAATCAGATCGCTGCCGAAATTCGGGACCGTGCCGGTAGTGAAAGCCGTGTAGTCGGTGGCGTAGGTTCCCGTCTGCCGCCAAAACGGACTGCCGCTGGTTGTGTTGTGAGGCGCACCGGAGAGCGGATTCGATGTATCCGCGGTCGCGATGGCGTCAAGGATAGCTTGAACATCGGAAAATTTTGGACTTGCTATGGGGCTCATGGGGGTGTCTCCTCTAGCGTGTCTTGCATGCTTGGTCTTCTTGGGCTTCACGGCTTTGCCTCTTGCTTCGACGTTGGTTTTTGCTGCGGTGCCTTATCGTTCGCTCTCTATCGACGTCTTGAGACGGCGGAAAGAAAGGTCCTGCACCAGCACCCGTTCAATCGGGACCGCCCAGGATATCTTTGCCCTGGACGGCGCCTCTGCTCTTCGCCCGCTTGTCTGGGCACGCGCCCGACAGTGAACCCTACTTCACTGCTTTGGTTTCGCCGCCGGCTTTTTTTTCTTGTTAGGCGCCTTGCTATTCAACTTGAGAGCGCTTTGCTGGAGCGCTGAAAGCGAATTAAATGCCGCAACCGAGGTTGGGTTGAATCCGCCCCGGCCCTTGGCTACCGCTTGCACGCCGGCCTGGTCAGGATAGGCGTTGATCGCCAGGGACCATAAGAAATCGTTTCCATTGGCCTTACCGCCGGGATGAGCTGTGAAATTGTGACAATACATGCATCCCTGGTAAATGCTGCCCTGGTCAAAGGTCTCCATGGTGACGTTCGAGAAGCTGGAAGTCGCGCTGTTGCCAGGAAACGTGAACGCCGGAGTTCCTTGATTGGCGGGGGTGCTTCCCGGGGTTGGCCATTGCGTCATGACCAGTTGGTAATACTGCCAGGGCGAGTTGGGGGCCGCCTGGGCAAGCAGCGCCTGGTAGCTGCTATTGGTGGTTGGCGTGGTGGCAGCTCCAATCCCGATAGGCATCTTGCGGGTGACATTGAACCGTGTTGCCTGCGAGGCGGTAGCGGGCATGACTGCGGGCACGGGCGGATTTCCCGAACCCGGACATCCATTCTGGTTTCCCGGCTGGCCGGGAATGCAGTATGGATCCGCTGGGGGCATGGCAGTGCCAGTCCCGTCATTCACATTGAAGACCGTGTTGCTGGTGGGGGTGGCGCCTGTAATTACGGGCACGTTATCGATCTGTTCGAACGTGGACCATATCCACTGCGGCCGGGTAGGGGTTTTGGTGACGATATGCAGGCCCAGCAACCCCATCGTGTGCTGCGAACAGGTTCCAGTGGCGCTATCTTTTATCCATGCCAGCTTGGTGTAGTAGCGAGATTGAAGGTTCGCCGGCACACCGTCCATGTTCATCCAGGAGGACTTCACGTCAATGCTGTTTTCGCTGGGGCACGCCTGGCCGCCGACGGTGGCACCGTTGAAGCAGAAGTCCACGTTCCCGAGCTTACTCTGGAGGTACCACTGGGCGGTTCGGATCTGGCTATACTCGGTCTGGTTGTAAGACGCCTGATAACGCAAGTAATGCTGGTGGGCGGGGCTCTGGGAGAATCCGCTGGAGATGATCGGACCGACAAAGAAATTGCCAAACCCTGCCAATGCCAGGTTGCCGAATTTTGTGTCGGCCGCCAGCACCATGTCTCCCCAGCCCACATTGACCGGCGGTCCACAGGGATTTACCGTTCCGGCGAAGTCCTGCCAGAGCGAGGGCTGGGGCGGGGGATTGGGAGCGCTGACGGGAGGAAAGGTCTCCCAATCTGCCTTGTAGGTTTCGAAGACCAGCGGACCGGTCACGGGAAAGCCGGTTTGCGTGGGGTCGGGTACGCCCCGCTGTCCCTGTTGGGCCGGCCAGATCATGGCAATGAAGATGCGCCAGGAGAAGTCGTCAAAGTCGTTGATGGCGATGCCGTCACAAGTGGCGGAGTCGGTAGGAGGAGTCGGCGATGTGATGGAATGCGAGGGCGGAGGGACAGGGCACGCTGCTGGTGTTTGTCCCCAGGCCGCTGAGCAAAGAACTACCAGGAGAACGCCGACTGCGCTCCTGCCAACTATCAAACCAAGCTTGCGATTGGTCATCCTGTTTTCTGCCATGGGTGCACCTTCCCTTTCTGCATGATCAACGGATCAAGCCGCAAAAAATACAGTTAACTCAACCGGAATTTTCGCTTGGGAGGCTCTGAATAAGTCAGCGTCGGCTCCGGGGCTAAAGCCCCTCAGTATTTCCAAGCGCTTGGACGCTGGCCTGAAGGCCAGCTCTACCCGAACACCAACTTGTTCAGAATTTCCTTAGTAATAGCGCGGCACTATACACCTGTTTGGGAACTTCAGCGCATAATTATTTTCTTTGGACGGGCCCGAGGCGCGGCCGCCACAAATTCCACAGCTTATAGACCGGCAGACTCAGACACACCCGTATCTGGTTTGAGCGGAAACGTGACAACTCAGCCGCGTCATTCCCCATCTCCCTGTACCATGGACTCATCCCATTTTCCAACGGAGCATCTTATGACCTCGGCACTTGTAGATCTGGAACCGAAACCGGTATGGAAACACTTTGACGCGCTGTTAGCGATACCTCGCCCCTCGACCAAGGAGGCGGCAGCGCGTGACTACGTCCTCAGCGTCGCTAAGCGGCTTGGCCTCGAGGCGGTCCAGGACAAAGCCGGCAACACCGTCATTCGCAAGCCCGCGCATCCCGGCCGGGAAGGCGCTCCCATGGCGTTGTTGCAGGGACATCTCGACATGGTGTGCGAGAAGAACGAAGGCACCGCCCACAACTTCGATACCGATCCCATCCGCGTGGTGCGGCATGACGACTGGCTGAAGGCTGACGGCACCACCCTCGGCGCCGACAATGGCGTGGGCGTGGCAGCGTCGCTGGCGGTGATGGAGAGCACCGACATCGCCCACGGGCCGCTGGAGTTTGTCTACACCATCGACGAAGAGACCGGCCTGACCGGAGCGGCGGAATTTCCCGGCGGGCTGCTGAAGTCGAAGTACTTCTTGAACCTTGACAACGAAGAGAAAGGGACGATCTGCATCGGTTGTTCCGGCGGAATCAAGACCATGGCGCGGCGTCAAGTTACGCTGCGGCAGGCCGGTGCCCGGCGTGGGTTGGCGTGTCAAGGTATCGGGGCTGAAGGGCGGCCACTCCGGGGTTGACATTCATCAGGGCCGCGGCAATGCGTTGCGGATTCTGGGCGGCGTGCTGCAGAGCGCGCTCGACCGCTTGCCGGTCGAGATCGCCGAGATCAACGGCGGCAGCGCGCAGAACGCGATTCCGCGCGAGGCGATCGCCATCTCTGGTGATGGATCGCGGCGCGCGAGAAGGACCTGGCGGCGCTGGTGGCGCAGGCGGAGAGCGAAGGCAAGCTGGACCTGGGCGGCTTCGATCCCGACTTGCAAATAACGGTGGAGAAGGTGCTGCGGCCGGAGAAAGTTTTCGATGCCGCCGACGCCAAGAACACGGTGGCGCTGATGGTCACGGTGCCGCACGGCGTTCTGGCCATGAGCCCCGACGTTCCCGGCCTGACGCAGAACTCGACCAACCTGGCGATTGTCTCCACCAAGGGCGACGTGGTGGAGTTCGTCACCAGCCAGCGCAGCGCCATCGCCAGCAGCATGAATGCGGCGGCGCGCATGGTGGCGACGGTGTTCCGGATGGCGGGGTTTGAGGTGGAGCACTCCGGCGGCTATCCGGGATGGAAGCCCGAGCCCAACAGCGACATCGTGCGCAAGCTACAGGCAGTCCACGAAGAGCTGTTCGGCGAACCGGCGAAGCTGATCGCCATGCACGCCGGGCTGGAGTGCGGCGTGATCGGGGAGAAGTATCCCGGGATGCAGATGGTGTCGTTCGGGCCTACCATCGTCGATCCCCACAGCCCCAACGAGCGGGTGCAGATATCGTCGGTGGAGAGTTTCTGGAAGTATCTGAAGGCGGTGCTGGAGAAGATATAGATAATTTTATAGTTAACTATAGATAATTTGTAAGTAAACAACAGAAATGATCTCCCAGCCCGACCAACAGAGGGTTGGGTGGGGCACCTGACCGGGGCCTGAAGCCGGCGGACTCCCTGACCAATGATCCTAAGAGTTCCTTTAATCTAAGGAAAACAGAGGAGGGCATCGCTGCCCTCCTTTTCGGCTTTTTAAGGGCCCAGGTTACTCCCGGACATGTTGATATTCTACGTTCTGTACCGGAACGCCCCCAACTGAGATGCGTCCGTCGGTCCAAGTGACATATGCATCCTGGTTCAGGGCGGTGCTGTAGTTGTAGTCGCCCGCATAGCAGTCCTGAACGCCAGGGTCGTTCTGAGTAGGCTGCGGGATCAACTGGTCCGTAACTGCGAAATTCGCACTAAAAGTGAGGCCGCCGTCACGCGATTGAGCGCCATAGACCTCATAGCTACATCCCGGATCACTAGCAATGTTGCAGGCGGAGGTGGCAGCGCGACGATCATACCAGGAAACCGTCACCGTGTTGTACGAATTTAGGCCGCTGCCATGCGAGTTGACGCTGAGGGAAGGCATCCACTGGGTTTTATACTGCCCGCCGGGATCGTCATTGAGTACGATGGGAGGGGACCAGGTCAGACCGTTGTCGATGGAACGTTGGTAGTAGATGTCCCCGTTATCACCGGCCGCCTGCCCGCGGCCGGCGTAGGCATAGTGGATGACCTGCGAGAGGACGCCGAACAGGGGCAGGGCGCCAACTCCCGGCTCTCCCCAGCCCATGTGCCGCCAGATGGGATTGACCTTCTCAAAGTAGCTGTTGGAGCAGGTGCCGTCACCCACCGGGTTGAAGGATGCAGCCATGGGAACGGAGGTCCAACTGGCGCCGCCTGTGCTAGAGCGATACATGATGTTCTGCCGAGGACTCCCGCCACCGCCACCCTCATCCATGGCGGCGATGAACACGTAGCTGGTGCCCCCAATGAAGACCGGTCCTGGAGGCGTGCCCGTGATCTGCACATTGCGAAGGAAGCCCGTGGAGAGCTGTTGCGGGGTGCTCCAGGTAGTGCCGTTGTCCGAATAGGTAACGAAAAGAGCCCCGGCGTGGTTGAAATCGTTCCAGGAGATATACATGCGGCCATAGGTGGTGCTGCTAGAATTGTTGTCCACCCACATCGATTCGCGATCATCGAAGGTCCTGGGGCCAGTGTGAGCGCAGGCTCCCACAGTCCAGGTCTCGCCGTTCTGGGCGTCGGTAGACGTCCACAGGCCGATACCCTGACCACCGCAACCCGTCACCAGGTCGCCGGCGAACCACATCCCCAACTTGTCGTTGTAAACGACGATGGGGTCCCCGTAGTTGGTGCCATGGCCGCTGCTGAAGGGCGGTGGGATAAGCTCGGTGAACGTCGTACCGCCATCGTGGGAGAAAGACGTACCTGAATAGTTTTGCACCGGGCTGGCGTTGTGGTCGTTATAGTTGACGACGAGGGTGTCGTTGCCAACCTGGGTGGTGTGCCAAACCATGCTTTCGCTTTTGGTGCAGGCGCTGCCCGAAGTACAGCTTCGGTTGCTGACAAGAACATTCGGAGGATACGGCGCGTCATCGGTAATTTCATCGCCTGAGCCACCACGAGGTCCGCCTCGGACAACTCCGCATTCAATCAGGGTCCTACCGGCGCGCATATTGTCCTGCTGCAGCAGGTGTAATGCGGCAATCTGCGAGCAGTCGATACCGGTGGATGTCATTTGGGCCAGGGCTGCCGGCTGAAGGATAGACGCTACCAGAAACAGCATTGGTAGTGCGCAATACCTTAACGCTCCAGGTCTGTCATTGGTGTTCATTTGTTCTCCTCTCGTCGTGGTGAGAAGCTGTTAGGGGCCGAACGGCTCGGCTGCTGGTCCGAGAAGAAGGCATCTGGCCGGCACCAGGCGCAGAGGTACTCCAGAGACAGAGCAAGAGCGACGATGGTGCTGAAGCGGCGCATAGGGGCCTCCCCGTGAGAATGGAAAGTGATGCTTGAGCCTCGGCTCACAAAGAGAAGTTTCGGGCTGCGGCGCCGCGCAGAGCCAAGGACGACGAGAGCGACGCCAAGTTACCTAATCCAGAGGGGAAAGGCATCCTTACTCCCGCCGCTCCGCGCACCAGTCGGCGGATGCCATCCGGGAGATCCCTGCCTCAATTCCTAAGGCGAATTACTCGCCCGCCCACGCCTCGAAAGGGGTTACGAGGTGTCTTGCTATAAGCGCCGATGCAGAAACTGTCGGCTGTGTGGCAGGATAGTGACACTACTTTACCGGCATGTCAAGCACTTTATTGACACAATTTTAATAAATAATTGGTGGTAGTGACAGTTTGTCGTTATAGCCCAAAAGTGTTGACAGCGGCTGGCGGCCCAGAGAAGCGCTCGTCGGGGACGGCGAAACACCCGGCTGATAAGGAGTTTCCGGGGTTCCCAGCGCGCGCCGCTTTTGCGCGTGGTGGGGTGCAAGTAAGTCCTGGGTAGGATGGTCCTAGGAATATGGAGCCGGCTTCCGCTGGCGGCACAGAAATCGAATGGGCGAGGATTGTGCCGCCCCTGCCGGGGCTCAACTCACTTTCCCGCTTTACCCAGCACTCCGCCTGCGGCTCCCTGCTGGGCTAGCTAGACTGATTCGCCCCTACGGCGCTAGCGTTTTTTGCGTGACCTTGCGCCGAGGCTTCGGGGCGGTTTTCTTCGTGCTGCGGCGTTTGGCCGGGACACGGAGTCCGCGGATGGGCGGCACGGCCAACAGACCCGCCAGAAACTGGGGTTCCGGGTAGAACCTGCCCGGCTCCAGGCCGGGAGCGGAGAAGGGGCTGTCCACCACGTACACTTCGGCTTGGACCGGCTTCTTCTTCCCGCTTGCTTTGGTGTTCTTTGTCTTTGTCTTGGCCTTGACCTGGACCGGGCCTTCGATCAGGAAGAAGTGCATATGGTAGGCGGGCAGGGCAACCAGACGCACTTCCGTCTTGTCATCCGGCCGCTGGGCGTCGATCTGCTGCACCGCTGTCTCCACTTTCGAAGCGAGTGGGGAGACAAAAACGCTCTGCACCGACCAATCCTCTTTCTTACGGCGAGGCTGGAGCGAGCGTGCGAAGCCGACGGGTTTGCCGGCGACGGCAATCTGGTGGTGCCAGTGCCGGGTGCTCTTAATCAACCTTGCGAGGCCACCCCCGCGCTGAGCGGCCTTTTGGAGGTCACGGATTGGCAGATGGAATATCTCGAAGCTTTCCGCCAGGTGGGGCGGCGCATCCGCGGAGGCAGCGATTCTGTGGCCCCCAATCAGGTCACCGATAGGGCCCGCCAACTTGGCGATCACGTCGGCGCTTAACTGCTTGGCGTATGCCATGGCTTCCTCCAGATGCCTGCGAGCGGCTCAGGCTATCCCGGTCCAAGTATGCTCCCAGCGGCCCCATCCATATGCATTGACGAGGTCCTGGTAGGAAACCTGGCCGGGACCCTGGCGCGGATCGTTCACCCATACTCGGGGCCCGGTGTCATCGACGGTCCAGCCGCAGACCAGCAACTGGTGGGAGTCGCCGCCGTGCTGCTCGTCCCAGGTGATGCCAACGGCGACCGGGCGTTGGGCATTGATCTCACGCTGAAGGACCGCGAAGGACACCAATTGGTCGTGATACTCAACGTTTCCCGGCCTTCCCCAGTGTTTGTAAATGCGGGCAACATCGTCCGGCTGCGCGGGCTCGTTGCAACTTTCGGAACCGGGATTGTCACAACAGGGTTGGCCGAAAATCCAGGCGGCGATATCGCATTGCTGAACGGTCTTGTTGCCATAGTGGCGGAGGGCCATCTGCGCGCACGCGGCCCAGCACCAATTGGTTTGCGACTGATAAATCTGCGGAACGTCAAGCCTCGTCCAGGACGACGGAACGACCTTCAAGGGTATAGAAGCCGCAGTCTTAATCGACACGTGTCAACTCCGTGGCATCACGGCGCGACGTCATTTCCGGCAATTGGTTTCGACGGCGCCGCTGGGCGCGGTGTTGGCGTCAAGCGCTTTGGTAAATTCGCTGTTCTTAATGTAACCGCGGTAGGCGTAAGCATAGCCGCCACACTCCACCGCTCCATCCACACTGTAGAGGGAAAACGTGCTCACGGCGCCGCCACTGAAGTAGATCCGGCTGCCGGAAAAGAGGCTTGATCTGGTCAGTTGACCGCCCCCCGACTCAAGCGTCTGGAGGACAAGAATGTGTAGCCTGTTTAGAGTTTCCGCATCGGGCGCCTCGACGCCATTCCATATCTGGTGCGCCAGCAGATCGGCGAGAAGTATCTGCGGGAGTGTGCTGGTGGAAGCGGAAGTCGCCTTCTCCGGGCTGGCTGGGTCGTCTGCATCATCCGAGGAAGGCGCCGGATCCGCCGGATGCGGCGGCGGCGCGAGCGGCTTGGGGCCGTTCGGCGGGCCAGGGGCTGGGGAGTCCGCCGTTTTTTCTTTCTTTGGTTTCGGCGAAGGTGCCGCACTCGCCTGGCCGGTCAACAGGGTCGCTTCAAAATTATCGATGGCTTGCACGATGGAGGCCAAGGCAGCAATCCCGGCGTTGATTTTATTTTCATATAAATACTTGAAGCGCAAAGCCGCACTCTTTCCGGCTTCTATTTCCGCGCTCTTTTGGGCCCCCATTTCGGGTGTTCCGTGGAGTTCTTTGAGCTGCTTGGCGTCGGCCAGCGCCTGCAAAGAGAGCTCGGTCTGGGTGATGGCATCCGTCCGGTCATCCTCCAGTTGATGCAGCTTGTTGCCAATAAATGTCTCCTCCAGATTGCTTCGGCGAAGCAGACCTGGCGGGTAAGTAGCGGGGATGTAGACGGCGACGCCCTTTTCACTCAAGCGGGCAGCCAGGAGGTTGGCCAGAGGAGTGGTGGTGAGCGCCGCCGAAGCAACCGAAAGAGACTCGTTCACAGCAGAGATGCTGGCCGCGGTCTGGACCAGAGTCTGGATATCGGCGGCACTGGGCACAGGACCGGCCCCAAAAGCCACGCCTTTCTGCGTAACACCAGCAAACTCCGGAGGAATGGGAATGTCGGTCAACGATTTAAGAGTTGAGCGGGCCCGGCCGTGCAGCAGATCAGCCTGGGCCATGACAATTCGCCACTGCACCAGGCTGGTGAAATCGGCAGGGGTCGCGATCACCACTACTTGACCGCTTACCTTCGGCGAGATGGCTTGGGCCAGCTTGTCGGCATCGGCGGCCAGAGCAGCGTAGGCAAAAATCGTGGACTCGATGGCCATGGAGCCGGCGGAATCTCCCTCGCCCTTGCCGGCTGGGGTTGCTGCGGAGTCTGCGCTTTTGGTTGACTTGTCTGAGTTGGCGGCGGCCGACATAGGCGTGGCGACTAGAAGAGTGAGGAGCACCGCCAACGCAATCGTCGGATTGATGGGTGGGAAGCGATTCATGCAGGTTTCCTTGCGACCGATGCTTGCGAATCTTGAAACTAAGACTACCGTCTTCGTCCTGGTTACCAGCCGGCAGCCTGGCCGTCGGGAAGACGGCTGTAACGCAGCTCCCTATAAAGCATGGAGCCCATTCGCTGCAAAATCGGGCAGCCATTTCGACAGAGGTATTTCGGTCGGTCGCGAGGAGAAAACTTCCACCAAGGCCGATGGATGTATCAAGCAGGAGTGTCCGCTATAGCTTTGCACTATACACCCCGCGAAGGATTCCAACGCACTATTCCTTGCTGGTTGCAAGCGCGGCGCAAGCGAGACAGAGGCTTCGCATTGCGGGAGAAATAGATTGTTTTCCCCGGGGAACGCAAGCATAATCGCTGCCGGGCTGGGACAAGATGAAATCCCGACTAAGGAAGGTCGGATGAAGTCATGCGGGAGGGACTCAGGGGCTAAAGCCCGGCCCTTAGATGGAGAGTTTACGGACGGCCTGAAGGCCGTCCCCTTCAAAGAACCAGACTTCATCGCAGCTTCCCCAAGGGCCAACCCCCGATGAACCTTGCCGCAAGTCATATCGTCGCCAGCAATACCTACTATGAGGCGCTCGCGCCCGAGTATCAGGCGGCGTTTCCAGAAGCGGCGAGCGTCGAGGCAAAGAACATGGGGACGGTCCGAGCGTGGCGGGCCGATCTCAGCGATCCGGCATTAGGACAGAAGATGTCGCTCAGGCGCAGGATGCGTTTTGCGTCGGCGGCGGACCGATCAGGCGGCCGCTTCCGCGCCCTCAGGGTTTGTAGCCGGTGTGACGTTGTCTTTTACGCGCAGGAAGAATTCTTCGTAAGTTACCCGGGAGAGGTAGGCGACGGCAGTAGCGACCAGGGTACAAATAACGAGTCGAAGGCAGGTGTTGCCAAAGGTCACCCCGGCAAGCCAGGACGGAGCGAATTTGCGAAGCATTAATCCGTACACTCCGTAAATCCAGCCATGAACCAGATACAACCCATAGCTGATATATCCGTAGAACGACAGCCAGCGGATGTTCACCCATCTGCGACGCGCTCCCGTGCCCAACCACAGGGTCCCCGCAACCACTGCCAACGCATAGTAGTTGACCAACGTACCCCGGAGACCGTCGGCGAGCGCCTGGGGTAGAAGAAGACTGACGGTAGTTCCAACGCCGGCTGCGGCAAGAACGACCAGCGATAGCTTAAGAAAATTGTTTCTTTTGCCCCACGAAGATCGGGCCAACAAAGCCAGCAGAGCACCCAGCGACAAACCATCGGCTGCCATCCAGGTGTAGGCGAAGGTCCCAATGTAATGCGGCCCACCCCACCACGGCTCCGTCCAGGCATTCAGCGCATACATACGAAGCGCAGGCACCATGACGCAGATCGACAGCGCCACCATCGCGATGCCTCTTCTTGAAAGCCGATGTATCACAGTGGGCCAGAGCAAATAAAAGTGTTCCTCCACGGAAAGCGACCAGAGCAGGGGATATAAATTGATTACACCAAAAAGGGGAACCATATTGGAAAGGTAGATGAAGCTCAGGCCGACGAATACGAGGGTGGCGACCGGTGGTGTCCCGATGCTGTAATTCCAGACCAGGATAACCAGCAACATCAGGTAGTACACCGGTAGGATGCGGAGAGCGCGGCGGGAGTAGAAGCGGGCATAGTAACGCGGCTTGCCCACGCTGTCGAGAAGGATGCCGGTGATGAGGAAGCCGGACAGGACGAAAAACAGGTTCACGCCGGCCCAACCCTGACGCGAGGCAACAAAAATCGCCCGCTGCCATACGGGACGGCCTTGCATGCTCCAGAAAATAGGGCCGAACCCGTGAAACACGACCACCATGAGGATGGCGACGCCACGAATGGTATCGAGTTCCGGCATACGCCGGCGTACGATCGGTTCTGTCTCGAGCGGATTATCCGGACGCATTACTCAAGACCCATTGGTGTTTCGCGCGAGAAGCAACGTTGCGACAAGAGTCAGGATTGCCGGTCCCCTGGTCCGCTGAAGCGGCAGCGAGGTTCCGGATATTGTAAATCAATGGGAAATGGTCTCCGTCGGTCGTGGAGTTTCCGTCTGTGGCCCGCGCCTGGGTGGTTGAATTATATATACGAGTTAGATATAGTGTATATACAAGCGAGGTAATACGCATGGCTGTCACGTTAACATCGATCCGGCTGGACACCCATCTGGCGGACGAAGCGGCGAAGATCCTGGGAGCGAAATCGCGTACCGAGGCGGTGCATGTGGCGCTGCGGGAGATTGTGGCGCTGAAACGATTCAAGGACTTGATGAAGAAGAATCGCGGGAAGCTGTCATTCGCGGGGCTCGATGAGTGAGATCATCCTGTTCGACACTTCAGTCCTGGTTGACGACTTGCGGACTGGATGTCATCAGCAGCACATGGAATCAATTGCCGGACTGGTGCGGACATCCTCCATTGTGCTGGCAGAGTTGTGGCGCGGCGCAAGGAAGCCGGCGGAGCGGGAATTTCTGCGGGCGCTGCAGCGCAATCATCCGGTGCTTACTGCTTCCGCGGGGAATTGGCTGGAGTCGGGACACTTGCTGGGGAAGATGAGCGCAGAGAGAGGGCTCACCGCAGACAAGCTGCGCGACTTGCACTTCGATGTTCTGATTGCGCTGACCGCCCGCTCTCACGGCGCCCGCGTCATTACCTCCAATCGTGCCGATTTCGAGATGATCCACAATTATTGCAAGTTCAAGTTGGAAGTGTGGGCGGCCGCGCGCTGAAGCCGAGTCCCGGGAGGCGTTGGGCACGGCGAAGGACAGTGGTTTGGCCGACAGCGAGTCCGGTCGTATAGTTAGCAGCGGCAGAGGGCTTCGATGTGGGGTAGAAGATGAATCCGCTTGGTCGTCGCGATGACGAGAACGTTCCCGACCCGCTCAGGGTGATGGGGGAGGCACTGCTGTCCCCGCCTTCCTGGAGGCGGTGCCGGACGCGACGCTGGTGGTCAACCAGGGCGGGATTATTCTTCAAGCCAATTCGCAGGTGGAGAGCCTGTTCGGCTACACCCGCGACGAGCTGATCGGCCAGCCGGTGGAAATGCTGGTGCCGGAGCGGCAGCGGACGCAGCATCACCAGCATCGCGAGCACTACACTGCGCAGCCCAAGGTGCGGCGCATGGGAGCCGGGCTGGACCTTTACGGGCGCCGCCGCGACGGGTCAGAGTTTCCGGTGGAGATCAGCCTCAGCCCGGTCGTGACCGACAGCGGTGTCCTGGTGCTGAGCGGCATCCGCGATATCAGCGATCGCAAACGCATTGAAGAGGAGCTGCGCCGCGCCCACAAGGAGCTGGAACAGACAAAGGACCGGCAGTTGTGGCAATACCAGAGCAGGCTGGCGTTGATCGTGGATTCGTCGCAGGACGCGATCATCGGCAAAAACCTCGAGGGCATCGTTACCCACTGGAACAAGGGCGCCGAGCACATGTACGGCTATACGTCGGAAGAGATGATTGGCAAGCCGATTACCCTGCTGGCGCCGCCGGAGCGGGCCGACGAGATCCCGCAAATCCTGGAGAAGATTCGGCGGGGGCAGAGTGTCTCGTATTTTGAATCGGTGCGGGTCACCAAGGACGGACGGCGGCTAAATGTTTCGATTTCGATCTCGCCGATTCGCGATGCCGAGGGGAACATAGTAGGGGCGTCGACCATCGCGCGCGACATCACGTCGCAGAAACGGGCGGAGGACCAGCTTCGGCAGGCGCAGAAGATGGAAGCAGTGGGGCGGCTGGCGGGCGGCATCGCGCACGACTTCAACAACATTCTGGGCATCATCACGGCCTGCACGGAGCTGCTGGTGGGCCGCCTCGAGCCGGGAGCGGTGTCGCCGGAATATGTTGACAACATCCGCGAGGCGGCCAAGCGCGGCGCGACCCTGACCCGGCAACTGCTCACCTTCAGCCGGCGGCAGCCGGCGCAGGTGCAGGTGTTTGACGTCAACGAGCGCCTGAGAGAATTGAGCAAGCTGCTGCGGCCGCTGATGGGGGACGATGTCGAGGTCTCGCTGCTGGCGAAGTCGGCGTCGGCCATCGTGGAGGTCGATCCCGGGCAACTGGACCAGGTGGTGGTGAACCTGGCGGTCAATGCGCGCGACGCCATGGCGCAGGGTGGCAAGCTGATTCTGGAGACGGCGACGGCGGAGATCGATGAAGGCTTTGCCAGGCAACATCCACCGCTGAAGGCGGGCGACTACGTCATGCTCGCCATTAGCGACAGCGGCTGCGGCATGGACCAGGCCACGGTGAGCCGCATCTTCGATCCCTTCTTCACCACCAAGGAAACCGGGAAGGGAACCGGTCTGGGGCTGGCTACGGTTTACGGCATCGTGCAGCAGAGCGGAGGCCACATCTGGGTGTATAGCGAGCCCGGGCACGGGACCACGTTCAAGATCGCTTTGCCTTCGGCGGCGCACAAGCTCGAAGTGGCCCAGCAAACCGTGGCGGCGGAGGCGTTGCCCAGGCATGAAGGCACAACCATCCTGCTGGCGGAAGACGATGCCCTCATGCGCAAGCTGGCGCGGCAGTTGCTGGAAGAGCATGGTTATGCGGTCATCGAGGCCAAGGACGGGGCGTCGGCGCTGGAGCAACTGGCCGCCGGGCAGAGCTTCGATTTGTTGCTGACCGACGTCGTGATGCCGGGCATCAGCGGGCCGGACCTGGCGCTGCGGGTAATGGAGTCGCGTCCGGAAACGAAGGTGGTGTACATGTCGGGTTACACCGGCGAACTACTGACCGGCAATCACGGGCTGCGCAGCGGAATCACGGTCCTGGAGAAGCCTTTCACGCGGGCCGCTTTGCTGAAGGCTGTCCATGCCGCGCTAGGGTGAGGCGGGCGCTGGCGGTTTCGGAGTAGTCCGAGGCCAGCGCCCGCGATTGGCTGGGTTCGGGGCCTGGTGGCGTTCCAGCGGGATGACAATAGTGTGGAATACGAACACGCAGCCGTCGACCATAAATAAGGATACTGATGCCGGAAGCCACGTCGTCGGAGAGCATGTATTCGCTGCGTGAGACGAAGCGGATACGCCTTCGGGTCCACTATCCCCGCGATCTCGATCAGCTTGTACTGCGCACGGAACTGGACTGGGACCGGGACGTCTCTCCCATCGCCCTGGATCCAAAGGGACTGTTCGCCGAGTTCGATCTGGAAACGGTGCGGCCGTTCCTCTATCTGAAGCCCGTGTCTGCGGAGGCCTTCCGGGTTGCTTTGGGCAACGGGGGCCAATGTGCTGGTGGTCGCAACCAGGGGAGAGGTCCGCGACCTGTACCCCGCCTTTCACTCCTCGGACAAGGGCAGCGTTTCCGACGTCATCACGCTGGAGTCGAAGATACTGGGCCGCCAGCATAGCCTGCGGGTTTATCTGCCCGCAGGATACGAAGAGAATACCTGCCGCCCGTTCCCGGTCATGTACATGCAGGACGGACGCAACCTGTTCTTTCCGCAGGAGGCTTTCATGGGACAAGACTGGGGCGTCGAAGACAAACTGGCTTTGTTGAACGGGATGAACGCGATTGAGCAGATGATCATCGTCGGCATCTACTCGGCGGACCGCATGAAGGAGTACACCAGTCCGGGATATGAGAGCTACGGCCGCTCGGTGGTGGAGGAGATCAAGCCCTATATCGATTCGCACTTCCGCACCTATCCCGGGCCGCGGGCCACGGGAGTGATGGGGTCGTCGCTGGGCGGGGTCGTATCCTTTTATATGGGCTGGCAATGGCCGAAGGTGTTCGGAAATGTGGGCTGCCTGTCGAGCACGTTCACCCACAACGATAATCTGGTGGAGCGTGTGCTAAACGAGGAGCGCCGCGACACGCGCTTCTATATCGACACCGGCTGGCCGGGGGACAACTACGAAGTCGGGCTTGCGATGGCGGTTGCGCTGGCGGAACGCGGATATCAGTATGGGCACGACTTCCTGTACTTCGCCTTTCCGAACGCCGAACATTCGGAGCACTACTGGGGGCAGAGGCTGCATCTGCCGTTTCAGTTCTTTGTCGGGCGGCCCGCCCTGGTTTCGCGGTTGAAGGAAATCGGGATGCTGCGACCTTGACGCAACGAAAGGCGAGAGGTCGCAAGAGGAAGTCCGTTAGGCTAGGTTGAGTCATAGTAAGAGTTGAGCTCTACCCTGGGCTTGCGCCCGGGGCTCAACCCACCGTCGCCGCTTCGCGGCTAGATTTCCGGCGAGTTGCAGCCGGTTCTCCCACGGAGCTTTTGGGTCGAGTTCTCGCACGCACTCGCGTCCTGAGTTAGGGCATGGCCCGCGAACGCTATTGTTTGACTTCGCCTCAGCCGCGCACCTAACATGACCTGCTGAGGGCCGTCTCTCTCCCTGTGCTCGACCAGACCATCTCGCATTACCACGTCCTGGAAAAACTCGGGGGCGGCGGCATGGGGGTGGTGTACAAGGCCGAGGACCTTAGGCTCAGCCGTTTCGTTGCGCTGAAGTTTCTGCCTGAACATGCCGCCCACGACCCGGAGGCGCTGGCCCGGTTTCAGCGGGAAGCCAAAGCCGCCTCCGCCCTGAACCATCCCAACATCTGTACGATTTACGAAATCGACGAGCAGGACGGGCAGGCGTTCATCGCCATGGAGTTTCTCGATGGCATGACGTTGAAGCACCGGATCGGCAGCCGTCCACTGGAGCCGGAAGCGCTGCTGTCGCTGAGCATCGAAATCGCCGATGCGCTGGACGCAGCCCACACTGCCGGCATCGTTCATCGCGACATCAATCCCGCGAACATCTTCGTCACCAATCGCGAGCACGCCAAGATTCTGGACTTCGGGCTGGCGAAAGTTGTGGACGATGGTGAGCGAAAGAAGGGGGTCTTCGCCTCCGGAGACAGCTCACAGAGTCTTATCAGTCCCGACACCACCGAGGGAACAGTACGGTACATGTCGCCGGAGCAGGTGCGAGGGAAGAAGTTGGATGCCCGCACCGATCTGTTCTCGTTCGGGGTGGTGCTGTACGAGATGGCAACGGGTACGCCCGCATTCCAAGGAGGCACCCCCGATGTGGTTCTGGAGGCCATCCTGGACCAGGCGCCGGAATCGGCGCTGAAGCTGAATCCCAAGCTGCCACCCAAGCTGGAAGACATCCTGCAGAAGGCGCTGGAGAAGGAGCGCGGGCTGCGTTACCAGCACGCCGCCGATCTGCGGGCCGACCTGCAGCGGTTGAAGAGGGAGTTCGAATCGGGCCGCATCGCGAGCTGGAATCCTGGCGGCAAGGCGGCGGTAGCGGCTCCCGCGACAGCTCCGGCTCCCGCTCCGGTGCGTGAGGTGGCAGTTTCTGAGGCAGGTTCCACCCTCGCCCTGGAGATGGCGCATGTGCTGTTCACCGACATCGTCGCCTACTCCAAGCTACCCATGGAGCAGCAGCAAAAGCGTCTGGGGGAGCTACAGGAGGCGGTGCGCACCACCCCGACGTTTGTCCGAGCGCAACGCAAAGATCGGCTGATCTGCCTGCCGACCGGCGACGGAATGGCGCTGGTTTTTTTCGGCGATCCAGAGTCGCCGGTGCGCTGTGCCGTGGAGTTGAGCCACGAGCTGCGTCAGCATCCTGAAATCAAGCTGCGCATGGGCATCCATACCGGGCCGGTGTACCGGGTGGCAGACATCAATGCCAATCGCAACGTAGCGGGCGGCGGCATCAACATGGCGCAGCGGGTAATGGACTGCGGCGATGCCGGACACATTCTGGTCTCGAAAACAGTGGCCGATGTTCTGGGCCATCTGGACAGTTGGACCAATACTCTCCAGGACCTGGGCGAAGCCGAAGTTAAGCACGGCGTGCGAGTGCATCTCTATAACCTGCTGGCGCCGGATGGAGCGGGCAATCCCGAGCTGCCGGAGAAGCTGCGGCTGGCGAAGGCGTCCGCGGTAACCGAGCAGATCAGAACGAAGCGGAAAAAGCTGTTGCTGCCGGCGGTCGTCGTGGCGGTGGCTGTTCTCGCGGGGGGCGCGTTCTGGTATCTGCGCCGGCCAAAGATAACCGGCAAAGACACCATCGTCCTGGCCGACTTTGTGAACAAGACCGGGGACGCCGTCTTCGACGACAGCCTGAAGCAGGAACTGGCCAGCCAGTTGAGTAACTCGCCTTTCCTGAACGTACTCACCGACGAGAAAGTGGGTTCCACCCTCAAGCTGATGAATCTTCCGGCGAACGCGCCGCTCACCGAAGAGGTGACCCAGGAGCTTTGTCAACGCTCGGATAGCAAGGCATTCCTGGCGGGTTCGATCGGGGCCATGGGAGACAGCTATCGCATCTGGGTGAAGGCGATCAACTGCCAGACGGGCGACACGCTGGCGAGCGTCGAAACCAAGGCCGAGAACCGCAACAAAGTCCTGGACGCGGTTACCGAAGCCAGTAACCAGATGCGCGCCAAGTTGGGCGAGTCGCTGTCGTCGGTGCAAAAGAACAACAAGCCGCTGGAGAAAGTTACCACCTCGTCGCTGGAGGCGTTGCAGGACTATAGCCGCGCCAAGAGGGTCCAGATGACGGGGGAGGGTGATCCAGTTCCTTATCTGCAACGCGCAGTGAAACTGGATCCCAACTTTGCCGCGGCCTACGCGCTATTGGCGGTTTGGTACGACAACACCGGTCAGTCCGAGTTGGCCATGCAAAACTACACCAAGGCCTATGAATTACGGGACCGGGTCAGCCAGCGGGAGAGGTTTCACATCGAGGGACACTATTATGACGGGGTCACCTTCGATTCGGAGAAGGCCATTGAGGCGTACAAGGAATGGGCGCAGACCTATCCGGGAGACTGGAGCCCGCACAACAACCTGTCGGTCCAGTACAGGTATCTGGGGCAGTACGAAAAGTCCGTGGATGAGGCGCGGGAGACCGTTCGGCTCAACCCCGACTATGTTGGTTCGTATATCAATCTGCAGATGGATTACAACGCCCTGCTGAAGCTGGAAGGGGCGCAAGCCGCTTTTGAGCAGGCGCTGGGCCGTAAACTGGACCAGCCGGAACTACACCTCTATCGCTACTTCACGGCTTTTCTCCAGGGCGACGAGATGAACATGAGCAAGCTGGTGGCATGGGCTTCAAGTACGCCCGGGCTTGAAGACCTGCTGCTCTCCCCCGAATCGGACACTGAGGCTTACTACGGCCGTATGTCAAAGGCTGGAACGCTTATGGAACGCGCTACGGCATCGGCGAAGCACGCCAATCAGTTGGAATTGGCAGCAAGTTTGCGCGCCATCGATGCTTTGCGGGAAGCCGAGATCGGGAACAACATGCGGGGGCGACAGCTCGCCGTCGAGGCCGTGTCCTGGAGTAACGCCAAAGACGTGGAAGCCGTGGCCGCCCTCGCCCTGGCTCGCGCCGGCGATTCGGCACAGGCACAAAAGCTGGTGACGAAACTCAACAATACGTTTCCACAAGATACTCTCATGCAGCACTACATGCTGCCGACGATCCAGGCTGCAATCGAGCTTGACAAGACCCCGACCCAGGCGATTGAAGCCCTACAGGCGGCAAGTTCCTACGAGATGGCACAGTCGTCGGTCACCTACCTTTATCCGGCATATGTGCGCGGAGAAGCCTATCTGAAGGCGGGGCAGGGCAAAGAGGCGGCTGCGGAGTTCCGCAAGATTCTCGACCACCGCGGCATCATGCTCAACTTTGTCACCGGTGCGCTGGCGCATCTTCAACTGGGGCGCGCCCTGGCCATGAGTGGCGACAAGGATGCCGCGCGCAAATCGTACCAGGACTTCCTGGCTTTCTGGAAAGACGCCGATCCCGACGTCCCCGTCCTGGTCCAAGCTAAAGCCGAATACCAAAGGCTCCAGTAGACAACTCCAGGCAGGGTAGCTGGTTACGACTTTGTCGCAATCCTGTGCACAGGGACCTGTGCAGTTTGGCGCCTCGCCTAGTAAATGCAGCAATAGTAGTGGTAATTCAATTGCGTAGAGTTCTTGTTGAATCCCCAATTGGAATCGGCAACAACGGGTCTCAGTAGTCTCGTAACTTCGTTCACGGAGGGTTGTTACCTTGAAATTGCGCGTTGCTTTGCTCGCTCTGGTGTGCCTGACTTTGGCTGCGACAGCCTCGGCACAGCTTTACGATAACGGTCCGCCTAACGGCTCAACCGATGCGTGGACCATTAACTTCGGGTACGTGGTAAGCAACAATTTCAAATGTTGCAAGTCTTACAATGGGTCCCCAGCAGGCGCCACCATGACGGGTTTCGAGTTCGCGGTATGGGAATTCCCGGGCGACACTCTGCTCCAGGTGGACTGGTCGGTTACCTCGGGCGAAAATAGTGGAACCGTGTACGGATCCGGTACGGCCAGCGTGACGGACACGTTTATCTCCTCCAACCAGTACGGCTACAACATCGACCGGGCTACGGTATCGGGCCTGAACGTGGGCTTAACGGCTGGTAATACCTATTGGCTGAACCTGCAGAACGCAGTGGTGGGCAGCGGCGATCCGGTCTACTGGGACGAAAACAGTGGCGTGGGCTGCGGGGGAACTGGTGGCGGCGCCGACTGCCCCTCGCAGGCTTCTCAAAGTGCCTTGGGAACGATTCCCTCGGAGGCGTTCACCATCGACGGCAGCGGTAGCGGAACCGGCACTACTCCTGAACCCAGCAGCATCCTGCTGCTAGGGACGGGATTGCTCGGTGTTGCTGGCGCGCTTCGCCGCAAGCTGGGACGCTAACTCGTAATCGCGTTCCAAGGGAGAGTAACGAAGGTCCCGATAGCCTCGTAACTTTGTTCAGGGGGGCAACTACCTTGAAATTGGGCATTGCTTCGCTTGTTGTTGTGTGCCTGTCGCTGGCCGCACTCCCAGCCTTTGCCGGCTACGATAACGGTCCAATCAACGGCACGGTTGATGCTTGGACCATTAATTTTGGGTATGTCGTCAGCAATACCTTCGAGTGTTGCTTCCTTAGTCCCATAACCGGCTTTTCATTTGGGGTATGGGAATTCCCCGGCGACACAGTCTACGCGGTGGACTGGTCCGTCACCTCCGCAGAGAACGGAGGGACGGTGTATGGCCACGGAACCGCAACGCCAGGAGGAGGCGACGGCGGCGTCCTCATGGACCAATTTATTTCCTCGAACCAGTACGGTTACAACATTGATGTGATCACGGTTTCGCAGTTGGCCGTCTCCAACAACGGTGGGACCTACTGGCTCAACCTGCAGAACGCATCGACGGCCAGCGGGGACCCGGTTTACTGGGATGAAAATAGCGGCGTTGGCTGCGGGGGAACTGGCGGTGGCGCCGGCTGTCCTTCGCAGGCTTCCAATAGCGCTGTGGGAACGATTCCCTCCGAGGCATTCACCATCTACGGCGGCGAAACCTCGGGCTACGCGCCCGAGCCCAGCAGCATCATGCTGTTCGGGTCCGGACTCCTGGGTGTTGCCGGTATCCTGCGGCGCAAGCTGGGACGCTAACGGTCAATCGCACTCCGAAAGAATGTCGTGAAAAGGGGCCTGACCGCAGGCCCCTTATTTAATTGCGGTTTCGGGATAGCTTCGGCTCAGGGGCGCGCGTCCTCGCGGGCGCGGCGCAGATTATCGATGTCTCCCAGCAGAATCATTACTGTGTCTTGGGACAGCGTGGCGGATGACGGAGGGTTGAAGACAGAGGGCGTGGCCGGGTCGCCTTCCCGCTTCAGGGCAAGCAAAAGAAGATCGTAGCGCGGACCCAGATCGAGGTCGCCGATTGTCCGTCCGATCCAACTGGAGCCGGCTTTCAGGTCGATCTCCTCGATCCGTAAGGTGCGCGATTTCTCTTGTAGCATCAGGTCCAGAAAGCTGACCACGCTGGGACGTAGCATCTCGCTGGCCAGGCGCAAAGCGCCAATGCGATTGGGAGAAACCGTCGCATTCGCGCCGACTTTAATCATGCGCTCGGAATAGCGGAGATCGGTGCAGCGGGAGACGATGCGAATGTTTGGATTCTTCTGGCGAGCGACTACCGCGATTACCAGGTTGTCCTTGTCGCCGGGCAGGGTGGAAATGAGTCCTTTGGCGCGATCGAGTCCGGCCTCCAGCAGCACCCGCTCATCGGTGGCGTCGCCGATGACGTACAGCATGGCCGCGAACGCGCCGCCCTGGTCTTCGCGAATACGCGTGACCACATGGTCGGACTGGTCCACAACCACGTGAGGCGTTCCCGTCTTCTGCAACTCCTCCACCACGTGCCGGCCGGTCTCGCCGATACCACAAACGATCACGTGCTGGCTTAGTTCGCCGATCCTCCTCTTCATTTTTTTCCTCCGGAACAGATGGCGTAATTCGCCTTCGACAAGAAATGCGGTCAGTTCAGAAAAGGCGTAAACGCCCAATCCAACGCCGAACAGCACGACGAGAATATTGAACACCCGAAGCTCGGGATTGTGGGAGGTATTGACGATTTCGTCGTATCCCACGCCGGTCAAGGTAATGACCACCATGTAAACCGCGTCGAGCAGAGTGACCGACGGTCCGCCGAGTTCTTTGTATCCAAAGACGGCGATCACCGCCAAAGCCAGCAGCAAACAACCAGCGACGACGATGCGGCGACGTGAAGTCACAAGCCAGGTCTCTCGTTCAAAGTGATGCGGATGAGCGGCTATTGTAACCCGTCGTTACCAGATGGCACCCTGGAAGCGAAGCGAGGACTCTGCGGGGACCGGGATGTTTGCAGCTTGAGATGGATTCGTTGCTTGCACTTTTGAGCTTGGCGGATGAGGAAAGCTGGTTTACGATTGCGCATCCTACCTTAGCTTTCGGTCTTTGATTCGCGAGGAATCTGTCGTCCGTAGGATGGTGGGGGGATCGCGATGAAGTTCCCGGCTGGGCGATGGCAAGCGCTGCTTCCGCTGGCTCTGGTAGGGGTGTGCCTGAGCTGCGGCGGTGGAGCATCGAGCAATACTTCCTCACCGCAGGTGAACGACCCGCCTCCGGCCCCGCAGCAGCAAACTCCCGATACGCAATCCCTCACCGTGGCTGAAGTGCAGGCGGTGATTAACGCGGCAGCCGCTGCGGCGAACGATGCCTCGATCATCGCAGTCACGGACCGCTCCGGACGGCCGCTGGCAGTATTTCGCAAGACGGGTGCCCCGGCGACCGCCGTCGGCAACTTCAGCGTGACCGTAGACGCGAACGAGTTGGCGGTCAACCTGGCGAGAACCGCAGCGTTCTTCAGCAACGATCAGGCTCCATTGTCGTCGCGAACCGTCCGCTACCTTAGCGGAATTCATTTCCCTCCGGGAATCACCGACACCTCGAACGCTCCGCTCTACAGCATCGAGAACAGCAACCGTGGCTGCAAGATAAGTGATAACTTCGCTCCCGGAAAGGACCTGCCTCAGCCCCGGTCGCTTGACGGGACGACGACGGGTCTGGGCATGATCACCGGCAAGGTCGATGTTTACGATAGCAATCAGACGGCGGTGAATCCTGGCGGCGTGCCGATCTACAAGAACGGCGATGTAGCCGGTGGCGTAGGCGTGGTGGGCTCGACTCCCGACGTTTCCGAATATATGGCGTACACGGCGGCAACCGGAGTCGCCACCACCAATTCCGAACTCGCGTTTCTTGCAGTTCCTGCTCCCGGTGCGGTCGTCATCAACGGTATTACCGTGCCCTTCGTGGTGCAGACCACGATCCCCGCAGGCTTCACATCCGATCCAAACTTTACGGGCAGCTATTTTCTGGGACCAGTCGCCAGTCCGGCGCCGGTGCCCAACGGCTATCTCGTCAATCCCCAGGCTGGCCCTCTCGGGGGGCTGAGCGCAGCGGATGTCGCATCGATTGTGACCAACGCGATCAACACTGCCAGTGTCACCCGTGCAGTCATTCGGCTTCCCATCGGGCAGCGCACCCGCATGGTCATTTCTGTCGCGGATTTGGATGGCACGTTGCTCGCGCTTTATCGCATGCCCGATGCGACCGTGTTCAGCGTGGATGTCTCGGTGGCCAAGTCGAGGAACATGACCTGGTTCAGCAGCCCGCAAGTTAATCCCGCCGATCTGCCGGGTGTTCCGCCGGGCACGGCCGTTACCAACCGCACCATCGGTTTCGGAGCGCAGCCGTTGTATCCGCCGGGCATTGATGGCTCGGCGCCTGGCCCGTTCTTTCAACTCTTCGTGAACGACGTCCAAAACCCATGCACCCAGGGCTCGCAACCGTCGCAAGGAGTGAAGCAGAGCGGGATCGTATTCTTTCCCGGAAGTGTAGCTCTATATCGAAACGGTGTGCTGGTGGGTGGATTGGGTGTCAGCGGCGACGGCGTCGATCAGGACGACTACGTTACTTCAGGCGGCGGCGTAGGATTCGAAGCACCCACGAACATCCGGGCCGATCAGATCATCGATCAGGGAGTACGGCTTCCTTATCTTAAGTTCCCCCGCAATCCGACCGACTAGGCACTTTAGGCATTGGTGTAGCCGGTACGGAAGAGCAGTGTCGCCGGCAACCCTCGTCCGACGCGGCGCTGAAGCGCCGCTCTACCCATACCCCGCTGGACTGCCCGTTGTCGGAAACCGATTAACTACTTGCGCCATTCGGCAATCAGGTTTGCCACCAGGCCGGTCCATCCGGTCTGGTGCGTGGCTCCCAGACCCGCGCCATCGTCTCCGTTGAAATATTCGTGGAACAGCAGGTGGTCGCGCCAGTGTGGGTCCTGCTGAAACTTGTGGGTCATTCCATAACAGGGCCGGAAGCCGCGCTGGTCGCGCTTGAAGATGCCGATGAGCCGGTTTGCGACCTCTCCGGCGAGGGCCTTCGGCGTTACTGGGGCGCCTTCCTGGCCCGGAGGAGCCACCGCAAAGTCGGGCCCGTAAGCGTCGCTGAAGCGCACCAGGGATTCGATCAGCAAGTAGGTGGTGGGAAACCACACCGGTCCTCGCCAGTTGGAATTTCCACCCTTTCACCTTCTCCGCCGATTCCGCCGGTTCGTAGCGCAAGGTGACGTCGCCAAAATGGAAGGGATGCTCGAGATGAAACTTGGACAGGCTGCGGATTCCTGCCGGCGACAGGAACTCGGCGGGATCGAGCAAGCGGGCCATGATGCGCGACAGGTGCCGCTGATCGACAACGCCCAGCACGTAGCGCCGTTCGCCGTCTTCCTCGATGGCGCAGCAGGCGTGCCCAACCAGATCGGGGCGGTTGCGGATGAACCATTCGATGTCCGACAGGAATGTCTTGTGCTGCTCGAGTCTGGCTGTGATGCAGCACCTCGATGGCGTAAAGCGGAATCAGACCGACCAGCGAGCGCACCCGGAACTTGTGAAAGTCGCCGTTCGGGTAGCGCAGGACGTCGTAGAAGAACCCGTCCTGCTCGTCCCATAGCTGGTAGTTTCTGCCGCCCATCTTCTTCATGGCCGCCGAAATGTAAACGAAGTGCTCGAAGAATTTTGTGGCCAGCACCTCATAGGTAGAGTCGCTCTTCGACAGTTCGAGCGCGATCTTCATCAGGTTGAGGCAGAAAAAGGCCATCCAGCCGGTGGCGTCGGACTGCTCCAGTATGATTCCGCTACCTTGGGCCGTACTGCGGTCCACGACGGTGATGTTGTCCAGCCCGAGGAAGCCACCCTCGAAGATGTTGTTGCCCTGGCTGTCCACCCGGTTGACCCACCAGGCGAAATTGATGAGCAGCTTGTGAAAGGTCTTCTTCAGGAAATCGACATCGCCGTTGCCGGTCTGGGACCGTTCGATCTCATAGACTCGCCAGCATGCCCAGGCGTGCACCGGAGGATTCAGGTCAGAAAATTCCCACTCATAGGCAGGGATCTGCCCGTTGGGATGCTGGAACTGCTCGAAGAGCAGGAGCCACAAATTCTCCTTCGCGAAGGCAGGATCGACCAGAGCAATGGCGACACACTGAAACGCCAGGTCCCAGGCTGCGAACCAGGGATATTCCCAACGGTCCGGCACCGCCAGGATGCGCATGGAGTTAAGGTGCCGCCAATGCACATTGCGGATCCCTTGTCGCGCCAGATGCGCGGCCTCGTCGGCCGCTCCCTCCGAGAGCCACTTGTCAACGTCAAACAAGTAGATTTGCTTGCTCCACAACATTCCCGCCAAGGCGCTGCGTTGGATTAGTCTTTCCTCTTCCGTGGCGGAGGGAGGAGCGATGGACGCGTAAAACTCGTCGGCTTCTTTGCGGCGTTGAGTAACGATCTTGTCAACCTCGCGCAACCCTCCTGCTGCCAGTTCATTCGTCAGCCGCAGCCGCAAGACGAAGGAACCGCCGGGCGGAATCGTCTCGCGATAGCGAAGGCAGGCTTTGCTTCCGGCACCTTCCGGATTAACGCTCTGCTCACCGTGGACCATGAAGCGATGGAATCCGTCTTTGGCAAAGCGGCGATCGGCGGAGGCGGACTCGTTGTCTGTGAACAGCGCCTCTCCCGAAGCCGGTCCCTGGAGGAAGCTCTCTTGTATTCCGTACTGGAACTGGAGATTGGGCAGAGGCATGGGCCGCGGGTCAAAGGCGCGCAACACCGTATTCTCTCCAGACGCCATCTGGCTTATGACTGGTCGTGGTTCTGTGGCCGGTGTGGATGACCAATTGTTGCGAAACCAGAGCTGCGGAATGCAGTGCAGCTCGGCGGGTTCGGGCCCCCGGTTTATTCGCCTCCAACCTGATGCAGATGTCGTCGGGAGAAGCTTTCGCATATTCGATGAAAATGTCGAAGTAACGGTCCTGGTCGAAGATTCCGGTGTCGAGCAGCTCATACTCAAGATTGCGATGACCGGAGCGGTTTTCGGCAATGAGCTGCTCATAGGGAAATGCGCCTTGCGGGTACTTGTAGAGCATCCGCATGTAGCTGTGGGTGGGAGTGTTGTCAAGATAAAACCAATACTCCTTGGCGTCCTCGCCGTGGTTGCCCTCGGAGTTGGTAAGGCCAAACATCCGCTCCTTCAGAATCGGATCGCGTCCGTTCCAGAAGGCAAATCCAAACACCAACAGTTGATAGCGATCGCAAATTCCCGCAATTGCGTCTTCGCCCCAACGATAGGACTTGCTGCGCGCCTGGTCGTGACTCAAGTAGCTCCAGGCGTCGCCATTGGCGCTGTAGTCCTCGCGAACCGTCCCCCAGGAGCGCTCGCTGACGTAGGGCCCCCACTTCCGCCAGGGATGCACCGGGCCGGGGTGAGGCTGGTTCAGCCGCTTGTACTCGGCAGTGTCAGCTCTGGTGGCTTGGAGGGCTTTCTTTGGCGAGGCGCTGGGTGCCATCTGGGGGCACTTCCTGTTCGAAACGTTAACGGCCTGGAGAATCTAAGCTCACTAGCCGCCGCTCGGAGTTGACGAGGCATGCGGCAACAAAGCCTGCACTTTCTGCAACTGTTGCTTGAACTGCGGGGCGTTGTACGCCGATGGGTTCTGCAATTGTTGAAACAGCTTATTAATGGCCCCGCGCACTTCGCTTTCGTTGGCCACCTTGGTATTCGCGGAGTAAGCGATAAAGAGGGAATCAATTGCCATGGTAGCTTGCTCGGCGGTGCGCTCCCCACCGTTGGATATCGTCTCGGCATTGCCGGCAATCCCTTGCATGATGCGCGCCGTGAGATCAGGGTCGTAGCGCTGGGCGACGATCTTTTGCAGGATCTGCTGCACCGAGCCGGCAGCCTCGAGCGCCGTGGCTGAAATCTCCTGCGGACTTGCCCACTTGCCCATCAGAACGGACAGGCGGTCCAACCCGCTATCCATCCGCTGCGCGCCCGGCGGATCGACGATGCCTGCAAAGTTGCGAAACACCAGATATCGCGAGGCGTTCCAGGCCGGCACTCCGGGACGCCGTCCCTGATAGTAGTCCGCGGTCGTCAGTCGCCAGCTATCGCCCGGCAGGGTCAAGGAGTGGTGACAGGCGAAGCAGTCGAGCTCCGCGTAATCCGGCCAATGCGGACCGCTGGCCCGGCGGCTAAGGCGGTTGAGCGACTCGCGTAATTGCACCGCTTCGCCGATGGCCCAGGTCTGCACTCCGAGCCAGGGCAGTTCGTCGGGGCGGTTCGTCTTCCAATGCTTCGGCATCGCGGCGCTGAACGAGTCCAGCTCAAAGGTAAGGTCGGGGTGACCGGCGGCAATCATCTCGTGGTCCACCTGCTTGTCAGCCGTGCCCACGTGACAGCTCACGCACTTTTCGGAACGGGAGGTCAGGTCGCGAGTGTCATACATCCCGTACTTGCTTTTCTCGGTGGCCGACAGGTGCTGCCAACCCTCGGTGGTGTGCGGGCCCAGCCATCCCACCGCAGGGCCATGACAATTTTCGCAGCTTACTCCGTCATCCAGTTGGAAAGTGGTGGCACGCAGGTCTGGCGGGACGTATAAGGCGTGGCAGACCAGGCACTTCTCGGACTTGTTGGGGGGCTGCTCAAGCTTCAGAATTTTCTCCATCCGCAGGGACACGGGATTGGAGAGGACGCTGTAAGCGCGCGCGTGTTTGTCCTGGGCCGCCCAGATGCTGAACTCGTTCTGCCAAATCCTGGTGACGTTCTTCGGCTTGACACTGCCGTGGCAACTGCTGGCGGCACATCCACCCGGGCCGTTGTATTTACCCACACCACTGGACGGAGGCGCAACGCTCTGTTGCGGTTCTGAATTGACCCTGCACGGCATTGCCAAGAACGCTGCCACTGCGAAAACGGCGAACGATATCCGCATGACGTTCCTGAAATACATAGTTGTTTGCCCTTCCATACAACTACGTCTTTGCCGCTCAATAAATAATTGGGAACTGGATAGGGCTTGTACTCTACACCGATATCACAAAAAGTGGGAGAGAAAATTTTCCCCTCGAGATCTCTGCGTATAGGCTGGGGAATTTCGTATTTGGTTCTCGACAGCCGATATTACTTGCGATAAAATCCCGCGACACTCATCTACCAGCAGCGGAAAACGCGAACGGGGCACCGGTGGCTTGCCAACGGTCCCTCTATAGTCGCCTTGACAAGGAAAGCGCCGTACGAGGAGATCGAGGTGTTTAACGAGCTAAGGGCCATCCAGAGGGAGTTCGGCTATCTCCCGGTCGAACAGTTGCACCGGATGTCTCAGCGGCTGAAGATACCGGTCAGCCAGATCCACGCCGTGGTCAGCTTCTATCCCCACTTCAGGCTGACGGCGCCGCCCAAGCTTGACGTGCGAGTCTGCTCCGACATGACCTGCCATCTTCGGGGCGGGGACCAACTGGATTCCTCCATACGAGCAGCTTTCCGGAATAAGAAAGAAGATGAATTTACCATCCGCGGCGTCTCCTGCCTGGGACGTTGCGATAATGCTCCGGCATTTTGCGTTAACGACCGCATTTATGCCGGAATGGCGACGGAGCAGGTCGTGGATTTTCTCCGCAGCGGCGGTCCTGAGCCAGTCAAATCTCCCTCCAGCGAGAAACACAGCAAGCAGCAACTGGCCACCGATCCTTATCCCGGTGCAGGCGAATACCAGGCAGTTCGCCAACTGTTGGAAACAGGCGACTATCTGGGAGCCATCGCTGCGCTGAAGGCCAGTGGCCTTAAGGGGCTGGGAGGCGCTGGTTTCCCGACCGGCTTGAAGTGGGAGATTGTGAGAAACGCTCCGGGCGAGCAGAAGTACATCGTCTGCAATGCCGACGAGAGCGAACCCGGCACCATTAAAGACCGCTTCATCATGGAGCACCTGCCCCATCTGGTGATCGAAGGCATGATCCTGGCCGCCTTGGTCACCGGCGCAACCAAGGGCTACCTGTACATCAGGCATGAGTATGAAGAGCCCAAGGATGTGCTTCAGGAGGAGCTTGACCGCTGCTACCGCGAAGGCTTCCTGGGGAAGAACATCCTGGGAAGTGGCCGCAACTTTCGACCTTGAGATCTATGTCAGCCCCGGTGGGTACATTTGCGGCGAGGAGAGCGCGCTGCTGGAAGCTCTGGAGGGCAAGCGCGCCGAGCCTCGCAATAAGCCGCCATTCCCCGGCACCAACGGTTTGTGGAACATGCCCACGGTGATCAACAACGTGGAGACCTTCACCTTTGCAGCCGCCATTCTGGCGCGCGGCGTTGACTGGTACAAGTCACAGGGCATCAACGGCTCCATGGGCCTGAAGTTTGTCGGCATCAGCGGCGACGTGGTGCGTCCCGGCGTATTCGAAGTGCCGATGGGCATCTCGTATCGCGACCTCATCTTCCAGCATGCCGGGGGCGTACCCGATGGCCGAGCGCTGCTCGGGTTTGCGCCTTCCGGACCTTCCTCGGGATATTTGCCCGCCAGCATGCTGGACCTGCCGCTGGACTTCAAGGTCGTCGCCGATGCCGGATCCATGGTGGGTTCGGGAGCGATTGTGGTGTGCGCGGACAACCGCTGCATGCTCGACATGGCCTTGAATTCAGTCCGATTTTTCCGCAACGAGTCCTGCGGCAAGTGCGTTCCGTGCCGTGTCGGCTCGCAAAAGCTGGTGAGCATCTTGAGCGGCTGGACATCCGGCGAAGCCAAGCCGGGCGATCGCGAACTGTGCGAAGAGTTATTCGAAGCCATGCGCATGACCTCCATATGCGGCCTGGGACAGATTGTGCACGCTCCAATCACCTCCGTCATGAAGCACTTTCCCGGAGGTTGTCGAAGACCACCTGAATCGAAAGCGATGCTCCGCGGGCGTCTGCTTCCAGACTGTGGCGGTGACGTAATGGCTGGCTCGACGACGGCGAAAACAGCTCCCGACGTCAAGCTCACCATCGATCAGCAGGAGGTCGTGGTCCCGGCGGGTACAACCATCTTCGATGCCGCACGTCTGTCCGGGATCGTCATTCCAACGCTCTGCCATCAGCAGAACGAAACGCCGGTGGGCGTTTGCCGTTTGTGTGTTGTGGATGCCGGTCAGCGGGTCTATACCGCGTCGTGCGTTCGCCAGGTTGAGCCTGGAATGGTGGTGAAGACCGCCACCCCGGAAGTGGCCGGGGTCCGGCGCACACTGCTGGAGTTGCTGATGGCCGACCATCCAACTCCCTGCGAACGGCAGAAGGCCACGCATGACTGCGAACTCGAGCGTTTGGCTAATCATGAGGGCCTCGCCGCTTCCCGCTTTCCTGGTCTGCCGACGCCCCGGGGCCACGACGAATCTTCGGCCTCGATCGCCGTCGATCACGACGCCTGCATCCTGTGCGAGCGCTGCATGCGAGGTTGCAGCGAGATCCGGCACAACTTCGTGCTGGCCCGGCGCGGCAAAGGGCTACCAGGCGGGCATCGCCTTCGACGAAAACCTTCCCATGGGCAACTCGACTTGCGTCAGTTGCGGCGAGTGCATGGTTTCCTGCCCGACCGGCGCGCTGGTGAACAAGAAGGTAATCCGCGGCGAAGTGCAGGGCGATCCGGTTCCGGTAGAAGAACTGAAACAGATCGCCATGTTTCAGAACGTGTCGGGGACCTTCCTCAGCCTGAACAGCAATTCGGTCAGCAAGCGTCACTTCAAGGCCGGCGAGATCATCTGCCGCGAAGGCGATTACGGCTCCACGGCGTTTTACATCCTGGACGGCACATGCGAGGTGTACCTCGCCAGCCCGATTGCGCATGTCTCCACCAAAGCGGAGCAGGGCGGCTTCTTCAAGCGACTGAAGTCCAGCCTGAGCGGCCGCGCGCAAACGCGAGAGGCGAGAGGCGAACGCTCCTTCATACCGATTGATGCTCCAGTCGATCTGCCCTACGACAATCCCATCGCCGAGTTGGTGGCGGGAGACTTGTTCGGCGAAATGACTTGCATGAGCTTCTATCCGCGCTCGGCGACGGTCCGCGCCAAGACGGATTGCACCATGCTGGAGATGTTGCGCAATGTGCTCGACATCCTGCAACGCAACAAGACATTTCGCGAGAAGCTGGAGCTCAACTACCGCAAGCGCGCGCTGGAAGACCACCTGCGCAGCATCTCGTTCTTCGCCACCCTTACTCCAGACTTCATTAACTATCTGCGGGACCGGGTCGAACTGCGTCGCTATACGCCCGGGCAGGCGCTCTGCCGCGAGGGTGAACTGTCGGACAGCTTCTTCCTGGTGCGCATCGGGTTCGTCAAAGTCTCGCAACACCATCCCGGCGGCGACCTGGTCCTGGGATACATCGGGCGCTCCGGAGTGCTGGGCGAGATGTCGCTGTTGGGCGACGGTACTTACACCGCGACTTGCACCGCCCTGGACCATGTCGAGGCGGTCCGCATTGCGGCGGAAGATTTCCATCTCATGATCGAGCAATTCCCCGAGGTCAAGCGGGGGCTGCTGGAGCTTGCGCAACAGCGCACGGAGGAGAACCGCGCCCGGCTGGCGACGATCCGCAGCGCGCCCATCGACTCCTTCCTGGCGCAGGGACTGATGGACGCGCAAAGCCTGCTGGTGCTCGATCTGGAGCGCTGCACCCGATGTGATCAATGCGTGCGGGCCTGCGCAGACGCGCACGACGGCGTCAGCCGGCTTATTCGCGATGGCTTGCGACTCGACAAATACCTGGTCGCGACCTCTTGCCGGCAGTGCAAAGACCCGCTGTGCATGGTCGGATGTCCGGTGGGGTCCATCCGCCGCAAGAACAGTCTGGAGATGGTCATCGAGGACTGGTGCATCGGATGCGGATTGTGCGCCAGCAACTGCCCTTACGGGAACATCAACATGCATCCGTTCCAGGTGCAGGTGGAAGATCTCTCCCAGCCCGGGCGCAAGATGGCGAAGGTGCAGAACAAGGCAACCGCCTGCAATCTCTGCCTCGATTACGAGGAGCCGAGCTGCGTTTATGCGTGTCCGCACGACGCTGCGCACCGCGTCAACCCGCGTGAATTCTTCGCCGATCTCGCCGCGCGTGAAACCATCACCTTGAAGAAGGGCGGATAGGTGCTCATCGATTCCACACATCGGCCCTGGATCGTCGCCTGCGTTGTGGCGCTCGCGTTGGGCACCGCGTTTTATATTCCGTATGCGTTGTCTGTGCGGGGACCGCAGGGCGGCAGCGCAACCGGAATCATCTATGGAAGCCTCGGTTCCGCGATGATGTTGTTCGCGGGACTGCTGGGCGCGCGGAAGAAAGTTCCGGTGTGGCGCGTGGGCCGCGCGACCACCTGGATGCGCGGCCATCTTTGGCTGGGATTGCTGAGCTTCCCCTTCATTCTGTTTCATTCCGGCTTCAGCCTGGGCGCCGCTCCGCTGACTCGCACGCTGATGGTGCTGTTCATCATCGTGGTGGCCAGCGGCATCGTGGGCGCAGTCTTGCAGGAGTTCATTCCTCGCGTGATTACGGCCCGCGTGCCCATGGAGACGGTGTACGAGCAGATCGATTCCGTGTGCAAGCAGCTCGACGAGGAAGCAGCGACCGTCGGCGCCGAACTCTGCTCCGCTCTGGAAGGCGACCTGCAGTTTGCCAATCAAACGCAGCGCGCCGAAGCCGCGGCTGCCGGAACCATGGGCGGTCTGACCTTCGCCTCCGCGCTCGGCGCCGATGAAGGCTTCGCGAAGACGATGCGCACTTTCCTCGACGACGAGATGAAGCCATATCTTCTCCAGGACGGCGGGCGCGGCCGCGTGCTGGCGGACAAAGAGCGCACTTCCGCGATGTTCCGCCAGTTCCAGAGTTTTGTGTCCGCAAGACCTTTGGCCTCGCCTGGACGACCTGGAAAATATCTGCGAGGAAAAACGCGAACTGGATCGCCAGCGGGTATTGCATCGCATCTTGCACGGCTGGCTGCTGGTGCACATACCCGCGTCTTATGCCTTGTTGCTGTTGGGAGCAGTTCACGCTGTCGTCGCTCTGAGGTACTGACCCGTGCCACGAGTCCGAACCGCCAAGAAGCTCGCCAAGCGCATCGACCTGCAGTACTTCAACAAGCTGCGGGGATTTCGCCGCTGGCGCTTCTGGCTCGCCATCGCGGTTCCTCTGCTGGCCGCGGGCTGGCTGCTCGGCGAAAAGGTGTCGGGCAACCGGGTGGTCTACAGCAGCGGACCGGTGTCCTCGTCGCATGCGGTCTTCGGCCAGAACTGCAATCTGTGCCACGTGCGGGGCGCAAGCTTCAGCGCGACGGTCTCGGACCAGGCATGTCTGGCTTGCCACAACGCTCCCCTTCACCACGCGCAGCAGACCTTCACTCCGGCGTGCAGTTCGTGCCATCTGGAGCACAAGGGCAAATTCAAGATGGCGGCACACGACCGATGCTGCCTGCGAGCAGTGTCACGGCAATCTGCACGTCAAGCAAGGCGAGCTTAAGTACGATCCGCATGTCTCCAGCTTCCAGCATCATCATCCGGAATTCCTGCCGGTGCGCCGCCAGTTCGATCCCGGCACCATCAACCTGAATCATCATGCTCACCTGCAGCCCACGCTGCGCGGCCCGAACGGGCCGGTCCAGATGCAATGCAGCGATTGTCACCGGCCGACCGGCGTCAACCAGCCGTGGCCGTATTCGGTTGCGATGGTGCAGCCTGCCAGCCAGCAGCCGGTGCTGGTGCCGGCGGCGGAGACGCAACAGCAGAACAAGCGGTTCACGGAAACCGGCGCCGGACCGTACATGCAGCCGATGAAGTACGTCAACCAGTGCGCTGCTTGCCACACGCTCCAGTTTGACCCGCTGATCGCCGAGCCCGCTCCGCATGGCGACACCGCGAAGACCCGCGCCTTTGTCGAGGAAAAGATCAAGCAATTGGTGAGGGAACATCCCGATCTCGTTCATAAGCCGATTGATACCGGCTACAGCGACCAGATCGAGATGACCCGCAATTTCCTGCGTCCCACGCGCGATTACCTCACCCTGCCCGCGCAACCGACCACGCCCGCAAACTGGACCGCGCAGCGCATCGAGCTGGCCGAACGGCTGCTCTGGAAGAAGGACTGCAAGGTTTGCCACGAGCAGACGACCGGCGAGCCGGACACGATTCCGACCACGGTGAAAGCGATAATTCCGGCGCGCTGGCTTCCCAACTCCGACTTCGATCACCAGGCCCATCGCATGATGACCTGCGAGTCCTGCCACTCGCGCATCCACGAGAGCAAGCTCACCTCAGACGTGAACCTGCCGGGAATCGACACTTGCCGCCGCTGCCACAAGGACGGCGGGGCCAAGGCTAACGCCGCCGAAGGCCGTTGCTACGAATGCCACAGCTACCACGACTGGCGCAAGGAGCAGCGGATCAAAGGCAAGTTCGACCTGAAGACGCTGACCTCGAAGAAGTAGAGTGCATCATCAAGCGTGCAACGCTGGGCAACCAGTTAATGCCGCCTGAGCCAGTTCAGGATGACCCGCGTGGGTTGCGTTTGGAACGTCCCATCATTTTCCACTTCTGTCATCCCGAGCGGAGTGAGCCCGGCGAACGAAGTCGAGGGATCTGATGTTCGTCACGGCGCTCGCGATTACGATGCAAGCTGTCAGTTCCGCCTTGCGGGACGACACCAATTAGCCCAGCGCGGAAGCGCTGGGTAAACGATTTAGTTTACACCGGAGCCCCTTCAGGGGCGACACAGACCCGGTGCCTTAGAGTTGGCCAACCATCGACAGGAGATGTTCGTCACGGCCCGTGCTTCATTCTCACGATTACGATGCAAGCTGTCAGTCCCGCCTTGCGGGACGAACCAATTAGCCCAGCGCGGAAGCCCTGGGTAAACGATCCCGATTACACCCCGATCTCTTAAGCGCGGCAGGCCAACCATCGACAGGTGATGTTCATCACGGCCCGTGCTTCATTCTCACGATTACGATGCAAGCTGTGAGTCCCGCCTTGCGGGACGAAACCAATTAGCCCAGCGCGGAAGCGCTGGGTAGACGATTTTAATTAGAGCCGAGCCCCTTCAGGGGCGGCACGCATGCCCCATAGCTACGTCAGTTCCGTCTTCCACGTCGTCTTCAGCACCAAACAACGAACTCAACTTATCCGCAATCAATCCCGGTTGTGGAACTACCTCGCGGGTATCGCTCGCAATCACGGCATGCAGACGCTTGCCGTCGGCGGCACGGAAAACCACGTCCACATGCTGGTGGCGCTCCCGTCGGACATGGCGTTGTCGGATGCGGTGCGAACCTTAAAGGCGAACTCCAGTCGATGGATGCGTGAAACCGACCGCTTCTTCGCCTGGCAGGAAGGCTACGGCGCATTCAGCGTCAGCCCATCGCAGCTCGAACGCGTCAAGACGTACATCGCCAATCAGCCAGCCCATCATCGAACGCATTCGTTTGAGCAGGAATTCCTCGCCATGTTGCAGGCGGCAAACATCCGGGTTGAACAAAATTAGCCCAGGGCGGATTGCGGAGTCCCCGGCACGCGCCGATTTTGCGCGTGGATGGGGTGCAAGTAAGCCCTGGGTAAAGGTTCATAATGAGCCCGAGTCCCACGGGGACGGCACAGGGTTTTGTTTGGTGCGCTAAGAGTTCTCAGCCGTCGAAGGCGATAGTCGTCACGTGGCGCCCCTGAAGGGGCTCGGGCTTCACTGGGTATCGCTTACCCAGCGCTTCCGCGCTGGGCTAATCAGTTTCGCCCTGCGGGCTGGAGGCTCTGAGGTCAGATCATTCCAAAGTCCCGAGGAGCTTCAACTGCTTTTCAAGCTTGTCGGGATCGCTGCTCGAATCGACGGTGAGGTTCACAGTAATGACGCTCTTCTCCGCACTTGAGTGCCGACTCTGTTGTTGAGCGGCGACGCCGTTCTTTACTGCGGTTGATGCTTTTGCTACTTCCGTTGACCCGTTGGTTTCAACCTCATCGTTTCCAGACTCCTCGATCTGCCTTCACCCTGTCCGACTGCAGGTTCCACCGACAGCGGGACCGCGGAGCCGGCGTTTATCAGCGAGATCAAATCCCCACTCATAGTGCCGATCCCCGCTGCGAGGGCCGAATCGATAAAAAGCTGCGCGCACTCATCCGCGGACTCCGGGTGCACGTTCAACTCCTTCGCGCGCTTCGTTATCTTGGCCTTCGATACAGTGTCGCCGTGGAAAGTATCGAAAATCTTACCGAACACTTTGGAGGTTAGCAACGGCACGTTGCAGCAGCACCGCGCGACCATCAGGCAGGGCCGCATCGATTTCCTTCGCCAGCGTCGTCGCCTTATACCCCTTCGCGTCGCCCTCCATCAGGCCGAATTGCTTTAGCGCCGAAGCGCGCACCTTCCCCTCCGGGCCGGAGTTTCCGAAGACCCCCGGAAGTATTTCATCCTCCGGTTGGGCGCCAATGTGCGTCTTCGCGACCAGTTTCTTTCCGTATTCAAGCGCCTTCTGCAAATTCATCTTGGGAAATAGCGCTCCGCCCTTCCGGCCGCCCTTCGGCGGTTTCTTCGTTACTGGTTTAGCTGCTTCTGCCATCAGTCCACCACCTTGCGGGCCTTGATCGATCGTAGCAATTTCTCCAGCCCATCATCGTACGAATGCGAAAAGTCGGCGTAAAGCTTGTCGCGGACGGTGTCCGGCATCGACGCGTCGTCGAGCTTGATCGGCAGCACCGTCACCTTCCGGCGCTCGATTTCGTGCACGAGAGCCACGCTGAGCTCCTTCTTCACCCAAGCTGAGTTCGTCGAATTCCTGCTAACGACGATGAGGAAAAAGTCTGATTCGGCAAGGCCCTGAGCGATCTTCTCAGGGATGGAGTCGCCCACCAGGATGCGCTGCTCATCCAGCCAGACCTTAACTCCGCTAGCGACCAGATCGGCCGCCAGCTTCCGCACGAACGGTTTGTCCTTCGTGCTGTGGGAGATGAAGGCAACGCGTTCGTGCTCATGCTCAACGTGGCGCACCTCTTTCGCTGCGACCGCTTCATCGACGAGCGTCTCTACTCGGACACCGAGATCCAGCGCCCTTTCGGAATTGGCCCAGGAGATGAGCGGAGCGATGGCGATCTTCTCGTAGTGCTTCTCGCCGGTTACCGTGGCGGCCTTTCCCCATCGGCGTCCTGCACGTCGTTCCCGAGCCCGATGAATTGCCGGATGCTGCGGATGAGCGGGTGCTTGAGGAGCGCCTCGCGCACTACATTTCGCTTCTCCTCCAGAGAACCCTTGTACGGGTAGGGCTGTGCGAGCACATACGTGCTGTCGTCGGGCGACTCCACGAGCCCGATGAGGCGCGCGTTCTTAAGGATTTTGCCTGCCGTGCGAGGGTCGAGGTCAGCGTACTGTGCGATCTCCTTCGTGCCAGGCGAGTCGAGCCAGGCCACAGCGTCGAGCACCTCGAAAAGCCGGTCGATCTTTACCGGCTCGAAGCGCAGCCCGGGTTTCTTATTGTTGGTGGCGCGCTGTTTGGACACTCCAAGACATTATCCGCCTACTCACACCGCGCAGCAAGGTCGGACTAAAAGGTGTAGATGCTCCAAGATAATGTCACCCCGTAACTGCAACGAGACTTTGTCACCCTGTAAGGATGGTGACGATGACTCAGAAAGAATTTCAACGGGTGAAAGTGATTGAGAATGCAGCGGGCGGGAGGCTGAGCGTACGCGAAGCCTCCCGTCTGCTGCAAGTGAGCGAACGCCAGGTACAGCGCCTCAAGCGGCGTTATCAGCCGGATGACATCGCCTGGGTGAAGCACGGCAATCGCGGACGCTCCATGCCTTGGGCCGTTTCTCTTCCCCAGAAGCAGTTGATCGTAAGCCTGGCCCGCGGCAAGTATCAGGGTTTCAACGATTCCCATCTCGCCGAAAAACTGTTGGCCGAGGAGAACCTCGCCCTCAGCCGCGAGACCGTGCGCCGCATCTTGCGGGCCGCCAAACTGCCCTCTCCGCAGAAGCGCCGAGCTCGCCAATACCGCTCCCGCCGCTTGCCCCGTCCACGCTTCGGCATGATGGCGCTCACCGATGCCAGCCGCCATCGCTGGCTCGAAGACCGCGGACCCCAGCTCACCCTGATCGGCTTTCAGGATGACGCTACCAGCCAGATCCTGGCCGCTCACTTCCAACTCGAAGCCGAAAACACCCTCGGCTATCTCCGCGCTCTCGCATCCATGATCACCACCCACGGCATCCCGCTCAGCCTCTACCGCGACCGCCACAGCATCTTCCAGCGTAACGATTCCCACTGGACGGTGGCCGAACAGCTCGCCGGAAAACAATCGCCCACCCAGCTGGGACGCGCCTTGGAAGCCCTCGGCATCCAGCAGATTCCCGCCTACTCGCCGCAAGCCAAAGGTCGCATCGAGCGCGCCTGGCGCACTTGCCAGGACCGCCTGGTCAGCGAACTCCGCCTTGCTGGCGCTACCACTTTGGCGCAAGCTAACGCCGTGCTCGCCCGCTTCTGCGCCGACTATAACCAGCGCTTTGCCCGCCCCGCCGCCGACGCCACCCGCGACTTCCGCTCCCTGCCTCGCCGCTTCGATCTCGCCCGCTGCCTCAGCTTGCGTTATCAGCGCGTCGTCGCCGCCGACCATACCGTCACCTTAGGCGACCACTCCATCGCCCTGCCGCCCTTGCCCGGCGCTCGCGGCTGCGCCGGCGAAACCGTCGAACTCTCCCATCAACTCGACGGGACCCTGCGCGTCTATCGCGGTGACTCGTTGCTGCTCGCCCAACCCCTGCCGCTGCAAGAATATTCCCAGCGCCGCCCGGCTCCACGCACCACTGCGCAGAAACCAAAACCCAAGATGCCCCGCATCTACAACCTCTCCGCCCGCCCTGCTTTAGCGGCGGTTACTTAAACGACATGGGGTGACAAAGTCTCGTTGCAGTTAATACGACATTTTCTCGTTGCATCTACAGGTCGGACTAAAAGCGACGGGTTTGCTTGTGTATTTTGCTGTCACAAGCAACCGTGACCTGCGCACTTGCCAGTGAGCGGCTCGGCGCGGTATCACTGAATTACGAGGACGGCGTTTTTGTGTCTTCGTCGGCCGCACCCAGTGTGCGTGCCGTGGAAAGCTCTTTGAAAAACAGTGGATAGTGGGCAGTGGATAGTGGATAGAAGCCGATCTGTGTTTGTTAGTTGATCACTACATCCCTGCCTCTTCCTTCGCGGGGCCTCCAGAATCAGCCGCAATATTGGCTCGTAAGTGACGCAAATAAAGCAGTTGCTTGTAAACCTCTGGCGCTCAATTATTTGCAGGGAAAAAGTTCGTAATCGCATGATTCTAAACGACCGAGAGAGAGGGGGAAGGTTATCAATTGGATAATAGGTCGTCCCGGAATGGGAAAAGCAGTGGTTAGTGGATAGTGGTTAGTGGATAGTTACTGGCCCGGTGGCTTGTCGGCCATACTGTCCGGCCTTGCGCCTTCCTCGGCGCTCTCCAGCTGAGCGGCTCCAAGGCCAGTCCCGGGCGGGTCGTTGGTCACGGTGAAAAGCTGGCCGTTACGCATGTACAGCTTCTTCATTTCCTCGTAGTTGAAGGGACGCGAGCCCCGGCGGCCAAAGACGGTGAGCTGATTGCCGGTTTCGTCCACGGCGCGATCGCGATCGATACCGCGGGAGATGGCCAGCGCGGGTTCTTTCGTTCGATAGTTGGCGATCAGCTTAGGCACCGGCTTGGGGGCGAAGCCGTAGAAGTAGGGAGTGGTTTGCGGCGAAAACAACTGGACCACTTGCAGTCCATTGTGTCCGTCGGCCACAAACGCGAACTGGCTGGAGCTGACCATGCCGATCTTGATGTCATTGGTGTCGTTCAGCTTGCCGCCGGCAT
>CAWCRZ010000008.1:0-143049 GCA_963798005.1 uncultured Acidobacteriaceae bacterium | reverse complement strand
CTCGGTGATCACGGCGGCGCGTCGGTGACCGAGCTGGAGATCCTCGCGGGGGTCCTTTAACGACCCGGACAGGGCGGAGCATGCGTTCTTCTATTTCCGTGATCCGCTGGCCGTGGAAGAGGTCCCGGCTGCTGAGCGCCGCGTTGATTTCGTGGAAGAGCCGGCCGGCGAGGAGATCGCGCGGTACGGCGCGGGCGAGGCAGCCGGACGGGCCGCTGGCCGGCGCGAGCGGCTGGCGGCGCTGAAGGACCGGATCCGCGCGAGCGGTGTTGCTCTGCACGAGGGGTTCCGTACCCCGGAAGAGCTCGGCGAGCTCGTCTACCGGGATCTCGAGTCCGTCATTACCCGCGTTTCCCCGACGGCAGCAAGCCCACACCTGAGGTGCGCGAGCGCGCCGCGCACGATGCTTTCGCCGCGAACCGGGCAACCGGCGTCGTGGGCCGCAGTGAAGCGCTGGCGGCGCTGGATGCGCATGCGGCGGGCAGCGGGCCGCCGCTCCTGGTGACAGGCGGTGCTGGCATCGGCAAGTCATCGCTGCTCGCGGCTTGGGCGCTGCAGCACCGGCGCAGGCATCCCAGGGACCTCATGGTGGTGCACTTCGCCGGCGCCACCCCGCAGAGCGCGAGCCCGGTCGGGCTGCTGCGCAGGCTGCTGGCCGAGCTAGGTGGCACTGATGACGGCAGGCTGGCCGAGCGGCGTGGCACTGTTGACGGCGACCGCGAGCCGGGGAACGCCATCGAGCTGCGCGACCGGCTGGCTGCCCGCCTGGCAGCGCTGGCAGCAGGCGGGCGGCGGGTGGTGCTGGTCATCGCAGGGCTCGAGCGGCTTGGCAGCCGCGAGGGCGGTCTCGGGCTAGCATGGCTGCCCGCGGCATTCCCTGATCAGGCGCGCGTTGTCCTGTCCAGTGGCCCTGGTGCCCCCGCCGATGAGATCGAACGGCGGGGCTGGCCCCGGCTGGAACTCCCACCGCTGCCCACTGGCGAGCGCCACGACTTCACAGCCCGCTACCTCGCCCGCTACGGGAAGACACTCACCACAGCGCAGGCCAGCCGGATCGAGAGCGCACCGCAAACCGGGAACCCACTCTACCTGCGCACCCTGCTCGAAGAACTCCGCATCTTTGGCACGTTCGAGCTGGTCGATGCCCGAATCAGCCACTACCTCGAGGCCACCACACCCGCCAGCTTGTTCACCCTCGTCCTCGACCGCTGCGCCCATGACTACGACGGCGACCGGCCCGGCCTGACCAACGACGCACTGTCCCTGCTCTGGGCCGCCCGCCATGGCCTGTCCGAAGACGAGCTCCTCGAACTGCTCGGCACCGACGAGAGCCCGCTCCCCCAAGCCCACTGGTCACCTCTGTTCCTGGCCCTCGAGGGATCCCTCACCAGCCACGCCGGGCTGCTCCGCATCGGCCACCCCCACCTCGCCGACGCCATCGCCGCGCGCTGCCTGCCCACCACAGACCATGCCCGCGTGGTGCACCGCCGCCTCGCCGACTACTTCTCAGCCCGCCGCCCCTGGCGGCTACTCGACGAACTCCCCTGGCAACTCGCACAAGCCGGCGAATGGGAACGGCTGCGCGGCATCCTGACCGATCCCACGACGTTCGAGCTCCTCTGGCTCACGCATGAGCCCGACGTGATGGCTCTTTGGGCCGAAACCGAAGCAGCCTCAGACATACGCATGGCCGACTCCTACCAATCATGGGCAGCAGGTGAGATCCGATGTGAGGCCGTCGGCTTCGCCGTGGACCTGCTCCGTGGTACGGGCCACCTGGCAGAGGCGCTCACACTTAGCCAGCGCTTCGCCGACCTCGCCGCAGCGTCCGGTGACCATCACATGGTCGTGGCTTCGCTCGATGCCCAGGGAGCACTGCAGGGTCAGCTTGGCCAGTCTGAGGAAGCCCTGGCGCTGTTCAGCCGTGAAGAAGCCCTATGCCGCGACGCCGGGGACTGGGCCGGTGCCGCGCGTGCACTCCAGAACGCAGCAAACGTGCTGAAGGACCAAGGCGACCTCGCTGCTGCCGTCGGCCGGTACGAGCGCGGCGCCGAGACCTGGCGGGCCTTCGGGGACCGCAGAGCCCTGGCAGTCACGCTGGGCAACCAGGCGAGCCTGCTGGCGGATCTCGGCGACCTCGACCGCGCCGCCGACCTGGGCGAGGAGGCTGCCATGCTCAGCCGTGAGCTGGGTGACCCGATCGGGCTGAGCACAGCGCTGGGCCACCTGGCCCTTGTGCGGATACGCCAAGGCGACTTCACGACCGCCATGTCCTATCTCACCCAGCAGGAGCAGATCCTGCGCCAGCACGGCCAGTTCGACTCCCTGCCTGGCTGTCTACGGAGTCAGGCAGCGGTGCGGGAGGCGCTCGGTGACCTGGAGGGCGCGATCGAAGTGCTGGCATCAGCGCTGACGCTGGCCCGCGAGCTCGGTAACCGCCGGAGCGAAGGCGAGTCTCTCGGTGACATGGGCAGGGTTCTCGTCGAGCTTGGCCGGCACGACGAAGCGATGGTGCTGCTCGACCAACAGGAGGCCATGGCTCGGGACCTGGGCCTTCCCCGTGACCTCCAGGCCTGCGTCGGCCATAAGGCGACAATCCTCCGGGCACGCGGCGACCTTGACGGCGCACTGGCACTGCTCGACGAGAAGGCAAGGCTGTGCCGCCAGCTCGGCGACCAGCGCAGCCTTGCCATCGCCCTGGGGAATCAGGGCAACATCGCGGATACACAGGGGGACGCCGACCGCGCGCTTGAGCTCTACCAGGAGAAGAAGCGGATCGACCGCAGCCTCGGCAACCTAGGCGGCCTCGCTCACGTGCTGTTCAACGAATCCAGCATACGCCTCAACCGCCAAGAATACCGGCAGGCCCTGCCGCTTATCGACGAAGAGGTCGGCCTGCGGCGCAGCCTCGGGAACCCCCACAAACTGGCGCTGGCTCTCGTCCACCGCACCGAGGGGCTCGCGCACCTCGGCAACATCAGCGAGGCACTCGCCGCCGCCAGGGAAGCCCACGGCCTGGCCCAGGAGAATGGCTTCACCGACATTGCGGCCCACACCACCGAGTGGATCGAGGCGCTGCGCAGGCCCCGCACCCCAGGTGGCGGGACGGTGCTGGCCGTCGCCGTGATCTTCGACAGCCACGTTGCTTTCGCAGGCGACGCGACTCTGCAAGGCTACGTGGAACAGCTCTTTCGGGCGAAATGGCCGGATATCAAGATGAGTCAGGGCCTGCGGGTCGAAGTGACGATGGGATTCGAGGGTGGCGACACGGAGGCCGGAGCAGAGCTGGACCGCCTGCTGGAGCGGGCGGTAGCCACAGCCGGGGTCGCCCGGACCTGCTGCGAGCTGACCTCCTTCGCCGCCCAGGATGCGACCAACAACCTGAAGGTTTGGTGCAAGGCTGCCATCGGTCACTAGCCAACCGCGGCCAGCATTACTGGCCCACGACACCATCGTCAGGCGCTGCTGGTGGGCTTCTACCACCGCCAGCTCGGCGAGGTGATCCAGGACGACTACCTCGAGGGGCGAGATCGAGGGGTCCTTCGCGCAGCTCACCAACAAGGCGATCCGCCGCGGCACCTTCGCCTCGGTCCCGGACCTGATCGCAGCGATCGATGCCTACCTCGCCGCAAACAACACCAACCCCAAGCCGTTCACCTGGACCAAGACCGCCGACCAGATCGTCGAGAAGGTCCAGCGAGGCCGCGTGACACTCGATGCAATCACCAACTAATAGTGCTCCGTTAGGTTGGGGCTTCTCTCAGTGGATGTTCGGGCGGCAGCTCTCTGCGGCAGATCGGGCAAGTCCCGTGCCAACAGGCCAGGAGCGCTTGGAGCTCCCGGACGACCCCGAAGAGGGTCAGGCTGCCGCCCTCTGTTGAGGGCGGCGGGATCGTTCCAGGGTGAGGAACGCGTGCGCGACGGACACGAGGGTGACGTGGTGGTTCCAGCCGGGGTAGGTTCGGCCTTCGTAGTGGTCCAGGCCGAGCGCGTCTTTGAGTTCGCGGTAGTCCTGCTCGATCCGCCAGCGCAGCTTGCCGAGTCTGACTAAGTCGCCCAGGTCGGTGTCCTCGGGCAGGTTGGCCAGCCAGTACTTGACCGGTTCGTCCTTGCCCTCAGGCCACTCGCATAACAGCCAGCGGATCGGGAGGTCCTCGTCGGCTTGGTTCGCGACGCGTCGCAGCTCGATGTTCGCCGGGCGGACCCTGAGCGCGAGGAACCGGCTGCTCATCTTCCCGCGGGTTCCTTCCCGCCAGCTCACCGTCACGGCGGCGTGCTGTCCCGCGGCGAGCGCGAGGTCGCGCAGCGATGAAGGGGCGTCCTGATAGCGGCACTTCGGTGGCTGGCCGCGACCCTGGTAGTCGGGACGCTCGCGCCGGGCGTCCTCGGAGTAGGCGGAGGTGGCGCCTTTGACATCGAGGACGTAGCTGATGTCGCGCTGCTCAAGACTCGTGCGCAACTCGGTGTTATCGCCGTAGGCGCCGTCACCAACCACGACGGGCGGTGTGATCCCCCAGCCGATCAGCTCATCGATCATGTCCAACGCGAGCCGCCACTTCTCGCGGTGGTGAACGTCTTCGGGAAGCTTGGCCTGCTCCCGTCGGCGCTCGTTGAACTCGCTCTCCCCATCCCACTCCTTGGGGATGAACAACCGCCAATCCAACGGACAGGACGCCCGGTCGGTCGCGGCGTTGATCGACACCCCGATCTGACAGTTCCCGACCTTCCCCAACGTCCCTGAGTACTGGCGCGCGACCCCCACGCTCATCTTCCCGAACTTCGGGAACCCGGTGTCATCGATCACCCACACCTGCGGCGAGATCTCCCGGCTCATCCGCCTGGCCAACGCCCGGCGGACCGCGACCGGATCCCACGGCGACTGATTCACGAACTGCTGCAGGCACTGCTCATCACCATCCGGCAAGCGCGCGGCCATCGGCTCGATGCTCTTCCGTTTCCCGTCGAGCATCAACCCGCGCACATACACCTCGCCCCAACGTCGCTGATCCTTGCGACGCATCGACTCGAACATCTCGCCGCAGAACTCCACCAGCCGCCCACGGACGCGCAGAAGCTCACGCTCGGACAACCCCGACACAGCCTGCATTCTGGACCACCTTGTCGACGGCAACGCCGTCAACAAGATTCAGCAGCCGGCCCCGAACTCCTCCTTCAACCTAACGGAGCACTACTAAAACGCTGACGCACCATTAGCTGGTCGGCCCTGCCCGAGAAAGCCAAGCAATCGAGGATCGAAACAGCGTGAGCCGCATACGCAAGTGCCTGGCGAGCATCCGTTGCGCGATTCGAGCCTTCCTAGCTTTCTCGGCCGCCGGCTCCAGCCCGCGCCGCGTACGCGTCCAGCGCTTCGCGGGCCGGGTCTGTACATTCGCGGTTATCAAGGCCCGCTAGCTCGACCCAAGCGAACTCCTCGTGCTCGTCACTGAGCTCCACGTCGCCATCGACGAGTTCGCAGATGAAGGTGACCGTCGTCACCCAGAACGGCTCCTTCTTGAAGTGGGTGACATGGATCGGTTCGCGGACCTCGATCGTCAGTCCGGTTTCCTCGCGCGCCTCCCGGGCCAGCGTGTCCTGGAGCGTCTCGCCCCACTCGCCCTTGCCGCCTGGCAACTCCCAGAGTCCAGGATCCCAGCCGACGCTTCTGGCGCGCCGGATCAGGAGGACACACTGGCGGTCGTCATGCACGACTCCCCTCGCTCCGACCCCAATTGCCGGCCAGGATGGCGCTTGACTCATCCCCATCGCGGGCCCTTCACGCTCCAGAATCGCCAACAGCCGAACGCCACCGGTGCAGCATACCGGCGGGTTGCGGCAGCGACAGTACGATTGAGGCTCCCGATTCGAAGCGAAAGGAACGCCGGTGAAGCCAACTGGAGAGATGCTGCGGGACTACGAATACGCCTACCGCACGCCCGAGCTGGTTCGTCCGGCCCTCAAGTACGACAACCGCGGCCTCGTCGCGGAGGGCCTCGCGTTCTGGCGGATGACCCAGAAACCAGCCGAGAAGGTCGCGGCCCCGGCCGAGCTCCCGAGCAACACCGTCGCCGAGCCATTCGCAGAAGGCTACGCGGCTGTACTGACGCGATAGGCTGGCATCTCCCGACCCGGAGAGGTGCCATGACGTTCGAAGAGCTCAAGCAACTCGCCACCGCAGAAGGTCTCAAGTTTTTCGTCGCGCCCGACCGGCCAGCGGTGATGATGGGCATGCGTGGCCTGTATGGGAGCTATCAGATCGTTGTTCCCCTTGAGCTCGATGGGCGCTTCCTTCAGTTCCGCACGATCGGCTATCTGTCCTGCCCAGCGGACCATCCCCACATCGATGCGGTCCTGCGGTTGCTCGGGCAGCTCGACTACGAGCTGAGGCTGACGAAGTTCGGGTGGGACCCCAGCGACGGTGAAATCGCCGCATACGCGGACGTGTGGCTCGAGGACGCAACGCTCACTCAGCAGCAATTCTCCGGGATCTTGCACCTTTTCATCCCCGGGATCGACGTCAACCACAAACGCATCACGGAAACGATCGAGACCGGCACCGACCCCGGAGAGATCCGGCCAGAGGACATGGTCGACGCGGCGTCGAGGCTACCGGCCAAGCTGCGCGAGCTGCTCGAGAAGCTGGCCAGGGGCGAGAAGGTTGAGGAGCCCGGCGGACCAGTTGAGATATGAGCGGCGGAGATCCGGCGTCCTGGCGACAGCTATCGCGCTCGATGGCGACTAGCAGGTATCCGTGGCGGTGAATCTCTCTCCAGAGGCGCAAGCCGCGCTGGACCGCGCAAAGCAAGCGGTCGGAGAAGGCGAGTCGCTCACACCGCAGCTGTTGATGGCCGCCGCCTATCACGCTGACGGCTTGAGCGACGAGATCCGCAGCTCGCCCCGTATCTCGCAGAACCGGGGCGCGTGCGCGATCACGTGCCCGACCGGGTTCCGGTCGGCGAACCCCTGCGCCCCGTCCTTGCGGAGCTCGCGCACGAAGACATGGTGACGAATGACGAGCTGCTGAGGGCCCTGGTAACGAGCACGGCCGGGCATGACTTTCTCATCTCGCAAGGCATGCCGGAAGGTGAGGTGGCGAAGGTGGTGGCGGCTCTCGCCCATGAAGACGCCGGCACGCTTCCGGAAGATGGTGCCCGGGAGTCGAGGTGGCGCCGGTCGCGGAGCGCGATGAGGTGATCGACGCCCTGACTACGTACGGCAGGATGCTGACAGTGACCGAGCCGCCGCAGAAGGGACCGATCCGGATGGAGAAGTACCTGCGCGGCCTGCAGAAGAACCTCGTCCAGATGCGCAGGCCCAGCATCATCATCATCGGGCAGCCCAGGGACGGGTAAGACCGCGATCGTGTACGAGTTCGCGCGCAGGATCATCACGGGAGACCCTCGATTGCCCCGGCTCTGCGCGACCGCGACGTGTTCGAGCTGTCGCCGTCATTCCTTCGATCGGGTGCCTCGATGGTCGGGCAGTACGACGAGCGCGTGTCGGCGCTGATCAAGCTCCTGGAGGCGCATCCGCAGGTCATCCTGTTCGTCGACGAGGTGCACTCGCTGCTGCAGAGCGGCGTTCACGAGCGTGGACCGTTCTCTGACGCGAACGAGTCGTTCAAGGCGGCGCTCGGACGCGGCGACGTCAGCATGATGGGCGCGACGACGACGTCCGAGTACCGCCACTACATCGCGCCCGACGGAGCGCTCGCGCGAGCGCTTTGGGCTGCTCAAGATCGACCCCCCTCGGTGACGAGACCGTCGACATCCTCCAGCGCGCGACTGCCGCAGTTCGCGTCAGCACTACCGCTCACTCGCGATCCCCTGACGAGATCCTGAGACGGACGTCTGAGTGACCGAGGATCTGCTTCCCACGCGCTTCCAGCCGGACAAGTCGCTCGAACTGCTCGACGAGGCGTGCGCACTGTGCTACGATGCGCGAGCCGCCCGCCGCGGAAGTGACCGAGGAGATCCTGAACGGAGTCGCTCGAGGACGCCATCGGCCACCGCGTCGTGCGCGCCGGGACGCTCACCGTCGATGCGGTGCTGGAAGAGCTGAAGGCAAAGATCGTCGGCCAGGACGACGCGCTCGGACAACTCGCCACGAGCTTCGTGGCCGGTTCCGAGGACTGGCAGAAGCGCGAACGCCACGGGGAATCTTCTTCTTCTGCGGCCCGACCGGAGTTGGCAAGACCGAGACAGCCCTGGCCCTGTCGAAGATCCTTGGCGGCGAGGGAGTCGCTCGTGCGAGTCGACTGCAACACGCTTCAGGGCGCGAGTACCAGGATCCCGGGGAAGTGATCAACTCCGGCTCCTGGGCGTGGCTCCCGGCTATATCGGGTACGCGCAGCGAGGGCGGAATGCTCTCCAAGGTCCGCGACTCGCCGGAATCGATCGTCCTGTTCGACGAGATCGAGAAGGCGCATCCTGGCGTCGGAGGATCGTCCTGCAGATCCTCGACGACGGTCAGGTATTCGACAGCGACTCGAACCTCCTTGACTTCCGACGCTCGTTCATCGTCTTCACCACGAACGCCGGCTGCAGGTACGAGTCGACGAAGCCGATCGGCTTCGGATACCGAGGTCGACAGCGCCGGCGGCGAGACGCCGAAGGTGAGCGTGAACGACGTTCAGGAAGAGTTGCGGCAACTCGGATTCGGCGAGGAGTTCCTCGGGCGCAACATCGACTACATCCTGTTCGCCGCACTGGACCGGGAGCAGATCGAAGTCGACTCTACGGCGCCAGCTCGAGCGGCTCGGTGAGACCGCAGAGCTGCGCGGCTACGAACTCGAGTACGAGACCGACGTCGTTGAGCACCTGCTGGCGCAGTGGCAACCGCGCTTCGGGGTCAGGCAGCTCACCACGATCCTGCGCCACCGGATCGTGGAACAGCTCGCGGATATCGCGAGGTCCAGGGCGAGCTACAAGCGAGTCAAGAAGATCCGGCTCGAACAAGCTACCCCGCGAAACGAGGTCGGCGGTCTTGGTGCCCGTTAAGGTCGCGGGCGAGACGATCACGATCTACGTCACCTAACCGGCCGCCTACCCACCGATACTCGTCCGGAGCGTTCAAGGAGACGCCGCGGCCGACTTTGGGGGACCGATGCCTACCCCATCGAGCGAATGGCAATGCGTCAGGTGGCGAACGACCTCGATCACTGCTCGCGATGCCGGACGCAGCTGCCTCGCGGGAGCGGTCGCAGCACGAACGGGTTGATCCGCAGAGAGCGTGCGCAAACGGGCTGCGGCACGTGGTCTCGGTGCCCAGGCGGTCGCGGTCGACCGCAAGGCCTCGCGGCATGCCGGACAGGACACGGTCAGCTCGTGGTCGCGGGCGGCAGCGGTGACGACGAGCGGGCCGAGCTCGATGCCGACGAGGTGGGCGAGGTGCACGTCCCCACCATTGTCGCCGCAGGCCACCATCGGTGCGGAGGAGTCGAAGGCCACCGCGCTTGCGGCCCCGGGCGGGACGAGGACGGCCCGCTCGGCGCGGGTGGCGGCGGCCCAGATCCTCGAGGGTGCCGTCCTTGCTGGCGGACACGATCCAGGTGCCGTCCGCCGGCTCACCGCACAACCGCCAACCGCTTCGGTGTGGCCGGTCATGATGGCTCGTTCGGTGCCAGTGGCGGCGTCCCAGATCCTGGGGCGCGGTCGACGCTGCCGGAGACGATCCAGGTGCCGTCCGGGCTCACCGCACAACCGCCAACCGCTTCGGTGTCGCCCGTCAGGATGGCTCGTTTTCGGCCGGTGGCGGCGTCCCAGATCCTGAGGGTGCGATCGGCGCTGCCGGAGACGATCCAGGTGCCGTCCGGGCTCACCGCACAACGAAAACACCCGCGTTTGTGTGGCCGGGGAGGGCGCTCATTTCGCCCGGTGGCGGCGTCCCAGATCCTGAGGGTGCGATCGGCGCTGCCGGAGACGATCCAGGTGCCGTCCGGGCTGACCGCACAACCCACCACCCCGTTGGTGTGGCCGTTCAGGGTGGCTCGTCTTCGGCCGTGGCGGCGTCCCAAATCCTGAGGGTGCGATCGGCGCTGCCGGAGACGATCCAGGTGCCGTCCGGCCCACCGCGCAACCTGCAACCTGGTCGGTGTGGCCGGTCAGGTTGGCTCGTTCGCTGCCGGTGGTCGCATCCCAGATCTTCAGGGTGCGGTCGAGACTGGCGGAGGCGATCCAGGTGCCGTCCGGGCTCACCGCACAATCCGACACCGCTTCGGTGTGGCCGGTCAGGGTGCTCGTTTTCGGCCGATGGCGGCGTCCCAGATCCTCGAGGTGCGGTCGTCGCTCGCGCAGATGATCCAGGTGCCGTCCGGGCCCACCGCGCAACCTGCAACCTGGTCGGTGTGGGCCGATGAGGGTGGCTTGTTCGCTGCCGCTGGCGGCGTCCCAGATCCTGACTGTGCCCGTCCCAGCTGGTGGAGGCGATCCAGGTGCCGTCCGGGCTCACCGCACAATAGAACACGCCGTTGGTGTGGCCGGTGAGAGTCGCTCGCTCCGTGCCGGTGGCGGCCGCCCAGATCCTGAGGGTGCGGTCGACGCTACCGGAGACGATCCAGGTGCCGTCCGGGCTCACCGCACAGCCTCCCAGGGCGTCGGTGTGGCCGGTGAAGTGGCTCGTTTCGGCCGGTGGCGGCATCCCAGATCCTGAGGGTGCGATCGGCGCTGGTGGAGACGATCCAGGTGCCGTCCGGTCTCACCGCACAGCCGAACACTGCGTTGGTGTGGCCGGTGAGGGTCGCTCGTTTTTCGGCCGGTGCCGGCATCCCAGATCCCGAGGGTGCGATCGGCGCTGGTGGAGACGATCCAGGTGCCGTCCGGCTCACCGCACAGCCGAACACTGCGTTGGTGTGGCCGGTAGGGCGGCTCGTTCAGTGCCGTGGCGGCATCCCAGATCCTGAGGGTGCGATCGGCGCTGGTGGAGACGATCCAGGTGCCGTCCGGGCTCACCGCACAGCCGAACACTGCGTCGGTGTGGCCGGTGAGGGCGCTCGTTCAGTGCCGGTGGCCGGCATCCCAGATCCTGGAGGGTGCCGTCGTCGCTGGCTGAACGATCCAGGCCCCGTCGGGGCTCACCGCACAACCCGACAGCGGCGCGGTGTGGCCGGCGAGGATGTCGGCGAGGGCTTCGGACTCCCGCAGAGGGGTGTAGCGGTGGATCACGGGTGAGCGCTGGGGCCGCTGCGCTGAGCCGCTCGGCCGCGAGGCGCTCGGCGATTGCGTCACCCTCCCACTGCAACCGGTTGTAGAAGCTGTGCCAGTCAAATCGGGCGCTCGGACAGTGCGTGGACTTCGCGGCGCAGCGCCCGGCGGACCGTCTCGAGCGTGTCGACGCCGCTGGGCGTTTGTGTCCTCGTATATGCCTGCTCGGTTCATCGCGCTCCGTCTGGACCATCGCGTCGCAGGCGGGCCTGCCTCGTGACGCTTGTCGGCGACCCGGTGAAACTACCGCACGCTCGCAATGCCGTGCGCCGCGTGAGAGGATCCTCGAGATTGCGGCGGCACGAGGAGGAGTACCGATGGAGCGTGATGTGGACTCGGCAGGGGCGCCGGCTTGCGCCGTGCTGGGGGTCGCGCTGAAGGGGATCGTGGTGCGTGACGACGGAGTGGTGCTGCTGATCAGGCGCTCGCCTGGCTTGCCGGCGACCCGGACTGCTCGGAGCTGCCGGGCGGGAAGATGGACTATGGCGAGCGCTTGGTCGACGCGCTCGCTCGCGAGGTGCGCGAGGAACCCGGGCTGACGGTCGAGCCCGGACCACCGCTGCACGTCTCGCACTTCGCGAAGGAGCCGTTCTGGGTGTCGTGCGTGACCTTCCTGTGCGCGTCGTTCGAGGGCGAGGTGCGCCTCAGCGACGAGCACGTCGAGCACTTATGGATGTCGCCCGAGAGCCTCGAGGGCCGCCTGACGCCTGCGCGACCAGGAAGAGCACGACGCGTACGCTGGATCGCCGCACGCCGGATTGAGGGATCGATGAGTGCCAACACCGCCGAGCTGCGGCCCTCGGTTGCGGACCACGTCGAGCAATACTCGGCGAGTACCCGCGCTATCCGGAGCTACGCGGAGGCGCTCGGCGACGTCCTGCGGCTGGCAGCCGGTCGGATCGCGCCGCTCGCGATCGTCCAGGCCCGGGCCAAGTCGATCGCCAGCTTCGCCCCGAGAAGATCGTGCGCAAGCGCGACGCGCACCCAGACCCGGTCCACGAGTTCACCGACCTGTGCGGCGCGAGGATCATCGGCCGCACGCGCACCGAGGTCGACGCGCTCCGCCGCTTCGTCGTCGAGCGCTTCGACATCGACTGGGAGAACAGCGTGGAGCACCAGTCGAGCGGCTCAAGCCGGCGGAGTTCGGCTATCGGTCGGTGCATTACATCGTGACGTTCCGTCGCGACATCGACTACGGCGTGGCGATCCCCGAGGAGACCTACGGTCTCAAGGCCGAGGTCCAGCTACGGACCGTCGCCGAGCACGCGTACTCGGATTTCGCCCACGACCTCACCTACAAGGGCGCGTTCCCGCTGCCGCTGGCGTGGCGGCGCGAGCTCGCGGGCGGTGGCAGCGACGCTCGAGGAATTCGACTCTGTCTTCGCCCGCGTCGAGCGCGGTACTGCGCGAGTACGCCACCAGCTATGGCGCGTACCTGAGCGAGAAGGAGATACGTGCCGAGATCGAGCGGCTCGAGATCGTGCTCGACCACGATGCGGCAACGTCGGTCTCGCGGTCCGGATCGGTATGCTCGCGCTGACGTTGGGGGACTGGCAGCGAGCGGCCGAAGCGTCTTGTCGCCGTTCGCGGGCCGCGACCTGACGGCGGCGGCGCAGCCGGTGCTGCGTACGCTCGGGTGGCGCTGTGCCGGTTGCACAGACGGCGGCGCGACTCCGACGGCTACGGCCGCGGCCAAGCGCTCGCCTGAGCTCGCCAGCGCACCGAGGAGCACGGCGACGTGGACGCGATCTCCTCCTATGCCGGGACCAACACCGGCAACGGCCGCCGCGAGAGCTATCAGCACATTCCCATGCCGCGCATGACCAACACCTACATGCTCGCCGGCCAGGACGCGCCCGAGGACATCATCCGCTCCGTCAAGTACGGCGTTTACGCGGTGAACTTCGGCGGCGGACAGGTGGACATCACCAACGGCAAGTTCGTCTTCTCCGCGTCGGAGGCCTACATGATCGAGAACGGCACCATCACCTCGCCGCTGAAGAACGCGACCCTCATCGGCAACGGTCCCGACGTGCTGACCAAGGTCTCGATGGTCGGCAACGATCTTCAACTCGACGAAGGCGTCGGAACCTGCGGCAAAGATGGCCAATCCGTTCCGGTCGGCGTCGGAATCCCCACGCTAAAGATCGATCGCCTGACCGTCGGCGGAACCGGCGGATGAGCTAGCCTTCAGTCTGTCAGCTTTCAGCCGTCAGCCAAGAGCCCAAACTTTTTGAAGTGTCATTCTGAGCGACGGCGGCCCGTTTTTATTGGGGTCCCCGACGAGCGCCGCATTTGCGCTCGTTGGGGTGATTGGGGCCGCCGTAGTCGAAGAACCCCTATATCACGCCTAAAGCCATCTGTTAACTAACTTCCTGCAAAGGGCGAAGGGCAGGACCGAAATCCTGCCCTTAGTGGCGCTTCGCCATGACGAGCGCCGATGAGGCGCCCGGCCAGACTAATTCGATGGTGCGGTCGGCTGGCCGGGAAGGTTGTAGCCTCTCCCGAATCGGTTGCGAGACGGAGTCTCTGTGTCGGCTGGCGCTTCGCTGTACTGCTTCATCGCCGTCGACGGGCTGGTCTTCTGTGCGGGTGCTTCGATCATGGAGTAGTCGTCGCACTGCCCAGGATGTTTCTCGTCGCACGGGATGAGCAGGATGGCACGCTGGTCACCATTGGAGTTTGTTCCAAACCCGGAAATCTCTCCGGCGTCGTTGATATAGTTTGTTTCCGATATTGTCACGTCAGAGCCAGGAAGAACCAGGGTTTGCAGGTTCACAATCGGACCTCCGTTCTCCCACAGGAACCCGTGGTTAATCGCCCCACAATTTCCCGAATCGCCCACAATCTGCTCGCTCGAATTGATTGCGTACGCTGTACCGCACGTATCGCCAGCCGGAATCCCGAGATCAATCATCACGCCTTTCTTCCACAAAAAGCCATGGCGTGTCTTTGAGCCCGGGTACAACTCTGCGCGTCCGACAACTTCTCCCGCATCGTTGATCCACCTGGAGGAGGATTTATCGCCCCCCAAAGTACCGAGGTCTGTAAGCACGCCACGGTCCCACAGAAAGGCGTGGAAGTGTACGTCATCTGCCAGGTTCGACTGGCCGGTTACCTGGCCATGCTTATTGAGGCCCCAAGGCCAACCTGCCGTGCCTCCCAGTGTGCCGAGGTCGATCATCTTGCCGTCGTCCCAGAGAAACGGGTCCTGCGTGGGAATGCCGGTATTAGGGTTGGCCACAAAGCTGGTAAAGGAGACGCCGGCTATCTGCCCGCGCTCATTGATGAACTCGCCTATGCTATCCGGCCCCCCCAAGGTGCCCAAATCCTGCATTGGCCCTTCGTCTTGCCACAGGAAAGCGTGCATTTGTGTGACCCCAAAAGCCCAAAAAGCATTCAGAGGGCCTAACGTCCCGTAGAAGGGATCTGGGATTGTGTTGTATGCGTTTCCGGTTAACTGGCCACGATTATTGACGGCGCCGGCGGCACTTGCATTTCCTCCCAGGGTTCCAATATCGGTGATCTGACCGTGTTTCCAGATGACCGCATCGATCTCCGGGAAGTTGGCAAGCGGATCAATGAGGCCATTTTCGCAAGCTCCGACGACCACGTCGCGGTCATTGATCCAGGTAGGCTGGCAGCTATTGTTTGGGCTGTTAAGCTCTCCCAGGTCGGTAAGGACACCACCGCGCCATGCCCCCGCGTGGTTGACCAAACAATCCCAAAAGCAATTTGGGGAAAAGGGATCGGCGGTAGCTGTGTCCCCTTGCATAATTACGGTCCCTCGGGAACTAATGCTCACCTCCGAGCCCACAACAAGGCTGGCAGGCCCACCGAAGGTCCCGAGGTCAATCAGCTTGTACTGATGGTGCTTTGATTTGTGATCGGGGTTGTCTTGTGCGGTTAGTGGAAGGGTGGTGGCCAGCACGATAGCCAGGGTAATTGCAACGAGCGTCCATCTCCTGAGTGTCATACTTTTTCCTTTTCTACTGGGATCTCCGTTCGCGGTCCGCCTTGAAAGACGTTGCCGCGTTCAGAACAGCCGCGAGTGTGCACTTGACGGCGGTCTGTGGCAATGCACCAGCGGTCAATTGCGGGTCAATTGCGGGTCATTCGATCTAAACGACTGAGGGGAAAAGGGCTTTTTCTGAGAGTACCCGTCTTTGGGGAGCACTATTTCGGAAGGAAATCCCATCGAAGAGAGCGAAAGTAGCTTGGAACTGCAACGACTCCGGAGTACACTTTGTCGCAAACAGGGGCCTGTTTTTTGCGAGAACTTCCCCGCAACCCCAATGGACCCTACGCTGCCAGATCGCGTCCGCTTCGGGGCTTTTACGCTCGACTTGAAGACGGGAGAACTCCGCCGGGACCCCTTGGCAGGCGAGGCTGAACGCAGGATTCTGTTGCAAGAGCAGCCGCTCAAGGTTTTGCTGATTCTGATCGGGCGCAAGGGCAAGATCGCCACCCGCGAAGAAATCCGGCGGAAGCTCTGGCCCAATGACACCATCGTCGAGTTCGATCACAGTATCAATGTGATCGTTGGAAGACTCCGTCGGGCATTCGACGACTCTGCCGAGGAGCCAAAATACATTGAGACGCTGGCCCGCCGCGGCTATCGGTTGTTAGTACGTGTCGAGCGGGCAGAATCCGCCTCGGACGAGTCCTCCAGCGAGGGTGCTCCCGGCGCTGCCAACGACAAAGCGATCAACGGGCAGTTGGATCTCGCTGGGCTGATCGGCAAGAAGGTCTCCCATTACCGCGTGCTGGAGATCATCGGCGGGGGTGGCATGGGATTGGTGTACAAGGCGGAAGATCTAAAGCTGGGCCGTCGCGTAGCCCTGAAGTTCCTGCCCGAAGAACTCGCCAGCGACGCAGTTGCGCTGCAACGCTTCGAGCGTGAAGCGCAGACCGCCTCATCGCTGAATCATCCCAACATTTGCACTATTTACGAAGTCGAGGAGCACGACGGACAGCCCTTCCTCGTGATGGAGTTGCTGGAGGGCGAGACCCTGCGGGAGTTGATTTCTAAGGCGCAAATTTCTGCCAGCGGAGAGAGGGCCCAGCCCCCATTGGAGAGATTGCTCGACATCGCCATTCAAATCACCGACGGACTGAATGCAGCCCATCGGAAGGGCATCATCCATCGCGACATCAAGCCCACCAACATCTTCCTGACCACCCAGGATCAGGTCAAGATTCTAGATTTTGGCTTGGCCAAGCTGGCGGAGCCGGACTCAGAAGTTTCCAATTCCGATTTGAAGGGGCGCGGCTTCAGCCGCGCCGTTGCCGCCTCGCCTTCTGAACTGCGCGTGCTCCCGCCCCGGCCTGGGCGGGAGCACGCGCGAAATGAAAATGATACTAGCCATGACGGCACGCCTGAAGGCGTGCCCCTTCAAAACCTTGGCGCGGCTGAAGTCGCGTCCCTTCGGCCCGCAATCCGCATTGAGCACAGCCTTACCCGAACCGGAACGGCGATGGGAACGGCGGGATACATGTCGCCGGAGCAGGCGCGGGGCGAGAAACTGGATGCCCGCACCGACCTTTTTTCCTTCGGACTGATCCTCTACGAGATGGCGACCGGTCAGCGTGCCTTCAGCGGAGACACGGCGGCGATCTTGAAAGACGCTATCCTGAACCACACGCCCGTGCCGGTGCATGAACTCAATTCCACGCTCCCGCCGAAGCTGGAACAGATCATCGACAAAGCGCTGGAGAAGGACCGCGAACTGCGCTTCCAATCAGCCCAAGAGATGCGCGCCGAGCTTCAATCTCTGGCGCTACAACTGCCAAATCAGACCGGCATTAGAGTTCAGCGACATGGATACCGGCGGGGACCGTTGATAGTCGTCGCGCTAGCTGCAACTGTGCTGACTGCCTCCGCCGTGTACATGACTGCTCGGCGCCAGCCCGCTCCTCTTCCCGGACTCAAGCAAACGCAGCTCACCGCCAATTCCTCCGCCAACCCTGTGGGTAACGGTGCCATCTCCCCGGATGGCAAATACCTCGCTTACTATGACAAGAACGGGATGCACCTCAAGTTGCTTGAAACCGGAGAGACGCGAGATGTACCGGAACCGGAAGCGCTTAAAGGATCCCAGTATTCATGGGAAATTTTCCCCTGGAGCGATACGAAGTTTCTTGCTGACGCTTTTGTAGTGGGCGAAGAGGATAGCGCTTGGGCCGTTTCGGTGATGGGTGGAACGCCCCGGAAGCTTCGCGACGATGCTTTTCCTAACTCTGTGTCGCCGGACGGATCTACGATCGCTTTTGCAAGGAATCCGGGCAGTATTGGGGACCGAGAGATTTGGCTAATGGATTCCGATGGCGAGCAGTTGCGGAAGGTCTATCAGACCGACGAAAACAGTAACCTGCAAACGGTTGAGTGGTCGCCGGACGGACGACGACTGGCCTACTGGAAAGAACACCGGGCAGGCGACAAGCTGGAGGTCAGCATCGAGACCCTGGACTTGAGTGGCGGGCCTTCCACCACACTCATCTCTGACCCCAGACTATGGCAATTCGTGTGGTTGCGGGATGGGCGCTTGATCTACTCCTTATCAGAACCCGACATTAATCAAGCGAGCTGCAACCTTTGGGCGTTGCGCGTTGACGCGCGAACGGGCAGGCCCGCAGGAACACCGGTGCAGCTAACCAACTGGGCTGGATTCTGCACGGGAGACTTGAGCGCCACACAGGACAGCAAAAGGCTTGTAACTTTCAAGTGGTGGAACCAGCGTAGCGTCTATGTAGGGGACTACGCCCGCAATAGACTCACGAATCCACGCCGCCTTACGTTGAGCGATGGTCAGGAATATCCAGTGGGATGGACGGCCGATGGTAAATCAATCGTATTCGTATCCAATCGCAACGGGACGTGGGGAATTTTCAAGCAAGCATTGAACAAAGAATCGGCCGAAACCATCGTCACCGGACTCCCCCACAGAGTCGACGCACGCCTGAGCCCTGACGGTTCGTGGATTCTCTACCAGATGTTCACCGGTTGGACGGCGGGACGGTTGATGCGGGTACCGGTAACAGGGGGGCCTTCCGAGCTGGTATTAACGATGGCCACGCCTCCGGAGCCAATCGGGTGGGCTGGTGTGCACCTTCACGAACCTCCACGCTGCGCCAGGTCGCCGGCAGAATTATGTGCGATTGCCGAGCGCACTCCCGACGGAAAACAACTGGTGTTCACCGGTTTCGATCCCGTGAAAGGCCGAGGAAGGGAACTCACCAGGTTCAACATTGACCCCACCAGTGCCTATAAGTGGGACCTTTCGCCAGATGGTAACCGCATTGCAGTCCTTAAACGATCGGAGGATCGAGTCCATATTCTCTCTCTAGTTGGACAACCCGAGCGACTGGTCACTGTCAAAGGACGGCGAAGTTTGGAGACAATGGATTGGGCAGCCGATAGTAAGGGCTTATTCACCTCCGCCGCTAAGGACAAGAGTTCGGTATTGCTTTACGTTGACCTGCAGGGCAATGCCGACGTGCTCTGGGAACAGCCAGGCGAGCTGGAAGGAAACGCCGATATCTATGCGATACCCTCTCCGGACGGGCGACATCTGGCGATGTTCGGTTGGACCCGAAACAGTAATATGTGGATGCTGGAGAATTTTTGAGCCCACACCCAGATAGTGGATAGAAAAAATAAGGGCGGCCAATGCGGCCGCCCGTTCGCTTTCGCTAATTGCTAGCTGCTAGCTGCTAATTACTCATTACTTCCTACGCCTGTGCCGGACGCTCGGGGGCCACGTTGGGCTGCTGGCCGGGAGCGGGTTTCAGCACCTGCTGCACTTCATCCTTGGGCGGCGGGGAACGGTTGGGATTGATGCGCGTCGGCAGTTCCTTGCTCGCACCCCCGGCGGAAGGCAAGGGGCCGTCACCCTACCTGCTGCACTTGCTCCTTGGGCGGCGGAGGAAGGTTGGGATGGATGCACGGAAGGTTGGGATGGATGCGTCCGGCAGTTCCTTGCCCCCAACCCGGCGGAAGGGCAGTCCGCCGCCACCCTCCACTGGCGGCGGGCCGTCCGTTAGTAACTTGCCACCCCCCGTGCGCGCTTGTAACTTGACAACATTGCACCCCGGCCCGTAACTTGACATTAGTAACTTGACAAGCCCCGTACCGGGCGGACTGGGCAATCGGCCGTGCCCGTGATCGGAATCCCGCTGGCGGTTCATCCTGCGGCGCGCCCGTAGGCCGAGTTCGAGGAGTTCCGTCCCCGCAGAATGAAACTTGGCAGCTCGGGCGTCGAGGCCGCGTTACGCGTGAGCGACAGGTTGTCGTGTTCGATGCTGAACTCAACCTGGCCAGCTCAGGGCTATGACAAATTCGTCGGCCAAACGCGGAACTCGGTCCGGCCGCTCGCGCAAAATTGTTCCACATGGAACAATTGCTGCTAAAAGCAATGTAATCATATTGTTACGTTTGGATTGCCGTATTTTGAGAGCTCCGAGCTATGTCCTGCGAGGACAAAATGTTCCACGTGGAACATTTTTCCATCGAACCTCGCGTAAACCCGAGAAGCCGAGATGTTCCAGTTAAGCACAGCGGTCGCAGCAGCGTACTATCTTCCGAATCAGTGCGTTCGGCCGTCTCGTTCGAGTCTTGCACAGCTTTTCCTCGAAAATCCTACGCCAGGACTTACTCTGCCGTTGCCCCAGCGCGCCGCACAGTCTAAGCTTCTTGCGACTGACAAATCGCTCTTTCGGCTTCCAAGTTCTCGGGGAGAACGGCTCCTCCGTTAACTAAACGGTTAACCCATGCTCGCTGCTTTGCTGGATACTTAAGATTATGTCCCGGGTCATCGCAGTCACGAATCAGAAGGGCGGGGTCGGCAAGACGACGACCGCCATCAATCTGGCGGCCTCGTTCGCCTCGCGCGGTGCGCCGACGCTGCTGGTCGATTGCGACCCGCAGTCCAACGCGTCTAGCGGGCTCGGTTTCGCGCGCGACCCCGAGCGGCCCAGCACCTACCAGGTTATCCTGGGCGAGATCGCGGCCGAAGCCGCGCTGCTGCCGGCCGAGGTCGCCAACCTCAGCGTCATCCCGTCGCACAAAAATCTGATCGGCGCCAACATCGAGCTGGTGACGCTCGACCAGCGCGAGTACCGGCTGCGGCGCGCGCTCGATCCGCTGCGCGAGCGCTTCCAGTTCATCGTCTTCGACTGCCCGCCGGCGCTCGACCTGCTGACGCTCAACGCGCTGGTTGCCGCCGACGCGGTCCTCATCCCGATGCAGGCCGAGTACTTCTCGCTGGAGGGCGTCACCGAACTGCTGGACACGATCGAGCGCATCCGGGTCGAGCTCAACCCCGGCCTGGCGATCGAGGGCGTGGTGCTCACCATGCTGGACGAACGCACCAACCTGGCGCAGTCGGTAGCGTCGGAGCTGCGCGGCTTCTTTGGCGACCTGATGTGCCAGACGACGATCCCGCGCAACATCCGGCTGGCGGAGGCGCCGAGCCACGGCCAGCCGGGGCTGATCTACGATCCGCACGCGCGCGGCACGGAAGCCTATTTGAAGCTGGCGGAGGAGCTCATGGAGCGAGTGGGGAAGCAGGCGGCGAGTAGTTAGCAATTAGCGATTCGATTCGGACGTTAATACCACATTGTGGGATATCAGACAATGTGGGATATTATAAAGTTCGTTTTATTAATGCCGACGATGTTTGGTCAGCTTAGATGCGAGCCCGCAGGGCGGCATTTGTTTTAGCCCAGGGCGTGCAGCCCTGGGTAAGGGATGTCATCAGAAGCTGAGCCCCGGCAGGGGCGGCACAAGATGCTGATGAAACGAAGTTCTGTGCCGTCCCCGGGGGACTCGGAATTGGTGGTATACGATTACCCCGCCCTGAAGGGCGGGGCTATCACCTTTCGCGCCGGTGGCGCTCGGGTCTTGCTTGTCTAGATGCGAGCCAGCGGGGCGGCATTTGTGTTAGCCCAGGGCGTGAGCCCTGGGTAAGAATGTTATAGAAAATCTGAGTCCCGTAGGGACGGCAGAAAAGCGGTCTCGACTGCGATGACAACTCCATGTTGAATCGAGATGATTTTCGTCACTAATTGCTAAGGAAACTCTGATTAAGTCAGTCGAAGGTCCCTCAGGGGCTGAAGCCCGGCTTTATTTCAGGCATTTACGGACGGCCTAAAGGCCGTCCCCTTCAAGGAATTGGACTTGATCAGAGTTTCCAAATCACTAATTGCTAGAGCATGTTTCAAAAATGGTCTAACAGCAAGAAACTTGCTCCCTCAGGGGCTAAAGCCCGAGTTTTATAAGGCTCGGAACGGCGCGGCTGAAGCCGCGCCCCTTCAAAGAAACATTTTTGAAACACGCTCTAATCACTGATAGCTAGGGAGGCTCTGAACAAGTCAGCTTCCGTTTTTACGGGGCTAAAGCCCCGGAGTATTTGCAACGGCTTAGACGCCGGCCTGAAGGCCGGTTCTACCCGAACATCCACTTGTTCAGAGTTTCCCTAGGTGCTTCTTATGCTTCCGCAACCCACAACCCGTCGCGAGAACGAACCATGAAGGTATTCCTCTCGCACAGCACGAAAGACGCCGACTTCGTCGAGAAGCTCGCCACCGCGCTTGACGCCAATGGCTTCACGCCCTGGCGCTGCGAGGTGGACATCGACAAGGGCGAGAACTTCGTCGCCAAAATCAACGAAGGGCTGGGGCAATCGGACCTCGCATTACTGCTGTGGTCGCAGAACGCCGCCGACTCGGCCTGGACCCTGGAGGAATGGACGGCGGCCATGGCCCGCCAGGTGGAGGAGAACCGGATTCGCCTCGGCATTGTCCTGCTGCGCGGCTGCCCAATGCCTCTGCCGCCCCTGCTGCGGACAAAAATTACGCCGTTGACGCTCGCTCGGATGAGGCAGACGGCATCGGCAAGACGGTCGAATGGCTGAAAAAAAGGCAAAGCGCCCAGCGCCTATCTGGACGTGGCGCGCCGGTCTACCTGCCCGACTACCGGCCGCAGGATTTCGTCGGCCGCAGCGCTTACCTCGCCACCTTGCAGGACAAGCTGGTCGCCGAGCCGGGAGTGTTTCTGCTGCACGGCGAACCGGGAGCGGGCAAGTCCATGCTGGCGCTGCGTTTTGCCTGGGACGCGCAGAAGGACTTTGACGCCGTCATCTTCCAGACCTGTGGCCAGCGCCCCTTGGATGCCATCACGGCGGAGTTGGTTGAGCGATTGCCGATCGACGTTAAGCCCGTCCGCCGGAAGAGCAGCGCGCCGCAGCGAAAGCCTGGTTGCGCGAACGGCAATCGCTGCTGGTGCTGGATGACGTGTGGTCAGCGGAGGTGCAACAGCGCCATGCGGCGGCGTGGAGAACTTGTTCAAAGATCTGGGAAACGCGATGGAAGGATTGTCGAGAGTGCTTGGAGGAGATTATCCCTGCTGTGGGCTTTCTCTCGGAGCAACTGGAGGATCCACGCGCAGGGCAGCTGAGCTTCCGGGGATATGACACCGGACGTGTGATTGGCGAGCTTGACGTGGCCCTTCCGCATTGTCGAACACCGAGAAGCCATCTGCCTGGAGTTGGGCAACAAGGAAGTTGCAAACCAGCTACGGCAACCAGGCGCTGATCCTGCAGGCGTGGGGGCGGCTGGAGGAGGCGCTGGCGCTGCACAAGAAGGAAGAAGCCATCTGCCTGGAGTTGGGCAACGAGGATAGTTTGCAGATCAGCTACGGCAACCAGGCGCTGATCCTGCAGGCGTGGGGGCGGCTGGAGGAGGCGCTGGCGCTGCACAAGAAAGAAGAAGCCATCTGCCGGAGTTGGGCAACAAGGACGGGCTTGGAGCGCAGCTACGGCAACCAGGCGCTGATCCTGCAGGCGTGGGGGCGGCTGGAGGAGGCGCTGGCGCTGCACAAGAAACAAGAAGCCATCTGCCTGGAGTTGGGCAACAAGGATAGTTTGCAGATCAGCTACGGCAACCAGGCGCTGATTTTGCAAGATTGGGGGCGGCTGGAGGAGGCGCTGGCGCTGCACAAGAAAGAAGAAGCCATCTGCCTGGAGTTGGGCAACAAGGATAGTTTGCAGATCAGCTATGGCAACCAGGCGCTGATCCTGAAGCGGTGGGGGCGGCTGGAGGAGGCGCTGGCGCTGCTGAAGAGGCAAGAAGCCATCTGCCTGGAGTTGGGCGACAAGGACGGCCTCGGAGCCAGCTACGGCAACCAGGCGCTGATCCTGCAGGCGTGGGGGCGGCTGGAGGAGGCGCTGGCGCTGCACAAGAAAGAAGAAGCCATCTGCCTGGAGTTGGGCAACAAGGGCAGCTTAGGGCATTGCTATTGGAGCTGGGGTCTTCTGGCGCGGGCACAGGGCGACCACAAAACCGAGAAAGAGAAGCTGGAGCAGGCGCTGGCCATCTTCACCGAACTGAAGATGCCGCGCCAGCGCGACGCCGTGCAGGCGGAGATGGAAAGCAGGGGCTAGGGGTAGAGGGGCTAGGGTCGGTGCGGATGTGCGCAGTTGATCGGGTCGCAGCCGCGAAGGGCGGCATTTGTTTTAGCCCAGGGCGTGAGCCCTGGGTAGGGACGCTAAACGAAGCGCCGAGCCCCGGCAGGGGCGGCACAAAGATGCTGATGCGACGAAAATTGTGTGCCGTCCCCGGGGGACTCGGGAATTGCGTGAACGTCCCCACCCGCCGTTGAAACGGCGGGGCTATCATCTGCCGCGCCTGTGGCGCTCGGGTTGCTTGGCTGCGAGCCGCAGGGCGGCAGGTGAGCTCAGGGCAGCAAGACCGAGAAGGAGAAGCTGGAGCAGGCGCCTGGCCCGCCATGCTTCACCGAACCTGAAGATGCCGCGCCGGAGCGCGACTCGGTGCAGAACGGAGATGGACAAGCACGGGGCTAGGGGATGGCGGGTGACGTAGTCCTAGTGGGCTAGGCGGTGCGGTCATGTGCGCGTTGATCAGGAATCGAGTCCCCGCAGTGGGACGGCATGTGTGATAGCCCAGCGCGTCAGCCCTGGGGAAGGGACGTTAGTTAGGATTGGAGTCCTCGGGCGGCGACAGAGAACATGGCGAGCAAGATGGCTGTTCTATGTGCCGTCCCCGGGGGACTCGGGATTTACTGAACTCCCACCCACCGTTGAAACGGTGGGCTATCATCTGCCGCGCCCGAGGCGCTCGGGTTTGGCGCGGGCACAGGGCAACCGCAAGACCGAGAAGGAGAAGCTGGAGCAGGCGCTCGCCATCTTCACCGAACTGAAGATGCCGCGCGAGCGCGACGCCGTGCAGAAGGAGATGGAAAGCAGGGGCTAGGGGTGAGGGGCTAGGGTGGTCGGTGCGGATGTGCGCAGTTGATCGGGTCGAGCCCGAAGGGCGGCATTTGTTTTAGCCCAGGGCCCTCGACTACGCCGGGCAGGCTCCAGCCCTGGGTAAGGACGTTAACGAATCCGAGCCCCGGAGCGGCGGCACAAAATGCCGATGCGACGAAATCTGTGCCGTCCCCGGGGGACTCGGGATTCATCGCAACGTATTCCCAGGACTTACAGCCTGGGCTAAGGTTGTGCCGCCCTGCGGGCTGCGGATGACGGCGCAAGAGTCGATTGATGAAACAGAGGGATGCTCGCAGTGCGAGCGACCGAGTCCCACAGAGTGGGACGGAAGAGGATAGCCCAGCGCTTCAGCCTGGTATGGGTAGAAATTAGGACTGGAGTGCCGTAGGCACGGCAGAATACAGCTAGGCGAGGCGAAATTGTGGGCCGCCCCTACGGGGCTCTGCCTCTTTAAAAACGCGGAGACGCCGGCCTGAAGGCCGGCTCTACCCGAACATTGACTTGTTCAGAATTTCCCTAACAGCTAGCAGCTAAGTGTTAGCTCTAATTGCTAATTGCAAGGACGTTCCTTATGACGGAAAAGCGCAAAGCTCTGGGACGCGGGTTGGAGTCGTTGTTGCCGCCGCGGCCATTCTCTCTTCCTCCCACCCTCTCGCCACCGACGGGCGAGAAGGGTGGGGCACCCGGCGTGTTTCCGGTTGCGCCGCCGGATGCAACCGAAGGCGAGCCGGCTTCGACAGCGACGGTGCTGCTGCCGGGCGAGTCGGTGCAGGAGCTGCGGCTCGAGCAGCTCGATCCCAATCCCTACCAGACGCGCGCCACGATGAACGAAGAGGCCATCCAGGAGTTGCGCGACTCGATCGCGTCGATGGGGGTGATCGAGCCCATCATCGTGCGGCCGAACGCTGAGGCCGAGGGGCGCTACCAGGTGATTGCCGGGGCGCGCCGGGTGCAGGCGTCGTCGCAGTGCGAGAAGACCACCATACCGGCCATCGTCCGCCAGGTCTCCAACCAGCAAGCCATGGTGATGACGCTGGTAGAAAACCTGCAGCGTGAAGACCTGAACCACATTGACCAGGCGCGCTCCTATCAGCGGCTGGCGCAGGAGTTCAAGCTTACCCAGGAAGAGGTCGCCCGGTACACCGGCAAGGACCGCTCCGTCATTGCCAACTACTTGCGGCTGCTGCGGCTGCCGGAGCAGGTGCAGCGGATGGTGGCGAATAACGTTCTGAGCATGGGCCACGCCAAGGTGCTGCTGACGATTTCGGAGCAGACGCCGGAGCTGTGTGTGCGGGCGGCGTCCAAGGCGACTGGGCTTACGGTGCGGCAAACCGAGGAGCTAGTGATGGACCTGACGCAGGTCCAGCCCAAGGCGAAGAAGGAGCGCATCGTGGATCCCAATGTCCGCGAGGCCGAGCAGACGCTGCAGCGCGCGCTGGGAGTGCGGGTCATGATTAACGACCGCAAGGGCAAAGGCAAGATCGTGCTGACGTACAAATCGCTGGAGGACTTCGACCGGATCCTGGAGGCTATCGCCGGAGAGTGAGGCTATAATTCAGCTATGAAGCACCTAAGCCTGCCCATTGTGATCGAAGCCGACGCGGATGGATACTACGTGTCCTGTCCGGCGCTTCAAGGTTGCTATAGTCAGGGCGACAGTTACGAAGAGGCGGTCGAGAACATCAAGGATGCCATCCGGCTCCATATCGATGATCGGATTGCCGCTGGGGAAGAAATTCCCGAGAATGTTTCCGTGAGCCTGTCAATGGTCGAAGTCGCAGTGTAATGACCAAACTTCCCCGCCTGACTGCCCGCCAGATCATCACCGTGCTAGTAAGGGCAGGGTTTACTCTCGTCCGGCAGAGTGGTAGCCACATCATTTACAAGAATGCCGCCGGAAAACGCGTCACCGTACCCTTCCACGCTTCGAGGATCTTGCATCCCAAAGTCTTGAGAAGCATCCTCCGCGATGCTGACATGACTGTCGAGCAGTTGACGCGGATGCTCTGATGCGGATGGATAGCGGCCTCGATCGGGTCGCGGCCGCTATCACCGAACGGTGAAGCGCTGATACACTCGGGCTTGGCCCTGGGGGGATGCTATGCGGTTGCTGAGCGAGACGAACTTGTGGTTGCGCGGGGTTGCGGTATCGGTTGCAGCGGCGGCGTGTTTGTTGCTCGCGGGTTGCGGGGCAAATAATAATCCGCCGGCGCCACCTCCGCCGCCGGCCAATCCCATTGGCCACGCCTATTTCACGACGGCGACCAATCTGTATGGCTATGCGATCGCCGGCAGCAATGGCGGCCTGGGAGCGGTCACGGTGCCGTCGACCGCGCCCGGCGGGACCGCCATTGTAGGTGACGGCCAGGGCAAGCATCTTTATACGTTGACATCGAATGGGCAGATCTATGGCTACGGCATCAATACCACCGACGGCAGCCTGAGCGGCATCTCGGGCTCGCCCTGGTCCGGTGCGGGCGTGGGAAGCGCCTTCATGACGGTCGATGCCGCGGGCAAAAATCTCTATGTGCCGGCGGTGCAGGACCTGGTGGTCGTGCCTTACGGCATCGGGTCGGGCGGGGCGTTGACCATTGGGTTGCAGACTGCGACGCCGGCCGCGCCGCAAACCGCGACGGTCGATCCGACGGGGAACTTTCTCTATGTGCCGATGGGCCTCACGGGTACACAGCTCTACCAGATCGCGTCAGGCACGCTGACCAGCGTGGCGACCATCCCGCCGCAGGGCACGGCCGGGGCGCTGTATATCGCCATCACTCCGGCCGACACCTTCGCGTATGTCTCCGATGGCGCGAGCGGAGTGGCGGCGTATTCCGTCAACGCCACTACGGGTAACTTGACGCTGCTGTCCGGCTCACCCTACGCGGCGGGCACCGGTCCTTCGGCCATGGCGATGACCTCGAGCGGCAAGTTCCTCTACGTGGCCAACACCACGGGGCTGGTGTCGTTCGCCATCAATGCGGATGGCTCGCTCACTTCGATTGGCAGCCCCTTGACCCTGGCCAGTGCGCCGACGGCCATGAGCATCGAGACGACGGGCTCGTACCTGTACGTGCTCACCCGCAATTCGGCGGTGGTGTCCATCTACCAGATCAGTGCGACCAGCGGATTGCTGACCACCGAAACCGGCATCAGCCTGCCGGCCAACCCCACGGGGATGGCGACCACCCCGTAGGCGCTGGCCGTAATATGTTGCCGGTTCAGGGAGTCACGGACTGGATGACTTCTGGGCCCTTCATCGAGATGGTGACGATGTCCGTGGCGTCGAGATTCATCTTCATGAGGTCGACCATCCGGATCTGGCTGTTGTCGTAGGTGCGGAAGTAGAACCGTCTGGCCTTGAGATCGCTGGCGCTGGTCCAAATCGTATAGTCGGCCTGGATGTTGCCGTGTTCGTCTTTCTGGTGTTCGCGGGCCGCGCCCTTGGGAATGTCGAACTGGTTCAGGATATGGAACGCCTCAAGAACGGCGTCGTCCCCGGTCTTCGCGGGGAAGACGGACTGGCTGAAGGCGACAGCGCGAACGAAGCGCGAGGGCGGCGTGAAGTCTCCCGGTATCCCGAGCATCCCCGAGCCCTGGCCGAAGGGCTGCAACGTGACCGATCCTAGCTTTACCGGAGGAACGTTGGTCATGGAGAAGTTCACATAGTTGCGCAGATTGGTCATGTGCCAATCGAACGCCGGCGAGTTGGTGATGACGCCCAGCGGGTTGTCATAGACGTTAAGTTTGCCGCCCACATACTCGATCACAATGCTCTTGCCGGAGGCATCGCTCACAATGAAATGGACCTCCGGAGCGAAGCCCCATCCCTGGTACACGACGGCAGGGACGACGACTGTGCCAATGTTGGCTTTCACCTCTTCCACGCTGGCGAAGTTCTCCAGCATCCAGGAACCCAGTTCCCAGGGGGCCATGGTTCTCCCCGCATCGGATGGCGTGTAGGGCATGTACTGGGCGGAGGTGGGGAAATAGAACAGCCCCGCGGACAGACCTTTTTCATTCACCCCGTCGAACAAGACCGGCATTCCCACACCATTGGCCCCGACACTGGCGTACTTGGCCTTCCACTTGAGCCCTGGCTTGCCGTCGGGCGTGGTGCCTACCCGCGCGTAGCCGCGAGGAACCATGATCACATCGGAGTGAAGATCGATGGCGAACTCCAACGTTCGGGCGTGAACCACGGTGCCGTCGGTGGCGACCAGCGTAATGCCGGTGCAAGCGTGCACGGACTGCACAGCGCCACTGAACAGAAGCGCGAAGAAGATGGCTGAGGTAACAGCTTTTCGTACGATTTGATGCAGAGTCACTGGTGTGTTCCTTTCCTGTACACGAAATCGCTAAGCGCGCTGCGATGAAGGGTTGGGGCGGCCAAACTTAAGCGGTAATTGCTGTACCTTCTCATCTTCCACAATTCCCATTATCCGATTGGCAACATAAATTCGCCCCCTCTGCCTGCCGGTCACTTCCTGTAGAATTCCCGCTTCCACTAGCCTGTCAATGTTGTGTTGGGCTGATGGCTGCGAATGCCCAAGAATTTTCGTCGCGGCCTGCACCGTTATGACTGGGGTCTTAAAAAGACGATCGGCCAATTTAAGCAGTGCCGCCGATGACCGGGACGTTTGCAATTGATCTCTGTACTCGGACGAAAGTCTTTGCAGTTTATTGGCGCGGACAATCGCATCTTCGGCTTGTTCTGCGACACCCCGCAAGAAGAAAATTATCCATTCATTCCAATTGCCGTGCTGGCTTACCTGAAGCAGCAAGCGATAATAGTCGCTCCGGTGACGTTCAAAGAATGCGCTGAGATACAGCAGCGGCTGCGGGAGCAGTCCATCAGTGACCAGCATTAAGGAAATCAGCAGCCGCCCAATTCTCCCGTTCCCGTCTATAAATGGATGAATTGCCTCGAATTGGTAATGCAGCATCGCCATTCGCACCAACGGCGGCAAATCTGACGGCGTGTGCATGTATTTCTCGAATGCGTCCAATGCCGCCATCATTTCACTCGGCGGTGGAGGAACATAGGTGGCATCGGCGATCTTGCAGCCAGGATCGCCAATCCAATTTTGTCTCTTTCTGAATTCTCCTGGCGTCAGTTCTCCACCACGCACGCCACGCATCAACCGTTCATGCAACTCGCGCATTAACCGCAGGCTGACCGGAATATCTGCAACTCTTTGCAACCCGTATTCCAAGGCTGTAACATAATTAGCAACTTCCCTCACGTCAGCGCGGTCGGTGCTGCGACCGCCTAGGACCTCGTATGACATCAAGTCCGAGAGAGATGCTGTAGTGCCCTCGATCTTGCTGGAAAGAACTGCTTCCCGTCTGCTGAACGGGCCGATGAGCAGATGTGGGTTTGGAAGAGTGCGTGCTGTGCCAGCTAACTCGCTGAGCTTCCGGTCAGCCTCACTGGTTTCTCTCGCCAGTTCCCAAGTTGGTTCAACGGCTGGCGGTAACTTGGCGGGAACAAAAGACCAACATCCCTCGGAGTTTCTTGCGAATTCCGCCAGCCCGTTTTGGGTGAAAGCCTTGCGGTCCACGTTATAAAACCTCCCTTATGCTATCAGGAGGTAATTAAAGATTTCAACAGAAAACTTATATTACAAGCCCCGCCCTGTCACCGTCACTTCATGACCTGGGTGCCCTACCCTACTCGCCCTCTTTCGGGAGAGGGTGTACAGGCGTCTGTAACCCACGTCACAGCGCAACCCGGAATGGCGCATATTCCCTTTTCTGCCGCAACGATTTACACCCTACCGTTGACCCGCTGACTTGGCGCTGCTAGGGTAAGGGCTTCCATCCTGAACAGCAGCAGTTGACGAGCCGCGAAGCGCAGCTTCGCGCCGACCCATGCCAGACAAGACGAGCAAATCGTCGCAGCGCGTGCTCGAACCTCCGGAGAGGCTTTCCGAGATATTGTTCGGGCTGATCATGGTGCTCACCTTTACCTGCTCCTTCAGCGTGGCCCGCACCGGCCATGGCGAAGTGCGGCACATGCTCATCGGCGCACTGGGTTGCAACGTGGCCTGGGGAATCATTGACGGGATCTTCTATCTGATGGGCAGCCTGAGCGAGCAGGGACACAACATCGCCACGCTGCGCGAGGTGCGCGAGGCCTCCACTCCGAAGAAGGCCTACGAAGTGATTGCCGACGCGTTGCAGCCGGTGCTGGTATCGGTGCTGACGGAGCAAGACCTCGAGGTCCTGCGGCAGAGGTTGAACCAACTGCGAGTGCCCGCGCGCCCGCGGCTGACGGCGAAGCACTGGCGGGGCGCGTTGGGCGTGGCATGGCTGGTCTTTCTCTCGACGTTTCCGCCGACCATTCCCTTTCTCTTCTTCTTCAGGGACGCCAGGCTGGCCTTGCGGATCTCGAATGCGATCGCCATCGTCATGCTGTTCTTCCTGGGTCATTCCTATGGACGCTATGCCGGGCATCGTCCGTGGGGTTGGGCTTTCTCCATGATCCTGCTGGGCGGAGTGATGGTAGGGCTTACCGTTTTGCTCGGGGGATGAAAACGGCGCTACAACTCGGGGTGCTCGCCGCAGTCGTTCTGGTGACGAGCCAGATGTGGGGCCAGGCGACGCCGGGCAGCGCAGCGGCGAAGAAGTCCGCCGCCTCCGCCACGCCAGAGTGGGATTACAACCTCACCGTCGATGGCTACGTCATCCCGGATGGGACATCCTATGTCGATCCGGTGTTCACCGCGGACCACAACTGGATCCACCTGGAAGCGCGCTACAACTACGAGAACCTGCAGACCGGGTCGCTGTGGGCGGGCTACAACTTCAGCCGCGGCGACGTCAGACCGCAGCAACTGGTGCTGGAGGTTACTCCCATGATTGGCGGCGTCTTCGGACGGACCAACGGGATTGCGCCCGGCTGCGAGGCCTCGCTTACCTATAAGAAGATAGAGGTTTCCATCTCGAATGAATATGTATTCGATACGACGAGTAAGTCAGGAAACTTTTACTACAGTTGGCCGCAACTGACGTACTCGCCGCTGGACTGGCTGCGCGTAGGATTGGTGGCGCAGCATACCAAGGCTTACCACACCGCGGTGAGCTTCCAGCGCGGATTTCTAGTGGGCTTCTCGCACAAGCAGTGGGAGTTCACGACCTACGTGTTCAATCCGGATCTTGCCAACCCGACGGTGGTGCTGGAGGTGGGGGTGAATTTCTGAAGTGGATAGGGACTCCTGACGGGAGGCGGCAGGGCAATTTGCCCAAAATCCCACCCAGACCGAGGTAGCCTGGGTGGGAAATCCGAGCCCAGTTACTCTTTGTCGTACACGGCGGTGTAGCTAATTGTCTTGCCGTCGGAGGTGGTCCCCTTGAGGGTCACCGTGCGGCTCTTGCCGTCGGCTGAGACCACGGCGCGGCCGGTGCTCGTGACCTTGCCATCCTTCTTGTTGGTCAGCTCCAGCGTGCGGTCGTTGATCTTCTTATACGCCCGGGTGCTCGAAGGATCTCCGGTGAGGGGATAGTCTTTGCCGTCGAACTTGCCCACCCACTCGCTCTGGACCGCTTTGCCATCGGCGTCGGTCCCATCGGTGGTGACCTTTACCTGGTCGCCCGCAGGCGCGTACACCACCGTGGTGTTCTTGGTGGCTGCGGGAGAAAACTTCGACTTGGCTTCATTCAGCTTCCAGGTACCCATAATGGGGTCGCTGGCATAGCAGAGCGCCGCTCCGGCCAGACATACGACCAGAGTCAACGCGATCTTTCTAACTTTCATGTGCTCTCCTTGATTTAACGGTTAGGCTGCGGCGCAATTGTAGCCCGGCACGGCACCGGGGGCAACACAGTTGCCCGCGGCCGCGGCCATTGGCGATGCCCTTCTGTATATTTGTAGTTTCGATGACTAACCATACAGAACACCCTGGCGCTACACCATCGCCCGCCTGGGTCCGGGCGCTGCGCGCGATTGGACTCACCATCATGTGGTTCGTTCTGGCCCTGATGACGCTGTGGGCGATTGCGGCCCTTTACGTCGATTTCCGGATGGCCGCGTTGCGCATTCCGCTGACCGTGATCTACGCGCTTGCGATTGTCGCGATCCTGATCAAGGTCAGGCCCAAGGTTTGGGCCGCGGCTTTATGTCTCGTGGGCTTCTGCATTGTGCTGGCCTGGTGGCTCAGCCTGAAGCCGTCGAACGAGGGAGACTGGCAACCCGACGCCGCTCGCACCGCCTCGGTCGAGATCAACGGCGACCGGGTCACCATCCACAACCTGCGCAACTGCGACTACATTACCAAGACCGACTACTCGAATTGCTGGAGCGACCGGGTGGTGTATCTGTCGCAACTCCGTTACGCGGACCTTTTCTTCACCACCTGGGGACCGAAGTATATCGGCCACCCGATTCGTCAGCTTTCAGTTCGGGGACAACGACCACATCGCGTTCTCGATCGAGGCGCGCTACAAGGTCGGTCAGGACTACTCGGCGATTCTGGGATTCTTCCGGCAGTACGAGCTGGTCTTCATCACGGCCGACGAGCGCGACGTGATTCGCTTGCGCACTAACTTCCGCAAGGACGAGCAAGTGTTTCTGTACCGCACCACCATCTCGCCGGACGAGGCGCGCAAGATATTCCTCGTCTATGCCGGTTACCTGAACCAGTTGCGCGATCATCCGGAGTGGTATAACGCGCTGACCCGAAACTGCACCACGACGCTCGATACCAAGATCGCCGCGGACATGAAGAATCCCCAACCCTGGAACTACCAGCTGCTGTTGAACGGCACGCTGGACGAGCTGCTGTACCAGCGCGGGCGCCTGGTCACGGGCGGACTGCCATTCCCAGAGCTGAAGGAGCGGGAACACATCAACGCCGCGGGCCAGGCGGCGGACGGGTCTCCCGATTGGTCGGCGCTGATTCGCGTGGGGCGGGTCGGATTCTGAGGAGCGCAAAATAACGGACGATGATATCGCTCGCCATCTTCGTTCTGCTTCTCTTCCTCTACAGCCTGGTATCCGGGCGGCTGGAGCGGACGGTGATCACCGCGCCCATCGTGTTCACGGTGGCGGGCATGCTGATGTTTCCCCGCTTGCAAGGGATTCTGAAGCCTGGGGAAAATTCTGCGATCTTCCTCGCGATTGCCGAGGTTGGCCTGGTGATGCTGCTGTTTACCGAGGCCAGCCGCACCGACCTGAATGTCTTGCGCAGCATTCAAAGCCTGCCGGCGCGGTTGAACATCGGGAGGTGGGAGGGTGAAAACGGAGGGTGTGCGCCCATACCCGTTCGTCCCGGTAGTGGGGGCATAGCGTGGAGATGCCAGAAAATAAGTGGCGAGAATATGGCGGGGAGGTTGCGACAAGCCCGCAGCGGTTGCCAGGATAATCGGTCTCAAATGGGGGGCTAATACCCCATCACCTCTGACGCTCCACTGCGGGCCTTCCACGTATTAGTCTTACGCCAGTATCCACAGATTGGAGATCGCTGTCAGTGACGGCGGTCACGGGGGCAGGGGTTACTGTGTGGATAGGAGTTGCCCGTTCGTCCCGTCCCGCTTTACATCCGCGCGGGTCTGCCTGAAAATAGATGTAATCCCCTCAGGGTGCTCTAAGAGGACTTTGTGAAGCTTCGAGGATGGCTGCTGATGTTGCTGTTTGTGCACGTGCTACTGCACCCTCTGGTGCATGCGGCCGGCACGTCAGGAGCGGCCAGCAGCCTCGCGGCATCCGCCAGTACGGCCCAAGCCGACGCCGGCCTGAATCCCGGCGATCAATGCGAGCTTTGCCGGGTGGGACATAACACCATCGTCACCCCGCGGTTGCCGCAGAGCGATCTGCTGAATCCGCGGTGGATTCACACCGCACTCCAGACCGTAAACTACGCGTCGCTGCAAGCCGGCCTCAGACTTCCTTCCCGCGCCCCGCCCAGCCTCTAATCCAATCGCCAGCCGAGGAACGTCCAGTCACATCTCTGGTGACGCGTGCCTTCCTTCCTTAACGGCAGGTTTTCATGCTGCATCCCATGCGCCCCGCAGTCCTTATCGGCGAGCGTCCATTGGGGGACAGCCAAATTGGAGTAGAGATGGTTACAACGCAGGGAAACGGCTTATCCGGTCGCCCGAAAGTGAGCGCCGCAGGCGCGAAAGAGTTTAGCCCAGCGCTTCAGCATCTGTGTGAGAACATCTGCCGCCCCTGCCGGGGCCCAGATCGATCTTTCACCCTACCCAGCACTCCGCCAGCGGCTCCGTGCCGGGCTAGACTGTGCCGCCGCTCCGCGGCTCAGACCAATTCTCCGCTTTACCCCGGGCTTACGCCCGGGGCTAAAACCAGTTCCGCCCCTGCGGGGCTGTGGTTGCGGCGATTTGAGGCGGTCAGCTACCTCCGGAACGTGACCAGTCGAGCACGCATACCCGCTTCAAAGCAGGCCCAGGTCTCTGGTTCCGCGAGTCGGTTTCGCCTGCCCGCTTTTGCCCTGCTGGCGATCTTCTGCCTGGCGCTTTGCGTCGGCCGCGCCCTGGCGGAGACCGGGGCGAATGCATCGGCGATCAACGGTACGGTGGTGGATCCGTCCGGCGCCGTGGTGGCGGGGGCCATGGTCGAGATTCACAATCCGGTAAGCAAGTTCGAGCGGTCAGGCACGACGGACGGCGCGGGGCATTTCAGCTTTGCCAATGTGCCGCTCAATGCCTACCACCTCTCGGTGACCCTGACCGGGTTTTCGCCCTACGTGCAGGACCTCGACGTCCGTTCCGCCGTGCCGATGAACCTCAAGATCACTTTCCAGATAGCCGGGTCGGCGGAGAATGTCACGGTCGAGGGCGAAGCGGGGGACCTGCTGGAGAACGATTCGACATTTCACACCGACGTGGACCGGCAATTGTTCGAGAAGCTTCCGCTGGAAAGCTCGTCCTCGGAGTTGAGTTCGCTGGTCACGCTGGCAACGCCGGGAGTCGCAGCCGATTCCAACGGCCTCTTCCACGGACTGGGCGATCACGCAGAAAACTCATTTTCCCTGGATGGTCAGCCCATCACGGACCAGCAGAGCAAGGTATTCTCCAACCAGATTCCCCTGGACGCGGTGCAGTCGATGCAGGTCATCGGCGGGGCCCCGCCGGCCGAGTTCGGCGACAAAACCAGCCTGGTGATTGACGTGACCACTCGTTCGGGACTGGGTTCGACCACACCGCACGGAGCGATCACCGCCAGCTACGGCAGCTTCGGCAGCTCGAATGTGGATTTGAACCTCTCTTACGGCGGCAAGAACTGGGGCAACTTCATCGCCGCCAACGGGCTCAACAGCGGCCGCTTCCTCGATCCGCCGGAGTTCGTCGTGATGCACGACAAAGGAAACGAAGAGAACGTGTTCGACCGCTTCGACTATCAGTTTTCGCAGGCGGACGCGCTGCACTTCAATCTGGGCTTTACCCGCTCCTGGTTCCAGACGCCGAATTCCTACGACAACCTGAACCTCGGCGTCCTCGGTCCGAATGGGCTTCCCGTCGGACCCACCGATCAGCGTTCTAAAATCCTGACCTTCAACATCGCACCTACCTGGACCCACACCTTAAGCCCGAATGCTGTCCTCAACGTCACCGGCTACGTGCGGCGCGACGCCTACAACTACTACCCCAGCAATGACCCTTTCGCGGATTTAGGTCCAGCGAATCTCCAGAGGGAGACTGTCGCCCAGCAACGTACGCTGCTCAATGCCGGCGGGCTCGCCAACCTTACTTACACGAAGGGCATTCACAACATTAAGGCCGGGGTCATGTATGAGCAGACGTTTCTACAGGAGAATGATCAGCTTGGGATTGTCGATCCGACCCTCAACGCGCCCTGCCTGAATGGAGCCGCCGTCCCGGTCGGCGGCTTTACCGCTCCCTCGCAATGCGCCGGAGCCGGATACCAGCCCAACATCGCTTCCAACCCCAACGCGCCCAACTCCGCTCTGTACCCGTTGTTCAACAACGTCCTGCTGCCCTATGACCTGACGCGCGGAGGAGTGCGCTTCCCATTTGTTGGCCACACCGACGTGAAAGAACTCGCGATGTACGTTCAGGACAGCATCACCGTGCGCCACTGGAGCTTCAATCTGGGGATTCGCGGGGACTTGTACAACGGCCTTGCCGTCGCCAGTCAGGCGGAACCCCGCGTGGGAGTTTCCTACAATATCCAGGCGATCAACATGGTGCTTCGCGCCTCCTACGCCCGCACCCTGGAGACGCCGTTTAACGAGAACCTGGTACTCTCCAGCACCGGATGCAGCTCGCCCGTGTTGAATCCTCTTCTAGGCTGCGCCTCCAACACCTCGACGCCGCTGACACCCGGCTTTCGCAATGAGTTTCACATCGGCCTGCAACAGGCCTTCGGGCGGTTCCTGGTGGTGGACGCCGAATACATCTGGAAGTACACGCACAGCGCCTACGACTTCAGCGTGCTGGGCAATACGCCGATCACGTTCCCGATCGAATGGCATAACTCAAAGATTCCGGGCTTTGCGCTGCGCGCCAGTATGCCGGTCACCCATGGCTTCAGCGCGCTGGTGGTGATGTCCAGCGTGGCTGCCCGCTTCTTCACTCCCCAGATCGCGGGAGCCGGGGCCACTCCCTTGGCGCCCTCGGGTGTCTTCCGCATTGACCACGACGAAGCCTATAACATGACCGCACACCTGCAATATCAGACACCGTGGAAGCGCGGGCCGTGGTTCGGCTTCAACTGGCGCTATGACAGTGGACTGGTGGCGGGGGCGGTGCCCTGCTACGGGACCTTTCCCTTTAACGATTGCCCGCAATCGACCACGCTCAACGGGCAACCGGCCATCAACATGACAAATGCGTCTCTAATCCCTTTTACCGCCGACCAGGAGTTTCAGGCCGGATTCACTTGCAACGGAGTGCATGCCACTCCGACAACTCCGCTGCCTTTTACCTGTCTGGCCTCGCAGTTCGGCTCTACGCTTACCAAAGTACCGGCGCCGGGAACGCGAGAACGACGACCACAATCCTGCCCCGCATCGCGCCGCGCAACCTGTTCGATCTGGCCATAGGCGACGACAACCTCTTTATGGGGGACCGGTATAAGTGGAGCCTGCAATTCACGGCGATTAACTTGACAAACCAGTATTCGCTGTACAACTTCCTGTCAACCTTCAGCGGCACCCACTATGTGACGCCGCGAGCATTGACGGTACAGTTGGGGTTCCACTTCTAGGGTAGCGGGCAACGGCGGCTCCCCATCGCCGACCTTCCCAAGTTGAGCGGAAGTAACGGGAGCACAAGCCGGCCGGCCGCCGCAATTCTTAGCGCCATGAATAAATAGAGTTTTGACAGAGTAAGCGAAGCATACGCTAATACCCGGCAGCCCTGAGCAAGCTGCCGGGTCTTTTTTTTGCGAGAAGCAATGCCAGTATTTCTTGCAGACTATATCGCCCGTTTTCTGATGGTCACGCCATTCTTCCTTCAAAGCTACAAACCATAAGTAAATGTCATCCACCCGGACGATAGCTTCGTTGAGCACCGCCTGATCGGCGTACTTATCCTATGGATAGCCGTACAGTATTGTGCCGCCGCTTCAGCTTGGAAACTAGATTGTAGAGTTCGTCCACGTTGAAGTGCATGATGCGGAGATCGCTGATCAGCCTGACCTCCTCGACCTGGTGACCGCGTTCCTGGCTTTTCAGGTTACCGGGCTAACTCGTAGAGGCAGTTCGCTACCCCCGCCGCGCTGCTAATTTCGATGCGACGAGTGATGCAGTCCGGGGGTAGCGGCCTCACGAAGCCCCCTCTGCGTGGTATATTGCCCAAAAGTATGCTTTCTGCAATCGCCGAATGGCTTCACCGATACGCGCTACCGCTGGAGGTCCTCCTGGTGGTGGTCAGCGCCCTGATTGCGCTATACGCGGACACGGTGCGGCATTTCCTGTCGTTGCCGCCGCAGAAGTTGAGCACCTGGATCCTGAAGGCAAAACTGCTGTCGGTGAACGCCAAGCTGTTCAACCTGTGCGAGTGCCAGAACAATGCCTTCACCACGCTGCTCTATATCACCAGGACGTTCGTTCTCGTCCTGGTCCTGATGAGCCTGTTTCTGGGAGGAGTATTTCTGGAGGTGGTCGCTCTGCGCGCTGCGGCGCGCGGGGACGCCGATGCCTATAGCCGCTTTCACCAGAACCTAGACATTTCTTTGGCGCTGGTGTTCGTGGTGGTGGTCTGCTGCCGGTTGATGCTGCTGGGGGAGTTTCTCTACCGCCTGCGGAATTTCAAGGGCTATGACCATCGCCTGATGGCCGAGATTGCGCAGCTCGAAGGCAAACTGGGGATCGCCGACGACGAGCCGGCCAACTCGCTGTCGGAGTGAGTCTGGGCGCCGGCCGGACGGTGGGTCCCGCTAGCGCGGCTTGGCATTCAGTGGGGCGTTCCCCCTTTCTTGTGGCGAGCCGTTATTTCGTTGCCGCTCCTCGCGATCAACCTGCTGTTTCAAATCCCGGATCAGCATGGTCCACATCTGGGCGTTGGTGCGCAGCAGAATCTGCAGGTTCTGGTCGTGAAGAAACTCGATTTCGGTGCTCATATTGCCGAGCAGACTCTCCATCCGATTCAGGTCGGTCCGCATTTGCGCCAGCTCATCGCTGCGGGGCGGCGGCTGCGTTGGAGCGCCGGCCTGGGGTTGGGGGTTCTGCGCGGTGGCGTCTGGCGGTGTGCTTGCGGATTGCGCCCAAAGGTCGCAACTGGCCAGCAGCATCGTCATAAAAATCAGCACCGATAATGACCCACGGATACCTCCGATCAGGGCTCGTGTTCGCGGTCGATTCATATCGTCCCCCTGGGTAATCCTGACCGTGTAGTGCCCTCTTGGCAAGCGCTAACAGTCTGGGCGGGAAGAATCCTTTTCGTACTGCGGAGAATCCAATCGCAAGCGATGACCGCAAAGGGCACGCTCGGCCCGATTGCCGCAGTGGCCCAATATCCGGTAAAATCAACGATTGCGACAATCAAGTTAGGAGTCTTATGAAGGCAGCCATCCATCCGGCTTACGAAGAAGTGCGCGTGCATTGCGCATGCGGTAACACCTTTACCACCCGTTCGACCCACAAGGGCGCCATCAACGTGGAAATCTGTTCCGCGTGCCACCCGTTCTTCACCGGCAAACAGAAGCTGGTGGACACCGCGGGCCGCGTCGAGCGCTTCCGCCGCAAGTACGCCAAGTGCGATGCCGGCAAGGCAGAGGCAGCGAAAGTGGAGGCCGCCAAGGTCGAAGCCGCCAAGAATTAACCGCCCAGTTGTGCGAAGGCCTCCGCTGCGGCGGGGGCCTTTTGCATATCACAGGTAAAATGGCTCTTGACCGTTAACCGTATGGGTGTGATTAGCGTACAGGGTCTATCATGATCGCGGTTCGCAACTGGCAAAAGCGATGAGGCTCTGCCGGGACAACCTGCCCTGCTTATCCTTCGGCCGCGGCGCTCTTGGCGGTACACAGCGCGATTGCGTACAACGATGCTGTTCAGATCAAGTTAACGGGTGAGCGCCGAGGACTCAGGATCACGGTCAAGCGGTGGCGGCGATTAAAAGAGCGTGCGGATCAGCCAGGATTGAGCCGCGGGGCGTCGCAGCACTTGGGAAAACTGTTGAGCGTGAAGACAGACGTTTCGTACGGTGACAAGGAAGTGGATAACCAGACTCGCCGAAGCTCTATGCGTCGCCGCGGACGATTCGAGGCCTGGGCTGAAGGGTACGTTCTCAATAGGAGATGAAAGGAGAAGCGTATGCCAGTGATCAGCAAGGGTGAGACTCGAACTTTGACGCTTCGCCAGCAGAAAGGACGTGCAGTGAACGCCGTGGCCGAATTGCTGCGAAAGACGCTGTCTGTGCCCAACATCTACCTTGAGCCACGCTTCCCCTAAGCTCGCAGTTGACGTTCTCGCCGTAGATCGGGCTGGTTCGGGTGATCTACACGGCGTAGAGATTAAGGTCGAGATGATCTGCGAGACGGTCAAGTATCCTGCGAGCTCGAAGACATTGAATCAGCAGATCAGGGACTGGATGCACCATTTACGAGAGAAGCAAAGGGCATACGTAGACAGCTTATGTCGCTGCCGGCGCACTATAGGTATTTGGCAGTACCGCAAAGCAGTTGCGACTTGGTGCTAGGGGAGACTTGGACCTCTTTTATATTCTCCTGATGGAATTGGAAGGATCGGAATCATCGCGATTACAGATCAGGGAGAAGAGCCTCCGACCGCTGAGATCGTGATTGCTCCGGAGCGTTTTCGGGTTGACGCAGCCAAGCTCAGCAAGATCGAGAAGAACTTAATCAACAACAAGAAGGTTCGTCCAGATATAGAAGTACGAATCTGAATCCTACGGTTAGCTCATGCACAAGTATTTCGACAATCCGGCCGAACGCATCGCCCCTGCGGAGGCGCGCGTGCCCGCGTCGGTGTCGCTCGGTGGAGTCGAAATTCGCCCTGCAACTGTGCTGGCGCCGATGGCGGGCGTGACCGATACAGTCTTCCGCCGCTTCATTCGCAACCTGGGCGGCTGCGGCCTGATGATGACCGAGTTCACCTCGGCCGACGGCATCATCCGCCACAAGGACAAGAAGGCCAAGCAGTACCTCACGTTTTACGGCAACGAGCACCCAATTTCGGCGCAACTGTTCGGCAGCGACCCGGTGACGCTGACCGAGGCGGCGCGCGTGGTCGAGGGCCTGGGCTTCGATCTGGTGGACCTGAACCTCGGTTGCCCGGCGAAGAAGGTCGTCAAGTGCAACGGCGGCTCGGGCTTGCTGCGCGATCTGCCGCTCATCCGCAACATTTTCGAGTCGGTCCGCGCGGCGGTGAAGATACCGTTCACGGTGAAGTTTCGCGCCGGCTGGAGCGACAAGGAGGTCGTGCACGTCAACCTGGCGAAGATGGCGGAAGACTGCGGCCTTGCCGGCGTTGCGCTGCACGCCCGCACCCGGGAGCAGGGCTACAGCGGGCAGGCCCGGTGGGAGTGGATCGCCGCGGTCAAGGACGCGGTCAGGATTCCGGTCATCGGAAACGGCGACGTGCGCTCGCCCGAGGATGCCGCCGCCATGGTTGCGCAGACCGGCTGCGACGCGGTCATGATCGGGCGCAGCGCCGCCTCGAATCCGTGGATCTTTCGCCAGATCGAGCAGTACACGCACACCGGATCGTATGAGCTGCCCAGCAACGCCGATCGCTACCGGATCATTCGCACCTACTTCAGCATGTTGGTGGACGAGAGGGTGGGTGGCGCGGCGGGCAAGATGAAGCAGTTCGCGTCATGGTTTACCCACGGCGTGCCGCACGGCGCACAGTTGCGCAAGTCGGTCTATGAAGCCCGGACGGAGACGGAAATCCTCGACGCGGTGGACCGCTTCTTCGAAGGCCTGCTGAGCGCGGAGCCGGCGCACGAACAGCTCGCGGCAGCTCCGCTTCCCGGATAAATTTCCTCATCTTCCAAGCTCTTAGCTCAGGAGCACGCTGGGGCTCTTGCGCGCGATATACAGCAGCTTCAGCGTGGCCTGGCGCGGCTGCCGGATGCCCTGCTCCCAGCTTTCGACCGCGTTGGAGCTGACGTTGAGCAGCCGGGCGAACAAGGCCTGGCTGGCATTGAGGCTCTCGCGCAGGCTGCGAATGTCGGCGGGCTTCAGCGGCTTGGGACGCGGCGGTATCTCAACCGTGCGCAGATCAAGGGTCTTCGGTGACCCGGCGGCTTCCTTGTGCTTTTTCTTTTTGTCTTTCTTGTCTTTCTTGCCCATCATTCACCCCAGAGAGAGCCAGTGTGTCAGTCCGACAGTGTAGGATACCTGCCGCTAATAGTAAATAGCGAGTCTCTTCCAATACAAGATGAGCCTGAAGACGAAGTCAGTTTCCAATACAAGATGAGCCTGGGCGCGTGGCATGCTGAGGATTGACAACCAGCGTGCACGAAGCAGAGAAACTAAGCCTGGATCAGATCGAGGCTTTTCTAATCTAAGCCACCTTGCCGGGCTCGCTGCCGAAATTCAGGCTTCCTTGTGAAAAGCAGCGCACCAAGAAACCAGGCGCCTCTTTAGGAGGCGCCTGGTTTTGCAGCAACTGCCAGTGGCTAGAAGATGATTTTCCCAACCAGTTGCATGTTGAAGGGCTCGCCGGGGCCGAGGCCAGGAGCACCGTTGAAGTCGCCGATGGTATCGCTCACGTAGCCGTTAGCACCCACAGATGCGGCGCCGCTTGCGAGGTTGATGTGGTTGAAGAGGTTAAACATCTCGGCGCGCAACTGTATGGTCACCCGCTCCTTGATGGGGATGTTCTTGATCACGGAGAGGTCCACGTCAGCAAAACCGGGACCGTAGAACGCGTTGCGAGCCAGATTGCCGGCGGGATTCGTCGTTCCCGGGCAACCGGGTGACCCTGGCACGCAAAACGCGGCCGGATTCACCCACTGCTGGCCTCCTCTCGCCGCAGAGAAGCCGGGGGTAATTCCCAGAAAAGGATCTGCGATTAGGTTCAGTCCTGGACGCTGCGTACCGGAAGCGGTCGTCCCTGGGAAGTTAAATGGCTGGCCGCCGTGGAAGTTCAGCGCGCCGCCAATTTGCCATCCGTGGGTCAGTATCGCCGGGCCATGCGAGGACCCCGGAACGTCGTAGGTCCAGAACCCGGTGAAAGCGTTGCGGGTGTCGAAGTCACTGTTTCCGTAATCCAGTGCCAGGTTGAAGCTGTCGAAAGGAATCACGCCGCGGTACTCGGTGACGTTATCGAGGGCATGCGCCCAGGTGTAGTTAAACTGCGCTGTCAGACCGTGCCACGAATGCACTTTGAGAGTGGCCTGCAACGAGTTGTAGTTGGAGTTACCGTTGCTGTTCATCTGCAGGATAGAGCCAACATTCGGATACAGGGCATTGTAGGCGCCGCTTTGATTGAGGTTCTCCATCACATTTAGCTTGTGGGCCGCGCTACCGACATATCCCAATTGCAGAGATGCTTGATCGCCCAAGCTCTTCTCAATCTGGAGGTTGTAATTGTAGAAGTAGGGGGTACGGAACTTCTGATTGACGGAATAGACGTTGTAGGTGTTGGTACCGCATCCGCTAAGGGTTGGGCAGGTCGTAACCCCGGGGAAAATTTGCTGGTTGGCAGCCCAGGTGTAGGATATTTGGCCGTTAACGTTGGCGCCGTAGTTGTCGACCGGGTTCGGACCAACAGGATTATCCTGTAGACCGTCCGCGCCGTGGATCGGCGGCCGGAAATCGAGAAACGGGTTCATGTTGATCTGGTCATAGTAGACGCCGAAGCCACCGCGAACGACCAGGTCACCCCCTCCTGACGGATTCCAGGCGAAGCCAACGCGGGGGGCAAAGTTGTTGTCGTCCGAAGGAAAGATGGAGCCAATACCCGCGCCCTGGATCTTGAAGCCCTGTCCGGGCAAAAAGACTGCCAGGTTCGGAATGGTGCCGCTGTGGAGCGGCCCAAAGTACTCGTAACGCAGGCCCAAGTCCAGGGTGAATTTGGGCGTCAGCCGCCACGTGTCCTGGGCAAAGAAGTCAAAGCCATTCGATACAACCTTGCGCTCGGCAGTTCCCACCGCGATGGACGAACTGGCCACGTTGCCGGCGAGATAATCGGCCAAAGCGCAGGTGTTGGCTGACGAGGCGCAGGTTGTGCTCCCAGCCCATGGTCCCTGGCCGCCGGTGAAGAAAAAGCTGCCCAGGGAGCGGCGGTAATAAAACTCGTCCACTCGCCCTTGCCGGACCTCGCCGCCAAATCGGAGCTGGTGCTTTCCCTTGCTCCAGGAGACGATGTCGGTCAGGTGGCCGGTCACATCGTTACGTCCTTCTGGAGGGGTGATACCAATCTGGTCGAATCCCGAGATTACTATGTTAGGTGCGCCGAAGATCGGTTTCCCGTTAATCAACGCATCAGGACTCAGATACAGCCCAAGCGCCCTGGTATCGAACGTGTTGTTGGCATCGTGGAAGGTTTGATTGAAATAGCTGACGCCGAATAGCACTTGGTTGGTCAACCGCGGACTGATCACAGAGTTCCAAACCGCGGAGTAGTTCTGCACATGCAACGGCGCGACTTCGAAGTAGTAGCCCAGGTTGGAACTGGCGGTGGCCAGCGCCAGACTGGCTCCCGGCGGCTGGGTCTGGCTGCCTTGTCCCCAGAACCCGTGGATCGAAAGCGTGTTGTTAGGATTGATGTTCCAGTCAGCCTTGGCAACGCCGTTGTTGCTGTAACCGGTTCCCGGGACAGTAGCAAAATAGTTGTTCAGCGTCGCCGGCAGACCGGCGATTGAGCCGGGCCAAAGCGTACCCAGTAGGGTCTTGGAGAGCGGGTTTACTGCCACCCCGTACTGATTCATCAGGTTAACCGCCTGGCCTACCCAGGCGGTCGACGGTTCGGTGGACAAACCGGTCAGGCCAAGTTTGTAGGTCTGATACTCAAAGCCGACGAAAAAGAAGAGTTTGTCTTTGATGATCGGACCACCAATAACGCCGCCAACGTTTTGGTTGGTCAGCGGAGGCGCCTTGGGGAACTCGGGGGTCGCGACAAAGAACGGTGACTTGGCAGCGTAAAAGTTGTTGCGGTTGTAGTAATAAGCACTGCCGTGTATTTGATTGGTGCCGCTCTTGATCACGACATTGACGGTGCCTCCCGCGCTACGTCCCGCCTCGGCGTTGGATTGGGTCTGCGAGGAAAAGTCTTCCACCGCGTCGATCGGCATGATCACGCCCGCGATTCCGGAAACACCGCCCTGGTTGACGGCCGGAATATTGTGCCAAAAGTCGTTGTTGTCGGTTCCGTCAATCTGCCAGTTCATCTGGTTGGCGCGGGTGCCGTTGAGCGAGCCAAACCCGCCCACTGCGTATCCTCCGTAGCCGGCCGAGGAGGCAATCAACTGCGAGAAGTCGCGCCCGTTCAAGGGCAGGTCCTGGACCGCCTGTTCCGCGATGGTGAAGGTCTGGGTAGGAGTCGTCGTGTCAAGCGCTATGGCAGCGGCGGAGACCTCAACCGTGGTGGCTTCTTTGCCAATGGAAAGCTTGACGGGCAACGAATATACCGTCCCCGCCGTGACCGGGACATTGTCGGCCGTGGCCGTCGCGAAGCCCGTGGCGGTCACCGTTACCTTGTAGGTTCCCAGCGGAAGGTCCTGAAAGGCAAACTGTCCGTCGCTGGTGGTTGTCGTATTATGAGCGACGCTGGTGGCGACGTCGGTGGCGGTCACCTGCGCGTTGGGGACAACACTGCCAGTGGGGTCCGTCACGGTGCCGTTGATGGCGCCTCTGAATGTTTGAGCTCCTGCCAATACTGCAATCAGAACAACGAAAATCGATCCCAGAACGATGCGCTTCATAGATACCGCCTCTCGGAGATGGAAATCCAAATTCAGTGCGACGCAGGGCGCTTATTGTTGCTCAATTCCCCCATCGTAGTTTCATTACGACAGTCTTGGTGGATACACCCGGCCGAAGCTTGAGCGCTACCACTAAGGAGCCCACGCTTCCTAATTTGCGCAGGCACCTACTGCCGTCACAAAACGGCACCTTCAGCCGACAGTTTTCCTTGTGCTCTGCTTTTAGTGCCCAGATGGTGGTGTGTCAAGAACAAAAATTCGATGTTCCCCATAAACAAATCTTATCGGTTAGGTTTTCGATCCGGTGGGAGGGGACGCATACGCAGTCCAAAGCGAGCAGGTACCTGGCGGGCAGAGCCGCAGGCGAGAGCAGGTGCATCGCTCGGGACGGTCGCTCAGTGCAGGTCGGGATGCTCGTTATGCCAGTCGGTATGCGCCTGGAACATCTTGGCGGCCGCGACCACGGCGTTGTCGTTGAGTACACGGGCCAGGAACTGTATCCCTATCGGCAGCTTGGTTTTGGTAAAACCGCAGGGAACGCTGAGCGCCGGCAGGCCGCAGAGATTGCCGATGCCGCCGACGGGATCGGCGAACGACAGATCGGTTTCGAGATTGGCTTCGAGCCGGGACGCCGGAACCGGCAGCGAAGGGGCTACCAGCACGTCGCATTGCTGGAAGACAGCGTCCATCTTCTGTTGAAGGACGCGGCGGATGCGCTGCGCGCGGAGGAAGTCCTGCGAGTCAACGGTCTGCGCGACGTAGCCGCCGACGCGGCTAAGCGGATCGCTGAGCTGGGAAACGCCACCCGATTCGATCAGTTGCGAATAGGCCGAGGCCGCTTCGACACTGATCACGATCGCCCCGGCAGCTCTCGAAAGGTCCTTCCGGCAAGCGGACGCTGCTCGTCCGCTCTCCGGCCTGGCGGAGGACCGCCAGCGCTTCCCCGAACGCCGCGGCAATGTCGGGGTCCGGTTTCTCCCACGCGTTTTCGATGCTCGCAATGCGCAGCGCACTGCCCGGTGACTTGTATTCGAAGCGCGCCTCCGGCTCAGGCAGCGAGCCAGCGTCGGTGGGATCATGTCCGCTAATGGCGGTGAGAACCAGGGAGCAGTCGTCGGCGGTGCGGCACATGGGGCCTATCTTGTCCATGGAATAGGAGAGCGCCATGGCGCCGCCCCGGCCAACGCGGCCGAAGGTGGGGCGCAGACCGGAAACGCCGCAGAAGGCTGAGGGACAAACGATGGAGCCCCAGGTTTCTGTGCCGATGGCGAAAGCCGCCATCGCCGAGGCGACAATGGCGCCCGAGCCGCTCGACGAACCGCAGGTCCAACAGTCCTGGTTCCAGGGATTCCTGGCCGCGCCTGTCGCCGATGCCGCGGCGAAACGGTACCCAAGGCCGCCCGCCAACTCGATCATTGCCGCTTTGCCCAGCAGCACCGCGCCAGCTTGGTTCAGCTTATTGATGACGGTGGCGTTGTAATCGAAGCGCCGGTTCTGGTAGGGCTTGGCCCCCCACGTTGTGGGATATCCCTTGACCGCGAGCAGGTCCTTGGCGGCGTAGGGAATGCCATGCAGCGGCCCGCGATAGTGGCCCTGGTTAATCTCTTGTTCCGCCTGGCGCGCCTGTTGCAGAGCGAGCTCGGGGGTGAGCGTGGCGTAGGCGTTCAGTTGCGGGCCATACTTCCTGCTGCGCTCAAGGTAAGCCTCGGTGAGCTCGACGGGAGACAACCGGCGCGTCTGCAAGCGGTAGGCCAGCTCGCGCACGCTGAGATAGAGCACGTCCTCGCCAATCATCCCCGGCTCCTTTCGCCCGCCAGCTCGGCGTCGGTGAACTTGAGCACCGTGGCCGGCTGGTCAGAGTTGTCGAGTGGAAATGCGCGGAACGCCGCCAGCGGCTTCTGGCCTTCCATCACCAGGCGGTGCACGTCCTGCTTCTCGGCCTCGCTCAGGCGGCTGCCATAGTTCTGGACGATCCACTGATACTTCAGCTCGCCTTCCGCCTGGAGCGCGGGCGGCAACTGAGGCGCGGACTGCGGCGGCGCATTCGGCGCAGAAGTCGGTTTGGGCGTTGTTTCCTGCGAGAGCAGACGCCGTAGGAACGACTACCGCAGTCGTGGCGGCCAGCGCTGCATAGCGAGCGAACTCGCGGCGAGAAAGTCTGTGGGCGGATTGCTCTTCAGAATTGGGGTGGCTACCGGTCCGGACATTCGTCACTCCTACGCGTTTCGAGGTGGGAAGTGCGCAAGCGTAACCAAACCGGGGCGAGCGAGTCAATGATCTGGCCGGGGCTTTAGCAGATCGCTGAGCAAGATACCGCGCCCTTGTGGACGTCCAGCGCAAGATTAAATCGAGAACTGAGCCGCGTCGATTCTTGACATTCTTGACTCTTTTCGTTTCGTTTTCGTTTTGGCCGTCCAGGCTTTGGTAAACCGAACGACATCTGATCGCCGGTTTTAGAATTGAGAACCGTGCACGTTCGCTTCATGTTCGCCTTTATGCCTGTTCGAAATCCGTCGCAAGCCATCTTGCCCTCAGCTACTGCGCGTCTCGCCGTGCGACAAGCTCATTCACAGTTCCGTACTCCCCTGGCTGACACCCGTTTGCCGAATGGTCCGTTCGGCGGGCCGGCAATCCCGGGCAAAACATCGCGTGATTTTGCAATCCCGAACAGTGCCTGCAATATTCCGCATTCGGCGGCCGCTTATTCGCTGAATATCACTGTAGTCCCGCAAGGGCGTCTGGATTATCTGACGGCATGGCCGGCGGGACAAGCCCAGCCGCTGGTGTCAACCCTGAATTCGCCGAATGGCCAGACCAAAGCTAATGCGGCCATTATTCCTGCCGGCAGCGATGCGGCGATCAGTATTTATGTCACCGACACGACCAACGTTGTGCTGGATATCAACGGATACTTCGTGTCCGCAAGCAGCTCGACGCTGGCGTTCTTCCCGCTTACACCGTGCCGCGTAGCCGACACTCGCGGGCCGGATGGGCCTCTGGGAGGACCGTCTTTGAATGGCGGCCAGCAGTGGGACTTCCCGCTGCTCGCCAGTTCCTGCGCCATACCCTACGTGGCGCAAGCCTATTCCCTGAATTTCACCGTGGTCCCGAAAGGTCCGTTGGGCTACTTGACCGTGTGGCCGGCGGGACAACCGCAACCGCTGGTTTCCACCTTGAACGCGCCGACGGGCGCGACTACCGCAAATGCCGCGATCGCGGTTGGCGGATTGAGCGGAGCCATCAGCGTCTACCCCACCGGAGACACTGACCTGGTAATTGACATTGACGGATACTTCGCGCCAACCGATTCCGGGCCGGGACCTCTATCGCTCTATACCCTGGCTCCCTGCCGGTTGCTGGATACTCGCAACGCGGCGGGCGCCTTCACGGGAACCATCGCGGTCGATGTTACGGGCAGCCCGTGTAAGGTCCCGGATGCTCAGGCCTATGTACTGAATGCCACCGTGGTTCCGGAGGGACCGTTGGACTATCTGACATTGTGGCCCAATCAGGAGGGACAACCTTATGTGTCCACGGTGAATGCCTGGGACGGCGCGACCAACGCGAATATGGCGATGGTTGCCACTCTTAACAGCAGCATCAACGCTTTCGCCTCCGATCCGACAGACGTGGTGCTGGACATCTTCAGCTACTTCGCAGCGATCACTCCGCTTAACGTCATAACTTCGTCGCTACCTGCGGGCACAATCGATACCTCTTACAGCGCTTCGCTAAGGGCGACCGGCGGTATCACGCCTTATTCCTGGAGCATCGCCATTGGCAGCCTGCCTGCCGGGCTCAACTTGAATAGCAGCACGGGCGCAATCACCGGCACGCCTACCGGCGCAGGGACTTGGGTGTTCACGGTGCAGGTAGCGGATTCCGAGGAGCCGCCGGCGACCGCGACCGCGCAACTCAGCATCACGATCGCGCCGCGTACCCTGAGCATTACGACTACGTCTCTCCTGACGACACGGTGAACACGCCTTACGATGCCACCGTTACCGCCATCGGTGGAGTTGCTCCGTATGCCTGGAGCATCGCTTCGGTAAGCCTGCCAGCGGGTTTCGACCATCAACAGCAGCACAGGTGAAATCACGGGAACGCCGACCGTTGCGGCGACCTCGAACTTCACCGTGGAGGTCACTGACTCGGAGGTGCCTCCCGTGGCGCCCAAGCCCAACTCAGCATCACGATTCGGCAGGGGGGCGGCGGCGATCCGCAAAAGCTTAACGGCAACTATGCCTTCTTCCTCAAAGGCGCCGACTCGACAGGCCGTTGGACGATGGCCGGGGAGCTCATCTCCGATGGCAAGGGGAACATTACCAGCGGGATACTCGATGGCAATTCCATTGCCGGGCAACCGTACACCACAACGGTCACTGGACACTACTCGATCACGCCCCTCGGATTGAACTCGATGACGATAAACGATCCGGCGTGGGGTCCCATGACTCTGGCATTTGTTCTCTCTTCCTCGGGCAATGGAAGAATCATCGAGTACGACGACGAAAATGGCCAGGGGGCCGGGGCTCAGGCATGTTGCGCAAGCAGGACCCCAGCGCCTTCTCCAGCAGCCAGATTTCGGGGGGCTACACGTCGGCAGCATTGTATTGGCGTGTTCCGAAAATCGACGAACATGTGAGCAGCCTGAATCATTCAATGACCGGAAAGTGCTCAGGCCTCGAGTGCGCTCCCCAACTAAGCCACTGCGTCCGCCTGAGTCCGGCGCGCCAGGTTGCGTTTCATCAATTGCGTCCGTGCGGCCCGAAAGCGATCGTTCCTCGACGCGCTGAGCGAAGCTCTCGGCCCGCTGGTCGATCGTAAATCAAGCGGAGACCATTCAGCTCGTCCCCAACGATGCGCAAAGGACGTCGCGGCGCAGGGCAGCTACACAGTCGAAGCGGATGGGACCTTCACCCTCCCTTCGATGACCAGAGAGACGCGGTGGCCCAACACGACCACTGGTATCTGGTCAGTCCGAACCAGGATGCTGGTGCACACGGTCTCAATTCGCTGTTTGGAATCCTGAGGCGCAAACCGGTGGCCCGTTCTCGAATGCGTCGCTGCAGGAACCTACTCTGTCGGCTCATTAGAGCCACTGGACTATACCAATGCAGTCAACAGTGTGACGCAGGATCGGCAGATGGCAGGTGCGATGACGCCGGCGCCGACTCCGCGGCACCATCGGGCTGACTCAAGAAAATGGCAACATCACTTATGACGTTCTTCAGCCCTCTGGCACAGGCGCTATCAGCGACATTAACGGTAATGACAATGGGCGTCTTCTTCATGATCTCGCCCGGCAAGTTCGTGGTCTTGCATCCAGATTCAAGAGCGCGAATGGAGGTGTTCGAGCACTGGGCTCGGTTGAGGGCTTCAGATGAAAAGATTGGCCGAGCATCTCGAGCTGCCGGCCGTTTTGCCGGAGGCAATGCTTCGCGCTCGCCTGATTCCTGCGAGCTAGTGCCCGATCTTGCTGAACGCGATCTCCGTGAGACTGCCGCTGCTCACGCACGGTCTCGCAACTACAAGGGTCGATAATACTGAAATCGCCAGTAGGCGATGCTACGAACGTTCCACGGCGATTGCCAGATACCAAAAAGCACATCACGAAACAGGAAACGGCCCCGTCCAGCAGATCACTCAACGCACTCTAACGCACAATAATTGTCGCCCTGTCGAGCGAACCGGATGTGAGCGTCACGAACATCAGCAACGCCCACAACAGGGCTGGTGAAGCGGAGAAGTCACGCATGAAAGCCAAGCAGAAGGGCTTTCGCGACTTCTGGACGATAATCTCAAAGAAGGAATCGATATTGCCAAACTCCAGGCGGAGTCGCGGACTAGCAACGCTTTGTTTGATGCCGCTGAGGTGCTGGCCCGGAGTGGTAGAGATTGGGAGGAGCTTACGCACGGCTTCGGCGAGGTTGGACTTCCCTTGTAGCTTCGTCGAAGACAGTCCGGTACTGTTGTCAACGCGGCATCATCGAGCGGTGTGAACTCCGCTTCAGATCACCACCGTCTCGTGGTACTCGCCGTAGACGTGGCGCATGGCGTCGGAGATTTCGCCGACGGTGGCATCGGCTTCGACGGCTTCGACAATCACCGGCATCAGGTTTCCGGTGCCGCGCGCCGTGTCTTCCACCTGTTTCACCGCGGCCTGCCACTTCGCCGGATCGCGCTTGGCGCGCACCGCGCGCAGGCGCTCCACCTGCTTGCGCTCCAGCGATTCGTCCATGTGTTGAAGCGGAATTGATTTTTCGTCGTCAAGATGGAACGCGTTGACCCCTACAACGATGGCTTGTTTGCGATCGACGGCCTGCTGGTACTCGTAGGCCGCGTTCTGGATTTCCTGCTGGATGTATCCCCGCTCGATGGCCTTCAGCGTACCGCCCATGGCTTGAATCTTGTCGATATAGTCGCGAGCACCGGCTTCAATCTGGTTGGTCAGCGATTCGACATAGTAGGAGCCGGCCAGCGGGTCGATGGTCTGTGGCGCGCCCGATTCGTAGGCGATGATCTGCTGCGTGCGCAGCGCAATTCGCGCTGACTGCTCGGTCGGCAAGGCCAGCGCTTCGTCGAAAGAGTTGGTGTGCAGCGACTGCGTACCGCCCAGCACCGCGGCCATGGCCTGCAAGGCGGTGCGGACGATGTTGTTCTCCGGTTGTTGCGCGGTCAGCGTCGAGCCCGCGGTCTGGGTGTGGAAGCGGAGCATCCACGACTTGGGGTTCCTGGCGCCGAAGTGGTCACGCATGATTCGCGCCCACATGCGTCGCGCGGCGCGGAACTTGGCCACTTCCTCCAGAAAATTGCTGTGCGCGTTAAAGAAGAACGACAGCCGGGGCGCGAACTTGTCCACGTCGAGACCGGCGTCGATCGCGGCCTGCACGTAGGTCATGCCGTTCGAAAGGGTGAACGCTACTTCCTGCACTGCGGTCGATCCTGCCTCGCGCATGTGGTAGCCCGAAATCGAAATGGTGTTCCAATCCGGCAGGTTTTCGTTGGCATAGGAAAAAATGTCGGTGATGATGCGCATCGCCTGGGCCGGCGGATAGATGTAGGTGCCGCGCGCGATGTATTCCTTCAGCACGTCGTTCTGCACCGTGCCGGAGAGCTTGCGCACGTGCTGCCCGGTGCGCCGCGCGGTGACGATGTAGAGCGCCAGTAGAATGGAGGCGGTGGCGTTGATGGTCATCGAGGTGGAAATCTTCTCCAGGTTGATGCCGTCGAACAGGCGCATCATGTCCTCGATGGAATCAATCGCGACACCGACCTTGCCGACCTCGCCCATGGCGAGCGGGTTGTCGGAGTCGAGGCCGATCTGCGTCGGCAGATCGAAGGCCACGCTTAGCCCGGTGGTGCCCTGGCTCAGCAGGTACTTGTAGCGGCGATTGGATTCTTCCGCGTCGCCCATGCCGGCGTATTGCCGCATGGTCCACAGCCGGCCGCGATACATGCTGGCCTGCACCCCGCGCGTATAGGGAAACTGTCCGGGGAAGTTGAGGTCGCGGTCGTAATCCCAGCCTTCGAGATCGGCGGGGGAATAAAGCGGATGAATGCTGATGTGCGAAGAAGTTTGCTGCTCGTCCGCCAGCTTGCTGGAGACGGCACGTTTTTCCTTGGTTTCGGCCATTGCAGTAGGCCCTCGGTGAATGAAGATGTCTTAACTATCAGCCGCCAGCCTGACAAACCGCTATGACGCGCGTCACAAAGCGCCAGTTTGCAGTTGCCAGTTTCAAGTTTTTCAGTTCAGCAGTAAGCCATCACAAACCGGAAACTTGAACCTATCTTTTGCGCGATCTCCAAAAGGAGCTCACGCCGAAGTAGGCGAAGAGCAGCGCGAACGCGGCGGCCAGTGCGACCTTTCCCGCTCCGGAAGCGCCGGCTTGATAGCGATGGTACTGCCGGACCGCGGCCCCTACCCCCACAACGGCGAGCACCAGGAAGAGCAGCCCGGTGACTTCCAGCCAGAGCATGTGCAGCACGCGTCCGATGCTGCGGAGGGTTACGCTTCCAGCACGGTAAAAAGCACGCACCCATCGGTTCTCGCCACTCTTTCTTCCGGCGACACGAAGAAACGCCCGGCCGTGCGTGCTGAGATCGCGGGGTGACAGGGTAAACCTCGTCTGCGCCTCGGGTTGGCGACAGAAAGGCCATTCTACCAGCCCGGCTGCAGCGTCTGGCCTTGCGGTGCGGGTGGCTGCCGCGTCTTCGTGACAAAACTTTCACCAACCATTTGCATCCAAACCTATGACATCGCGGCGTCAAAAGAGGTAAATTGCTTCAAGCAGTTTTCGAGTGGGTTGATTTCTGCGTTCCGTTTCTCCCGCTCAGTGAAGGTATCAGGTGCGATCGTGGACCAACGACTTAAGGGCTTAATGAAGGAATTGGGAGAAGCGATCAATAGCTCGCTCTCCGATTCCGATGAAATTGCGGCCGTCATCTCACGGATCAAGGCCAGCGGATACGACGTATTTCTGGTGCTGGAAGCGACCATAGGGGTCAACCAGCGCGAAGAGGAGGTCGTAGAGAAGAGTCCGATCAAGGTGCGCACGTCGGCCGACCTCCGGATGACCTCGCAGGACGTGCAGTTCCTGAAGTCGCTGCGCATCCGGGTGGATGACGCGAAATAGCAGCCTCCGGCCTTTCGTGATCGTGCGCCGCTAGAAGAGACCGCCTTGTGCTAACATTCGACTTCGCCCGTGGGGCGGCGCGTGGCACCAAGGTGCAGTCGGCCCTCCTGTGAACGAGTTTTACAAATCCCTCTTGGGAAAATTCACACTCGGGAAATCGCCAGGATGAGAGATACCCTCGGAGTCTTGCTGGCTGGAGGAGCGGGCGAACGTCTGTATCCGCTGACCCGCGACCGCGCCAAACCGGCTGTCACCTTTGGCGGCATCTACCGCATTATCGACATCACCCTGTCCAATTGCATCAACTCCGATTTGCGCAAGATTTATATCTTGACGCAGTACAAGGCGCTGTCGCTGAACCGCCATATTCGCGAGGGCTGGGGCAACATCGTGGGCCGCGAACTGGGCGAGTTCATCGAGATCATGCCCCCCATGAAGCGGGTGAGCGAGAACTGGTACATGGGCACCGCCGACGCCGTCTACCAGAACATTTACTCCATCGGCTCCGAGCAACCGAAGCGTGTGCTGATTCTGTCGGGCGATCACATCTACAAAATGAACTACGACCGCATGCTGCGGCAGCACAAGGATTCGGGTGCGGAAATCACCATTGCGACCATCCTGATTGAACCTTCGGAAACCAGGCACTTTGGCGTGGTGGAGGTCGATTCCACGGGCCGCGTGACCGGCTTTCAGGAAAAGCCGGAAGAGACGGATTTACGCTCGCCCTACAACCCGAACATGGTCTCCGCCTCGATGGGCGTTTACCTGTTCAACACCGACGTGCTCATCCCCGCGCTGCTGAAGGACGCCGAAGACCCGGCCTCGCGCCACGACTTCGGCCACAACATTCTGCCGCGCATGGTGGACGACTACAAGGTCTATTCCTTCAACTTCATCGACGAGAACAAGAAGGAAGCGCTCTACTGGCGGGATGTGGGCACGCTCGAGGCCTACTACGAGGCCAATATGGACCTGGTGTCTGTCGCCCCGGTGTTCAACCTCTATGACAAAGCGTGGCCGATTCGCACCCACATGCGGCAGTATCCGCCGGCCAAGTTCGTCTTCAACGATCCCGGGCGCACCGGAGAGGCGCGCGATTCCATCGTCTCCATGGGTTGCATTGTCTCGGGTGGCGCCGTGCGCAGCAGCGTGCTCTCGCCGGATGTGCGCGTGAATTCCTATTCCGAAGTTGACAGCAGCATTGTGTTCTCCCACGTCAACATCGGACGGCACTGCCGCATCCGCAAGGCCATCATTGACCGCGACGTCGACATTCCCGAGGGCACGGTCATCGGCTACGACACCGAAGCCGACCGCGCCAAGTACCACGTCACCGATAGCGGAATCACCGTGGTAACGCGCGACTATTCGCTGTTCGAGAATCCGGTCACGGTGGACTACTTCACGTCGGAATAGCAGGGTTAACCACAGAGACACAGAGGCACGGAGAACATCTGGCCTGGTATGTTCTCCGAAATTGCGGCGGAACAGAGCGGCGTTACTTTTGTTTGGACGTCTTCTTGGCAGGGGCCTGGGACCTCGCGGCGTGGATCTTGCCGCTGCGAATGGCGCGGCGCAGTTGCTCCCAGTCCTTCACAGTTTGATTCGCATAGGTGACGCCATAACCGGCCATGGCTTTGTCGAACTTGTCGCTGTTACCCAGATAGCCATGAATCGCGCAGGGATCGCCGGAGCGGGCATGTCCCTTGGAGAGCAGCTCGCCGCACATCCGCGCGTACTCCACCAGTCCGCTGCCTTTAAGGTCGTCGTCCGTGATGCCCGCCTTGTGGTCGTGCAACTGGCGGACCACATAGTCGCGGCCCGCGATGGACGTCCATCCCAGGAAGATGTCGGACTGCATCTGCATAGCGCGTCCGCCCTCGGCCGTACGCTGTCCTTGGTGGGCCGGAACCGGGCTGTGCGGCAAATAAGACGCATAGGCCGATTTGGGCTCTTCTTTGATCTGGATAAACAGTGGATCGTAAACTGCGCCGCCAAACATAAGCAGGACGTAGTCGCGCAAGCCGACGCTGCCGGTTCCGACCACGCGGAAGGTGACGTCCGCCACTTCATATTGCGAGAAAAAATGCGCTCGTTCCGGCAAAAGCGTCCGCCTGTAGGCGCGCAAGGACGCCACCGCGCCATCCTTCTCTTTTCGCGATATCTGGTAGGGCAGTGGCGGCTCAGGCTTACGGAAAACGTGCTTGCCGTCGCGCAAGACGGACAGCTTCTCGAGGTTGTGCGCCGGGGTCGCGCGCTCCGCCTTGCGCAGGACCGAGAGCACCGGACCGACCTCGCGGTAGATCTGAAAACGCGCCAGATCGACCCAGGGCATCTGAGAGAACTTTCGCATCCAGCTTCGATAGCTGCGCGCGAAGGCGAGCACCGCGTCTTTGCATTGCTTTTCGGAATTGCCGGCTTCGCGGCCGGCGAGCACCAGGCTCGCCGACATGCGCTTCACGTCCCATTCCCACGGTCCGATGATGGACTCGTCGAAGTCGTTAATGTCGAAGATGAGCCGGCCGTCGGGAGCTTCGAACGCGCCCAAGTTCTGCACGTGGGCGTCGCCGCAAAGTTGCGCCATCAAGCCGCTGTGCGGCATGGGCGCCAGGTCGGCCGCCATGATCGGGACCGCCCCGCGAAAGAACCCGAACGGCGAAGCTGCCATGTGCGCCCATTTGATGGGCAGGAGAGACGGAATACGTCCGTGCTGCGCGGCCAGCAGAAGGTCGAGGATGTCGCGCTTGCGGTCTTTGGGGTCCCAGGTGCCCTGGTCGACGCGCTTGATCTGGTTGCGGCAAGAGCGGCCAATCGTACGCCGTTCTTCGCGGGTCATCGTCTGGGACTTGGTGCCGGGCATAAAGCAAACAGCCAGCATCATACGCCAAGAACCAGCCCGCCCGCACGAAAAATGCTCTGCTGCCGCGCTAAGATAGAACCCGAGGGAACCTGAATGTCGGCCACCATTCTCGACGGAACCAGGATTGCGGCTCAAATCAAAGCCGAAGTCGGCGAAGAGGTCAAGGAACTTACTGCTGCCGGACTGCGGCCCGGCCTGGCGGTGGTGCTCGCGGGGCATAATCCCGCATCTGAGATCTATGTTCGCAACAAGGTAAAGAGCTGCGAGCAGCTCGGTATTTACAGCGAAAAGCACACACCACCCGACGCGGTTACTACGGCGGAGCTACTTGCTCTGGTGCACGATCTCAATCGCCGCGACGAGATCGACGGCATCCTGGTGCAATTGCCCCTGCCGTCGCAGGTGGACTCCAAGCAGGTCCTGCTGGCGGTTGCGCCGGAAAAAGACGTGGACGGATTTCATCCCATGAACGTCGGCTATCTATCGACGCAGCGTCCCGGCCTGGTGCCGTGTACCCCGGCGGGCATCATCGAGATACTGAAGCGCAGCGACATTCCGATCGCGGGTGCCGAAGCCGTGGTGGTGGGGCGCAGCGATATCGTGGGCAAGCCGGTGGCGATGCTGCTGCTGAACGGCAACGCGACAGTCACCGTTTGCCACTCCAAGACGCGCGACCTGCCTGCGGTTTGCCGCCGTGCCGACATCCTGGTTGCCGCTATCGGCAAGGCCGGCATGATCACCTCGGAGTTTGTGAAGCCGGGAGCGACCGTCATTGACGTCGGCATGAACACGGTCACCGATCCTGCCGAGTTCCGGCGGTTCTTCGCTGGAAACGAGAAGCGCGAGAGGGACTTCGCAACCAAAGGCTCAACCCTGATGGGCGATGTTGCCCCCAGGGTGGCCGAGGTCGCGGGAGCGATGACTCCCGTGCCCGGCGGAGTGGGCCCACTGACCATCGCCATGCTGATGAGTAACACCGTGAAAGCCGCAAAGCTGCGCCGCGGACATACGGTCGGAACCGTGGTAGTGCGTTAGCTCTGCCCGCTTCCCGTACAATTTCCTGTTATCAAGATTGCCCTCAAGGACCCGACCATGAGCCATGTTCAATGCGAACGCGACGACGCGGTGCTGTGCATCGCCATTAACCGTCCGGAGAAGAAAAACGCGCTGACCGCTGAGATGTACGACGCCCTTAGCGAGGCGGTGGAGCAGGGGGAAGCCGACCCCGCGGTACGCGTTATGCTGCTGCATGCCACCGGTGACGCCTTTACCGGCGGCAACGACCTCATGGACTTTTTGCAGAAGCCGTGGTCGGGACAGCAGATTCCTCCCGCAGTGCGGTTCATCCATGCGGTTGCCCATGCCAGGAAGCCCATTGTCGCCGCGGTGCAAGGACTCGCCGTTGGCGTTGGTGTCACTATCCTGCTGCATTGCGACCTGGTTTATGCCGCCGAGGGCGCGGAGTTCGTGATGCCGTTTATTGACCTCGGCATCGTTCCCGAGGCGGCTTCGACCGTGCTTCTACCGGCGCTCATCGGACATCAACGCGCGTCGGAGTTGTTGATGCTGGGATCTCCACTGGACGCCCGGCGGGCTTACGAACTCGGCTTAGTAAATGCGGTCGTGGCCCCTGAGGCACTGTTTGTCACCGCTTCGCAAGCGGCGCGCAAGCTGGGGGAAAAGCCGATGGGAGCATTGCTGGCCTGCAAACGGCTGATGAAGCAGGCGCACCATGCGGAGGTGAACCGGGCGCTGCGCGAGGAGGTAAACGAGATCAAAGACCGGCTGGATTCGCCCGAAACCAAGGAAGCCCTTACCGCGTTTGTCGAAAAACGCAAGCCGGACTTCTCGAAGTTTCGCTAGCTGCGCGCCAGATCTAGTCTTAAGCTTGATTAAAAGTGTGAAAAATCGACGTCTTTGCTGTTAGAATACATTGCGTCCGCTGGACCGTCTGTTATGCCATTTGAGAAAGGGGGCTTAACGCCCATGCCAAGAACCAAAATAGCTATATCTTGTTTGCTCACATCGCTGCTTCTGATCTTGACCCTGCCCGCCTGGGGCGCTGACAAAACCAAAGACGAAGAAACCATCAGAAATGCCACCACCGTGTTACAGGCCATGGTCGGCAGCAAGGACGTTCCAGCCAGCGTCGTCGCGAAGGCCGATTGCATCGTCATTTTGCCCAGCGTGAAGAAGTTCGCTGTTGGCATTGGCGGAACCGGAGGCCGCGGTCCGATGACTTGCCGCGAGGGCAAGGACTTTACCGGTAAATGGTCAGCGCCCGCCATGTACAGCATCGGTGGCGCCAGCGCCGGTCTTCAGATCGGCGGCACGGCTAAGGATTACATCCTCCTGATCATGGCGCCGGCGGCGGCGAACAAGTTGCTGGACGGCAAAGTCAAGGTCGGCAGCGACGCGACCGCAGCGGCCGGTTCCGGAGCCAGCGCGAGTACGGGTACTGCTGACATCCTGACCTATGCCCGGACTTCCGGACTTTTCGCTGGCGTATCACTCGACGGCGCCTCGCTCGACCCCGATAGTGACGCTAACCAGCGCCTGTACGGGAAAGCGCTCAGCGCACGGGACATTGTGAGCACCGAGGTTAAGCCGACGCCCGCTGGCCAGCAACTGGTTTCGCTGCTCGACAGCAAGGCGGGGAAGAAGATGTAATTGGCAGCCGCGCAACTGAAGCGCAGGCCATCGCCGTTTCGGCTCCTCTGCAGAAAAGACCGCCCCGTTCAGGCCAATGGTCCTGGTACGGGGCGTTTTGGGTTGGTCCGGTAAGCTGCTTGCGGCGCTTCTCGCGCGAGTGAGCAGTTGGCAAGGGCGAGCTTTTGGTCCTCGGCGAGGATGCAACGTTCGTCGCCCGCTGCGAAATCCTGAGCGAGGCGGAACCGAGCCGAAGGAACAAAGGATACTGGCGGAAGCGTGTGCGAGTCGAACGCACCATTGACACCGCAAGGCGCCAATCGCCGGTTTTGAAGACCGGGAGAGTCACCGGACCCCCTTCGCTTCCGCACCGAGCTGGCACAGCCACGTCGCCAGCCCAACCCTAGATTCTGCATCTTACGGCTTTCCCACCGTCTTCGTCGAAATACATCCTGCCTTCGTGTATATCATGAGAGACATCGCGTCGGGATCTCAACCAGGACGTACCCTGCCCCTGACGAACAGCACGCGTAAAAGCTACCAGTGTGTTTTGCCGAGATTGCTTTGGGGTAGTCGGGATGAATCGTGAAGCCGTTATGTTCTCTCGCAAGTTCCGTTTCGTGCAGCTCGATGTTTTCACCGATCGCCCGCTGGAAGGCAATCAGCTGGCGGTGTTCTCTGACGCGCGTGATTTGAACGACGTCGAGATGCAGAAGCTGGCACGTGAGACCAATCTGTCGGAGACCACCTTCATCCTGCCGCGCGCTGAGGATGTCGAGCGCAGAGAAGGTCACAGGGTACGGATTTTCACGGTCAATGAAGAGCTGCCCTTCGCCGGGCATCCCACGCTCGGCACCGCCTGGTATTTGCAGCAGCAATCGAATGCGAGGGAAGTTGTCCTCGATCTCAAGGTCGGCAAGGTCCCGGTGCGGTTCGAGCAACGCGACGGCCGGCTCTTCGGCGAGATGCGGCAAGCGGAACCGCAGTTTGGGCGGATGCATGCGCACGGCGAGATTGCCAAGGTACTCGGCGTCCCGCCGGCGGAACTGGACGAAAGCCTTCCCATTCAGACCGTCTCCACCGGAATGCCCTTCACCATGGTGCCGTTCCGGTCGCTCGCCACGCTGCAGACGCTCAGTGTCGGCTGGCCGCAGATGGCGCCGTATCTGGCCACGGTAGGCTCGCCAGCGTTCTTTTATTTCGTTTGCCGCGAAACCGTGGATCCCAAGGCAACGTTGCACGCGCGCATGATTTTCTACAATGGCGAAGACCCAGCCACCGGCTCGGCAGCGGGTTGCTGCGCGGCCTGGGCGGTGCAGCATGGCGTGCTCGCAACGGAACAACGGGGCCTGATCGAGCAAGGAATGGAGACGCGGCGCCCAAGCCGGCTCTACATTCGTGCGGCACGTTCAGGCGACACCGTCACCAATGTGCGCGTCGGCGGTAACGTGGTGCAGGTGATTGACGGCGAAGTTACGATGTGAATTTTCTGCGGATATCTTGTGCACGCAGAAAAGCCCCGCCAGTCGCCGCTTTCAGACCGTCACGTGAAGCTCTCTTCACCGCTCACGGTGCGGTTTCGATCCGCTTCGCCGCTGCAAAAAAACTCTTCCGATTTAACCATTGCGGTACTTGGCAGACCCGCGACGCGGACGTAATATCCCGTTACGCTACTTGCTCTGGCGGACAAAAAAATTCAGGCCGAGCCGCTCCGAGACTCGCCGGCGCGATTGACTTAACAGGTTTGGTCAGTTGCGGCTGCCCGGCACATCCGAGAAGGCCCTTGCAGGATATCGATGAAACCAAAACGCACCATTCTCTGCGTTGACGATGACGAACGCTCTCTCTCCATCCGGAAAGTGATACTTGAGACACGGGGTTACCGTGTCCTTTGTTGCTGCGATCCCGAACGTGCCATTGAATTCATCCGCCACGGCGGCATCGACCTGGTGCTGACCGATTTGATGATGCCCAAAATGAGCGGGGTGGATCTGGTTGCGCGCCTCAAAGCCATTTCGCCCTACACGCCTGCGCTGCTGTTCTCGGGCTCGGTCACCGCTTGTACGGACCATCTTGCCGACTGCTGGCTGCCCAAAGGCGAGTTCGCTCCCATGGAGCTGCTGGAACAGATCCGCCTACTCCTGGTGCGCAAGCGGGGACCCAAGCGCTATGCGGTGCCACGTCAGATGGCATCCTGAGACGCTTTGGCAGCCAGAGAAGGATGTTCGCAGCGAGGAGCGCGCCAGGCCAGATCTTCGAATCTGCGCTCCGGGCACGGCTGCCTCGGAAGCAAACAGAAATGCCACTCCGCAGGAGTGGCATCCTTGACTATTACGGATTGTTTCCCGTACGACGACGGCGCTACGAAACTCTTAACTCTTCTGTTTCTTCTTGCGCTCGGCCCAGCGCTGCTTCATCATCTCGGAAATACGTTTGCGCGAAGCCGCGCTCATATGGCGTTTCGGACGCGTGGTCGCACTGTGACTGCCGGCCGGTCTACCCCGCTTGCGTCCTCCAAGTCCTTCCAACGCAGAGATCGCCCGGTCGATGCGCTCCCGCTCCTTTTTTAAATCGCCTAATATATTCTGGATGTCCATGCTTCTCCTTTCGTGGGTTGCAAACCAAAGGTAGTGTAACAGTAAGAAGAAATAGATGCTAAGTCTATATTTGGCAAAGTTAACTATAAAAATAAATCGCAACCATGAAGTGGTGGGTGGAAATAGCACCTAAGTTATCCTGGTTGCTAGCCGCAATGGGCGCTATTTGTGCCGATAAACTAGCGTATCTCGAATTAACGATGCATTAGTAGCAGCGGATAACGCGCCTGTAACCCGCACGAAAATAGCCGCAAGGCTCGGAAAAAAGCTTTGCCTTGCTTTCGCGCCAATTCTGGCCGGCGGTCACGTCCCCCAGCCGGCATTCCGATGATTTACGCTAAACTGACTGGCTTATATTGGGCCGTGTCTCTGCGAGTGCAGTGGAGGATAGGGAGGAAGCTTTGCCGCCAGAAAAGAGTTATCACATGACGCCGGCGCAGTTTCGCAAGTACGGGCGCGCGATGGTGGATTGGGTCGCCGACTACTACGAACGCATCGAGACACTACCGGTCTTATCCCAGATAGAACCAGGGGATATACGGCGAAAGCTTCCCGCCGAAGCTCCCCAAAGTGGCGAAGCTTTCGAAACCATGCTGCGGGATATTGGAGAGGTGATTTTGCCAGGCATTACTCATTGGCAATCGCCCAATTTCTTTGCCTACTTCCCTGCCAACGCTTCCGGTCCGGCCATCCTGGGCGATCTGCTGTCGTCCGCACTGGGCGTACAGGGAATGTTGTGGGCCACCAGCCCGGCCTGCACGGAACTGGAGACACATGTACTGGACTGGCTTGTACCCATGCTAGGGCTGCCGCCGAGGTTTCTATCCGCCGGGGATGGGGGTGGCGTGATCCAGGACACGGCTTCCAGTTCGTCCCTATGCGCGATGCTGGCCGCACGGGAGCGCGCCACCAACTACGCCAGCAATCGGCGCGGCTGCGAGGGACGTCTTATCGCCTATACCTCGAACCAGGCGCATTCCTCGCTGGAGAAAGCTGCGATGGTTGCCGGAATTGGCGTGGACAACCTGCGACTCATTGAGGTTGACCAAAACTTTGCCATGCGCAGCGATGCGCTGAAGGACCAGATCGAAAAGGACCGTCGGGCTGGGCTGGTTCCCTTCTTTGTCTCTGCCACGGTAGGTACTACTTCCTCCAATGCCATCGATCCTTTACCTGCCATCGGAGCGATCTGTCGCGAGGAAGGTGTCTGGTTCCATGTCGATGCAGCGATGTCCGGCACCGCCGCGTTGTGCCCGGAATTCCGATGGATTCAAGCTGGAGTCGAACTTGCCGATAGCTACACCTTCAATCCTCATAAGTGGATGTTTACCAACTTCGATTGCAACTGCTTCTACGTTGCCGACCGCAAGGCGCTGATCGACACCTTAAGCATTCTGCCGGAATATCTGCGTAATACAGCCACAGAATCCGGCGCGGTATTCGACTACCGCGACTGGCACATTCCGCTGGGCCGCCGGTTTCGTTCGCTTAAGCTATGGTTCGTCATTCGCCACTACGGCGTTGAAGGACTGCAATATCACGTTCGCCGGCACGTGGAGATGGCGCAGAATTTCGCCCGGTGGATACAGCAGGACGGTCGCTTTGAGCTGGCTGCACCGGCGCCGCTAAACCTGGTTTGCTTTCGGCATCGCGCCGGGGACGAGAGCAATCAGCGCTTGATGGACCGCCTCAATCGGAGTGGCGATCTATACCTGACGCACACCCGTCTCGATGACCGATTAACACTGCGCTTCTGCGTCGGCCAGACCAACACGACCGCGCGCCACGTCGAGCAGGCGTGGAAACGGATCCAAGAGGAGGCGGGGAAGTTGTAGGGATTTGAGTGGGTTCGACGAAGTTCATGGTGGTCCTTACAACTGGCTCAATACTTCCGGCGAAGTATTCCCTCCACAGGAGACGATTACTACCGTCTTGCCCCGCTGTCGTGATGCCTCTTTGAAGAATGCTGCAATAGCAACCGCCGCGGCGCCTTCCACCATCCAGCCACGCTTATGGGCCCAGCGCATCGTATCCAGTATCTCCGCTTCCGAAACCAATGCCGTACGATCAATCACCCTCTGGCACAACGCAAAGGTGATGGACCCTGGTTCAACTCCGCCCGCCGTACTCTCCGAGAGTGTCGGTCGTTCGGGGAACTCCATTACCTTACCGGCGCGCAAGCATTCATACATCACGCGAGAATTCTCCGGCCAGCAAGCCACAATTTCCGTGTTCGGATAGACTGTCTTCAGGTAAGCGCCTACGCCGCCGATCAGTCCTCCGCCCCCGACCGCAACATAGATCGCATCCATCGGCCCCACCTGTTGCGCAACCTCCATGCCGATGGTTCCTTGTCCGGCGATCACGTCAGGATCGTTATAGGGAGAAATGTAGGTTTTCCCGGAAGCCGTGGCGGCTGCACGTGCGGCGAGCTCCGCCTGCAAAGGATTGTCGCCACATTGGAAGATTCTGGCACCGTAGTCTTGGATCAAGCGTAACCTCTCCCCCGAGACTTGCGACGAGACATAAACTTCCGCAGCGATTTCGCGGTGTCGAGCGGCGGTCGCAACTCCCAACGCATGGTTGCCGGTGGATGAAGTAATCACGCCCCGTGCCGCTTCCTCGGGCGGAAGGCCCAGGACTTTGTTGGTCGCTCCCCGCAGCTTGAACGAGCCGGTTGTCTGTAGATGCTCCATCTTAAGAAATGCGGTCGATGAGCCGAGGCGAGGGTCATCTTCAATCCGAGTGACAGGGGTCTGCTGAACCAGTGCGTAGATTCTGCCGCCGGCTTCAGCGATCCTGGTATGCCACGCCGAAAGGTCACTGGCCATGGTGTTGTTCTTCCACCAGCAGCGTGGCGTCCTTCGGCAGGTAGCTCTTGCGCCGGAACCAATCTTCCATTGATGCCCGCAGACGATCCAGAGGGACCCGCGTACCAATCTCCATTTCTCCGTCGCCGGTGGGAATCGTGTCGTCGAAGACCTGGTCGTTGGTAAAGCTCCGCATGCTGAAGCTGTCCAACCATTTCAGCAGACACGGATGCCGCTGCCCTGCCTCGTCATACTCGACTCGTACCTTGCGCGCAAACATGCTTCGATTGTGACACGAGAAGACGCCTTGCCGATCGCTTACCCATCTTGACCGGGCGATTTTGGCCGCAACGGCGGTTGCATTTGTTACCCTGTTAGTTTCCATGAGACTGCGGCTGTGGCTGGTGGGGACATTGCTGAGCGTTGCCGGGCTCTCCGGATGCGGAACGCCGGGGGCGCCGCAGTTGCCGTCGTTGCAATTGGCGCGCCCGGTCGAGGACTTGACCGCCACGCGCACGGGCAAGCAAGTGGAACTGGATTGGACCCTGCCCGTCAAGAATACGGACCGGACGCTGGTGAAGCACAGTCCGCAGACCCGCATTTGCCGGCACGATGGAGTTACTCTGATGAGCGCGTGCACGGTGGTGGCCGAGGTGCCGACGCCCAAAGGCCAGCCGCCGGCCAAGCAGAAGGGAAAATCGCCGCCGGAAGCGGTCCGCATGAAGTACGTGGACACTCTGCCGCAGCAGCTTGGGCTGGAGAATCCGGCCGGCTTCGTGACTTATGCCGTCGAGGAGATGAATGCCAAGGGGCGCAGCGCAGGGTTGTCCAACCAAGTCATGATTCCGGTGGCACCGACAATCGCGGCGCCGGACGAACTGTCTGCCAAGCTCAGCGGGCAAGGAGTGACAATATCCTGGGAGGGCCCCGCTCCTGCTTCGGCGCCCGAGGGTCTCACTTATCGCTATGAGATCGAGCGCAGGCCCGCTGGCGGTTCTGCTTATATCGTGGTTGGCGATGCGGCGCCCGCCGCCCAGGGCTCGTATCTTGACAAAACCTTTGAATGGCAGCAAAAGTACGAGTACCGGATTACCACCCAGACCGAGGTGCAATCGCACGCTGGAAGCGCATTCGTCCCCGGCGACAGTTCGAAGCCGGTCGAGGTGTTCACTCGCGATATTTATCCTCCGGGGCAGCCGGTCGGCCTGCAGGCAGTCTTCTCCAGCGTGGGACAGAAGCCCTTTGTCGACCTCACCTGGGCGCCGAACCTGGAGAACGATCTGGCAGGGTACAACGTCTTTCGCCGGTCGGAGGGCGGAACGCCGGAGAGGCTGAATCAGAAGCTGGTGCCGACTTCTTCGTTCCGTGACGAGAACGTTAAGCCAGGCGCGAAGTATGTCTATTCCGTCTCTGCTGTGGATCTGCGCGGCAATGAGAGTTCGCATTCTGCCGAGGCCAGCGAGGCGGTACCTAATAAATTGTGAGCCTGTGACGGGGGTTTCGCTATGTCATTTTGCCGATTTCAACATCAGGGCGTTGCCCGCTACGGACTGATCGAGAGCGTCCGTGGCGAGGCGACGATCACTCGGACGCTCACGAAAGGTCCCGCTTCCTTTGCCGATTTCGAGCAAGCCGATAATGCTGAGATCGCGTTGAGTGCAGTTCGTTTGCTGGCTCCGGCTGAGCCTTCGAAGGTGGTTTGCATCGGCCGGAATTATCGCGAACACGCCAAGGAACTCAACCATCCCATTCCCACCGAGCCGTTGTTCTTCCTAAAGCCGCCTTCCTCGGTGATCGGCACCGGCGACGAAATTAGGCGGCCTAATGCGCTTTCGCAGCGCGTGGACCACGAAGGCGAGCTGGGAGTTGTGATCGGCAAGCGTTGCTACCGTCTGCGGGAAGGCGATGACGTGCGGCCCTACATCCTGGGCTACACCTGCATCAACGACGTCACCGCGCGCGATTTGCAGGAGAAGGACGGACAATGGACCCGCGCGAAGGGCTTCGATACCTTCTGCCCGGTCGGGCCGGTCGTGGTCGAGGGGCTCGATCCGTGGAAGGGTGTCAGCGTCCAGACAAGGGTGAACGGCCAGGTGCGGCAGAATGGAGCTACCGTCGATTTCCTCTTCCCGCTCGACGTGCTTGTGCGGTTTATTTCGCAGGTCATGACGCTGGAACCCGGCGATCTGATCGCGACCGGAACCCCTGCCGGCGTGGGTCCACTACAGCCCGGCGACACGGTCGAGGTCATGGTGGAGGGAGTGGGTACGCTCAAAAATTCTGTAGTCAACCTTGACTGATGTGCATCTAAACCAGCACATTCGCCCATCGTCCCATGAATTCTTTTCGTCTGTATCCCATCTTCGCTTTTGGCGCGATCGCAGCCGTCATCGGCTATGCGTTGCTGGCGCGCAAGAACAAGAAATCGGAGGAGCAAATTGAGCGCGAACGACGAGCGCAGTTGACGCTCGGCGGGCGCATCATCGATGGCAACGTGATCGATGTGCTGGAGCTCGAAGATGACCAATCGGGCCGGCAGATGATCCTGCTGATCTATACTTACGACGTAGCAGGGGTGACCTACGAAGCCTCGCAGGACGTCACCCGTCTGCGGCAGTTCATCGATCTTTATTCCTGCCGGCTGGGTCTGCCGGCCTCGGTAAAATATGACCCGCACAATCCTGGAGATTCTCTCGTGATCTCGGAGACTTGGTCGGGACTGCGAAAATCGCCCATCCGCATGCGGCCCCGGGATACGGCAAGCCCTCACACTTTGGTGTAGGACTCGTGAGCCTATCTGGTCCAGGAAAATGTGTCGAAATGTTGACAATTCTTGCTGTCCTCACATTTGGAAACATTGTTACAATGAAAGTTTATGCATAGCTTGCCATTGCCCATTGCCGCCTTTCTGGCTGGGATCCTCTCGTTTCTCTCGCCCTGCGTGCTGCCGCTGGTGCCGGGCTATGTATCTTTGATCTCCGGAACTAGCGTGGAGGACCTGCAATCTTCGGAGCATCGAATGCTTCGCACGGTGATGTTGCATTCCCTCACCTTTGTGTTGGGGTTCAGCGTGGTTTTTATCGCGCTCGGCGCAGCGGCGACCAGCCTTGGGCAATTCGCGGCCGAGTACCATCGCTGGCTGTCGCGCATTGCGGGCATTGTGGTCATCATTTTCGGCCTCCATCTGACCGGCATTTGGAAGATCAACGCCCTCTACGCCGATAAGCGACTGCACGACGTTAAGGGCGGCGCGAGCGCGCTGGGATCGTTTGCGGTCGGCTTTGCCTTCGCTTTTGGCTGGACGCCATGCATCGGCCCCATACTGGCGACCATCCTGGTCTTCGCGGGAGCGCAGGAAACGGTGTTCAAGGGAATCATACTTTTGGCGATCTACTCGCTTGGTCTCGCCGTACCTTTTCTGTTGACCTCGCTGGGCGTAGATCGCTTCCTGGTGTTTTATGGCCGTTTTCGCCGTCACCTGCACACCGTGGAAGTAGTCAGCGGTGTGTTACTGATTGCCATCGGCGTGCTGATATTCCTTAACAATCTAAAACTGCTTTCCGGCTATCTATCGTTTCTAAACCGGTTCGCGCTCTAGGGGAATTCGTCTTGAAACGCAACGCGGTCGTTTTCGTAATGCTGGTAGTGGTCATCATGGGCATGTTGGCTGCGGGAAAATATCTTGATCGCAGCCGCAAACACGGCCCCATCAAGTTGGTGGGCAACGTGCAAAACCTTCCGGCGCCCGATTTTGACTTGCCGACGCTGGATGGTCGCAGGGTGAAGCTGTCCGATTTTCGCGGGCAGGCGGTGCTGTTGAACTTCTGGGCAACCTGGTGTTCGCCGTGCAAGATCGAGATGCCGTGGTTTGTGGACATCCAGAAGCAATACGGCAAAGACGGCCTGGTGATTCTGGGGGTGGCGATGGACGATACCGAGACACCCAAGATCGCCGAGTTCGCCCACGAAATGGGAGTGAACTATCCGGTGCTGCTGGGCACTGACCAGGTCTCGGATGACTACGGCGACGTGCGTTCACTGCCCACCACTTTCTACATCGACCGCAATGGCAATATCGTGACCAAGGCAGTTGGCTTGCTGGGCCGCCAGGAGATCGAGGACGACGTCAAGCAGGCCCTGGATTCGAAATACAAGCCAGCAGCGGCGCAGCCCAGCCGGGCGCGTACGCAGGCCGAGGTCAACACCGCGCAGACCAAGGAAGCGGCGCGATGAAGCGTCTGCTTTCCGGTCTGATCGGATTCTTTCTCGCCGCTTTCGCCTTCGCGCAAACGCCCGGCGAGCGGCAGCCATCGGTGATCATGGCGCCGGTCGAGAACGTGCAACTTCGCGCTGGCGCAACTGCCAATCTCGCGCTGGATTTTCGCATCGGCACCGACTTTCATATCAACTCCAACAAGCCGCGCGCCGATTACCTGATTCCCACCATGCTGAAGCTGAACCCCTCGGAGCCGGTCGCGATTACCGAGGTAAAATATCCCGCCGGGGAAGACATGACGTTCGCGTTCTCGCCCAACGAAAAGCTCAGCGTCTATAGCGGCGATTTCAGCATCAACGCCGTGTTGAAAGCACCCGCGACCGCGGCCGCGGGGACCTATCCGGTGAAAGGCGAGTTGCGCTTTCAGGCTTGCGATCGCAGCGCATGCTATCCGCCGAAGAGTATCCCGGTACAGTTCCAAGTGACGGTCGTGAACAAGTAGTGCGCTCACAGCGCTAACCGCTCTTCCCTTGCTCTCGTTTCTCGACCTTCGCCCACGTGTCGCGGAGCGGCACGGTCCGGTTGAACACCAACTGTCCAGGTTTCGAATCGAGATCGGCACAGAAGTATCCCAGGCGCTCGAACTGGTAGCGATCGCCCGGCTTCGCGCTGGCCAGCGATGGTTCCAGCTTGGCGTTGGTCAGCACCTCAAGGGAGTTGGGGTTGAGATTGGCGGTGAACTCCTGCCCTTCCGGGACATCGTTAGGGTCCTCTTTCGTGAACAGGTTTTCGTACAGCCGTATTTCGGCATCAAGGGCCTGCGCGGCGGAGACCCAATGGATAGTCCCTTTCACTTTGCGTCCATCAGGCGCGTTGCCGCTGCGCGTCGCCGGATCGTAGGTGCAGTGGACCTCGACGACCTCGCCCGTCTTTTCGTCCTTCACCACGCCGGTGCACTTGATGAAGTATCCGCCACGCAGCCGCACCTCGCGACCCGCTGACAGGCGGAAGAACTGCTTCGGCGGATCTTCGCGGAAGTCGTCCTGCTCGATGTAGAGCTCGCGCGAGAACGGCACCTTCCTGGTGCCCGCGCCCGCATCTTCGGGATTGTTCACCACTTCCACTTCCTCGATCTGGCCTTCGGGGTAGTTGTCGATGACGACCCGCAACGGGCGCAACACGGCCATGGCGCGCAGCGAGCGTTTGTTCAGGTCCTCGCGCACGAAGTGCTCCAGCATCGCGAGCTCGATGGTCCCGTTGGTCTTGGAGACGCCGATGGCGGCGCAGAAGTTGCGAATCGCCTCCGGCGTGTATCCCCTCCGCCGAATGCCGGACAGCGTAGGCATGCGGGGATCGTCCCAGCCACGCACGTGACCATCGCGCACCAGTTGCAGCAGCTTGCGCTTGCTCAGCAGCGTGTAGGTCAGGTTGAGCCGGTCGAACTCGATCTGCCGCGACGGGAAGATGCCCAACTGCTCGATGAACCAGTTGTACAGCGGGCGATGGTCTTCGAACTCCAGCGTGCAAATCGAGTGCGTGACCTGCTCGATGGAATCCGACTGGCCATGGGCGAAGTCGTACATGGGATAAATGCACCAGGTAGTGCCGGTGCGCTGGTGCTCGGCGCGGAGAATGCGATACATGACCGGGTCGCGCATGTTGAGGTTTGCCGCTGCCATGTCAATCTTGGCGCGCACAGTTCGCGAACCGTCGGGGAACTCGCCTGCCCGCATCCGCTCCAGAAGCGCCAGGTTCTCTTCCACCGAGCGCTTGCGATAAGGGCTCTCAATGCCTGGCTCGGTCAGGGTGCCGCGATACTTTCTGACCTCCTCCGCGCTGAGATCGCAGACGTAAGCTTTGCCCGCCCTAACGAGTTGCACCGCCCACTCGTAGAGCTGGCCAAAGTAGTCGGAAGCGTAGAAGAGCCGGTCTTCCCAATCGGCGCCCAGCCAGTGCACATCGGCGATGATCGAATCGACATACTCCTGCTCTTCCTTCTCGGGATTGGTGTCGTCAAAGCGCAGGTTGGTCTTGCCGCCAAACTCCGCCGCCAGTCCGAAGTTAAGGCAAATGGATTTGGCGTGGCCGATGTGAAGGTAGCCGTTGGGTTCGGGCGGGAAGCGGGTTTGTACGCGTCCATTGTGCTTGTTGGTCTTCAGGTCTTCGAGGATGATGTCGCGGACGAAGTTCGACGGCCGCTCGGTAGCCTCGGGTGCGGTGGCGGTCACGTCGTGGTCTGGGGTTGTCATAGATGTCCTTGGCTTGTCGGCGAATGGAAGGTGCTTCATTCGCCGGAGCTTGTATTTTACGTGGCGTAAGCGTGAAAGGGTCGCGACCAGAGAGCCGGAGAGTTGCGTTTCGCGACGTGAAGTGCGGGGTACACTCTCCCCCTCTTGCTCTTTGGAATCAGTGATTTGGGGTGAATTTCGGTGCACACGCTTGTAAATAAAAGACTTATCGCAAAATATTGATTCACAATCACTTACATTGTGTTGTTGATCGCAGGGTCGCCTCCGGAAAACAGTTGAAAGTGGAGTTGAGTTGGCTGTGATCATATCGTCCACAAACAAAAATAGAACCACGCTCTCGGCACCGGGTGCCGACCGCCTGGTTCGACAGCCCGAAGGTAGCACCCGGCAAGGCCGCGTGTCTGTGATGTGGAAGATTTATTTCGTCGTGTTCCCGAATTGGGAGAATGCCATTCGGTTCGGGAGCGCCTGCCTCAAGTAACACCCACTTTCAATTTGTCATTCTGAGCGGAGCGCGTCAGCGAAGCGAACGCGCGCAGTCGAAGAACCTCTACCCTCGTCAACTATCTTTCCGAACTAAGTGTCCCTCGACTCGGACGGCTTCGCCGTCCCGAGCTAAAGCTCGGGACTACCAAGGTCCTCGCTTGATTTCATAACAACGACGGCTCCTAACCGACATGTACCTTCGTAATCTTGACAATCCCCAACTCTGGACTATCTTGGAGATTGGCACCGACCGAATCGGTGCCCGAATCCGCCCCAGGGCGGGGGGATAAAACGGTCTTTGACACTTCGTGGGAGCAGGTTTGAGGTGCGAAGCGAGTACGCTGCCCGCGGGCTGGCCCGGAGTAGCCTCTTACTGTCCTCCCCACATTCGAGGTAAGATTATGGACTGTAACTGTTGCAATAAAAGCAGTTGCTTGTAAAGCCTTGGGGGTCAATAGCTTGCGGGAAAAACTTTCGTAATCGTATGATTCTAAAGAATCGAGAGGGGGGAGGGGAGGTTACTCATTAGATAATATTTGTCAATTCGTTGGTGGCAGCGAGGACGCTCGTTGGATGAGTATCCAACTGGGCAGCACACTGCCGGGACGGCCGGGGAACTACCCTGGTCGCGCCCGAGGTTCGGCGATAGTATGGAAGCTCAGAACATGATTGGCGAAGTCACTCGCGCGCAGGTTGCGGCTTCCGGGCCGTCAGCCACGCTGCTGTACGACGATTGGTATCCGGCGTTGCGGGCTTCGGCAGTGGGCGGGAATCGGCTAGCCAAGGCCATGCTGCTGGGCATTCCGCTGGTCCTGGGACGGACCTCCGCCGGGAAATACTTCGCCATGCGTGACGCGTGTCCGCATCGCGGTATTCCGCTTTCCTATGGCTGGTTCGACGGCCGCCAGGTGACCTGCAAGTATCACGGCTGGGGGTTCGAGCCGGTGTCAGGCCAGTGCCGCGAGATTCCGTCGCTCACCGAACAGGATTCGCTCGATCCATCGCGTATTTTTGCCGCGGCGTTCCCCTGCGATGAGCGCGATGGACATGTCTGGGTGTATGTGCCACAACCGGGCCGCGGCCGGCTGCGAGCGGACACAGCACAACTGCCGGCTGTGCCCGAAGTCCCCAAGTTCAGTGGGCGATTTCGTGCCGCCCACCTGACGGCCGACCTGCCATGCAATGTGGACCACGGCATCATCGGGCTGATGGATCCGGCGCACGGGCCGTTCGTACACAACGCGTGGTGGTGGCGCTCGCGGCGCAGCATCCACGAGAAAGCCAAGCAGTTCGAGCCCATCGAGAATGGTTTTCGCATGACTGCGCACCAGCCGTCGGCCAACAGCGCGCCCTACAAGCTGCTGGGCGTCTACGGTCAGCCCATCACGACCACCATCGATTTCGTTTTGCCGAACCGCCGTTACGAGGTCATCCGCTGCGGCGAGAAGTGGTTTGCCAGCCTTACGACAGTGACGCCCACCGCCGAGAACCAATGTCGCATCGACGTTTGCGCGGCCTGGAACATCTTCCCCAACGTGCCGTTCCTTATGCCGATCGCGAAGTTCTTCGGGAACCGCTTCGTACGCCAGGACCAGTTGACCATGATTCAGCAAGCGGAAGGCCTGAAGCACAATCCTAGTTTGATGCTGATTGACGACGCAGACCGTCCGGCGAAGTGGTATTTCGAACTGAAGCAGGCGCGGCTGGAGTCGCAGGCATCGGGCACTCCCATGCGGCATCCCATGAGCGGCCCGGTGACGCTGCACTGGAGAAGCTAGTGGCCATCGGAAACGCGGTGCGGCTCTCCTGGCGGGTGAAGGACCAACTTCGGACCCTCGCCATCGCCGTATTCCTGGGAATAGTCGTGGGAATCTTCATCCTCTATCCCACGAATGAGTTCGTTTATTTCTACGAGCACCGCCCGCTGTCGGAATCCACGCCAGGGCAGTTTATGGTGTCGCAACTACAGTCTTCGCTGCGCGGAGGAACGCCGAAGAAAACGGCTTTCTACGCCATCGTTGGGATGGTGCTGAGCGTCTCGGGCGCGGCATTGTATTCGGCCATGCACCGACGGTCGGAACGGATCGAGCAATTGAGCGCGGCGCTGGGCGAAGATTTGCGCGCGTTGATCGCCCGCGGTGAAAGCGTCAACCTGGAGTTCAAGTCTTCCTTCCGCTGGGACATGAAAGAGCACAAGCTGAACCGGGCGCTCGAGGCCGTCGTACTGAAAACCCTGGCGGGCTACATGAACGGCAATGGCGGAACGCTGCTCATCGGCGTGGCGGACGACGGAGGCGTGACCGGCTTGGAGCAGGATTACAAAACCCTCAAAAAGCCGGATCGCGACGGCTTCGAGCAGGTGCTAATGACGGCCATTGCCACCAAGCTGGGTGGCGATGCCTGTCGCGAAGTGCAAATGGTGTTTCACTCGCTGGAGAGTAGAGATGTTTGTCGCGTCATGGTTGCGCCGGCGCATCGACCGGTGTATGTGAAGGACGGCGACAGCCCAAGGCTCTTCGTGCGCACTGGCGTTAGCACCCGCGAGTTAAACGTGCAGGAGGCGATCAACTACACCTCGGCGCGGTGGCCGAAATGAGGCGCGTACGAAAGTTAAGGTGCTTACTGGCCGCTCGCTGGCTGGCTTTTTGGGCAGGTGGCGCCGGCAGGTTGGTACGACGACTTGTTTTCGGCAAAACACCACTTCACGAAGTCTGGCGAAAACTCTGTGGTAACACTATCCGGAACATCGCTCTCGTTGACCATCTTGAAGTCGAAGGTAATGCTTCCATCCGTCGCAACGGTTCCCAGCAGGTATCCGTAGACATCGGTCATGGCCACGGTAGCGGCGGTGTAGTCCTTGGGCAAGCGATAGCGCACAGCGCCGGCGCTGCCCATGATCCAGCCCGGCAGAACATCTGCTTTGGAGCGGCAAGCGGTGTCGTAAACGTTGTTCAGAACAAAATGGGAATGGCTAGCCAGTACATAGACATTCTTCTTCGTACTGTTTCGGAAGGCCAGCAACTGGGCATACATCACGCGTCCGCTGGCCTCCTGTTGGGGCGAGTCGTTGGCACTGTGTCCCGCCGAAAGCCCATCGGGCAGCGAATCATGCATGCCCAGGACGACGCTGCGAACCGAGGGGTCCTTGGCATCTCGCGCCAGTACAGCTTGAAACCACTTCATCTGGGCCGCGTCCACCATGTCGCTGGAAGAGTTGTCCATTCCGATGAAGTCAACGCCACGGTCGATCCAGTGATAGTACGCCTTCAACATGTGATCGTTGGGATTGTCCGCAAGCCGCTGGCGCTTCAGCACGGGTTGATCGAGCCAGTCGGCAAACTGCGCCAAATAAAGCGGACGCGTCATCGGCCAACTCAGTTCGTGGTTTCCGATCTCCAGAAAGACCGGCAGCTCTCCAAAGGCATTCAACTGGTGCTGGATGAAATCCGGCCAGGCGTTCGCGAGATAGTCGCTGACTGTGACTTTCGGATGGATCTGGCGATAGTCCTCGTCAAAATTGGAAATCAGGCGGTAGTCCCCGAGGTGCCAGTAAAACGCTGCGCCGTCTTGCCGGACACTTTTGGCGATTGCTGGCATCACAACATCGCCACAGTTGCGCGAATCACCGGAAACAGCGAACTTCCACGTACCCGAACCGGGCTGGCCTTGCGCGTGCGCTGCTACGCACAGAATCATCAGCAGACCCAATCCAAGCACGCCGGTCGCGGGACTCTGTCTTTGTGCCCGCCTCGCGAGCACGGCCTTGTCACGGTACTTGAGCATGTTGTTCCCTCGGAGCCGACGATCATATCGCAGCGATTCCGCGTTACCAAACGAATTCGATCTCCGAGGCCTTTGCGGCTGCTCGTTGCTATTCGCGTGTGGGAAACGATAAGCTCCTGTTGTCACAGCCGAGCTTGTTAGGAGAATGAATGCGCTCTCGTTCTAGTCTTGCGGTGCAACTGTCGGTTGTAATTTTGCTGTTCGGCGCTGTCGCGTTGGCCGCCGCCAAGCAGGGCGCAAGCCAGCCCGACGCTGAGCGACTGAAGCCGGCTTACCGCTTCCAGCGCGACGGCTGGGTTTACATCCATCTTGAGGGCTCGCCGGCTGACATCGGCTACCAGCACGGATATCTGCTCGCACCCGAGATCGAGGACGGATTCAAGACGGTTCAGTATAAAGATGTCCATCGCACCAATCGCGATTGGAACTTTTACCGCCAGACAGCGCAGAACCTCCTATGGCCCCACATCGACGTGGAATATCAGCAGGAGTTGCAGGGCATAGTCGACGGCCTGAAGGCCCACGATTCCGCGCTGGACCTGTGGGACATTGTCGCGCTGAACGCGATGGAAGAAATTCCCGACTATTACGTTCCCTGGCTCAACCGCCAGGAGAAGCGGGCCAATGCGCCCGATTTGAAAGCGCCCGGCAACTGTAGTGCGTTTGTCGCCACCGGCGCGTGGACCAAAGACCACAAGCCGGTGATCGCACACAGCAATTGGACCGACTTTGCTACCGGCAAGCGCTGGACCGTTATTTTCGATATCGTGCCAACGCGTGGCTATCACATGCTGATGGACGGCTTTCCCGGTGTGATTGTCAGCGATGACGATTTCGGCATCAACTCCGCTGGTCTGATGGTCACCGAAACCACGATCACTGGCTTCACGCTGTTCGATCCCAACGGAAAACCTGAGTTCATGCGGGCCCGCAAGGCTCTGCAATACGCCAATTCCATCGATCAGTACGTTCAGATCATGCTCGACGGCAATAACGGTGGCTATGCCAACGACTGGCTGCTGGCCGACAACAATACCGGAGAGATCGCCCGCTTCGAGATTGGCCTGAAAATGCATCGCGTCTGGCGGACCAAGAACGGCTACTACGTCGGAGCCAACTTCCCCAGCGACTCGGCGTTGACGAAAGCCGAAACCAATTTCGATCCCCGAATCATGTCCAGCTCACCCAATGCGCGGCGCAAGCGCTGGGACGAGTTGATGCCGCCGAACAAGGGGCAGATTGACGTTGCCCTCGGCGAAAAATTCCTCGCCGATCATTGGGACACCTACGAGAGCAAGGATGACCGCAATCTGCGAGGCTTGTGCGGTCACGGCGAGAGCTCTCCCACCGGCGATCCGGTTTGGGCCGAGCCGCCGTATGCTCCGACCGGCGCGGTGACGGCGCAGGCCGCCGACAGCACCATGGCACGCAACATGACTCTCCAGGCGCGAGCCGGACATCCCTGCGGCGAAGATTTCATCGCCGACAAGTTCCTCAAGCAACATCCTCAGTTCGAATGGCAGCGCCCGATCCTGAAGGACATGCCGGGCAATCCCTGGGCGGAGTTCAAGGCGGAAGACAAACCCTAGGGTCTTGATTTCCCCCCCGACTATGACGACGCGGGCTCCCCTTTTGTTGACGCAGCCGATGCCGCAACCCGCACCTGGAAGGGGAGCCTCCGTCCCCGCCACCTCCAGCGGCAAAAGATTTTCCCTACCGCGCCGATAGGAGTATTGAAAGCCTGCGTCGAACGACTCCAGCACGACGACGCCCCACAGGAAGAAAAATATGTTCGCGATTGTTGGCATGCTGGTGGTACTCGCGGCGGTGATCGGCGGGTTCCTCATGGAACACGGACCGATCCGCGTGCTGATGCAGCCGTCGGAGCTGGTGATCATCGGCGGCGCCGCTATTGGAACCTTGCTCGTGGCCAATCCTCTGCATACGTTAAAGGGGGTTGCCAGTGGCATGATGATGGTGATCGCCGGCTCGAAATTCAACAAGCAGCGCTACCTCGACGCCCTGAAGATGATGTACGACCTGTTCGGCAAAATCCGGCACGACGGTCCGGCTGCGGTCGAGAACGACGTCGAAGCTCCGATGGAGAGCAAGTTCTTCTGTAACTATCCCGGCTTCCTCAAAGATCATGAGACACGCGACTTCGTTTGCGACACCATGCGTATGGCCATCATGGGCGGAGTGGAGCCCTTCGATGTCGATCAGATGATCGAGGCCGACATGGACGTTCATACCCATGAGGCCAACCAGCCGGTAACCGCGCTCAGCACCATGGCCGATTCGCTGCCCGGACTCGGTATCGTGGCCGCCGTGCTCGGCGTTGTCATGACCATGAGCGCGCTGGGCGGACCTCCGGAGGAAATCGGCAAAAAGGTTGCGGCGGCACTGGTTGGCACGTTTCTGGGCATCCTGCTGTGCTACGGGTTTATTGGTCCCATGGCGGCCAACCTGGGAAAGCTGGCGCACGAGCAGCATGAATACTGGCATGTTCTGCGAGTGACCATGATCGCCTTCATGAAGGGCACTTCGCCACTGCTGGCCACCGAGATGGGACGCCGAGCGATTCCCGGTCACGTCCGGCCTTCGTTCCAGGAGTTCGAGGCCAACTGCAAGCGTTCCGCGGCGGCCGCGGCTGCCAGTCCAGAGGCAGCGCCGGCCGCCGATTCCGCGGGAGCGCCGCAACCGGCTGCCGCGTCCTAAGGCGCTCGAATCATGGCCACCACCAACCAGCCCATCATTATCAAACGCAGCGGCGGCCACGGCGGACACCACGGAGGCGCGTGGAAGGTGGCGTATGCCGATTTCGTTACCGCCATGATGGCGCTCTTCATCGTGCTCTGGCTCATGAACAGCAGCAAGCAGATCCAGCAGGCGGTCGGCGGATATTTCAAGGACCCGACCGGCACCTCCAAAATGGTGGGCACCAATCAGCAGGGCTCCGGTCAAAACATGCCGGTCTCGAAGGAGGACATGGCGAAGATCAAAGAGCAACTGCAAACTGTGATTCGCCGCGTTGCCGACTTCGACAAGTTGAAGAGCCACATTGAAATGACGGTCACCGCCGAAGGCCTGCGCATCGAACTGATGGAGGCGGAAAAGGGCACCTTCTTCGAGAGCGGGCGACCTGAACCGACCGCCTTACGGCAAGGAGATGCTGATCGTGCTTTCCAACGAGCTGGGAAAGCTTCCCAACAAGATTTCGCTGGAAGGCCACACCGATGCACACGTCTTCAATCGGCAGCCCAACTACAGCAACTGGGAGCTTTCGACCGATCGCGCCAACGCCAGTCGTCGGCTGATGATGCAGAACGGCCTGCGGGCCGATCAACTGGTGGACGTGCGCGGCTTCGCGGACCAGCGTCTTCGCAATCGGCAGAACCCCGAGGACGCTTCTAACCGCAGAATCTCCATCCTGGTTAAATACCTGGAGAAGGAAGCGACGGGCGAAGCCGCTCCGGTCACCGAGACGCCGGCGAAAACACCTTAAACCGGTAACCTTACGGCGTGATCTCCCACACGACGCCCTGGCCGTCAGTTCCGCCCAACGTTGCCGTCCCGTAGAAGTTGCCGTTTGGGTCCACCAGCACTGCACCAATGGGGAGCGCTCCGTTTAAGCCAGCGAAGCTGGCGACTATGCTCTGCGTCCAGACGCCACCCGAGAAGCTCAGTTTGAAAACCATGCCATCGTCATGGTCACCCCCAGAGTAGGTTGTACCGTACAGATTTCCGGCCGCATCGAAAGACAGGTTGGAATTGATTGATCCACGGAAATTGGAAAGGATGGTATAGGTCCAACTCCCGTCGGCGTTGGGCGACAACTCGTAGGCTACGCCACCGCCATAAGAGCCACCACCTACGGTGCCGCCATAGAGATTTCCGGCGCTGTCCAAGACCACGCCACCCTGAGGAGCCATCCCGTTGGCGCCGCCCAGAAAGCTGTAAATGCTCTCTTCCGTCCATGACGCCCCTGACCGAACCAGTCGGAAGACGTTGCCATTCCCAGTGCTTCCTCCGAACTCCGTAGTTCCATACAGGGCCCCTGATCGGTCAATCGTCAGGTTGGTGAGGGGAATCGACCCGTCAGTCCCGCCTTGGAAGTTGTACAAGGTCTTCGCCGTCCAGCCGCCCCCAGAAGGAGTCAGCTCGTAGATGGTTCCTGCGCCGCCAGTACCCCCGACAACCGTCGTGCCGTAGAGATTTCCTTGCGGGTCAAAAACTACGCCCCAGTATGGGTTGCTGGCGCCCACCGGGCTGTCCGCAAACCGGTAGAGCACGGTTTCCGTCCAGGGACACAACGCAAAATGGCAGGATGTGGCGGGAGGTGCCAGCTTGAACACCGTCCCGCAGCCATAATCGGACGTGCATCCGCCTCCGCCCATTCCGGTGCTGCCGTAAACGTTGCCATCCGGCCCAATGGTCACTACGGCGAGCGGATCGGAGCCGTCGTCGCCTCCGAGAAAGTCATACAGCGGCGTGAACACCCAACCGGCGTTAACGTGCGTCAGCCGGAAGACAGTACCGCAACTTCCATAACAATTGCTGTTCCGGTTCCCCCCGTAGGGGGCAGTGCCGTAGAGGTTCTCGGCACGGTCCATGGCCAAGCCGGCATAAGGTTCTTCCCCATCCATCCCGCCCGTGAAGCTGTGCAGCGCAGTCAAGGTTTGCGCCTGCGCCGGTTGGGAGAATCCCACCCATAGCGCAATCAGAATTGCGATCACCAGAGCGTGGCGCCAGTTCGTTGCGAAAATCCAAAGTCGTTTTGATCGCGTCATGAGCATTCCACTTTCGACGAAGGCGGCTCGGCTCGTGGCCTCTTAGCGACGCACAATATTCTCTGGGAGCACCGCCCGTCAAATGGAATCGCAGTTGCTCACCCCCACTTGAGGATTTCGAGATATCCAGGGTTCGCCATTGCGGCGTGACCTCTCGCTTACCTCCGGGAAGCTACGAATGATTTTGGAAGGCCACGCTCCATGCGACCATCCCCACACAGTCAACGCCAGCGCCTTTCGTTCGGCGGCCTGCGTACAAACCCCATACGTCGCCGGTATGCCAAAATTGCTTGCGCCCCAGTCCCGCCCCCGCGGGACAAAATAAGAAAGCCCACGGCACAAGAGGGACGCTAAAACAGAAACATGTGTCGTCCCCGGGGGACTCGGGTCCTGTTCTACGCCTACCCACCGTTGAAACGGTGGGCTACCTTATTTCGCGCCCGAGTCGCTTGCGTCGTGCCAGATACACTCCGGATGACGAGTCCCACATTGTGGGATAAATGAGGTTCCTCTGCCGTCCCTACGGGACTCCGTTCTCCATGCAAGCTTTCCCAGCGCTGAAGCGCTGGGCTAAGCTGCCCGAGCATGTGCATCTTCTGATCCACGAACCGGAACGCGGGACGCTGGCCAGCGCGGTGCAGTGCATCAAGCAGTCGGTCTCGCGACGATTGGTTGGCGACCGTGAGCACTTCTGGCAGGCCCGGTATTACGACTTCAACGTGTGGACCATGCGCAAGCGGGTGGAGAAGCTGCGCTACATCCACCGCAACCTTTGAGGCCCCAGCGAGAGCCGTTGTTGCTCTCGCTGGGATGAAAGTCGGTAAGGCGCGGTTTGGTGGAGAAGCCCGAGGATTGGCCGTGGAGCAGCTTCCGCAATTACGCCACGGGAGAAGAGGGTGTGGTGGAGATCGAGTCTCCGTGGACCGGAAGAAAACGTGAGCGCGCCGGAATCGTGCCGCGGGTGAAAGCCATCGCGCCTACAACGTGGGGCGTCTGACTGCCCCGCCCTAGCCAAAACCGGCTAGCTAAACGGGGCACCCGGCGGATTCAACCGTATTAGTGGTGATGTCGAAGCTGGGTCAATTAAGCGGGGCGGCAGGTGCTAGTGGGGCAGGAGCACCTTCACGATGCATCCCCGCTCATTCTGGCGATTGCCCAGCTCGATGGAGCCGCCGTGGGCCTCGGCAATCTGTTGCGAGAGGACCAGGCCGATGCCGGAGCCGCCGGGCTTGGTGGTGTAGAACGGAACGAAGGCATTACTGGGATTGAGCAGTCCGATACCGTTGTCTTCCACCATCAGGGCCACCTTGCGGTCGAACTGCTCCCATCGCATGGAGACCTTCGGATCCGCGGGTTGCGAGCCGGCCTCGGCCGACTGAGCTTGCTCCAACGCTGCATCCACGGCATTGCGCACCAGGTTGATCAGCATCTGTTCGACCAAGTCAGGATCGATCATCAAGACAAGATCGGGACCCGACGCGATCTCGACGTTCAGCCGGGTTTCGAGAATGGCGACGCGTTCCAACAGCGGTCTCAACTCAACCGGCTGCAATGTGGGCGAGGGCATCTGCGCCAGCCTGCGATAAGACTGAAGAAAGCGATGCAGGGCCGCGGTGCGCGATTCGATGATGTTCAGGCCGCGTTGAAAGTCGGCGTTTTGTTCTTCCGGCAATTCCGGCAAAGGCAGACGAGAAGCCAGGCTGCCAGCAATCGAGATGATAGGCGCCAGCGAATTGTTCAGTTCGTGGCCGAGGACGCGAATCAGGCGTTGCCACGCGCTGCGTTCCTGCTCGCGCAAGGCCCGGCTTACGTCCGACAAAACAATCAGCGTGTGCGGCACTCCGTTCTGGCGGAAGGAACTCTTACGTACCATCCAGCGTGCATTGGGAGTGGAATAAGGCAGCGAAACCAGAGTCTCATTCCTCGCTCCGAAACAAGGATTGAGGCCAAGTTCGGTTGCGGTCTGGCCGAGCAGTCGCGCGGAAGGCTGCTGTAGCAATCGTTCGCCGGCAGCGTTGACCAGGCGCAGAATATGATCGGGGTCGAAGGTGAACAGCGGAGCATCGATCTCATCCACCACGCGGCGCAAGAGCGCGGTCGCTTCAATGGTCTGAATGCGTTGCTCGGTCAGGATGTCGGCCAGGGAATTGATCTCCAGTGCCAACTCGCCGAGAGCGTCGCCGGGAGCGGCGCCGCGGGCGCGGAAGGAATAGTCCTCCTCGCGAAGGGCACCGACGACATTGGCGAGAGTTTGCAGCGGGCGGACGATCTGGTCGAGAAGAACGAGAGTCAGGACGAGCCAAAGAAAAAACTCCAAGGCGGTCAGAGCAATCTTGCCGTCCCGCGGCCACGCGCTGGTCCAGATAAGGATTGTGCCAATCGTTACGCCGGGCAATGCTGCCAGCACGGCAAAGAAGGCGATGCGTTTTTCGAAGAGAAGCTTGGAAGTGCGGAACTTTACATGAAGAGGTCGGGCCGCAGGCTTGGGTTCGCCGCCTGCACTAGAGACCATAGCGTTCCATCCGGCGATAGAGAGCGCCGCGACTCAACCCCAGCGCCTCCGCCGCCTGACTCACGTTGCCGTGAAATCGTTGCAGCGCCTTGCGCACCAGAATTCCTTCGACCTCCTCGATGCTTAGCTCTTCCAGGTTCTGACCCTGCGGACGCAGCAGGTTCAGGCCGAGATCGGAGACCTGGATTTCTTCGGTATGGCACATGAGCACGGCCCGCTCCAGGGTGTGCTCGAGCTCGCGCACGTTGCCAGGCCATGCGTATTGCATCATCACTTGCAGAGCAGGCGCGGCGAATCCGGTCACCGCAACACGATAGCGCGTGGCATAGCGTTTCAGGAAGTGCGCCGCCAGCGCCGCGATGTCCTCGCGACGGTCGCGCAGGGCGGGGATATGGATCTCGACGGTGTTCAGCCGGAAGAGGAGGTCTTCGCGGAAATTCCCAGCGGCGATCGCCACCTGCAAATCCGTGTTCGTCGCCGAGATGACGCGTACATTGATGTGCTTGGTGCGAGACGAACCGACACGCTCGATCTCGCCGGTCTCCAGCACGCGCAGCAATCGGGCCTGCTGACGCATGGGAACGTTACCGATTTCATCGAGGAATATAGTGCCGTTGTCAGCCAGCTCGAAACGGCCAATGCGGTCAGTGCGCGCGTCGGTGAATGCGCCCTTCACGTGGCCGAAGAGTTCACTCTCGAAGGTGCCTTCGGGCAATGCGCCCGTGTTGACGGCAACCATCGGCATGTTGGCCCGCGGCGACAACGCATGCAGCGTCTGCGCGACAATTTCTTTGCCGGTCCCGTGCTCGCCGGTGACCAGCACGTTGGCGCCCGAGGGGCCGATGCGCGCCATGGTCTGAAGCACGGGCTGCATGGAAGGCGCCGCAGCGATAAATTCGGGACGCCCTTCGGCGCGCAACAGACGGGCTTCAGCTTCGAGATGCTGGGCGCGCTGCAAGGCGCGATGCAATTCGACCTGGGTCCGCAGGATGGCCAGCAGGCGTTCGTTCTCCCAGGGCTTCTGTATGAAATCGCGAGCGCCGCGGCGCATGGCCTCGACGGCCAGCCGTACATTACCCCACGCGGTCATCACGATGACGGGAAGACTGCTGTCGAGGGCGACGATTTCGGAGAGCAGGTCCAGGCCTTCCTGCCCGGAGGTGGTGTCGCGCGTGTAGTTCAGGTCGATGAGAACGGCGTCGTAGAAATCGCTGGCCAGGGATTCGCGTACTGCGGCCGGCGACTTTGCCGTGTCGACATCGAAGCCCTCGGGACGAAGCAGCAACTCGAGCGCTTCCAGAATGTGAGGTTGGTCATCGGCCGCGAGAATGCGGCCCGCGCTGCGCCGAACCCGAGTCTCGGATGCAGTATCGCGCAAACTTTCCTGGCTTCCCTGGGCCTGTGTCCGCGGCAATGTGGTCTCCATCAGGGAGCGGTGCCATTCACCGCATCCTGAATCTGAATGCCATTATCTTCCAGAGTGGTCCCGGTGGCGCGCTCCAGTTCAAGTTTCGACTTCTGATACGCGGTGGTCGCGTTCACCAGATCAAGCTCCGCGACCGCAAGGTCGCGCTGAGCGGTCAGCGTCTGGAAGCTCGATCCCGCTCCCAGCGCCTGCTCCTTTTGCATGATGCCGAATGTCTTGTCGGCAAGATCGCGAGCTTTCCTGGCGGCCGCCACCCGCGAACGGCCCTGCTCAAGGGCGTACTGCGCGTTACGCACTTCGATACGGATCTGCTTCTTCAACTGCTGCATGCGTAGCTCGGCTTGGCGGTACTCCAATTCCGAGCGATACTGGTCAGCCTTGGCGACGCGGTTGCGTATCGGAATGTTCAGGTTCACGCCAACAAAATAATCTGGCGACGAATTATTGAAAGCATCAGTGAAAGCGCCGCCAAAATCCGTCGGCAAAATCGTGCTATTGGTTGTGTAGTAGTAAGGGTTCAACTCACCGGCCAGACCGGTTCCGCCATAGAAGCCTACCAGCGCAAGTGTCGGCAGCAAGGCATTCTTGGCTGCCTTGCGGGAGATCTGGCGGTTCTGCAGGTCGATTTGCGACTCCGACAATTCGGCACGGTCCTGCAAAGCCACGGCAATCAGATCCTCCAGCGGTTTTGAGGGGCCGTTGTCGGCGGGCTCCATCCGGTCGGTGGGAATCACCGGCATGGACTCGAACACCGGATCGTCCAGATTCTTGGTAAGCGCGTTCTTCAGCAGCGATTCCTGCAATTGCAGGTTGGTCTTGGCGATGGTCAGGTCCTGATCGCGGCGCGAAACCTCGGCCTCGGCACGCATGACATCCATGGCCGGGATGGCTTCCAGCTTAAGTTGCTTTTGCGCATTGTCGAGGCTCTGTTGCGCAAACGAGTAGGACTGCTCGGTCACGCGCTCGGCCTCGTAAGCGCTCACCAGGTCCCAATAGATGTTGGCAATCTGCGTGATGGTGGCGATGACCTGGCTCTTGAAGGCGATGTCGGAAATCTTCTTGTTGTTCCTGGCAATGCGCAAATAGCGCTGGTTGGGACCGGTCCCGAATCCCGCGAGCAACTGTTGGGTGAAAGTGACGCGGTAGTACGCCCCCAACTGCGGCGTGAGGCTACTGAAGATGCTATTCGTCGTCTGCCGGTTGTTGTCCACTTCGAAGCTGAAACTTGTCCCGGTCGGGAAGGCCTGCGAGTAATTGATATTGGCCACAGTGGTGTTGAGGTGTAATTGCGGAACACCGTAGATCTGAAGATTGGCGAGCGGCTGGGTAAGGTGCTCGAGTCCGCTGTTGCCGCTGATGATGGGATCATAGGATTGCACCGGCGTTCCGATGCCCAGCGTCGATTGCACGAGGCCGGCAGCGCCTGCGCCGGCACCGCCTGCTCCCCCAGTCGTGCCACCAGCACCCGCACCCGGGGCGCCGGTACCGAATCCCCCAATGCCTCCGCCGGGCGTGCCTTGCACGACACCTGTGTTTACGCCGCGAAACGACCCGCCCGCCTTGGTGCGCTGGATGTCGGTATCGGCGATCGGCAGATTGTAGCGCGCGATGGCGAGGTCGAGACTGTTCTCCAGCGCGAGCGCTATAGCGTCTTGCAGAGAGACGTAAAGCTTGCCGTCACGAATGAGGCGTTGCAGCCGCGGCGAATTGGCGAGGTCAGGCTCAGGCACCTGGCTGGGAGCGTACGCGGCGAACGGATTTCTGGAATGAGGAATCGCCAGCGCGGTCGGCGTGTGTATCGAAAGTTGCGAGGGCGCCGCTGGCTGAGGCGTCGGCGCGTTGGGCATTTGCTCAGGTGCGGGTGGAGGCGATTGCGTTTGTGCGTCAACGTTGAGCACCACAAAGCAGAGCAGGAGCGCCAGGAACGGCGAACGAATAGGGTAGTGCCCTCATGAGCGCACGGCCTCCCCGCTGGGGACCGCGGAGTTGGCAGTGTCCCCGACCAACCAACCATCGCGCAGTTCGATGACCCGTGAGCCGTACGACGCATTGACGTCGGAGTGCGTGACCTGCACGATGGTCGTTCCTTCGTGATTCAGCTTCGTGAATAGCTCCATGATTTCCCTGGCCTGGCTGGAGTGCAGGTTGCCCGTGGGCTCATCCGCCAGCAGCAGCGCAGGCTTGTGAATGACGGCGCGCGCGACCCCCACCAATTGCTGCTGTCCTCCGGAGAGCTGGCTGGGATACAGGTCCTTCTTGGCGACGATCTGAAAATGATCGAGGGTTTCGGCGACCATGCCCTGCCGCTGGCTGCGCGGAATGTCCTTGTACGACAGCGGAAGATCGATGTTCTCCTGCACCGTGAGGTCGTCGAGCAGGTGATAGCTCTGGAATACCATGCCGATTTTGCGCTTGGCCAGCTCGGCGCGGTCCTTCCGCTTCATGAGATGGACTGGCTGTTCCCCGAACCAATATTCCCCGGTCCATTGATCGTCGAGCAGCGCCAGAGCATTCAGCAACGAAGACTTGCCCGCGCCCGACGGGCCCATTACGGTGACGAACTCGCCCTCCTGGATGGTAAGGTCGATGCGGCGCAACACCCAGGTCTGCCCGGCGCCGGTCTTGTAACTGCGTTCGACATTCTTAAGCTGGATCATAAGAAGCAACTGTAAGAAGTAACTAGTAGCTAGTCAACTAGTCACTTACTGATTACTACTGCGTCTCCTGCATCAGGCGGCGCAACTCTTCCTCGGCGACGACTTTGCCGTCGAAGAGGTGCACCTCGCGCTGGGCGTGCGCGGCGAAACGCGGATCGTGCGTCACCATGCAAATGGTCGCGCCTTCCCGATGCAGCTTCTGCAACAACTCCATTACCGCTTCGCCATTGCGCGAGTCGAGGTTTCCTGTTGGCTCGTCAGCCAGCAGGATAGAAGGTGAACCCGCCAGGGCTCGCGCCACGGCCACGCGCTGCTGCTGACCGCCCGAGAGCTGCGACGGATAGTGACGCAGGCGATGCGCCATGCCGACGCGCTCCAGCGAATCCAGTACCCGGCGTTTGCGCTCCGGGGACGGCATTCCGTCACGGTAGGTCAAGGGCAGCTCGACGTTCTCGTACACGGTGAGATCGCCGATGAGGTTGAAGCTCTGGAAGATGAAGCCGATCTCGCGATTGCGGATACGTGAGCGGTCAGCAAAATCGAGGTTTGCCACCGGCTGCCCATTGAGCTTGTAGTCGCCGTCGGTTGGCGTATCGAGCAGCCCGATGATGGACAGCAACGTCGACTTACCGCAGCCCGAAGGGCCGGACATGGCGACGTACTCGCCTTTGCGCACCTTGAGATGAACGCCGGCGAGAGCGTGGGTCTCGACCTCGTCGGTGTAAAAGACTTTGGTCAGATTTTCGATTTCAATTAGCGTGTTTGCTGCTTCGCTCATATGGAATCCATTCTTCTAGTGCAGCCTGCGTTAGTTCGCTCTTCGCCGTTCGCTTTTCGCTCTTCGCCGAACGAACGGTGAATGCAGCAGTGTTTTTCAGTGCCCGGGTTTGGAACCCGCTATTCGATTCTCTTCTGGCGAACAGCGAACAGCGAAGCGAAAGCAAATAGCGAACGGCGAAAAGCGCTCTTCATTCCAGCCGCACACGGTCGGTGTTGTCCCAGCGCGACATGTCGGAAAGTATGACCGTGTCGCCCTGTTTCAGCCCTGAGTCGATCTCGATCAGGTTAACCGAGGCGCGTCCAGTCTTCACCTGCGTGCGCACGGCGGCATTGCCGGCTGGATCGAGCTTGAACATGGAGATCGTGCTGCTCTCCTGTCCGAAAGCCGGACGTCCCACGTAGAGAACGTTCTCCAGTTTCTCCAGGTCAATGGTTCCATCCACACTGAGGTCGGGCCGTGCTCCCTTGGGCAACTCGCCGGTGAGTTTCACGTCAACCGTGACGGTTCCGTTCTGCACTGCGGGATCGACGCGGCTCACTTCGCCGGCGATCACTCCGTTGTGGGTGTCGATGGAAGCGAGCTCTCCGATCTGGACATCACGGGCCTGGGTCTCAGGAATCTTAAGTTCCGCCATCAGGTGGTTCGGTTGCACGACTTTTGCCAGCTCGGCGCCGGGCAGGACGTGTTGGCCAACCTGGAGCGGAAGATCGACCAGCACCCCAGCAACTCCCGCCTTTACTTTCAAGCGCTGCAATTGCTGCTGTTTCAGTTCCGCCAGGGCGCGCATTTCGTCCACCTTAGCCTGCTGCACGGCGAGCTGCGAAGCGATCGCTTTCTCGTTAATGTCCAGACGCTGATCTTCGATCTTGTTGCGGGTCACCATTTCCTGCGCCTTGCCTTCCGAGGCCTTGGCAGCCAACCCGGAGATGACGCCGAGATCGTAGAGAGCTTTGTCGGTTTGTGCCTGGCGCTGCGCTTCGTTGTAATCGGCGTTGACGGTGGCCGCTCCCGCTCGCTGGTTCATAAGATCGCTGGCGAGCTTCACCTTCAGGCTTTGGTACTCCGCTTCGGCCGCCTTTACCTGCAACTGTGCGTCGAGCGCTTCCTGCTCCAGTTGCGGGTTGCTCATTTCCACGAGCACGGTGTCGGCGTCAACCTGCGAACCCGGAAGCTTGACAATGCGGAGGACCGTGGCTTCGGTCTCGGCGGGAATCTGGCGAACATCTTCGTGGCTGGGAATCAGGGAACCGAGACCTCTCACCTGGCGCAACATAGAGCCCCGCTTCACAGTGTCGGTCCAAATCGTGCTGCGATCCACGGTCGGCGACGCCGGCTTCAGACGGGAAACGCCGACGGTTACTCCAACTAACACGATCAGCGCTACGCTCGACCAGATAATCTGGCGACGCCGCTTCTGACGTTTGATTTCGGGGCGGGCAATATCCATTGCGTTTTGGTCAGTGCACGTCGGCACCCACTTAAAGCAAGCCTTATCTTGCTCTGCCGCATAGAGTTAATGGCCACCATCCATCCTGGCTTCAGATGTGGTTTGTCCTGCCGTGGATTGCAGTGTCCATTTCCGAACAGCCCAGCGTCGCCGCGAGTGCCAAGCTGGGCCGATTCCGACGATTGTTCCACGTGGCACACTTCAGTGGTTCCAGGCTAAACCAGTAGAATCTGGTGATGTGGCCAGCTTACCAAAAGCAAGATCAGAGATCGTGAGGCCGGTCCTTACAGATCTACCAAAGCTCAGGAGGCTCACATCGCTTGACGTTTTTCGCGGCGCCACCATCGCTGCGATGATCCTGGTCAATAATCCGGGCAGCGGCGCTGCTTACGGACCGCTGAAACACGCCCGATGGAACGGCTGGACGCCAACCGACCTCATATTTCCGTTCTTCCTTTTTATCGTCGGCGTCTCGCTGGTGTTTTCGTTCGAGTCGCGGTTGCGGCGGGGAGATTCGCGACGAGCGATTGTTATCCATGTAATCCAGCGCAGCGCAATCCTCTTCTTGGTTGGCCTGCTGCTCAACGGCCTCCCGAACTTTCATCCGGCGAACTGGCGAATTCCCGGGGTGTTGCAACGCATTGCGGTGGCGTACCTGGCAGCGGCACTGATTACGCTCTACTCGAGAACGTATGTCCGCATCGCGTGGATGGTGGCGCTGCTTGCAGGTTACTGGGTGTTGATGCGGTTCGTGCCGGTGCCCGGACATGGCATTCCGGGCAGAGATATTGCGCTCCTGCATCCTAACGCAAATCTTGCGGCTTATTTGGACCGCAAGCTGATGTCTGGACACTTGTGGGAGGGCACCCGCGATCCCGAGGGCATACTGAGCACGTTGCCCGCAATTGCGACTGCACTGTGCGGAGTTCTCACCGGGGAGTGGCTGCGTTCGACTCGCACTCCGAGACAGAAGGCTGGCGGAATGCTGGCGGCCGGAGTGGCCGGATTTGTCGCGGGCGAAATCTGGGGAGTCTGGTTTCCCATCAACAAGAACTTGTGGACCAGTTCTTACGTGCTATTTACCGCGGGATGCGCTCTAGTTTGCCTTGCGATCTGCTACTGGTTCCTCGACGTCAAGTTACTAAGAGGGTGGTGGGAGAAACCGTTCCTCATCTTTGGCTCGAACGCGATTGTTGCCTATGTTGTCTCTGAGGTGCTAGGCGGAGCCTTCGGGTGGAAGGAGGAGGCCTTCCGGCACACGTTTTCACATATCAAGCCACCGGGACTGGCATCACTGCTCTATTCGCTGGCGGTCGTGTGGGTATGTTTCCTGCCGGTCTGGTGGATGTATCGCAAGCGAGTATTCCTGAAGGCCTGAAACCTCACTCAATTGCCTTCGCGGCCTCGGCGCTGTCCCGCTTCAACTCCGACTTGAGATCGAGGTTGCGAATGAGCCGGTGCAGATAATTAGGATGAAGGCCCAATAACTTGGCAGCTTCGGTGTAGTTACCCTTGGTCTGTTCCAGTGCGTCCACAATCATCTGCTTCTTCAGCTGATTGAGCCGGTCGTGGTATTTCACGCTGTCTTGCTGCGCGGACCGGGTTTCCAGCAGCGCTTCCGGCAGGTCTTCCGCCACAATTTCCTCGTTGAGGCCGAGAACAATTGCGTGTTCAATCGCGTTCTCCAGCTCCCTCACGTTACCGGGCCAGCTATAGTTCATCAGGAGCGATCGCGCCTCGGAAGAGATCCCCTTCAGCGAGCGCTTGCACTTCTCCGCGTACTTGGCCGCAAAATACATGGCGAGTAGGGGAATGTCGTCGGGCCGCTCGCGCAGGGGAGGGACAACTGTGGAAACCACATTCAAGCGATAATAAAGGTCCTGGCGAAATTGACCGCTCTTGATTGCCTCCTCAAGGTTGCGGTTGGTGGCGGCAATCACGCGGGCGTTAAATTTCAGGGTACGAGTGCCCCCCACGCGCTCGAATTCCCGCTGCTGCAAGACCCTCAGCAATTTCGCCTGCATCGGAGGAGCGAGTTCGCCGATCTCGTCGAGGAACACCGTTCCCCCTTCCGCCACTTCCAGCTTGCCTTTCTTGGTTCCGATGGCGCCGGTAAAAGCGCCCTTCTCATGGCCGAAAAGCTCGCTTTCCAGGAGAGCCTCCGGGATGGCGGCACAGTTGATGGCGACGAAAGGCTGGTCAGCGCGGGGACTGTTGCGATGGATAGCAAAGGCCACCAGCTCTTTGCCGGTGCCGCTTTCGCCGCGAATCATGACCGTCGAATCGCTGTGTGCCACTTTGCCGATAAACTCCTGAACTTGCCGCATGGCCTTGCTCTCGCCGACGATGGCGCCGTCCAGGTCGAGTTCGGCTTGCAGGCGGCGATTCTCGTCGCGTAGAGCTTCCAGCGCCAGCACATTTTCCAGAGTGACCGCTGCGATCTGCGCGGCTGAACTCACGAAGTTCACATGGTCTTCTTCGAAGCCACCGGTGTTGCCAGAAGTGACCAGATACAACACCCCGATGGTTCTCTCCACGGCAACCAGTGGCACGCACAGAATGCTCTCGGTTTCCTTTGACCCAGCCGACGGTTTGCTAAGAACAACGGCACGCTCCCATAGCGCGCGTTGCACCAAATCGCGACGGATGTTGAGTTGCACCGCATCGCTCGACTTCCTGTCCCAACTGGCGCTCGATGCCGGCTCTTCCTCGACGTGGCGGGTGATCAAGATGGCGCCAGAATCGGCCGGAACCACCTCGCACACCAGTTGCAGCAGACGGCGCTGTAGTTGCCCAACATCGCGAATGGAGTTTATGGTGTTGGCAATCTTGAACAGCGCATTCAGGTCGCGCGCCATACGTCCGACGTCGGTGCCCAGCGCCCACGCTGGCGGAATTTGGGTGCTGATGGTGGTCCCACTGTCGAGCACGGTTTCGTCGCTGAATTGCACTATGCGCGAAACCAGCAGCTCGTCTTCCGTGATCAGAAAGACCAGTTCACACTGCCCGACCCGGATGGTGTCCCCATGGGTAAGCAACTTTCGCCGTACGGGTATGCCATTGACGAAGGTGCCATTGTGGCTGTCGAGGTCCACCAGATGGAAACCCGCATCACTCTCGCTGATGGAGAAATGTTTGCGCGACACGGCCCGGTCCGCCAGGCAAAGGTGATTGGCGGGATCGCGACCAACGCCCAGTTGGCCGCCGCTCATCCGCACGATCGAGCCCTTGGAGGGACCGGAAATCACCACCACTCTGGAGTCCACCGATTCCACGAACGCCTCCTGCGTTTGCTAGTTTAGCCGACTCTGCCGGAATTGACGGTAATAATCGGCAGATATCCCTTTGGCTAACAAAACAGATAGTCGCCGTATCCGTCGGGATAGTCCTCTCCTAGGCAAAAAGAATACACGACGAAGCTACGAACTGAACCTGCTTCGCGTATGTCATTGCAAACGCGAGAGGAGTCCCATCGCGTTTCACGTCGCCTGGAATTGGCATGCGGCTTGCTCTATGTCACGGTGTCGCAGCAAGCTCCCGAAAGCAGAAGAAGCCCAAAGGAGTCTCGCCGCAAACCAAAATTCAACATGGGTTCCGCATAAGGAGCCCCCAAGGAGGCGTTATGAAATACAACAGCTACGGGGCCCTCATGATTCTCGCACTGGCCTTAATCGTCGGCGCACCAATGATCCACGCGCAATCTCGCGCCAAGGCAAATGTGCCGTTTGACTTCAGTATGGATCAGAAGTTAATGCCAGCTGGGGCCTATGAGATCAGCTCACCGGACGGAAGGGTCCTTGTGGTACGGAATCTGGACACGCGGGAAGCGCGCCTGATGATCGAGCCCATGCACGTAGAGGCCTCGCAGGGCTCCGCAATTCCCCGCGCGAAGCTGGTGTTCCACAAGTACGACGACCAGTATTTCCTGGTGCAGATTTGGGATGGACAGAACCGGATCGGAATCGCTTTCCCCGAATCGAAGCGTGAGCAGGAACTGAAGCTCGCCAGCAACACCGCACCTCAACCTGAAGTCGTGGTCATCGCAATGAAGTAGTTGTAACCTGCCGCGAGGAAAGGACCCGGAGTGGGAGCGCTCCGGGTCCTTTTTTCATTCTTCGGGAGTCACCAGGCGCGGCTGGGTCCTCGCAAGATGCGGGCCGGCAAGAGAATGATTGCCTTCAACAATTCCAGCACGCCTTCCACGGCAAATCCCAGGATCCGAAAGGGTAGCAGTATCAACCAGACGATGGGATAGAGAATTATAAAAACTAGGGCCAGCGGCCAGCAGAAAATCAAGAGGATGCACCACAGGAGGAAGGTAAGCATGAAAATATCTCCTGAATGATGATACGAGAAACGACGTGCCGCCGTTCCATCGCTCCCCTAGCCGTGCGCCCCGCCTCCACTCAACTCCCGCACGATCGAGCCAACAAATGCCTTGGCGTCGCCGAAGAGCATCAGGTTATTGTCGAGGTAATAGAGAGGGTTGTCGATCCCGGCAAATCCTGGATTCATGCTGCGTTTGATCACCATCACGGTGCGCGCCTTGTCCACGTCGAGAATCGGCATGCCGTAGATGGGGCTGCTGGCGTCGCTGCGCGCCGCAGGATTGGTTACGTCGTTAGCGCCGATCACCAGCGCCACGTCGGTTTGGGGAAGATCGGCGTTCACTTCGTCCATGTCCAGCAGCTTGTCATAAGGAATGTCAGCTTCCGCCAGCAGAACATTCATGTGTCCCGGCATGCGGCCGGCCACGGGATGGATACCGAACTTCACGTCGATGCCGCGCTTGGTCAATGCATCGTAGAGTTCCCGCACCTTGTGTTGTGCCTGCGCCACTGCCATGCCGTAGCCAGGAACGATTACGACCTTATTTGCGGCCGACAGAATGGCTGCGGCCTCTTCCGGAGTGGCGCTGCGCACATTGCGTGCTTCGGCTTCCGCGCCCGCGGCCGAAGTCTGCACCTGCCCAAATGCGCCAAACAGAACGTTGGTGAAAGAGCGGTTCATGGCCTTTGACATGTTGACCGACAGAATGAAGCCCGAAGCGCCATCCAGCGCTCCTGCCACGATCAGCAGTTTGCTGTTCAGCACGAAGCCCATGGCTGCGGCGGAGAGTCCCGCATACGAGTTCAACAACGAGATCACAGTCGGCATGTCGGCCCCGCCGATAGGGACGATGAGCATCACCCCGAAGATCAGCGCGATCCCAACCATGACGGGATACAAGTGCATCGCGGAAGGGTCGCGCACCAGATAGACCGCAATGCCGATGGCGACCGCCAGCATGAAGAGGTTGACAAGGTTTTGTCCCTTAAACGTGATGGGCCGTTGCGGCAGAATTTCCTGTAGCTTGCCGGCGGCCATCAAGCTGCCGGTGATGGTCAGACCGCCCAGGATCACCTCCAGCGCGAGTACCGACATCATGAACGGCGAGATATTTGGCGCCCGCAGGTAAAATTCCGCCGTTCCAACCAGGGTGACGCAGAGCGCGCCGAAGGAGTGGCTGAGCGCTGTCCGCTGGGGAACGGCCGTCATTCCCACATTGCCGAGCGGGACGCCGATGATAGTGCCGAGGACCAAGGCGATGGCGAGCCACTTGTAGTCGACGATGCCGTGGTACAACAGCGTGCCTGCAACCGCCAGCACCATGCCCACTTCGCCGGCCCAAACGCCGCGCCGCGCGGTCGTCGGCGAACTCAGCCATTTGAGCGCGAGGATAAACAGCACGGCCGCAATGAAGTAGGTGACCTCAATGATGTGTTCGGATCCCGGTATCATGGTTTCTGCGTCCGGCTGGATTTGAACATCTTGAGCATGCGGTCGGTGATGATGAAGCCGCCCACCGCATTGCTGGTGGCGGCGACGATGGCGATCGTGCCCAGCACCGTCGCAAGATTGCTTTTGTGCTCACCCGCAAGAATGATGGCGCCCACCACGGCGATGGCATCCAGCGCGTTGGTCAGCGACATCAACGGCGTGTGCAACAGTGGTGAGACGCGGCGAATCACCTCAAATCCGATGAACGCCGCCAGCATGAAAACATAGAGGCTATTGATGAGGTCTACTTTGCTCATGAGTTCGATTCCTTCGATTGCAACGCCAGCGCGGGCAGATTATAGAACTCGCGCACGCGCGGGTTCACGATTTCGCCTGCCTGGGTGACGATGGTGCTGCGGGTGATTTCGTCTTCCAGGTTGATCTGAAGCTTTCCATCCTTGACCATGTGCAACAGGAAATTCGTGAGGTTCTTGCTGTACATCTGGCTGGCGTGATACGGCACTGTGCTGGCCACGTTAATTGACCCGAAAATGGTCACGCCGTGCTCAATGACTTTCTCTCCGCTTCGGGTCAGTTCGCAGTTTCCTCCGCGCTCTGCCGCAAGATCCACGATGACCGAGCCATGCGCCATCGCAGCCACCATTTCTTTGGTCACCAGCACGGGCGATTTCTTGCCCGGCACTACGGCGGTGGTGATTACCACGTCGCTCTCGGCTACAACGCGTCCCAGTAGTTCACGTTGCTTCTGATAAAACGACTCATCCTGCGCCTTAGCGTAGCCGCCCGCATCCTGTGCGTCAGCAGCCTCGATCGGCAGCTCGACAAACCTTCCCCCCAGGCTCTGCACCTGCTCCTTCACCGCCGGGCGCAAGTCGTAAGCTGACACCACCGCGCCCAGCCGGCGGGCGGTGGCGATCGCTTGTAAGCCTGCCACCCCGGCGCCAATCACCAGGACCCGCGAGGGCGTGATGGTGCCAGCCGCCGTGGTCAGCATGGGAAAAATGCGAGGCAGAGCATCAGCCGCGATCAATACCGCCTTGTAACCTGCGATCGTGCTCATCGACGACAGCGCGTCCATGTTCTGGGCACGCGTAATACGGGGCATCAGCTCGACCGAAAACGAGCTGACGCCGGTGGCGGCAAGCGCTTCCACCGTACGGATATCGCCGAGGGGGCGAAGGAATCCGATCAGCGCCTGGCCTTTGCGCAACAGTGGAAGGTCGGATTCGCCATTCTTGTCGTTGGAGCCGTAGCACAGCACCTGTAAAACGATATCGGCCGCGCTGAAGACTTCAGCGCGTCCGGCAAGCACCGTGGCGCCTTTGGTGACGTATTCAGCGTCGGGATATCCCGCCTCTAATCCAGCGCTGGCTTCGATAACCACCTCCAAGCCAGCCTTGGCAAGATTGGGCAGTACCGCGGGTACAAGCGCCACGCGCCGCTCTCCCGGAAAGATTTCTCGGGGAACACCAACGATCATGAAGCCTCCTGATGGTGGGGTCTGTTCCAGTGCGAAGGCAGTTTTTGACGCTGCAACCAATCACAGACCGGAACTCAGCATTCTAATCGTAGTTCGCGGAAAGTCCATCCCAAAGGCCGCTAAGCAGCGTTCAGTCCCGGAATGGTCGCCCAAAGAGGGCTCGCGCATACTTGGTTCGATCCCGCAGTATAATGTCCCCGCCCCCCAGCTTTAACCAGGTATAGCGATTTCTGAGAGCAGCCTGCTGGCCAGGAGAACTCCATGCCGGACATCACAATCACAGACAGTCTTTCCCTCAGTGCAGACCTGAACTTGAAGGACAGCGCCGCCCTGGCGAAAGCGGGACTGAAAGAAATCATCTCCCACACCGACCCGTTCGTTAAAGAGCTCGACACGCCGCTCGATCAGTCCGGCTTCAAGAAGGCGACGTTCGGCGCCAAGTTCTCGTCTCCTTCGGCTCTGATCGCGAGTGCGACCAACGTGGTCATCAAGAGCGATGCGTGTGGCGCCTTGTCGGCCTCTTGTCCCGATGACAAGAAGCTGTTCGGGGATGATTTCACGCCGGAAGTCCCGATTGCTGCCGACGAGTACTGGATGTCGCTGGAAATCGATACTTCACTTGACGGCAAACTCTCTTCCACCGTGGATGGAGTTGGCATTGCCGTGGAAGGCACGACTGCCGCCAACTTTACGACTTACACCTTGTTCAAAGCCGCTGGCGGGAAATTTCCGGCCCTGAAAGATGCCATTGCCGCAGCCCTTAACAATTATTCCGTCAACTACAACGTAGCGACGGTTCGCAGCCAGCCGGTGGGCACGATCAATGTCAGCGACCTTAGCGGCGGCGTGAAGTTCAGCGGATCCTATAGTGTGCCCATCAGCGTAAATTCGCTGGCGTCGGCCAGCCTCCCGTTCAATCAGCAGATCGCCATCGGCCCCGATGCTACGGTGGAGTTGTGTGGCGAGATCAAGTTGACTGGAGATTTCGTGGTTCGTACTCACAGGGTGAGTGAGAATGAGTTGCGCCTAGGCGCATACAAGAAAAGAGGCAGCAGCTTCAAAGCGACCTTCACGGCGAGTGCTGGCATCGAGGCCAATGTGGCCAGCAAGGACTTGATCTCCACATTCTTCGGCGCGGTGTTCAAGGCCCCCGACGTCAGCCAACTCGGCATCACGGGCAAGGATGCCGATGCGCTCGACGATGCCATCCAGGATTGTGTCGACAGCAGTCTCTCCGTGTCGCTGAATGCCACTTGCTCCGCCGCCTTTACCGACGAGGCCGCGGTCGCCTATTCCATTGATCTTGCCGGAGGCGATTCGGGCAAGACTGATGCGGCAATCGCATCCGCGTTGCGCGGTGACTGGAGCGCCCTGGCGACGCTGCCCAACGTGATCTTGCTGCGCGATATCGCGCGAGAGACGGAGAAAACTGAGCACAAGATCGTCATCAACCTGCTGGGAATTTATAACGCGGAAACTGTCGACCAGTTCGTGAAGACGTGCACCATTCTGCACGACGCCGATGGACAGGTGTTGATTACCGACAAGGTAACCGCCAGCCATGTGGCGGTTGCCTCTGTGCCGTTCCTGGCGGACACCGATAAGCTGCGGTCGGCCCTGGCCGAAGCATTTCTGGCCACCGTTACCTACGTCGCGGGTGGCTCGGCCGGCAGCGCACACATCAAAGATTTCACTGCTTCGCAAACCTACTTCCGCTGCCAGGCCAGGATGTCGCGACCCGACATGGCCCAACAGATCAAGGTGGGTGAGGTCCTCAACCTAGTCCCACGCGGGTCTTGGGAAAGCATTTTCTCTGCTGATGCGACTTTCGGTCATGCTCGGATCAGCGCCGCCGCGACCTACGACGCAGAGGCGGCGATGAAGCTGTTCTTCAAAGATCCCGCCACCCAGACCGTCAGGTCTCATGAGGAGTTCGAAAGAACCGGTCGCCAGGTCCTGGCCGCGCTCATAGACCCGAGCGAACCAACCGGACCCGCGCGCATCCGCATCCTGCAAGATCAGACTGCCTGGGCCGCGATGGACAGCACCGGGGCGGTGAGTGCGTTTAAAACCATCGCCGGGCTGTCAATGCTTAGTCCGAACGAACTCAGCGACGTCGGTGTTGACTGGACGGACATCACCTGGTGGGCGGACGCGATGACCAAAGTTGCGCCGAAGTTGAGTGCTGTTTTGTCTGTCCTGAAGAGTTCGACCGCCAACGACCCTGCGACCGATCCGAATTTCATGAAGAAGCGCAAGGACCTGGAGGCCGTACTGGGGCAAGTGACGCGGAACTCTCGAGCCGCCTTCGCCGGCGGATGGGGAATCGCGGTCATGGAAAATGTCTGCCAGTTCGCAGCCCCGGTGACCATGGATATCAGCGCCGACGGTATCAAGAAGCACTACGCGAGCGCTAGTTAAGCTAGACGCGACCCCCAGCTAGCACCGTCTCTTCCTTTGAGGGAGCCGAACGTTCGCAGGTCGCGACGATCAACAACGCCGCGCCCGCGATTGTTCTTGACAATCTTCCACGTCAGAGTAGTATCTCGGTCATCCTAACTGGTTCAGAACGGTGGAGTTGTTCAACTTTGCGAGTTCACCTCTGCCAAAGTTCAACCAAGGGCCTGTCCGGGAGAGCGCGGATGGATCTTCTGTTGCGAGTAGCGTATTGGGAAGGCCTGGTATTCCTGTCGGGTCTTGCGGGGATCGTTGTTTTTCAGTTACTCACTGGCGTCATCAACACTCGCTACTTGCTTTATGGGACCCTTACCGGACGCAAAGAAAATGACGGCAGGTACTTTAGCCCTGAACGAGTTCAATTGTTGGTAGTCACCCTGGGCGCCGCGTTTTACTACTTGATCCAAGCCGCGACTACAGCTAATTCCGGTAAGCTTCCAGACATTCCCGACAGTTGGCCCGCGCTGATGGGCGGCAGTAACGCGATTTATCTAGGTGGAAAGGCATATGCGCGGTGGTTTGCTAACACTGGCTCGAAATGAGGGAGAACTATGAGTCTGCAGATTCTAACTCTTGTTTGCGGATATCTGGTCTGCTTCCTGGTTGGGGTACTCGGCCTCCTCATCCTTTGGCAGATCTATGACGGGAAGATAAACCTCTCCCGTTTGATTAGCGAACCTACTGGCGACGCTAGTATGTCGCGGTTTCAGCTTTTGATATTCACTTTCGTCATCGCGCTAAGCCTGTTCCTGGTGATCGTCGCCGCGGCTCCCCCGGCATTCCCAAATATCCCAGGAACTGTGTTGACCTTGTTAGGTATTAGCGGCAGCTCTTATCTGGTAAGTAAGGGCATTCAGTTCAGCGATCCGGCGGGCGTGGCGGATCGCGCCAGCGTGATTGTGATCAGCCCGGTGAAGGCGATTGTGCGCTACGGTCAAACCCAACAATTCAAGGGAGACGTTCCTTCCAAGCCGGGATCGCCGGTGAAGTGGGAGGTGGTCGCTGGATACGGCACCATTAACGCCAACGGAGTGTATAGCGCACCGGCCACGGCTCCCGCCGACTTGCCGGCTGGAGCAATGGCGCGCGCAACCATTCAAGTCACAAGCGACGCATTTCCTGACGCCTACGACCTTGCTGTCGTAACCCTGAGCTGAAGCCACGATGCCCACGTCAAGTTCAACCACCCACAAGACCTCAGCGCGAGGCGGTGCAAAACGCGGTCTAGCCTCTGCGTCCACACTGCTTCCTTTGGCTCTTGGGGTGGCCAGCACGTTGTTAGTCAGCGCGCCACCGGCCGGGGGCCCGCAGACAGCCAATTCACCTACGGCCGCACCGCCGCAAACCGTGAGTTGTGGGGGACCGGGACTTCCAGCGTGCCCCAACGCGCCAGTTCCCCTTCTGCAAAAGGGACGGCCAGTGGACTGGTGGTTTGTCTTCAAATTTAACTCCAAGGTTTTCCCCGGCTGCGGAGGCAGCGCCACCAGAGCCTGTCCGTTTGGCGGTCAGGTGCAGAGTTACCGCAACTTCGGCCAGCAATTTGCCTATGCCAGCAGTGCCTCTCCGACTCTGCAACAGGGGAACGGCTGTGCCGGTGATACCACCGACGATCCCATAGGTGCGACCTTCGATGAGATTTACAACGGCTCCTACCACTACGTGATTTGGAACGACCAGTTTTACGACGACCCCGACATAAAAGGATGCAGCGAGTCGTGCGGATCTCCGTGGGGACATTCCAAGGGCATGGTCGCCTGGAACGACGCTGGCGAAGGCCTGGTCATGCAGGTTTCCACGCCGTCGTGGCCCGCGTCCGGCAGTGCAACATTTCCCCGCAAGACCGACGGAAACACCTTGGGCTGCGTCAAGGACAACGACGTTCAAGTCAGCCAGCATTTCTTTGCCTTGAAGCTGAGCAAGGACGATCTCGTGCAGCTCTTAATGGCCCTCAACAATGCCAGCGTTGTGACCGATCCCACGAATCCCCAGATCGTCAATAATGGAGGCCCAGCGGACGTGCAGAAGCTGGTCGCGACGCTGGGAGTGAAATCGGCCAGCCAAACCTTTTCAGCGAGCAAGCTCTCAACCGGAGTTGAGCTGATTTCGAAGCCTTCCAACCTGAAGGTCCCACCCTGGCAGATGGTCTCCGCCATTCTTGGCGGCGTTCCGTTGCGGACCGCAACCTGGTGGGCCACTCCCGAAATCTATTCGACTACCGCCTCCACGACGATTAGTTGCTGGAGCAGTTCGCTCAGTAAACCCGGTTCAGTTGAAATCGCTACAACCGGACATTGGTCCGGCCAGGAATTCGGCCTCACTGGCGGATTGGGCACGAACTTCAACCACGCCAAACTTGGAGTGTCCACTTCCACGAACGATCATTACGCAATCTTCGGCGACATGAATCAGCAAGGTACTCTCTCCGGTACGAATTGTGGCAGCAGCCAGAATGGACGCGGCGGAACGTTCTACGTGGTGACCAACCCGCAGCTTGCTGACAGTCTCACCAGCCTGATCAGTGGTGGTACCGCGCCAACCGAGGCGCCCGCAAAGTAACGTCGCACCCTCTATAGCCTCGCAATTACAACTGCAATCATGGGTGCAATTGCCGAATTCCTAACTGGACACCCGGCAGGTGTCCAGCAAGTTACGGGTTAACATGCAGAGGCGCAACCGCAAGGCTCATCGTGGCGTCTCAGCTAAGGTATTGTGCCAACACACTTTAGAGCCATGGAGAGCAGCCTTGTCCTGACATGACGTGCACATTACAACGACGACTGTTGTGAAAATACAACAACCAACTTGTTCTTCAACCTGTAATCTGTAGTGCGCTGCTGTTGATCCCTGCACGCTTTGGTGTACGAGAGAACAATCCGAAACCTCGCCGAATGCAGTGGCGTTGGACTCCACAGTGGAGCCCCGGTTCATCTGCGAATCCTGCCGGCGCCGGCGGGCGCGGGCATTATTTTTCGCCGCACTGATCTCGAGGGCTTCGAAGTGGAAGCCATCTGCCGCAACGTCGCTAAAGTCAGCTATGCCACCAGCCTGATGAAGAAAGGTGTGCTCATCTCCACCACCGAGCACCTGCTGTCGGCTTTCATCGGCATGGGCGTGGACAACGCCATCGTAGAGCTCGACAACCTCGAGCTTCCCATCCTTGATGGCAGCGCGTTGCCATTCATTGAGATGATCACTAACGCCGGTCTTCGCCAGCAGCGGCGCAAGCGGGTTTACCTGAAGATCCTGCGACCGTACGAAATGCAGGAAGGGGACAAGTTCATCGGTGTCTATCCCGGCGAGCGCTACTCGGTTAGCTATGCCATCGACTTTCCCCATCCGTTGATCGGCAGCGAACGCTTCCAAGTCGAGCTGTCGAATGGCAGCTACGTGCGGGAGATCGCCTCCGCGCGGACCTTTGGTTTTCTCCACCAGCAGCACGAGATGCTGAACATGGGCTTGATCCGCGGCGCATCGCGGGAAAACTGTATCGTGCTCACGCGCAACGGAATCGACAATCCGCCCCTGCGCTATCGCGACGAGTTCGTGCGCCACAAGGTGCTCGACCTGATCGGCGATCTGGCGTTGTTCGGAAAACGTATTCTCGGCTACGTCAAAGCCGATCGCGCCGGGCACGCCATGCACACCGCCATTGTCTCCCGCATCCTGCGCGACCAGAGCTACGCCGAGGAAATCACGCTGAGCGAAGCTGCGGTTGCCGATTGGCCCGCAGAACCTCTAGCTGTCGCTGACTGAGGGGTCAAGCTCGGCATTCCACGCTCATTCTCCAGCCACCTACGGAGCGATCTCGAACACTACGCCGCATTGCTTACCGACGTTCGGGTCGCAGGTCGGCCCGGTAACGCCACCGGAGTAAGTTGTGCCGAAGAGATTGCCATTGGCGTCCATTGCCAGCCCCGCCGCAGGATTCGCCCCGTCCGCACCACCAGTGAAGTCATACAGGGAGGCGTAGTTCCAGCCTCCGCCTCTAGGCTTCAGTTGGAAGACCGAACCGAACCCAAAAGCGCCGTCGGAGTAGGTTGTACCGTAGAGATTACCGGCAGTGTCCATGATGAGGCTGCCATGCGGACCGGTCGATCCAGCCCCGCCCGTAAGGCTGGTAAGCAGGCTGAAGGTCCAGTTGCCGCCGGCAGGCATCAACGAAAAAACCGTGCCGCCATTGCCAGAGCCTCCGCTCGACGTGGCGCCGTAGAGATTACCAGACGGGTCGAAGATCAGGCCCGCCAGCGGGAATTGACCGTCCTGTTGGCCTTGGAAGCTGTAAAGAGTGTTTTCGGTCCAGCTCGACCCAGAGTTGGCCAATTGGAAGACATTGCCAAACTGAAACCCCCCGCCTTGCGACGCGGTCCCGTAAAGATTGCCGGACGGGTCGAGGATGACTCCGGAGACGGGATAGTTGCCGTCAGCCTGGCCGGTGAAGTCATAGAGGGGAGTCTCCATCCAGCTGCCTTGCGATCGAACCAACTGATAAACCCTGCCGCAGCCGGTGCCGCCGCACAAGTTCCAGTTTCCGCCTGAGTACGTCGTGCCATAAAGATTGCCTGCGGCGTCGAACACCAGGTCGCCGGCTGGCGCATTTCCGTCGCCAACGCTGCCAAACTGGTGAACCAGGCTTATCTTCCAGGAAGCAAATACCGAGACCGGGGCGTTCGGAGGCGGTTTCAAATTAAAAACATTATTGCCAACCGAGGTGGTGCCGTAGAGGGTACCGTCATGGCCGAAGATGACCCTGGAGTTGGGAGCGGCGCCATCGCCGGTGTCCGTAAACGGGTAGAGACGGCTGAAGACCCAGTCCGATCCGTGGTGCGTAATCTTAAAAACAGTGCCGCATCCGGTGCCGGCACAGCTGCCTTTGTCGTGGCCTCCGAAGTAGGCAGTTCCGTACAGATTTCCGTTTGGACCTAGCGTCAACCCAGCCACGGGATTTGCGCCATCGCCTCCGCCGGTAAAAGTGTGAACAACTTGGAACGTCTGGGCATGTGCGGTCGAAGTCGAATCGAGGGTCATAACCAGGACCACCAATACACCGAGTGCTATGTTCCCCCAGTTAATAAAGCGAATGAAAGAGCGTGACCGCTCTGATCGCATAGACAGGATTCTCCCCCTTCTAAAAAAATCGAAAGAATTGGTTGCGCAAAGTCTTAATCTTACACGTTAGGTAGCGCCAGCACCCAAGATCGAGGATACCGGCGCAGCCTGCAACTCCGATTATCGGCTTGCCTCTCTAGAAAGGCAAGCCAAATGTCACCTCGCACCTGAAGAAACTCGCCGTAATCGCATCCTTGCTCGAAGGAAACAGCGTCCGGTCAACTGAACGCATGACGGGCGTCCACCGCGATACGATCTGCCGCCTACTGGCCAGACTGGCGAGCATTGCTCTGCCCTGCTCGATTCGCACATTCGCAACGTCCGAGCGAAGTACGTCCAAGCCGATGAGATTTGGTGCTACGTGGGCAAGAAAGATAAGCATGTCCGCGTGGACGATCCGCCGGAATACGGCAACCAGTGGGTGTTCGTTGCGATGGATGCAGACACAAAGCTGGTGCCGTCATTTGTGGTCGGCAAACGAACGAAGGAAACCACGTATGCGTTCCTGCTCGACTTGCAGAAGCGGCTTGTTGATGCCAGGTTCCAACTCACGACCGATGGCTTCCACTTCTACGAGCGCGCAGTCGAGGACACGTTCGCCGGCGCAGCGGCCGAGGAACTTCCGCTATGGCGTGATTTCGAACAGGACGCCGCAACCGTTGGTGCAGGATCCTGCACCGCCTACCGAGGCAGTGCCATAGAGGTTACCATTGGCGTCGAATACCAGGTTGCTATACGGATATCCGCCATCGCTGCCGCCGGTGAAGTCATGCAATGAGGTGAACGCCCAGCCGCTTCCTCCTGGCGTCAGCTTGAATACCGAGCCATATCCATGGGTACCGTCGGCCAGGGTCGTGCCATAGAGGGCGCCCGCATTGTCCATAACCAGGCTGCCAACCGGTCCCACGACGAATGCCCCGTTCTCCGGCGACTCGAAGCTATGCAGCGTGGTAAAAGTCCATTTTCCGCCGGAGGGCGACAGCTCGAAAACCGTACCGCCGTTACCCGACCCTCCGGTACAGGTGGAACCGTAGAAGTTGCCCGACCCGTCAAGGATGAGGCTCGCCCACGGATATCCTCCGTCGCTTCTGTAGGTGAAATCGTATATGTCGCTCGTAATCCAAGTGGATCCGGAGGGAACCATCTGGTAGACCGATCCGTAACCGTTGCCGGCTGTGAAAGCCGGGCCGTAGAGGTTGCCGGAGTCGTCCAAGATCAGACCGCCCCGTGGGTATCCATACGAGCTGTACAAAACCCTGACCGTCCAACTGCCGTCCATGGGTTGCAATTCGTAGATCGCTCCTCCGTTGCGGAAGCCGCCGCTGGTCGTGGCGCCGAAGAGATTGCCTGACGAGTCGAAGAGGACTGCACCTACCGGCCCGATCCCATCCGGGCCCGTAAAATTATGAATCAGAATTTCCGTCCAGGGACAGAGCGCGGACTTGCACGCGGCTGCCGGCGGTTTCAGGTTGAAGACGGTGCCGCAGCCTGTGCCGTCGCACGGACCACCGCCGATATACGTACTGCCATAAAGCGTGCCGTCCGCGCCGATGACCACGTTAGCTTCCGGATTGGCTCCGTCATCGCCTCCAGCAAAGCTGTAAAGCGGGCTCAATACCCAGCCGGAGTTTCGCTTCGCCAGCCGGAAGACCGTGCCGCATCCCCTGTTCCCGCAGTCGCCACCAGTGGTCCCGCCGAACGCCGCGGTTCCGTAGAAGTTTCCCGTTCGATCGAGGGTCAAGCCTGCCATGGGGGTTGCGCCGTCCTGTCCGCCAGCGAAGTTGTGAACCACGCTGTAGGTCTGGGCCTGCGCCGACGGAGTAACGACGACGGTCAACACAAGCACCACGGCCAGCGCCTTAGCGGCAGCCGCAGCTCGCAGGTTGATCGCGAAAATATGGTTCCAGTCTTGCCATGGGCGCGCCATGGTGATTTCTCCTTTGAGAGGATGCTTTCTTTGCGACTCGCCCCGATTAAGAACACTACTAGACGAATGTGGTGAATCCTATTTTCGCCTCTTCGTTGCACAAGTCAACTGAATTACACATTACGGTCTAAAGTGTTGCAGCCACGTAAAATAACTGCCGGACACAATTGTCAACGCCGTGGTCTGTGATACCATTTTCACCACTTATGGCGCGCGCTCTGCAGGTCAGCCCGCCGGTTCGCTTCGGGCCCTACGAACTGGACTTGGACTCAGGAGACTTGCGCAAGCTCGGCTACCGAATCAGGCTGCAGCCCAAGTCGTTCCTCGTCCTCCGCTCCTTACTTGAGAACCCAGGCGAGTTGGTGACTCGCGAAGTATTAAGATCTCAGCTTTGGCCGCAAAACACCTTCGTTGAATTCGAGTCCAGCTTGAACGTCGCGGTGCGGCGCTTGCGTGAGGCGCTGGGCGATCAGGCCCAGGACCCGATTTACATCGAGACTGTTCCCCGGCGCGGCTATCGTTTCGTTGGCGCGGTGGAGCCTCTGGCCACGCTGGCAGTAGCCGTGGGAGCCTCCCCCGGGATGCTTTCGTCGCCATCGGTCCATCGCGAAGAGCTCGCGGTTCCGTCCGGTGGCATTCACATTCTGACTTACCCGCCGAACGCGGCGCCAATCGCTGGTTCAAAACCGCTGGCCAGGGCTTCGTGGAAGTACTTGCTGCTGGCTGTCCTCATTGTGATGGTGACGGGCGGGTTCTTGCTGAAGCGGGTCGTCACGCGCCACTCGTCCGGTCCCATCACGCCCTCAATCGCCGTGCTGCCGTTCGTTGACACGAGTCCAGGGAAGACCCGGGAGTATTTTTCCGATGGACTGGCGGAGGAGTTGCTCAACGAGTTGGCGAAGACGCCGCGGCTTCGGGTGGCGGCGCGGACCTCGTCGTTCCAGTTCAAGGGCAAGGACGCTGACCTGCGCACCATCGGACAAAAGCTGAATGTGGCAACCGTCCTGGAAGGTAGAGTGAGTACGGAGGGAAACCGCGTCCGCATCGCTGCTGAGTTGATCAATGTGGACAACGGATTTCAGCTGTGGTCGGGCAGCTACGAGCGAAATCTGAACGATGTCTTCTCTGTGCAAGACGAAATTGCGCGCGCGGTCGCAGGGGAACTCAAGGTGAAGTTGCTGAACGGCACTACGCCGGCAGCCATTCCGCGCAGTACCAACCCTGAGGCCTATAGCGACTATTTACAGGGCCGCTTCTTCTACGAGCGGCGAACCCAGAGCGATCTGGAGAAAGCGACCTCCTACTTCGAGCAGGCCATCAAGCTGGATCCCGCCTATGCGCATGCCTGGTCGGGGCTGGCCTGGGCCCGCATGAGCCAGGCGGATTCCGAGTACGGTGTGTCTTTTGAGGAGGGCTATCGGCTGGCACGGGACGCCGCGGAAAAGGCCCTGCAACTGGACCCGGCACTGGCTGAGGCACACGCGGCCGTTGGCCGCATCAAGCGGACGCACGACTGGGACTGGGCCGGCGCGGATGCATCCTTTCAGCGGGCAATCGCGTTGGAGCCGCAGAACGCCATTACTCTGATGAGCGCATCGAGCTTGGCAGCCAGCCTGGGGCGGTTTGATGACGCTGTCGCCCTCGCCCGCAGGGCCGTGGAGTTGGATCCGCTCAGCGTGGTAGCGCACATCTCTCTGGGGATGCGCGCCTATTACGCGGGACAGCAGGAACGGGCAATCGCTTCCTATCAGAAGGCCCTGGAACTTAATCCCGGCGACCCGTCGGCGCACTATCTGTTGAGCCTTGTCTACTTGGCGCAAGGCAAACCCCAGCAGGCGCTCGCCGAAGTTGAGCAGCAGCCGCGACGGCGCCGGCCGCTATGTGGGAGAGGTCCTGGTTTACACCGCGTTGGGACGCAGGCCGGAGGCCGATGCAGCGCTCCGAATGTTGGTGAATAACTATCCCAACCAGGCCGCCTTCCAGATTGCCGAAGTCTATGCCGTGCGTGGAGAAACCGACCGCGCGTTTGAGTGGCTCGAACTGGCTCGCGCCCAGCGCGACGCTGGATTGTCGGCCATCATGGGCGACCCCCTGCTGAAGAATCTGTCCGCCGACCCGCGCTATCTTGCCTTTCTAAAAAAAATGCGCCTGACTTGACGGGAAGCTTTTCCAGCAACTGCACGCTGTGTTTAGCAGAGTGGATTTGCGATAATGGGTGCGTCGGCATTCTGCAATGCGCAGCCACGGGCCCGTAGCTCAAGTGGATAGAGCATCAGCCTTCTAAGCTGAGGGTTGCTGGTTCGATTCCAGCCGGGCCTACCATTTCCTGATGTTACGGCACTGGTCGAACCGTTACCTGCCGGGCGCGGCACTCGCGCACGTTCGGACCACATTCGCGATAGCGCAGGTCCTTGGTCAGGCAAACGCTTCAGCTCAACCAACTCGGCATGACTGCACGACACTCGAAATGCGCCGGTCGGTGCACGGTTCGCTGCGGCAAATTTCTGCTCGATCTCCGATGGACTAGCGCTGATCGTCTGCGCCGGTGCGCGATACTCCGGCGGAATCTGCACACCGGCGAAGGCCTTCTCGATCTTGGCAAAATATTCCTGTGGCGAAAGACCGCTGCATGTGCCGTGTTCGGCCCACTCATGCTGAATGAGACCGCGCGCGGGCATGATAGCGAGCATGCGCCGCACCGTTTGCTCCGCCACCGGGCGCGCCGGAGCGCAGTTCTGCGGGTAAGAACCATCATCGTTCTGCGGCCACAACCCATGCACGACAAATCCAAAGTGGCGCCCAGGATCGCACTCGCTCGACGAAGCGTTGCCGGCATGAGTGGCGCAGAACTGCGGCGCCCAGGACAGCGCCAGCAGGTAATAATCGGAGCCGGACGAGGAACTGCTACGGAAGAATCTCTTGATGCGGAGGGTTCGGCAGACTTCGTCTCGTGCGCAGGCCGCGAGCATGCCGTAAACAGTGTCAGGAGCGATACCACAGTCGAACGTGTTGCGAGATCTCGCGAGCATGGCGTGACGCTCCTCAGAGTTCCAGGCCAAACAGGTGGGCGAGCAGGAACAGCACAGCCACGCCGATAAACACCACCAGCGCCATCTTCACGCCCGGCTCGCGGTTCACCTCGGGGATGAGGTCGGAGGCGGCAACGTAAATCGTCACCCCAGCCGCCACCGGTAATCCGTAGGCGACGGCATGTCTGCCGATTGCCATGGTGAGGACACCGGCGAGTGTCGCCAGACCCAGCAGCACCGAAGCGAACCATGACCGCTGCTTGCTCAGTCCGCTGGCCAGCATGACGGACGTGACCGTAAAGCCTTCGGGAATCTTGTGCAGGAAGACGGCGAGAAAGATGATCCAGCCCAGCCACGGCGACACCAGGAAGCCGGAGGTAATGGCGATGCCGTCGAAGAAAGTGTGGATCAGCAACCCAAACAGCACGGAGACGCGGCGGTGCGAGTGCACATACTCGTCGGAGTGAGTTTCTTCTCCGTAATGAAAGTGCGGCGTGATGGTGTGCTCGAAGAGATGGACCAGGAGGTAGCCACACAACACCAGCAACGCGCCCCTGCGCCGTCCCGCCAATTCCAGGCTCTCGGGAACCATCTCGACCAGCGCGGTCGCCAGCATGAAACCCGCGCCCAGCGCCACAAAGTAGCGCAGATAGCTGCGGTCCCAGTTCTTCTGCACGATGATGGCGCCGCCGAAAACATTGGCGCCGGCCGCCGTGAGCCCGAGCAGGATGCTGAGGAGGATGGGAGACATGGGCAGCGAGAAGAATAGCAGAGCAGGGACAGGCAGCCAGTTGGTCAGCATGCACGAGCTTGAATAACTGACAACCGACAACTAGCCACTGACAACTGATTTCATCCACTGTGTCTGATGTGCATCACATCGCCGTCCTTCACGATGTACTCCTTGCCTTCCAGTCGTAGCGTGCCGCGAGCGCGGGCCTCGGCTTCGGAGCCGGCGTCGAGCAACTGGTCCCAGTGGATGGTCTCGGCGCGAATGAAATGATGTTCCAGATCGGTGTGGATAGCGCCCGCCGCGTGTACTGCTTTCGAACCGCGCTCCACCGTCCACGCGCGGCACTCGTCTTCGCCGACCGTGAAGAATGAGATGAGGCCCAGCAGCTCATACGATTTGCGGATGAGTCGCACCAGTCCGCTTTCCTTCAAGCCATAGCTGGAAAGAAACTCGGCGGCGTCTTCGTCGCTCATCTCGGCGAGTTCGGCTTCGACCTTGGCGCAAACCGCGAGCGCGCCCGTGTTGGGCCGCGATGCGACTTCCGCGATTCCGTACTTGGCTATGGCTTCTTCCAAGTCGGTACCCAGAGTCGGACTCTCGCCAATGTTGAGCACGTAAAGCATCGGCTTCTCGCTAAGGAACATGAAACCGCGGACGCGTTTCTTGTCCTCAGGAGTCATCTCCATTTCACGCAGCGGGCGTTCGGTTTCCAGGTGCGTCTTGGCCCGCTTAAGCAGATCGTGTTCGCGCTCCAGTTCGGTCGTCCTCATCTTCTTTAAGTCTTTTTCGACGCGCTCTATCCGCTTCTCCACCTGTCCCAGATCGTTGACGATGAGGTCGAAGTCGATGTTCTTGATGTCGCGCAGCGGATCGACGGGACCGACGTGCGGTATGGAATCGTCTTCGAATACGCGAACGACATGGGCGAGGGCGTCCACGTTGCGCAGGTTGGCGGCAAACGCGGTTTCGTTCAACGCTTCCTGGCTGAGCGCGGCAACGTCGGCGTACTCGACGCTGGCGTGCACCAGCTTTTTCGGGTTGTAGAGTGCGGCCAGGCGATCGAGGCGGTCGTCAGGGACCTTGGTGACGCCAAGATGGGCCTCGCGCGGATTACCATGCGCCCGCTGTGCCACTTGCTGTTTGGTCAGCATGACGAACAAGGATGTTTTGCCTACCTGCGGCAGACCTATGATTCCGGTTTTCATGAATGCGCTCTTCGCCTTTCGCTCTTCGCCCCGGGCGGGCGAACGTAGCTCTTAACCCAAAGCCTTTCGCGGCTTAGTACGTATGACTGTGCTCGAAACTGGAAACGTTGAAACTCGAAACTTCACGTCAACCGCTTCGCGGTGAGATACAGCAGCGCCAGTCCAAGCACCAGCACCGAGCCTTCGATTCGCGTGGACCAGACGTGCAGACGGTTAAATTCCACGCGCAGAGGATTGTCGTGCGGCAGGTCGTCAACCACGCCCATCTGTTGGCGCAACACGCCCATGCGCGAGGCGATACCGAACATCCCAACCAGCGTCAGGATGAGCATCGCATAGATGAGCATATTGCGCAGCGCAAACGGCGCAACTACGCCATCCACGACACGGGAGTCGATCATCGAGGTAATGGCAAATACTACGCCGCAGGCGATAGCCATCCAGTGCAGCATTCCAAGACTGCGATTAACGACATTGCCCGCCAGTTGGCGGGTAGGAAGAACGGCGAAAACCGTTGGCGCGAGCACGAAGGCAAAAAAGATAAGTCCGCCAATCCACACCACGAGCGATAACAGCATTAAGAATCTGACAAAAGACATCCTGTCCTCGGGAAACAGTCAATTGTAAATGGAAGCCAAAGCGGTAAGCGCAAAACAGCAAGCAAAAAAGGGGGCTCAAACCCTCTGTGTCTCTGTGCCTCTGTGGTTCCCTTTTTCCTGTTGCCCGCCACCAAAATCGCAACCTCCGGCCGCAATCGGGTTTAGAATAGGCACACGCACCGCGCCGGAAAACGATCCGGCCGCCACGCCGTCCAACTCTTATGCTGCACTGGGGACAAACATCGCGTCTGGGCTGGTTGCTGGCGGGACTGTTCCTGCTGCCGGGAGCCAGCGCGCAGACCGCGCCGCAGACCGCTCCAAAGACCGCGACGACGGCCACCGCGCAGCCCAAGCCGCACGCCCGCCGCAAGAAAGCGGCGCCTGAGCCGGAAGCGCCCCTAACGCCCGCGCCACCGCCCACACTGGCGGAGTCGTCGCCCACGCCGCCCCAGGTGAGTTACGACAACGGGCAGCTCACCATCGTCGCCCAGAACGCCACGTTGTCGCAGGTGCTCCGCTCGGTGGGGTCGCTGACCGGCGCATCGGTGGAGATGCCGTCCGGGGCGTCCGGTGAGCGCGTGGTGGGCCAGTTGGGTCCGGGGCAACCGCGCGATGTGCTCAATGCGCTGCTCAACGGAACCAAGTTTAATTACATCATCCTGGGTGTGACCGGCAATCCTGGAGCGGTGCAGAAGGTCATCCTGACCACCCCCAAGCCGGCGACGGCTGTAAATACGGCGCAGAACACCCCGGCGGTGCAGCAGCCCGAGGAGCCGCAAGAAGTCGAAGAAAACTACGGCGAGCCTGAGTCGCAGCCCGGCCCGCAGACGCCGATTCCTCCCCAGTTCCGCCACCGGCCAGGCATGCCGCCGGGTCAGCCGGGGGCTTTCACTCCGGTGCAACCCCAGGTTCAACCGCAGCCGCAGCCGGCCGACACTAGCGGCGACAACTCGCAATTCAATGGCGGCAAGACTCCGGAACAGTTGTTGCAGGAATTACAGCAGATGCAGCAACAGCAACAGCAAATGCAGGACCAGTTGAATCCCGCCAACCGCCAGCCGCAACCACAGCAGTAGAGGTTGTATAGAGGCGCCGCACAAGCTGTCACATTTGTTTTGGTTGAGACCCAACCTGCCATCTGAGTGGGCGCGACCGGGATCGAGCAAAGACTTCAAACCCTCTGTGTCTCTGTGCCTCTGTGGTTCAACGCCTTCTCCGCCAGCGCGCGCAGCGACTCCCCGTACGGCGCCCGCGCCACCCCGCGCTCGGTGATGATGGCCGTCACGTAACGCGCGGCGTGACATCGAATGCCGGATTCTCTACTCCCACATTGTCAGGGGCGATCTGCTTTCCGGCAATATGCGTCACCTCGTGCGCGGCCCGCTGCTCGATCGGAATCCCGCTTCCGTCGGGGGTTTCGAGATCAACCGTCGAAAAGGGAGCGGCCACATAAAATGGAATGCCGTGCTCCTTCGCCAGCACTGCCACAGTGTAGGTGCCGATCTTGTTCGCCACGTCGCCGTTGGCAGCGATGCGGTCTGCGCCCACAATCACCGCGTCAATCTTGCCCTGCCGCATGATGGCGCCTGCCATGTTGTCGGAGATGAGCGTGGTGGGAATCGTCATCCTTCATCAGCTCCCACGCTGTCAGACGTGAGCCCTGGAGGAACGGCCGGGTCTCGTCGGCAAAGACGTGCAACTTCTTGCCCGATTCGACCGCCGCGCGAATCACGCCCAGCGCGGTGCCGTAGCCGCAGGTCGCCAGCGCGCCGGCGTTGCAGTGGGTGAGGATTCCGCCGCTCGCAGGCAGCAGCACCGCTCCATGCTTGCCCATCGCCTCGTTGGCCGCGATGTCCTCCACCCACATGCGCTGTGCTTCCGTGATGAGCGCCTGCTTGATCTGCGGGATGGGCTGAGCGCTGATCTCTTCAAACTTCGTCCTCATGCGGCGAATGGCCCAGAAGAGATTGACGGCGGTTGGCCGTGTGGCCGCCAGCACATCGCAGATCTGGTCGAAATCGCGTTTTAGCGCAGCATGGTTGGCGGCCTGCGAGTCGCGAACTCCGAGCGCAACTCCCATCGCAGCGGCCACGCCGATGGCCGGCGCGCCGCGCACGATCATGCGTGCGGATGGCCTCGGCCACCTGTTCGTAGCTCGTGCAGGTGACGTAGGTCTCTTCGGTCGGCAGCTTCGTCTGATCGATGAAGCGCACACCGTCGTCGGTCCATTCCAGGGTTTTAATCATCGAAAACCTTAAGGCAACCGAGGATTACGCGGTTGAACGCGGATCACTTAATTTCTAGAAGCGAGATTCGTACTCCGTCACTGCGCTCACAACCACAAGATTTGCAGAGTTCCAGTGAAAAAAGATCCGCGAGAATCCGTGGAAATCCGCGGCTGATTTTCTGTGGTTACTCACCGCGCAGAACCATCTACTCCACGCTTCACATGCTCCGCGCGCACATCGTTCGCGGTAAACAACGCCACGAACGGCGCTGGCGCCGCCGCTTTCTCCACGTTCGCGCGGCCGCCCGCCTCCTGCCGCTCCACCAGGCACAGCACGCCGGTGATCTCAAAACCAAACTCGCGCGCCGCCTCAATGGCCTGGATGGTGGAAGCGCCGGTGGTGCAGACGTCGTCCACGATCACCACGCGCGCGGGCTTATGGCGAAAGCCCTCGATGCGCTGGCCGGTGCCGTGCGTCTTTTCCGCTTTGCGCACCAGGAAGCCGTTGATGGGTTTGCCTTGCTGCGCGCTGATCACCGACGTCGCCACCACGATGGGATCGGCGCCCATGGTCAGTCCGCCGATGGCATCGGCCTGCCACCACCCCTGGCGACTGGATTTCCTCCAGCACAGCTTGTCCGGTCAGCAGCGCTCCGTTGGCGTCGAGCGTGGTCAGACGGCAGTCAATGTAGTAGTCGCTGGTGCCGCCGCTGGAAAGCTTGAATTCGCCGAGGCGAAACGACTTCTCCGCCAGCAGGGACAACAGTTGTGCGCGCGCGTTTGCCATCAGCTTAACCATACCATCTTCATCCCGTGACCTTCTCCAGATGCCGGAAGTGGTCGCTGGCAATCCACAGCGCGGTGAACAGGGCGGAGTTGTAGCCGCAATGCATCAGGAACGACGACGCCACCGAGTTGGTGCGCGCGCGGGTCACGGTGAACGCCACGCCCACAACGAAGATGCTCAGGATGGGACTCCAGGCATAACCAAGCTGCGCTCCGTGGATGGCGGCGAAGGCGGCCGCCGTCAGCAGCACAGCGATGGTCAGCCCGAAGGCCGCGGCGCAGTAACGGGTACAGCATCCCGCGGAAGAACACTTCTTCCAGCAGCGGCGCCAGGGTAATGCCAAACGCCGCCAACAGGTACGCGCTGGAGGCGTTGTGGAAGTAGTTGTCCATGGGCAACGATTTGGGCATGGGCAGGAAGCTTGACAAGTCCTTCGACGACCAGGGCAAGGATGGTACCGGCAAGGAAGAAGACGGGGGCGGAGATACCCGGCCAGCGCCAATGGATGGCGTCGCGAAAGCGCTGGTGTGTGCGGCTGCGTACCACGATGAAGATGAGGATGAGTATGACGGGGTAGGCTGCCGCCTGCGCGCCCACTACGATGCGGGGGTCGGTGGCGAGATCGGCGACAGGGATTCGTTTATAGGCTGGAATGGTGCGCGCAATGGCCAGCGCAACCAGGCTGAACAGGAACACTGCAAAGATGGTGAACCCCAATACCGCCAGCACGTCCCACCACGACCATGCCGGGAACATTGCCGCCCCAGGAGACGGAGGCACTGGCTCTAACGGCGCTACGGGAGAGGGTCCTGAAGAGATGCCGTACTCCATTGGAACGGGATCGGTAATGCCCTCGTTGGGCTCCGGCAGCGGGTTGGATGGCATAGACATGACCTAGCTATCGTTATAAAGAGTAGCTGTAGTTTTCACCACAGAGACACCGAGGCACAGAGGAAAAAAATTCAAAGGTTCTGTGTCTTTGTGCCTCCTGTGGTTCGTTTCAATCCCGAATCGGGAAATCGACGCTAGCGGCCTTTACGTACGTTTTCTCGCACTTTAATTCTTCGGACGAGGGAAACCATTACCCGACCTGCCTCGCGTCGATCCTGGCGCCTTCCTAGCGCTCGCAATGGGCACTTTACGGCGAAGTCAAATGGCAAAATAGTGGTTTTGACTTTTACCACTTAAGTCGCCGAACTGCGCTGGGCCCAGATCCGCTCACCGTCCCCTAACTCTATTGCTCACTCTGAGATGGCACCATCTCCACAGCATCGCCATTGCTCCTGGCGTTAGACGTACGGGGCAGCAACACCGCCAACGTCTGACCGGTGTAAGACTTCTTGACAGCGGCAACCTGTTCCGGCGTCCCCATAGCCACAACCCGGCCACCCTTCTCTCCGCCTTCAGGTCCGAGATCGATGATCCAGTCAGCGTTACGGATGACATCCATGTTGTGCTCGATGATGATGATGCTATTGCCCAAGTCAGTCAGACGGTGCAGCACCTCCAACAGCTTGCTGACATCGTCGAAGTGCAGCCCCGTCGTCGGCTCATCCAACAGGTACAGCGTCTTCCCCGTCTGCCGCTTACTCAGCTCGCGCGCCAGCTTGATGCGCTGCGCCTCTCCCCCTGACAGCGTTACCGCCGACTGTCCCAGATGAATGTACCCCAAGCCAACATCCACCAGTGTCTGTAGCTTCTGCTTGATCTGGGGAAAGTTCTCCAGTGATCGGCAAGGCATCAGCGACCGGCGACTCCAGAATGTCGGCAATGGAGTACCCCTTGTACTTCACCGCCAGCGTCTCGTGATTGTAGCGCTTGCCGCCACAGACTTCGCACAGGACATAGACGTCGGGGAGGAAGTTCATCTCGATACGCCGTTGGCCTTCGCCCTGGCACGCCTCGCAGCGTCCCCCGGCAACGTTGAAGGAGAAGCGTCCCGCCTTGTAGCCACGCTCGCGCGACTCCGGCAGCATGGCGAACAGGTCGCGGATGTGGGTGAAGACGCCGGTATAAGTGGCGGGATTCGAGCGTGGGGTACGCCCTATCGGCGACTGGTCAATCTGGATGACCTTGTCAATGAACTCGGTCCCGGTGATCGCTCTTGTGCGCGCCCGGCTCCTCGCGCGAGCCGTAGAGCGCCTTGGCCAGCGCGCGATACAGGATGTCATTGACCAGCGTGGACTTACCCGAACCCGACACTCCGGTGACGACGGTCATCACGCCCAGGGGAAAGCCGACGTCAAGATGCTTCAGATTGTTCTCGTGCGCGCCCAGAATCGTGATGGCCTTGCCGTTGGTCTGCCGCCGCGCGTAGCGATAGCTGATCTGCTTATGGCCGGAGATGTACTGTCCGGTCAGCGACCGCGGCTCGTCCTCAATCTGTTGCGGCGTGCCGCTGGCGACGACTTCTCCACCGTGACGTCCCGCACCCGGGCCAAGGTCAATGACATAGTCGGCGCGCCGAATGGTGTCTTCGTCATGCTCGACCACCAGCACGGTATTACCCAGATCGCGCAGCGATTCCAGGGCCTGCAGTAAGCGGTCATTGTCGCGGTGGTGTAAGCCGATGGAGGGCTCGTCGAGAACATACAATACGCCGCGCAACTTGGAGCCAATCTGTGTTGCCAGACGTATGCGCTGGCCTTCACCACCGCTGAGCGTCATCGCCGAGCGATTAAGCGAGATGTAGCCCAGTCCTACAGCGTTGAGGAAGCCGAGGCGCTCCGCGATTTCCTTGCGAATTCGTCCGGCAATGCGTTCCTCGCGCTCCGAAAGTTGAATCTGCGCAATGGCGTCCACCGCGCGCGACACCGGCAGCGCAGTGAAGTCGGCGATGGACATGCCGTTCACCTTCACCGCCAGGCTTTCCGCACGCAGTCGCTTGCCATGACAAACCGGACAGATGGTCGGCGACATGTGGTCGAGCAGCCACTCGCGATAGGCCTCGGAGCTGCTCTGTTCCATGGAATTCCGCAGATAGGCGAAGACGCCGAGAAAGCCGCCGCGTTTTTTCTTTTCGCTTTTCTCCGGCCCGTAGAGAATCAGGTCCTGGGTCTTGCGCGGCAGTTGCTCGAACGGCGTGGTCAGGCTGAAGCCGTAGGTTTCGGCTGCAATCTGCAGCATGTGGATCAGGTTTTGCGAGGCCGACCCCGGCCCGAGAGCGCCGTCCAGCAAGGGTTTCGACCAGTCGGAAATCACCTTTGCGGGATCGAAATCGAACTTGCTGCCCAGCCCGTTGCACTCCGGACACGCGCCATACATGCTGTTGAAGGAGAACGAGCGCGGCTCCAGCACGGGCACGTTCACGCCGCAATCCGGGCAGGCCAGCTTGGAGGAGTACAAGCGCTCCTCGCCGCCCACCACGGCCACCTGCACCAGTCCGTTGGCCATCTTCATCGCCAACTCGACCGCGCTGGCCAGCCGGCCCTCGCTTCCCGGCCTTACCAGCAGGCGGTCAATCACCAGCTCGATGGTGTGGTTCTTGCGCTTGTCAAGCTTGATGTCTTCGTCCGCAATCTGCCGCAACTCGCCGTCAATGCGGGCGCGGGTATAGCCCTGCTGCACCAGGTTGTCCAGTTCCTTGCGGAACTCGCCTTTGCGTCCGCGCACGATGGGCGCCATCACCATCACGCGGTCTTCCGGTTCCAACGCGATCACCTGCTGCACGATCTGGTCGGCCGACTGGCGCGAGATGGCGCGGCCGCACTGCGGACAATGCGGCACCCCGATGGAGGAGTACAGCAGCCGCAGGTAGTCGTAAATCTCGGTGATGGTGCCGACGGTCGAGCGCGGGCTGCGGCTGGTGGTCTTCTGCTCGATGGCGATGGACGGGCTCAGCCCGTCGATGCTGTCCACGTCGGGCCGCTCCATCTGGTCGAGGAACTGGCGGGCGTAGGCGGAAAGCGTCTCGACGTAGCGGCGCTGGCCCTCGGCGTAAATGGTGTCGAAGGCCAGCGAAGATTTGCCCGAGCCGCTGAGGCCGGTGATGACGGTCAGCGTGTTGCGCGGAATCTCGACGCTGATGTTCTTCAGGTTGTGCTGGCGCGCCCCGCGTACGGTGATGCTGGTTAGACCCATGGGTGATTCAGTTTTCGCTCTGGAGCAAATTCAGAAATGATGTGCCGGGTGGAGCGACGGAACTAATTCGCAAAGGTCCGCGCTTTGCAGGGGCAAGGCTTTCAGCCGTGCATTCATTCAGGTGCATCGATTCATAAGCGCAGTAATTTTCATGCTGTCATCCTGAGCGGAGGCGGCCCGCCTTTGGCCGCCGAAGTCGAAGGCCCCCTATCGGGGCAAAGATCGCGACATAGGGGTCCTTCGACTCCTCGCGCTCGCTACGCTACCGCCTCCGCTCAGGATGACACATCGAAAAGACCTTTCCGCCCCTCCTGAAGGCGTGCTCCACCCTCGCGAATGCCGCAACCGCGCTCTGGAAACTCTGCGAGTGGGGAAAGCGCAACTCTACTCACGTATCTTATTTGCCAACAGTTCGCAGACGTCAACGCGGGGTACAGCGGCGTCAAGTTGCATCTAGAATAGATGGGCGAGCGGCGGAGCGGATTCAAGCGCAGCGCGTCACCCGCCGATGGGTTAGGCCAGGAACATCCCGAGCGACGAAACACCGGCGGATGCATCGCAAACTGGGCAGAGTAAAGACTATGACCACGATTCTCCTCTCGACCATGCTGCTGGTGCACCATTGTGGCCGCGTTTGTGTTTGGTGTCGCGGCCGGATATTGGGTAATTTGCGGCGTGCTGAATTTCTTCCATCCCGCCCGCAGCTCAGCGCCGGGCCGCCAGGCGCCGAGCCTGCGCTGGCGACCAGCGGAGATTGAGTCGACTGCAACTGCCCGGATCTGGCACCGTCGGCTGAGTACGGATTCGCTTGACATCGGTCTGGTTCCCTACTGGGATACAGGTCGCAAACGACCCAGTTCCGCCGAACATCGCTCACACCTTGTGGATAACTCGTCGCAGTTCTCGGGCCGAGCTGCTGCAAATCACTCGCAGAGCTCCGATGCAGTCGACCCCCGCCCGCTGTAGCGAATCGCCACGCTTTTCGAACGCGTCGTCCGAACTGATGCGTTTTGCATCACGTCGCGGGGTGACCCCCGTCACAGCGCTACCTAAGTCCGTGTTCCACAATGGATCGTACTCATGGAAGTTGAATCAAGGATCGCGTCTCGCTTTTGCTCGTCGCATTTCGCCAGAACCGCCGCTACCAGCGAAGCGCAAGCGAATAGCGAGGACGCTTTCAGAATTGATGATAGGAGCAAGTCATGAAGAAAGTTATCCTAGCCGTGCTGCTGATCGCTATTGCCCTGTTCCTGGTTCTTCCCAGTCTGTCGTGGGCGCAAGGTCCGGAAGACCTCTACAAGGCGAAGTGCGCCGGCTGTCACGGAGCCGACGGCAAAGGTACCGCCGCCGGAAAGAAGATGGGGGCCCTGGAGTTCTCATCCGCAGCAGTGCAGAAGATGTCTGACGCGGAAATCGCCGACTTCATCGAGAACGGCGGGCCGCAGAAGAAGGCCTCGCACGCTTTCGCGAACAAGGGTGTGAGCGCGGCCGACGCCACGAAGCTGGCGGCTTACGTGAAGACCCTGAAGTAGTTTTCGCGTTAATCGCGTCCGCTCCGGACCCCGCATCTGGGTGGCCTGGAGCGGCGCCCTCCCCCGAAGTTCCGCAGTCGCCCGACGGCGCTCTCGCTTGGCGCCGACTTCCTACCTGCCGAGGTCCGACGGCGCCGGGGTCCCCAAAACGCGCCGCGCGTTTTGGGGTGGTTGAGCCACCAGGGCGACCTGGAGAGAAATCGATGAGCAAGGGAATCCTTTACGATGCCACACTTTGCATCGGGTGCAAGCAGTGTGAGCAGGCCTGCGCCACGGAAAACGGCCTGCCCTACGATGACAAAATCGCCGAGCAGGAGTACACGTCCGCGCACAAATACACCGCCGTCCTGACCAAGGACGACAAGTTCATGCGCCGCCTGTGCATGAACTGCGACGATCCGGCCTGCGTGTCGGTCTGCCCGGTGGGCGCGATGAAGAAGACCGCCCTGGGCCCGGTCACCTACGACAAGAGCCGCTGCATGGGATGCCGCTACTGCATGGCGGCATGTCCTTTCAGCGTGCCCAAGTACGAATGGGACAAAGCGGTTCCGGGGGTGCGCAAGTGCACCATGTGCAGCACCCGCGTAGCTGCCGGAAAAGCCACCGCTTGCGCCGAGATCTGTCCCACCGGCGCCACCAAGTTTGGCGATCGCGACGAGTTGCTGGAAGAAGCCCGGAAGCGCATTCACGACAACCCCGGCAACTACCTGCCCCATATCTTCGGGGAGACTGAGGTGGGCGGCACGTCGGTCATGCTGCTGTCGTCCATCCCCTTCAACCTGTTCGGTTACCGGACCGACCTGACCGAGCGCGCGCTGCCCATGTACACCTACCAGGTGCTGTCGCGCATTCCGGATTTTGTGCCGCTGTTCGGCGTTTTGCTGGGCGGCGTGTACTGGATTACGCACCGCCGCGAAGACGTGGCGCAAGCCGACGCCGAGGAGAAACAGCACAAAGGCGGTGGGCGATGACAGTCCCGAGGATACGGTTCACGTTCTGGAAGGCGGTCTTCCTTTTCATTATGGCGGCGGGCGTCTATTGCACCTATGTCCGGTTCTTCCATGGGCTGGGGGCGTCCACGAACCTCAGCGACCAATTCCCCTGGGGCCTGTGGATTGGCTTCGACGTGATGTGCGGCGTCATGCTGGCGGCGGGCGGCTTCACCCTGACTGCGGCGGTGGAGATCTTCAACATCAAGCGCATGCATTCCATCGTGCGGCCCACAATTCTCACCGCCTTCCTGGGCTACCTGCTGGTGTGCGCCGCGCTGATGTATGACCTTGGGCTGCCGTGGAACATCTGGCATCCGCTGGTGATGCGCAACCCGCACTCGGTGATGTTCGAGGTCGCCTGGTGCGTGATGTTGTACACCACCGTGCTGGCGCTGGAGTTCTCGCCCATCGTGCTGGAGCACTTTAAGCTGCACCGGGCGCTGAAGATTGTGCGCAGCGTGATGGTGGTGTTCGTCATTCTGGGCGTGCTGCTCTCCACCCTGCACCAGTCGTCGCTGGGCACGCTGTATCTCATCATGCCCAACAAGCTGCATCCGTTCTGGTGGAGCCCGCTGCTGCCGGTGTTCTTCTTCCTGTCGGCCATTGCGGTGGGGCTGGCCATGACCATCTTCGAGTCGTCGATGAGTTCGAAATACTTTGGCCGGGAGCTGGAGCTGCCCATCCTGCGCGACCTGGGACGCGTCCTGGTGGTGGTGCTGGCGCTGTACGGCATTCTGAAGTTCGAGGACCTCTACCACCGTGGCGTGCTGAAGCTGGTGCTGGTTCCGAGCTACGCGCAGCGCTTCTTCCTGCTGGAAATCTTGCTCTCGGTGCTGATTCCACTCGGCCTGCTGCTGGTCCCCAAGATTCGCGAGAGCGCGCAAGGACTGTATCTGGTGGCCGTGCTGACGTTGCTCGGCTTTGTGACCAATCGGCTGAACGTCGCCATCACCGGGGTGGAAAGCGCGGCCGGCGCGCCGCTATACCCCGCGCTGGACCGAAGTGGCGATCACGGCCATGTTCGTCGCCCTCGGGTTCGCCATCTTCGGTGTGGTGGCGAAGTACCTGCCCATCTTCCCGGAAGAGAAGGCGCACATCCCGGCCATGCGCGAACCGGCTTACGCAGAAATCGCGGTGCCTGTCCATGCGGGAGACTGACAACTCGAACGACCCCTCGAAAGCACCGAAGGATGCCTTTGTGTTTCATCCGCGCTGGATCCAGCGAATGGGACGCAGCGTCAGCGCCAAGCTGATGGTCTCCATCTTCGTGGTCATGATCATCATCTTTGCCCTGCTGGGATATTTCAGCACTCAGCTTCATCGTAAGCACCTGGAGGCGGCGGCGCTGGTGAGCGCCGAGCAGCAGAGCGAAGTCCTGCGCCGCAGCGCTTCGCACTACATGCTGAACAACGACCGCAACGGGCTGTACGAGATGATGCTGAACATGGCCGACCAGCCCGGCGTGGTGCGGGTCCGCATCCTGAATCCGCAGGGGGTGATCAGCTACTCCACCGCGCCCGCCGAAGTGGGCAACATGGTGGACAAGGGGGCCGAGGCCTGCTACGGCTGCCATTCGCAATCGCAGCCCCTGACGCGCCTGAACCGCTCCGACCGCTTTCGCGTCTATCGCGCCGACCATACCCGCGTGCTGGGAGTCATCACGCCCATCGAGAACCAGCCGGCGTGCTCGAATGCGGCCTGTCACGCCCATCCCGCCAGCACGCAAATCCTGGGCGTGCTCGACACCAATCTTTCCCTCGCCAAGGTTGACGAAAACCTGGCGCGGGAGCGCCGCGAGATGCTGGCTTATACCGCGGTCGCTCTGCTGGCGGTCGTCTTTCTGAGCGGGCTGTTCGTGTGGATTGTGGTGCACAATCCGCTGCGCGAGTTGAAGACCGGCACCGAGCGCATCGCCACCGGCGATCTCGGTTATCAGATTCCGGTGCACTCGCAGGACGAGACCGGCGAACTGGCGCAGTCGTTCAACGAGATGAGCAACCGGCTGCAAGTCGCGCAGGCGGAGATCACGTCGTGGGCGCACACCCTGGAAGATCGGGTCGCCGAAAAGACCCGCGAGCTGACGCAGGCCCACCAGCGCATGCTGCACGTGGAGAAGATGGCGACCATCGGCAAGATGGCCGCGGTGGTGGCGCACGAAATCAACAATCCGCTGTCCGGGATTCTGACCTATTCCAAGCTGGTCAAGCGCTGGATCGGCAACCACGCTGCCAGCGCTCCGCGCCAGGAAGAGATGCAGGGATCGCTCGACCTGATTGCCAGCGAAAGCAAGCGCTGCGGCGAGCTGGTGAAGAACCTGCTGAGCTTCTCGCGGATTTCGCCCATGAACCTGGCGTGGTGCGATCTGAACCAGGTGATCGATCGCTGCCTGCGCCTGGTGCAGCACAAGATGGACATGGCGGGCATCCAGCTCAACCTGGAGCTGGGCTCCGATCTGCCCATGGCGCATTGCGATCCGTCGCAGATCGAGCAGGTGGTGCTGGCCATGGTGATCAACGCCATCGACGCCATGCCGCACGAAGGCAACCTGTGGATCAGCACGCGCGTGACCGCGGAGTCCACGATGGAGCTGGTCATTCGCGACGACGGCATCGGAATTCCCGACGAGCATCTGGCGCATATCTTCGAGCCTTTCTATACGACCAAGGAGTCGGGCGGCTCGGGGCTGGGGCTGGCCATCAGCCAGAACATTGTGGAGCGCCATGGCGGCCACATCGAGGTGGAATCGGTGGTGGGCCGGGAACGACATTCAAGATTGTGCTTCCGGTGGACAGCCAGGGCCTGCGGTGGCCGGCGAGGCCGACCGGTTGCGATCGAGAAGGTTGCGAAGTAAGCGCGGTGGAAGGCTGGGCCTTCGTGCTGCACGGAGGGCAGGCGTTGGCGCACCGAATCAGGGCCGGAAGCGCGGCTTTGCCCCGGTGGAAGCGCCGGGCTTTAGCCCGGCGAATATGGGTTGGAAAGAATCGGGGCTTTAGCCCCGGAAAGGACAACGCAAATGCGACGAGCTCCGCAAGAAATTCGCACTTTCTTTGTCACCGCCGTCACGTGGCAGCGGCGTTCCCTCTTTCGGGCGGAGTCGATGGCGCGCTTATTTCTCGATACCCTCGCACGCTATCGCAATCAAGGGCGGTTTCTGATTCACGAATTTGTTCTGATGCCAGACCACTTCCACCTTCTGCTTACCCCCGCTCCCGACATCTCGCTTGAGAAGGCTTTGCAACTGCTCAAGGGTGGGTTTTCTTTTCGGGTCAAGCACGAGCTGGAATCAAATGCGGAAGTTTGGCAGGAAGGATTCACGGAGCATCGACTGAAGAACGCGGAGGATTTCGAGCGCCATGCAGTTTACATCCGCGAGAATCCGGTGCGGGCGCGCCTGGCGGACAACGCGGCTGCCTATCCGTATGGGTCGGCGGCTGGCGGCGTTGAGGTTGATCCCGCACCTCCGGGGCTAAAGCCCCCGATTCCTAAGGACGCTGTATTCGCCGGACTAAAGTCCGGCGCTTCCACCGGGGCTGAAGCCCCAATGGTTAAGGGAGCACGATTCGCCGGACTAAAGTCCGGCGCTTCCACCGAAGCGAGGGTAGAGAAATGACGCAAGGCAAATTACTGATCGTGGACGATGAACTCAGCGTGCGAGACTCGCTGGCCAAGTGGTTCGCCGAGGAAGGCTACGAGGTGGCCACGGCGGAGAACGCCAACGAAGCGCTCACCCGCGTGGCCGAGACGGCCTTCGACGTCGCCCTGGTAGACATCAAGATGCGCGGCACCGACGGCATCGAACTACAGCGCCGCCTGCACGAGATTTATCCCGACATGCTGGTCATCATCATGACCGGATACGCCTCGGTGGAGACGGCAATTGCGGCGCTCAAGAACGGCGCGTACGACTACGTCAACAAGCCGCTCGATCCCGACGAGATCGCGCACCTGATCGCCAAGGCCATGTCGCACCGCCGCACGCAGCAGGAAAATGTCCGCCTGAGGGAGACCGTCGCCGAGATCGCGCATCCCTCCGACATCATCGGGCAGAGTGCGGCCATGAAGCACGTGTTCGACGCCATCGAAACGGTCGCGCCGACCGACGCCACCGTGCTGGTCACGGGCGAGAGCGGCACCGGAAAAGAGCTGGTGGCGCGCGCCATTCATGCCGGCAGCCCGCGGCGCTTTCATCCCCTGGTCGTCATCCATTGCGGCGCACTTACCGAAACGCTGCTGGAGAGCGAGCTCTTCGGCCACGAGAAGGGCGCCTTCACCGGCGCGCAGTATCGCAAGAAGGGCAAGTTCGAAATCGCCGAGGGCGGCACCGTGTTCCTCGATGAGATCGGCGACATCAGCCTGAAGACCCAGACCGACCTGCTGCGCGTCTTACAGGAGCGCGAGATCACGCGCGTCGGCGGGAACCAGACCATCAAGGTGGATTTTCGCATCGTCGCCGCGACCAACAAAAACCTGGAGCAACTGATCGAGGAAGGCAAGTTCCGGCCTGACCTTTACTACCGGCTGAATGTTTTTCACATCGAGATTCCGCCGCTGCGGGAGCGCCGGGAGGACATCCCGCTGCTGGTGGACCACTTCGTGCGCAAGTTCTCGGGCGAGATGAACAAGAAAATCACGCGCGTCTCGCCGGCGGCCATGAACAGCTTGCAGCAGTATGGGTGGCCGGGAAATGTGCGCGAACTGGAGAATGCGGTGGAGCGCGGCATGGTGGTGGCGCAGGAGCCGGAATTGCAGGACCAGGATTTTGCGCTGAAATCGAGGAACGGCGCCAGCGCCGCGTTGGGCGAAGTTCGCAGTCTGGAAGATGTGGAGCGGGCGCACATCCTGCGGGTGCTGGAGGAGTGCGCCAACAACCAGACGCAGGCCGCCGAGGTACTCGGCATCGACCGGGTCACGCTGCACCATAAGCTGAAGAAGTATGGGTGGGTGAAGAAGGAGCTGGTGGCGAGTTAGATAACGACGTTAATGGATGTGCAGGCGCGATATTCGTGAACACATAAGAGAGCCCGGAGGGCGGAATGTGTTTTAGCCCAGGGCGTAAGCCCTGGGTAAGTGGCCCAAGCAGCCCTGAGCCGGCTTCAGCCGGCGACCCAAGAACGTTCGCACCGGGTTGTACCGCCGCTCCGCGGCTCCTCATCCTTGATTGCAACGTTACCCGGGGTTTACGCCCGCGGCTAAGGCAAAGTCGCCGCTTCGCGGCTTGGAGTTGAGGTGGAACACGGAAGGGCGAAGGCGCCAGCCGCGCAGCGGCGGCGGAGATTTGAGCCCGGGGCGCAAGCCCCGGGGTATGGGACATATTAGTCAGTAGCCGCGTAGCGGCGACCCATAGCTGATGGTTAATTTGCTAGGTGTTATGAAGAAACTACAACTCTTGCCGGTGGGAAACGTGGACGCCCGGCTGCTCGAATGGTTGCAGCAGGCGCTCTGCGAGAAGTTTCGGATGCCGGGAGAGATCCTGTCGCCGGCGCTCGATCCTTCGTTCGCCCTGCATGCCGAGCGGCAGCAGTATCACTCTTCGGAAATTCTCGCCAGGATGCAGCGCTACATCGACAGCAGCACCTGGCGGCTGCTGGGAGTGACCGAACTCGATTTGTACATTCCGATTCTGACCTTCGTCTTCGGCGAGGCGCAGCTCGGCGGAAGCGGAGCCATCGTCTCCTATCATCGCTTGCGGCAGGACTTTTATGGCCTGCCGGAAGACGTGGACTTGCTGGCCAACCGGCTGCTGGTGGAGTCGGTGCACGAACTGGGGCACACCTTGCGTCTGACGCATTGCCACGATTATCAGTGCGTCATGGCGCCTTCGCACGCGGTGGAGTGGATTGACATCAAAGACAGCGGCTTCTGCGAAGACTGCCTGTCGCGGGTGTTGCAGACCGCCTAGGGCTTGAAGAACGAACCACAGAGGCACAGAGGTTTGAATCCTTTTTTTCTGGGCCTCTTAGGTTGTGAGTGATTGGTGGAATCGGTTTTGCCTCAGTCCCGCCAGGCGGGACGAAATAAGAAGCCCGCCGCTACAGCGGTGGGAAGGCGGAAGCCAGCAATTGTACCGACCGTGGGGACGCGGGCCTGAAGGCCCGCTCTATGCGTACCAGCCGGATACACCAACTCTGGAATTGCTCCAGCAAATCGGGCCCGGCGAGTCCATCCCGAAACCTAATTGCGAAGAAGGTAAACTGTCGTTTTATGCCGGAAGCCTGGGACAATCTCCGTGTCGTGTTGGTGGCCACGCGCAACCCCCTCAACCTGGGCGCGGCGGCGCGCGCCATGAGCAACTTTGGCTTTGCGCATCTGCGCGTGGTAAACCCGTATGAGGTGGCGTTTCGCGAGGCGCGGTCGGCGGTAGGCGCAGTCGGCGATCCTGGCGAATGCGGAAGAGTACAAAAGCGTGGCCGATGCGGTCGCCGACTGCACGCTGGTGGTGGGAACCACCGCCGGGCGTCACCGCGAATTGCAGCACCCGCTGCGACGGCTGCAACACGGAGCCCGCCTCATCCGCAAGGAATTTGCTGGCGGCAGCGGCGGCCGGGTGGCGCTGCTGTTCGGCTCGGAGAAGGTCGGCCTGGGCAATGAGGACCTCAGCCATTGCCATTGGCTGATGCGTGTTCCCACGCGCGAAGAACACGTCTCGATGAACCTGGGCCAGGCGGTCGCAGTCTGCCTGTACGAAGTGGTGCGCAACGCGGAGGCGGCTCCCCGGCCGGAGCGACCGCTGCCGGCCACCGCCGATGAGGCCGAGCGCATCACCGCGCTCCTGTTGGAAGCGCTGTACGCCAGCGGTTACGTCAAGCCCGAAGCGGAAGCCACGACCGAAGAAAAATTAAGGCGCCTGGTTTGGCGTCTGAAGGTCCAGGCCGACGACGTCGAGGTGCTGCTGGGAATGCTGCGGCAGATCGTGTGGAAGGTGCGGCAGTAGATCACCACAGAGGCACAGGGAAGAATTGGAGGACCGAGAATTGCAATGTTCTTCCGTAGGCAGAAACGCTGGTGTAATTTTCCTCGCAGCGGGGAGACCGCGCTAGAAAACTCCAAACTTCTTCTTCTTCTTCGGCTTGGAGGTATCGGTGGTTTCCGCCGTGGTGTAAATCGGCTTGGTTTCGTTGGGGCTGGCGCCGGTATCGACATAGCCCGGCTTGATGTCAATGTAGGCCTTCTCGCGCAGGGTGGTGAGGTACTCGCGCAAGGCCGGCTGCATCTTCTGCATGTAGATCATTTCCTGGATGCGGGCCTCCACGTCCTTCAGCGGAGGAACGCCGGCTGGCGTGTGTTCCGTGACCTGCAGGATAACGAAGCCCTGGTTGGTGCGGATGGGCTTGGTGTAATCGCCAGCCTTAAGCTCGAACACCTGCTGCTCCAGGTCCTTGGAGAGGGTGCCGCGCTTGAAGTACTCCAGGTCGCCGCCCGCGGCGGAAGTGGGACCATCGGAGTACTGCTTGGCCAGGTCTTCGAACTTGCCGCCCTTTTGCAGCAAGGCGTAAACCTGATCGGCCTTGGCCTGGGCTTTCTCAATGGCCTCGGGGCTGGGCGCTGCGGGCAGCACTTCCTTTCCTTTTTCCGTTTTCACCGGCGGCGCGGTCTGGGTGGAGATGAGGATCTCGCTCAAGCGCACCTGCTCGGGGCGCTCCAGTTGCGCTTTGTCCTTGTCGTATTCCGCCTGGATTTCCTGCTGGGACACGCTGAGGTGGCCGCCGACTTCCTGCCCGATGACGCGCTGGGTAATGATGCCGTTCTTCATGTTCTGTTTGAACTCTTCGAACGAGATGCCCTGCGCCTGCGCCGCCTTTTCCAGATCTTCCATGGATTCGGCGTGCATCTGCTTGCGCAATTCGTCGAGCCGCTTGACGACATCGGTATCGGCGTTGATGCCGAGTTCCTCACCCTTCTGCAGCAGGAGTTGCTGGTCAATCAGGTCGCGCAGCAGGTCCTTCTCGCGGTCGGTCTGTTCGGCGAGGGTGGCGTTGGGTTCCTGCTGATGCATATCGGAAAGCATCTGCTCACGCGCCCGCTTCAGGTCGGCGCGGGTAATGATGTTGTTGTTAATGCGGGCGATAATCTCCTCGACCACGGTGTCTTCCTGGCCGGACTGGGCCACCAGCAGCACAGGAATGGCAAGGAGGAATGCGAATAAAAGGACAGCAAATTTCTTCATTAAGGACCTGATCAGGCGGCCCGACGAGCCGACCCTCACCTGACATACAAATCGTCGTGTCTTCCGTTATTTTACCGCGTCTGGCGCGGTTGTGCCGGGAGAAAGCACGGGTCGCGCCGATGGATCGGCCCCGTTGAGTCCTGCGCCCATGTGTACAATGCGAGTTCGCGGCGGTAGCTATGGCGATTGAATTCCGGTGCGAGAGTCTGTTGTCGCGTTTCCAAAACCCCGGCGACGAGGCATATTCGGAGCGCAAGCTCCAGGTCCGCTTCGACCCCCTGCTCGGTACTTCGGCCCGAATCGCTGAAGGCGTGAAGTTGCAAACCAGAGATGACGCCGCGCCCACCTCATTTCGGGCGCCCGAGCTGAATTGCCCTTTCTGCGCGGATCGCATCGACAAGGTGACGCCGCGCATCGCTCCGGAGATCACGCCGGCCGGACGCATTCGGGTGGGCGATACCGTGCTGTTTCCCAACCTGGTGCCGTACTCGAAATACGCCGCCGTCGCCGCGTTCACCACACGGCATTGGTTGGACCTTCGCGATTTCACCCCTGCCCTGATCGCGGACAACCTGGCCGCCTCGCTCGATTACATACGCACGGTCACGAAGTTCGATGCCGATGCGCGGTTCTGCGCTTACAACATCAACTATCTTTATCCTTCCGGAGGTTCTCTGCCCCACCCGCATGGCCAGGTGTTCGTGGACCCGTTTCCGACCTCGATGATGCGGATGCAGCATGAGTCGGCCGCGGCCTACTGGCGCGCCAACGGGCGCTGTTTCTGGAACGATCTTGTATCGGAAGAGACGGAACGCGCGGAGCGCATGATCTGCCGCGACGGAGCAATCGTCTGGATGACACCTTTCGCGCCCATCGGATTCAATGAGGTCCGTGCCGTCCTGTGCGAACGCGCAACCGTCCTCGACCTTTCGTCCGCCGAGGTTCAGAAGCTCGCTTCCGGCATGAGCCGAGTACTCGCGTGGTATGACTCGATCGGGTACAACAGCTTCAACCTGGCACTGTATTCCGGCGAGTTGGGCAAGGAGGGTGCAGATCGCGTGAACTTGACCATGGTCACACGGACGGCCATGACGCCCTTCTATCGCAGCGACTCGATGTACCTGGAGCGGCTTCATTGGGAAGCGGCCCTCGACCGCACCCGGAGGCTGTAGCCGCTGACGTCCGGAAATACTTTCGCAGCCGAGAGGTGCCTAACCTGGCGGCCATTTCATGCCGCGGCCTTGACTTCCCGCCCTGCTGTGACTATTAAACAGGTTAGCCAAGGGTGAAGGAGTTCACCCCCAACCGCTGTCCTACCGATACCGGGACAGATGATCACTCCTGACGAGGAACACTTGTCGCGGAGTCATGTCCCCGGCGGGCTTCCTCACAGTTTGCTTTGGGAGCAAGTAAGGTTCGACACTTGTCCCCGCGTGTCTAACGAACGCCTGGACAGTTGAGACAGCCAGGTTGCACGAGGACCGCATCACGTAGATGCAACCCGTAGAAGACAAAGCGATGCCGAATCAGGCGGCAAAGGCCGTGCCGGGCGATGCCCAGGCACTCAGCCGGCTGGCGGAAATTGCCGAGGCATTAGGTGAAGGCTCCACCCGTGACGACGTGCGCCAGCTGGTCGCCAGAATCAACGAGGGGCGCTTTTTCGTCGCTTGTGTCGGCCAGTTCAAACGCGGCAAATCCACCTTGCTGGATGCGCTGGTAGGGGAACAGATACTGCCTACGGGCGTCGTGCCGGTCACTACCGTACCCACCGTGCTGCGATATGGAAGCCGGCGGACGGCCCGTGTTCTGATCGACGGCAAGTGGAGGACGATTCGGCCGGAGGACCTCCCGCAGTACGTTTCCGAGGAACTCAATCCGGAGAACCGGAAGCGGGTTGAGGGGGTCGAAGCCTTCCTTCCGTCACCGCTGCTGGCTTCGGGCATGTGCCTGGTCGATACGCCTGGTATCGGATCGGTCTTCGCCGGGAACACAGAAACCACCAAGGATTTCATCCCCCAGATTGATGCTGCGATTCTGGTTGTCGGCGCCGATCCGCCGATCTCCGGAGAGGAGTTGGCGCTGATTGAAGCGGTCGCCGTCAATGTGGACCAGATTCTGATCGTCCTCAACAAAATTGACCGGGTCTCCTTCGAAGAGCGCCAGCAAGCCTCGGCGTTCGCGACCAAGGTGCTGGAGGCGCGTCTTAAGAAACCGGTTGGGCCTATTTACGAAGTCAGCGCGCTGGGCCAGCTTAACAACTCCGCGAATGGGGATGACTGGAACACTCTGCTCGAAGATCTCGGACGACTGGCCAGCAAATCGGGACAAGCCATGACGCGTTCGGCGGCGGAGCGCGGCCTGCGCCGGTTCTCCGCTTCGCTGCTGCGCTCGATCGAGGAACGGGTCCGGGCTTTGAAGGAGCCGATCGCCAACTCCGAGCAGCGAATCGCAAATCTGCGGCAAACGGTAAGCCAGGCCGAGCAATCCCTCCGCGATCTCGGCGCGCTGTTTTCCGCCGAACAGATGCGCCTGTCCAACACGCTGTTGACTCGCCGCAAGAAGTTTTTGCAGCAGGTTTGGCCGGTTGCTCGTGAAGAATTTGAGCGCGAAACCGCAGCCCTGCGCCACCACCTTTGGTCCGGCGCGGCGGCGCGAACTCATGGCCACCGCCCAAACCGTTGCGCGGCGTCACGTTATGCCCTGGCTCGATGCCGAGGAGACGCAAGCGGAGGAACTCTATGGGGCGGTCACGCAGCGTTTCGTGGGCCTGGTGAACGGACTCTCTGCAGAGGATTTCCGAAGAGCAGTCGGCCAGTTTTTCGCACTTACCGAAATCGCTCGACCCGGAACAAGGCTTCCGGACCCGCTCCCGTTTCTTCTTTCACGACATGATCACCATCGCCCAACCGGCATCGCCGCTGCTGTACTCTCTTCGACGCCCTCATGGGAGCGCTCCGCCTCCGCCGCTGGTTCCAGAAAAGATGCCGAGAACTTTCTGGAACAGCTCCTGGATACCAACGCCGCACGCGTTCAGGGCGACGTCGAACAACGAGTGGTGGAGAGCCGTCTGCGTCTCGAATCGGACGTGCGCAAGCTGCTTCGTGAGGTCAGCGCCACTGCCGAGCAGGCCCTCTCCAAGGCCAGAGAGCTTGTGGCCGCAGGCACCAATGCCGTAACCAACGAACTCGAGCGGCTACGCAAGCTGCGTGAAGAACTCAACCAGCTTGGCGGCGCTTCCTGGAGCGGTCCCAGGATGGGTCTATCCACACACAGCGCCCACGAAAAATTGTAGCGCTCTGGAGCAAGGCCGGCATCTGAATAGGGGCCTTCAGGCCCGCCTCTCCAGGGTTGGTACAATTCCTGGCTCCCGGCACGCGAACGCGGCGCTAAAGCGCCGCTCGACCCGTGCTCGGAGGATACAGTTACTTTGGGACAGCCCTAAAGGTCCTGTCTACCAGGACACAGCAACTCTGAATCTGCTCTAGTGACCAGGAGGATGCCGGCAATAGCTACAGTCTCAAACTTGCCGAAAGCGAAAGCGCTGCGCTTCGTTCTCCTGATTGGGGTGGTGAGCCTCTTTGCAGACCTCACGTACGAAGGATCGCGCAGCATCACGGGGCAGTTTCTCGCCACCCTGGGAACCAGCGCCGCCGTCGTGGGCATCGTAGCTGGATTAGGCGAACTGCTGGGTTATGGCCTGCGGCTGGTCTCCGGGAGATTGAGTGAGCGAACTCAGAAGTTCTGGCCGATCACCTTGTTCGGCTATTTCATTCAAATGTTTTCGGTGCCATTGCTCGCCCTGGCGGGAAACTGGAAGATGGCGGCATTCCTGATTCTCGTCGAACGAGTCGGCAAAGCAATCCGCAATCCTCCACGAGATGTGATGCTGTCTCACGCCGCCAAAGAAATTGGATATGGCTGGGGGTTTGGGGTTCATGAGGCACTTGATCAACTGGGAGCCCTGTCTGGGCCCCTATTGGTCGCGGTCGTGGTCGCTCATCGCGGCAATTATCGAGATGCGTTCGCCATACTGCTGGTCCCCGCGCTGGTCACGCTCAGTATTCTGCTGGTCGCGCGAGTGTTCTACCCGCGTCCGGAGGATCTCGGAACTCATGCGACCGAGATGCACGCGGAGGGGTTTTCGCGCGCATTTTGGATCTATCTTGGCGCTGCCGCCCTGGTCGCTGCCGGTTTTGCCGACTTTCAACTGATCGCCTATCACTTTCAGAAAGCCGACGCGTTTAAGGTGTCGTGGATTCCGATCCTTTACGCCATTGCCATGGGCGTAAGCGGCGCCGGATCGCTGGCCTTTGGGCGCATGTTCGATCGGTTCGGCATCGGGGTGCTGATTCCGCTGACCATCCTCTCCGCTTTCTTTGCTCCCTTGGTGTTCCTTGGTGGATTTTGGACGGCAGTCGCCGGTGCAGCTCTGTGGGGTTTAGGGATGGGTGTTCACGAATCGATCGTGCCCGCCGCCGTCGCCAGACTGGTCTCGCCCCAGAGGCGACCTTCTGCCTATGGGATATTTACCGGCGCCTACGGAGTCGCGTGGTTCCTGGGCAGCACGATCATGGGAGTCTTATATGACCACTCCGTAACTGCCGTTGTTGTCTTTTGCCTTATCGTGCAACTGGCAGCGGTTCCGCTCCTGCTGGCCGTCAGAAATTCCCTGACCGCAAGCCATCCACGATTGGTGAATTGACAAGAACCATCCTGCCTCTCGGAACATCCGTCCTGCCAATCGGCTGCCATCCAACCCACATCGAGCCTGTATTACAGACTGGGAGAGTGTACGAACGCGATGGGTCATCTTTCTCCGCTCGCTGAATTTCACTGTGCTTGCAACAGCGACTTGACTTGCTGCTCCACCGCCGTCATGTCCGCTTCGCCCACGTACTTGGCCGCGATGCGCCCGTCGCGGCCGATCAGGAACAGCACCGGCAGTCCCAGGACGCCACCATAGGACTCGGCGACCTTGTCGGTCCCCAGCCCGACCGGGTAGTTCATCTTGTACTCGGCGTAGAAGTCGCGCACCGGCTTGGGAGCGTCGTCCATGGAGACCCCGATCACTTGCACTCCCTGATCGCCAAGTCGGTTCTGCATATCCACGAAGTGCGGGATCTCGGTGCGGCAGGGTGCGCACCACGTCGCCCAGAAATCCAACAGCACCACCTTGCCGTGGTAGTTCGCCAGAGAGAGCGGTTGCCCATTCAGGTCGTCCAGCGTAAAGGCCGGGGCGATGGAGTGAATAGCTCCTCCGCGCGCGCTACCAGTGCTGGTATCGCTGGACGGTGTTCCCGACGGCACGTGACGGTTTGCCAACCTATAAATGGCAAACACCAGCACGACCGCCACGACAATCAGCGCGGCTTTCTTCATCGACGTTTATTGGCCCCTGATGGTTGGGTATCCCTTGTACACCCAGTCGGCCCCGAGGTTGTCGGCGATATACAGGACCTTCACCTTGCTGAAGCCGGCTTTGTGCAGCTCGTTGTAGGCGGGAGCCACATTCGGACAATGGCTCCAGGGACAGCATCCGCAATAGAGGACGATGAAGGTGTTGTGCGGTAGCGTCTTCACCCGCCGGCGCAGCGACTCGATGCCCTGCGACTCGGAGCCGGCGCCAATGTACTCGGCGCCGGGAATGTGCGCCTGCATGTACAGCAGATGAGGGCCGACGTTGAGGATGAGCGGTTTTTCTTTCGCGGAAGATTGCAGGATCTGGACCAGATCTTCAGGATTGATGAGCTGCGCGCTGCCCGGAGCGAGCTCCGATTGCGCGCCGGCCGCCGTCACAGCAAGGGTGGCAAGTACGAGAATGAGCGCAAGATTAGTTAGGCTTTTCATTTGAGTTTTCTTTAACCGGTGGTGCTCCGCACGCCTTTGCGTTCCGCCGAGACCCGGCGGGGCCCGTGGCAATGCGTCAGGTCGGAACGCCCAGCTTGGGCAACAGCCACTGGGTCAGCACCAGATAGACGACCACAAACAGAACTAACGGCAACCAGGCTGGCATGGATCCTCCAAACATCAATTATGCACCTTTTACTGCCACCGGCGAGAGAGAGGGCGCCAGGCCTCAGTCCCGCCTGGGGAAAACGGCAAGGATTGCGAAATCATCGACGGGCAAACATCTCGACCAGCACCGAAGAAACTGCCTCCGATGCGCTGAGCGTGATCCTGCCCAGCTTCTTCATCAGGTGCCGCCGGTCCACCGCGCGGAGCTGGTCCAGCGCCACCTCGCCGTGCCGGCCGCGAAAGGTCAAGGCAACGCGGGTGGGGTATCGTCTTTCGGTTGTCGTCATAGGCGCCACAATGAGGGTCCGGAGATGCCGGTTCATCTCATCCGGGGAAACCACCACGCACGGTCTGGTCTGTTGCCTCTCGGCCCCCCGCGTGGGAGCGAGCGATACCAGCCATACTTCATCGCGTCGCGGTTCGCTCACCACTTCCATTCCTCGCGATCGAACTCATTCTCCCCCACTCCCTGCAACAGCAATTCGTCTTCCGCCGATGGACCCGCCGCCCGAAACGTTTCTTCCCAACCCTGCCGCAGCAGCCGCTGGGGAGAGACGATGAGGCGATGGTTTTCCACACGCAATTCCACCTTCTCGCCGAAACCGCACTGCTCGATGACGGGTTTGGGAATTCGGATGCCGCGTGAGTTTCCGATGCGTACCAACGCAGTTCTCATTGTCCAGGCCCCTCGCAGTAATTACATTGTAACCACAGGCATCCCTCGCCGTGCAAGCGGCACGTTAGCGGCGCACCGGGCTTGTCGAAGCCTGAATCCATCCCTGCAACTCCGTCAACGCTCTCTCACACACCATAGCGTGGCGACGTTGCTTGTCGCGGACACGGCGACGGGTCTCCTCCTCCAACGGCAACAGCAAGTCGAAGGTGATGTTGGCAGGCTGGAAATTCTTCGCGTCGGCATGGCAGATGTAATTCACCAGCGCTCCGAAGGCGGTAGCACGTGGTGGAGGCGACGGCTCAGCTTTCGCTGTCAGTGTGGCGGCATGCATGCCCGCCAGCAACCCCGTAGCGATGGACTCGACGTAGCCTTCGACGCCGGAGATCTGTCCGGCGAACAATACGTTGGAATGCCGCTTCATCTGCAACGTCTCAGTCAGAAGCGCCGGGCCGTTGATGTAGGTGTTGCGATGGATTTGCCCATAGCGAAGGAACCTGGCGTTCTCTAAGCCGGGGATAAGCCGTAGGATACGGGCCTGTTCGCCGAACTTGAGGTGGTTCTGAAAGCCTACCACATTGTAGGAGTCAGCCCGGACGTTCTCCTGGCGTAGTTGTACCACAGCGTAGGGCATCCGGCCGGTATGGGGATCGCGCAGTCCTACCGGCTTCATGGGCCCGAAGCGCAGCGTGTCCCGTCCTCGTCTTGCTATCTCCTCGATGGGAAGACAGCTCTCGAAGTAGTTAAGCTTCTCCCACTCCTTCGCCTCTACCGACTGCGCCTCGATGACGGCGTCGAGGAAGCGGTCGTACTCCTCCTTCGTCATGGGGCAGTTGATGTAGTCGGCAGTGCCCTTGTCATAGCGTGCCGCCAGGTACACCCGCGTCATGTCAATGGAGTCGGCTTCGACAATGGGGCTGATGGAGTCGTAGAAGTAGAGTTGCTGGCTGCCGCTCAGCCGCAGGATCTCCTGCGACAAGGCGTCGGAGGTAAGGGGCCCGCTGGCGACAATGGTGATGGCGTTGTCTTCGTCGATGGCAGTAACTTCTTCACGCCGTACCTGAATCAAGGGCTCGCGCAGAATGGCGTCAGTAACGGCTTCAGAGAACTTCTCGCGGTCCACGGCTAAGGCATGGCCGGCAGGTACGGCGGTGCTGCGCGCTATCTCCATCAGCAAGGAGCCGGCACGACGCATCTCCTCCTTCAACAGCCACGGTGCAGTGTTCTCCGTATCCGACTTCAGGGAGTTGGAGCAGACGAGTTCAGCAAAGTTGGCGGTCTGGTGCGCCGGAGTCGCGCGCGCGGGACGCATCTCCAACAACTCCACAGCAAGGCCACGGCGAGCGCATTGCCATGCTGCCTCCGAACCGGCCAGGCCGCCGCCGACGATGCGTATGGGAAGTGTCATTGGCGAGTATCCTGGCGCGCGACGTAAACGCGGTATTGACGCTATTATACGGAGACCTACACCAATGCCCAGGAGACGATAATGGCAAGAGTGCCCTACATTGAACTTGACAACGCCCCGCCCGAGGTGCGCGAGATCTTCGAGACCACGCTGAAAGGCAACCCCGGCAGCTTCCACAAGCTGTTGGCGCACCGTCCAGAGGTGCTGAAGACCATGCTGCCCTTCTACGGCAGCATCGGTAAGGCATTGGGACGCCGTCTCTACGAGCTGGTCTATATCCGCGTCTCCATGATTAACGGCTGCCGTTACTGTATGCAACACCACCTGGCGGCGTCGAAGCGGGTGGGGGTGACGCCGGAGGAGTGGACGAAGCTGAAGGCGAGCGACTACAGCGGCTTCAACGACAAGGAGCAGGCGGCGCTGAAGTTCGCCGAGAAGCTGACCCGCGCTCCCCAGTCCATTGACGATGACGACATTGCGGCCCTGAAGCAGCATTTCTCTGAAGCTGAGATTGTTGACTTGGACTTGCTGATCGGCTTGGCGAACCTGACCAACCGCTTTACTGGCCCCTTGGAGGCGGAGTTGGAGACAGCAGGAGGAGAAGATTCCGTAAGCGTCAGTATTCCCTACGCTTAGGCAATACTGAGGAAAATGGAGGCGAGCCGGTTTCGGCACTTTAGTTTTCAGGCGTCCAACCACGATTTGGCCATTCGTCCTGTCACTAGAATGCCTCCATTTTCGCATTAGAAGGGCGTAGCGCGGCCTCCGACAACGTGGGACATGGTTTGGGCTGCCCGGCGAATTGGAGGCGCTATAATCGAACGCCAGAGGCCCTAGCGTCGGTTTCACTTTTCGGGAAAGCCGCGCCTTTCGCCGAGTCGCCAGGCACATTTGGCGATTGCGCAGCGCTGGCCAACCTAGCTATTCTCTAGCTGACGCCGTTCTCTATGCCGAAGCTCTACACCCCGCGTGACGCCGCCCAAGTGTTGGGGACCAGCTACGCCTCGCTGAAGCAATGGATCTACCACGGCAAGCTGAAGAGCGTACAGACACCGGGTGGCCATCATCGCATCCCGGAGTCGGAGATCGACCGGCTGTTGCCGCGCATCGCCGTCAAAGGGACTCCGCAGAAGAGGCGTCGCCTCTTCCGTCGCATCAGTGGACGGAACCAGCTCGTCGGCAGGGTCATCGACATCAAGATCAACGGCCTGCTGGCCCAGGTGACGCTGGCGGTCGGGGAGCAGCACATCACCTCCATCATCACCGCCGACGCGGTGCGGGAACTGCGCCTGAAGAAGGGCCAGATCGCCGCCGCGCTGATCAAATCCACCGAAGTGATGATCATCCTACCCGACTAGATACGTCGAGTTATAACGGTTTTATTAACTGATAAACGTAAGCCAGTCTCTTAGGTTCATCTTGTAGTAACGGTTAGATTCGATTCAATCGCCAGGACATTGGCCGGGTGCCCCACGTCTTCGAGTGAAGCTCTGTCTTCTTTCTGCGATTCTCGAATCACGTCGGGTGCCCCGGGTCTCGCGGTTTTCGAGACCCGGGCGAGTGCGCCAAGACCGCGGGCAGGGGATAGAAAAAGGCCGGTCCCACAGATGAAAACCCGCTGGAAGCGCTGGGCTTCAGAGTCTGTGTGAGAGCCCTTCGCCGCAACCCCTACACTGACTCAGCACTCCGCCTTCTCGTTCCACTGTGCTAGCGGCCGCCCTGCTCAAACTCCTGCGACTTTTCCAGATGGAGTGCCTCAAGTCCGGCGCGAAATAGTAAACAATCCCTCGACAGATATTCACGATGAGGAAGGAAGCTTGTTACAACACCCTGCACAACATGACTGGCTGAGCCCATCGTTCGATTTAATAGGAGATGACTTAGCTAGCCCATCGACAGCAAAGCTTTTCGCCTCCCGCGCTTCCACCGCTCGAAATCATATTTCCGTGATCGAGACTCGAACTCCCGGGTCTCGCAACCGCGCGAGACCCGGGGCACCCGCCCAAGTCATCTACGCACTTTTGACGAGAGCAATGAGGTTAGCAACCTCGTTCATGCCAGAATGTGCGACGACAAGTCGGAAGAATTAGACTTCCGCTTCTTGCTCTGCACCATGCGACGACAAAGCCACCGAGAGTTGGGATCACCATCGGCGCAACTTCGCAGCGATATCTTGAAGTGTGCCACTGATCATCCAACCCATGCCAGAGGCCGAAAACAATCGAAGTGACAACGCGCCCCACCCAATATCGGCCCCGAACATACGCACTCGGCTTAAGAATGCCTTATCGAGTAGTGCCAGGAACACGCCACGAAATGCAAGCTCCTCCGTTATGCCCGGAGCGGTCAGTTGCAAAGACCCGATGATCTTCGAAGGTCGGCCTAGAGTCCCAGGGACAAAAACCACAAGCGACCACGTCGATAAAAGTGAACAATCGTGCCTTTTCGTTACCAAGCGTATTGGTGGTCCCTCAGACGCCTTTTTGCGACGAGGCGTCGAGACTGTGAGCCTCCAGCCTCCACCCATTCTCGCGACCACACCAACGACACCTTATCAAGAAGTGCGTGGCTTAAAGTACAGATTTGTAGGGTTAGCCATGACACTGACAAGAAAATGCGTTCCAGCGCCTTACCTGTCCAGTTGTAATGCCCGGGAATCTTCGAATCCATGGGAATACATGGCGTAGGTCGGTCGAGGTCTGTGAGTAGGAACACGAACAAGCCGACGAACACATAGCGCCGCCTTGAAGCATTCATGAGGCCCGGAAGCGAGAGCAATAGGCATACGGCACTTAACGCGAGTGCCGTGAAAAGAACCCCCATGGCGGCATGTCCCCCGTGAACGGAAGAATATACGAGCGTTTCCGCCAGAACCAGTTCCGACTCCCTGCACGGGCGAGTTCGCCAAGATGGTGGGTATTGGAATAGAAAATGGCCGGCCTACAGATGAAAACGGTGGAAGCGCTGGGCTTCAGAGTCTGTGTGAGAACCCTGCCGTCCCTACGGGACTCCCATTCTTTTCCCACTTTACCCAGCATTCCGCCTTCGGCTCCATGCTGGGCTAGACTGAGCCGCGCCTACGGCGCTAGTTCCCGCGACGCACATTCCACTGATGAAAAATAAAGCTGGTACTCACGCAGACTCTTCAGCCCAGCGAAATATCGATTTTCGCGAGAGGGCTTTTAAGCCCGCGGCTAAAGCCCATGTTCGATAGGACGTCTTGTCGCCGGGCTAAAGCCCGGCGCTTCCACCGCTCGGAAAGCGCACTATTTCCGTGATCGAGGACCGAAGTCCCGGGTCTCGAACCGCGCGAGACCCGGGCCACCCGCCAACAACTGAGCTCGGCGACGCGCTCAACTTCCGGATGGCCGACCAATCGGGCGCGCCTACAACTCACATTTTGCGCCGATACTGCATCGCGGGCGCGAATCGCGTCATCCTCCAACTTCTTAGATGTGAATGTTTGCGAGGCGCTGCGTGCGACGCCGTGACATAATCTCAGCCCAAACCTGGACCGTGCCAGGCTGATCGCTTCACGCAAATTGTGTTGCTCGGTCGTAGTTTGCCGCCTGGCAGGCTCTGGCTTAGTTGAACGCTGAGAAGTTCGAATCACGCACTCAAAGCGGCCATTTTGGAAGAAGGGCCCGACCCTGTGAAGGTATAATCCTCGCAACCTCTAATGGCCCTCACCTCAGGTACCAAACTCGGACCCTATGAAATTCAGTCTCCACTGGGCGCAGGCGGCATGGGAGAGGTGTATCGTGCCCGTGATACACGCCTCGAACGTATCGTTGCTGTCAAGATTCTTCCCTCACATCTTTCTGAAGACCCTGAGGCCAAGCAGCGCTTCGATCGGGAAGCGCGGACGATCTCATCCCTGAATCATCCCAACATTTGCACACTGCACGACGTTGGCCACCAGGACGGCATCGACTACCTGGTCATGGAATATCTCGAAGGTCAGACCCTGGCAGACCGTTTGGCCAAGGGGCCGCTGCCCATTGAACAGGTCTTGAAATACGGGGCCGAGATTTGCGACGGGCTGGAGAAGGCGCATCGCAGCGGTGTGGTGCACCGCGATTTGAAGCCAGGCAACATCATGCTGACCAAGACTGGGGCCAAACTGATGGACTTCGGTCTAGCCAAGGCGTCGCTCGCGAGTGCGGCCGGAGCATCCGGTCTCTCGACCACCTTAGCCACGCCGCCGGGAAGCCACCCCCTCACCGCACAGGGATCGGTGGTGGGAACGTTCCAGTACATGTCGCCTGAGCAGGTCGAGGGCAAGGAGGCCGATTCACGTTCGGACATTTTCGCCCTTGGCGCCGTGCTCTACGAGATGGTAACCGGTAAGCGGGCGTTCGAGGGCAAGACCGCGGCCAGCGCAATGGCGGCGGTGATGGAGCGCGAGCCGGCTACGATCTCTTCCGTGCAACCGATGACACCGCCTGCGTTCGAGCGTCTGGTGAAAATCTGCCTCAGTAAGGATCCGGATGAGCGTTGGCAGACGGCGCACGACGTCAAGATTCAGCTTAAGCAGATTGCCGAGGTGGGATCGCAGGTCAGCGCGCCAGCGCTGACGGCAACGCAGCGTAAGCACGGCAATGTGTGGGCCTGGGGTCTGTCTGCGATTCTCGGGGTAGTTGCCGGTGTGGCGCTCGTGCTGGCCTATCTTGCCAATCATAGGGACGTACGGATTCTGCGGGTGGAGATCACCCCACCCGACAAGATGCAGTTCAACCTGTCAGGCGATCACGGCGGCCCGGCGGAGATTTCTCCCGATGGCCGTTACATTGTATTTTCGGCCTACGGTTCCGGGGGCACCCAACTTTATGTGCGTTCGCTTGATTCAACTTCTCCCCAGGCACTTCCAGGCACTGAGGGTGCGATGTTCCCTTTCTGGTCGCCCGACAGTCGCTCCATAGCCTTCTTCACCGACGACAAGCTGAAACGAATCGAAGTGAGCGGTGGCACGCCCGTCACGATCTGCGGTTCGACGTTGGGACGTGGGGGCAGTTGGAACCAGGACGGAACCATCGTAGCAGCCCTCGCTTACAACACCGGTCTATCACGAGTCCCAGCCAGCGGAGGTACGCCCACTCCCGTCACCACGATCGACGGCGTCCATTATTCCTCTCACCGCTGGCCGTCGTTCT
>CAWCRZ010000007.1:0-123622 GCA_963798005.1 uncultured Acidobacteriaceae bacterium | reverse complement strand
AATCCGGGAGCGCAAGATGTTCCTTGTCACGGGGCATTACCTTTTGATTTGCCTCCCTTCGCCCGGCGTGACGGCTCGCCGTTGGCGTTCGATTTCAAATCCGACAGCGTTTGCCATTCTCTGGCGAAAACGGGCGAGTGCCTCATCTGTGTCACGCTTTTCCACCTGCTGACGACTATCCAGCAGCAGCCGGCGCATGATTTCAGTGGTAAGCCATTCGACATCCGAGCCGGAAGCTCCATCCGTTGCGCGGGCCAAGACTTTCAATTGTTCGTCCGTGTGCCCGAAGGACCGGAGAACAACCGAAGCATGAGCAACCGGTCTTGTTCCTTGGGTAGCTCGAACGGGAACTGATGCTGTCGAAACGGCGCCACAGCGCCGAATCCAGCATGAATTGATGGTTCGTCGCGAAAACGCATCAGGCTTTCACCGTGATAACCGTCCATCAACTGGAGGAGTGCGGTGACGACCCGTTGCAATTCTCCGTGTTCCTGGCCCCGGTCACGTTCCTTGCCCAGGGCGTCGAATTCATCGAAAAGCACTACGAACCGGTCCTGGTTGATGAAGTCAAAAATCCGTCTCAGATTGGTCGCCGTTTCACCGAGAAACGACGAAACAACGGTGTCCAAGCGAACCACCGCGAGCGGCCAACTCAAAGCCGACGACACCACGGAACGCGGCCAAGGTCTTCCCGCAGCCCGGAGGGCCAACGAAAAGAACTTTTTGCTTTGGCTCGAGTCCGCCCGAAAGCAGGAGGTCCCGGCGATGATTCTCGTCACCACCGCTTCCAATTCGCGCATCGGCAAAGGCGGCATCACCAGACGCTCCCACGGAATCTCGGGCGTGAAACGTGCAACAGCGGATACCCCTTGTCTTTGTCCTTCGGGATTTCCCACGGAATGCCAGGCTTGCCCGCTGATTTCAGCCCGTTGCCATTGGTTCCATTGACGAGAATGCGTTCCAAGTCGTCCGCGAGAACGCGGTGATTGAGATGTCGTTCGCGCTCGATCAAGTCCTTCGCGGCACGACGGAACCCGTCCTCGTCGTGGCCGACGTGGGTTTTCAGCAAATCTCGGATGATGCGGCCTTCGGACATCAGCTTTCGTTTCCGGTTCGTGTCACTGCGGTATCGTAAATCATCTGCAACTGTTCGTCCTCATTTAACACGCTTTCCGGGATCATGTCACGCAACTACGAGAATGGTGATGTAATCCTTCTCTGGTAGCAGTGCTTGAAGCCGACGCGGACGGCCTCGGTGCGGAGTTCCTTAAGTTTTTTGCCTTTGGGAATTTTCGGGCGCGGCACGGTCAGGCCGGGCAACGTCTGGCCTTTGTTGGCCGTGAACGAGGGCGGCGTGTAGCCCTCCGGCAGATACGACCAGAATTCTTCGAGCAACCGTTTGTTGCGGAGCGTTTCCACGTCCACGTTCTTTTTCGGGTCGGGACATACCAGCGGTTCTTGGCCTTATTTTTCAACTGCGCGGAATCTTTCGGCAGGTTGCGCGAATTCCTTGAACTGCGTGGACAGGTAGCTGTGAATCTGGCTGGGCACTTCGCCGAGCCATCGTAGCAGAGAAAATTTTGGTCGAGCAAGGCGCTCATTTCGGGACGGGCTTCCCATTTCTTCCAACTCGCGCCAAGTTGCTGCATGAACTCCGGCTGAATGTCTTGCGAAACAGATGGGCGAGTTTTGAGAAAATTGCGCAGCCAGTTGATGGCGCTGCGCTCGTCTTCCACGAAGATGGCCAACTGGCCGATGTTCTCGACTTGCGCCCGCTTCTTGTCGTATTCGTTCACCTGCTCGGGCAGGTAATACATGCCGTCGCGCTCTGGGAATTTCTCCGCCAGCCCGGCTTGGAACTCGGCGGAACTGAGCGGGACGGGCGTGGAATGGCCGACGTAGAACGCCACCATGCGGTCGTAAAGGATGCGCGGGTCGCGTTCCGCGATGTATTCCAACTGTCCACCCTTGGCTTTGACCACGGGCAGATTCTTCATGTGAGTGCGGATGAAATCCCAAGCGCCCTCTTCCGTTTCACCACGCTTGGCGAAACGATCCTCCAAACCGCCGTTCGGCTTGTAGGCCGAGATGATGAGATCTTGTTTAACTGCGGTGGTAGTGGTTACAGCCCTGAAAGCTCCCCGACTGTTTGTCGAGTGCGGAGACATTTGCGACAACGAATCCGACTTCCTGAAGCGACGTTTGAATCGAATTCCAGACGCTGGCTTGGGTGTTTGAAAACTCGACGTCATCCACCTTCCGGGCTTTAAGATACGAAAAGCCTCTGCAAAGCAGGCTTTCATTAGCGACTGATAGCCGTCGAGCCCAGTTCCGGATTTGCGTCGCCTGTGAACCACAGCTTCCTTTTTGTCTTGGGTGTATATTTTGAGCCAGCTCTCCCAGACAAGACTCAGCTCGGAGTAAATAATGTTGCTACCAAACGGAGGATCAAGAAAGAGGTAGTCCAATGAATTGTTCGCGATGGGAACTGCCGTGGAAGACGCTGTCGAGATGATGCTCGTTCTGTGGGATGCACCATTACAGCGCATCATGCTGGCGATTGCACGCTGTCTTCTGCGCATTAAGTCGGACACACGGGCTTCCTTGGACAGTGATGGGATATAAAGTGCCCCCTTGAGTATCCCGCCGGCTGTGTTTTCTGGATTCCGTGAATCGTAGCGGAATGAACTCATTCGTGACGCAATCTGCACCGTGCCTGTAAATGCAAAGAGAAGGGGTTGGCGCACATTTTCTGGTGCGTGGAGAATTTTGTCACGGATGGCAGCCAACCAGAAGAGGTTGCGTTTGGTGAAAAAGCCGTCCAGCGAATACAGCCCAACGAGCGGTAGTCCCGCTCATACCAAATGTCTATGTCGCGGTCGATTCGTTCCGTCGGGAAGAAGTGGGGAATTTCTTTACCCTCAATCTGAGCAACTAACTTCAGGTCTTCGGCTGTTGGAGCCTTGTCGTATCGTTGACCGCCATATTTGTAATTGACCAACACGGGCGTTTGCTTGGCCCTTTCGACAACCGCCTTCGTCTTTTCGTCAAAGACTTTCTCCTGGCGGCGTTTCAACTCTGATTTTCTCAAAACCGCTCCACAATCCTCGCATTTGAAGCTATCACGGACTTGGCCCGTTTTTCTGTCAACGGCAACGGAGAAGAAAACCACGTCGTGACTACATTCAGGACAAACGAAAACATCACTCCAGACGATGTAGTTCACCTCGGCATCATTTCCTCCGTTGGAATGCTTCGTCCGAAACATCCACCCGTAATCGTCTTCGACCTCCTTGAGAATACGGATTGCTTCACGGTCAAAGGCATCGACATCGACAGGCATGTTGTAGTTGTAGGCGATAAACGACGCGGCTGGGGACAAATCGTTCAAGATTGCGCGCCGAGCGCCGAGTTTGGAGAAGGGTTTGCCTTCTTCATTGAGAATCGTGCCATCGTCCTGCACGCGATAGCCGAGTGCTTGCACTTCGGCGCGGTCGCCGCAAAGTTGAGCCGCCACGCCGGTCATGCCCGTGCCGCAAAAGCCATCGAACACCACGTCGCCCGGCTGCGTGTAGTGCAGGAGGTAGCGCATAATGGCGCGGTGCGGAACTTTGGTGTGGTAGGAGTGGGCGTTGTAGATGGGATGGTTCTTGCCCTCGCTCACGTCCGCCGCGAACGGTTCGCGGTGGTAGGGCTGCTTCGGGTCAAACGGCGTGCCGTAGCCTTTGATGAACTCGCTCAGCCACGGGTTCGGGCAGGCGGTGTAATAAGGCGGGTCGGACAGCGCGAGAATGTCCTCGTCCTTGCCGATGGGGAAACCTTCAATCTTGCGGAATTCCGGGTCTTTGAGTTTCTGCGCGAGCAATTTCAGGTAATGCTCCCGCCGCGCGTCCTCGCTGGCGAACGACTGGCCAAGACATTCCACCGGGCCGCCGGCCTTGGTGGAAAGGTTTAAATTGGATTGGCTCATGCTCGTTAAGAAGCTGCGGCAGGAGTTGCTGCGGGAGTGCTCGCAGGGGCGGAATCAGAGGACCCGGTATTCACCAGGGTCTTCATGCCCGACTTGAGGATCTCCAAAAACGCGCGGTTGCGGCTTTCGGCGTCGCCGATGATGGCATCGAAAGAGAGTGCAAATGTCGGCGTGGGAACGATGATGCCATCTGGACGACGGGTTTCGAAGTCCTGGTAGAAGACCTTGCCGGTCGAAAAAAGCGGTGCCCACTTCATTTGCCGTAGCCGTGCCGCCAGAACCTCATTGATCTGGAGAACGGCGTAATACCAAACGCGCTGGATATTGGGGCAGTGATTCACAAGCTTCTGCGCCCGATCCAGCAGTTGGTTAATGGCGAATATGTTCTCCTTTTCGTCGTTGGTCTTCTTCTTGATCTCGACGACGACGATATCAACGTGGAGGGTGACGTTGGGGTCGCCGGAAAAGATCATTGCGATGTCGGGACGGCCATCGTCGCCAACAGCATCTTCGCTGAGCGTGATCGCCTTGATTACGTCATCCATCCGAGTTCTCGCTCAGGATGGTCTGAAAACTCATAAACTTATCGTCCAGCAACCAAGCATTGTTGCGGTAAACGCCATCCACAAGATTGCCGCCTTTAAACTCATGGTATCGGGGGACAATTAGGTTGTGAATATCCGCCTCGGAGTTGTTGGCGGTCATGTCTTTCATCTTCCGAATAATGAGATTCCGATAAAGGATGTATTCGGTCAGCGTGCGTGAGGAGAGTTCCAGCGACTTCTCGAAGGAGGAGTCGTCCAGTTTTTCGCACTGCAAGACTTCCTTCTGCGCTTTGAAGAACTTGCGCGCCGATGTCGAGTGCCTCGTCCTTGTCAATGAGACCGACGGTGGTTTCCTCGAAAAATCCCAATAGATGAGGGAAGTGTTCCTCGAATTGTTCCTTGGCTTGAGTGTTCTTCTCGCCGATCTGAGGTATTCTTTCCGCGAGCGCTTTCCCAACCTCGCGTCGCAGCAGGCGCAGAAGTTCGGCTTCCGAGATTGTCTCCGGGAGAACCAGCTTTTGCCGGGAGGTGTCCGCCTTGCCTTCGAAGAGCTTGGAAAAGAATAAGAATATGACCGAATGATTGAGCGGCACGGAACTCGGTTGCAGCAAATCGAGCTGGATCGTCCGCCCGTCAATGCTGGCCGCAATCAGGAGGGTGTGTTCTCCCATGCCCTCTTCGATCTGGTAAAGCATCTCGATACCTTCATAAGCATCTAAGAGGGGGTCTTTAATTAGGATCGAGTCGAGCTGTGGCAAGTCCCCTGGGGTGATGATCTCGGCGGAAGAAATGAAATCCTTCTGGACGTTGCTCTCTATGGTTTGAAGATCGAGTTCTATTTTGAAGTCCCGCTTGGTGCGGCGGCGTTCGAGCAGGGTTGGCAAAAACTGCGCGATGATTCGCGCCTTCAAGACTCCAGGCTTGAGATCGTCATAGGATTTGATCCGCTCGCCGATGAAATTGGTGAAGACCAAAGTAGTTTTGTCGGGTTTTTCCGATGCCAACTTCTCGACATTGCTTTTGCCGTGAAAAGACTCAGAGAAAATAAACGTGCGGCGATTCGCACCCCAGGTGCTGTCAACCGCGACCCGTCCGAAGTAATTCAGGAATACCAGTCGCCCGAGTCCCTTGTGGAAAGAGTCCTGTGTCTTGAGCAGCCGTTTGAACCGCTCGAAACTCTCTTCGGTAAAGCCCTGGCCGTTGTCGGTGATTGAGAGGTTGAGAGTTTCGGGCGCGGAAAAGCTCTGAATTTCGACGTGAATGGAAATTTCGGATGCGCCGGCATCCAGCGCATTGGCCAGCGCCTCGAATAAAACCTGCACCAAGGAAGGATTCGGGAAGAAGAGCTTGATGGCGTTGGGAGTCTCTATGTCCATAGCGGGTTACTCAATTACGAGGCGGACTTTGGCGGCGTCGCGGCCTTTGAGAATCTGGTCGAGGTAAGCCGCGAAGCGTTCTTTGAACTCGGCGGGCGTGGCCGGGCTGCCGTCGGGGAACAATGCCTTTTTCAGATCGTCGAGGCGCACGGGCAACTTGGCGAGGCCGGACAATGCCTGCTGGATGGCCGCGAGAAATTCCTGGGAGATTTCGTCGGGCAATTCCTTGGCCGACATGAAGTCCTTGAGCATTTTCTTCTGCGGCGCTTTGAGCAGCTCGAAATTGCTCTGAATGACGGGGTCGGCGAGGTCGTTGAGGAGACTCTTGGTCCAGCTTTTGTGAATCTTGTCCAAATCGGCTTTCAGGCTGGCGAGCCGCGCCTCGGAAGACACGCTGGTGTCCTCCATGCCGGGCCAGAAGCCATCCGGCGATTTGGGATCGTTTTCCAGGTCTTTGTCGGTGAGCACCGTGCCGGTGCGTGAGTCTGCCGATCTGGCTGTCGAACTCGGTGAGCTGGACGGAATTGATGGAATTGACGGTGGCGAGCCGGCGCAGATGCTTGAGCCGGTAATCCTGGAGCAGGTCTTTCTTTTCCTTGTCCTGCGTGAGACTGAGCCGGGCCTTGCGCGTAGAGATCGAGATAGACCTTGATGTAGCCCGCCTTGAGTTTTTTCAACTGCTTCAGGGCGTCGGTCTTGAAGGTTTCCGATTCGCGCTGGGCGGGCTTGCGGATTTCGGTGAGCAACTCGGTGCGCTTCTGTTTGCTTTCCGCGACCCACGGATGATTTTCGGGCAGGATGGCCTCGGCGGCGGATAGATATTGGGTGAACTGCGCGAGTTCACCGCAGTAAGCCTGAAGCTGCTCAACCTCCTTGAGCCGCGCGAACGTGGCCTGGTAGCCTTTGATGTCGTCGGCGTCGTATTTGAAATTCTTGAGTTTGCCGGGCGTGTTGTAGGCTTGGAGGCTTTCGAGGAACTCCTTGGCCTTGACGAGCAGCGCGGAAGACTTTTCAACCTCCGGCGTCGGTGAAAAGGTTCTGCCCCCAAAACGGGATGCCGCTGGCAAGCTGCTGGTTGGCGCGGACGAGTTTCTCGACGCGCTCATTGATGACCTTGTGAAGCTGCTGGACGGCCTCGACGCTGCCCTGCGTGACCATCACGGCCTGACCGGGCGACAAATCCATCAACTCGAACAGGGCCTTGAGGCTGGGAATATTCCAGTCTTTGGGGCGTTCAAGATGTTTGAAGTTCTGGAGGTCGGCGACGGGCGTGGCCGCGAGATCGGCGAGACTGGTGGCGTCGAACTTCGCGCCGGGGATGGCGAGCACGCCGTCGCCATTATAGACGAGCGCCGCCAGCGTGACGCTGACCCAGATGGGTTCAAGGCGGTATTTGTCCGGCAACATGAACTCGATGCCCGGCTCAAGCGTGGTGATGATTTCCGGCCGGTTGACGACCTGACCCTGGCCCTTGGATTTGAGGATGGACAGGATGTGTTTGGCGTAGCGGGATTTCGAGGGGTCAATTTTGTCGCCGTCGAGAAGTTCCAGGGCATCGAGCACGGCATTGGCCTGCTTGGTGCGGTTGGGCTGCGCGACACCGCGCAACGCTTCCTGCGCGGCCTGCTGGGCGTTGCCGCCCTGCCCGTAAGTCACGAGCGCGGAGAAATGGGGATATTCCGGGGCGCGATTGGTGAAATGCTCGGCGAGACATTTCGCGGCGACGGCGTTCACCGCGTCGCGGATGTTCAGCGAGCCGCCCGCGCCGGCGACTTTGAGCCATTCCACGAACTTTTTGCGCGAACCCTGATAGGTGATTTCCACCGCCTGAAACAGATGTCTCGCGCAACCATTTGGTCAGGTCGTCGAGATGCTCGAGCGCCTTTTTTTCGTAGGTCTGCTTTTTGATGCCGGACGAAATCGAACCGAGTTCCAGCGCGGCGGCGTAGAGCTTCAAGCTCTGGGTGAACTGCTCGTCCTTGCCCGTGAGCCGGAAAAAGACTTCGTCCGGCCGTTTCTCGTCCGTGTAGTCGGGCTTGTCGAACGGCTGGATGAAGTAGAGATAAAACTCGCGGGTGGGGACGGCCGTGGAGCGGTCGTTGGGCGCGCCGAAGAACAGATAACCGAGCCGGCCCGCCTTGCGGTCCTGCCATTCGATTTCATGCTGCCAGATTTGGAAGCCGGTGATGTGGGTGGGGATGTCAGTGCATTCGAGCACCTGGCGGAGCGCGTCGTAGTAATAGCGGTCAAGGACATCGTCGCTGAGGGTTTCGCTCCGCTTCTCGACGAGCGCGTCGTAGTCGTCGGTCTTTTTGAGATCGAGGAAATACTGGCGATTGTCCTTGTTGGACGAAATGAACTGGCCGCTGACGGTTTTGTGGACTTCGCGAAGCGTGTTTTCGATGAGCGACAGCAAATCGTCGGCGGGGTCGCCGCCCATTTCCGCCGCGCCGGGATGGTAGAGGCAAAGTTTGTCGCGGAGTTCCTCGGGCGTCAGGCCGATGGGGGCGTCGCCGGTGGTCAGACGATGGACGGAAAGCCCTTCGATGATCCGAATGGCCATCGGCTTGTAGGTTTTTTTGGGGAACGCGCTCTGGACCTTGTCTTCGAGGGTGGTGCTGCATTCGATGATGGCTTTCACCTCCGGCAGCGCCCGGTGGGCGGCGTTGTCCTTGAGCGCCTTCCAATAGCCGTCGAAGGCGATGACGCCGGGCCGGTCGGTCGGCACGGGCTGGCCGACGAGTTCCTTGATGGCGAAGGAAATGATTTGCAGGACGCCGCGTTTTTCGACGATGGGGATGCGCTCGAACGTCTCGACGTAGTCGGGATGGATCGGGAACAGCGAGGCGTAGTCGTCCATCCGCTCGGTCATGTTGCCGTAAAACTTGGCGAACGGAGCGAGATACTCGCGGATGGCCGCGAGTTGCTCCGGGGTCTTGTGCAACAGGCGATGAGACACGACGAACTTGACGTCGGTGGTGGCGATCTTGACCTGCTGAAAGCGGTCTTTAACGCGGCTGATGGCGTCGGCGACATGCGCGAACCGGCCACTGTCGAAGATGGCTTCCTGGACACCGGCCATGCAGCGGAAGCGGAGTTCCTTGCAGACCTCGCCGATCTCGCGGAGGAAACCGAGATCGAGAATCAACGGTTTGTCGTTGCGGCTGCGGAGGTAATCGAGCAGCTCATCCACGACCAGCAGCAGGCCGTGATTGGGAAATTTCTGGTGGAAGGCAGCCATCATGGCTTCCAGGAAGTTTTGTTCTCGCGGACTTTGTCGGCAGGCGGGAACTGGAAGGTCACGCCCCACTCGGCCAGCTTTTCTTCCAGATGGCCGGTGATGATGTCGCGCAGGGACATTTCCGTTGAGCCAATCTCCAGCCGGACGACTTTGAATTTGCCCGCGATGATGGGCGCGGCCTGGCGGACTTTTCATTGGTCAGCAGCGCTGAGAACTCGTCGTTCTCCGCGATGCTGGAAATGACGGACATCAAATGTGATTTACCCGTGCCGTAGTTGCCGACGATGAGCAGGCCGTGATTGTCCTGCGGCTTGGAATACTGAAGCTGGGGGAAGACCAGGTCGCACAAGCCGGTCGGCCATGTCGTCGGAAATCACATAGGTCGAGACAAGCTCGCGTCGCCTTGGCGCTTTTGTTCGCCTGGCGGAGTTCGATGACCGATTCAATCGGTTGGAACTGGATCAATTCGCTATATTTCATGTGGTCAAATGCAGTTGGAGTTTGTCCTCGGCGACGGAAACAACGGGGAAACCGTTCACGGTCTGGGAAAAATAATCAGGATGGCCGATTTGCCCGAAGCGCAATTCGCCGCCGGTTAAAACGCCATTCCACGTCGCCACGATGAGGCGGTTGCGGGTAATTTCCCGGAGGAAAACCAGCGGATTCAATTTGAGCGTGGAATCGAACAGCAGCTCGGTGTCGTCGAGGCACAAGCCGGACTTGTAGTGTTCGTCAATGACGTCGGTGGCGACATCCTGGGCCCGGAGTTCGCGCTGGTGTCGGGTCAAACTGAGCAACCGCTGGCTGAGGAGCAGGCTGAGATTGATGATGGGCAGGTCAAGCTGGGTGGCGACCTGTTTGAGCCAATGCGTTTTGCCGGAACGTGCGCCGCCGGCGAGGATCGTGAGTTTGTAATATGCGCCCTGCGTGGCGCGAATCGTGTCAAGGAGCCGAGGAAAGGGTATCTCAGTCATGGAAACGCATGTAGCAGATGAGGGTGGCGTGGGGCATGGATGGGTGGATCAGCGCCGGGGCATTTTGCGCTTCATAGCGCTGCCTGGCGCGGGGATGACAGCGTCCTCTGCCGCATGGCCACCCTTGACCCACTGGTCAACCTCAGACGCCAAAAACTTCCACAGGCGACCAAGCTTATGGGCCGGCATCTTCTTGCGAATAATCCACTTGTAGATCGTGTCCGGGTTGACGCCCAGATGTGCCGCGATCTCGCCAACTGACAGGCCAATGTTCTTGCATAAACACTCGTCTTCATGCCCGGCCAGAGCGAGGTCGGACGCCGGAATCTTCAAATCGGATGCAAGTATGGAGGCATGTGTCCAAGGAAACCAGAACAAACCCACATGAAGCGTGATTGAGCAACGTGGAGCGTTCGAGGCAAAGCAGGATGTCGCCTTCTCAGCGACGCACACGTCCGCGCGCAATTCATAGAGGCAAGAATCTTGGCGGAGCGAGGAGGGTCAAGGTGGAGGCGCCTTGCTCCCGGTTACGTGCCCCGCGCACTACCTTGAGGCCCGCAGCTCCGCCATAAAATGTCCTGCCGAACGTCGCGCGCGGCTTTGGAAAAGTCGGACAATTATGAAGCCACGGGATCCCCATCACGCGGGTTCGAGGACTGCCGTATCCGGTTTCCGTCCACGTGATGCCTTGCCTGGTGACATGAAACGGATTTCGAGGCACTGTCCCAACGCGCTGGCGATTCGTTGCAGCATGTTCAACGAATGGCCCTCGTAATCTGCGTCTTCCAGGCGCGAGATCACGGACTGCTTGGTTCCAATTCGCTCCGCCAATTGAGCTTGTGAAAGGCCGGCTTTCATCCGGGCCGCGTAAATCAACTGCGCCACGGCTGCGTTCTGTGCGCGCCTCCTCGGTAAGCCGGCGCAGTTCGGGGCTGTCCCCGGCCATCCGGTCCAGAATGGCCAGCGCGTCGGTTGTCTTTTTGCTTTCAATCTTCGTCTTCATAAGTGTGTGCCTTCGGGTTCGCCGAAACAACTTCATTCGTTTTATCGCACGCTCAATGTCCGTTCTCGGAACTTCATCCTCCTTCGTCAACGCGTGCGCGAGCACAACGACCTCGCGTCCGTGAAAAAAGTAAAGCATCCGGTATTGGACATGTCCTTGTTTGGCGCGCAGTTCATAAATCTCATCTCGCAAGTAATCGGCAGCTGGCCGCCGCAGCTCATGCCCGAATTGCCCCAAAAGCTCAATCCGGGCGCGGCAATTTGCCCACGCCCGTTCATTCGTCCCCAGGAGTTCCTGTAGCCAGGCCAGCACGGGCACCTCGCCATCGGCCTCTCGGTAGAACGCAACATGTGTTTTGGGCATATTTTTACTGCCCAGACATAATATCACAAAAGTGATATAATGCGCAACTGAATTGTTGCGCCGTGAATTCGCCCCTGCAACAAACGGCCTCCTCCACCTCGCGGAATTCCGCGACGTGGATCAAATCGGTGGCAGGCTAATGCCGAGCGGCAGCCCGCCGGATTTTCCTGCGCGGCGATGAAGGAATGGATTTCGGTTTGCGTGATGCGCCAGGATTCGCTCCAGCCCGCGACGAACCGGGCTTTGAAGTCCTGATAATGGCGCAACGCCAGTTCTTGTTCTCCGGTTGCATCTGTCAAAATCGCCAAGGCCAATTGAGCCGAGCCACTGCCGGAGTAGCCCCAAGCGAAGCCAGTCGGACTGTGGTTGCGCAATTCAAGATGCAGCGGCAACGGCTCGCGAAATCCTGGCAGCAGGTCGAAACGGAGTCGCAGTTGAAGGTTCGTCCACCCAGACCTCGCAGTCTCCGCCGTGGTGGCGGACGCCTCGGTAAATTATCTCCCCCTGGTGCATCAGAGTTCGAGAGGGGAGGCCGGCGTTCGGAAGCTCCTGGTTGAATGTTGTTATTGGCCAGTGTACAACCAATGGGCAGGAATTCAGCCCGCGAAGGTCCGGACGAACTCGCGGGGTAAACGCCGTGGTGTAAGTCGGGGCAAGCGTGACAGTAACCCAAGCCCGGAGGGCGAAACAAAACTAGCCCAGGGCGTGTTGCGGGGTCCCCAACACGCGCCGCCTTTGCGCGTGATGGGGTGCAAGTAAGCCCTGGGTAAGAGTCCATCAAGAACCGGAGCCCCTTCAGGGGCGGCACCCGCTCTGGACGAACTCTGCCGTCCCCGGGGGACTCGGGGTTCATGAACTAGCTGACCCAGGACTCCCGTCCTGGGCTATGCTTGTGCCGCCCTTCGGGCTGGTAATAGGGGACCGGAGCGCGCCTTTTGACGAGGCACGCTGGTCCCATCCGCGGTATAGCAACCGTGAAACCGTCCAACACGAAAGCCACTGCCACACGCGCCGCCCCCGCTTGCCCTCATCACATCCCAACGTGACCTGCGTCCTTGCCGCAATCGGCTCGGCGACGTATTACTGAAATCGAGGCGACAGTTTTGGTGTCTCTGGTGCGGCCGCACCCAGTGTGCAGGCCGGAAAAGCTCTTTGAAAAGTCAGTGTTGAGCGGTGAGAGGACGGTCGAAGGTGTTTACCAGTCAGTTATTTTGACGAGTCCGCCAGATGCAGCCAGCTCCGGAAATGAGGCCAATTGTGCCATGTAAGCCTTTTGAATGGAATATTTTACCGTAAGTCGCTTGGATTCAACAGCGTGCATCGAAAATCGTCCCAAGTTGCTGATTATAAAGACAAAAAACAGGCGAGATAGATACTACGCAGATAGTTAACATCCACCTCGATCAGACCCTCCGCGAACGAGGCATTCTATAATCGCTCTCCGATGACCGAATGCCGGCCCGAGCAGAGCGCTGATGGACGAAGCAATCGACCGAGAGGAACGACGTTGAGCACGGTTCAAACCGGCCCGGGCCAAATGGATTCGGTTGTCAGCACAGCAGGGTCGTCAACGCCGCATCAGGCTGAAGTTGTTCCTGCTGTCGCTGGCCCTCAGCGTGGCCGGGTTTCTCGCCTTCGACTGGCTGTACAGCGCGGCGATCCTGCATAGCGCCGTCGCCGGGAACACTCAGGGTTTTTGCTTTGCGCGCGATCCGGTGCGTCATTTCGCGTTCCAGCCGAATTGCGCTTGCGTCCGTCCGTGGCTCCGAGATTCGTACCAGTTCTACACCAACAATCTCGGCTTTCGCGACGAGACGATCCGCGACGTTCCGCTGGCCGTGTTTCAGCCGCGCATCCTCATCCTGGGCGATTCCGCGCCCGAAGGCATGACTTCGTGGAGCGACAGTTTCGTGGGCCGGATCGCGGCCAACTTTCCGCAGTATGAGTTTCTCAACGGAAGCGTCGAAGGCTATTCGCCGTCGAACTATCTGAATACGGCGAAGATGGTTTTCGAGAAGGGAATTGATGTCGATGAAGTGATCGTCTTCCTCGATATTTCCGACGTCCAGGATGAAGCCGCTTTCTTCCACGACAAAGACGCTTCAGGCGCGGTTGGAATTGCGAGTCAGAAGCTCACGAAGACGAACTGGTATTCGAAGCTGCGGCTGTATGTCGGCGAGCATCTGCTGATCACTAACGACATCCTGCAGTTCTTCGAGCGCAACCTGGTCAGGTTTGGCTGGTATCACCTCGAACTCGGACACGGCGGCAACGAATTCGACCTGGAGCGTTCGGCGTGGACCTATCGCAAGGTCTCCGAGACCGAGCCGTACGAAACCGGTTACGCGCCGTTGGGTGTCGAGGGTGGAATCGCCCGTGAGAAGGCGAAGATGGACCTGCTCTGGCAGGAGTTGCAGAAGCGAAACATCCCGCTCACCGTGGTGGTGTATCCGTGGCCGGCGCAGATCGCGCACGACACTGTTGATTCCCGGCAGGTGCGAATCTGGCAGGACTGGTGCGCCGGCAAGTGCAAGCGCTTCATCTCGCTGTTTCCCGCGTTTTTTGCAGTGAAGGAGCAATGTCCGAAGAGTCAGCCCGGTTGCTGGTACCTGAGCCACTTCATCTTCGGGGACACGCATTACAACTCGACCGGCGATGCTCTGGTTGCCGATGTGATCAGCAAGCGCTTGCGGGAGGCGCCACCGGCGAAACGCGAGGTGCAAATATCGAGCCAGGAGTCAGAGCCGAAGTAACGTCTAGTGAGTTGCGCCGCTGGGCGAAGGCAGTGCGCGAATGTGCGTGCGCGCTGGCGTAAAGCGCGTCAATCTCTTTGCGGTAGCGCTCTTCCAGGTGACGGCGCCGCAACTTCATGCTCGGGGTGAGTGTGCCGTCGGCGATGCTGAGCTCGGCAGGAATCACCAGGACTTTTTTCACCTTCTCGTATTGCGCGAGATTGCGGTTCAGCTCTTCGACGACCCCTTCATACAACGACTGTACGTGGGGCGATTTGACCAGTTCCTTGTGCGAGGAGAACTTGACGCCATGGTGCTTAGCCCACTCCTCCAGTTCCGCGAAATTGGGCACAATGAGCACCGCGGGAAACTTGCGCTTGTCGCCCAGCAGCGCCGCTTCGCCCACCAGCAGATTGGCTTTCAGCGAGTTCTCGATCGGCTGCGGAGCGATGAACTTGCCGCCGGAAGTCTTGATCAGGTCCTTCTTACGATCGGTGATGGAGAGGAAACCCTCCTCATCGAGAGCGCCAACATCACCCGTCTTGAACCAGCCGTCTTCAAACGCGTTGGCGGTCTCTTCCGGCATGTTCCAGTAGCCGGTGAAAACCGACGGACCCCGCACCAGAACCTCGCCATCGGCCGCGATCTTGACCTCAACATTGGGCAACGGCTTCCCGACCGCACCCAAGCGATGATCGATAGGATTGTTCAAGGCGATCACTGGCGAGGTCTCCGTAAGGCCATAGCCTTCGTGGATGCGAATGCCGATATCGGCGTACCAGGTGGCGATCTCGCGGCCCAGCGGCGCACCTCCGGAAACAAAGAGGCGCGCTCGGCCGCCCAGCCCTTCGCGCACTTTGGAGAACACCAGAGCGCTGGCCAGTTTCCAGGAGAGAGAAGTCGGTGTCTCGCCGCGCAAGATCGCCTCGCGGTTGGCGGCGCCCACCGAGAGCGCCCATTTGAAGAGCGTACCCTTTACGCCGTGCATCTTGTGCTGCACCTGGTTGTAAACCTTCTCGTACACTCGCGGAACGGCAACGATGATCGTGGGTTTAACCTCGCGCATCGTGCGCCCCAGGTCGTCGATGTTGGGGCAGTAGGCGATGGTTATGTTGTGGTATTGCAGCGCGTAGTCCACGTGCCGCGCCGTTATGTGCGACAGGGGCAGATACGAAATGCTGAGGTCGTCCTTGCCCACTTCGAACATGTCGAGCGAAACGCTCACATTGGAGGCGATGTTGCCGTGCGTCAGCATAACGCCCTTCGGAGTGCCGGTAGTGCCAGAGGTATAGATGAGGGTTGCGAGATCGTCCGGCTCGATGGCTGTAGCAATGGCATCCAGCACCGGGTCGCTGGCATGGCTTGCGTCGCGCAGGAACGACCACATGTGAACGGCGTTGGCCAGTTCGGGAGCGTCGTCCATAACCACGACGTGCTCAAGACTAGTTTGCTCGCGAATGGAAGCCATCTTCTCGTACTGTTGACCTGTGGAAACGAAGGCGATGCGAGCCTCCGAATTTTGCAGCACGTACAGGACCTGCTCGGCGGTCTGGGTCGCATAGATGGGGACAACTACGGCTCCCAGCAGCAGGGTCGCATAGTCAGCGATGGCCCACTCCACGCGGTTTTCGCTGAGGATGACAACGCGGTGGCCCTTGCCAATACCCCAGGCTTGCAGTTGGCGGGATGCGTAATAGACCCAGCTCCGGAGTTGAGCGGAAGAGATGGGCTGCCACGTTTCGCTTTGCCGAGTCAGCATCACGCGGTCGTTGTTACGGTCCACGACCGTGAAGAAGACTTCGTTGAGGGTTCGAATGCTCATGTCAGTAAATGTTTCAATAACGCCAGTGCCGACCCATTGCCGCACTATCCCAACGCCAACATGCTAATCCAGCTTGGAACCGGAAGCTGTGACCGGTGACCGCTATCGCTGTGCTGTTAGAAACGCCTTACGGGATTGGTCGGCCGCCCTGCTCATTGGGGTTTCCCGGTCTGCATTCCGTTCAGGAAAATGTCCACCACCGGATCGGCGACGTTGGCCAGGCGATACTCATTTCCGCTGAGCACCCAGGAGGTCACCATCTCGTCGAGTGCCCCGAAGAAACAGTTGGCCGCGACCTTAGCCGGCATCTCCAGGCGAAACAGTCCGCTCGCTTGTCCTGCGACGATGGCGTCGCGAACCAGGGCGAGGTACTCGACCATATGGTGGTGCGAGAACTCCGACAGAAAGCGCGTGCTCTGCCGCAACTCCATCTGGAAGACCACGGCGAGGTCGCGGTTCGATCCCAGCGCGTCAAGGTGCAGAAATGCCAGCTGGCGCAGCCGTCCGGCGGGATCGGGCAGCTTTTCCAACTCAGTGCGCGCGTGCCGCATGAAGGCGTCGAAGGCCGTGTTGATTGCCTTCATCAGGATCTCTTCCTTGTTCTTGAAGTAGAGATAGACAGTGCCGTCGGCGACGTTGGCTCGGTCGGCGATGTCAGAGATGCGGGAAGTGAAGAAGCCTTTCTCCGCAAATACGGAAACCGCAGCGTCGAGGATGCGCTGGTACTTCTCGGCATTACGATTGGCGGCGCCGCTGCTGGGGGTCAAAGCAGATTGGAATTCGCGTTTCACCAGAGGTCCGAGGGTCAAAGCTGACGGAGTCTTATATTCACGCGGCAGAAAGTCTGGCAGCACCACCGTTGTGGCATCGAATCACCGAATGAATATTCATTCAGTTTAGGAGGCCGACTCGATTTCGGCAATCGGAAATGTTGATACCCGCGATGTTCGATTCCGAACAGGGAATCCTGTCCGCGAACACGTCGACTCGATTCTATACGCTAAGTCATTGATTTTGCGCCAATTAAATTTGGGTCGCCAACTGCAAGTCTCAGATTGTCTTTTACCGATCACTGCCTTGGAATTCACGGCTTGATTAAGAATCAGAGGCGACTGGCGATGCAGATATTTAAGGAACTTCAATACGCTGTCCGCCAACTTCGCAAGGCGCCCGTCTTTACGCTCGTGGCTGTCTCCACGCTGGCGCTAGGCATTGGCGCCAATACGGCGGTGTTTACCCTGCTCGATCAGGCGCTGTTGCGCTCGCTGCCAGTCTCGCATCCTGAGCAACTGGTGCGCCTGCAATTTACCGGCTCGGATCGCGGCCACTTCAACTCCTTCGGCGGCGATGATCACGATTATTTCTCGTACCCCATGTATCGCGACCTGCGCGATCAGAACAGCGTCTTTGAGAGCCTGATCGCCAGCGACCTGCAAAACGTAAGCGTGCAGTGGAACAACAAGCCCGACCTGGTCGGCTGCGAACTGGCCTCGGGCAATTACTTTCAGACACTGGGGCTGCAACCAGCGATGGGACGCCTGTTCGTCCCGGCTGACGATGTACCGAACAGTAGTCCGGTGGTGGTGCTTAGCTTCAACTACTGGAAGCGCCAGTTCGGTTTCGATCCGGGAGTGCTCAACCAGACCCTGCTGATCAATGCCCATCCCTTCACCATCGTGGGCGTGGCGCCGCCGGGATTTCACAGCGTCGTCGCCGGTGCTACCGAGGAAGTATTTGTCCCCTTGACCACCAAGAACGTCATTACGCCACGCTGGCAAGACCTTGACGACTTTAATTCGCATTGGCTGGTGATTGTGGGACGGCTGAAGCCAGGTGAGAGCCGGCTCCAGGCCGAGGCCGGGTTGCAGCCTTTGTGGCACGCGTTGCGGGCAGCGGAGCTGGCCAGAATTCCCAATGCCTCCGAACGCCTCCGCCGCAATTATCTAGACGAATCGCGCATACTGGTGCTGGACAGTGCGCGCGGGTTTTCGCCGCTGCGCGATCAGATCGCTACGCCCCTGCTGATTGTGATGGGCATGGTGGTGCTGCTGGTGCTGATGGCCTGCGTTAATGTGTCAAGCCTGCTATTGGTGCGGGCGGCGGGAAGGGTGCGCGAAATGTCGGTACGCTACGCCATGGGAGCAGGCCGCTGGCAAGTCATGCGCCAACTGCTCAGCGAAGGGATCCTGCTGGGCCTCTTGGGAGGGGCATGGGGACTGTTGCTGGCGCCCGCTGTCTCTTCTGTTCTCATTCGCAAGGTCGCGGGGGACAATGCAACCGATCTTCCGTTTTCTTCGTCGTTGGACACCCGCATCCTGTTGTTTAACTTCGCGTTGGCCCTGGTTGTCAGTTTGCTGTTCAGTCTCGCTCCGGTCTTGCGTTTCCTGCGCCCTGATCTAAGCAATTCGCTCAAGCAGCAAAGCACGACATCCTCAGGTGGGCCGTTGCGCTTCCGCCGTGCCCTGGTGGGGGCGCAAATCGGACTGAGCCTGCTGCTACTTATCGGCGCGGGCCTGTTTGTGCGTACGCTTCACAACCTGCGCGTTCAGGATGTCGGATTTGCCACTGACCATCTGCTGAGCTTTGGCATCAACCCGCGTCTGGCTGGCTACCAGACCGAGCAGGTTTTTCCGTTGTACCGGCGCGTGACCGAGACCCTGGCGTCGCTGCCGGGAGCGCGCGCTGTGGCCGGGACGGACGATCCTGATTTGGCAGACACCAGCGATAACGGCAACATCGTGATCGCAGGCTATAACGAGCATGAAGACGAGGACATGCAGGTTGAGCAACCCGCGGTCACTCCAGGCTACTTTGCGACCATGCAGGTGCCGTTCGTCGCCGGACGTGACTTTACCGGCCAGGATGTCGCACAGAAACCCAACGTTGCCATCGTGAACCTGGCATTTGCCCGCCACTTCTTCGGCGCCCCACAGAACGCAATCGGGCGCTTGATCGGATTCGCAGGCTCACAGGGAAAGAAAGACACCGAAATCGTGGGTGTCGTCGGAGACACGCGCCACTCGCAAGTCCGAGACGACATCAAGCGCACGGTATACCGCCCGCGCTTCCAGTTGGATAACCCTAGCGGGCTCACATTCCTGGTGCGCACATGGCAGCCGCCCGAGGCTGCGCTTGCGGGCATTCGAGGCGCCATGCAGGAGCTCGATTCCAAGCTGGCGCTCAGCAATCTGCAAACCATGGACACGCAGATTTCCGAGAACCTTGCGGTGGAGCGGATGATTGCGCTCTTGGCGGTGAGTTTTGGTGTGCTCGCTATGGTGCTGGCGGCGATTGGCCTGTACGGAGTGCTGGCTTACGCCACGGCGCAACGCACACGCGAGATCGGCATCCGCATGGCGCTGGGGGCGCAGCGTAGCACGGTGATGGGACTGGTCCTCCGGGACGTTTTGTGGCTGGCGGGAATCAGCATCGTAGCGACGCTGCCAGTGGCCGTAGTGCTGGGGCGATTGCTGCAAAGCCAACTCTATGGCGTCAGCGCGGCTGATCCGGTTACCTTGTTCGGAGGAACATTGCTGGTGGCTGTTGTGGCCTTGCTGGCGGCCTTGCTGCCAGCAAGGCGGGCAGCTTCCATCGAGCCCATGAAGGCGCTGCGGGCGGAGTAGGATCAGGGGCTAGTGGAGTGCGGTGTTTCAGAGTGCCAGGTGCCGCGTTCTATCCATTGCCTTCACACCGTCTGCCTTCCTGTAACCAGATTGATGATCAAGACGATCACTGCCACCACAAGCAGATGGATCAGACTACCCGCGACGTGGAAGCCAAATCCCAGCAGCCAGAGAATCAGCAGGATTACGAAAATTGTCCAAGCATGACGCATCCCTTCGCCGCAGAAACGGCGCAGATATTAAGGAACCGGAAATTCGCTCCCGAGTTGTACCTAGCGCGCATTCGGCCGTCAAGCTGCTCACCGCATCTCCGTCCGCTCTTAGCTCCAATCGACGCTGCTTGGCCGTTAAGGTCTTGACCATAGATTCGCACCAGCCAACCGAGATTTTGGACGAACGAAAAGCGCAGCCCGAACAGGGAAGCGCGGCGAGCCTGTGTCCTTAGACGACATGCAGGCGCACCCGCATTTTTTCCGCCATGGCTTGCATCAATTGCAGCTTGGCAGCGACATCGGGTGGAGTTGCCGGGTTGCGTAATGCCAGCTCCGAGGTCAGCAGAATGCCGGTGACCTCGCTCCGCAGCTGATTGCGCAGATCGCGTTCCACAGTTCGCAGCGCCATCCGCTTTTCTCTTTCGGCGCGGCGCAACGCCACCTGCACCTCCCGCACCACCCGCCCGCTGCTGTAGAGCGACAGGTTTACATAGATTGGTATTGCGGTACCGGCATGGTTCAACAAGGTGTCGAGCGCACGGAAGTCGGCCTCCAGAAGCGACTGGTCGATGGCGAGTGCCTCGTAGTCTGTATTGCGCAGCCGAGTGACCGCCTGCGGTACCGAGCCGGCCACCTGGGTCTTCTGGCCCGTGCCCTGCTCCATCGCCAAGCCGCATTCCGGCCCGCGGGAAGATGCCGTAATTAACAGGATCATGATTTTTTCTCCTGCCGCGACAACGCGAGACACATCTTTCCCGTGCCACACGGGTGCGGCCATTGTAGGGGGTCCAATTATCGCGGCCTAGGGTCAGACCACCGAGCCGTATTCCTTCAGTTTGCGGTACAACGTGGTTTTTCCTATGCCGAGGCGGCGCGCCGCCTGCAGCTTGTCTCCCTTGAGCACCTGGATGGCATGCAGGATGGCCTGCTTCTCGACCTGGTCGAGAGGGGTGATGTCCTCCGGACCGGAAGCACTGACGTCCGGCCTGGCGAGCGCCTGGAAGTTCCGCAAGCCAGTTGGCAAGTCGGCGACGTGGATGGTCGAAAACGAACACGTTGTGCAGGCACGTTCCATGGAGTTTTCCAGCTCACGGACATTGCCCGGCCAATCGTAGGCCAGCATGAGCCGCAGGGCATCGTCGCCGATGCTGTGTTGCGTCTGGGTGGCACCGTTGATCCGCTCCAGCACATTGCCGATCAAGAGCGGAATGTCCTGGGCGCGTTCGCGCAACGGCGGGATGCGCAAGGTGAGCACGTTGAGGCGGAAGTAGAGGTCGCGGCGGAACGTGCCCTGCTGTACCGCGGCATCGAGATCGCGATTGGTGGCCGCCAGAATGCGCACGTTGATAGCTACCGAGCGCGTGCCGCCGACCGGACGAATCTCCTTTTCCTGGATGGCGCGCAGCAGCTTGGCCTGGAGGTCTACCGGCAGTTCGCCGACTTCGTCCAGGAAGATGGTTCCGCCTTCGGCCGTAGCCATCAACCCGTCCTTGGCCCGCACCGCGCCGGTGAAGGCGCCGCGTACATAACCGAACAGCTCGCTCTCGATCAGGCTGGGGACCAGCGACCCGCAGTCCACTGGGATGAATGGTTTGTCATGATAGGGGCCCGAGTAGTGAATGGATCGCGCCACCAGTTCCTTGCCGGTACCGCTCTCGCCCAGGATCAGCACGGGATGGGTGCTGTGCGCGGCCTTGGCGATGATCCGGTACAGCTTCTCCATCTCCGGAGCGTGGCCCACCAGCGAGCCAAATCCGTGCTTGGACTTCAACTGTTCGCGCAGGAGCCGGTTCTCGCTGGTGAGCTTCAGGTGCGAGGTCACTCGCTCCAGCACCAGGCGAAGCTCTTCGAAGTTAAACGGCTTGGTGATGTAGTCATAGGCCCCCAGCTTCATGGCCTGCACCGCCGATTGCACGGTGGCGAAGCCCGTCATCACGATGACCGAAGCCTCGGGGCGGCGCCGCTTGATCTCGCGCAGCACCTCCAGCCCGCTGCTCCCTGGCAGCCGCAAGTCCAGCAGAACGACATCCACAGGGTTGCTGTCAAGGACCTGGTAGGCATGCTCGGGGGAGTCCGCCAACTGAGCGTTAAAGCCCAGCGAACGGGCCACCTCGCGGCAGGACTCGCGCATCGAGCGCTCGTCATCGACGATCAACAAGTTGAGTAAGTTGGGTTCAGAGGTTGGCTCGGTTACTGCAATCGCATCTGCCGTAAGCACGTGGTGCGTCCCTTCTCCGGTTACGCAGACTTGGGGCGTAGCCGGGCTTGCTTGGACTTCACTATTCATGGCCATCATTCCTCTTTCGGGAAGCAGGCGCTAGTGCACCGGTCACATGACGATGTGAGTTCGATTTGGGCGCGCTGGACGACCCTGGGGCTAGCGCCAACGGTACTCCGGTCGGCAGTTTCGCCGGTCCTTCGGCAGTTGCGTCCAGCCCCTGGTTCGTCACTGCAGCTCTTTTCCCGAGCATGGGTTCGTGTAAGGACAGAACCCTGCGGCTTAACTCCAGATTGGGCTCTTCCATCGCCTCGAACTTGCCGAGCAGACGCTTCACTAGCGCGCTGCAGCGCTGGGCGTGGCGTTCGATCTCCCGTACCGGGCGCTTCAGGTGGCTATAAAGAGGTAGCTTCCAATCCAACACCTGAGTATTAATAAGTAGCGCGGTAACACTATTGGCCAGTTCATGCAGGGTACCGGCAAAATGTGGGTCAGCGGACGAGGAGAGTGAGACCGCGGCCCCATTCTCCTCGCCTTTGCTGTTGCAACGGGCCATCGCTTCGTCACTGCGGAGAAAGGGAGCCGGAATTGGAGTATTGCTCTTGCGCTGGGGCGCGATTGCGGCGCAGCTTACGATGTCGGTTGGCTGTTTCATATTTCGATAACTCGTATACGTCTGAGCGCTCCCAAGAACGTCTTCTCATAAAGCACGGCTGTGGCCAATCTTTGCCACGGCGTGGAAGTTCTTGTTGCACCTTGCCTTCCCGACCTTCGCGGTACGCCTAAGGGCGCTGTAAATTGTTGGGAATGTCCCAGGTTGGAACGAAGACTCTTTGGAGAAGGTTGGTAAGTTGTTCTCGTACAAAGGCTTAAGCTGGTTTTCCGATATGGGAATGAGAACCGGGAAACTAGCCGAATTGGGAAGCCATTCGGAGGTCCCACTTCGCTACTGGCTTCTGCCTCTCATCGACGGGAGATAAAACTAACATCAACCGAAAAGAAAGCCGGAAGAACTTGTCTGTTCTCCCGGGCTTACAGGAACTGGTGAAGAAAGCGGCCGCGAAGAGCAAAATGGGGGAATTACTCTTTCTCGCCTACTGATTGGCCGACGATTTCCCTTCGGCGGCGCGTGCGGACTCGGAAGCCGTAGGATCGCTTTGCTCCAGCAGTAGGCCGTTGTGGGCCGAGGCGCCCAGCAAGCGTCCCTGGAAGTTCATGGCCGAGCGGATTGCGACCCTCGATTCCGGCGTGCGCTGCCATGTCTGTCCGCCATCCTTGCTCTCAAAGACACCATGGGCCCGGAGCGCAGTAGCCAGCAGACGGCGGCCGACGCTATCGTACTCGACGGCCAGCACATCGCTCCTGGGTAGTCCACCTGAGACGTAGCGCCAGCTCTGGCCGCCATCGTCGGAGCGCACTGCGCCTTGCTGGCTAACCAGCCACAGTACCGGCCCGGGAGTCACCGTCAGGTCGTAAATCCCGCTGACATACTTGGGCAGCGCCAGCGCATTCCAGGTCTTTCCCCCGTCGTGCGAGATGTAGGCTGCCGTGTTACCCGCCAGGGTTACCGTGCCGTCCTCGTAGGCGTTGACGGCTACCAGGTTGATCACCCCTTCAACCGGCTGCCCGTACCATTTCTGCCCCTGATCCACGCTGATAAACAAACCACTGTCGGTGGCGGCAAACCAGGCCTTCTCGCCCATCTGAAGTGAGCGCACCCGCGGTGCCGTAGCCATGGGGATCACGGGCTCGGGCGGAGTCTTGGGCTTGGCGGCGGTCTTGCGTCGGGACGCTGCCGTCGCTTTGGCCGACTTGGATTTGGCAGTCGGCGGGGCCGGCTCGGGCTCCGCCGGCTTGGGCTGCCATTCCGGCACCGGCCCGAAGATCATTTTGGCCGGCGTCCAGGAAGCGCCCGGCGACGCCAGCGAGAAGATGCCGTGATTGGTGCCTGCGAACAGTTCGCCGTTTGCCGCCTGTTGCAGGCTCAGGATGTCGCGCTCGTCCAGCCCCCGATTGGATTGCCGCCAGCTTCTGCCGGCATCGTCCGAAATAAAGAAGCCGCCGCTATCCTTGTCATTGACGACGCCCACGTAAATACGGTTGGGATCCTTACGGTCCGTGATTACATCCCCTACGACGCGGTGGGTGAAGCCGCGGTTGGAGGTAATGTAGTGCCTGAAGCCATCATTGCTGACCAGCACGCCGCGGCGGTCGGTGGCCAACAGCACACGCTCGGGATCGCGCGGATCAATCAGTACGTCATTCACGATGACATCGGGCGCCGAGACCAGCGACCACTTGACGCCGCCGTCGACCGTCTTCCACAGTCCTCCGGTGGTCCCGGCGTAAACGATGGATGGACGCTGCGGGTCCTGCTTGAGCACTCGCGTGCGGATGGCGGAATGCGGAAGTCCCTGCACCCTGTGAAAGACTTCCGCGCCGTTATCGCTCTTATAGATGCCCGAGCATGCACTGGCATAGACCCGCGACGGGACCTTGGGATCGACGATGATGCTGAACACGTCGGAATCGTCCAGGATCCCATCCTTCAGATTGTGCCAGCTCGCTCCTCCGTTGGTGGTCTTCCAGGGCAGGTGCCGCGTACCCGCGTACATGACGTCGGGATTCTGGGGGTCGATGGCGACGGAGACAAAATTCTTAAGCGAGGAGTGGTTCTCGGTTGAGAGAGGGTTCTCCGGAGAAATGCGCTCCCAGGTTGCACCGCCGTCACGCGAGCGGAAAACCCCGTCCAGTGCGCCTATCACCAGCGTGTTGTGGTCGCTGGGTGCCATAGCCAAGGCGCGAATGGACTTGCCATGCACGCCCATCAATTCTTGCCAGGTGCGCCCGCCGTCATCAGAACGGAAGACACCTCCGTCGTTGTCATCGAACAGCCCCCAGGCTGCTGCATATACGGTCGCGGGATGGGTGGGATCGAAGACGACATGATCGACAACATAGTCGTCGCCCGGGCCAAGATGGGCGAATAACGCCCACGAATTTCCGCCATCCTGCGAAACGAAGAGCTGCCCGGCACTCGTGCCTAGGATGATCCGATTGGGATCGCTGGGATCGTAGGCGAGGCTTCGCACATTGCCGCCTTCCGGCCCGATCAACTGCCAGTCGGAGGCAAAGGAAGAAATGGTGAACAGCAATGCAACGCACAAAACCAGCTTTGTCAAAAGTCCGAATTGCTTCTGCATAGAAAAAACCCACCTACTTGGGTCAAAGAGGGATGAGATCCACGACCTCTGAAGATGATAACTCCGATATGCCCGCACGCGCATCCGGTAAGACCTACGAGTACCCATTCCGTAAATTGCGCTAATGAGCAAAGCGCAGGCCAAGAAAAAGCCGGTGAGAGGCGACCCCTCACCGGCCTGAGTTCAGCTACGGCCCTTGGTTACTGCGCAGGAGGCGCAGCAGGCTTGGCCTTGTGCTTCTTGGGAGCAGGCGCATTACGCGACTGCGGCTGCACCTGGGTCTCGTCAACCGTGGTGCCCTCTTCCAACTGCCCGCCACAGAGGTTGCCCTCGGGCACGAAGTAGAAGTGGGTCGCCTGACCCTTGGTGCCGCCCTGACGAGGCTGGACACGGCCAGCGTCAACCTTGGTCGGCCCGTCCGTGGTCAGGTAGTACTTGACGTTCACGGAACGCTGCGAACCCAGGGTCTGCTCTTTCACAACTTCCTTCTCGTTGGTGTAGCCCACGATGTCCAACTTGCCATTGGGCATCTGCTGCAACCGCAGAGCAAGTTTGTCGAGCGTGTCCTTGCAATCGTTGTCCACGCGCCATGGCTTCTTGGGGTTCTTCTCGAAGGTACACTCGCCCCAATCCTCGATCACGGCGCACTTCTGGACCGCAGGCACGTTGACTGACGCCGTGCAACTGCTGCTCAGAGTGGCCGGGTTCCCGCCGGGGCGGTCAGTCGTCGCCGTGCCGGTTACGGTGATGGTATTGCCGGCATCCGCGTTGGTAGCCGTCAACGTAGCGGAGGTTCCGCTGCCGCTCAACTGGCCACCGGTAGCGGACCAACTGTAGGTCATCGGCCATCCCTGCGGGTCGCTGGCGGTCATGGTGATGGTCGCCGGCTCGCCAATGGCAATCGTGCTCGGGCTTGCCGAGCAACTCACGACCGGCGGGAGCGGCTGTTTGATAGTGAAGTTCGCCGCACACATCGCCGGCGGGATGGGGTCGGGCTTGCCGAAGATGTTCAGATGATGGCCGGAGTCAAGATTCTTAAACTTGGGGTCGACGTCGGTGATGGTCGAATTCGCCGCGTAGTTGCCCGGCGCCACCCCGGTAGTGTCGACGGTTGCCGTCTGCGAGCTTGCATCGGCGACCTTGCCACCATTAGCGGCCCAAGCGTAGGTGATCTTATGCTTCGGGTTGAATCCGGTGCCCGTGGTGGTGACCTTCACCGAGTCTGGCGCAAAAACCCCAGCCGGCGTGGCCGACGCGGTGCAGGACAGTGGCGGGTTGTAATAGCTGCCGAGATTTACAACCAGGCCCGCAGCCAGCCGGATGCTGTTCCACTGGGTGTCATGACCGCTCAGGAACCGCTGGTTGTAGTTCGAATAGATGTAGTCTACCTGCGCCAAGCGGATGGCGAACCTCCGAGTAATGTTCAAATCGAAACCACCACCGCCGCCAACGGCAACGTGCCATTGCGTGCCACCGCAGCAAGCCGGTGACAGGTCCGCTGCACCGACGAAAACGCGGGCGAAGGGGGAGAAGGTATCGGTATGGTATTTGTACTGGAAACCAAAAAGAGCATACCCAACGCCGCTGCCCTGACTCCCGCCGCTCCCAAAGTGTCCGCTGCCGTCCGCCAGAAGGCCGACGTTATGGAGTTGGGGAAGATAGTACGTGTTGGAAAGATCAAAGCCATGAGAGATGTCCGGGACTTTATAGCCCAGATCGCCATAGCCGTTGGGGTGTAACCACGAATAACCACCAAAGACTTCATCTTGGGGTTGAATGGTTTGCGCCGACGCCTGCGCGGCCAAAAGGCACAGCGCGAAGGCAAACCCAACACATGTCGCAACAACCCGTCTCGGGTTTGAAGCAATACGAGAAGACATTCTTAAATCCTCCGGAACTCTAGCGGTACCGTAAGCAAAGTGGGCCAGCTTGGGTTCGATCTCCGATTCATCTCTAATACAAGTGCAGGGAACTCGTCCTGCTCGCAACAGCACACGATTGTACATGAAGGAACGGGATTCACAAAGCTTTTGTTGTCTGCTAGATCGTTGAGGAGGCTGTTTACTGTTCGTGCACTCCAGGGAAGACCAGCAAAACAGCCGCCAACCAAATTATACATTCTGTTCGCTGGAAGTCAGCTCGAATTTAAGGGGGCGTGCCGGTTCGCGGCGAACAACCGCTTGCCGGCGTCTCCGTGCGCGGGGGCATAGAATCGTCTCCCGTTCCCGACGAGACGCCCAAACTTGATGAAAGTGGTACCTTATTGGCAGCCGCAGTCGGACCTTCTGCCTGAGCCCTGGCCCGATTCGAAATTGCCCAAAGCTGCCGAGGTGCATCCTAAAAGTGGTGTCCCAGGGCCCATCGGCGAACCGCGTAACTTTGTCATTCAGATTGCAAGAGGCGGCTGCTCCCATGATGCACGAAAAAGTTTTGATCGTAGAGGACGAGGAAAACGAACGTACCGGCCTGGCTGAACTGGTCCGTGCCTGGGGCTATGACACCGAGACCGCCAGCGATGGCGTGGAGGGGTTGGAACGCACTGAATCCTGGGCCCCGGGAATCGTCCTCACCGACTTGAAGATGCCACGCATGAGCGGCATGGAACTGCTGGAGCACATCGCCGCGCAGCCGCAACAGATCGCAGTCATTCTTGTCACTGCCCAGGGCAGCGTTGACGCAGCCGTCGCTGCCATGAAGGTCGGCGCCTTCGACTTCATCGAGAAGCCGGTCAACCCTACGCGCTTGCGCAACATTCTGCAGAACGCCTCGCGCATTCGCGGCGCCGAGCGCGAATTGGAGGCCAGCCGCCGCAAGTTGCGTGACGTTGGCGTGCTGGGCTCGCTGGTGGGGCCTTCCAAGAAGATGCAGGAGGTGTTCCGCTTGATCGAGATGGTGGCCCCGAGCACCGCCTCGGTGCTGATTACCGGCGAAAGCGGAACCGGCAAGGAACTCGTTGCGCGCACCATCCATTCCCTCAGCAACCGCAAGATGAAGCCGTTCGTCGCCATCAATTGTGCCGCCATTCCGGAAACTCTCATCGAAAGCGAGATCTTCGGACACGAAAAAGGCGCGTTCACCGGAGCTCTGGAACGACGCACCGGCTGCTTCGAATTGGCTGAGGAGGGCACATTGCTGCTGGACGAAATTGGCGAGATGCCGATCGGCACGCAAGCCAAGTTGTTGCGCGTGCTGGAGGACCGCAAGCTGCGCCGCCTTGGCAGCAAAGCGGAAACCTCTGTGGACGTGCGGGTGCTGGCCGCTACCAACAAGCCACCCGACGAAGCTGTCGCGCGTGGCCAGTTGCGCAACGATCTTTATTACCGCCTAAACGTTTTCAATATTCACCTGCCGCCGCTGCGCGACCACAAGGAAGACTTGCCCGATTTGGTACAGGCCCTGCTTGCCGACATGAACGAGAAACATAACCGCGCCGTCGGAGGAGTGACCGAACCGGTGATGAACGCCTTTCAATCCCATGCGTGGCCGGGGAATGTCCGTGAGTTGCGCAACACCCTGGAGCGAGCTGTGATTGTGTGCGACAGCGCGCTGGTCGAGCCTCGACACCTGCCGCCGGGTTTCGGACAGGTGATTCCGCGTGCGCCGGTGCAGGAGGCGAATGCGGTGCGGCTTAGCGTCGGGACCACGGTCGATGAGGCCGAGCGCCTGCTCATTCTGAAGACACTGGAAGCGACCAACAATAATAAGACCCGAGCGGCCGAGATCCTCGGTATAAGCTTGAAGACGCTGCACAATAAGTTGAAGGAGTATGGCGCGCACAACGCAAGCGAAGCGGCGGAAGCGGCAAGCTGAAGACCGCTCGTCGCGATTTGCTATTCGGTTACGAGCGGCAAGATTTACTCTGGCCAAGAGCGAAGAGCGATTGCTAACTTTGCGTAGCTGCCTGTAGAATAGCTTTGCTTCCTGAACAGCGAGTTGATAGTCAGAACTCGTTTCCACCCGTGCCGAAGTGGCGGAATTGGCAGACGCGCATGGTTCAGGTCCATGTACCCGCAAGGGTGTGGGGGTTCGAGTCCCTTCTTCGGCACCAATCCATTCAATCGAGAGATCCTGTAATCGGGGTTCATAACGTGGGGTCAGTACCCGCATTGCTTGTCGACCATCCATAACAGCGGCGCGCCCGCCTGGTAGCGGCGCAGATTTTCGATGTAATGCGCGTAATGGCGTTCCCACATTCTCTCCGTTAGGCCGGCGATGTGGGGCGTGATGAAGACGTTCTCCGTATGCCATAAACGAGATTCCGGCGGAAGCGGCTCTTCGTCCGTGACATCAAGCGCGGCTCCGCCGAACCTCCTCGCACCAAGCGCCTGTTCCAGCGCGCCCTCGTCAATGAGCACGCCCCGACCGACGTTTATGAGATAAGCCTCAGGCTTCAACTGCGCGAGCCGCGCCGCATTCATGAGGTGGTGGGTCTTTGGTGTGACCGGTACGGCCAAAACGATGAAATCGCCTTCGCGTAAGGCCTGGTCGAGTTCGCCGAAGCCATAGACGGTATCGGCGATCTCACTTCCGCGCTCCGGGTGCTCGCGTACTCCAACTACCCTCATGCCCAGCGACTTCGCGAGCCTCGCGAGCGGCTTGCCGATCCCGCCCAGTCCCACGATGGTCATGGTCCCGCCGCTCAGCTCACGCGGACGTGGTTGTGCAGTCCACAAATCGTGCTGTGCCCAGTGTTTCTGCTGCTGATACTCGACTGCTTGCGGCAGTCGCTTGGCCAGAGCGAACGCCAGCGCGATGGCATGTTCAGCGACCACAGGTCCGTGCACATCACGCGCATTGGTCACGACGATATCGCTGGCGCGCAGCTCCGGCGTCATAAGCTGATGCACCGCGGCAGCCGTGGAGTGGATCCAGCGCAGCTTCTTCGCCGCTTTGATTTGCTTTCCACGCAGCGACCACGAGATCGCGATGTCGGCGTCTGCGATCTCTTCCGTAACGCGGTCGTAGTTGGGAAGGTGAACCACCTCAAGCTGGGGGAACTCCCGACGCAGCCGCTGGGAAAACCACGCTGGCATTTGCCAGAGCTCGAAGCGGTGATGTAAGGCGATCAGGAGTTTCACGGGGACAGTTTCAAGTTTCGAGTTGCAAGTTTCGAGTTGGCTAAAGTTGCTCGCCGGCCAGGGCGCCCTACAGGTCATTCGACTTGAAACTCGAAACTTATGTTTTCACTTCCGCAGTGGCGACCACCCGGAGATCACGCCCGGTCATCTCCTTCGGCTGGGGAATGCCCAAAATGCCCAGCATCGTGGGCGCGATATCCTGAAGAGCGCCGTCGGGACGCAGGGTGAAGCGGCGTTGATCGCCTTTAAAGTTCGCCGGGGTGACTGCATGTTCTGTCGCCACGATGAACGGCACCGGATTGGTCGTATGCGCGGTCTGCGGTCCGCCAGTCGCCGGATCGATCATTTGCTCGGCATTACCATGGTCCGCAGTCACAATCATTGCCCCGCCGTGCTGCCGCAGCGTCGTGTCAATCTGGCCCAGGCAGGAGTCAACGGTCTCGACGGCGGTAATGGTCGGAGGGATCTTGCCCGAGTGTCCTACCATGTCGGCATTGGCGAAGTTCACCACCATCACGTCGAAGGTGTTGTCATGGATCGCTTTTACCACCGCATCAGCAATCCCCTGCGCTGACATCTCCGGCTTCAGGTCGTAGGTCGCGACCTTCGGAGACTGCACCAGCACGCGGTCCTCACCGGGAAACGGCTTCTCCACGCCGCCATTGAAGAAATACGTCACGTGCGCATACTTCTCGGTTTCAGCCACCCGCAAGTTACGCATGCAGCGATCCGCCATCACGTTGGCTAGAATGTTGCCCAGCGATTCCGGCGGCGAAACCAGCGGCAAGGTGAAGTTCTTGTCGTAGCGCGTCATGCAGACGTAGGTCAGGTCTTTGGGCACCCGGTCGCGCGGGATGACGCGGTCGAGATCTTCCCATCCCTCGAGTTCGCCGCCGTCCTGTGGCGTGAAGTGACTGTTGCGGCAAAGGCAGCGCGTGATCTGCCGCGCGCGGTCGGCGCGAAAATTGAAGTTGATGCAGACATCGCCGTCGCGAATGGTGCCCAGCGGCTCGCCGTGGTTGTCGGTGAGCACGAACGGAATGATGAACTCGTCGGTGACGCCTCGGTTGTAGGAGTCCTTCACTCCCTGCGCCGCGTCTAAGTGGCGGCCGCCTTCGGCATCGCCAAAGACCATGGCGTCGAAGGCCTTCTTCTCGCGGTCCCACTTCTTGTCGCGGTCCATCGCATAGTAACGGCCGCTGACGGTGGAGACTTTACCGATGCCGTACTCGCGCATCTTCTGCTGCAACTGCTCGATGTAGCCCGCGCCGTTGGTCGGCAGGGTGTCGCGCCCATCCGTGAAGCAGTGGACGAAGACGCGCTCCACACCGTTCTGCTTGGCCATGCGCAGCAGCGCGTAGAGATGGTTCTGGTGCGAATGCACGCCGCCATCTGACAGCAGTCCGAACAGGTGCAGCCGCCGGTCGCCGGTGCGGGCTTTCGCCATTGCATCGAGCAGCACAGGGTTCTTCTCGAACTCACCGTTTTCGATCATGAGATCAATCTTGGTGATGTCCATGTAAACGACGCGCCCGGCGCCGATGTTGAGGTGGCCGACTTCGCTGTTGCCCATCTGGCCGTTGGGCAGGCCGACGTAGCGTCCGCTGGTGTGAATCAGCGTGTTGGGAAACTCCGCCAGCAGGCGGTCGTAGTTGGGCTTGCGCGCCAGCGAGATGGCATTGGCCGCCGACGGCGGAGCATACCCCCAGCCATCGAGGATGATGAGGACGAGCGGACGCGGGACGGGCATCACTCCTTAGCTCCCACTTTCGCCTTCCCGGCCAGCTTGCCGCGATAATTCAGCGCCTTCAGTCCCAGGAATCTTGCGGCAGGGCCAAGCTCTTCCTCGATGCGCAGCAATTGATTGTATTTGGCGATGCGATCGGTGCGCGAAGCCGAGCCGGTCTTGATCTGCCCTGCGCCGGTGGCGACCGCGAAATCCGCGATGAACGGATCTTCGGTTTCGCCGGAGCGGTGCGAGATGACCGTTGTATACCGGTTCTGGCGTGCCAGGTTGATGGCGTCGAGGGTTTCGCTGACCGTGCCGATCTGATTCAGCTTTATCAAAATCGAGTTCGCCACGCCACCTTCAATGCCGCGTTGCAGAATCTCGATATTAGTAACGAAAATGTCATCGCCTACTAGCTGAATCTTGCTGCCCAGTTCGGCAGTCTGCATCTTCCAGCCTTCCCAATCGTTCTCAGCGAAGGCATCCTCCAGCGACACAATGGGATACTGCCGCACCCAATCGGCCCAGAACTTCACCATCTGCTCGCTGGTGTGGGCACTCTTGTCCGACTTCTTGAAGACATATTTCTTCTTGGCCGAGTCGTAAAACTCGCTGGCCGCGGGATCGAGCGCGACGGCGATCTGCTCTCCCGGCGTGTAACCAGCCTGGGTGATGGCTTCCAGCACTACTTCGATGGCTTCCGTGTTCGACTTCACGGACGGCGCGAATCCACCTTCGTCGCCGACAGCCGTGTTGTAACCGCGCTTCTTCAGCACACCCTTCAGCACGTGAAACGTCTCGACACCCCAGCGCAGCGCTTCGCTGAAAGATTTGGCGCCCACCGGCATCACCATAAATTCCTGGAAGTCCACGTTGTTATCGGCGTGCGCGCCACCGTTCAGGATGTTCATCATCGGCGTGGGCAGGAGGCCGGCGGTGAATCCGCCGAGGTACTGGTAGAGCTCGATGCCAAGATGATCAGACATGGCGCGGGCCGCCGCCATCGAAACGGCGAGGATCGCGTTCGCGCCCAGCTTCGCCTTGGTCGGCGTACCATCGAGCGCGATCATCGCATTGTCGAGTTCGCGCTGCTCACTGGCATCCATGCCCTCGAGTTCGGGCGCAATAAGCTCGTTAACATTCTGGACTGCCTTCAGTACTCCTTTGCCGGCGTAACGGGTCTTATTGCCATCGCGCAATTCCAGCGCTTCATGTTCGCCGGTTGAAGCTCCGCTGGGTACGGCGGCGCGTCCACGCGCACCGCTCTCCAGAATCACATCGGCTTCGACGGTAGGATTTCCACGCGAATCCAAAATTTCGCGCGCCAGAATAAGTTCAATTTGAGTCATGATATAGTCCTGCGTTTCTCGCCGGATGGAGTAGATTGCTCTCGGCGGCAGCGTTGCGAAAACTGCATTATACGAGAGGTTAGGCGGATTGTCGGTGACGGCCAACCATGAACAGCAGAGCTGATTGCCGCTGCCCGGGAGTCCCCCATAAGTCACTGTAATTTCGCAATTCTGCTCGCGAAACCGTTTGCGGCTATGCTGTGGGTTGGGTATCCTCTTCGGAGCGGTCCAAACGCGCCTGGGAGCGCGCCGCGCAAGCCTGCTGGCCGGGCTGCGACCGCCTGATGGAGTCAAGATCATGTGGAAGTCATCGCGAAGGGAAGACGAAGTGACACCTACAAACCAGCCGACCCCAACCACGCCTGCACCAACAGCGGCACCAAGTGCGCCCTTGCGTCCCGCCGAACCCGCCCGTAGCGACGCGCGCAGCAGCGAGATCGCTACTATCGGCAAGTCCGTAGTTGTGAAAGGCGAACTCTCTGGCAGCGAAGATCTGGTGGTGGATGGCGAAGTGGAAGGCTCCATCGCGCTGCGCGGCCAGAGCCTCACCATCGGCCCGAACGGGCGCGTACGCGCCAATATTGAGGCCCGCAATGTGATTCTGCACGGCCGCGTGGACGGCGACATCCATGCCAGCGACAGAGTGGAATTGCGCAAGAGCGCGTCCTTGTCGGGGGACATTACGACGGCCCGCATTTCCATTGAGGACGGCGCTTTCTTCAAGGGCACGATTGATATCCAGAAGCCTGAGGCTGCGCCGAAGATCGAGCCGCGACCGCAGGTTGCCGCCAGCTCAAATGTTCCCGCAGCCTCGAATGTTCCAGCGACCGGCTCGTCGTCGCAGGGCTCACTGCTCGAGCCCAAAAAATTTTAGCGCCGAGCCGACATTGGCGAAGCGAGCGCCTCGCGCACTGGTGACGCGCTTCTTGAGCGTCGTTTCTGACAGGACAGACTGACACCGTTGCCGGCCTCCGCTACAGAAAGATTGATGCCCGCGCCGCGCTACCCATACAATGGTGCGCAGTGGCTCCTGGCATCTTCAGCAAACTATTCGGCGGCTCTGGCCGGCAGGGAACGGAGGACGAGTTCGTTCCCGGCCAGAAGATCAGCCGCCGCTCGACCGGCTTCAACGAGTTCATTCGCGCCATCTCGCGTGAAGAAGGACTGAAGGTCCTCGACCTCGGATCTACGTCACCTGCCAACATCACCTTCATGACCGGTCTGGGCCACAAGTTTCATCAGGAAGACGTGTTACGCAGCGCGACCGACAAGTCGCTCGTCATTCCCAACGGCGATGGCGGCGCCACGATTGACGTGCACCGCTACTTCGACGAGAACTTGAACTTCGAACGCGAGGAATTCGACGCGGTCATGTTCTGGGACCTGGCCGATTTCCTGCCCGAGCCGCTGGTGAGGCCGCTGATCGAGCGTATCCAAGTGGCCATGAAGCCCGGCGGTATCCTGTTCGCCTTCTTCCATACCAAAGATGCCGGACCCGACGCTCCTTTCTACCGCTACAACATCGCTTCGAAGGACACGCTGGAACTGCAACCGGCGCGGGCCTTCCGCCTGCAACGCATCTTCAACAACCGGCACGTCGAAAATCTCTTCCGCGAATACTCGTCCATAAAGTTTTTCCTGGGCCGGGACAATATCAGGGAAATACTGGTAATTCGCTAAAGCGACAGCTAAACGCTTCTCCTTGTCTTGCGTATCACGTACGGCATCAACCCCGGAAATCGCAGTAATTCGAAGACCAGTGACTGGGCAATGGCGGGCAGCGAAAACAGAGACCGCACTCGCGCTGCCGCTGAGATCAGCGGTGCGAACTGCCTGTCGTACTCGTGCTGGTACCCAGCGACCGCGGTCGCCAGCGAATTCCTGTCGGCTACGAACTCGCGCAAACATTCTGCCGCCACGCGTCCGCTGCGCAAAGCGAGCGAGACGCCGTCTCCGGCGAAGGGATCGATGAACCCGGCAGCGTCGCCAACGAAAATCAGATTGTTGCGGACCGGTTGCGGTTTCCGGTAGACCAAGGGCGCCGTGGTTATGGGCGACGTCAAGGGCTGCCACCCTGCAGCCCGACTTGCCAATCCAGGATGCAGCGTAAAGACTTCGTTCAACGAGGTTGCGCAGTCCGAGCGCACCATAGCGCACGCGTTCACAATATCCTTCCCTACCGGCTGCACGCCGCAATAGCCATTTTCGAAGAAATACAGATCGGTGGAGGGTCCGGCATTGGGCTCGCGGAAATGTGCCTTGACACCGAGCCACTTGGGACCCGGCGGTAGGGCGCGGTCGGCGGCGAACTGCGACCATCGGCCAGCCGCCACAATCAATGCCTTCGCCGAGTAATCGCCCGAACTGGTCAGCAGGTTGAATGGTCCTTCGCCGTCGCTCGCGCTCACTTCGCAATTGGGATGAACCTCCACGCCGGCACGGCAGGCGGCTTCCCAAAGCAGGGCATCGAGGTCGTAGCGCGTAATACTGAGCGCTGCCGGGGAAACACGCACCTCGATGGTTCGCTGCCGGAACAGCAAGCGCGTGCGATCGATCTGGGGCGCACGCGCGAAAAGGGCTGCTGCACCGGGAGAGTCGCGCAGCAATCCGGCAAGAAGATCGAGCGATTCGGCGGAAACGAACTCTCCGCAAACCTTGTGCCGCGGGAAGTCTCGCGCCTCGAGCAACGCAACCTTCGCGCCAGCGCGTGCGGCTGTGATGGCGGCCGAACTTCCTGCGGGTCCGCCGCCGATGATTGCGACATCGTACGGGGCGGGTCGCCTCATCATTTCCATATGAGCGCGCCCATGCGATAAAGATAGTGCCTGCCGATTTCGATGCGGGTTGAAAGCGGCAAGAGCAGTTCGCGCATTTCGTCCACGGTGTACGCCCGACGCGCCGACGCGGGGGCATCATGCCACGTTATACGGCTGCGGAAGAGCGGCAGGCCGAGATAGACCAGCACCAGATGTATCCGGCTGCGGATGAGGTCATTGATGAGCACCGCGCGCCGGCTAACGCGCAGCGCTTCACGCGCAAATAGCGGCAGAGCGTCGGGCTCAAAATGATGTGCCAGGAGAGAACAGCTCACCACGTCGAACGCATCATCCCGAAACGGCAAGTGCAGGGCGTCCCCCACAATGGAAGCGGTGCCGTTGGCTGGCAGGTGCGATACAGTCCGATCCAGCAAGGTCAGGTCCAATTCAATGCCCTCATGAGCGAGCGCGCGGTGTGCCGCCAGCGGAACATCTCCGGTTCCGGCACCGACTTCCAGGACTGACATCGTCCGGCCGCCGCCGGCACGTGCTACCCTGCGCAATAGGGCGATGCTAGTGCGCGTTCCCCCAAACCAGCGGTTGATGCGCCGCAAATCAGCGAGCGAGGCATCGATCTCCGCTGGTGTGCCGAGGTCGTCGTCGAGCAGTTCGGCAATTACTTTGCGTTGCATCTCAAAACAAGAAGCATCTGATATGTTCAAAAAGCAACTTGCGAATCCGGTCCATCGTCTAATGAAATAGGCGAGTTCGAATTTCCCAGAAACCGATGGTGAGTCCAGAAAGACATCTTAGTCGCACAGTGGCAGGCGCGGTGGCCCTTCTGTTGATCAGCGCCTTGAGCTTTGCCCAGCAGAAGGCCGATCTAGACCCGCAGGAGTTGGTGCGTCGCGCGGCGAAGAATGAGATCAAGGCCAACAACGTACATCAATACTTCATGTACCGGGACCGCACCGAGTCCAAAGGACATTCCGTTACCAGAGAAGTAATCGAAACTCCGCAGGGAGGCCTGAGCAGCACCATCGCCATCAATGGCCAGCCTCTGACTCCCGAGCAGCGCGCCAAAGAAAATCAGAAGCTGGAGAAGTTCGCCAACGACCCGGAAGCGCGCCGCAAGAAACAGGAGTCGAGCAAAGAGGATGACCAGCGGGATGAGCTCATGCTGACGAGCCTGCCTGATGCCTTCCTCTACACTTACGCGGGAACCCAGACCGGCCCGAACGGCGACGAACTGGTGCACCTGACCTTCAAGCCGAACCCCAATTTCAACCCGCCCAATCATGAAACCCGCGTCTACCAGGGCATGCAGGGCGACATGCTCATTGACCGCGAAGCCGCGCGCATCGCCAAGATTGACGGCACTCTGTTCAAGGACGTGGATTTCGGCTGGGGCATCCTGGGTCGGCTCTACAAAGGCGGAAAGTTCTACATCGAACAACGCGACGTCGGCGGCGGCCGCTGGGAGACCGTGCGCCAGATCTTGGATTTCAGCGGCAAGATCCTGATGGTGAAGCCGCTCACCATTTCCTCCACGGAGACCGCTACGGATTTCCGCCCTGTGCCCTCGAACCTAACAGTCGCCCAGGCGCTCGACCTGCTGCACAAGAGCGACGAGACCGTCGCTCAGAACGGCGGTGCGGCGAAGGAAACCGACAGCAACCACAGGTAAATGCGAGCGCTGGCGACGCTTATGACTTCCTGCAAGTGAGCAGACTGCTGTGTACTGTTTCATAATCTCAGATCACAATTCCAAGTTGTCCAAATTCACGGCACTCTATTATCCAGTTGATTACCCCTCCCCCCTCCGCGCTTTACCTGGAATCAATAACTTAGACAAAAATTAACGGCACATAATTGAGCCCCAGGGGTTTACACGTAAAAACTTGAGCCGCAGGGACTTACTTGCCAAATACTGCAAAATCATCCGCTCACGCAAGGAGGGGCATTGATTAACTGGTAACGTGCAACCCTTCCATACTTGGACTGGCAACCGAGCACTTACATCTGTTTTCAAAGAGCTTTCCAAGGCCTGCACACTGGGTGCGGCCGTCGAAGACACAACAACCTCGTCCTCTACTTTATCGTTACCTGAGTCCAGCCGACTCCGGCAAGGGCGCAGGTCACGCTAGCGTGTGATAGCAAATCCGTCCCTTTTGTTTAAGTCCCTACTTTTTCAGAATTTCCTTCCTCACCGTCAGCGTCTCAATCAAGTCTTTGCGCAATTCGTAACCTCGGCCGGGTTTGTCGCTGACCTTAATGGTCCCCCGTGGCGAGACCTCGACCTCCGGCTCAATAATGTCTTCCTTCCAGTAACGCTTGGAAGCTGAAACGTCGCCCGGCAGCTTGAAGTTGGGCAAGGTTGAAAGTGCCACATTGTGGCAGCGGCCGACACCCGATTCCAGCATGCCTCCGCACCAGACCGGGACGCCGAAGCGCTGCTGCAACGTCGTGGACAGCGATGGCCTCCGAGAATCCGCCAACGCGCCCGACCTTGATGTTGACGATGCGGCACGCGCCCAGTTCCAGCGCGGCTTCGGTGTCGCGTGCGCTGCGGATGGCTTCGTCGAGGCAGAGCGCCGTTTGCAATTGCCTTTGCAGCCGTGCATGAAAGTAGAAGTCGTCGCTCCACAGCGGTTGCTCGATCATCAGCAGCTTGAAGCGGTCAAAGCTCTTTAGGTGCTCGGTGTCGGCCAGCGTGTAGGCGGAGTTGGCATCGCAGCTCAGCAGGATATCGGGCCAGCGATCGCGGATCTTCTCCAGCACCTCAACGTCCCAGTCGGGTTTTACCTTGACCTTGATGCGCTGATAACCGGCCGCAACCTCGGTCTCAATCTTCTGCAACAGTTGCTGGTGCGAGTCCTGAATGCCGATGCTGACGCCGCAAGCGATTTCGCGATTTGTGCCGCCGAGCAGCTTCCACAGAGGAACGATCTTTTCCTGTGCTTCGGCATCCCAGACCGCATTTTCCAGCGCCGCCTTGGCCATGCGATGCTCGCGCACCCGCGCCAGCAGCGCCGGAACCTCGCGGCCTGATTGCAATGTCTTGCCCAACAGCGCGGGTGCGAGATAGCGCACAGTCACATCCCATGCGCCGTCAATGTATTCCTCGCTGTAGAAGGGATCTTCTCCGGCGACGCACTCGCCCCAGCCTTCCAGTCCGTCGCAGTGTATCGTGACGAGGAAAATGCGGCGGGTGTAGGTGCGTCCGAAGCTGGTCTCGAAGAAATGGACGAGTGGAATTTTTAGCTCGCGCAGCGTGATGGCTTCAATCTTCACGAGTCACCTCTATAGCCCCGAGGGGCCAGCTTCTTGAAGATGTACGGTGAACAGACTGCCGAAAGGCCCACAAAAAGCAGGCCCTCGCGGGCTGAAGCCCGCTCGTGATGACAAAAATAGAGCTTACGCTGGCGCGCCTGAAGGTGCGCCCTCTCAAACACACGAAATTGGGTTTTTCAGCAAAGTGTGAAGCCGTGCGCCTTCAAAGCATTACTCACCGGCTCGCGTACGACCAGTCTTCATCCCAGCGTCCCAGCAGGAACGCGCCGTTGCCGCTGGCATCGCGCTCGTAGCCCAGACACGCAAGGTCGCGCGAAAATGCTGCCAGAAACTGCTGGCGATTGCGCAACTGCAAATCCGCGGCCTTCTGTCGCGTTTCGGGCTGTGCCTTCCACGCAGAGACGTCGGCAGGCACTTCGACTCGCTCCTCTTGCGCAAAGGACGGATACTTGCCGGTCGAAAGCAGCGTTTCGACGCGCTTCGATGTCAGCCACCATTCCGCCACCAGGCGATCCGTTGGCAGAAATCCCTGCAACGGTGACGAGGTGATTCCGTACTGGTTGATGTTGTAGCGGCGCGCGATGGCCCCGAGACGTTCGAGATTGAGATACGCGTTCTTGATCTCCAGCGGATCGAAGGTCCACTCCAGCAACTCGTAACCGTGCGCGATGGCGTCCTCGCGTTGAAACAACTTGATGCGTCTGCCCAGGCCCGTATTTCGATGGCCCTCTTTTACCGCGAGCATGTGCGAGTGCAGGTAGGGATGCCCGTTGCGGATTCCGGGTATAGAGAAGGCGAAGCCGACGAGCGTCTCGCCGTGCCATGCGCCGATCGACCTGTCCGCCAATCTTGGGCGCCAGCGAGAAAATGCGCAGCGGCACCAGTTCGTTGTCCGCGAAGCCCCAGACTTCCTTTTGCAGCGCGACGCAGGCGCGGAATTCCTCCAACTCGGTGCAATTGCGCAGCGCGAGCGGTCCGTGGTCACGGTTTCTCCTGCTGCTTGGATTCCTGCCACAGCGACTCCATTTCGTCGAGCGAGGCGTCCGCGGGTTTGCGTCCGCGATGACGAAGCGTTTCCTCCAGGTATTCGAAGCGACGGCGGAACTTGCGGTTGGTCTTGCGCAGGGCCGACTCGGGGTCGAGCGAGAGATAGCGCGCAATGTTCACCAGCACGAACAGCAGGTCGCCGACCTCATCTTCCAATCGTGCTCGCAGCTCCGGAGAAATCTTCACTCCACGCGCTCCGGCCACTCCGGCGGCCGATTCGGGTTGCGGGCCGGGCTCGGGATACTCTTCCAAATTCCTGCGCAGCTCGTCAGTCTCCTCGCTCAGTTTGTCGAACAGGCCCTCGATGTTGGGCCAGTCGAAACCGACGTTGGCGACGCGCGAGCTGATCTTGTAGGCCTCCATCAGCGACGGCACGGCCGAAGAGACACCGGCCAGCACAGACTCGGCATGGGCTTTCTCTGCCTTCGTGTCTTCTCCGCCGCGCTTCTTCTTTTCCTCGGCTTTCAGGGCCTGCCAGTTGCGCAATACTTCCCCTGGCGTGTCGGCTTTCACGTCGCCGAATACGTGCGGATGGCGGTCCACCAGCTTGTTCGACAGCCGATCCAGGACATCGTCAATCGAGAAGCGCTTTTCTTCCGCCGCCATCTCGGAATAGAAGAGCACCTGAAGCAGGAGGTCGCCCAGCTCGCCGGGAAGTTCGTCCCAGTCGCGGGCGTCGATGGCCTCCAGCACCTCGTAGGTTTCTTCCAGCGTGTAGGGCTTGATGGTGTCGAAGGTCTGCTCGCGGTCCCAGGGACACCCGCCGGGGCCGCGCAGCCGCGCCATGATTGACACGGCACGCTCGAATCGTTCGCCTGTGGTCGCCATTACGACCAATCTAAATGACGGCAGACGGCGGGTGCAAAACAGTACGGAGCCGAACTTCCGGTTCACCACAGAGACACCGAGGTTTTTAATTCTTTCTTCATCTCGGGCCATCTACTCTGATTTCACGATCTAATTGCGTCGAGGAATAAAGGCAACGGTTTTCCCTCTGTGTCTCTGTGCCTCTGTGGTGAACTAATCCAGATCGAAGTCGCGCAGCGGCTTGCCGGTGTCGGGCGTTTCCTTGGCGCGCTTGACAGCTTCCTGGAACTTCTTCTCCAGCAGATCGCCCTGATGTTTCTGGGCCTCCACCGATTGCCGGAAGATGGACTCCTTGCGAATGTTCTGGTCTTTCATGGCGCGCGCCGCCGATTCCAGGTCCTCGAAGGTTTTAGGAACAGCCTTGGGCGTGTGAGCGATGACGGCTTTGGTGTCGCTATCGATCTTTAAGCAGTGCACCGCAGCAGGGACATGGAACTTCGAATTGGGGCGACGACTTAGCCATGCACGAATCTTACCGCAGGCGGAACAAACGAACCACCAACGGAGGCGCCGACATTCCGGCGACGGGTCGCAATTCGGTTGCCAGAATTCGTCTCGGAAGGTGAGACGAATGGATGGGTGGGGAATCTAATACTTTGGCCGCAAGACTCTCATGCCCAGCATAAACAACCATGCGGGGCGCGCTCTTCACTTTATATAGCGTCGCTGAAATAGCCAACTCGGTAAGGGAACCGGCGGAGGTAAATGTCCAAAACCTGCCGCAACCTCTCGCCTGAATCCGGGTCTACACTGGTGGCTGGCAAAGGGGTTGAGGTATGGGGTGCATTCCTAGGTTACGGCCTTCAATCTTCCTAGTGCCCCTGGGGATTGTGCTTTCCATGGTGGGATGCGGAGGTTCGACAGGGTCAGCCCCGCCGCCACCCCAGCAACAGGCGTCGTTGCCCACCACGGTGGACGGCGTGGTGCAGGCCGCCATGCAGCAATCCGGCGTGCCTGGCATGACGGTCGCGCTCGCCAAGAACGGCGCGATGCTGTATGTGCAGGGTTACGGCGTTTCCGATCTGACTACACGTCAGGCGACCCAACCAAATGTCATCTTCGAGATAGGCTCCATCACCAAGCAGTTCACCGCGGCTTTGATCATGAAGCTACAGGAGCAGGGCCAACTGCATGTGGACGACTCGATAACCATGTACCTGCCGGAATACAACTTTCCCGCAGCCATCACCATTCGCATGATGCTGACGCACACGTCCGGACTGGCGGATTTCACCAACTTCCCGCAATTGGGCGACTGGGTAAGAAACGGGGTGTCGGAAGCGACGGTATTGACTGCCGTCAGCCAGGCGCCTCTGCAGTTCCAGCCCGGTAGCCAGTACTCGTATTCCAGTAGCAACTTCTTCGCGCTCGGCACCATTATCGAGAAACTCACGGGCCAGTCGTATGCAGACAACCTCAATCAATCCATTTTTCAACCGCTGGGATTGATGAACACATACTACCCGCTTCCTCCAGCGGGTCAGTCGGCCACCGGCTACACCAACAACGGTTCAGGCTTGGGCCCCGCAATCCTATGGGACCGATCCGCCGCGTTTGCCGCCGGAGCTTTGAGCTCCAATGTGTACGACCTGGTTACGTGGGACAACGCTTTGATGAACGGAAGGGTTGTCTCACCTGCCTCGTTTAAGGCGATGACAACGTCGAACGGTTTTGTCGATTCGGGCGGGAATTCCTATGGATTCGGGCTGGCCCTCTCCAAGTTCAACAATCGACCTGTTATGTGGCACAGCGGCCAGATCGGGGGCTTTTACACGGAGAACTCTGTGTTGCTCGACAGCGGCTTCGCGGTGGTTTTGCTTACCAACGATCAGGACGTTGATACGGACCCTGTGGTCCTCAAAATCATGAATGCGGTGTGCAATTCATCCCAACTCTCTGGGAATTGCTGACAGTGTGAAATCCTGCACAAAAAGAGGCCCTCCGCACGGAGGGCTTGTATTTTAAGCTGAGATGCTCTTACCTGAGCGCCTCCATGCACTCCTCCAGCACTTCACGTGACGGGCGGGTGACGCTCTCCGGTAGAGTGGCCAGCGGTTGATCGGTCATGTCAATCATGTCGATGAAGTTGGGCGCGGTGGTGTTCACGTAGAGCACCCCAGTCAGCACCTCTTCGGCATCGTGCGACTCGATCAAGCGTGACATCGCCGCCACCTTGTTCGTGGGATCGTAATCATGCTCCAGCTTACGCAGGCGCAACGACGAGCCGTCGTGCATGGTGACGTTGAGGCTGGAGCCCTCGTCGTAGTCCACATCGATTTCATGGAAGTGAGGCACGAAATTCAGGTCGTGCAGCGGCTCTTCGTGGTCTTTGACGAACTTGTACGACTTGGTCGAGCCTTCGTGATCGTTGAACGTGGTACAAGGCGAAATCACGTCGAGCATCACCGTACCGCGATGGGCTAGCGCAGCCTTCAGCATGGTGTGTAACTGCCGCTTGTCGCCGGAGAAGGAGCGGCCGACAAAAGTCGCGCCCAGCATGATGGCCAGCGCGCAGGTATCGATCGCCGGCAGATCGTTGATGACACCGGTCTTCAGCTTCGAGCCAAGGTCCGCGGTCGCGGAGAACTGGCCTTTGGTCAGCCCGTACACGCCGTTGTCCTCGATGATGTAGATGATGGGCAAGTTGCGCCGCATGAGGTGCACGAACTGTCCGATGCCGATGGAAGCTGTGTCGCCGTCACCGCTCACTCCGAGCGCGATTATCTTCGAATTCGCCAGAACGGCCCCGGTTGCAACCGACGGCATGCGCCCGTGAACAGCGTTGAAGCTGTGCGCGCGGTTCATGAAATAGGCCGGGCTTTTCGAAGAACAGCCGATGCCCGAAAGCTTGATGACGCGCTCGGGCGCGATGCCCATCTCGTAGAAGGCATCGATGATGCGCTCGGAAATGGCGTTGTGGCCGCATCCGGCGCACAGCGTCGTCTTGCCTCCGCGGTAATCGAGCACCGCAAGTCCGATGCGGTTGGTCTTCGGGGCAGGCGGCGGTGTAGCGGTGGTCGCCATTTACTTGCCCTCCTGGGCGATGATGTCGTCGGTGATGGAACGCGCGTCGATCGGCAGTCCGTTGTAGTGACGAACGCTGCGCAGCCGGGCAATGTCCTCAATCGCGACGTCGAGCTTCAGCAGTTGCAGCATCTGCCCGTCGCGGTTCTGGTCCACGATGTACACGCGCTTGTGCCCGGCGATGAAATCGTGGACCTCGGTGGTGAATGGATAAGCCCGCAGCCGCAGGTAGTCGGCCTTCACGCCGTGTTCCGTCTGCAACTGATCGAGCGTTTCTACCAAGGCATGGTGTGACGTTCCATAAGCGATGATGCCGATCTCGTTGCCATCATTGCGAACCATCTCCGGCTTGGGCACCAGGGTGCGCGCGGTTTCGAACTTGTGCGCCAGGCGGTCCATGTTGTTGGCGTAGTCGTCCGGTCGCTCGCTGTACCCGGACTTCTCATTGTGGCCGCTGCCGCGCGCGAACCACGCCGCGCCGGGATGGTCCGTGCCCGGTAGCGTACGGTAGCCGATGCCGTCGCCGTCCACGTCTTTGTAGCGCGCGAATCCGCCCAGCCGTTCAAGGTCTTCCGCGGTCAGCACCTTGCCGCGGTTCAGCGGCCGCTCAGGATATTGAAATGCCTCAGACATCCAATTGTTCATGCCCAGATCGAGGTCTGACATGACGAACACCGGCGTTTGCAACTGCTCGGTGAGATCGAACGCCTCGCTGGCCATGCTGAAGCATTCGGCTGGGTTACAGGGCAGCAGCATCGGATGGTGGGTGTCGCCGTGCGACAGCTTGGCCACAAACTCGATGTCGCCCTGCGCCGTGCGCGTCGGCAAGCCGGTGGACGGACCAACGCGCTGGATGTCCCAGATGACACCTGGAATCTCGACGTAGTAGCCCAGACCTGCAAACTCAGCCATGAGCGAGATGCCCGGCCCGGCGGTGGCAGTCATGGAGCGTGCGCCTGACCATCCCGCGCCCAGGACCATGCCGATAGCAGCCAGTTCGTCCTCCGCCTGAACGATGGCAAAGGTGGCCTTGCCGTCCGGGCCAATGCGGTATTCCTTCATGTAGTCAATCAAGGTCTCAACCAGCGACGACGAAGGAGTGATTGGATACCACGTCACCACGGTGACGCCTGCAAACATGCAGCCCAGCGCAGCGGCGGCATTGCCGTCAATGATGATCATGCCGGCGGTCTTATCCATGCGCTCGACCGTGAACGGATCGGCCTTGGCGAGCGAGGCCGCGGCATAGTCGTAACCGGCCTTGGCGGCATTCCAATTCAGGTCCGCGGCCTTCACCTTCTTGGCAAACTGTTTGCGCAGCGCCTTTTCGACTTCAGCCATATCCAGGTTGAGTAGCTGCGCCACCACGCCGACGTAGATCATGTTCTTGACCAGCTTGCGCAGCTTGGATTCGGCACAGACTGCGGCGCAGATCTTGTCGTAGGGCACGGCGTAAAAGGTCAGGTCAGAGCGCAGCTCATTCAGCTTCAGCGGCTCGTCGTAAAGCACCACCGCGCCCGAGGCCAGAGACATGGTGTCTTCACGGGCGGTCTCCGGATTCATCGCGACCAGGAAATCGATTTCCTTCTTGCGCGCGATGTAGCCCTTCTTACTGGCGCGAATGGTGTACCAGGTCGGCAGCCCGGCGATGTTCGAGGGGAACATGTTCTTGCCGGAGACGGGAACGCCCATCTGGAAGATCGTGCGCAGCAGCACAGTATTGGCGCTCTGCGATCCTGAGCCGTTTACGGTTGCAACCTGGATGCTGAAATCGTTGACGACTGGCTCACGCACGGCGTCGCGCACGGCGCCGTGTACTGCAACTTCGGTTGTGGCCATCAATACCCCTTACTACGATGGATGATGTGGGTAGGCAGAACGTTTCATTATAGGGCAGTTGGCAAGGGAGGGAAACGGCAGCGGCTTGGTTTCTGGCGCTAGCCGAACCAAATCCGTCGTTCGCCTTCCCTGGAGTGCCATTTTCGGGACCTGCCCTGCCGGACGGTCACACATCACAGTGATCTACGTCCTTGAGGGTCCTGCGTCATCCGAGTAAATGTAGTGTAAGGATGTCCCGTCACTGTCCCCCAGTGGCTGGGCATGAGTCGAGGAGGCGCGTATGTCCAGTCCAGGTTCACGCCACATTAAATGGGTTGTCTTAGTGCTCAGTCTCTGTCTCATCTCTGTCACCTACCTACTCTCGGAATCGGGGAAGGCGCAGGTTAACGACGAGGCATTGAAGCTCTTCGCTCCGCTTCCTGCGGTGATGGACTCGCCCGACAATGTTGTTACCGATGCGAAAGTGAAATTGGGGAGAGTGCTTTACTACGACCCCCGCCTGTCGGCCAGCCAGAAGATTTCCTGTAATACCTGTCATCCGCTTGATGCCTATGGCGCGGAATCCACGCGCGTATCGACTGGCCACAAGAACCAGAAGGGGACCCGCAACGCGCCTACGGTGTACAACGCCGCAGGGCACTTTGTGCAGTTCTGGGATGGCCGGGCGTCCACTATCGAGGAACAAGCCAAAGGCCCCATCGAGAACCCGGTTGAGATGGCGATGCCCTCCGATGCCGCAGCCGTTCAGGTGTTGCAGTCCATGCCGGAATATGTTGCGCTTTTCCAGCAAGCCTTCCCCAAAGACAAGGATCCGATTACCTACAACAACATGGCGTTGGCGATTGGAGCGTTCGAACGCGGACTGGTGACTCCGTCGCGTTGGGATGCCTTCCTCGAAGGGAACCAGTCGGCCCTGACGGATGCCGAAAAATCGGGTTTCAACACATTTGCCGCAACCGGCTGCCAATGGTGCCACTATGGTCCGTATGTCGGTGGATCGGCATATCAGAAGCTTGGCGTTATGAAACCGTGGCCCAGACAAACCGACCAGGGACGTTACCAGGTGACCAAGGATGAGGTCGACAAGATGGTCTTCAAGGTCCCCTCGCTGCGGAACATCAATAAGACGGGACCATACTTTCATGACGGTTCGGTTCCGACCTTGAACCAAGCGATCCGCGACATGGCGGTCCACCAGCGTGGCGTAGAACTCACCGACGCTCAGGTAAAGTCGATTGAAACCTGGATGGGTTCGCTGACGGGACAGGTGCCGATGAGTTATATCAGGCGACCGGAGCTGCCCAAGAGCACTTCGCAGACTCCGCGGCCCAGCGGCCAGTAAGGACATGGCTACATTGCCGGTCACTCGCCGTATTAATGTCCGGACGCTGACCCACGGAATGGCGGGTTGAGCGCAACCAATCGTGCCGTCAGGCCGGTGAACTTGTCTCCACGATCTCGAAATATCGCGCGATGTTGCGGAACTTCTTGTAGCGCCCTTCCAGCAGCTCTGGAACCGGCATCTTCTCCAACTCGCTCAGGTGCTTTTCCAGAGCGTCGGCCAGCAGGTTCGCTGCGGCATCGTAGTCGTGATGCGCACCGCCGGGCGGCTCGGGAATGACTTCATCGCAAAAGCCCAGCTCCAGGTTGTCCTGGGCGGTGATGCGCAGCGCCTGAGCTGCCAACTCCTTCTTGCCGGAATCGTGCCACATGATGGCAGCGCAGCCCTCCGGCGAGATGACCGAGTAGATGCTGTTCTCCAGCATCAGCACGCGATCGGCGACGGCAATGGCCAGCGCGCCGCCACTTCCGCCTTCTCCGGTGATGGCAGCGAGGAACGGCGTTCCCAGGCGCGCCATCTCGCGTAAGTTGCGGGCAATGGCTTCGGCCTGGCCGCGCTCTTCGGCGCCTAATCCTGGATAAGCGCCTTGCACATCGATCAGCGTGATGAGAGGCCGGCGCCACTTTTCGGCAAACTTCATCATGCGTAGCGCCTTGCGGTAGCCCTCGGGATTCGGTTGTCCAAAATTACGCAGGAGCCGCTGCTTGGTGTCGCGACCCTTTTGGGTGCCGATCACGGCCACTTCGCGTCCTCGAAAACGCGCCATGCCACAAACCATGGCGGCATCGTCGCCAAAGCCCCGGTCGCCGTGGATTTCGCTGAAGTCGGGGAAAATGCGCTCGATGTAGTCCAGCGGATAGGGCGCGATTGGGATGACGGGCCAGCTCAGCACGCTCCCAAGCGGTCAACTGCCCGGACATTTGCCGTTTAAGAGCTTCAATGCGTTCGTGTGCCGCCTGCAACTGCTTTTGCGCGTCCTTGTTGTCACCGGCAACGCTTTGCAGTTGCTCGATCTGTTTTTCGATACGTTCGAGTTCGCTCTGGGCTTTGGAAGCAGTTTCCATAGTGATGTCTTTGTGCGGCTTTGACGCGCGGTAAACCGCCTCCACCGCGGAAATCCAGAGATCCAGCGCCGGAAGAATTCCCGCCCGGAGAAGTGACAATTCCCCGGCGTTTGCCGCAGGAGGTCCGGTGTTGGGTTCTGATGGAGTTGAACTCAATCGACCACTCGCACGCTGCCGCGACCGCAGAGCTCTTCCACGCGATGGATGAACGCTCGGTCCGGCAACACATTATAGCCCTCAGCCTCCATCACGACGGTGAAGTCGCCTTTGCGCTCGAGATCGAAGAGCACGCGGGCCTCGCCTTTGCGCTCCTGACAGAGCGCGTGCAATTCGTCAATGGCGGCGGGCGAGACGTCTTCTAGAGGGACTTTGATGCGCAAATGGTTTGGTAGTTTGGGCTTGGCCTCTTCCAGCGGCGTGACGTCGCCGATCATGAGCTTGGAGTTCGAGCCGTCCTCCACCCGCACGCCGCCCTTCACCAGCACGGGTACGCTGAGCCGTAGCTTGTCGGCGAGCCGCTTGTAATTGTCGGCGAAGCAAAGGATGTCCACCGAGCCGTTCATGTCCTCCAGTTGCCCCTGCGCGTAGAGATCGCCCTTTTTCGATTTTGCCACCCGGAGGTTGCGGAGCACACCGCCAATCAGAATTTCATCTCTACCGGTGGAGGACTTGAGGGCGGCAACTTCGCTGGTGGTGAGAGCGCTGAAGTCGAGCAGCTTCTCGCGATACTTCTCCAGCGGGTGCCCGGTGATGAAGAAGCCGAGAATCTCCTTCTCATGCCCCAGCCGCTCGTGCTCGTCCCAGTCGGGAATGTTGGGCAAGGGCTTCTCGTGATTGGACGACTCGTCCTCCTGCTGAAAGACGCCGAAGAGTCCGTGCTGGCCCAGCGCAGCATCTTTCTGCGCCTTGGCCGCGTGCTCCATGGCGTTGTCGGCGACAGCCATCAATTGTGCGCGGCGGCCCAGCGAATCCATAGCGCCACTCTTGATCAGCGACTCGATGACCCGCTTGTTCAGCAGGTGCAGATCGACCTCCTCGCAGAATTGGAAGATGGAGGTGAACCTGCCGATCTTTTTTCGTGCGCCGACGATGGAGTCAATGGCGTTGTGGCCCACATTCTTTACCGCCGCCAGTCCAAAGCGGATGGCTTCGCCGTGGGGCGTGAAATAGGCATCGCTCACGTTAATGTCGGGTGGCTCAACCGGGATGCCCATCTCGCGGCACTCGTTGATGTACTTCACGACATCGTCGGTGCTGCCGGAAACCGAGGTCAGCAGCGCGGCCATAAACTCGACCGGATAGCGCGTCTTCAGATATGCCGTCTGATAGGCGAGCAGGGCATAAGCGGCGGAGTGCGACTTGTTGAAGCCGTAGCCGGCGAACTGCTCCATCAGGTCAAAGAGCTTCTCGATTTTTTTCTGCGGATAGCCGCGCTCGATCGCGCCGCGCACGAAGCGGTCGCGTTGCCTGGCCATTGCCTCGGGGTCTTTCTTTCCCATCGCGCGGCGCAGCAAATCGGCCTCGCCGAGCGAGTAGCCAGCCAGGTGATTGGCAATCTGCATCACCTGTTCCTGGTAAACGATGACGCCAAAGGTTTCCTTCAGCAGCGATTCCAGCTCGGGCAGGTCATACTCGACCTTCTTGCGTCCCCATTTTCGCTCGACGAAGTCTTCAATCATGCCGCCCTGGATCGGTCCCGGACGGTAGAGCGAGTTCAGCGCGGTAAGGTCTTCGACGCAAGTTGGTTTGTAGCGCCGCAAGACATCACGCATGCCGTGCGATTCAAACTGGAAGACGCCCGACGTCAAGCCGGTGTGGAAGACCTTCTCGTATGTCTCTTTGTCATCGAGTTCCAGCTTCTGGAGGTCGAGTCGCTCGCCGCGCGTTTGCTCGATCAAGCGCAGCGCATCGTTAATGATGGTGAGCGTGGTGAGCCCAAGGAAATCCATCTTGAGCAGGCCCAGCTTCTCGACCGCCTTCATGTCGTAAGCGGTGACGATTTCGTCGTTCTTGGTGCGATGCAGCGGGACCAGGTCGGTGAGCGGCTGGGGCGAGATGACCACGCCGGCAGCATGGACGCCCGAGTTGCGCACCAGGCCTTCCAGCCTTTTGGCGGTGTCGATCAGTTCCTTGGTCTGGGGTTCGTTCTCATACGCGGTGGCGAGTTGCGGCGAATCCTTCAACGCCTGGTCGATGGTGATGTTCAGCGTAGGAGGAATCATCTTGCCAATGCGGTCGACGTCCGCGTAGGGGATGTCCATCGCGCGGCCGGAATCCTTGATTGCCGCTTTGGCCGCCATGGTCCCGAAGGTGATGATCTGCGCCACCTGGTCGCGGCCGTACTTCTGCGTGACGTAGTCAATGACCTCGCCGCGGCGGTTCATGCAGAAGTCAATATCGATGTCGGGCAGGCTGATGCGCTCGGGGTTGAGGAAGCGCTCGAAGAGCAGTCCATTTTGCAGCGGATCGATGTCGGTGATGCCTAGCGCGTAGGCCACCAGCGCTCCCGCAGCCGAGCCGCGGCCCGGTCCTACCGGAATGTTTCTCTCTTTGGCGTAGCGAATGAAGTCCCAGACGATGAGGAAATAGCCGGGATATTGCATCTGCCGGATAATGTCGATCTCGCGCGCCAGGCGTTGTTCGTATTCGGCGAGCGAATGTTTCAGCCGGCCCGCCGCCTGGAGTTCGCGCAGCACTTCGAGCCGTCTGGCGAAGCCTTCGCGCGTGATGTGCTCGAAGTAGTCAGGCAGGGAGTAACCAGCCGGCACCTCGAATTGCGGGAACGGATCGTGCACCTTCTCCAGACGGACGTTGCACCGCTCGGCGATTTCGATGGTTCGCTCCAGCACGCGCTCGTATCCCACGAAAACCTTCGCCATTTCCGCGGCATTCTTCACGTAGAACTGGTTGCCATGGAACTTCAGACGGTTGGTGTCGTGGATGGACTTGCCAGTCTGAATGCAGAGCATCACATCTTGCGCGTGCGAGTCGTCCTCACAGAGATAGTGGCTGTCGTTGGTTGCCACCAGCGGGAGCCCGAGTTCCTGCTCCAGCTTCAGCAGGTTCGGCTGAATGCGCTTTTCCTCTGGGATCCCCTGGTCCTGGATCTCGAGATAGAAATTCCCGTTGCCGAAGATGTCATTGAAGGTCGTGGCGACTTGGCGCGCGGCTTCGTACTTTCCCTCCGTCAAGCTTTCGGCGACCTCGCCCTTCAAACAAGCAGACAGCCCAATCAGCCCTTTGGAGTGTTCGGCAAGAAAGCGCTTGCTAACCCGCGGCTTGTAGTAAAAGCCGTGCAGCGACGCCTCGGAGACAATCTTGACCAGGTTGCGATATCCCTCGTCGTTCTCGGCCAGTACTACAAGATGGTTATAGGTGTCGCCCTCGGGGGCCGCGCGATGGTCTTCCTTTTTGCAGATGTAAAGCTCGCAGCCCAGGATCGGCTTTACGCCGGCTTCTTTGGCTGCATTGTGGAATGTCACCGCGCCGAAGATGTTGCCGTGATCGGTGACCGCGACCGCCGGCATGTCCAGTTCCTTGACACGGCCGACCAGGCGCTCGATGTTGCATGCTCCGTCGAGGAGGGAGTAGTCGGTATGAAGATGGAGATGAACGAATTCCGGTTGAGACATTCGACAACAGAGCCTTTGCTTGCTGGTTCTATTCTATGCGCTGGATGCGGCGGCTGCTGCCTGAGGAAGATGTGGAAAACAAGGACAAAATCTGAACCGCGGAATCTGCACGGATTATAAATCGAAGTTGAGTAAATGCGAGGCCTGGGTGCGCCTGTTCCTGCTCGTTCCAGCAGATCATCCGTGAAAATCCGTGGTTAATCCTGGCTCTTCGCAGAATTAATCCTGCGGCGGAATCTGTCCGGTTGGCGTTCCCGGCGAAACCAGTCGACCGCCGGTGATCGTCTGTCCGGGAGGCGTCTGGTGCGGGACCATCGCGTCCCTTCGTTTCCCATGCGCTCGATAAGCGAAGATCACGGCCAGCAGCGGCGCGGCCAGCAGCAATCCCCAGAAGCCGAAGACGATGCTCAGCAATATCGGAACGATGAGCGACGCCCATATCGGAATCCGCGCCGTACGCCGCAGGATGACCGGCTGCAACAGGAGACCGTCCACGACCACGATCCCCCCGTACAGAATGATGACGTAAAGAAACTGCTCAAAGCCGCCGGCAAACAGAGCGACGAGTGCCGGCCCCATTACCGCCATTACCGGTCCGAAGTGGGGGATGAATTGCAGTAGCGCCGCGAGAATTGCCCAGAAAGGCGCCCACGGCACATGCAGGTAGTCGAGGCCCAGCCACCACAGTCCGCCCACCGCAGCCGAGTCGTAGCACTGCGCGAAAAACCATCGCCGCAGCGCGTTTCCAGTCAGGTTGATGTGGCTCGAAAACTGCATGAGTGGTTTGATGCTCGCCTGGTCCCAGCGGTCTCGTATGCCATGCTACACTCAACTTTAATGCCCCACGGAGAGTTTTCGGCATGAAATTCGGCGTCATCATCTTTCCCGGTTCCAACTGCGATCACGATGCCTATTGGGCCATTTCGGAAGTGGCCAGGCAGCCCGTGACCTTTCTCTGGCACGATTCCCCCGACTTGCAAGGCTGCGACGCGATCATCGTTCCCGGTGGGTTCGCTTATGGCGATTACCTTCGTACGGGCGCCATTGCCAAGTTCTCGCCGGTGATGGAATCGGTGCGCAGGTTCGCTTCCGAGGGAGGCCTTGTGCTCGGCATCTGCAATGGATTCCAGATCCTGTGCGAGGCGGGATTGCTGCCCGGCGCGCTACTGCGCAACGCCGGATTGAAGTACGTTTGCAAGCCGGTGCACATCCGCGTGGAGAGCACCAAGACGCCATTCACGCAGCAGCTCACCAAAGGGGAAGTGCTGGAGATTCCCATCGGTCACATGGAAGGGAACTACTTCTGCGACGAGCCCACCTTGGCCGAGTTGAAGGACCAGGACCGCATTATCTTCCGATATACGACGCCGAGCGGAGAAGTTGCAGCCGAAGCCAATCCCAATGGCTCACTCGAGAATATCGCCGGAATTTGCAGTGAAGGCCGTAATGTGCTGGGTATGATGCCGCATCCCGAGCGCGCCGCTGCGCCAGAGTTGGGTATGACCGACGGAGCGAAGATATTGCACTCGCTGGTAGCAGTGATGGTCGCGAAGTAGCAGTCGGCTCTTTACCGGAACGCTTCCTTGTTCACCACGTACGGCATCTTCGTAATCTCACCACCGTAATTCTGCTCCAGCACATCAATCAGGCCCTGTACACAGCGGCCGGCCATGCCGAGATTGGGATCCAGCGAAAGTCGCGTGATCCTTCCCGCGCTGGCAAAGTGGGGATACAAGCGGCAGCGGTCTTCTATCTCCGGATCTCGCAGCGGCGAATCCGGCGGCAGCGGCTCAGTTTCGTAGACGTCGAGTGCCGCTCCGGCAATCCATCTCTCTTTGAGCGCCTTGGCGAGAGCCCTTTCGTCGATAACCGGCCCGCGCGAGGTGTTTACCAGGTAGGCAGAGGGCTTCATGGTTCGCAACGTGCGCTCGTTGATCAGGTGGTACGTCGGGGTCTCACTCTCGCCCTCGCGTAGCAGCGGCACGTGAATGCTGATGAAATCACTCTGCCTCAGGGCCTCTTCGACCGCAACATACTTGATCGAGGTGCGGTCCCTCTGCATCCCGCTCCGGAAGCGCAAGTCCATCTGTTGTTGCACATCAGACAGCAGTTTCTCGTTTGGCTCCATGGCTTCGTAACACAGGATGTTCATGTCAAAGCCAATGCATTTCTTGATCATCGCCTGCCCGATGCGCCCGGTGCCGAGAATGCCGATGGTCTTGCCGGTCACCTCATCGCCCAGAAACGGCAGATACGGATGCCAATAGCCCCATTTGTTTTCCCTGACCAGATGTTCGGCGCTCCACAGTTTGCGCGCCAGGTCAGCCAGCGCGAAGAAGGCGAACTCGGCGGTGGCTTCGGTGAGAACGTTCGACAGTGTTAGTGAACGGAATCCTGTAGCGGTTCGCGTCGGCGCGGTTGATGTTGTCGAACCCCACCGCGTATTGCGCCACAACTTTCAGCGTGCCCGGGCCGGCCTCAAAAACTTCGGCGTCAATCTGATCGCGCAGAGTGGTGATGAGTCCGTCGATGCCGCTACGGACTGTTTCGATGATCAGGCTCTTCGGCGGCGGCTCAGGATTGGGATAGACCTCGATCCCGTAGCCGCGCTCGTGCAGGCGTTTGAAGGCAGCCTCGCCGATGTCGGCGGTCGCGTAAACACGGAGCTTCTTCTCTGGCATTACAAGTCCTTGATAGCGCCAGAATGCTCCCCACATCAATCCTGGCGAGAGAATGATCGCAACCACCTGTTTTGAGGGGGCACGGCTTCAGCCGTGCCGAAACCAGCTCACAAAAGAATGGGCTTCAGCCCCTGAGGAAACTCGGGCTTGCAAGAGAGCGAGTTTCCTCAGCGGCTAAAGCCCTATCCAATAACCTGCGCTAACGGCACGGCTGAAGCCGCGCCCCTTCAAATCCAGCACCTGCAACTACAAATGCTTTCTTGTCCACTGATCAATACGGTCGAGCGCGATTTCGATGTTCTCGATCGAATTAGCCACGCTGAACCGCAGATGTCCCTCACCGGAGGCGCCAAACGCGGTCCCTGATAAAGCCGCCACTCCCGCTTCCTCAAGCAGCGCGTCGGCCAGCTTCTTCGACGGCCAGCCAGTCTGCGTGATGTTCGGAAAGGCATAAAATGCGCCCTTGGGAACGCGGCACGAGAATCCCTTGATCTGGTTGATACCCTTCACGAAGACGTCACGGCGGCGCTGAAACTCCTGCCGCATTTTCTCCGGCTCGCTCTGGTCGCCGCGCAGAGCCTCGATGCCGGCCACCTGGGTGAAGGTCGAGGTGCATGAAGTTGAGTTGGTGATCAGCCGCGCGATATGCGTCGCCAGATCGGCCGCATTACGCCATAGCCCATGCGCCAGCCGGTCATGGCATAGGTCTTCGAGAAGCCATCGAGAATAATCGTGCGGTCCTTAAAGCCATCCACCGATGCGATGCTGTAGTGCTCACCTTCGAACAGCAGGCGGCAGTAAATCTCATCGCTCATGACCATGATGTCGCGGTCGCCAATGGCCGCTGCCAGGTCCTGAACATCTTCCCTGGTCATCACGCCGCCGGTCGGGTTCTGCGGCGAGTTGATGATGATGAGTTTCGTGCGATCGGTAATTTCTTTGGCCAGTTCATCAACATCCAGCCGGAAGTCGCGGTCTTCCCGCAGGTGGACCGGCACAGCTTTTCCCCCAAGGAAGTTGATCATCGATTCATAGATCGGAAAACCGGGGTTGGGATAGATGACCTCATCGCCCTCTTCGATGAGGGCGAGAATGGTAAAGAAGATGATCGGCTTGCCGCCGGGAACAACCACAACTTCATCGGCGTTCACCTCGATGCCGCGCGACCTGGCCACGTCTTCCGCGATGGCCTTGCGCAAATCCGGAAGCCCGGCCGACGGCCCATAGTGGGTTGCGCCCTGGTGCAGAGCGTCAACCGCGGCCTCGACGATATTGGCGGGCGTGTCCTGATCGGGCTCGCCAATCTCAAGGTGAATGATGTGTCTTCCCTGGCTCTCCAAGGCGCGGGCGCGGGCCAGCACTTCGAAGGCAGTCTCGGTTCCCAGCCGCGACATCCGCTTGGCCAGGCGCAATTGTGTTTGAGTCGTAGTCATAGGCAAACCGAACGATTATAAGCCGTTCCTCTTCCTATTGTCGCTGTATCACCTTCGATTCAGCGCCAGCCTTGCGGAGTAGCGGAGGAAGCCGGCGGCAATCATCTGGAGTTCGCCGGGCACTAGGCTGAGCGGAGACGCGAACTGCCGCGGCTAAAGCGGGTTATTGCCCGTACTCGATCTCAAACTCGATCTTCGCGGTTTTCTCCAGCATGGCTGAGACCGAACAGTATTTGTCCTTCGAGAGACGAACCGCGTCCTCCATCGCTTTATGAGTGACATTCCCGCCCACGCGGTAGATCATGCGAATGCTGGTATACACCTTGGGGAAATCTTCGGCCCGCTCGCCAGTGGCCCGTACCTCCAGGCTGGTAAACGGCTCGCGCTTCTTGCGTAGAATGCCCACCACGTCGCTGGCGGTGCAGGCGCACAGAGCGATTAGCACCAGTTCCACCGGGCTGCTGGCGCTTTTTTCGCTGCCCGCGTCGACCACCATCGCGTGACCGCTACTCGCTTGTCCGAGGAAGCGTTCGCTGTCCGTCCAGAGGGCCTTAGCCTCTATCATGGGGGATACCTCCTTGTGGTCTCCTGATTCCGAGTTATTACTGCTTGTTGTCTGGCGGGCTGCTGCCCGGCTTGTCGTAGATCGTGTACTGGCCTTGGGGACGCTTCAGGCGGACGGTGACGGTCTGCTCGGGTTGACTGATCGTATAGTCGCTTCCGAAGGTCTGAAATCCTGGAGCGATTACTTGCACACGCAACGTGCCGTAAGGCATCCCGTCACTTTCGGCCTTACCCTCCGCGTCCGTTTTCAGTTCGATTCCACCCTTGCCTTGCTTGCCATTGCGCTTAACGGGATGCAGGATGACTGCCGCATTGCGTACCGGCTTTTCGCTGTCATCTTTAACGACCACGACCTTGACCGTGGACGCCTGGGCAGAAGCGCTGGTGGCTAGCAAGACAGGCAAAATGAGCAGGCCAAAGATGGCGAATAGAGGGCGCCACATCTTCATATCGCCATTCTAGGAGGAGAGGCGGCAGGCGGCAAACTGTCAAGATCGTTAGTCGGAGTTGCTGCTTCGCTTCAGAGTGGGACGATCATCATCTTTCTGCTGGGCACCTGTGTTGCCGTCGGGACTCGATGATCCGGCCGAATCGCTGGAGGATGAGGATGATGTGCCGCTGCGCTTCAGCAGTACGGGACGGTTTCCATCGCCGCCCTTGGAACCGCCCAGGCGGCGGCCGTTCTCCAGAGAAAGCAGACGTGCCTTGACGTCGTCGAATTCGTTGGTGTTCACGACGTACTCTGGACGATCGGGCAGATATCTGCGGATTTCTTCTTGCGCAGCCTGAATGCGATCAGCGTTCATGGGATGGGTGGCGAATGCCTTCGCCAACCGGCTGTGCTTTTTCTTCCCGTCCACGTTTAGCTTCTCGAAGAACTGCACAAACGCCTGCGGGTCATACCCGGCGGCGTAGTCATATTCCAAGCCCAACAGGTCGGCTTCGCGCTCAGCATCGCGCGAGAACTTGAGGAAGGTCATGGGCACGGCAATCGAGGCAACTTCGCTGATCGCGTAGGCGATGGGGCCTCCGACAAAGATGAGGGGAATCGAAGCCATGTTCCAGATTTGTGCCCGTGTCATGTTCTTGGTGGCGTGCCGCGCCGCGACGTGCCCGATCTCATGTGCCATCACGCCGGCAAGCTCGGCCTCGCTGTCAGCCGCCAGGATCAACCCGCTATTGACATAAAAGAAGCCGCCCGGCAGCGCGAAGGCGTTCACTTCGTCGGTGTCGAGGACCTTGATCGTGAAGGGTACTCGCGCATCCGAGTTGCGCACCAGGTTCTGGCCAATCCGATTCACGTATTCGGTGACGACGGGATCGGTGACCAGTCGGGCACTCTGCTCTACTTGGACCGATAACTCATGGCCCAGCGCGATTTCACGATCAATCGAATAGAAGTCAAGGCCGGACCCCACGTTGCGGCGGCCGATCTGCGAAACGTCATACTTCGGCTCCACCGGTCCCGCCGGGTTCGCTACGCCGTGCGGCGGAGTGCTTGGGGAAGCGGAGGGGGCAGCAAGGGGACTCATCTTTGTGTCCGGATCTGCGGCAGCCTCGGCGCTGGCTCCATCTTGGATTTGCGCAGCAGTCTGCGACTGTGAAATGTCCGGCGTGACGGATTTTGCTGAAGTGGGTGTGCCATCCGTCGTAGCAGCGTCGACGGGCTGTGTTGATTTCGAGGCGGGGACCTGGTCCGTCGTTGACGTGGCCGCCGGTTGTGCTTCGCTTGCTTGAGGAGCTTGGATCGATGACGTGCTCGTGGTCTGAGCCGGACTGATCGTTGGCAAACTGATCGCAAGCAGCAACAGAACGGCTACATTTGCCCGCACGCCTGAGGACGAAGAGAATCGAGCGGCACTTGGAGCTGGCACGATCATACCCACCGATTTTCCCCAAACTTATGAAGCCACCCTCTGGGCTGAGGAACCAACCGTAACCGAGTGAGTTCAAAAATTAAGAGGTTAGGAAACGAATAGCGGGATCGATGTAGGTATTAGTACACGAGATTCCCGTTTTTTGGAAGCAATTCGTCGCAGAAGTCGTCTACCGTGGGTATCAACATCGCCCAATCCTCACCATCTCTAATAAGTTACTGAATATAAACAGTTTATGTGTGCTAAACATGCGAGAATGTGAAATTTGAGTGCATGACACTCACCCTGGTCTTGACAGTGAGCCGAGAAAGCCCTATGATTGGCACTCGTTGGGATTGAGTGCTAACAGTGTCCTGATGTCCCAACGCCTGGGGTAAACCCAAATTTTCATGACCAAGCCCGGCCGGGTGCGATGGTTGTGCACCAAGGTCAGGCAAACGTGATGCAATCCAAAACCGAAAACACCAAAAGGAGTTTGAGAATGGCTACAAAACTGACTCCCCTGCATGACCGTATCGTGGTCCGCCGGGTTGAAGAAGCCGAGACCACCCGTGGTGGAATCATCATTCCCGACAGCGCGAAAGACAAGCCGCAGGAGGGCGAAGTGATCGCCGTTGGCCGGGGCAAGACCAACGACAAAGGCGAGACCTTCCCGCTGGATGTGAAGGCTGGCGATCGCGTGCTGTTCGGCAAGTATGCCGGCACCGAGATCAAGATTGACGGCGAAGACTTCCTGATCATGCGCGAAGAGGAAGTCCTGGGCATCCTGGAAGGCGCTGCCAAGCACAAGGAAGTCGCCGCGAAGAAGTAATCGCTGTCAGTCGGCCGTTGCAGAGGGTTCTTTCCGGCGATCGGCCACTGACTACTGACAACCGATTTTCATAAGGAGATTGAAACCAATGGCAAAGCAGATTCTGCATGGTGAAGAGTCACGCCAGTCGATTCTACGTGGCGTGAACGTCCTGGCCGATGCGGTCAAGGTCACCCTCGGTCCCAAGGGCCGCAACGTGGTGATCGAGAAGAAGTTTGGTTCACCGCTCATTACCAAGGACGGTGTGACCGTGGCCAAGGAAATCGAGCTGAAGGACCCGCTCGAGAACATGGGCGCGCAGATGGTGCGCGAGGTTGCTTCCAAGACCTCCGACGTGGCCGGTGACGGCACCACCACGGCGACCGTTCTGGCGCAGTCCATTTACCGCGAGGGCGTCAAGACCGTTGCCGCCGGCGCAAACCCGATGGCGCTCAAGCGCGGCATCGAAAAGGCCGTGACCGCGGTTTGCGGCACGGTGGACAACGAAGGCAACCGCAAGGGTGGCGCCATCGACAAGTTCTCGCAGAAGGTTTCCGGGGAGATGATCGCCCAGGTGGGCACCATCTCGGCCAACAACGACGAGACCATCGGCCGCATCATTGCCGAGGCCATGAAGAAGGTCGGCAAGGACGGCGTGATCACCGTGGAAGAAGCCAAGACGATGGAAACCCAGCTCGAGGTCGTCGAAGGCATGCAGTTCGATCGCGGCTATCTGTCACCTTACTTCGTGACCGATCCCGAGCGCATGGAAGCCGTTCTGGAGAACGCGCTGATCCTCATCCACGAGAAGAAAATCTCCTCGATGAAGGACCTGCTTCCGCTGCTCGAACAGATCGCCAAGAGCAGCCGTCCGCTGGTCATTATCGCCGAAGATGTCGAAGGCGAAGCGCTGGCGACCCTGGTGGTCAACAAGCTGCGTGGCACGCTGAACGTCGCGGCCGTCAAGGCCCCGGGCTTTGGCGATCGCCGCAAGGCCATGCTCCAGGACATCGCAACCCTGACCGGTGGCAAGGCCATCACGGAAGATCTTGGCATCAAGCTGGAGAACGTTCACATGGACGACCTCGGCCAGGCCAAGAAAGTCACCATCGACAAGGACAACACCACCCTCGTCGAAGGCAAGGGCAAGCACAGTGACATCGAAGGCCGGGTGAAGGAAATCCGCGGCCAGATCGACAAGACCACGAGCGACTACGACCGCGAGAAGCTGCAGGAGCGGTTGGCGAAGCTGGTGGGCGGCGTTGCCGTCATCAAGGTCGGCGCTGCGACCGAGACCGAAATGAAGGAAAAGAAAGCCCGCGTCGAGGACGCGATGCACGCCACTCGCGCTGCGGTGGAGGAAGGCATCGTTCCCGGAGGCGGCGTGGCCCTGCTGCGCTGCGGTGACGCCATCGACGCTCTGAAGCTTGAGGGCGACGAGCGGATCGGCGGCAACATCGTGCGTCGCGCGCTGGAAGAGCCGCTGCGCCAGATCGTTGGCAATGCCGGCGAAGAGGGAGCCATCGTCGTGGGCCGTATCCGCGAATCGAAGGAACCCAACTTCGGCTACAACGCACAGAGCAACAAGTTCGAGGACCTGGTGAAGGCCGGCGTCATCGATCCCACCAAGGTCACGCGCACCGCGCTGCAGAACGCAGGCTCGATCGCGTCCCTGATGCTCACCACCGAAGCCCTGGTAGCCGAGCTTCCGGAAGACAAGAAGGAACCGGCGATGCCTCACGGCGGCGGCGGCATGGGCGGAATGTACTAAAAGCAGTGGTTAGCTAGCTAGTGGTTCGTGCATAGTCACTGATTGATCTGTCCTGAAGAACTGAGTCTTGAATAGGTGCCCCACCCAAGTTTTATTTGCTTGGGTGGGGATTTTTTTGCTCGCCCGGACGTGTGGCGTTTACCTGTAACCCCGTGACGACGTGCTATGCTGCTTGGCCGTCACCGATTCATCCAGGAGTGAATCATGAAGTTCACCCGCCGCGATTTCATCGCCGCGACTGCCGTCGGCTCTGCGTCCCTTGCGCTCGATCTGCCCGCCCAGAACAAGCCCGATCACGGCACCTCGTCGCCCGGTGCTCTACCGAAGAAGCCCGTCATTATCTGCGCGCACAACGGTTACAACTATCTGGATCGTGGTTATGCCGTGCTGACCAGCGGCGGCGACACGCTGGATGCCGTGATGCAAGTCATCACCGGACCGGAAGACGACCCCAACGACGACAGCGTTGGTCTTGGCGGGCTGCCCAATGAAGATTGTGTCGTTCAACTCGATGCCTGCTGCATGCATGGCCCGACTCGGATGGCGGGCTCAGTGGCGGGCGTCGAAGAGATCAAGAACGTTTCGCTGCTGGCGAAGACCGTTATGGAGCACACCGGTCACGTGATGCTGGTGGGCGAAGGCGCACAGAAGTTCGGATTCAAGATGGGATTTCCGCGCGAAAATCTGCTCACCGAGCACTCCCGCAAAATCTGGCAACTGTGGCGCGAAACCATGTCCAACGACGACTGGTGGGGGCCAGGATTGGCCAGTCCGAAGTTCAAATTCCCGGACACCGCGGGCAACGTCTCCGACTTGTACGAAGAACGGATCGAGCGCATGGAGCAGCTCGCCGCCAGGATCGGCATCGAACCGGAGGGCCGTATGGCGGCGATCGAGCGCGTGCTCAAACCGCCGACGGGAACGATTCATTGCTCGTCGGTCAATGAGAAGGGCGAAATGTCGGGTGCGACGACAACCAGCGGTCTGGCGTGGAAAATCTCTGGTCGCGCTGGCGACTCGCCGATTATCGGCGCGGGCAGCTACACCGATCAGGACGTCGGCTCCGCAGGCGCGACGGGCAACGGCGAAGAGAACATCAAGGTGGTTGGCGCGCACACGATTGTCGAGAACATGCGGCGCGGCATGTCTCCGCAGGAAGCAGGGCTTGGACACCCTCAAGCGTATCGTCCGCAACTACAACGGCAACATGGAGAAGCTGGCGTACGTTGACATGAGCTATTACATCCTGCGGAAGGATGGCGCGTACGCAGGCGTGTCGCTGTGGAGCGGCTCAGCCGAGCATCCGCGGCGCTTTGCCGTGCACGACGGCGACGGCAAGCGATACGAAAACGCGGTCGCGCTTCTCCAGGGACAGTCGCTGGGCTGGCCGCCGATGCCGGGAAGGAAGCGGCTGAGTCCGGAGCAGAAGAAGTATTAGACCGCCACGGTGACGGTGGTTTCCGTCCGTGTGACGGGCCGGTACATCGTGTCGCGTTCGAAGGGGATGCGGCCGGCCTCGGTGATCAGCCGGATCAGGTCCTGGCGGAGCAGCATCTGAGGCGTAGTTGCGCCGGCATCGTGATAAATTTTCTCCTCGACGACCGTGCCGTCAATGTCATCGGCGCCGAAGCGCAGCGTGATCTGCGCCATCTTCGGCGTCACCATCTGCCAGTACGACTTGATGTGGGGAAAATTGTCGAGCACCAGCCGTGAGACCGCGATCTGCTTCAGGTCCGACATGCCGGTCGTTTTGGGCAGATGCTGCAACGGCGTATTGTCAGGATGAAACGCCAACGGAATGAATGTCTGAAATCCACGCGTGTCGTCTTGTAGCGTGCGCAGCTTCAGCAGGTGATCGACGCGGTCCTCGTCATTTTCGATGTGACCGTACAGCATGGTCGCATTCGACTTCAGTCCAACTTCATGCGCCGTGCGCGCCAGCTCCAGCCACTGGCCGCCGTCAATCTTGTGATCGCAAATGATGTGCCGCACCCGATCGGAGAAGATCTCCGCACCACCGCCGGGCATGGAGTCGAGTCCGGCATCTTTCAGCCGGATCAGCACCTCGCGCGGCGTCATCTTGCCGATCTTCGCAAAGAAGGCGATTTCAACCATGGTGAACGCTTTGAGGTGCACCTGCGGAAAGCGCTCCTTCAAGCCGGCGATGAGGTCAGGGTAGTACTGGAACGGCAGATCGGGATGCAGGCCGCCGACGATGTGAAACTCGGTGATCGCTTCGGTGTAGCCGGAAGCGGCGATGTTCCAAGCCTCTTCCAGCGCCATGGTGTAAGCGCCCGGAACGTCCTTCTTGCGCCCGAAGGCGCACAGGCGGCAGGCCGCCACGCAAACGTTGGTGTAGTTGATGTGCCGGTTGACATTGAAATAGGCAACGTCGCCGTGCATGCGCTCGCGGACGTGGTTCGCCAGCCATCCGATCGCCAGGATGTCGCCCGAGCGATAGAGAGCAAGCGCCTCGTCCGACGAGAGGCGTTCCTGCGCCATCACCTTGTCGTGGATGGGCTTCAGCCGCGAATCGTCGGTCTGGAAGGCGTGGAGCGGCTTGGCGCTTGCGGTGGGCGACAGATTAGACATCCTGCTCATCATAACGCACCCCAACACAACCCCACCACGGATGAACACGGATCGCCATGGATTTTGATTTGGTTCTATCCGTGTTCATCCGCGCAAATCCGTGGTTGAGAGGCTTTTCAGCGCGCCAGCAGCAAGTCTGCCGCGATGAAGAACAGGAACGCCATCGAGACCAACCCGTTCATGGTGAAAAACGCGGCATTCACGCGGCTCAGGTCGTCGTGTTTCACCAGAGAGTGCTCGTAGATCAACAGCAGCGCAACAAATACCACTCCGGCCACGGCGATCTTGCCCAGGCCGAACGCCACCACCATCCACGCCAGCAGCAGCACGGTGATCACGTGGAAGATGCGGGCGATGACCAGCGCCGTGCGAATGCCGAAAGCCTTGGGCACGGAATAGACATCAGTCGAACGATCAAACTCGTAATCCTGGCAGCTATAGAGGATGTCGAATCCGGCGCCCCAAAAAACCACCGCCGCAGTCAGTATCAGAATTCGCGGATCGAGCGAGCCCCTGACCGCAATCCAGGCCGCGGCAGGTGCAGTGCCCATCGCGATCCCCAGCACGACATGCGACCAGCGCGTGAACCGCTTGGTGAACGAGTAGACAAATACGATCGCCAGCGCCACCGGAGACAGATAAAACGCCAGCGGATTCAGTTCATAGGCAGCGAAGATCAGAATCGCCGACGTGACCACCACAAACCAGGCCACGAATGACTTGCTCAGCTTTCCGGCGGGAAGCGCACGAATCCGGGTGCGGGGGTTGGCGGCGTCAATCGTCGCATCCGCCAGCCGGTTAAATGCCATCGCGGCCGAGCGTGCCGCCACCAGCGCGACAACGATCCAGATGGAGGTGTGCAAGCTGGGAGCGCCGCGCGCCGCCAGCACCGCGCCAGTCAGTCCGAAGGGGAGCGTCAGGGCGGAGTGCTCCCACTTGATCATCTCTAGCGTGGTTCCGATACTGCGAAACAGGGCCACGAATTGATTCTAACCGGAAGGCGCTGCGCCGTTCGCTCTTCGCTTTTCGCTGTTTCGCCGGTGGGTCAGAATTCTGGCGATCCAAGACGAAGTAAGTACAGATTTTAGGGGTCCTCCGCTTCGTTTTTATCGCTTAGAATCAATGACTTGTGGAGAAAATCGGCGCACGCTATTGAATACAAATGACTTACAGTAAAATCTTTAAAAATAAGGACTTATACGTGTCCGTTCCGTGGGTGAGAGCCTGCGTTGACCCTGGCCGACTTTATGGCCGCGGTCGCCTTTGAAGCGACTCCTCAAGCGTCCGTAGCTCGGTTGCGTAAACTAGTCCAATGTCGGCCTCGTTCCATCGCCGTCCAGATGTCCCCGTCCTCGAAACCGAGCGGCTCAGACTCCGCGGGCATCGCCTTGACGATTTCCCCCATTCCTCCGCCATGTGGTCAGACCCCGACGTCACCCGGTACATCGGCGGCAAACCTCTCACCGAAGAGGAGTCATGGACGAAGTTCCTGCGTTACGTTGGCCACTGGTCGCTGCTCGGCTTTGGATACTGGGCAGTTGAGGAAAAAGCGACCGGCAAGTTTGTCGGCGAGATTGGCTTCGCCGACTATAAGCGGGACTTGCAGCCATCGCTAGAAGGTATCCCTGAAATCGGATGGGTGCTTGCTTCCCAAGCCCACGGCAAAGGGTATGCGACGGAGGCGGTTCGCGGGGTCACTGCCTGGGGCGACGCTCACTTCGGATTGGCCCGGACCGCCTGCATCATCGCTCCTGACAACGCTGCCTCTATCCGTGTCGCCGTGAAATGTGGATATCGGGAATGGCAGCGGACGACGTACCACGGACACCCGACGCTGATGTTTGTGCGCGAACGAAATGCTCCATAGGAGACGGGTGGAGCACGCCTTCAGGCGTGCAGGACCGTCTGTACTTCAAAGAGCGCTTTAGCGCCCGAGGTAAGTTTTTTACCGCAGCGGCTAAAGCCGATTTCATGTCGCTGCCTTGGCTGCACCGCTGAAGCAGTGCTCCACCTGTCCTACCGGTAATCAGCTCATTCCCTGCGGCAGCGGACGCCGTGACCATTGCCGCTCCCACGCCGGAACCATGACCCGCTCGGCCACCAGTGCGGGTTTGCGTGCCCATGCCACGAGGCGCGTGCCGAAAGGCAGATTGATATAGCGGATCAGTTGCCGCTCGCAATCGAGCAGAGTGACCATTCCGGCGTTCGCCCAGTTGGGCGTCTCAGCCGATTCACGATGCCGCCCTATCGACTTCTTGAATATGTTTTTACCCACGCGTTCGAGCATGGAAGGCAGAAACCCTACGGCCACCAGGTACGACACACGGGAGATCTCGAAGCCGCAGTTGTTGAGTTTGCGCCGCAAGTCGCTGGCCGTATAACGCCGCTGGTGGCCGCGCGCTTCGTCGTCCTCGCCCCAGAGGGCTGGATAGGCTGGAACCGTCAGGCACAGCGACCCGCCATCTTTCAGCACGCGGCGCAATTCACGCAGGGCGATGAGGTCATCCGGGAGTGACTGCAGAATGTCGCCCGCGACCACGGCGTCAAAGGAATTCGAGGCCAACGCAAGCTCCTCGGTGCGGGTGCAGATCAAATCCTGGCCACCCTGAAGCTGCTGGAAGGCCAGTACGGGCAGGGAACTGTGCGCATTGAGAACGCGCAGGTACGGGGAGTCGGCGAACTCCAACTGCGCCGTGCATCCTAGATCGAGAATTCGCGCCTCGCGCTTACCTTGAATCGTCTGGAGCACGGCATCGCGCAGCAACTTGCGCCGCGCAAGGTACCACCACGAACAACTTTCCTGGCGCAGCGTCTCGAATTCGAGTTGAGTGTCCATGGAGCGGACCTCGGATTTGCTCCAGTTCATTCTACGAGAATCGAGTGCAGAAAAGCAGGCCCCTCAGTCGCGCTCGGTCGCCTCGCTCCTTCGCGCTCCTTCGGGATGACAAATTATATGAGGGAGTCTTTACGGCGCGGCTGAAGCCGCGCCCCTTCAAAGCAAGATGTCAATATCGTGGGCGGCTTGTGTAGAAATCTCAGTCACATTACGCCCTGGCGTCAATCCCGAGAACGGCGGCCCCGAAGTACTCCAGCGACATGTGCAGGCCGGTACGCAAATCGATGACCGGTTCCCATCCCAGCAGACCTCTCGCTTTGCCGATATCAGGACAGCGCTGCCTGGGATCGTCCTGGGGCAGCGCTTCCAGACGAATCTTGCTCTTCGAGCCGGTGACTTCGAGCACCACCTGTGCGCACTGCATGATGGTGAACTCGCCGGGATTGCCGACGTTGGTCGGTTCATGCTCGCTCGACTTCGCAAGCGCAAGAATTCCCGCCACCTCGTCACTTACGTAGCAAAAGCTGCGCGTCTGCGAACCGTCGCCGTAAACGGTCAGGTCTTCGCCTAGCAGGGCCTGCTTCATGAGGTTCGAGATCACGCGGCCATCGTTGATTTGAAGGCGCGGGCCGTAGGTATTGAAGATGCGCACGATTCGCGTGTCCACCTTGCGGTAGCGGTGCCATGCCATGGTGACGGCTTCGGCAAACCGCTTCGACTCGTCATAGACCGAGCGCGGGCCGATAGGGTTGACGTGGCCCCAGTAACTTTCCTTCTGGGGATGCTCCAGCGGATCGCCATAACACTCGGAGGTGGAGGCCAGCAGAAACTTCGCGTCGTATCGCTGCGCAAGATCGAGGCAGTTCATGGAACCCAGCGATCCCACTTGCAGGGTTTCGATGCCGTGCTCCAGATAGTCAACCGGACTGGCGGGAGAAGCGAAATGAAAGACGTACTCGACTTTGCCGCAATCGAAAGGCAGGCAGACATCCTGTTGCAGAAACTGGAAGCGCGGCTCGTTGCCGAGATGAGCGATGTTCTCCAATCTTCCGGTCAGCAGATTGTCGGCGCAAACCACAGAATGGCCTTCGCCGAGCAGTGCATCGCACAGATGCGATCCGATGAAGCCCGCCCCGCCCGTGACCAGTACGCGCATAATGTGTCTGCTGTGACGAAGCCCTAGACTACTGTTCCGTAGGCATGGCCGCAACCTTGTGATGCCCGTCATAGCAGCGGCCGGCCCCGCCTCGTATAATCGCGGGTCAATCGGACACTGTGGGGCTTTATGGCCGACCGCGAAGCAGACCTTCTGATTATTGGCGCCGGGATTGTTGGACTAGCGACGGCCCTGGAAGCCACGCGACGCTTCCCAGGAATGCACATTCTCGTTGTAGAGAAGGAATCTCACGTCGCAGCGCACCAGACGGGGCACAACAGTGGAGTCATTCACTCCGGCCTCTACTACAAGACCGGCTCCCTGAAGGCGCGCAATTGCGTGGCCGGCGCCGCCTCCATGAAGCGCTTCTGCCAGGAACAGGGAGTTCCGTTCGAGGAGTGTGGCAAGCTCGTAGTGGCCACCAGTCCGGAGGAAGTTCCCCGCCTGGAGCAACTGCATCAGCGCGGAATTGCCAATGGCGTGCCGGGACTGCACATGACTGAGCCCGGCGAGTTTCGCGAGATCGAGCCGCACTGCGCCGGGCTCCGGGCGCTTCAGGTTCCGACTACCGGCATTGTGGACTACACCGTCGTGGCGCAGAAATATGCCGAGCTGATTACCAAGTCTGGAGGCGAGATCGTTCTCGACGCGAAAGTGGTTGGCCTACGCGAGGACGGAGCGTCGAACATCGTCGAGACCAAGGCTGGCGATTTTCGCGCGCGCTACGTCATCAACTGCGCCGGGCTCTACAGCGATACGGTCGCGCGGATGGCGGGAGTCGAAACCGAATTGGAGATTGTGCCCTTTCGCGGAGAATACTACGAGGTGAAGCCCGAGCGCCGCTACCTGGTCAAGGCTCTCATCTATCCCGTGCCCGATCCGCGGTTCCCGTTCCTCGGCGTCCACTTCACCCGGCGGGTAAATGGCAGCGTGGAAGCGGGACCCAACGCGCTGCTCGCTCTGCGGCGCGAAGGTTACACCGGCGCGGGTGTCGATCTCAGCGAGGCGGTGGAGATGCTGGGCTTTCCCGGTTTCTGGAAGATGGCGCACAAATATTGGCGGATGGGGCTGGCCGAGCAGTACCGGTCGTGGGTCAAGACTGCGTTTACTAGGTCGCTGCAGAAGATGGTGCCGGAGCTACAGGAAGCAGACCTTGCTCCTGGCGGCTCCGGAGTTCGCGCCCAGGCAGTGGACAGGAACGGCAATCTGGCCGATGACTTCCACTTTAGGCGCCGCGGACGCATGATTCACGTCTGCAATGTGCCTTCACCAGCGGCGACTGCCTCGCTCGAGATCGGCAAGGAGATCGTCGACATGCTGGTCCAGCAATTCGATCTCACGCCAAAGCCTGCTGAAGCGCTTTCTTGAAAAGGGGTCTGGATGTCCCAGCCTGAGCCGATGCTTTGCAAATCCTGATTGCGAGGAAAGGTGCGTGGGCACAGGTTTGCGGCTAGAGCCGTTCAGGAATTACTGTAATCGGGTTGGGACGGGTAGTGCGGCGCTTCAGCGCCGCGTAAAGCCGATCCTTATTATTTCTTGCCTCGGAGTCGGCTTCAGCCGGCGGAGAGCCTGCCGTCGGCTGAAGCCGACTTCCGCTGTTGACGACGGCTGGGACGCGGGCCTGAAGGCCCGCACTACCCGATCACAGTAAAAACTAAACTCCTCTAATATCAGCGTGTAGTCCCGCGAGATCAACGGAGAATTCTCATGGCTGTCGTGATTTCCCTGCGCGATGTCATTGAAGCGCTCGATCTCCAGAGTGACGAATTGAGTTCTTATCTCGACCCCGATTCCGGCGAGATCATCACCTTCAACCAGGAGGAAGCGGATATTGCGGAGAACGACAGTTGGGATGAAGTTCCGGATTGGATGCGCGAGTCGCTGCCAAAAATCAAACGGGCGCTGCAAGACGACCGCATGTTGCCTCTGCCGGACCGGGTGCACATTGACGAATGGCGGATGATGCAGGACTTTGCCGACGAACAGCGCGACTGTAACACTCGCACTCAATTGGCTGACGCTGTCCACGGACCCGGTGCTTTCCGCCTCTTCCGGCGCACGATCCAACAGTTGGGAATGGAAGAAGTATGGCGCCAATATCGTGACCGGGCGATGGAGTCGGTCGCGCGCCAATGGCTGGAGGAAAACGGCCTAAAGTATCGGTGAATCGGATTCGGAGCGGACTATACCAGGAAAGCACCGCACAGCAGCGCGCCGAAGATCAACGCTTGCGTGAGTTCGCTGAAGCCGAGGCGGTGCACATCCAGAGGCTGCCGGCCGCGGACGAACCACAATGTTCCGCGTAACAGCACAGGAACAAACGCGACCGCAACCGCAGCCGGAAAAACCCGGAATCGGCACGCGGCGAGAATGACGCCGATGAGCACGACTTGTCCGGTGAAGAAGGGAAGCCCCTGCTCTAGCTTTTCATTCATCGTGCCCGCGCGGCTGGAGCGGATGCGCACCTGCACGAAGTGAATCTGGTTGCCGGCGAACAGCCAGTTCGCCAGCCATAGCGCCAGAGCGGTGTGGTCCAGCTTGCCCGTAGCTACGCAATACGCGGCCGCCGCAGTGGAGGTGAGTCCGATTGCACCAATGACTTGCGCCGGCATCCGGCCTCTGCGGCCCAGCTTTTTCACTCCAGCCTGCACCGCGAACGCGAGGGCCGCAATCGCGCCAATTACCAGCAGCCCGCCGTTCCGCCCGTTCCATAGCAATGCCGCGGCGCTCGCTGCGGCGAGCAAGCCAATGCCGATTATCGCCTTCAGTACGAATGCTCGCTCTTGCGGCGTTTGTGCCTTGATGGCGGAGGTTCCGAGCCACGCTTCAACCGGCGTGCGCAGCCAGAACAGCGAGATCGCGGTGAGGGTGAAAAGGGTAAGCGCAGCAGCGTTCATCCCGACCGGCAGCGCGACGATTGCACCCGTGGCCAGCGGGACCAGCATCATGCCCCACGCGCCGTGCTCGCGCGGGACAACCATGGTCCTAAGTCGTGAGCTCGGTAGTGTGCCGATGTGCGCTGCCATGTCTGCAATGTTAGGGGGTGCAGTGACGAGCGGCTATGACCAAAGTCATACCTGCGGTTTGCCGATGGCGGCTTCGCGAATCATTTTGTTCGAAGTGCCCGGCTCGTACACGCAGAACGGCTCTTCCGCCAGGAAGTCACCAGTAGCCGCGTAGGCCCGCGCGCGGCATCCCATGCAGACGTGGCGGAACTCGCAGCATCCGCACTTGCCCTTCAGGTTGTCGTCATCGCGTAACGCTTCAAACACCGCGGAGTTGTTCCAGACATCGGCGAAGCTCTGTTTGCGCAGGTCGCCCGCAATTGCCGGCAGATATCCGCAGGGGAAAACCTCGCCCTCGTGCGAGAGGAAGCAGACGCCGGTCCCGGCCAGGCAGCCTTTGGTCATGGCGTTCATGTCGCCGGGATGGCCGCCGGGGTGTCCAGTGTGGCCCACGGGCGGTCCGCCGCCCGGCTTCAAGGAGATTCCAGTCGAACCCGGCATGGTCATGTCGGTCGGGCCAATCTCGCCGGCAGCGGCCGGTTTCGGCGCAGGCTGCTCGCGCCCTGCAAGCCGGTCAGCAGCGCGGCGCTGGCGCGCAACGCGGAAGTAATGCGGCGCGCAGGTGGCCTTCAGTTCGATGCCGCCTTCCAGCGACTGATCGTAGAACCAGTTCAACATCCGCTCGTACTCTTCCGGCGCAACCATCTGCTCGGCGGCGATGTCCACGCCGCAGCCCACCGGCACCAGCAGGAACGTATGCAGAGCGTCGGCCCCAAGGCTGCGCGCCAGCTCAAGCACCGCCGGTAACTGGTGCGCATTGTGACGCGCGATGGTGGTGTTGATCTGCACCGAAACGCCGACCTGCTGCAGGTTTTTCATGCCATAGATGGCCGCATCGAACGCTCCCGGAATGCCGCGGAAGGTGTCGTGGGTCGTGGCATCCGAGCCATCGAGTGAGATCGAGACGCGCTTGATTCCCGCGTCCTTGATTTTCTGCGCGACATCCTTGGTCACCAGCGTGCCGTTGGTCGCCAGCGCGACGCGCAAGCCGCGGCCGGTCGCGTACCTGGCCAATTCGAAGATATCGGCGCGATACAGCGGCTCGCCGCCGCTCAGCACCAGAATGGGGTTTCCGAAGTCGGCAATCTGGGAAATGATGTCGAGCGCTTTATCCGTGGGCAGATCGTTGGGCGACATCAACTCCGTCGCCGTGGCGCGGCAATGAATGCATCGCAGGTTGCAGCCTTTGGTGACCTCCCAGAAAATCAGGCGCGGCGTGTATTCCTTCTTGGCCGCCTGATGTGCGCTGCCATTGCCTTCTGTCATTGTCTTTCCCCTCTCCACGGTTGCGGTCGTACGGCTCGTTTCTATAGTTCAACGATAGGATTGCAATGACCCAAAGGGCCGTGAGTCATATCACCAGGGCCTGTGATGTATGTCACTCCGGCCTGGGGTGCGGGTCTTCGAAAAGGGGATACTCAGAACATCTTCTTCGAATCCAATAGAATCGTCACCGGCCCGGAGTTCACCAGCTCGACTTCCATCATCTCCTGGAAGCGGCCCGTCTCGCAGCGCAGGCCACCGGCGCGGATGCGCTCCACGAAATGTTCATACAGCGCCTTGGCCTGCTCGGGTCGCGCCGCCGCATCGAACGACGGCCGCTTGCCGCGCCGCACATCGCCGAACAGCGTGAACTGCGAGACCGCCAGCACCGACCCGCCGACATCCGCCACGCTCAGGTTCATCTTGCCGGCGTCGTCCTCGAAGATGCGCAGGCCGGCAATCTTTTGTGCCAGATAGTCGGCGTCAGACTCGCCGTCGTCCTGGGCCACGCCAAGCAGCACCAGCAGACCTTGCGCAATCTCGCCGGTGAGTTCACCGTCAACTTTAACCGAAGCGCGACTGACGCGTTGTACGACGGCACGCATGGGAGAACAGTGGATGGTGGATAGTGGCTAGTGGATAGCTTCAAACTTCGATCTCAATTCGATCAGCGCTGCCGATGCATCACTTCTATCCACTATCCACTGCCTTACAGCTTCCTCAGCACCTCAAACACCTCTTCGTTGCTGGGCAGTTCGCCGAGGGGGTATACCTTGCCGAACTTCAGCTTGCCGTCCTTGCCCACCACAAACAGGGCGCGCTCGTTGACTCCCGGCAGGGGGTCTCCTTCGCGCAGAATGCCGAACAGCTTGGCCACATGCCCATGGGGATAAAAATCGCTGGCCAGAGGAAAGTCTACGAGGCCGATATCTTTTTTCTGCCAGGCGGTATGGCTGGGGATGGAATCGGCGCTGATGCCCACGAGCTGAGCGTCGTAGGCGGAAAATTTTTCCAGATCGGCGTTGAGCGCGGGCAATTGCGAGGCGCAAACCGGCGTCCAATCGGCGGGATAAAAAGCCAGTACAACGTTCTTCTTTCCCCGGTAGTCACTGAGCTTGAATCGCTGCTTGATGTTGCCCACTACCGCCGGAATATCGAAATCCGGGACTTCATCACCAACCTTCAGGGTTGCCATGCGCTCCTCCACCCTCTTCCGGGTCACCGTGATTTTAGCAGGGCGCAAGAATACCCGTCTTCCAACAACCCGGCTGGCGAGCTATCGCCTCTTACGCACAACCACCTTGTCTGTCAAGCCACTGGCGACGGCTGCCAACTCCTGGAACGGTCGCGCTTCGAACAACGTATCAGCGCCGGTCTTCTGCAGAATTCCGGGAACGGAAGCACGCAACCCGCGGTAGAGAGCTTGCATTTCCGGCACGGTAGGCCGACGACCTTTCCTTAGGAATGCGTTACCCAATTGAGCAAAGACACCGTTGATGGTGCCTCGATGTATGTAAACATCGGTCCCGTTCAAGTCGGAGAGCGACTTCGTAATGCGGCGATTCATGCTTTCAAACACAAACCATGAATGCAGGCCGCCCGATTTTTCGCGGGCCACAGCCAGCCCCAACTCGAAGGGCATGTTGAACCTCGGCGTGGCCGGCGCAGTCCGATCCAGTTGCACCCGCGAGAGGTCGTGAATCGACTGCGGACAGGTAGAAAGTAATTCGAAGATCCGATCCAATCGGCGCGTACTGCCGGGTATCTCCAGTGTGGCGCGAGGCGCCATGCCAAATGCGCTCACGCCCGCTATGTAGGCTAGGAACAGCGACTCAAACCTCGGATCGTAAGGAAGGTTAAGAAATACAGACGGCCGGGAGAGGCTACTTCTTATCTGGCGCCCGCTTTTTGTGGCCATTGTGGGAACTCTTGGTGGTCCGCGATTTTGCGGTGGCACCCCTATAGCTTATGCGGGAAGCGTTCCTCGCGGAGACCCTAGAACGAACCGCGGTGGTTTTGTTCCGGCCGCGCGACGTGAGGTCCTGGACCATTCGTTTGAGCTGTTTGAGGCGGGTCGGCGAAATCCCATAGAGCTCTGCCACTTCGTCCATAGTGGGATACGGGGCGACGAGTTTTACAGGACTGCTCATAGCTACTCCAAGAATATCCCACCTAATTCCGATGCACAACCAGTTGCCACCTGCCAGACTGCCTTACTGGTACGTCACCCGCTTCTCGCCCTTCACCACTCGCCCAATGACGTAGCCCTTCTCGCTACAGCGCTCCAGGATGAGCTGTGCCTTCTTGAATTTCTTCGCCGGCACCACCAGCACCATGCCAATCCCCATGTTGAAGGTGCGCAGCATTTCGTCGCGCGGCACGTTGCCGATCTGCTGCAGATGCTCGAAGATGAGAGGCACCGGCCAGGAGTGGATTTCGACGATCGCGCCCATGCCTTTGGGCAGCGCGCGCGGCAGGTTCTCGGTGATGCCGCCGCCGGTGATGTGCGCCATGGCGGACACGGCTTCGGCATCCATCATGCGCCGCACAATCGGCCAGTAGCTCTTGTGCGTCTTCATCAACTCGGTGCCGACCTTGCCCTTGATCTCGTTGACGTAGGAATCGGGCGTATAGTGCGCCACCTCGAAGAACAGCTTGCGCGCCAGCGAGTAGCCGTTGGTGTGCAGTCCCGTCGAGGGCAGCCCCAACAGCACGTCGCCCGGCTCCACCGTTTTGCCGGTGACGATCCGGCTGCGGTCCACAACGCCCACGATGAATCCCGCCAGATCGTATTCGCCCGCGCTGTAGAACCCCGGCATCTCCGCCGTTTCGCCGCCAATCAGCGCGCACCCATTCTGCTTGCACGCGTCGGCGATGCCCACAATCACCTTCTCGATGACCTCCGGCTGCAGTTTGCCGGTGGCGAAGTAGTCCATGAAAAACATGGGCGCTGCGCCCTGCACCGCAATGTCGTTGACGCAGTGGTTCACCAGGTCAGCGCCGACGGTGTGGTGCAGCTTCATCTCGAATGCCAGCTTTAGCTTGGTGCCCACGCCGTCCACGCTGGAGACCAGTATCGGATCGGGGTACTTCTTCTTGTCGAGGGAAAACAGCCCGCCGAAGCCGCCAATCTCGCTCAATACACCTCGGTTAAAGGTCTTCTGCGCCAGATACTTGATGCGTTGCTTGGTGCGATTGGAGCGCTCAATATCGACACCGGCGTCGGCGTAGGTGATGCTTCGGGGCTCGGTCGCGTTTTGTGCCAAAGGTCGGGGTCCGTCCAGGAAGAGCGTCGCCGCTGAGTTGCGCGGGAACGGGCATTGTATCATCTTGCGATTTCAGCCAGGTTGGGAACCGGCGGAGCTGGGTATTGGGCTGCTTTGAGGGGGCGAGTGCCTAACGCTCGAAATTCCACACGATTTTACACATCACCTTTTGCCACTCGCTGTCGTCAGAATATGCCGATCTGTTTTTCCAAATCAGACTTCAGGACGGGCTGCATGTATCCAAACATCAATCGGCTATCGAATTCTAGGCCGTTCTTTTCCGTTCTTGGGATATTGATCGGTCTCCGCCGAGGGGTCTAGGATGTGAGAGAGGGGGACGACCGTTCCACCGGACACGCAACCGAATTACAGATTGTCTGATTGGAAATGACCACTACGGTGCGGAAGATGTGCTTTGTTCGATTCTTCTTTAAGTCGCCATCGGGAATTTTAATTGCGTCGTCACGTAGCGCGTAGATTCCGCCCGCAACAACCTTGATCTTAGCAAGACCGAGTTTTTGAAAGGCATCGGAAATAACGCTCATTCATCTTCCACTAGCGCAGTTCCATTTGCGCGCGAACGCGCGAGACAAGGCATCAAACACAGCGAGACCCTCCTCGCAGACTTTGTCCGGGTCACCACTTGCCTTGTGTACCATGGCAGCCGATTTAGCTCGATATTCGTCCAACTTGCGAGCGGTGATGTCATCACGGCTGATCGTGGAAGAAGAAGACATTAACGTCGGTTCCTTTCGTTTTGGGGGTTTTATGCTCTGAAGCAAGCATAACCCATTTGTCAATAGAGCAATTAAGTTGCCTTTTGTGTGAGGCGACCATGAGCTATTGAATCTCAATAGTATCAACACGTTAACAGAGCGACCGACTGTCAGTTAGTCCCGCCAAACATCCAACTCAACGCACATTTGTGCACTTCGATGCCGATATTTTGGCATCAGTGCCGCTCTTTCCGCCTCCGCTCGGACGCCCTTAATTACTTGTCAGTGTGCCAACGTAGGATCAACAGCAATCCGATGGTCAACTGTTGTGAGAAAGTCCAATCAGAGTCGCGAGGGTTCCGTGAGAGTACCCCACTACCGGCGGATGAGTAGAGGGCTGGCGGATCTCAGAGCGAACGGTGCTCATCCGATCCGCCAGTGCGAAGCTGACCGCGCTAGAGGAGCTGGAAACAATGACGAATGCCGGTGACCAATTCTAGGCCGCCGCGGGCGCCGGCTTGTGCTTGAAGCAGGAGATCAACTGGAACACCAGGGGAACTGCGTCGGATGCCAGTTGCGCTGAGGCGAGCGCCTCCGTCTGAACGTTCTCGTCGGAGCTTTCGGCTGCCAAGAGCTGATACACCCTAAAATCAAACAGCCGTCTGGGATAGAGGTGCTTCGCGGCAAAACCCAATTTGCTTGATCTAGCGTGCCAAATCGAGGATGCTAAGGAATACCGGTCAACTTATATAGTATGCTGAAGCGGATTCGTTCATTAACGCGCCTTGCCGTCGCTATAATTCTGTGGGCTCATGCGATTTTCCTCTTTGACGTCCCACGCGCCTCTCCGGCCCCGCTTTTTAATCGACTGCATACCTCAGCGGGAGAGGTGACGGTTCTTACACTGATCGCCGGCTTTTCGGTCTTGACCAGTTACGGATGGAGCAACGTAGCAGTAGACTTGGCTTATGTCTACTTTTTCCCGTTCATATGTCTCTACTACCTAGCCCGGCGCGCTGTGATTTCGCTCGGTCGCCCCGCAGTCACCACAGAACCCAGCGACTCTTCAGACCCTCCGCCCTATTATGTGCAAATCCCTTGGCCGGCCTTGGTTGCTCCAGCCTCGGGAGTGGCGAAGCCGGTGGCTGGATCAACCCCTGCCGAACAGATCAACGAATCTTTCCGGGCCAAGTTGGCACGCCATGCTCTGCGGCCGTTCAGGCACTTCACATTGCTCTGGTGCTTGTTGCTACTCCTCACCACTCACCGGTGGTTGCTTCGCACGGCACTCGTAGTCGTTTCGGTACAGCTGGTCGCTTTATTGATTGGTATCGCTCTCAGCTTCACTTCGAATGACTGGTTGTCGAAGTTTAGCCAAGCTTTTCAGCAAGAGTCGGAAAAACTGATAAAAAAGGTCACCGAAGCAAATGCGGAAGTTACGCAAGACGTTAGAAGCGCTTGGGTTTCTCTTCGTCTTTACCTGATGGGTGTGTCTTTCTAGGATAGCCGTGTGCTGCTCAATGGGCGGTATTCTTGGGTGGGGTTACGTTCATTATCATTTACTTGTACTTGGCCTTGCTGTTTAGCTTCGAATACTACGGCATCGCTCGCTTGGAGAGAGTTCCGTTTGCTTGGGGAGATGCCCTCGATTACTTCTGCCTTCATACCCATCGCCTACTCGGATCTTCCGCATACAAGAACTCCTGAGGTTGGTGCGGTGGCATCCATTGGGCTTGTGTCGTTGCGCTGGGCGCCGTAGTTTTTCAGCATCTTTCGAAAGAAGCTAGAGCCGCTCTACGCAGTCGCTAACGCGATAACCCGAAAGATGGAAGAGGAGGAGGTCAAGACCACGCTGATCGTGCTGAAAGATAAGCTGGCCCAACCTCCACCACCACTTGGGCACCCCCGCGATTAGTGATCGCGATGGAGACGCATCGCGGCGCCGGAGTATGAGATCGGCACCGTGATGCACAAGGCTATTTCTTGTTTAGCGGCGAAGACGAAGTAGCCCGAGACGCCAGGCTGTGGGCGAAGTCGCTGGCGCGGGCCTCGGTTTCGGGTGCTTGAAACAGGAGAACAGCTTGAACACCAACGGCACTACCTTCGATGCCAACTGAGCCGAGGCTACTGCCTCCGCCTGCACCGTCTTGTCGGATGTCTCGGCTGCCACGCCCGCCCCCGCAGCCTGCAGGATTTCCTGTGTAGCTGCTACGTGATCGTTGCCATATTGTTCGATTTCCGGCGCGGCTGTTTGCGCGATTTGCGCGCCGGTATTGATTTTCGAAAGTACGGTTGCAAAGTCCATCATGATGTTCCTTTCTTCTAGCTGCTAACTGCTAATTGCTTTTTTGCTCACCGCTTGTACCGCAGCAAATCAATCGCGAAGTGCACGAAGGTCAGCAGGCAAGCCACGGCCGTGGCGATCCCAGTGAAACGCTGCAGGTACGCCTCGTGACGGGTCACCTGCTCTTCCAGTTCCTGGATCTTGCCCTCGTTGCCATTGCCGACCAGCCAGCGCATGTGCGCTTTCACTTCCGCCAGGTCCGACAACACTTTTTGCTCGAAGTCACTCATTGCGGCTTTCATAATGGATAGTCCACGTGCAGCAGCGCCGAATCGCGCGAGTACTTCGCCGGGGTCGATGCGTCATACTGCCGCAAGTAATAGCTCTGCACGCGCGACAGCCGCGGCAGAGTGAAGGTTTGCGTGGTGAAGCGTCCGGCCAGATTGCCGGCTGCGCCCGGACCCCAGCCGGCGTCGCTGCGGCGCACTTCGATGCCGCCGCCGGGTGGCGGTGCAACGCCGGCGTCCACCGTGATGTAGGTCGCGATCACGTCGGTCACCTGCGCCGCCGTCAAGGACGCGATATACATCGACGACGAACGGCGTGGTCGTGGTGAAGATGGTGCTCACCGGCGCGGGCAGCGTCATGTTCTCGAACTCGAAGGCCAGCAGTGCGGCCGCGTCGTTCGCGAACCGGACCGCATACAGCGACCGGTCGTCCGCCAGCGACACCACTTCCACGTCCACCTCGCGCACGATGCCGGTGAACGCCGCCCCGCGCGACGCTACCGACACCTGCACCGCATCCGCAGGCAGCACGTCGCTGGCCGGCAGAAAATCGCTGAGCACCCGATACTCGCCTGTCCATGCGGGCTGCACCGTGTCGTCCAGAATCGCCAGCGCGGCATTTTCGCAGTCGATGGACGTTGGCGCCAGCGGCAGCTTCAGCCGCCGCACGTAACTGCGCCGGCCGCTGTCACCGCCATTCTTGTGCGCTGCAATGCTGTTCTGGTCCTGCACTCGCGCCACCGCTCGCGCGCTGCTGCGGTAGGCCACCACGATCTGCTCGTTGGCCTGCGGTGGATACGGCGTATAAAAGTGCAGCTCGCCGGTCGAGCTGATATAGCACTCGCCGCCGTCCGAGAGAGAGCCTGCCAGCCGCGTGCGAAACGACTGGCCCGGAATCATGCTGCGCACTTCGGCGTCCACCATGTGCTCCAGACTGGTGAACGAAACGCTGGCGTACAGGCTTGCCCCGTTGACCGTGGCGTAAGTGGCGAAGCCCGGAGGCGCACCCAGCACGTCGTCGAACAATACAGTGGCCGGCGCTGCCAGCGTTCCCGGGTTGTTGGGGTCGATGTCGTGGACCGTCAGCACCACGCGCATCGCTGCCGCGACTGCGTCTCCGCCGCGTCCGCTGCCCGCGGGATGTGTCGAAGACAAATATGTTTGGCGGACGCGGTGCGCTTCGTTGCAGAACAACTGCGTGGCGAAAGCGTACAGATGTCCGGGTGTGGTCGTCAGCGGCGTGCCGGTTGCCGCTCCATTCACCAGCGCCTGGATGACACAGTTCGTGCCGCTGGGCGAAATACTGAATCCCGCAACGCAGTTGCCGTCACCAACCCCGCCATTGTAGATACCGCCGAGCGTTCCACTGGATGCGGCATTGAATGTGACCAGGCCATGCTGCATCATCAGCCCGCCCGCCAGTTCCAGCTTCTCCACATAGCTGACCGTCGCCGGCCCGCCGTTGATCTGAAGCTGGCCGGCGCTGACCGACACTTTGCCGTTCGGATCGGTCACCTGCCACAATGTGGGATTCAACTGCGCGTCTATGTAGTCTTCTGTAAACAAGGTGACCGTGGACTTGCTGAAAGGCGAAGTCGAAAGGTAGAAGCCCAGCGTGGTTCCGTCGCCCAGGAAGTAATCGCGAACATAAACCACTGGCTCGAGTTCGCCGAGCATCGTCACATCGTTGCGCAACTGATCGCCCTGAAGCAAGACCAGGCCTTCGGGCGCGAAGTTCGGGTCCTGGTCGCTGAGGCTGAAACTGTTCTGGCCCACCGGCTGGAAGTCGAGCTTCCCGTCGTGCGCGCGATAGGTGGCCCGCGCCATTGTGGTCAGCTCCTGCGCGTGTTCGTCCACGTCTTCTGCGGCACGATAGGAAGCTGATAGACCGGACTCACATCCTGCACGCCCGAGAGGTCCAGCCCGCCGGGCAGGACGTCATTGGCCAGGGTGCGCAGCGCGTCGCCCGCGGTGCGCGAGGCGAACGGAGTCCGCACCGGCAGCGCGTTATCGTCCAGCAGACAGGAGTCGTCCACCGCCGCTAGCGTGTAGCGCCACGCCGGCCCTTGCTGGCCCTGGCCAAGATATTGCTGCTCGGGCGCAGTCGCCAGATATCCAGTGAACAGACTGAGCCCACTCCCACAGTGTAAGACTACGCGCGCGCCACTCGCCGGCACTGTGAAGCCCGGCCCGCAGTTGACCAGCGATGCCGTCATGGTAGCGGCGCGATTCAGCTTCCGCGCAATCTTCGGCAGATGCTCCGCGTCCACCCAGGCGCTGTAATCCTGCGGCCCGAGGCCGTCATTGTTGTCGATAAGAAGGTTCATGGATTGATCTCCAGAAGCACTTGAGAACTGGCAACTGGCTACTGGCAACTGCCTTTAATATGCCGCCGCACACACCGCCGGGAAGTAGCTGCGGTAGCACAGCACGGTCTCGCCGTCATTGGCATCGCTGGCCGGCAGTGCGTGCAGGCTGGCGTGCAGCATGTGGCTGAATAGCGGCGCAGCGAAGTCCAGCCGCGTTTCCCGCCCGCTGGCCGCCACCTGCAGCCGCGGATAATAAAAGCACGCTCGCCCGCCGCTGTCGGCCGGGACTACGAACAGTCCCGACCATTCCTGGAAGAAGCTGCTGCCTTCGCGGTCCACGAACGCCAGCACGCGCTGCACGCTCATGCCCGGAACCACCGGCTGGGCGAGCAGCGGTTGGGCCAGCGTCAGCGCAGATGATGTCTTGGCCGCAACCCGCGAGATGTTGAAGGTGACCCGCCGAATGTAGTCGACATTCTGGCTCGGATTCAGCGGCGACGTAAGATACGCTGCCGGCGCGCCCGCGCCGAGATATCCCGTCTGTCCGGTGTAATCCGCGTCCACGGCAACCAGGTCGCCCACCGCAAACAACCCAAGCTGATCGGTCGCCAGCACCAGCGAGCTCTCAGTCGACCCGCTTTGCAGCGGCGACGCCGGAATAGCCGGCCCACCCGATCCTTGCGGCGGCTTGAGCGGCAACGTGGCCAGCACGTTCAGCAGTTGCGTGCCGCCGGTCAGCGCCATTTGCAGCTTGCCCCACGCCGGCAAATCGAACTCCAGCCGCGCCTCCGGCTGCGTGCGGTACTGCACCGTGATGTTGCCCACGGGCCCGCTGCGCAGCGCTTCGTATTTGGTTGCCGCCGCGCGCTGAAAGTTTTCCACCCAACCCAGATCCAGCCACGGCGCTGGCGGCGAATCCAGATCGAACTGACCTTGCGCCCCGGGATCGTAGGCCGCGATTGGCCCGTTCGGACGTCCCACTGGCGCAATGTAAGCTCGCACCGCGCGCGCCGCGGGCGCCATTTGCGAGCGCTTCACATTTGAAGGACTCATGTCTGGTTCACCTCGGGATAGAAGAACACGGTTACGCTGACCTCACGTCCGAGATACGGCGGCGCGTTGATCAGTGCGCTGAAGACCGGCTGCGTCCAGAAGATACTGGACCCCAAATCCACCGGCGGGCCGCTCGAGTAGTCATACTTCTGGCTGTTTGGCGGCGCGCAAATCGCCAGCGCGTCATTGTCCAGGCTCGCCAGGTCGCGGCCGCGGTCGAGGCTGCCGTTCTGATCGCTACCCTTGGTGCGATACGCGATGGTGCATTCCATCTCCATCAGCGTGCCCGCCGCGGGCAGCACCGGGCGGGCGCCGCCCCAGTGCAGGTAGAAAGCGTCGCACAATGGCGGCGCAGCATTCGGCGGCTCGTTCTCCACCACTGCAATGGCCGGCCGGGTCGCCCCGTCGATCGTTATCGTACGTTGCGGGTCCACCGCCACCAGGCGATCGCGCAGCGCCACATAGAAACTGTCCTTGGTTGGTTGCATGTTGTCCTACTCCGTGGCAGTCAGGAGGTAAAGGTACTCGCCCCCGGCAAACTGCTGGCTGAGCACTGACGTGATGGGAAACAGACTGCCGCGGTAGACCAGACCCTGAGAGTGGATGAACCAGCCCGGAATGTCGGTGACCCCATACGAGTCGACGATAGGCTGCAACGTCTTGTTCCCCAGGATGACCTGCACACGCTGCGCGCCGCTGGGTGTCGCCTCCACTTGCACTACCGCGGGAGCAATCTCAATGTCCGACGCTGTAGGAGACGTGATCCCCAATTGACTGTCAGTGTCCCCGGTGGATGCGTCGGCCAGGCGCAATGTGATTTTATCGCCGCCCAGCACCCGCAGCATGCCATCGGCAATGCGACGCGTCGCCTGGCGGCGTCCCCTTATCATGCCTATGGAGGTGTCGTCGTCCGGCATGTCAGCCTACTTTCTGCGCCGCATACGGCGCCAGCATCGTCTGTACTGTGCTATCGAGTAGCGAATCCGAAAAATATTCCAGACGCATCGCGGTCAGCGTGCCCGCTTTTACGTTGAGTGCGGGATTGGCCTGGGCATTGCGCACGATCTGGGCGCAGGCGAACTTCACTGGATCGGGAATCTGCGCGAAGCCCGCGCTGTACGTCAGTTCCATCTCGTTGAAGACCAGGCCCAGCGGATTGGCCAGCCACGATACTTCTCCCGTGTCGGCGAAGTAGTCGAAGGTGCTGACATCCACGTCGATCCAGGTCCCAGGAAGCTGGTAGGCGGTGGCGATCTGGAACATCATGTCGCACAATGTGGTATCCTCGCCGCGCCGCGGCATGGCGTAGCGCGCCCGGCCCGAAATCAGGGGCGACGTCCCCCCTTGCGGAATGGCCAGCGGCAGATAGGTGAGCCGCAGGTCATTGCGCCCGGGGGCGATGCGGATGCGTTCCGTGTACTGCGAGAGGGCGAACGTCGGCCGCCGGCAGTAGGTGTCAATCAGCGTAGAAGCCGCGGCCACCAGCGATTCCGCCGTGGCCGGCTCCATCCCGTAACTTTCGTATTCAGAATCGGAAAGATAGTTCATAAGATGTCCAGTCTGGCGAACCCAACACCGGTTCACCACCGAGGCACAGAGACACAGAGTAGGCCGCACAGCAAAGGAGATTGCTGTGCTCTGTGTCTCTGTGTCTCTGTGGTAAGAAATGAGGCACGACTGCGTAGTGTGTGATTGCGCTCCACTCCAGGCGCCGTGACTACGCCCGGAGTGGAGCTTTGCACGCAGCGAAAACAGGGATCGGTCGCAACCTGGTCGTGCGTGTCTCACATTGTGGTACTACCGGTCGACTACCACCTTGTAGTGGGCATAGCTGGCGCCCTTCACCACCACGCCGCCGAACTTCACCACCACCATCTGCGAGGCCAGCGAGCTCGGCGTGCCGAGCTGGAAGACCCGCGGCGTGGGATTGGTGAGCCAGTGATACTCGATCATGTCTTCACTGACGATGTAGCAGGGAAGCTGCGCCGAACCGCTGCCCGGCGTGCCGGTGTAGGGAATCGCCCAATCGGGAATCAGCGGCAGTTCGCCCGCCTGGGTAGAGAGCGTCTTCACCGTCAACCCGCCCGCCACCTGCGTGCTCGACAGCACCACGTTGAACTCGGCTTTCATTTCGCGGTCGATCAGGTCGAGCAGCACCGGATTGCTGTAGATGGCCGTCGGACGCACTTCATAATTGCTGTTGGACACCATCTGCGCCACCGTGGACTTCAGGCCGTCCACAATGCTCGCGGTGGTGGCAATCGTGGTCACGTTGCCGCCGTCATTGATCTGGCCGGCCGCGCCGTAGTACTGCGGCGTGGTCGGGTTGCTCAGCGACGTGTCGTTGCCGTTCCACAGCGCGACATCGTGCGTGCGCAGCAGGCCCTCGACCGAATCGGCCAGGTCCTTCGCCTGCAAGTAGGCGAACTGGCTCTGCTGCGAACCAACTTCCATGTCGAAGACGTTGTAGTTGATCTCCGACACCAGGCACTTCAGCGGAACGCTGCGTTCCACGCGGGTCGGCGAGGCCAGCACCGGCACGATATTCCGGGGATCGACGAAGGCCTGCGCCGCGGTCAGTGCGGGAATGGCCGTTTCTTCGAAGAAACGCGAGGGATGACCGGTGGCCGGCACCTGCTTGATGCGCTGGCCAAACGGGCCACGACGGCGAACAATGTCGGTGATCTCAGTCTGGTAGCGATCGACCTCGATCGCTCCCGGACCCATGTAATCGGCCGCGGCTTGAAGGTTGAGGAATTGTGCTTTCATAATGTCCTTTCGTGAATGTGGATAGGGGTTAGTGGCTAGTGGCTAGCGCCGCAGCCGCCGTGGGATGTAAGAAGCAACTAGCAATGAGCAAAAGTAGTGACTAGCAACTAGTAACTAGCGACCTGCAAACCGTCGGGCGGTCGTTGCTTCGAACCTCCTGGAAAGCGACGATCTTCCCGAGGTTGTCCCATCGCGCTCCCCTGAAGGCGAGTTACTGACTGCTAGTTACTAGTTACCAGCTACTAGTTACTTCCTGCCCATTGCTAGTTGCTTCTTCGGAATGGTTGATCTAGCTGAGGATGCCCGCGCGCGCCAGCTCGGCCTTTACGGCGATCCGCTGCTCGATGCTGAGTCCGGCGAGCGCCTTCTCGATGATCGGCGCCTCGACCGTGGCTTCGCCTTCGACGCCTTCCTTGGCAAGCAATGCGCTCACCATCGGCGACAAGGTCTTGCGGCGAGCCGTAGCCGATTGCGCCTTCAGGTCCTGGTTGGTCTTCTCCAGTTCGGCCAGCTTGCGGCGCAGGCCGGAGTCGCCCTGCACGCTGGCCTGCAAGTCGCCGTCATCGACGGCGGCCACAATGCGGTCGATCTTGGCGTGCAGCGAAGCGAACTGGCTGTCGAGGTTGTGCAGCGCGTCGGCCAGCGACTGCGTGGCCTGCGCCATTTGCCCGGCGATCGCCGCCGGATCCGGGGTGGCGTTCTGGATTGTTTCCTGGTCCATATCTATGTCCTCCTACTGTGTGGGATATCGTCTCGCAGGGCGAGTCGGGTTGAAAAACCTGGTGCCGTTCATCGCAGAGAATGTTGCAGGGCTAGTCCGGGCCGGCCAGGCCCATTCGTTTGCGCGCGGCGCAGCGCTCCTGCTCCTCCGTCTCCTGGACACGGGACAGGTAGCGGTTTTCGGACACAGCCGTCCGCATGGCTTCGCAAACGTAGCAGTAGTTGCAGCCGGTTGTGCCGCCGCCACGGTTGGCGTCAATAAGGCAACAGCAGTTAGCACAGACGTTGCTTGCCATAATCGCCTGCCTTACCCAGCCCCGTTGCTGGCGCCGGCAACTGCGCGGTCCTTTACCGCTATCCACGTCTGCGGATAGGCTGCCCGGTCGCGACGCAGCACCGCCGCCCCGGTAAAGGTGAATGCCGTCGCGGTCCAGATCGAGGCGCTTTGATTGGGTATCTCGACCTGAGTCATCTCATACGACATGCCCAGCGTGGTATCGTCCTGCGCGCGGATAGTGTCCACCACGTCGGGAAAGTCGTGGGCGAACAAATACCCTCCGATGGCAAGTTGCCCGGTGGCGTTCGGCGTACCGCCCGCCTTTAAGGGCTCGATGTTCGCCTCGGTAATGATGCCGATCTTGCGTCTGACATCGTGGGAGTTCAGCGCGGGAGCGTAGTCCAGGGCCATGCCCAACAACGAGGGCAGGGCCTTGTCGGCGGCGGCGCGCGTCAACATCACGCGATGGCCGCGCGCCCCGCCAGGCGCGCGCTGCGAGGCGACGCCCACCAGAGTGAGTACTCCGCGAAACGGTAGCCGGTTGGGATGTCCAGCGACCTCCGGCATGGCCAGCGCCATGGCTTCCAGTTGCAGGTTCATGATGGTTCCTTAATAGGTCACAGGTTGTGAGATGGTGGCGAGCACGCAGGTCCCTCGACACAGGGTAAAGCCTTTGCTCGGGATGACAACTTCTGGCGAAGAGCGAACAGCGAAGAGCGGCCCGCTCATTGCATGGCCGGCGAATCCGCTAGCCCGCCTTGCTTCTCCGGCAGGGGCGGCAGTCCTCTCATGCGTCGCACTTCGTTCACCGTCAGCACACCGCATCCAATCAGGATCTGCTGGATGCTGGCCTGCTCCAGTTCGTTGGGCGCGTCCACGTCGGTGAAGACGAACTCCAGGTCGTTCCATCCCAGCCGCTTGCTGATCACGTCGCGGGTGAGGTGTTCGGCGATGAGCCGCGCCACTGGCACGACGGCGGTGCGAAACGCGTCGTCATACTGCGTGGTAGCTGTGTTGCGATTGACGTCGCGCTCCAGTCCCAGCAGCATGGGCGGCAGATCAAACGCGTCCGCGATCATGCGAATCAGGAATTCCTGCCATTGCAGCCGCAGGTCGGCGTCGGTGCCGCCGCTGAAGTGCAGCACCTCGGGCTTGGTCTCGGCCGAGAGAATCGGCACTTTGCCGGTGCCCTCAATTTCGTCCTGCCACCAGCGGATGAGCCGCTCGTGGTGCGCCGGGCTCAGGTTCTGCAACCACAGCGCGTACTGCACCACGCTGTTGCTGGCCAGGCGCGAGGCGAAGCGATGCGCGCTCAGAAACTCGTGAATGGTTTCGAATGCAACCTCCAGCTTGCCCAGCCCGAACGGCGTATGGGTGCGCGGGTTCAGCCGGATGTACGCCAGCTCTTCGTCGGCCAGCGTGATCTCGCTGCTGGGCGTAAACGCGTTGGTGGTTTGCACGTAGCGCGGCGACGATGGGTTGCCGTCCCAGTCGGTGCGAATGCGAAGGCTCGCGCCGTCCACTGGCCACAGCACCAGCGGCCGCTCCGCGTCGCCGGTCAGGTCGAGCTCGATTGCCCCGAAACCCCCGACCAGCACGTCTTCCAGCACCTGCTCGATCATGGAGCGAAAGGAGTCCTGGGGGTTCGGTTGCTCGAAGTTGAGGGTGAGCGTCGCAATCTGTTGCGCCGCATCGGGCAATTCGTCGAGCACGCGACCGTGCCGCGGCTGGATGCGCCACTGCATTCCTGCGATCCGGTCCTTAATCGTGTTGATCGCCTTGCGCGCGATCGGCATCTCGGCAAAGCGCCGCAGGTTGGCCGGCGAAGGTTTGGGCATGACTCCGGCACGCACCAGCGTGGGCGCCCCCGGAGCGAATATGGTGGGAAGAGGCACCGTCTTACGGGCAGGTTCGGCGCCGGAGGCTGCCAGCGCGGCGGGAGAACTGTCTGGCCCTGTGCCAGGGCGCAGGCCCACCCTTCTTCGCGCAGCGAAAAGGGTGGGAGTTCGAGCAATGCGGCGCAGCGCGCCGCGAAACGTGTCTCGCATGTTCATGAGGTTTGCCTGTAAGAAAACGTGGCTAGTGGTTAGTGGATCGTGGATAGTTCGAAACCTGTGCAGTGTTGCGCAAAATAAAAATGCGCTCCCGAGGGAGCGCAACTGAAAAGATGTGCCAGTTGCCAAAGGTAATTCAGCTGACAGTCTCTACAACTTCATCTCCACCCGCGCCCGCTCGGCGACCTGCGGCATCTGGCTGACGCGCGCCACTGCGATCTCGCTGTTCTGCAACGTGGCCAGCGCGAAAGCTACACCCTCGTCGCGCAGGTCGAGTCCGTCTTCCGTGATCGCCGTCATGTCGCTCAGGGCGTGCTCGGCCGCGTTCAGGCCCTCGCGCAGGTCCGAGTAGCTGAAGGCCAGCACCTTGGCCGAATCCACATCCGTGGCCAGCGACAGCGCGTGAAACAAATGAATCACGCCGTTCGCTCCCACTCCCGCGCCCGGAACGCGATAGCCGCAGTCGATCTTCAGCGGATCGCCCTGGCGAGTGTAGCGCGCGACCTCGATGTTCTTCAGCATCAGCTCCCACACGCCCGCCTGCTCGAAGGCATCGCGCATGGTATTGAAGATCACGCGCCGTCCAGACTGCGCCCGCCGTCCGCGCGCCGCCGACTCCAGATACGCCTGCGCCAGCTTGCCCAACTCGGCCCGCGGAGACTCGGTCAGCACCGCGCTCATGGGCGCCAACTCCAGCGCGCCGGAAAACGATTGCTGCATCTGCGCCAGCAGCCACTCGCGCCGCGACATTGGCCCGCGATAATTGATGATCTCCGGCACGCGCGACTGCAACAACCGCCGCAACTCGCCCTCGTACGATTCCAGCAGCTCGATGTCAAGTTCGGGATCGAGGCAGCGTGCTCGCCGCCAGTCGCGCGTGAAGCGCACATCGGTAAATCCGCCGCCGCCGTTCTCCAGCAGCACCACCCCCACGTTGACGAACTCGCCCTTCACCACGTCCGGAACGTAGCGCAGAAGGAAAAAGTCGCATTGTTTCAGACTAGCCATCAGCAATCAGCCATCAGTTACCAGCAACCAGCAACTAGCAATTAGCAATCCCCCTATCACCTGAACGACTCCGTTTTGTATCAGGGCACGACTTTAACCGCCCGCAAACGAGCCGCGCAGCGGCGGCTTCGCCCGGGGTTTGCACCCCAGGCTCAAATCGCAGCCGCCGCTGCGCGGCTCGTGCGACCCCTCCCCAAAGCGTCAGCTTCCTGAGATGCTTCAACCCCATTCTCTGCCTTCTCTGCGCCTCTGTGTCTCTGTGGTGCGCATTAATTCACCGCTTCCTTCCAGTTCGGGAACGGGTTCCGCGATGAATTCTTGAAATCCAGGATCAACTCGCGCACCCGCGCGCGCCGCGCCAGCAGCCGCGAAAGCAGTTTCTCCAATTCCTCCGTCGCCGAGCCGTACCACTCCGGCGGAAGCTCCTCGGCCAGCGGCCACAGCGAGCTCTCGGGAAAGTTCTCGATGCGGCCCAGCCACGGCTCGAAGCTGTCCCACGATGTGATACATGCATACACATCGTTGCGCCCGAAGACGCCGCGCAACGGCGCATCGGGAAAGTTCCACTCGCCCGCATTGAAGCAATAGCCCTGATCGATGAAGCTGGCGGTAAACTTGCGCTCGCGCGACCGCTTCCAGAAGGCCGCCTGGCGACCGTTGGCGTTGCACGTCCACTTGTCGAGGGCGAGGGCGCCGGCGAAATCGCGCACATTGCGCACCCGCGGAATCATGTTCTCCGGCAGGTAGTCCCACACCTGGCCTTCCATGGGCGACACCACGTAGCGCGACCCGAACGACAGTCCCGGGGTGAACATCATGCGCTGGCCGCCCACCTCGATGCGCAGCTCGGAAGTATGTTCCAGCAGCCAGGGATGCACGTCCACCACCGCCACGGCCGGCATCGGCAGGCCGATCATCTCGCCCAGCCGCGAGCCCAGCCAGTCGTTGACCAGCACCCGGGTGTGTTGTGGATTGTTCTGAAACTTGACGACGTAATAATGGCCGTCGGCGCAGCGCATCAGATGACTCTGCGCTCCGCCGCGCATCCTGCGTACGTGTTGCACTGCCTGGACCAACGACGAGACCTTGTGGAGCTTGATTCAAGAACGATTTGTATCAGGGCATGACTTTAGTCATGGCCGGTGCGGCTGCGGCAATCTCGGGCTTTAGCCCCTGCAATTGCAGTCTCTCAGCGGCTAAAGCCCAAGTCATCATGCGCTATCTACGGCACGGCTGAAGCCGTGCCCTGATACAAACCGAATCCTGAAACGCTCGCACTCCAATCCTGATCCCTATCTGGGAGTGACAGGGCGGTCTCTACCACAGAAGCAGTTGTCAGTCAGTTATCAGTTTCGAGTTGTCGGAACGTCCGATCATCATTGTTAGTTGCAAAACCCGTTCGCCATTGACCTTTCACACTAAGAACTCGCCACTGACAACTGGCAACTGGCAACTGGCAACTGGCAACTGGCACTGGCAACTGACAACTGGCAACTGACAACTGGCAACTGGCAACTGGCAACTGATAACTGGCAACTGATAACTGACAACTGACAACTGGCAACTGGCAACTGGCAACTGATAACTGACAACTAGCCATCGTATCGCGGCTTGCGCCGCATTGCGCGGTCACACGTCACATAGGCGTGTGAGATCGAAAATGTGAGCGCCGGAGGCGCGCAATAGTCTAGCCCAGCGCGTCAGCGCTGGGTAACGGTGCGATTTGTGATGCGAGCCCCTTCAGGGGCGGCACAAGCCCATCTTCCAGTCTGTCATCCTGAGCGAAGGTCGTTCGCCGCTACGCGGACTCGCGCTCCGCTCAGGATGACAACATACTTATTGATTCGCACTACGCCGCCAGCGCCGCCTCCCTCTCCGGTTCAGGAATCCGGATGCGGCGCTCGCCGCGGACCGCCTGGGCGATGGCCATGGCCATCACCATGTCGTCGTGCGCGCCCGCCGCTGCCGCGCATTTTCCCTTGGCGTTGCGGACAAACGTCCGGCACTCCTGCAGCAGCCGGTGGCTGGAAAACAACTCGGTCTGGTTGTCCAGCAAGTCCCGGAAGTTCCCAAGCGCGCGCTCCTTCGACATGTCGGTGGTCAGCCAACCCGCCGCGTTGTGCGAGCAGTACACGTTGGGATAGTCGGTGTGCGCGCGAAGCTCGGTCACGACTGCTTCGCCCACGCCGTTGCGCTCCACCGCAATCATTGCCATGTTGTAATCCTTCGCCAGCCGGACCGCATTGGCCGCCGCCTCCTCGGGCCGGAAGCGGTCGTGCCATTCGGCGCACTGCTGTCCGCTGGCCGCGTCGATCACCTCGATGCAGCCGTAATCGCCCTCGGGATGGCCGCTGGATGGGTCCACGCCAACAATGTAGTCGCGGCCCGGCTGCGGCTGCAGGAAGTAGAGCAGCTTGCCATTCTGTTTGCTGTCCACCGTGACCTGCGGTCTCTTCAGCGCCTCGCCGAGTTTCGTGCTATCGAACATGCAATTGCCCGAGGTGAGGAAGCAGGTCTCGGCGTCCTCGGCGTACTCTTCCAGAAAGCGATTGCGAAACTGCAATCGCATCTCGCGGCGGAACGCGATCTGCCCGGCGTCCAGCCCGTGCTTCGCCATCAACTCCAGCTCTTCGTCGGTAAAGTTGACAACCTCGACCTCGCGCCTGTAACTCTTCTCCCACCACCAGGGGAAGAAGTGCTGCACGTAGCCGGTCTCGTGCGCGCTCTGCCACTCTTCATAAAAGGTGCCACCTGCGCCGCTGGGCGTGGACTCCAGAAAGATCTCGCCATCGGGCGGCACCGCGGCCCGCAACGAGGCCAGCGTTTCCTCCACGTCGCGCGGCCAGCGGGCCACCTCCGAACAGTGCAGGTTCTGGATGGTCAGCCCGCGGCCGGCGTTGGGGTCCGCCGCGGTTTCCACCCGGTACTCGCTGTCGAGTTGGGGGAACACGATCTGGCGGACGTTGGCGCGCGACGTCTTCAGCGCGCTGCGCCGCCACGGCTCCGGCAGTTTCTCCAGGAAGCGGTGGACGATGCGAAAAATCTCCTCCGCCGATTGCTGGTCGTGCGCCACCTGCACGCTCAGCGTGCCCGGCTGCAGGATGGTGTGCAGGAAAAATCGCGCCGCCACGTACGTCGTGATGCCGACTTGGCGCGCCTTCAACACAATGTTGCGCTTGCCGGCACGGCGGTCAACCTCGCGCTGCGCCTGGTTCAGGCTCACGGGGTTCACCAGCCGGTTCTTGCCCCGGATCGCAAGCTGATACTCGATCGCCGCCAGCCGCGCGGTCTCGCCCGGCCAGTACCGGCTGTCGGCCGCGATGGTTTCTTCCAGCATCTCGCCCAGCTTGACCAACTGTTCCACCGAGAGGGGCTTATCGCGGCTGGGCAACCCTATCTCGTGCCCGGCGGTGGTGAACAGCTTCAGGTCGGGCGCGCAAACTTGTTCTTTCGGCTTCTCCGTTTCGTTCTTTTTCTGCTTCGATTCCTCTTGCGCCTTGGGCTTCTCTGTTTTTTCTCCTTCGGCTTCGCCTTCCGCTTCGGTTCTTTCCTGTTTTGAAGGGGCGCGGCTTTAGCCGCGCCGAAACTGGCGGCTTCCGGGTCGGGCTTTAGCCCCTGAGGTATCTCGCTTTGGACCGCTCCGGGTGCTTGCGATGTTGGATTGTTCGTTGACGAGGTTGCGACATCTTGCGTTGCTGGTATAAGGGCTGACATTGCGCCACTCCGATGACGCAGCCCCAGGGCAAGATCGAATCCCTTATCGACGTCCTCGTTTTGAAGGGGCGCGGCTTCAGCCGCGCCGATCGCCCGCCTCGACAGCCGGCTTTAGCCGCCGAGGGGAGTCGACCTTGGAAGGCTCGAAAGCGAGTTCCCTCCGTGGCTAAAGCCGAGCGGGTTTCAACGGTTTTACGACGCGCCTAAAGGCGCGCCCCTTCAAAGAAAAGAGGCAAGCGAGTGTTGTATGTAAGCCTGCACTCCCTCTCAAAAAGAAGACATGAACAGAGCGAATCTTTTCTTGCTGAGACCTGCCATCACTGTAGCCGGCGCCGTGGTGCGCCGGCTTTCCCAGCAGGGGTCATCACAACACTTCCACGTTGTGGAACTCGCCATCTCGGATAGGTAATATGCCGTCCCACGCTGTGGGAGGGCGAGTCCGGATGCCCGCTGCCTCAAGAAGGATGTGGATGTTGAAAATCGGTAAAGTATTTTTGGTTGTGGCCATCCCGGGGACCGCGCATCGGCCTTCTACATGCCGCTCAGATTACGCCGTCCCCGAGGTGTCGCCGCTGCGGCGGCTCACTACACTTGTTGATACCCTCCCCCGGGGCTTGCGTGCCGGGTTCGCTTCTCCGCCACCGCTCCGCGGCTCCGCGCTTGACTGACAACTGACAACTGACAACTGCCTACTGAATCGTCTGGCAATAGAACGACACGCCTTTCATCTGCTCCGTGGCGCCCCCGTTGAAGGTGAAGCTGAGGGTATCGGCGAGCGCCAGGTTTTCGCTGCCGGAATTTCCGTAGATCCCGCCAAAGGCAAAGTTGGTGCCCTTCAGCATGGGGCCGGAGTTTTCCAGTTGCGAGGTCAGCGCGGTTGGCGTCAGGATTTCGATGTCGGCCGCGGTGTTCGAACTGGAGCTGGTGTTGCTGCCGTAACTCCAGGTCGCGCCTCCCAGCTTCCACTTGTAGGTGATGGGCGTGCTGCCCGACACCGTGTGTTGAAACTTGATCCAGCAGTGGACGCCGCCGCCGACGGCGAACGTCCCGGCGGGCAGCGTCGCGCTGAAGATTGTCTGATCGGCGCTATTGCCGGTCAACGTCGCCGTGGTTCCCTGCAGGGTGCCGCTCACCAGGTGTGAGCCGCAGCCGACGCAGTTGGTGACGTTCAGCGTGCCCACCGTCGCAGTTGTGGTGTTCACATCGGCGGAGTAAATCTCGTCCCAGCGATAGCCGGGATCGCCGATCCAGCGCGTGCTGTTGTCGCCGCCGACCTTGGCCGGGATGAACTCCCATTGCTGCGTGTTGGGAATGCCGCCGGGGAACGCGTAGGTCATCTTGGCAAATAGCTCCGGCGACTGCCCGTAGGTGTTGCGGTTGGGCATGCGGAAACCGATGCCCCCGACGCTCAAGTTGTTCGAGGTGCCGCTGGCCGCCACCAGGGTCTCGTTCGAACTGGTGGTGCCGAATACTTCTGTCAAGATATTGTTGCCCGAGTGTGGCGATTGCACGAAGGTGTTCAGATCAAGTGTGTAGGCCTGGCCGGAATAAAAGGCCCCTGTCGGTCCGTAGTAGAACGGTACCTTATTCATGTTGGCCGCGGCCGTGGTGCGGCCGTTGACCGTATCGTTCACTGCGTTGACGTAGTTCTGGGTATAAAAATTGCTGACGCTCACGAACGGCGCGGTGCCCACGGTCCCGTTCACATATTTAATGATGTCGTTCAGCCCGCTGCGCCCGAAGGTGTAGCCGCCGACGATAAACAGGCTGGGCTGCGCGCCGCTCTCGTCGGTCTCGTCAATCGTGATCAGCGGGTCCTGGCCGCTGATCTCCTCCTCCGCCTTGAAGCCCAGGATGGTCAGCGTTCCCGACTGGCCGCCGTTCAGCCGCACCAGCGAGGTGACATTGGAGTCGCCGCTCAACCCGTGGACGACCGCCACGCCGCTGAGGTTGTTGAAGTTGAAGCCGTAGCGGCCGGCGCTGTTGGTAGTGATATTCGCGATGTCTGACGGTGTGGCACTCGCTCCGGTGAACAGAATGTTGTCAACCTTGCAGCCGCTCACCTCGATGGTGCGCAGGAATGCGGTCTCCCCCATGTTCTCGATGTTGAAGCAGTTGCCCGCCGTCTGGTTGGCGCCGTTGCCGGTGACCCGCAGGTTCTCAAAGCCGCCCCAGTGCCACCATTGCGCCGTGGAACCGATTCCGGTGCCTACGGTGGAGGTCGCGATCAGGTCGGTATTCAGTCCGTTGCCGGCAGTAATAATGGTGCCGTGGTTGGTCGAAGTGCTGGCGCCGATGAGGCGCGCGCCGGGCACGGCGACGATCCCCGCCGTCACATTGTTGTTGCCGTTGTTGTAGGTAACGGTACCGGTGAGGGTGTAGGTGGTGGGCGCAAGCTTCAGCGTGACCGAGTCATAAAGGATGAATCCCGGCCCGTTGTAAGGCGCGATGCGATCGTCCACCACGCTGCCGAGTACCGTACCATTATTATAGGCGGCGTTGATGGCAGCCTGGATACTGGCATATTTGCTCACGTGATATTCCACGCCGGGCACATCGCGGGTGATCAGGTCGCCGCTCACCGTGACGTTGCCGGCGAAGCTGGCGTTGCCGGTGGACGGGTCTGACGTTGTGGTAAACACACTGGTGTTACCCGTGCCGTTGTACACGCGCTCATTGGCCGAGGCCATGGTGCCGCTTCCGGTATAGACATATACATCAGCGGTCGCCCAGCCGGAGCGGTTGCCGTTGCTGTAGAAGGGAAATGCCCCGCCGCGGACCGCCACCGCCGCCACCGTTGTGGAATCGGTGGTATTGTCGGAGGCCTTCGATCCCGCCGCCAGGCCGTTGGCGAAGCGGAAGCACGCCTTGTCATAGTCGTTTGCCGGGAGCCCGGTGACGAAGAAGGGAACGCGACAGGAATTGCCCCCCATCACCGCCGGAGTGTTGAAGTCAGCCGCGTAATTTCCCGGACTGTCGAAGAAGTTGTTCCACACCCTTAGCCCGCCGCCCGCCTGTCCCACATTGAGGGAAGTCCCCTGCCCGGCATAGAACGTATTGTTAACGATCCTGAGGCCGGTGGTGCCGGTGTTTTCCAGGTCGATATCGTACTTGCGCGACAGCATGAACCGGTTGTCAGCAATCGAGCAATTGGCGCAAGCAGTGGCGAAGTAGATATGGGTCTGGGTAGGCGTGTAGTAGTCTGAGCCGGTGCTGGTAAGGAACTGGTTGTTGGTGATCGACACCCGGTAGCTGCTCTGATTGGTTGCGCTGGCTAGAAACAAGCTGTACTGTTTGGCGTAGTTAAACCAGTTGTGGTTCACCTGAACGTCGGCCGCGCCGTCAATCTGGACGCAGGCATAGCGCTGGGCATAGCAGTCGGTGTCCTGGATAAGGACGCTGTGCGTGGGATTGTTGATGGAGGTGCCGTTGCCTTTGACGATGATGCACTGCCCGCCGTTATTGTCGCAGGTGTTGCGCACAATCCGGATGCCGTTGCCGGTGGCCATCACCCCGTTGTTGCAGATGAACCAGTTGTCAACAATGTCTACCCCAGAGTAGTACATGGTATTGACGCAAGCGCTGGTCTGCGCTTCAGGCTGGAAAAAGCCGATGCCGCGGACGATGTTGAGCAGGCCGCCGCTGTCCATGGTGGGCGTTCCGTTAACGCTGTGGGCGCCGAGCGCAAGCAGGTCTTTCGCGCCGGTCGCATCGAACTGGAAGATCTCCGTCGCCGTGCCTCCGTCCCCCACCAGGTTGTCCCCATTGCGGGTATAGACCGTTCCCGTGACGAAGTATGTACCGCGCGGCAGACGCAGAGTGCGCCCTGGTTCCGGTGTGGCCGTCTGGTTCGGAGGATTGACCACCGTACAAGCCACCGCGGCGCACCAGTTCGCGGTGTTGTCGGTGCCGTAATAAAAGGTACCGCTGGCGACCGTGGTGCCGGCGGCGTCATGCAGGGTCAGGTGGGTGGCGTCCTGCACGCTGTCGATGGTCGAATTCATGAAGGCGCCGGACGCGCCTGCGCCCTGAAAAAAACTGCTCTTGCCCACATCCTTATTACTAAAGGACGCGCTGCTGCACTGCACGGTTTTTTGGCCCGCCGTAATGCTGCACGGATTCAGGATCTGTCCGTCGCCGGTCAAGCCATACGCGCGCAGATCCATTACCGGGAAGTTGGCGGTCTGGGAATCCTGCGCCGTCAGCGTAGTGAACGCGCCGGTGTTGGGCGTGCCCGATCCGATGGGCGGCGGCGCGGCCAGGTTGCTGCCCGCGTTGGCGTCAACATAGGATTTATTGGCTGCGTCGCTGGGATTGGCCGGCGTCGGTACCGCCGGTGAGGCGGTGAAGGTCTTGACTCCTGCCACGGTCTCGTTGGCCGTCAAGTTCAAATAGGTGGAATCGGCGAAGTCGCGGGTCAAAAATTGCGCCGCCTGGTTGGACGGCACCAGCTTGCTGCGGATGGCGCCGATGGTCGTGGTCTGGGTATTGGGGACGACCCAGAATTCGGTCTCGTTGGTGCCGTCGTTAAGCTTAAAGATGGCGCGATAGTAAGTGCCCACCGGGCTGGCGCCGGTGTTGGGCGCAACGCTGGCGTTGAAGCCGCCGCTGGGATCGAGTGTGACCAGCAGCGAGCCGGGCGTGACCGCCTGTCCGCCCGCCGTGGTAAAGGACGGCCAGGACAACAGCACCGTGCCCTGCGCGGGGGTGCCGTCGGCACGATAGACCGTGTCGTTGATGTCACACAATGTAGGACTAGGAGCCTTGGAATTGCCGCCCGGAGAGGCCGCCAGCGGGTTCGCGCTTGCCGCCGGGCGTGTCGCCGGCGCCGTGCTGGCCAGTAGCACCGGAGCGCGATGCTCGAGCTGAAATGGCGTGTAGCGGCGCTCGGCCGGCCACTCGACAAACATCGGGCCTGCCGCAAGGGAAACGGCCCCCTTAGGTTCTAAAGATAAAGTGTGGCGCCCCAGCAGGCCCGCTCGCGCTGCAAGAGTCGATCCGGCCGCGGCGAGGGAAGCGGAGGGAGATCGGGGCCCCGCTTCCACCCTGCCGACTCGCCCAGAAACGCCGGGGTTTGGAGGCTCCGGTGCAGAGGCAAACCCAGCGCGGGGTAACAAAATCGCCAGGCTAAGCGAAATCAGGACAGTAAAAAACCGCCCCGTAAGGCGGTGGGTCTTGAGTATCATGGGTGCCTCTCTGCTGCCGGCCGGCGCCGGCGGAAGTATGCTAAATTCGCTCGACCTGGAGTTGCGCAGGAGAAAAGCAAAACTCCCGCCCTCCGTGTCTCCGTGGTAAGAGATGTTCGACGGAACGATAAGGCCGTCGCGGCGACTGGGGAGTCGAGCGACCCCAGCGCGACGACCAGGAGTTAGTGCTTCGCAGGCTGTGGCGTTCATGGCGTGCCTGCCACTTCGGAGTCCCACAATGAGGGACATCCATCGCTAAAATAGCCGTCCTTCGACTTCGGCCCGTCCGCCTGCGCTCAGGATGACAAAGCTGAGAGCGCTTTTCGCTAATTGCTAGTTGCCAATTGCTATCTACTTCTTCTGCCCCGCCGCCTCGTAGCTGCGCATGAACTCTTCCACGCTCTGCACGTAAACCTCGGCGAAATCCACCACGTGGCGCCGCGACTCGATCATTTCCCTGGCGTCATCGGGCCCGAAGCCCATGGCGCGCAGCACCGCGAGCGTCATCATCGGGGCCCGGTGCACTCCGGCGGCGCAGTGGATGAACAGCCGGGTTTCGGCATCGTCCAGCGCCTCCAGAGCGAAGTCAACCCCGCGCTGGAAAAGCTCCGGCGGCTTGGTCCGAAAATCGTCGTCGGTCGGGTTCCACAACACCTTGATGCCGTAGGGCTGCGCCAGCGCCGTGTCGTCCCACTCGATCTGCATGTCGATGATGTGGGTGATTCCGGCGCGCGCCACCTCAATCATCTTTTGCTCGTTCCAGATGCCGCCGCCCACTGCGATGCGGTCGGTCACCCACGTCATGTCCATTTCCCGGCAGCTCCTCCGCGGAGCTGCTTGCTGCGGCCAGCCAGCTCCCCTCCGCCATTCTACAGGGCGAAGAGAAAACATCGGGCGCCAGAGTGCCTTGCGCATTCCCTTGCCGCGCCTCATGGCCGGCTCAGCACGTTTCCGGCTTGGCTGACTTCATCTTGAGCGCGCCCTTGTTGGCCTCCAGGAAGCTGCGAAGCTGGTCCACGCGGTCCAGCACCTTCATCCATTGCTCGTAATAGAGCGTGACCGGGTAGTGTCCCAGGCCGTACAGGCTGACCCCGCCCTTGGCGCTCACTTTGAAGTAGGGGCTGGACGAGGAGATGGCGGAGGTTGGGGCAGAGACGTTTTTTTGCAGCTCGTCCAATTTGGCTTTCAACTCTTGGTAACTTAGTTCGACCATGGTGTTCCTGCCTTTCATTTTTTTAGAGCGCCTGGCTCTGCGTTTGTTCCGATGCCCTGGGCCCCGAGGAACGTCGTCTTCGGAGTCGAACCAATCGGTTTAACTCGAAACTCCAGAATGACATTCCTCGGGGGCCGAAGCTCGCTGGTTGGCGAACTTGAGATTGTCCCTTAAAAGCAAAAACCCAGCGCATGGCTGGGTTCGGATGAGGGAAGCGTTTCAAAGCGTTTCCCAATTTCTTATTCTGATTTCAATATAGCACATTTTACCGGGTTTTGTTCACTTTTGAAATCAGCAGATATGTGCTTGTTTATCAGTTACTTATAGATTTAACTCTGCGCCTCGTCTATTGACAAGCAAAATTTACACGATAATATTAGACAGTATCACAACTACTATCATAACTGGTTCCATTTCGGGACACACCCCTTTCGGGACGGCTCCATCAACGCCGCAGTTGATACTCCTGCGTGATACTTCCGCCTACTGGTTCTCCATCTTCTGCATCATCTGCTGGCGCTCCTGGGCGCGCATCTGCTGCAGTTTCTGGTTCTGCTCTGGGGTCAGGATGGGCTGTAGTTTGGCGTCGGTAGCTTCGCTGATCTGGCGCAACTGCATCGCCTTCTGCAGCGGTCCGAGGGAAGTGTCAGCCTTCAGCGCGTTGAGCTTGGGCGCTTCCTCCACCAGGATGGGGGTGATCTGCTTTTTCTGCGCGGGCGTGAGTTGCAGGGCCGCCGACATCTTCTCCAGCTTGGCGGCGATCTCGGCCTTGTTGGGCCCGCCCCCCTGACTGCCCATGGTGCCCTGGCTCATGTTGTTTTGAGCGACGACGAGTGGCCCGCCGACCATGGCGGCGAGCAGAGCTACGAACAGTGTTGCAGTAAGTTTGTTCACAGTTTTCCTCCAGTGGATTCGATCGTTTGACGGTGCGGTCAGTCTTCGACGCGGACTGAAGCGTCTGTATGATAACCCGGCGTTACTTGAGGGTGCCGGTCAAAGCTCCAACCATGGCTGAGAGAAAGATCAAGCCGATCAACGACAGAAATTTGGAATAGAAGTAAAGCATGCGGTATTCCTGCTTGGGACGCCAATTCTTGGCCACGCCGAGGCTAAGGATCGGCACCGAAGTGTCGAGGCTATACCAGATCGGCGAGAAAGCGCGGGAGGAGGGATCCTCATCCACTCGCTGCATCCGTTCGCCATCACGAAAGATGAATGCGCCCAGGAGAACAAACACCACGCACCATAGCAGGGGATAAACCCACGCGCGTCCATAACCAAACAACCACTTGTGTCCAAAGCCAATCACATAATTGAATCCCGCAACGATTTTGTCCCCAGCCGTACCGGCATCCACGAACTCGGTGTAGCGCCGCCGGTCACGCATGGCGAAAGTAGACGTCGTCCGCCTTGTCAGACTGTCCCCGTGTTTTCAGCGACGATTCGTAAGACGTGTAAGCCGGTTCGTAATACTCCGCCCTTTCCAGAAAAGCCAGACCGTAGTCGGTGCGGTCCGCTCTGACACGCCGCGCCTCATCTGTGGATTTTGCTTTTCCTGTTCCGGGGACGCGCACCAGGTTGAGGGCCCCGAAGGTTGCGCCGTCGATGTCCAGTTTCTGGGGCAACTCTACTGGCCCGGCGAAGATCCATTCAAAGCTCCCCAGGTTGGCGGAGGTGAAGTTGAGTGTCTGGATCGTGGTTACCGGCAGGAACAGCACCCGCTTGGCCACGGTGAGATTGGCGGCGCCGAACTGTTGTACCTCCACGTTTTGCAGGGTCAGTGTCTCGCGCAGATTGGCGTTGCCCAGGTCGAGCTGATTGATTTTCGCTGTGGAATCCTGCGCGCCCGAAAGACTGACTCGACCGGTGTTGAGGTGCACAAAATCGAGTTTAGCGACAGAGTTTTTTCCCAGCCCGACGATGAGGTTGTTGGCCGTAAGGCTTTCCATCTGTAATCCGGGCGCCACCGGGTCCTTGACGCGGACGTCGCCATCGACCTGCGATTGATTGATCTGGATCAGCTTGGAAGCTTGCACCGTTTCCATCCGGAGATCGCCTTGGACGTGGACACTTTCGAGGTACATGCCCTTATCGAACTTGACCCGCAGCAGGATGACGCTCTGCCCAAAAGTCACCTTCCTGAGGAGCACCTCGTCGGTGAACTCACAATCGCGAAACTCAACCTTGAAAGTGACCGGCGTGATCGCCTGCTGCTCGCCGTCGATCCTGAGAGGGCCGCTAATGATTTTGTTAGACACCACCAGCGAGTTGTCTTTGACCGCCGCCAACTGGCTGGTCAGGTCCGAAGAACTCATCGCCGTGAGCGCTGGCGCAGCGGCGGTCGCTGGAGCGCCGGTTTGCCCCGCGCCGGCGCTGGACGCGACCAACATCGGGAACAGGATGGGAAGCAGAAGAAGCAGAACGCTGACTGCCTGCGTCGCCATGGGATGGTCCTCCGGATCGATTACCTGGGTTGCGGCAGGGGTCTTTGAGATATACGTCGGGAGTAGCGCGGAGTCAAGGAGCCACTTCGGGCGGGTCCCACCTTCTCGCCATCGCAGCGTCCTTCCCCCGGCTGAGGATGAAAAAGATGAAACAAAGCGGCAAGCGAATTGGTGTATAGTGTTCGTCGCCCAGGCCCCAAGGAAAAAGGCCTGGTTACAAGGAGGAGTGTGGCACTTCAGATAGGCGATATCGCGCCCGATTTCGAGGCCCAAACAACCGAAGGCCCCATGCGGTTTCACGAATGGATGGGTGACTCATGGGCGGTACTGTTCTCCCACCCCAAGGACTTCACGCCGGTATGCACCACCGAGCTGGGCTACATGGCGAAACTGAAACCTGAATTCGACAAGCGCAACACCAAGATCATCGGACTCAGCGTCGATCCGGTGGACAACCATGCCCGGTGGGCCGACGACATCAAGGAGACGCAAGGTCACGCGCCGAACTACCCGATGATCGGCGACACCGACCTGAAAGTCGCAAAGCTCTATGGCATGTTGCCGGGTGGCGTCGCTGGCGGCAGTGAAGGCCGGACAGCGGCCGACAACATGACGGTGCGCAATGTGTTCGTGGTGGGGCCGGACAAGAAAATCAAACTCATCATCGTCTATCCCATGACCACGGGGCGGAACTTCGACGAGGTGTTGCGGGTGATCGATTCGCTACAGTTGACCGCGAAACACAAGGTGGCGACGCCGGTGAACTGGAAACACGGCGAGGATGTGATCATCGCAGGATCGGTCTCCGACGATGAGGCGAAGAAGATCTACCCCCAGGGGTGGAAGGCTCCGCGGCCGTACCTCAGGATCGTTCCCCAGCCCAAGTAGAGGCGGGGACGGCGCGGTGAATCCGACGGGAGAAACCTATGAGATGGGTTGATGGCTTCTAGGGTTTCGCGAACCGGACCGAAGGAGGATTGGCCATGAAACTGCGTATCGCTGCACTCACTCTGCTGTGCCTGGCGCTGGCGGCGACTCCGGCCCGGGCGCAGGTTCTTTACGACGACGGTCCCATCAACGGCACAAACGATGCCTGGACCATCAACTTTGGCTACGTGGTCGGTGACACCTTCATCCTTTCCGCCAACTCCACCGTCGGCGGGTTTAACTTCGGGGTTTGGGAATTTCCGGGCGACGCACTGACCACGGTGGACTGGTCTATTACTTCTCAATATAACGGCGGCACCTTGTATGGTTCCGGCACCGCCAGCGGCAAGAATTTAACCGACCAGTTCGTCTCGCTCAACCAGTATGGCTACAACATCGACAAGATTACGGTATCGAATCTGAATGTACCGTTAGTCGTCCGGAACGACCTACTGGTTGAACCTGCAGAACGCCAGCGTGGCGAGTGGGAACCCGGTGTTCTGGGACGAAAACTTCGGTGTTGGCTGCAAGGGCGATGATGGTAATGGCGGCGGCTGCCCGTCCACGGCTTCGAACGGCGCCGTTGGGTCGATTGGCGCCGAATCGTTCGACATTAACGGCACCGGCGGCACGGGAACAACTCCTGAGCCCGACAGCTTCCTTTTGCTTGCTTCTGGAATCCTCGGCCTGGCGGGCGTGCTGCGGTACAAGTTGTTCTAGGGTTCGCGAATTGAAACGAAGGAGAGTTGGCCATGAAACTGCGTATAGCTTCGCTCACCATTCTTTGCCTGGCGATGATACTTCCAGCCGCAGCGCAAGTGCTTTACGACGACGGTCCGATCAACGGCACCGTCGATGCCTGGACCATCAACTTCGGATATGTCCTCGCTGACAGCTTCACGCTGTTGAACAACTCCACGGTCGGCGGTTTTAACTTCGGGGTTTGGGAATCTCAAGGTGACGTACTCTCCTCGGTGGATTGGCTCATTACCTCACAGCCGGTTGGCGGGACGGTGTATGGTTCCGGCACAGCCAGCGGCAAGAACCTGGTGGACCAGTTCATCTCCGTCAACCAGTACGGCTACAACATTGACAAGATCACGGTAACGAACCTGAACGTACCCCTGTTGTCAGGAAACACCTACTGGCTGAACCTGGAGAACGCCAGCGTGCCCAGCGGTGACCCGGTGTACTGGGATGAGAACAGCGGCATTGGCTGCACCGGCGACGACGGCAAGGGCGGCGGATGTCCGTCCATAGCTTCGGCCGGAGGCACGGGGACGGATCCCGCCGAAGCGTTCGACATCAACGGCACCAACGGCGGCACGGGAACCACACCGGAGCCGGACAGCGTTATTCTGTTTGGTTCCGGAATTATCGGCCTGGCGGGGCTGCTGCGGCGCAGGTTGTTCTGAGCTTCGCTGATGGCAAGGCGGAAGCGTTCACCGTGAACATGGGCGGCGCTGCGACTCCGGAACCGGGCAGCACCTTGCTGTTTGGGTCGGGGATGGTTGGTGTTGCGGGCGTTCTGCGGCGGAAGTTGTTTGGGTAGTCGTCCCACATTGTGGTATATCGTAATTGCGGCGTTGACCCGTTTGCGCGGGGGCGGGTAAAGTAGAAATCTGCCGTGCCTACGGCACTCGGCTTCCTTTCCCACCGTACCCAGCATTCCGCCTTCGGCTCCATGCTGGGCTAGACTGAGTCGCCCCTCCACCACCCCGGCGAGCGCAAAACCGGCGCTCGCCGGGGACCCCGGTTTCGGGGCTGGCTCTTGATGTTAGGTTCTCGATCCGCGGTGGCGAAAAGCGAAAAGCGAAGCGCGAAAAGCGGCGCGCGGCGCAAGATATTTCTTGCTCCATCCTCAACGAGCGTGATAGGTTTTCCCACCGGGGCGAAGAAAAAATGAGGAAAAACAAATCTTGCGTACACGTGTGCACTGGTCTTTAGCTATCGCCCTGTCTATTTCCTGCGTCACTTTGGTTACGGCGCAGTCGCAAGCCAACTTCCCACCTGCAACAACTGGAACTACTAAAGCCAGACCGCCCGCAGGACAAGTCAATCACGTATTTATCGTGATGGAAGAAAATCATAGTTACTCGGACGTCATCGGCAATCCGCAAATGCCTTATCTGAATAGTCTGGCAAAGACCTATTCGTCGTGGCCGGCCTACTATGCGGATACCCATCCTTCCATCGGCAACTATTTCATGCTGACTACCGGGCAGATCATCACCAACAATGATGGCTACATGGGAACGGTCACCGTGGACAATGTAGTTCGCGAACTACTGGCTGCGGGAAAAACCTGGAAGGAATATTCCGAGTCCATACCCTACCAGGGATACTATGGCGGCGATAGTGGCCTGTACGCGGAGCGTCATAATCCGTTGTCCTACATGTCGGATGTGCGCAACGATCCCAGCCAGCAGCAGAACCTGGTGCCGTTTACGCAACTGGCAACCGACATCGCCAACCACACGCTGCCGAACTACGGATTCATCGTCCCGAACCTCAACGACGACGCGCACAACGGCACGCTGGCGCAGGCTGATGCCTGGCTACAGGCCAACATCGCGCCCCTGCTGGCCAGTTCCGACTTCAACACGCCGGGCGGCGGGCTGCTGATTATTACCTTCGACGAGTCCGAGGACAGCGATACTCAGTTTGGCGGCGGACAAGTGGCCTGGGTGGCGGTTGGTCCCGACGTGCGGCTGGCATTTCCGCCGCGCGGCGCGCAGATTCCGAAGGTCGTCTTCCAGCATGAGAGCACCTGCCAGTTCATGCTGAGCCTTGCCGGTGTCAGCGTCTTCCCGGGAAATGCGGCGACGGCTCCGGCCATGAATATATTCCTGTCGGGGAAGTGAGGTGATTCGTGTCTTACGAAATGGGGTACGGCTGAATCTCTGCCCTGATACAAAGCTTATGAATGCCGCGGATTTGCCAAATATTTTCTTGCTTTCCCGCCAGCCACGTATAGACTGAATGCCGCCATTTTCGTAGGCTCGGGGCCCAATCCAAATTATGGGCGCAGCGCCGGCACAAATACAAAGAGGACCCGCCTCATGAATTCTCGCTTCGTCGCACTTACCACTCTATTTCTTCTGGTCGCTTTTGCTGGCGCCGCGCCGGGCTGGGGGCAGAGTACTTGTCCCACCGGTTTTCGTGACGTCCAGATTATCAACGCCTGCGACAACGAGCTATGGCTGGGGCAGCAGGTGGCCAGTGTAGGCGGCGCGCCGGGCAGCGGCCAAAGTGCGCAGCAGTGCCTGACCAATAACGACTGTAGCGGCGCCGGCTATCCCAACTCCTATTGCAACCAGGCCATCATGTGTTCGGACAGCCGAAGCTGCAATCCGTGGAACCTGGCGGGCGGCACCAGTTGCACCCAGAACAGCGATTGCAGTTCCATCCTGGCCGGGTCCACCTGCAACACCACCAACGGGCAATGCTTGGGGGTATGCGGTGGCGATCACCGCTGCGCGGTGTGGAGTCCCTCGCAGGACGGTAATACCACTCAGGGCGCAGGTTATTGCGTGTCCAACTCGCAGCGCGACGAACTGAGCAACGGCACCTACGAATGTCTGGGCGGCCTGTGCCAATACTTCCTGTATTACCCGAACGAGAACACGGCGTGCTCGTCCAGCAGCCCAACCTGCCCCAGCGGGCAAAGCTGCAACACGCTGGTGGGCCTGTGCCAGCATTCGGTGCCGTGCGAGGCCACCGACGCGAGCAATCCCAACAACGTGAGTTGTCCCAGCGGCTACGCTTGCGACTACGGCACCAATAGCCAGAACGCGGCGTGCCTGCTGACGGGCTGCACGGACAACAGTTGCGCGCCTCCGGGATGGGTGTGCAACACGCAGGGCTGCGCGCTGGACCCGGAATTAGTGGACCTGAGCGCCAGCGGCAAAGTGGATCTTTGCATGCCGGGAACGGCGGGCACGGTGACCAATCCGCAGACCACGGTGAACCAGAACACGGTGATGTGGGCGCGCGGCGGGATGTCCCGACTTCTCGAGCTGCCGCCCGGTAGGGGCCACTTGTTCCACCTATTCCGATTGCTGTAGCGGTCTGTGCCTGGGCAACAAATGCGTGAACTCGAACCTGGGGGCGTGCCTGTCGGGCGATTGCGGCGGCAACGCGATTTGCAACGGTCCGGGCGCCAACCGCGGCTTCACCAAAATCGAATTCAACTTGCAGGCGCCCACGTCGATGAACTCCCAACCCACCGACTTCTACGATGTGAGCCTGGTGGACGGCTTCAACGTGGCAGCCGCATTCAAGCCAATGAGCGGCACCAACCTGCCTCCCGCCAACCAGTGCACCAGCAATGCGGACTGCCAGACCTCGACCGGACAAACCTGCGTGATCAATAGCGGGGTCGGGACCTGCACCTGCACGGCCGGCGAGCCGCACGACTGTCCCTCGCCGTACCTGTGCGACGCCAAGCCGGGCAAGAGCGGCATGTGCAGCATCGATCCGTATTCCTGCGGAACTCCGGGACGATACGGCGCGAGAACGACGGCCAAGGCAACCCCGTCGTGGCCGGCGGTGGCCATCGAAGGCTGCAACTGGAACTTGACATCGACGCAGTGCCCGGCCGAGTTGCAGGCGTGGGAGCCGATCTTGAACTCCAGCGGCAACGAGGTGACCTGCGCCCAGCAGAGCGACTGTAGCTCCTACCCGGGAAGCTCGTGCCAGTATGCGCCCGACCGCCTGGCCGGGCCGCCCGGAGTGCAACTGTTCTGCAGCAACTATGTAGGCTGCCTGAATCCCAACAACGTGTGCAGCAACTCGAACGTGTACGGGAGCGGGCCCTATGCCAACCTGGGTTGCACCAACGATCAGATTGCGCTGCATAACATCCAGTGCAGCAGCAACGCGGACTGTCCGGCGATGCAGGGTGGCGGCAACCTGACCTGCAGCAGCGGCAAGTGCGTCAACCCCTCGTGCACGGAAAACACCAGTGCCCGGCAGGCATGACCTGTGGCGCTCGACGTCGTGTGGCGTGTCGGGAAGCTGCGTCGATCCGGTCACCTGCACGGACGCCGCACCGTACAGCGATCTCTACGGGACCACCGGTTACAGTCCCTACACCTGCTACAGCGGGGCGCCGACCGCTTACCCGCAGCAGTGCCAGGGATGCCTGCTGTGGTCGGATTTTGGCACGACGGGCAGTTTCCCGGGCAACCCGCTGCCGTTTGCCCAGGTGGTGTGTCCTGCTTCGAGCGCGGGCAACGCCACCAACCAGAACTTCTTTGCGGCGGCCAGTCCCAACGGGCAGTCGTATTCGTCGTATGCGGCAATCTATAAAGCTGCCTGTCCCAGCGCGTACAGCGCGCAGTTCGACGACCACACGTCCACCTTCCAGTGCCTCCAGCCGCCCAACTATGTGCTGACCTTCTGCCCGCAGAATGCGGGAGGCGGGAAGAAGAAGGTCGAGTTCATCCCGACGAGAGGAGGATCAAAGTAGCCGGTCAGCTTGCCTGCCGGCTTATGGTGACAAAGGGATCGACGGATGTGAGATTGCCGTAGCACTGCTCGGCCGAGGCTTTACAGCCTCCGCAGCATAGTTGCTTGAGTTGGGGATCGCAGTCGGCGCACTCGGCCGGCCAGGTGTCGTGAAAAGCCCGCACGTAAGGGTGGTTGTAGTAGATGTCGGTGAAGCGATCCTGCTTGAGATTTCCCAGGGTTACACCCGAGTGATTGCAGACGCGAACGTTTCCCCGGGGATCGATGGTGAAGTACGATTCCTCTCCCGCCAGCGGACACCAGCCGAAATGCAGTTGTTTGTACTTGCGGGTATCGATCAGGCAGGGCTCGATCACCACCGAGACCGCGACCGGCAGGTGATATTGTGCGCTTAACTCTTCGAGCGCATCCAGGTTGTCGCGAATCATATCAACGGTCGGTAGCAGGCGGTCGGCGTGCCGAATGTTGTGCGCGCCAAGGTTCATGCGGTTGTACATCAAGCCGCTGGCGCCAAGCGCCATGGCCAGTTCCGCGGTCTTGCGGACATCGGCGCTGTTGAGTTTGGTGGCCACAAAGACGGCTACGAAATTACCCTTGGCCTGCCGGACATTCGCCATACCGTCCACGGCGGCGTCCCAGGCGCCGCGCCGCCCCGCCAGCCGGTCGTGCACCTCACGCCGATAACTGAGCAGCGTAATCTCATAAGTGACGTCAGGGCCGGCGGATGCCACCCGTTGCTGGCTCAAGAGGGTGCCGTTGGTGATGACGACCGGGGATATTCCCTGGTCTCGGATGAACGAAAGGATCTCGGGAATGTCGTTTCGTAAGAGCGGCTCCCCCCCGGACAAAGCGATGGATTGCACGGGTGCCTCGTTACATAGTTTAGCTATCGTTTGCGTCACCTCTGCGGTGCTCATCTCGCTGTTTCGATCATGGTCGCAGTTCTGGCCGGCGGGTCCCGCCGCCAGATAGCAATAGACACAATGGTTGTTACAGCGATTGGTTAGTTCGATAACGAAGCTCTTAGGAAGGGGCCTGGTTTGGAAGCTATCCGGGGCTGGCTTCATACAACACTACCTTTTTGCGAACAGTCAGGGAGCCGCTCAGATCTGGTTTAAGAATTTAAGAGGTTGTCGAGGGTTAGGGGTTACTTGTACTAGCCACCCAGTTTTTCAAATGTTTCCTTGCTCAGCACGCCCTCGTTAAAGAGCTGCTTCGCGAAGACGGCACGCGCCTCCTCCTGCACCACACCGAAGGCCCACGGGTCGGCCGGGAAGTAGCAGATGATGCGCGGGGGACGGACGGACACGCCCGATTTCGCCAGGCCCACCACGAAGCTCACAGGCTGGGAGTAGAAAATGTCAACCTTCTGCCCTGCCAGTTCCTTCAGTTGCGCCGGTTGGGTATGGGGGGTGACCGGAATTGGCTGCAACTTGCCTTCCGTCTCGAGGAAGTAGGTTCCCTCTTTGAATACAACTGTTCCTGTTTTTGTATGTTCCATACTGATTTCTCCTTTTCGGGTATCAGACACAGACTCTCTGCTTTCGGACCTGAGTCTGAGCCCATCCCAGTTTGCCCTTGACCACGATTGGCCGCAGTGATTGCCGACACAGGTGAGTGTGATAGACCGTCCGGACTAGCGGAATGGATAGTCTTGCTATCCATCGAGATAGTTGTAGCAGCGGCGGAAGCCAGGCGCTAAGGCCTTCCACCGGACCACCACCAGCACAAACGATAGCAAGCAAAGACAAGTAAGAATTGTGCTCACGCGTTCCGGCTTGGCCCGTCTCTTGCAGTAAGTGTTTCATTATGCTGCAAGCTCCTCCTGCTAACAGGGGCGACGGGAGCTGGCAGCGAAATACTTCCACTCAACCAACCACTCAACCGCTGTACCTGGAGAGAAATCCAGAAAAGAGGAGTAGTTTATGTCCGACAAATCTCAGGACGAGAAATTAGCCGAACTGCGGCAAACTGGCGAGGCCATAGGGAAGCTCGCCGCTGACGAAGCTGCCTTTACCCGGGCGGCCGAGGCATTCCGGGCGCAGAATGCGGAAGCTTTCCAGTCCGAACTTGGCAAGCTGGAACTGCAGCCATTCTGCCGGTTGATCTGCCGCTGGTTCTGCAGCAAACACTGCGTGTTCATCTGCTTCAAACTTTGCCGGGGAGAAGCCGGCAAAGCGCAGGACCAGCCCTCGATTGCCGAGTGGCGCGAATTTGCACTGGTCACCGAGCGTCTGGCCAAAGACGAGGCGCTGCTGAAGCGGTTCCTGGACGTAGTGGCGCGCGAAGATGCCGCCGCTTGGGAGAAACTGCTGGCCGAGTTCAAGTGGCAGCGTTACTGTCATCAGCTCTGTCACTTCTTGTGCTTCATCCGATGCAGACTGGTGTGCAAGCTGTTGTGCCCGCCGCCTCCACTCATCACCGAGGTGTCTTTTATCCCGACCTCGCAGTTCACCGCTTCGGGTCCAGGAACCGGATTGGCCTCAGGCCCCAGTTTCCCTCCCGGGCCGACCCCCACAGATAACAAGCCGGCTGGGGTCGGCGACCATCCCATCGGAGGCCTGTCCAACATCAAGGGTGTTTTTGTGATCGCCGCGCCCTTTCAGTACAAGGTGGAATACGCAACCAACACGGCCGGTCCCTGGACGCCCATCAAGACACCGGTGAATGATTACCGGTTCAATCCGGGCTTCCCGCCTCCACCTATTTTTCTGTACTACACCCGTATTCCCGACGTGAACGGCTGGTACAACGTCGCCGATATGGGCTTGGACGGCCCCGATTATCTGACCGACTGGCAAACGCCCGCGGCAGTGAACGACCAGTACTACCTCAAATTGACGGTGCGCAATGCAGCGCTGACGGAATTTGAAAGCCCCATCGTTCCGGTGCGAGTGGACAACACAGCTCCCACCAAGCCGGTCATCAAGCTGCAACTCCAGACCCCTGACGGAAAGCGCCGGGACCTGGGCTGTTGCGAGACCGTGGAACAGGGCAAGGGAAACCTGGTGATCATCTCGCTTCAGGCCTCGGACGCGAACTTCAGCCAGATTACGGTCAATCTTCTGGGCGGATGCGGCGCCAGCTACAGCATCGTGGATACGGGAGGCACCAGCCTGTCGAAAACCTACAACGGTGACATCACGGACACCGGCTATCCCGTACTCACGGAATTCAAGTGGGACCCGTGGGCAGCCAAGATCAGTCCTTGCTGTTACCTGATCGATGTTCGCATCTATGATCGAACCGTAATTAACGACTACTGGTCGGGAGGATATGCGAACGAGAATTGGCAGTCCATAACTATCGCGTGACCGGACTGCATTTGATTTCCTGACTATGAATGCCCGGAGCAAGGCTGATGCTCCGGGCTTTTCTTTCTTTAATAGTGAAGCTATAGCTGACAGTTTCTACGATCATCGTAGTATTTAGAGTCGTTTAGGGATTACTGTAATTGGGTTGGCACGGGTAGTGCGGCGCTTCAGCGCCGCGTAAAGCTCCGCTGGTAACGATGGCTGTGACGCGGGCCTGAAGGCCCGCACTACCCGATCACAGTAAAAACTAAACCGCTCTAGAATTTCACAAAAAAAGCTGGGCTAGCTTGGGTAGGTTGTGCTACCATTTCGGTCCGTCACTCCCCAGGTGACATAGCCAGCTTTTTGCTACCGCCGCAATGAACCAATCGCGCTTGTGGTCTAAGGGTTCACCCCGCGCCACGGGATAACACAGGAGGCGAGAGATGTCGTTGATACAGAAATCCGCCAGTTCACCTACCAGTCAGAACCAAGTCCATAAGCGCATTCGTGGCGGTTTTGTTTGCCGCGCTTGTGGTTGTAACTGCACTATGTCCGTCCGCGGCGGCCACCTACCGATTTCTGCGCCGGCGGAATCCTCGACCAGGGCGCTCCGCTGGGACAGACAGGGGCCGGACCTGGTCATCACCAAGATGACCTGCACGGTGGATGGAACAAAAGGGCCCTACAACTTCCACAACGTTTACATCTTTGGCGATGGGACCATGAACGGGACCGGGACCCTGGTCTTCAGTAACGCGAGCATGAAGTTTTATGCCGCCAACATCCTGGTGCAAAACGGCGGCATTTTGCAGGCGACGGGAATTGGCGCGAACAACGGCGGGCAGGTAATCGAGATCCATCTGTACGGCGACGGGAGCGAGCCGGGGATCACCTGCAAGAAGATAGACAACGGTAACCTGGTAGACGATCCCATGTGCGGCGTGCCCGACGGCAGTAATGGCAGCTCGCCGGTCTGGGGATTCGAACAAGATGGACATGCAGTACCCGACGAGCCTTGCACCAAGACATCGCAACTCAATCCGCCGACCAAGCTTCCGGGCGGCGTGGACGATTGCTTCTATCAGTACGGCATGTTCGACGGCAACGACCTTCCCAACGCGTACTTCGGACGCAAGGTGCTGGCCGTTGTCGTACGGCGGCACCATCAACCTCTCCGGCTACAAGGGCGCGCAAGGCGGCGACGACAACGATCCCTCGGTCACGGGCAGCAGTTGGATGCGGCTGAACGCTACGCTGAAAGGCGGCGGGAGCGAGAAATCGCTGCAGGTCAGCGGCATGCCCGCCGATTGGCAGCCGAACGACTACATTGTCGTGACCGCGACCGATTATCTGCCGGGACACGCGGAACAGTTGCAGATGTCCAGTGTTTGCGGCTCGACCGTCAACCTGATGAAGCCGGTAGAGAATCCCGCACTGGGGGCAGATCTATTCGCTGGGCGATGTTCCCTGCAATCCCGCGCAGGGTACGACCGCGTGCGATTATCGGTCCCGACTTGTTGACGCCGGGGCAGAAGCCCCAAGACCCGTAACCTGGACATGCGGGCGGCGGTGGGACTGTTGAATCGCAGTATCCGCATTGTTTCCGATGGCGCCACGGCCAACTCGCCATTCACCGGGTTACTACGGCGGCGCACAACGTGGTGCGCCAGGGCTTCCTGTCGTTACCAGATCCAGGGCGTCGAGTTCTATCAGATGGGACAGGGCGGAGCGAAGGGACACTATCCGGTGCACTTCCACATGGCGCGGCAGGTACCGGCCAACACCTACGTGAAAGACTCCTCCGATGTGGGACTCGATGACGCGCTGGATCACCATCCACGCCACGCAGGGCGTGACCCTGGCGCGCAACGTGGGCTACAAGTCGATTGGCCACGGATTCTATCTGGAGGACGGAACGGAAACCGACAACGTGCTGAACACCAACCTGGGCGTGTTTGCCCGCGCCGCGGTGAAGAACGCGCAGAACGATCGCAGGTTCCCGGGAATTCTGGCCGAACCCAGGATCCCGGTGCGCCTCCGCCGTACCACTCCGATTGGGAGTTTCCCACCGTCTTCTGGATCATGAACGGATGGAACGAGTTCCAGTACAACTTCGCTTCCTCGGCGGGGACCTGCGGCGTCTGCTACTGGCTGCTGCCGGGCGGCATCAGCGGTCCTTCGCAATACGAATACTTCGACGGCTATGCCGGACAACAATACGTAGTGCCGGACTTCGGCAAAGACTCGCGGATACATTGATTGATCGTTCCGGCCTGACCCCGCTGAAAAAGTTTGTGGGCAACTCCTGCTCGACGGCCATGACCTCGTTCCTGAATATCGGAGAGACCGCCCCTTGTGCCGGCGTCAATAACATACCGAACACCCGAGCCTGGAGGCGGTGGACAACACCAGCCGCTCCTGCCAAAGACCAGGCCGGGGACCGATCCCTACTATCCGTTTGTCAGCGGCCTGCGCAATCCCACACAGTGTACGGGCGACGGATTGCCGGTGCGATTCCGGCGTGTCGGGATGCAACGTTCCGTGCGCCGGTTTTGGGCCCGGCCAGGCGAATTGCGTAGTCACGACGCTTGACCGTTACACCACATCGTTCAATTGGGCGCAGAAGAATTTTGCCGCGATCTGGCTGCGCCCCTGGTGGTTCCTGGTGGAGAACAGCGGCATCACCGACGTGCAGCAGGGCGGCCTGACGTTTGTGACCAGCGGCGGCTACACCCGCGCGGACGTGGCGCAGGGGTACTGGTCGCTGCTGCGCAAGAGCGCCCTGGTGGGCAACACGCAACTGACCCCCACCGGCGGCCAGCCGGTCAATCCCTATGCCTATAGCGCCGGGCCCTTCAATCCGAACGGACTGAAGTGCGAGTACGGCGGACCTCCGGGGCTGCCGTACTGTCTGTCCATCGCTCAGGGCATCAGCTATCCGGTGGATTTTTTCAGCGTGAACCAGAAGCTGTTCAGTATTTACGATGGCCCAGCGTACCAGGAACACAACGCATACCTTGATACTCCGGTTACTCCGCTGGGGGTACGGCAATTCCACGAATTGTACGGACAATGGACTGCAGCAAACCTGCGCGAAGTTCGGCTACCTGTATGGGCAGGAGTTTGGGGTCACGGCCGATCCGGCGAGCCCGCCCGACGAGTCCCGCGTGTTATTTGCCCAACGCGGCGATTGCCTGGAAGCAGTCCAACGGCTTCTTCTATCCGCCGGCATTCCATTCCGATCACCTGTTCTTCAACAACGTGGACATCCGGCATTTTGTGATCGAGCCGCTGTTTAACTTCGGGACCTTTACCACCAAGCCGGACGCGGTCAAGAAGCGCTACTGCACCTGGACGACGACGATGTTCGACAACTTCACCGACGTGGACCGGCAGACGGTGCTGAACGACGATGACGGCTCGCTGACCGGTCTGCTGGCGGACCTGGGAGAAGAGGAGACGAGGGAGACGATTTCGGTGAACGAGGACAACTTCTTCAACGCACCCAAGGTGACCATCGAGTGCGCCTCCGACCTTCACGACAAGGGCACGCCGGCAACCGATCCTCCGGGAACGGCGAACACCAGTCCGTATGAATACATCACCACCGCTACCATCGCGAAGTGCGGAATCAACAAGGCGGGGTGCCGGCAGAACGGCATGCCCGTGAAAACGGATTGCTGGAAGGGCAGCGGCAATATGTACTGCGCCTGGGGCGACGAGTGCAGCGCCGGTTCCGGCCCGACGGCCTGCTACGGCGTGCCGCTGTATCGCCAGTATCTGACCGACCAGGAGTACACCAAGTACACCAGCAACCCGGACAAGTTCGAGCGGCCGCAGATTCGCATGATGGGACAGGCCACCGGGCAGCGCAGCACCCTGACCGTCAACCATGGGAAGTATTACATTGACGACCAGGTCACGCGCCAGACGCAGCAGTAGAGTGGCGCAACCGAGTGGAACATCTACCTGCCGGGCCAGACGTACTACACGTACTTTGTCTACGCCAACTCCGACATGGACCAGACCTACCAGATGTTTGTGGGCTACGGAAAAAATAAGCAGACGGTCGAAGCCTCGGTCAAGCAGTTCCGGGTGATCCTCAATAACCAGAACTATGGGTTCAACCCGGCGGACGGCGATGCGAAGTTCCTTACCGTGACCTATGACGACAGGCCGCTTCCCACCGGGACCGGACTGGTGACGATTGAGGTCAATCTGAGCGCCTACGCAAGCGAATTCACCAAGGACAGGGCAAAGTTCTGCCAGCCGACAACCTACTGTGCGCCGAGCGGGGACCAATGCGGATGCGCCCCAGGCACGGAGTGCACCGACCCTTCGGTCTGCTCCTGGGCGATCAAGGACCTGGATTGTCCGCTGAAGGGTTGTTTTGCCTTTGGCATAACGTTCGACCAGAACTTTAAGAACGGCATTGCCAAGCCGCCGGTCCCGGGCAAGTTTACCGACGATCCGAACTATGGTACGGACTGGGCTATACCGTTTGACCTGGTGGGTGAGGGTATCTCGCAACCGCAGTGCCACTACACGATGCAGCCGGATTAGGGCGGGAGCTTCGTCGGGAAACCAGCACCCAGTTCCCACAACGGTGAGATAATCGTCCAGACTTTCGCGGAGGACAGACATGGGCTTTCCCCTTACTGACGATTTGCGCCAGCAGTATCAGACTCTGTTCAACAGTTGCGTGGTGAATCCGGCGCGAGTGGGAATGATCCAGGGCATCATCAGCAAGATTATGCCGAACCAGGCGCGCTATCAGTCGGTCGCTGCGCCGCTGGGGATCCCGTGGTTCTTCGTCGCCGTCGTCCACAACCTGGAGTGCTCGCTGAATTTCAACCAGCATCTCCACAACGGCGATCCGCTGACGGCGCGCACGGTGCAAGTTCCTGCGGGCCGTCCGCCGAACGGGCAGCCGCCGTTCACCTGGGAAGAGAGCGCGACCGACGCGCTGACCTACCAGGGCTTCGCCGGCAAGAGCGATTGGAGCCTGCCCGCGATGCTGTACCGGCTGGAAGGGTACAACGGATACGGATATCACAGCCAAACCCCGCCGGTGAATTCACCGTATCTGTGGAGCTTTTCCAACCTGTACACCAAGGGGAAATATGTTGCGGACCACGTCTTCGATCCCAACGCGGTTTCCCAGCAGTGCGGCTCGGCGGTGATTCTGGCGCAGATGGTGCAGAACGGAGTGGTCAGCATCGCGGGAGGTTCGGCCGTTGGTGCGGCTTCTGTTGCCTCCACGTCATCTCCGGGTGCGGCCGCTCCGGCTCCTGCCATGACGGCCGCGCAGTTGGCGGCGCAGTTCGACAGCACGGTGACGTTTGCCCCGAGCGTTAAGTCCGATGCGGCGCAGGCCCTGCAAAACGCGCTCAACACCTTTCCCGGGATCAGCCTTGACGCGGATGGCTTTGCAGGACGCCAGACCTCCGATGCCTATCAGACAGGTGACCGGACACTTTCTGACAGGGCGACCCGCTGGGGTAGGGCGCACCCAAGAGGCATACTTCATCCATTTGCTGCAAATGCCGATCTGCTACTGTGGGTCGCGCTTTGCCTGGGAGGAATTATGCCGCAAGACCGCCTGCTAAAAACCATTTTGGTTGTGATTGCAGTATTTCTCGGAGTCCTTGTCTTTCGTCCTGTGTTTCACCCTGTGCCCGTGTTGGCGCAAGCAGACAGCGCCTACCCTTTCTATGTTGAGCCGGGCTATACCATGCTGCGCAAGCCGGACGGCACGGCCCAGATGTATGGCAAGGTCGTCATTGACATGCGCAGCGGCGATATCTGGGGATTTCCCACCTTGACACAAGGACCGTATCCGGTGGATGCCACCTCGCCCAAGCCGCCCAAGTCACATCCCATGTATCTGGGCAAGTTCCTGTTCAGCGAGGCGGTGCGGCCGGGGCAGTAAGGTGAGCTTACGGTTCGATGAAACACGGGACTCCAGTTCGGTGCCGTTCCTTGCTGTGCCGGTATAGTCTCCCGTGCACTCGGCCATTCAAATAGTTTCATATTTTCCGCCTTTCACTGCACCAACCTATGAGTCAGGCTATAGCCGCTAGAAGCGGTCTCATAAATGATGTGCGGGAGGGAATTCGATTTCCCTCAGGGGCTAAAGCCCAATGTTTACGATGCCCGGAGCGGCATGGCTGAAGCCGTGCCCTTTCGAACCGTATTTATGAGACCAGTTCTAGGATGGTCGAAGAAGATAAACTCCTCAATCGAGCTGGGCCCCATCTTTCCATACTCACCCAGGTGGATGCTGCCTGCGCGAAACCATCCGGCTGTCTGCTGGCATTCAGGCCATAGATGCCGGCTTCGCGGTCTTCCGTCCTGGTGTGGGTGTTGAAGATGGGAGCCATCATAAAACCAACGATGGATAGTATCAGGGCTACCAGCGGAACTATCGCGACATCGCCAATTCCTCGAATTTGCCACTTGCTACCCCAGCGTTGCAGGCGCCAATCCAGCGACCATTTTCAGCAACGCAAATCCTTGCCTATTACGACGGCCCCCGGTAAAAATAGGCACTATGGTGGCGCTAGATGATTTAATTAAAGTACCGCTTTTGCTTGACTGCCCCACCTAGTTTCATTTATGCTCGCTCCGATTTTATCTAGTTGCTATGAGTGTGGGGCGAACCAAGTGGCAACCTTCCGGCATTACTATACCTTCCCATGCACGGCCTTATTCAAAGGCAAGAACACACATCGGAGGAAGACGTGAGAAAACTCTCCCTGCTACTTTTGGTTTGCATGGTATCCATGCTTGCGCTCGGTCAAACCGACTCCACAACCTCAAACGATCAGAGTGCGACTGCTCCGCCCATGCTAGGCATCCACTGGGCCAAGGGCCACGAGCCCGAACCGCTGCGCCGCGGCAGTCCCAACATGACCTATCACGGCGGCAAGATCATGCCGACAGCAAACGTCACTGCCATCTTCTGGGGAACCAGTTGGGGTAACTATACCGGCGACAAGATTAGCGGCACGGACAGTTGGTACCAGGGATTCACCAACTCCAACTACGCCAAGACCAGCGACGAGTACACCGGTACGAATGGCCAGGTAGGGCCGAGCACGTCGTACGCCGGACACTATGTTGACACCAGTGCAGCCGGCAACGGCAATAACACCAGCACAATTCTTGCTGAAGTATGCAAGATGATTACGAATCCCGATCCCTCGGGCAACGGCTACTATCCGGTCTATGTGGACCTGGGTCGCGGCAGCAACGGCTACTGCGCTTATCACAGCGTAGGTACCTGCCACGGCGTTACCGTGCAATTTGGCTTCTTCTTCAAACTCGATGGCGATGCGGGCTGCGATCCCGGCGATACTTCAGGGCTGCATTCGCAAGGGCTGGCGGCACTAGCTAATGTCGATGGACATGAACTCTCCGAAGCACGCAGCGATCCGTCAAACCCGGGCGCGTGGTATGACTCCAGCGGCCAGGAGAACGGTGACAAGTGCGCTTGGACCTTCAACGTGCCTCTGGTTAGCCTTTCCAATGGAACGCAGTGGAAGATCCAGGGCGAGTGGTCGAATAAAGCTTATAGCTCCGGCACCGGCTATCCCAACCGGAGTGGCCAGAAGGGCTGCCTCGACGGACACTGAGTTAGTCGCACGTTGAATGAGACAGGCCTCCGGAGTTCGGAGGCCTGTTTGTCGCTGGATTGTGTTTTGTGACTACGGTGGGCAATGTACAACCATGGTCTTTGTAGTGCGTCTGGTTGAGTTATTTCTGACCATTAAAACATCCGTACAGAGTCTGCAGTTCGCTTGGGGTCGGATTCGGGCCAAAAAACATTTCAGCAACTATCTCTTTCTCCAAGTGGCGCTTGTCCCCCAGGGTCTTCAACCGTTCTTTCAGAACACTTACGATCTTCTTCTGGGTACGGAGCCGCATACACACAGCGCTGTCAATGCCGGGAGCTAAACATACTCTTCGCTCCCATTGGCTGGGTTCGTCCGATGAAGCGGTTCCGTCTGGTACGGGTTTAAAACACTCGCTGTGCAACAACTGACGAATGACATCTCTCTCATAACCGCTTTCGAAGCCTAACTCCTCTGATTCAGCGTGGATAAAGTCCACCCAGAACTTAAGAGTCTCGGGTTGACTCTTGGCCATATGCGCGAAAAGCTTGTTTGTGAGCCCAATCCAACTTTCCTTTGGAACGAGCTCAAAGCGGGGTCTCTTGCCGAGGATTGTCTCGTAAAACTTTGCACTGTGCGGCACGCCGTCCTGCTGTTCTTGCTTGACATCCTTCTTAACCATGTCCTCGTACTCTTTTTCGATTTCGTCAAAAAACCAAAACCGGCTGGCGAAATTGCGTAACTTCGGCGCGGTAGATTTCATCAGATGACTCGCGCTATTGTCGCTGCCGACTACAAGCGCCTCGGCTCCCAAGCTCCGCAGTTGAAGCATAACGGGTACATAATCCGCGTCCCCCGCTGCCAGGATGATGCATTCTACCGGCGCTTGAGGATTTACCACAGCGTAGGCCGCATCCATTGCTATCCGGAGATCGACGGCGTTCTTTAGACGGGTATCCACCTTCTCGCCGGCAGGGTCTTTCTTACCGTTCCCCGTGGGTTTCCTCTTGCCTGCGAGTGCATAAACCTGGACGGGTTCAATCCCTTGGCTCATCAATATCTCTGGCATCCAAGGGAAGGAGCCAAAGTCGGCGTACCCTCGCTCGAGAGTCGGACGAGTTTCCCCCAGAGTCAATCTCATCCAGTTCTTCAGCACTCTTAGATCATCAACCAGGCTGTAAAATTCGCGCGGATTTGTCTGCTTAAATGCATCCTTGCGCGAAATATAGAAGTTTTCCATGTCGAGCAGGAGCGCCGCTCGCTTGGCTTTGGTATCTGGTCGTTGGGATCGAGCGCCGTTCCCACGTGCCAGTGCCGCGACTTGTTGTTCCATTTTGCTTCTCCTTACATGGCGAGCTAGCGAGCTCTTAGTCTGCTTCCCCTTCACCCCCAGCTTCTTGATCAGCCGGTGCAGGTAGTTGGGATGGACGCCCAACATGCGAGCGGCTTCGGCACAGTTGTCGCCGGACTTGCGCATGGCTTCCTGAATGATGCGTTTCTTGAAATCGGAAACGGCGTCATGGTATCCGCCGGCGCCGTGCTTCACGCCGTCTTCATTGTGCAGTGTCTCGGGCAAGTCGATGGGAAGGATGGAATCCGACGATCCCATGATCAGAGCGTGCTCGATGGCGTTTTCCAACTCGCGAACATTGCCCGGCCAGCTATAGTTCACCAGCAACGCCCGGGCTTCGGGCGAGATACCTTTGAAGGGCCGCGCCAGCCGCTGGGAATACTTTCGCGCAAAGTGGATGGCCAACAGCGGAATGTCCTGCCGGTGTTCCCGCAGAGGCGGCACGGAAACGGAAACTACATTGAGGCGATAGAAAAGGTCCTGGCGAAACTCTTTGGTTTCGATGGCGTGTTCCAGGTCCTTATTGGTGGCGGCCAGAACGCGAGCGTTGAAGCGGATGGTGTTTGTTCCTCCGACTCTCTCGAACTCTCTTTCCTGGAGGATGCGGAGTAGTTTGGCTTGCAGTTTGGGATCGAGTTCGCCTATTTCGTCGAGGAAGAGGGTGCCGCCGGCAGCCAGCTCCAACTTGCCCCGCTTGCTGACTACCGCGCCGGTGAAGGCGCCTTTCTCGTAGCCGAACAGCTCGCTCTCGATCAAGGTATCGGGAATGGCGGCGCAGTTGATGGCAATGAACGGTTGCGCGGCGCGAGAACTCTTGCTGTGAATGGCGCGCGCGACGATCTCCTTGCCCACGCCGCTCTCCCCGCGAATCAGGACAGCCGAATCGCCTTTCGCCACCTTGTCGACGGTTTCGGTGAGTTGGCGCATCGGCAGGCTTTCGCCGATCATGGGCTCGTCGGCGGCCAGTTGCTCGCGCAGTTGCCGGTTTTCCGCCCGCAACGATTCCATGCTGAGCACGCTCTCCAGCGTAACGGCAGCGATCGAAGCCACCGAGCTGACAAAATTCACGTGATCGCGTTCGAAGTTGTTGGCGGGAGAGTAGCTGGCGAGATAGATGACACCGATGGTCTTTTGCAGCGCGACCAGCGGAACGCAGAGGACTTGCTCCGGCTGCAGGGTGGCCGAGGTCAGGTCGTAAACGACCTCGGAGCGCTCCCACAATGTTCGCAGGACAACTTCGTGCCGCACATTGATCTCCGGCGCCTCGCTGTCTTCGCGGCTCCAGGTGACGGTGGAGTTGGGCTGGCCTTCGGCGTTATCGATGATCTGGATGGCGCCGGCATCGGCGGGCACAACCTCAAAGATGAGTTGCAACACGCCCTTCTGCAGCGACTCCAGGTCGCGCTGCGAGTTGATGGCCTTGGCGATCTTGAATAGCGCGTTCAGATCGCGGGCCATACGTCCGACGTCGGTCACCAGTGGCGGCAGAAGTGGCGGCGACTGGCGGAGGATGGGAGCGGGAAGGTGATCAAACACTTCGTTCCTCCGTGAGTTCTCGACGTTAGATGGTGCAATTTCGCTGCCATTCCGAAAAACCAGCTCGCAATCCCCAATGGTGATGACGTCGCGATCTTCCAGAATCCGCTCCCTGACCGGTACGCCGTTGACGAAGGTGCCCTGTCCGCTTTCCAGGTCAGTGACGGCCACAACGCCCCCGCGACAGGTGATGAGGCAATGCGCCGCCGCGATGGAAGCGTCGTAAATGCTTAATTCGTTAGAGGGATCGCTGCCAATGGAGACACGCTCGCCGACGATGGGGAAGACCACCCCTTTGAGCGGGCCAGTGACCGCTTCGAGTCTCTGATCCATTGCTGAGCTCCCGGGCGAAGCTCCACTTGCAAGAATCGGCCCTTCGGATTGAACCCAATAGTTTCGATGCTACGTCGGTGAAAGAGCGGGGGCCCCAAACTTTGGTGCCTATCCTTTCGGATAATCCCTATCCGATTGGGTGAGGTGAAGACAGCATACTCTGGGGAGAGCTCAAGTGACAAGGGAATCCTGAGGTTGGCCTAAACCGTTGAGAAACAGGCAGATCGAGCAGGCAAGTCGAATTTCGGCTGGAATCGCGAAATCTGGCAGCCGTATTGCAAGTTGGATTGTATCTGCGAGGTTGAGACGAAACAGTTCAGGCTGCGCGAGGGATGGCGGTGACAGGCCCTCGCGCCGTGGTTAGGAAGCGCGCTGGGTTACTGGCCGAATAAGATCCTGCGCTTCCGGCAAGGGGCGACTCATCTAGCGGAGTCGCCCCTTTCGCTTTGTTCGCCACATCGCCACACTCGGATTAAATGTTGCTGTTTGGGTTTGGGTCTGATCCAGCGCCAAATGTCCCTCGCGTCCCATTGCGGAGCTACCCCGACTTCATACGACTAACTCGCTCCAAGGCGCCACCCATTTCCGGATTGCCGACAAGTTCCAAATCCAAATGCGATTGCCCTGGTTCCGCTAGCTGTCCCGATCTCCCCAGATTATCGTTGATATTATTAGAATGTAGCTCTTTTTGAGACCATCTATGACATCGTGCACTCACGTAATTCCTTCACCCTCCCAACAACCACCTTTGGCGTACGATCCGCTGCTCGACGACATTGGATACATGACATGCATGACCCTGGTGCTGCTCGGGAATTACGCGCAGACCGGGCATCTCGGCGGACCGCTCGCATACACACCGTACAATGTTGCGGCGCATTTGGTCGGTCCTGAAAACGGCGGACTCCGTTTCGATTACCGCCGGCCGAAGCATCCTTACTCCGACAAATTCATGATGGCGGCGGGCCACTCTGTACCCACGTGCTACGCGCTGTGGATGATCATGGGCCAGGCCCTGTATCGCAAGTATCAGCAGGCCGGCGATCCGCGTTATCGCGTCGAGCCGCACGCCGCGATGCTGCCGATCGACGCGTTGGGATTCCGGCGCGGCGCGGGCGCGCTGAAGACGCTGCTGCACGAAACGGGTTTGGAAGACCATCCGCTGTTCGCGCAAGCGAAAGGCCGCGGCATTCGTGCGCTCGCGGGACATGCCGAAAGCACCGACTTAACCAACGACGTGAACGGCGGACCCTCGGGCATCGGCATCGCGACGGCCGCGGGCAAAGCGGCGTTCTGGGATGTGGCGGGCGCGCCGGACTCGCCGAAAGTGATCGCGCTGGAAGGCGAATTCGCGCTCACCGAAGGTCACGCGCAGGAGTTGAAGACGCAGGCGCTCGCGCTGCAAGTGGGAAAGCGTTTGCGCGTGATGGTATCCGACAACAACGCGGGCATCGACGATC
>CAWCRZ010000006.1:0-73994 GCA_963798005.1 uncultured Acidobacteriaceae bacterium | reverse complement strand
CTCCGCGGCTTGGGCGGGGCTGGGAGCGTCCAGGATGGGGCGGCCGACGACCAGATGCGTGGCTCCGGCGGTTATTGCGTCGCTGGGAGTGACGATGCGCGCCTGGTCTCCAGCGGCTGACCCTGCTGGACGAATGCCCGGGGTGACGATGGCGAAGTCTTCGCCCAGATCGCGGCGCAGCGCTTGCGCTTCCTGCGCGGAGGCGACGAGACCTCCGCAGCCGGCGGCGCGCGCCAGCGCTCCCAGACGCAGCACTTGAGACGGCACGTTACCCGCGATGCCCAACTCCTGAAGATCGGAATCCGACAGGCTGGTGAGCACCGTGACGGCCAGGATGATTGGCTTGGATTGGGACTGAGCTGCGGCCTCGACAGCCGCGCGCAGCATCTTGCTGCCGCCGGAGGCGTGGACGGTCATCATGCTGACGCCCAACTCGGCCGCGGCGCGAACGGCCGCGGCTACGGTGTTGGGGATATCGTGAAACTTAAGGTCGAGAAACACCTTCCGGCCGCTGGACACCAGGTCGCGCACAACCTGGGGCCCTTCGGCCGTGAAGAGTTGTTTCCCGATCTTGTAAGTAGTTGCGGTCCCGCCGAGGGTCTGGACGACCTGGCGGGCTTGCGTGGCGCCCGGAACATCAAGCGCCACGATGAGCCGATCCTTTGCTTGCAGCATCGGCTCCAAGTTTACCGCATTAGGACAGGATTACTTTAGGCCTTCAACCTGGGCGATGACTGGCATATCGATCAAATCCAGCCGGACGGGATGTACTCCGCTGTTACCCATATCAAGCATTTTGGCCGCACTGTAGGACAGGTCAATGATCCGGTTCTTTGGGACAGGACCGCGGTCGTTGATACGAACAACGACGGAGCGGTCCGTCTTAAGATCGGTAACCTTAACCCAGGAACCGAGGGGTAGAGTGCGGTGCGCCGCAGTAAATTGGTACATGTCGTACGGTTCGCCGCTTGCAGTCTGTTTGTGCTGAAAGATGCGTCCGTACCACGAAGCCTTTCCGACCTGGAACTTGCGGGTCTTGATCGGCTGAATGGTTTCCTGAGTCTGTCCTGGGGTCCCTATTCGCGAATCCGGTGTGCTATTACCGGGTGCCGCACCCAGCGCGGTGGTGAAAACTAACCCCGCCGCAATCTGGCTGAGTACTCGTAACATTAAACACCTCTCATCGTTAAGTTGGTCCTCCGTTTGACATGTCCTGTAAGTCTATTGAGGGGCGGAAGACGAAGTCAACCCCCGAAGGTCGTATAAATTGTTAAGTCGTTATTTATCATGTAGTTATGAGAGGTATAAAAAGCGGAAATTTAGGGAGTTGGAGTCTCGGAAGGTGAATTCGGGCAGTTGGGAGGAATCGGCAAAGCCTCCCCCGGAAGGCCGGTTTTGCGATACATTCATTGCATGAAAGGGCTGCCCGTGGTGTTGAGTATCGCCGGATATGACCCGTCCTCGGGGGCGGGAGTGACTGCCGACGTCAAGACGGCGGCGGCCCACGGCTGCTACGCCGTCACCTGCATCACGGCGCTGACCGTGCAAACCAGCCAGGGAGTGTTCGGGGTGTGGCCGGTGGCGCCTGATTATGTGCTGGACACCTTGGGCGCGCTGGTCGCTGACCTTGAGATTGCCGCCGTTCGCGTCGGCATGCTGGGCTCGTCTGGAGTTGCTGCGACCGTAGCTACCTTGTTGCTGGAATTGGAGTTACGCAACATTGTGGTGGATCCGGTGCTGCGGTCCTCGTCGGGCGCCGCATTGTTGGAGGAGCGGGGCCTGAAGGTTCTCCGGGAGGAGCTACTGCCGCTGGCAGCCGTGATCACGCCCAACGTTGACGAGGCGGCGGTGCTGGCCGGAGGTGCGGCGGCCCCTATCGCAGCTTCATGGGAGGAACTGTTGCCCTGGATGCGGACGACTGCGGCCGGGCTTCGAAAGCTGGGCAGCCGGGCGGTCGTCATCACAGGCGGGCACCTGGCCCAGGCCAACGACTACCTCAGCTATGTCGAGAATGGCGATCTCAGGGAGGAGATCTTTCCCGGCAGTCACCTCGAATCCGGCTCGACGCATGGGACGGGCTGCGCCTTTGCCACCTCGATTGCGTGCCAGTTGGCGCTTGGTCAGGCTTTGCCGCAAGCCGTCCGGGCTGCCAAGGAGTATGTCCGGAAGGCGGTTGAGACGGCATATCCCATGGGCAAGGGACGCGGGCCGATCAATCACATGGTGTAGGCTCGACGGCGGCGCGGAAGCAGGGAGAGGGAGACGGTTGGCAACCACACACGCGGCAATTCGGTCATTGTTTCTCGACGGCCCAGCCGGACGGCTGGAAGCCCTGCTGAACGTTGGCTCGTCCACGGCAACGCACGCGGGGCTGGTCTGCCATCCGCATCCCATGTTCGGCGGGACGATGCACAATAAAGTGGTCTTCCACGCCATGAAGGCATTGCATTCCTTCGGGTTTCCGGTGCTGCGATTCAACTTCCGGGGGACGGGGCTGAGCGCCGGCCAGCACGACGAAGGACGGGGCGAGGTTGCCGACGTTCAAGCCGCGCTGGCGTGGCTGAAGCGCGAGTTCGGGCTGCCGATCGTCTTCGCAGGATTCTCCTTTGGCGCGGCCACTGGCCTGCGCGCCTGTTGTCCCGATCCTGATGTGCAGGCCTCTGATCTCGCTGGGAACGCCGGCGGCAGCCGAGGGCCGTATCTACTCGTTTTCCTTCCTGCGGGAGTGTGCGAAACCGAAGCTTTTCGTCAGCGGCGATCGCGACCAGTTCGGGCCGCAGGATGACCTGGAACGGCTGGTCGAGAGCGCGGCCGGTCCCAAGGAACTCGTGTTCGTTCCCGGCGACCACTTCTTCGCCGGACACCTGACGGAAATGCGGATGACCATCGAGAGCTGGCTGCACGTGCAAGGATTCCGGCCCGGCTTATAATTTGTGCGCATGGACCACTCGTCGCCGCCGACGGATTCTGCGCTGCACGAAATGCGCGACCGCGCCCGCGAAATGTTCGATCATGCGTTGCTGGAGTGCAGCATCCCGCACGCCTTTTCCCTCCAGGTGAAGTACGGCGGAGGGCGTTTACACATCGGGGAGGACGAGTACGGCGTGGACTCGTTCGAGCGTGTGCTGGTCGTCTCCATGGGCAAGGCGGGACACAGCATGGCGACGGCGTTCAGCAGCATCGTTGACACCGGCCTCACAGGAATCATCGCTTGCCCCAATCTTCCGCCGGCGCAGCTCTTCGGCTTTCGCTACTTCACCGGCGGCCATCCCTTGCCCAACGAAGACTCTCTGCGGGCCGGCGACGCCATCCTGCGGCTGGTGAGCGGATCTTCGCCGCGCACACTGGCCGTGTTTCTCATCAGCGGAGGAGCTTCGGCCATTGCCGAAAAGCCAATCGGCCGAGACATCTCGCCAGCCGACGTCATTGAAACGTACAAGGCGCTGGTGCATTCGGGAGCGCCCATCGCGGAGATCAACGCGGTGCGCAAGCATCTGTCGGGGCTGAAAGGCGGACGCCTGGCGCGGGCGGCTGCGCCGGCGTGTCAGATATCGGTGCTGGTTTCCGACGTGCCGGAAAATTCGCTCGATGCGCTGGCTTCCGGGCCTACCATGCCGGACAGCACGACCGTCGCCGATTGCAACTCCATCGTCGAGCGTTACAACCTGCTGCGGTGTTTCCCGGCGAGTGTGCGGGCATTGTTCGAGCGCCGCCAGTTGGAGGAAACGCCGAAGCAGGGCGATCCTGCATTTGAGGATTCCCACTACATTACGGTGCTTTCGAATGCGACTGCGATTGACGCTGCGGTGGAGAGCGCCGTCATGGGCGGCTTTGCGGTCGAGGTGGACAACAGTTGCGACGACTGGGACTTCCAGCGCGCGGCCGATCACCTGCTGGCACGGTTGCGCGAATTACGACGGGGAGTGTCGCGCGCGTGTCTTATCTCCGGCGGTGAGGTCACGGTGCAGGTGGGAGCGAACTCGGGAGTGGGCGGGCGCAATCAGCAATTCGCGCTCTATTGCGCGCAGCAGATCGCAGGCCAGAACATCACCGTGTTGAGCGCCGGCACCGACGGCATTGATGGCAACAGCCACGCGGCGGGCGCGGTGGTGGACGGGAGCACGGTGGAGCGAGCGAGGCGCCACGGTTTCGATGCGGCAACGGCGCTGGGGCGCTTCGATGCCTTCCCCTTGCTGGACGCGATCGGCGATGCTGTCATCACCGGGCCTACCGGCAACAATGTCCGCGATTTAAGGATATTGCTGGCCTACTAAGAAGGCGTCTCACCACAGAGACACGGAGATCACAGAGAAAACTCTGAGGAAAAAGCAGTCGTGTCTTCCGTGCTCAGTGGTGCAAAAAGAATGCAATGATTCGCTTTGGCATCGTCGGATTCGGGCTGCACGCCGTGAAGCGGCTGATGCCGGGATTCCAGCGCGCCTCGCGCTGCCGCGTCGTGGCCCTGACGCGCCGCGATTTGCGCCAGGCGGAAGTGTCGGCGCGCCAGTTTCAGATTGAGCATGCTTTTGCTTCTACGGCCGACCTGTGTGCGTGCCCGGAGGTCGATGCGGTATTCGTGTGCAGCCCCGATGCGTTGCACTGCGCGGATGTGTTGACGGCGGTGAAATACCGCAAACCGGTGCTCTGCGAGAAGCCGATGGCGATGAACGCGGACGAAGCGCAAACCATGGTGAAGGCGGCGCGCTGGGCCGGTGTGACTCTGGGAGTGGCGCAGGTGATGCGCTTCGAGGAGAGCGTAAAGCTTTTTCGCGAGCGGATTGCCGCGGGAGCGATTGGTCGCCCGCAGGTGGCTCGCGCCAGTTTCTTTGCCCCGATGTTGACGAGCGCGCGTACCTGGGTCGGCGATCCCAGACTGGCGACGGGCGGCCCGCTGTCCGACATCGGAGTGCATTGCATCGACGCCCTGCGATTCGTGCTGGGCGATGAAGTGACGCTGGTTTCGGCGCGAGCGCATTACGACTCGCACTCGGTCCTGGAAGCTTCGGCGGCGATGATGTTGGATTTTGCCGGCGGAACGCTGGGGTCGGTGTCGGTCTCAGGACGCACGTCGTACCAGACATTTCTGGAAGTGTCGGGCGAAACGGGAACGCTGTCGGCGTTAAACGCGCTCACCATCGAGCGTCCGGTGACGGTGGAACTGCGGCGAGGATTCGAGTTGGTGGAGAGCCATGAAGTGTCGAATGCCGACGCCTATGGCGTGCAGGTGGATGCCTTTGCGGCAGCCATTGAGGAGAAGCGCGAGTTCGAGATTCCCGGCGAAGAGGGGCTGAAGAACCAGTTGATCCTGGACGCCGCATTCCGCAGCGCGAAGAGCGGAAAAGCAGAGAGAGTGTAATCACCACAGAGGCAGAGAGGCACAGAGAAAGAGGAAACGCAAGAGGTATCAGCACTTCGAGAAGCCTGCACGCGCCTTTCGCGGTCCAATTGCCAACGTTCTGTGACTGACTGCGTCCGCCTGGAATGTGATCCTGGCCATCCCTATAGTTAGGAGTTGTCATTACGAGCGCCCTTGGTTTCGGCGCGAGGAATCTGCTTTTCGATGGATGGACAGAAAGCAGATCCCTCGCTGCGCTCGTGATGACAACAACGTCACTATATTGCGCGCGCCTCAGTAATAGTTAACATCCGCCCAAATCCTTGCGGATTTGCGTTTTCTCTGTACCTCTGTCGTGAACCGGCCTCAATCCATGGGCGTCACCGGCCCAGCCGGATGAGGCAACGACTGCGGCATCTCGGAAACATTCCACGCCCAGGCCGCCAGCAAGGCTGCTCCCTCGTTGATCTGGTCGGGAATGACCTTGTCGAAGGTGTCAGTCTGGCTGTGATGCGCCGCGCCGTAACCCGCCGGAAGCTGAACGCAGAAATAAGCCGGCACACCTTTGTTGAGGAACGGCACATGGTCCGACGAGCCGAAATACCGGGAGCTGAGCGGCTGGAGGTTGAATACCTCCTGTAGCGGCTGGTAGATCTCCTGCATCAACGGCGCCGTGTCCCACAGGTCATCGAGCGAGATGCTGAACACCTTGCCGGTTCCCGTATCGTGGACCAGCACGGCATCCATCTTTGGAACCTCGTTAGCGTGGTTTTTGAGGAAGGTGTTGGCGCCAACGCCGCCCTGCTCCTCGCCGGTAAACAGGATGAAGGTGATGGTGCGCTTCGGTTTCCAGCCCAGCGCCTTTAAGGTGCGAGCCGCCTCCAGCGTCGCCATTGCGCCGGTGCCGTTGTCGAGCGCGCCCTGGCCAAGGTCCCAGGAGTCGAGGTGCCCGCCGACGATGACCCGCTCGTCAGGATGCTCGCTGCCCTTGATCTCGGCCACGGTGATGGAGGCGGGCACGTGTTTGTCGCTGAAGGTCTCGGGCAGGTTGGCTTTCATGGTGACCGGGCCGGCCTGGAGCAGCCGATAGAGGAGGTCGTAATCCTCATGGGTGAGAAAAGCCATCGGCACTTCGCTGGCCGAGTAGTTACGGAAGCCTCCGCTCATGGTGAAGAGGCTGTCCACCTTGCCGCTGTCCATTAGCACGAGCGCTGGGTGCTCGGCGGCGACTTGGCTGAGGATGCGTAAGCGTCCGCGATAACCGCCGTCGGGGTTGGGTATTCCTCGCGGAGGCGGAATGACCGCGTCGTAGGCGTTTTCAGGATTGGCCTCCCGCTGCGAAAGGTCGGCCGGTTTGCGCATCATCACGATTGCACCCTTGAGTCTGCCTTTGTACTGGTCGACGTCCGCGGCACTCTTGATGTCGAGCAGGACGACATTGCCCGCGATCTCGCCAGCGGTGGCCTTGCTCCAACCAAAGCCACGAATGGCAATGCGACGCTCGATGGGGCTGGTAATCTCGGCAGTCTCAACCCCGCGAGTCCAGGCGTGGGCAATTTCCGCCGTCTCGAGGTGGGCATCGACGCCGTAGTCGCGGAAGCGCTGGAGCGTCCAGTCGCTGGCGGCTTGCATCTGCGGAGATCCGGTGAGGCGCGGACCGATCTGCGTGGTCAGGTATTCGAGGTTTTTGACCAGCTCGGAGTGGGCCTTCACTTCGCCGGCAATTTTCTGATCCGCCTCTTCCATGGCCTTTCGATAGGCGGCGCGCTGCTCAGCAGTTCGTTGGACAACTTGAGCTTCTTGGGGAGTGTCTTCAGGGGATTGCGCCAGCAACAGGCTGCTGAGCAGAACTACGGCAAGGTACGCCAGCAAAGGGCGACGGATTCGAATCATTGCACCATCCTCGGAGAGAAAAGCAGGAAGCTTAATGATATCGGCTGGCCGCTGGTTTTTGCCAATTGGCCGGAAGACTTAGATTGCGACTATCGTCTTAGCAGCCGGTGGGGACGCAGATAGGCGAAGCTGAAGAACTCTTCCCACTGCGTGGATGTATTGTTGCGGCCGTAATCAAATCCTGCCTCCAGGACCAGATTCTTACGGACCGCATAAAGTCAGTGCCCACCTCAGCATTTCTTCTCCTGTATCCTTGAATTCTCTACATGTCTGACAACCGTTCACTGCAAAAGAGAAACTCTCGCCGCTTGCCGGTGTTCGCCTTAATTCTCCTTGTTACTCTGCTGGTTGGCTTGCGCTTGGACCCAGAGCACTCCTGCTCAGCCCGCAACTCCGGCCCAACCCAACGCGCCTCCACAATCCTCAAGTCCGCAGACCCCAGATACACCGGGCACGACCGAGGTTCCGGGCGCGGGCGTCAGCGTGCAGGAGCAGCAACCTGGAAGTACGCCGGCGGAATCTTCAGAGCTGCCGCAGTCGGAGGCCCGCATCACCAAGGCGCAGGCCAAGGAACTCTTCCGCTCGGTGGATGTGATCCTGAAATTCGCCAGCCAGGACACCGGCCTGCCAATCAAGAGCGAAGTTAAGCGGCACCTCATCACGCGCGGGTCGATGGAGAAGTACGTTGACAAGCGCATGAAGGACGACAAGGACACGCAGCGGCTGGAGCAGGCGCGTTTGGTGCTGGAGAAGTTCGGACTGCTGCCGCCGGGCTACGATCTGCATAGCGAATTCCTGCGCCTGTTGGGCGAGCAGGTGGCAGCCTATTACGATCCCAAAACCAGGAGCGTCAACCTGCTCGATTGGGTGCCGCCCGATACCCAGAAGCCGGTCTTGGCGCACGAACTGACGCACGCGCTACAGGACCAGAAGATCGGTCTGGAGAAATGGGAGCTGGCCGGCGCCAAGGATGACAATCCGCTGCCTGATCCGCAGGAATACGTGGTGGAAGAAGCGCAGGCCGCGCGCCAATGCGTCGCCGAGGGGCAGGCGATGGTCGTCTTGATCGACTACACGCTCGCCCCCATGGGCAAGGACGCGCTTTCGGCGCCGGGAGTTGTGGATGCCATGCGGGCGGGAATGGCCGACAACAAAGACTCACCGGTGTTTGCCGCCGCTCCCATGTTCCTGCGCGAGTCGTTGATGATGCCGTACACCTGGGGCACCGACTTCGTACGCGCCGTGCTTACCAAAAAGGGTAAGGACGCGGCTTACGCCGGCCTGCTGGAGAATCCTCCGATAGACACGCGGCAGATCATGCAGCCCGAAACCTACCTGGCGAACCAGGCGGTGCCGCCGCTGACCATCCCCGATTTCGACACGCTGGTTGCGCCCGGGTACCAGCGCTTTGACTTCGGCGGAATGGGCGAGTTCGACGTGTATCTCCTGGCCAGGCAATACGGCGGGGATGACGCTCCCAGAAATTACTATCCGCACTGGCGCGGTGGATATTACTTTGCCGCTCACGCCAAGACCGCTCCCAAGAACCAGATCGCGATGCTGTACTTCTCGCGCTGGGATTCACCCGAATCGGCGCGCGACTTTGCCAAGTTGTATAGCGACTACATGCCCAAGCGCTACAAGCAGGTGAACTGGGACGCCGCATGTCCAACTGGGCCGGCGAGTCCAGGTTGCAACCGCGCGGAAGCAACCACGGAGCAGGGCAAGGTCTTCCTGGAATCCCGCGGCGACGACCTGCTCATCATGGAAGGCTTTGACGACAGCATGATCGAGCGCGCACGCGGCGTTTTACTGAGCGGCATGTCGGTGCCGGCGCCGGCGGCAAAAACCAACAAATAGACCGCAGGTTACTGCGCATTGGGGAGATTTATGGCGAAGGAATTTCGCTCGGGCATGCGAACGATGTGGGGCGTGATGACGACCATCAACTCGTCGTCCATGCCGTTCTTGTCGTGTTCTGCGGCTGCGTAGGTAAGCCCGGGAACCTGACTCAGGAACGGATAGCCGTTCAAGTTCAGGGTATCGGCGCGGGAAAGCAGTCCGGTCACCACGCTGGACTCGCCGTCCTTCACCGTGATGGTGCCGTTATATTCGCGATTGTTGATGATGGGGATGCCGTTAACCGTTGCCGTTCCCAGCGAACGAATCGCCATTTCCAGCTTCAACGTGATCTCCCGCTCCCCATGAATGGCTGGGGTCGCTTTCAAAACGAGACCGAGATCTTCGAAATTGAAGGAAGGGAAGGGCGCGATATAGGTCGAGTTGCCGATGACCTGCGCAATGGCCGGGGTGTTGTAGATGGGCGCGAAGGTGGCATTGACGATGGGATAACGCTCACCGACCTTGAGCGTGGCCGGGCCGTTTTGTCCCGCCCTCAGGGTAACGTGCTCCAGGCTCCGCAGGTTGGAATCGTTCAGGTTCAAGGTGCCGGTTATGCCAGTTCCGCCGGAGGTCAGGCCAAACAACGTAAGACCGCCACCGAAGGTCGCGAAGGGCTGCGACAGGATCGAATTGGACTGGTTCTGCAACTGACCCAGTAACGCCTGGACGGCCTGCGAGTTCGCCTGGTTGATACCGCCGGAAGCGATCAACTGGTTGATGAGGTTCTGCGCGTTTGCACCCAGGCCCGACAATAACGCCGGGTTGATGTTGAACATGGTGAACTGCGTCGGCAATGCTGTTCCCATCTGCCGCAACAGACTGGAACTAACTTCGTACACCCGCATGTCCAGCAAGACTTCGGCAGATCCTCCGCTGAGGTTCTCCAGCAGGCGGGCCGCGGCCTCCACCACCGGTTGCTCGGCCCGAATCGTGATCGTCGACTGCGACTTCTGCGCCGCAATATAGCGCAGGTTCAGCAGCACGCGCAGCGAGTTCATCAGCTCGTTGAGCTGCTGGTCGGAACTCAAGTCGGGCAGGTAGAAGGTGCGCAGCGACATGCGCTCAAAGGTGCGCCGGTTCTCCACAGTGTCGGCGGCGAACAGTATCTGCCGGGACGAGAGCGGCACCCAGAAGGTCTTGGTCACGTGACTGGCGGCGTCGATCGCGGTGGCGAAGTTCACGTCCTCGATGTCGAAGCGGACCCGCCGCTGTTGCAGGGAACTGTCGAACTCAGCCACCACACCGTAGGCCTGCGCGATCTGGGTGAGCAGCGCCTGGGCGTCGCCGCGGAAGTGGAAGTCGTGGTGTGCCACCGAAGGCATCAGGTCGATGGGAGTGGACTGCTCGACGACCCGCATGTTTTGGCTCACCGGTTCGAGCTCTTCCGGTATGGAATCGCGCAGCCGCTGAAGGGCAAACTCGTTGGTCGGGTCATATTCGGCGGCGCGCCGGAACTCCGCCATGGCGACGATGTCCTTCTGGTCGAGCATCGCCTTGTTGCCGCGCTCCAGGGCCTGCATCACCAACTGCTGGCGCGTGAACTCGCGGGCGGTGATGTAGTCCAGATTATGCGGGTTAAGCTCGGCGGCCTTCTCGAACTTGTCGTAGGCCTGGTCCAGCTTACCGGCGGACTTGAGCTGCATGCCTTGCTTGAAAGCGCGGCGGGCCTGCGCGCGTTCCTTCGGCGTTTCGGTGAGGACAACGGAGGTGCCGGGCGGCATGGTGGAAGGAATTGCGCCTGATTGCGCTGGAGGTTGCTGCGAAGCCGTCGCTGCGGATTCAGGAGCCGGCTGGCTTGGCAGCTGGAGATACAGTGGGCTGAGTCGCCGTTGCTGTGCTCTCGGCGAGATTGGGATCGGGCACAGCAGGCTGCTGTGCAGCCAGCAAAGTAGCCGCGGCCAGCAAGATTATCGTCACCGCAAGAAAGCGCATCGTTACTGGAATTGTAAGCCAGCGCGCAGAAGGTTGTCGCGTCCAAGCAGAACTCTTCAAGGTAAAGCTCGGTTGTCCTTCAGTTGAGCGAAGGTCGCTCCCGAGTCTGACCTGGCTGTCGAAGCCACCCGCTATTCGGCGACCTGCCAAGTTTCTATAGGGGTGTTTCACTGCGCACGTTTGAAAGCAGGACCAGTACTCGCTCAACAAGACGGAGCAAAGCTCCGCTTACCTGACCATTCCTCTGTGAAGCTACGCCGTCACGTACTTTCCCGTCTCCAGCACGCGACTGGCGATTTTCTCCTGTAACGCGATGACGTTCAGCGGCTCATGCTTTGCCAGGCGGCGCACGATCGCCATCTGGGTACGCAGCATGTCGCCTTCAGCCACGGCCGCTACCACTTTCTTCGCCGCAAATTCCAGCCGCGCAAACGCGCACTCGAGATAGACCTGGGTCATGGCGATGACGAGTGCAGCCTTGTCTTCACCGTTGGCCGCAGCGTACTTGCGCGCGCGCAGCAGAGCCGAGTCCATGGCGAAGGTCTCGATGACCATGTCGGCGATGGCGCCCATGATCTCCTGCTGGTCGGCCAGTTTCTGCATGTACTTCTGCGAGGCCGCTCCGGCGATGAGCATGGCGAGCTTCTTGGCGTTCTCCACCAGCTTGCGCTCGGCGGCCAGCGTGCCTTCCAGTTCCTCGCCTGACGGACCGGCCATGACCTCGTCCATCACTTTCTTGATGGCGGGCAGCAGGGCAAGCTGTCCGCTCATGGCGCGCTTGAGCAACCATCCGGTGATGATGAGACGGTTGATCTCGTTGGTGCCTTCGAAGATGCGGTTCACCCGCGAGTCGCGATAGGCGCGCTCCGCCGGATACTCTTCGACGAAGCCATAGCCACCGTAAACTTGCACCGTCTCGTCCACCGCAAAGTCCAGCATCTCCGATGCCGACACCTTGATGATGGAGCATTCGACGGCATACTCCTCAATCGCCTTGCGCACAACCTCGGGATTGTGCTCGATGCTGGAGAGCGCGGTGTCCATCATGCCGACGGTGCGATACACCATGGATTCGCAGGCGTACAGCCATGCCGCCATCTGGGCCAGCTTCTCGCGGATCAAGTCCGAACTCCGCGATGCTCTTGCCGAAGGCCTTGCGCTCCTTGGCATAGGCGATGGCATGTTGCAGAGAAGTGCGCGCGCCGCCAACGCAGCTTGCGCCCAGCTTGAAGCGGCCAACGTTCAAAATGTTGAAGGCGATGATGTGGCCTTTGCCGATATCGCCCAGCACGTTTTCCACCGGCACCTTGCAATCGTTGAGAATGAGCGGCGCAGTCGAGGAGCCGCGAATGCCCATCTTCTTTTCTTCAGCGCCGACGGAGAAGCCGGGGAAATCCTTCTCCACCAGGAAAGCGGTGAACTTTTCGCCGTCGATCTTGGCGAAGATGGTGAACAGATCGGCGAAGTGGGCGTTGGTGATCCACATCTTCTCGCCGTTGAGGACATAGTGCTTGCCGTCGGCCGACAGCACGGCGCGGGTGCGGCTGTTCATCGCGTCAGAGCCGCTGGTGCTCTCCGACAGCGCGTAAGCGCCGATGATTTCGCCGGTCGCCAGCCGCGGCAGATATTTCTTCTTCTGCGCCTCGGTGCCGAAGAAGACGATGGGCAGCGTGCCGATGCCGCTGTGCGCGCCCATGCTTACCATGAAGCTGCCGGACTTCGCCATGAAATCGGCGATGATGGCCGAGGAGACTTTATCCATTTCAGAGCCGCCATACTCCGCCGGGACATCGGCGTTGGTCAGGCCCATGGCGGCGGCCTTCTGGAGCAACTCGCGCGCCACCGACCATTCCTTGTGCTCCATCTTTTCGGCGTTGGGCAGGATTTCGTTGGTCGCGAAGTCTGCGGCGAGCTTCGCCACCATCTGCTGGTCTTCGTTGAAGTCTTCGGGGGTGAAAACGTTATCGAGTTTGTGATCTTCGAGCAGAAAACTTCCGCCCGTGGTTTTGGTCCTGGGAGCTGCCGATACGGTGGTTGCCATAGTTGTTCCTCGCTGCGCTAACTCGTTGTGCCGTCCCTACGGGACTCGGGTTTGATCTACGCCTTACCCAGCACTCCGCCTGCGGCTGACGTGCTGGGCTAGACTGAGTCGCCCCTTCGGGGCTGGCTTGCTGACTGCGTGAAAGCTAGTTTCGCAAATCGCCATTGATTCTGACGCGGATATCCGGGCGTAACTCCGATCCGTGTTCATCCGTGAAATCCGCGGTTGCTTCGTCCTTCGATTCCTCTGTGCCTCTGTGGTGAATTGTCTTACTGCAAATTTTCGAAGATGCCGGCTGCGCCCATGCCGCCGCCGACGCACATGGTCACCATGCCATAGCGTCCGTTGCGGCGCTTGAGTTCGCGGAGGACGCTCGCCGTCAGCTTGGCGCCGGTGCATCCCAGGGGATGGCCCAGCGCGATCGCTCCGCCGTTGACGTTGACCCGCGCGGGATCCAGATGCGCTTCCTGGATGACTGCCAGCGATTGCGCGGCAAAGGCTTCGTTCAACTCGATCACGTCAATATCGTCGAGCTTAAGCCCGGCCATCTTCAGCGCCTTGGGAATCGCATACACCGGGCCGACGCCCATCTCCTCCGGCAGATACCCGGCAGTGGCAAAGGCGACGTAGCGCGCCAGCGGCTTCAGTCCGAGCGCCTTGGCGCGCTCCGCCGACATGACGATCGCGGCCGCCGCGCCATCGGACATCTGGGAAGAGTTGCCGGCCGTAACCGTGCCCTTGAGCGTGAAACGCCGGCTTGAGGGCGAGCAACGCCTCCAGCGAGGTGTCGGCGCGCGGGCCCTCGTCCATCTGGAAGACGATCTCGGTGCGTTTCGGCTTGCTGCCGTTGGGCGTCGTGAAGCTGACCGGAACCGGCACGAGTTCGTCGTCGAACTTGCCAGACTGGATCGCCGCGATGGCTCTCTTGTGGCTCTGCACCGAGAACTCGTCCTGCTGCTCGCGCGTGATGTTGTAACGCTTCGCGACCCGCTCGGCGGTAAGACCCATCGAAAGATAGGAGTCGGGATAGTTCGCGATCAGCCACGGGTTGGCCGAAACTTTGTGGCCGCCCATGGGAATCATGGTCATGGACTCGACGCCGCCGGCGAGAATGGTTTCCGCGCCGCCAGCCATGATGCGCTCGGCGGCCATGGCGATCGCCTGCAATCCGGAGGAGCAGAAGCGGTTGATAGTCATGGCCGAGATCTCGACCGGCAGACCGGCGCGCAGGGCAGCGATGCGCGCCACGTTCATGCCCTGTTCGGCCTCGGGCATGGCGCAGCCCAGGATGACGTCCTCGATCTCTTTGGGATCGAGCTGCGGCACGCGATTGAGCGCGCCCTTGATAGCGACCGCGGCCAGATCGTCGGGACGAGTGGCCCGCAAAGTTCCCTTGTAAGCTTTTCCTACCGGCGTCCGCACAGAACTGACGAGTACGACTTCACGCATGAGAAGCTCCAGAAATCAGTAACTAGCAACTAGCAATTAGCAATTAGCAACTAGGGAGGCGGCGATGAAACCCGTCTGAGTACCCTCCCTGTCGCTCACTTAAAATCAACAACTTACGCATCAAACCAATCGCAAGCATTTGAGCCGTAATGGTTTATACGTATCCATTTGAGCCCCAAGAAGTTAGGCGTCCTGTGTCGCCGCTCCGCGGCTCAGTTCCTTTTACCCGTCTTACCCGGGGCTTACGCCCCGGGCTAACTTCATTCCGCCGCTGCGCGGCTGGACTCCCCGCAAATCTACTGCATCGACAAGCCTAGTTCCTCAGCGTCTTGCCCGTCTTCAGCGTGTACTGGATACGTTCCTGCGTCTTCTTCTCGCCGCAGAGCGACTTGAAGGCCTCGCGTTCCAGGTCCAGCAGATACTGCTCGCTCACCAACGTGCCCGGATTCACCGCGCCTCCGCAGAGCACTTCGGCGACCTTGTTGGCGATCTTCACTTCGTGATCGCTGATGTATTCGCCTTCGCGCATGATGTGGACGCCCAGCTTGAGCGTCGCCAGGATGCTCTCGCCCGGAGCGGGAATATCGCTGCGCGGGATCGGAGCCTGGTAGCCTTCGTGCACCAGCTCCAGCGCGCGCTCCTTGGCGTCGGTCAGCACCCGCTCCCGATTCATAGTGATGCTGTCGCCGGAGGACACGAACCCAAGATTTCGCGCCTCGAAGGCCGACATGGAAACCTTGGCCATGGCGACGGTCTCGAACGCCTGCTTCAGCGCTTCCATCAGCTCGACGCTCTCGCCGCGACCCTGCGGCCGCACGTGATACGCCTTGTCCAGCGCGCGCAGCGTCATTTCCTTACAGCCACCGCCGCCGGGGAGCAGGCCGACACCGACCTCGACCAAGCCGCAGTAAAGCTCGGCATGGGGCTGACGAGCGGCAGCGTGCAGCGTGACCTCACAGCCTCCACCGAGTGTCATGCCAAACGGCGCAACCACCACCGGCTTGGGCGAAAACTTGATGGCTTGCGTCATGTTCTGGAACTGGCGGACGGCAAGGTCAACTTCGTCCCACTCTTCTTCCTGCACCGCCATCAGCAGCATCATGATGTTGGCGCCGACGGAGAAGTTTGCGGCGTCGTTGGTGATGACGAAGGCGTCGAAGTTGTCGCCGGGGCCGCCGGGCTTGAGCGACTGCATGATCATCTGCACAATGTCGCCGCCCAGCGCGTTCATCTTGGAGTGGAACTCGATGCAGCCGACGCCGTCGCCGAGATCGACCAGCGACGCGCCCGCATTCTTCTTCACCACGAAGTTGGACTTCTTGGCGACCGCGACCGACCAGACTCCCTCGGGCACGATTTCGGGACGGTAGTTGTCGGCCTGTAGATCGAAATACACGCGGCCGCTGGCGGCCTTAGGATCGTCGGCGTACCAGCTCTCGTGGCCCGAGGCCAGCAGCTTTTCGACGTGAGGCGAAACCGGCTTGCCTTCCACCTGCATTCGCTTCACCGTCTTGGACACGCCCGCGGCATCCCAGAGCTCAAACGGGCCCATGTCCCAGTTAAAGCCCAACTTCATGGCGCGATCGATCTCGACGGCGGAATCGGCAATTTCACCGATGCGATTGGCCGCGTAAGTCCACAGGTCGGAGAGCACGCTCCACAGGAAGACGTTGGCCTTGTCGCGGGACGGCGCCAGCAGCATGTTGAGCCGCTCGGGCAGGCTGTCGACGGTCTTGGCCATTTCCAGGGAAGGGAACTTCGGCCTCTGCTGCGGCCGATACTCGAGCGTCTTCCAATCGAGCGCCAGACGCTGATCGCCTTCGGGGCTCTTCTGCTTCTTGTAGAAGCCGCCCTTGGTCTTGTCGCCCAGCCACTTGCGCTCCAGCATGGCCTTGAAGAAGTCAGGCAGTGCCAGATCGTTGCGTTCGTCGTTAATATTGGCGCTGGCGTTGCGGACCACATGCCCGAGGATGTCGAGGCCAACCATGTCCGTCAGCCGGAAGGTCGCCATCTTGGGCCAGCCGACGGCGGTCCCGGTGAGCGCGTCCACTTCCTCGATGCTGAGGTCCATCTCCTGCATCAGGCGCATCACGTTCAGCGCGGAAAATGTGCCGATGCGATTGGCGATGAAGTTGGGCGTGTCCTTGGCGTGGACCACGCCTTTGCCCAGCCGCAGGTCGCAGAAATGCGCGATGGTCTCCATCGCGGCAGGATCGGCGTCGGGGGTGGGAATTATCTCCAGCAGGCGCATGTAGCGCGGCGGATTGAAGAAGTGCGTGCCAAACCAGTTGCGGCGGAACTCGTCGGGGAAGCCCTCAACGATTTTGGCCACCGGCAATCCGCTGGTGTTGGTGGTGATGATGGTGCCGGGCTTGCGGACCGCATCGATGCTGCGCAAGAGGCTACGCTTGATCTCCAGATCTTCGACCACTGCCTCGATGATCCAATCGACCTCGCCCAGCTTCTTGAGGTCGTCTTCGAAATTGCCGACCGTCACCAGCCTGGCCAGAGAAGGCTCGAAGAACGCGGCTGGCTTGGACTTGACCGCGGCCTCGAGTCCGGCGGCGGCGATGCGGTTGCGCACCGGGCCGTCGGCGTCGGGGGGAACGATGTCCAGCAAGTACGAGGGAACACCGGCATTGGCCAGGTGCGCGGAGATGCGGGCGCCCATGGTGCCCGCGCCCAGAACGGCAACTTTCTCAATCCTTCTCTGCATGGATGTTTCCGAGGGCTCCGAAGTATTGCGAGCTGTAGCGTACCGATTAAGTTAGCGCGGTCCTGCCGTGCAGTACCTTCCTGCGATGAATCGATTATGAACCTGGTTTGTGGCCTGTAGGAATTTATGGGCGCAACGAAATCGATTTGCCCTTGACGGTGCAAGCGGCTCGAACATGAATATCTACTCTCCTCATCAAGCAACAACGGCCGAACGCAAAAGTGGCGCGCGCCGTAAGATGTGGGGTGAGGATGGCACGACGCGCGCCTTATTTAATTGAGATGATAGTAATGAATGAATCCTCATTCAGTCAATAAGAATCTTCAGAAACTTTCATGGCTGCTCGGCTCTAGGAGATCAGCCTGGCCAGCAGGAAGGCGGCCCCCGCGGCAAGTCCTCCAATAACAACGGTTTGCGCGGCAGAACGGCCGGGACGCGAGCCGGTAAAGCGGCCCTTGATATAGCCAAATATCCCCAGCGCAATCAGCGTCACCACGATGGACCAGACGAGAGCGCCGCGCGCGCTGTGCATCGCCATGTAGGGCGCCAGAGGAATAATGCCCCCGGCGATGTACGAGCATGCAATGGTCAGCGCGCTTTGCAGGGCGCGCTTGGGATCGGGTTCTTCCAGACCCAACTCGAAGCGCATCATGAAGTCCACCCACTGCTTGGGCCTGCGGGTCATCGCCTGGATCACGGGCGCGCTTTCGCTAGGCGGAAGGCCGTAATCGGAAAAGACGCGCTCGACTTCGCGCGCCTCTTCGTCGGGAATCTCTTCCACCTCGCGCTCCTCGCGCAAGCGCTCGCTGGCATAGTGCTCGGCATCGCTCTTGGCGGCGAGATAGCCGCCCAGCCCCATGGCGATTGACCCGGCCGCGATTTCCGCCAATCCTGCGACTACCACAATGCGGCTGTTATCGATTGCGCCGGAAAGGCCCGCGGCCAGCGCGAAGGGCACGGTCAGGCCGTCGGACATGCCGATAACGACATCGCGGACAACTTCGCCGGCGGTGAAATGACGCTCAATGTGCGGTGTTTGTGGCATGGGCTCCTAACTCGGGATGGGCCTGCACGTATTGCAGCGCGAGTTGTGCGACCTCGCGTTCGCCCTGGTAGTTCAAGATAGTTGGTGCATCTTCGAGAGGCAGCCAGAATGCCCTTTGCACTTCGATCCGCATTTCGGGAGCGATGTTGCCTAGCTTGCCGGAGCGATACAGCAGCAGGTAGAAACTGACGATCTTGAAGACGTGGGCGTTGTTGCCCCAGTTTCGGACGTAGCGATACTTGATGTCCGCCAGTTTGTGGATGAGGTCAGCTTGCACTCCGGTTTCCTCGCGGACCTCCCGAAGGGCGGTCTGGTCGGGCTTCTCGCCGGGGTCGATTGTGCCCTTGGGCAACGCGACGAGCGCGGCGGCCGCTTTGCTGCGGGTCCTCGTTCTAGGGGCGGGGTTCTCGGGGCGCGACATGTGCGGCTCGATGACGGCTACGAACCAGCGGCCTCGCATCTTCCGCAGCACCACGCCTCCAGCCGAGAACTCACGCTCCATAGTGGGCCTTAGTCGAACCGGATTAGTTTGGCAGAGTGCGGGGAAGGTGACAATGCCGGTTTTCTGGAAGAGCTAACCGCGGATTTTCGCGGATAACGCGGATAAAGAGATTGTTCTATTCGCTCTTCAAGGAGGTAGTGGCTGATTCCTCCGCCCTCCGCTGAAAATAGCTCCAGTCGGGAACAAATCGGTTTCTCTCCGCCTGCGCCGCTTTGTCCTGCTTCTGTTCCTCGTATCCGGCCCTCCACCAGAGGAAAACGGACAGCGCCGTCAGGAACAGGGGCGCATAGTAACTGGGATATCCGATGTAAGCGCTGAAAGCGCCAAGGCACAGTACCAGCCATGATGCCAGATAACGCCGGCGGCGCTGGTCCGCGCTGGTCTTCAGATACTCCAGTTGGTTCCACTCGAGGAGTTGCGCTTTGGCCATCTCCAGGCGCAGCCGTTCAGCATCGTCGCTGCTCAGCACAATCGGCGCAGTCAGGCTCTTGCCGTCAGCGGCCAGCACCAATTGCGCGGCGCTCAGATGAAGTTCGAGTCCGTAAACTTCGGTGCGAATTCCGATGGCTGCTTCGGACATGTATTTCTCCCCAAGCTAAAGCACGAGCACATCACCACCACGAGACTTGAGCGAACGGTCAAAGGTGACTAGTTTCAGGCCCGCGACCGCGGCAAAGGCCAATAGATAGGCATCCGCCCAGACCTTGGGCGACCGACTGGACAAGCGCGATCGCGATCGGAACTCCCTTTCGAGACCGTCCGGCTCCGCCATGAACGCAATCCGGTCGTCAGCCCAGATTCGGTCCCAAAGGCCCCAAGCCTCGGACATACTCCTGGTGTCCTTCCCCATGATCTGCTCGGTAGTCAGCAGCCTCAGAACGGTGATTTGGGTGAACCGGCAGAAGAAGAATTCTTGTTCGCCCGCGCTTTCAAACCACAACCTGGCTCCCTCCGAATGCGCATGCCGGGCCCAGAGAAGTGCGAGCCAGACATTGGCATCAAGGAAATTCAACGTGTTCATAGATCTGCTCGTTGGTCAGGTTCACCTTCGGGCCTTTTGAAACGATGAGCGGGAACTGGACCTTCTCTGGACGCGGGCGCCGGCTTTCCTGCAGAACACTTCTGACCCCCGCCAGCACCAGTTCACGAACCGAACGGCCCCTGGCGGCAGCGCGTTCCTTCAGCTTGCGGTAGAGAGGCGCCGGAATATCAACGGTAGTGCGGATCGACTCCTGTTTCATGGTGCGAGTATCCCACATGTGCCATAAATATGGAAGCCTCCCCGAACGATCCAACGGGCGAATTAAATCCCTTCTTTCCCACCACCGCGATGCCCAGCTCCTTCAACTGCCGCGCGCTGACGGGCGTGGGCGCGTCCACCATCAGGTCAACCGCCTTGGCGGTCTTGGGGAAGGGAATCACTTCGCGCAGGCTTTCCGCGCCGGCCAGGATCATCACAATGCGATCGAGTCCCAGCGCGATGCCGCCGTGCGGCGGCGTGCCGTATTGCAGTGCTTCGAGGAAGAAGCCGAAGCGCGCCTGTTGCTCCTCGGGAGACATGCCCATCGCCTTGAAGATTTGTGCCTGCACGTCCTGGCGGTGAATACGGATGGAGCCTGAGCCCAGCTCCGTGCCGTTAATCACCACGTCATAGGCCAGCGCGCGCACTCCACCGGGATCGCTCTCCAGCTTGTCCATGTCGTTCTCGTGCGGCGAAGTGAAGGGATGGTGCGCTGCGTTCCAGCGGCCCTCGGCTTCGTCCCACTCGAACATGGGGAAGTCGGTGACCCACAGCAGGCGGAAGTTGCCATGCTTGAACGCGCCGTGGCGCTCGGCGTACTTCTGTCCCAGCGCGAGACGCAATTGTCCCGCCGCCGAATAAACTGCCGTAGGCCTGCTGGCGCGCTTTTACCGGGCTGGCCGCTTCGGTGCGCTTCGCGCCTGCCACCACGACGACCAAATCGTCCGGCTGCGGCTTGGCGATGTCGCGAATCTTCGCGACTGCATCGGGGAATGATTTTTCCAGCCGCTTGATGTCCTCGAAGACCTTCGCGTCTTTGCGGTCGCCAAACAGCGTCTTGATCTCATCGCGTTCCTTGCGAGATAGCTCTCCGACCTTGGGAATGACGATAGCGACGACTGGCAGCTCGTGATCAACGTGCAGCGTCTCCAGATTTTCGGGAGCGAACGCGTCGCGGACATCGGTCATCGCAGGCAGGCGAAGGTCGGGCTTGTCGATGCCATACTCCCGAATCGCCTGGTCATAGCTCATTTGCGGGAACGGTGTTTCCAGATCGACGCCGATGGTAGAGAACGCCGCCTTCAAAAAGCCTTCGACCACGCGGAAGACAGTTTCCGGGCGCGGGAAGCTCATCTCCAGATCGATTTGCGTGAACTCGGGCTGGCGATCGGCGCGCAAGTCTTCGTCGCGGAAGCAGCGCACGATCTGGAAGTATTTGTCGAAGCCCGAGATCATGAGGATCTGCTTGAACAGTTGCGGCGACTGCGGCAGCGCGTAGAACTCGCCGGGATAGACACGGCTGGGCACAAGGTAGTCGCGCGCGCCCTCGGGCGTGGAGCGCGTCATGAACGGCGTCTCGATTTCGTAGAAGCCCTGCGAGTTGAGGTACTCGCGAATGGCGATGGCGACCTTGTGGCGCAGCTCGATGTTGCGCTGCATGTCGGGCCGGCGCAGGTCCACGTAACGGTACTTCAGGCGCACCTCTTCATTGGCCAGCACGGTGTCACCCGGGGGTGAAGGGAAGCGGCTTGCAGTCGTTCAGGACGCGCAGCTCATCGGCGACAACTTCAATCTCGCCGGTGGGGATGTTCTTGTTGATGGTATTGGCGTCGCGCAGCTTGACGTGGCCAATGACGGCGACCACGAATTCGGAGCGCACGGCCGTCGCGCGGTCGTGGACCTCGGCTCCCGCATCGGCGGTGATCACGGTCTGGGTGATGCCGGTGCGGTCGCGCAGATCGAGGAAGATGAGGTTGCCGAGATCGCGCCGCTTGTTCACCCAACCCATGAGCACAACTTTGGAGCCGGCATCGGAGGCGCGCAACTCGCCGCACATATGAGTACGTTTTAAGTCACCGAGAAAGTCGAGCATGATCGTCCTTTATGAGAGCCCTGTCTTATCAATATTTCGGACGGCTTTAGCCGCTGAGGGACCTCGGTTTTCCAGCCAAACCCCGAGTTCCCTCCGGGGCTAAAGCCCTCTTTCTTGAGTCGATGACGGCACGGCTGAAGCCGTGCCCTTTCAAAATCGACTCCTTTGCGCGGGCCTGAAGGCCCGCTCTAGCCCGCTCTACCCTGATCCGCCGGAGGTGCTTTGCCAGCTCTGCGCGGGGCACCTGCACCTGCTGGCCGCTGGCGAGGTCCTTCACAGCGAACTGATTGGAGGCAATTTCGTTTTCGCCGACGATCACGATGAAGTGCGCGCCCGATTTCTCAGCGAGCTCGAATGACTTCTTGAGCCGGAAGGATTCATCGCCGAGGTCGGCGCTGATGCCTGCGCGGCGCAATTCGCGCGCCAGCATGAGCGCATGCACGTTCATTCCCGTGCCAAGCGGAGCGACGTATGCCTGCAACTTCTCGGCTGCCGTTTCGCCCTCCGACTGCAAAGCGAGAATCAGGCGGTCTTCTCCGATGGCGAATCCGATGCCCGGAGCCTTCGGTCCGCCGAGCGACTCGGAGAGTCCGTCGTAGCGCCCGCCGCCGAGCACCGCGCTCTGCGCGCCCAGGCCGCCATGGGTGAACTCGAACGTGGTGCGCGTGTAGTAATCCAGACCGCGTACCATGCGCTCGTTGATGGTGTACGCGATGCCGGCTGCATCCAGCATTCGTGCGCACTGCGGCAAAGTGCTGGCGGCAAGGCTCGTCGAGGTATTGGCCAATCTTCGGCAGCTTCTCGATGATGGGCTGGTCCTCTGGCACCTTGCAGTCGAGCACGCGCAGCGGATTGGTCTCGGCGCGGCGCTGGCAATCGGCGCACATCAGAGTGCACGACGAGCTGCAGGGCCTCGCGCAGCGCCTGGTTGTAGCGCGCGCGGTCGTCGGCGCAGCCGACCGAATTCAACTGCAACTGCCAGTCCTTAAGTCCGACCTCGTCGAGCAAGGTCGCCAGCATCTCCAGCAGCTCCGCGTCGCGCAACGGAGACTCGCTGCCTGCGGTCGGCGGACCGATGATCTCAGCACCGATCTGATAAAACTGGCGATAGCGCCCTTCTGCGGGCGCTCACGGCGAAACTGCGGCCCTATGTAGTACAGCTTCTGCAGCGTGCCTTTGTCGCCCAGTCCGTGTTCGATGTAGGCGCGCACCACGCCGGCGGTGTTCTCCGGGCGCAGGGTCAGCGACTGTGCCTTCTCGCTTTGCGCCCGCGCGCGATCTTCCCACGTGAACATCTCCTTGGAGACGATGTCGGTCTCTTCGCCGACGCTGCGCGAGAACAGTTGCGTGTCTTCGAAGATGGGCGTGCGGATCTCGTGGTAGTTGTACCGAGCGAACACATCGCGCACCTTCGCGTCCACCCGGTTCCAGAGGTCGGTGTCGGGCGGGAGAAGGTCGCGAGTTCCACGGACGGCCTTAATCATGAGAACCAGTTGTCAGTAGTCAGTTGTCAGTTTGCTGTGCCCGATGCTACCCACGTCGACCACGCCTCAGATTCTTAATAAGGAATGAACGGAACCACGCAAATGAAAATATTAATTAAGCCAAGGGGTATTGCGACGAAAGCTAATGTGCGATCCGTGTCCTTTATCAGTCCAACCACCGCGATCGGTATCGACGCCAGTCCCGCGACATATAGAAATGCCATTGGTCTTACAAGCCAGCCGTAGCTGTGCTGTCGCGTTTGAATAGCAATTGCCATAGTGCCCCAAATACCAACCAATTCGACCAAACAGATGGCTAAAGCAAAACCGCCGAAGAAACGAGACCGCCACCCCATGTCCACTCCTTTATAAAGCGATATGCCGTCGTCGCTGCCAGCGGGTGACTGACGACTGGCTACTGGCTACTTCTTTTCTCCGCCAAATACTTCTCTTTATATCCCAGATAATTCCGGGCATAGCGCAGGATCATATCGTCGCCGTCCAGCTTCTTGCGGAACTTGCCGGGAACGCCCATCCACAGCGAGCCGGGTTCAACGACGGTGCCCTCGGGAATCAGAGTGCCGGCGGCGATGATCGAGCCAGCGCCGATGCGCGCTCCGTTGAGGATGACGACGCCCATGCCGATGAGGCAGCGGTCCTCAACCACGCAGCCGTGCAGGGTGACCGAGTGCCCGACGGTGACCCAGTCGCCGACCTCTACCGGCCATTGTCCCAACATGCCGTGCAGGACGCTGCAATCCTGGATATTGCTGTTAGCGCCGACCCGAATGTAATGCACGTCGCCGCGCAGCACTGTGTTCATCCAGACGCTGGCGTTCTCGCCCAGCAGTCACGTCGCCGATGAGCTGTGCCGATTCGTCGACGTAGCACGAAGACGGAATGGTGGGGGTGATTCCCTTGTAGGAGCGGATCATAGAATTGCCTGTAAGTCTTTGAAAATAGCATGGCCGGGGCACGAAACGAAATCGAGGCGGAAGAGCGCTTCCGCCAGGTCAAGTGGCCGGCGCATCGGCTGCGCGAATCGCCTGCCCGAACGCGAGCAGGTTCCCGTCCGGCGCCAGTACAAGCAGTTCACGTTGGCCATAGGGCTGGTTCACCGGGCCGTACACGTCGCCCTTGGGCAACGTGTCGAGCTTCGGCTTCAGTTCGGCATACAGGAGATCGACGTCGCGAACGTCGATGTAGTAGGCGAAGCGACGGTTGCCGGGCGGTGCGCCGTCCGCGCCCTTCTGCTGCAGGATGCGGAAGCCGGCGGTCTCACGGTGCACGTAAGCATAGTCGCTCATGCGAAACAGGGTTTCGAATCCCAATATATCGGTGAAGAAAGTCAGCGCCCGATCAAGGTCATCGACATGCATGAAGGGCGTGACTTGGATGAAGTTCTCCATGGCTCCCCTTGCGGAAGACTAGCATAGTCCGCGCCGACCGACGTCCGCTGTTGCTTTTCGGCGGAACTCTCGTTGCGCTTGCAAGTATTACCACTGTCGCAACCGGAGGCCTCAAAAGCAGGAAGGCACTGCATCGGAGCCGCAGGTTCGCGGGCGGGTGGCTCCAAGAAAACCTGTACGGGAGCGATAGTAGTGCTCTGGTAGTAAAATAAGTCGTTATGAATGTGCTGAATAGGTGAATCTACGACTTTTCCGGTATGGGCAAACCTGGGCTTTCGAAGTACAAGTTCTTAAGCGCTGCCTTCGCCCCCCAAAGCGGCAACGAATGTCGTCAGCAACAAGTAGCAGGCAGGATGGGAAGCCGCCACGGATGTTGGAAGTCGAAAAACCAACGGAAGCAACGGTGAACTGGATGAAAGCTGTCCGTCCGAAGACGGTGCTGTGCGTGGATGACGAAAAAATCGGTTTGCGAGTGCGCAAGCTTATGCTGGAAGGGCACGGTTTTCGCGTGCTGACCGCCAGCGATGGACAACAGGGACTGGACCTGTTCGACGCCAATCAGGTAGACGTGGTGGTGCTCGACTACTACATGCCAGGGCTGAACGGAGGCCAGGTGGCCGCAGAATTGAAGCGGCGCCGTTCGGACATCCCGATCATTTTTTTCTCGGCATATTTCTCGCTTCCGCCCAACGCGCTGGAGCTGGCCAACGCCTTCATCACGAAAGGCGACCCGCCTGAAATCCTGATCGAAAAAATCGAACAGCTGGTGTGAATCGGCGACGGAATAGAAAAGCACACCTTTGCGGTGTGCCCTTTAGTTACCTGACGCTGTCAGCGGCCGAAGTATTTGGCGTTGCGTTCGGTGTATTCCTTCCACTTTTCCGGCAGGTCCTCGAGGGCGAAGATCGCCGAAACCGGGCAGACGGGCACGCACGCTCCGCAATCGATGCACTCGACTGGGTCGATGTAGATCATTTCTTCTGCCGCGAACTTTTCGCTGTCCTTTTTAGGGTGGATGCAGTCCACCGGACAGGCATCGACACAGGCTGTGTCCTTTGTGCCAATACAAGGTTCCGCGATCACATAAGCCATAAGCGAACGACTCCTCTTACCCCATATACCGGAAGGTTAGATCAAGGCTGGAGTCTTCATAGTATCAAAGATTCCCGCCGGTTTGCGCCATTCCCGGAAGCTGTCACGACCCGATCAGGCGACCCCAGCCGGCTCGGGCTGGCTCGCCGGTTCGTATTCCACTATGTAACCCGCAACCGCGCTGGCCGCCACGGTCAGCGGGCTTGCCAGATACATCTGCCCGGGACCGCTGCGCCCGGGGAAGTTGCGGTTTTGCGCGCTGATCACCACCTGGTCAGGACGCGTCGAAACTCCCGGCCCGGCGTTAATGCAGGCACCACAACTCGGCTCGATCATGGTCGCTCCAGCCTCACGGAAGATGTCAAGATAGCCCTTGCGGATGCAGTACTCGCGCGTCTCCTGTGAGCCAAACTGGAGATAGAACTTGCAGCTATCCGCTACTTTGCGGCCGCGCCTCAAGGCGTCGCTCAGCACAGCCGCGTACATGTCCATATCTTCATTCTTACCCGCCGTGCACGTGCCGCCGTAGGCGATCTCGACCGGAACGGGCGTGTTGAGTTCGCGCACGAACTTGCCATTGCCGGGATCCCCCGGGGTTGCCACCATGGGATAGATATCGGCTGCGTCAAGTTCAATCACGTGCGAGTAGTGTGCGTCGGGATCGCTGTACAGCCCCTCGACCAGAGTCTCCGCCTCGTTCATACTCATGCCACGCCGCTCGACCAGGAAATCAACCACCTTCCGGTCGGGTGCGACGATGCCGGTGAATCCGCCGATCTCGGCAGCCATATTGGTCATGGTGGCGCGCTCGTCCACACCCAGGGCTTCGATCGCCTCGCCTGAATACTCGATGACCTTCGCCAGCGCTTTGCCGGAGCGGATGTACTCCAGCGAAAGCAGCTTCAGGATGAAATCCTTCGCGGTCGCGTTTTCACGCTTCTTGCCGCGGATGACGACCTTCACCGACTCCGGCACCTTGACTCGAACGTCTTTGGTGAACCATGAGTTGAACACGTCAGTGGTGCCGATGCCGAAGGCGACGCAACCCATCGCGCCCACGTGCGGGGTGTGCGAATCGGAGCCAACGTTGAGCTGTCCGGGAAGGGCATAGCTTTCGGTGACGATAGAGTGGCAGATTCCTTCCGAGCCTTTGCGATCACGTAACTCGCCGTGCAGCTTGATGCCACGCGACTTCGCGAAGTCCTCCTGCTTCAACTTCAACTGCACCGCCAGGTCCAGCAGGCCCATCTTGCGCTTCTCCTCGGAGAGCACCTCGTCGAGGAAGGTGAGATGGTCGCGGAAGAACATGATGGTGCCGGCGTCGGTGACCGGCGCGTCCTTGCCGAGAAAGTGCTCGAAGAAAATCGCCGCCATGGGCGTAACGTATTCGTGGCTGAAGCGCAGATCGGTGCGCGCAAACCCGGTGTCGCCAGGCTTGACGGCTTCAACGCCGACGTGACTGGTGTCGCACAGCATGTGGCGCGCGAAAATCTTCTCCGATATCGTCATCGGTCGGGGCTTGGTATGGATGGGCGGCAGAAACGCCTTGCCTTGCATGCGGGCGACGTTGAAAGGGAAGAGGCCGCCGTATTCGATCACCTGGCGCGTGATTTCGTCCTCGCCCTGGGTGAACTCGGTCAGAGGAATCTCTTCGCCGCGGCGGATTTTGTCGATCAGGCTGAAATCGGTCGCAGTCAGCACGCCCAGGTTCTGGCAGTTCTGCTTGTAGATGCGTTCGATGTTCTCGGCGATCACCAGCTTGATGCCAGCCGACATCTCGGCGTACGGTGACTGCTCGCGGCTGGAGCCTTTGCCGCGGCGCTTTCCGCTGACGGCACAAACAAAGCCGCCCCGCTTTACATCGCCTCGCTTGATGGGCGTCTCATTGCCGCACTTTAAGCCGGTGTAGGGAAATTCGCCCAGCGTCTCATCGAAGAAGAAGCAGATGTGCGCCGGCGTGATTTCGTCGGTCGAGATATCGTCGCGCAGCTTGGGATTGCGCTCGGGATGTTCGGTGTCCCAGGGAAGGTCCTCGCCCGCAAGCTGACGCTTGATGAGTTCGGGGTCCTCAGTGAGGAATAGAATGCGCCCCACGAGACGGACCATGTCGGGGCGTTTGGCAACGGCGCGGTTCAACAGCGAGTTGTTCACTATGTAATTTTACCGCAGAAACACACCTACCCAAGTAGCCGAACCGGTCAGGGAGTGGCCGCCTTTATGATGGCCTCATAGACGCTACTCATCACACTCATCGCCGCCTGCGGCCGCCAGGCCCCTGAAAACCCGTTGCCCGAGGAAAGAGTGCTATCTGCGAGATCTCGTATGAAATAGCTTATGCTGGCTGGCGCGTCACGCTGCTCCGAGGCGGAATAGTTCCATCAAGGAGTGGAACTTTCATCAGTGACCTCCAGGTCGAGGACAGCGCATCCCTTCTGCTCTTCTAATCCCTTGAACACGATAACACCGGGGAAGTGTCGTTTATCAGCCAGTGGATGGGAAGTGTCTTGTTGGCTTCCCGTTATAGGACGGGGGTGCCAGCTTTCTTGACATCGGCGAACACGCGACTTGCGATGCGGTCCATCAACTGGCCAACCACCGCCTCTTCGGGCATCGCCTGCTGGTTGGTAAAAGGAGCTCCCGAAATGGCCGCGGCGTCGCCGGTGCGATACAGCTTGTACTCCACGGTGGCGCTGTATTCGGGGTCGTTCCCCCTGGCCTGAGGACTGTTGGGAGTGGTCCAGACACCGCCCGGATTGGTTTGGACGGTCCCGGGTCGAATCTGATAGGGATCGCCGGCGGCCCGCAACTCCACCAGGGTGGTGTAGACCACGTAGGCGCATTTCTTTTGCCCGGCCTCCTCAGCGACTTCGTCAGCCGAAGTTCCCTCCAGCGCGACGCCTTCCACCTTGATATGGGTTTTCTTGTCGGGCTTCTGCTGGTTGAGTGCGGCCACCAGTCGATCACGCTCCAGGTTGGCGGGGACACTGCGTGCAGCGGCATTTTTCAACGCTGGCACGCCGACGAGGATGACGCGATTTTCCTGCGCCGCCGCGCCCATGGAAAGCGAGCAAACCAACAAGACAAACGCGAGGACCGTGAATCGCTGCATGTGAGGTTCCTCCTCATCGAGGTATTAAACCCTGTGCCGGGTGATAAGACGCGGCTATTCTCGCGACTTCAAGTACTCCGCCAGTGAGGGCAGCGCCTCGAGCCCACGCCCCGCGAAGATCTCTTCGAAGTTCGTCAGCAGTTCGTGATGGATGAGACGGTTCGTAGCCAGAACCTCGCGGCTATCAATCCGAAACGCAGAGCCGTCAAAGCGGGTGACGAGACCGCCCGCTTCTCGAACCAGAAGCACGCCGGCTGCGGTGTCCCAGGGATTCAGATTGAACTCCCAGAATCCGTCATAACGTCCACAGGCGACATTGGCCAGATCGAGGGCGGCCGATCCGGCCCTCCGCACCCCGTGCGAGCGCAAGGTGATCTGGTGATAGAAGTGGATGTTCGGATTCTGGTGCCGCTTGTGGCTGGGAAAGCCGGTCCCGAGGATGGATTCCGCCAGCCTCGCCGTTTTGGAAACGTGAATTAACGTTCCGTTGAGCGTGGCGCCCTCGCCGCGCTCGGCAGAGAACATCTCGTCGCGCGTCGGGTCATACAGGACGCCGGCCACCAGTTCTTCGCCCTTATGCACCAGGGCTATGGAAACGCAGAACACCGGGTAACCATGCGCAAAATTGGTTGTGCCATCGAGAGGATCGACGTACCAGCGGTAGTCAGCGCCGGGGTCGCTGCGGGTGCCTTCCTCGCCGACGATGCCGTGTTCGGGCCAGAGCGCGCGCAGCCGTTCCACGATCAGCTTTTCCGAGGCGCGATCGGCCGCGGTCACCAGATCGACGTCACCCTTATACTCGATGGTCACGGCGCGAGCGAAATGGTCCATCAGCAGGGCGCCGGCTTCGCGCGCAATCGCTTCAATGTCGCGGCGGTATCGCATCATTCCGAGGCGCTCGCGGAGTCGCCATTCTTGACGGCACCGGTGGGACGCGACTCGGGACCGTTATCCTCGGCAATGTAGGCGATCTCGTGTTTGAAGATGAAGAGGTTAGGCAGGCCTTCGCGCGTGAGTCTCACCATGCGGCGGTCGTAATACTCGATCCAACCGCGAACGACGTTACCGTCCGTCAACTTGATGCGGACTGGATGTTGTGTTTCGCCCAGCATCTTGAGGTAAGCCGCTTCCTCGCGAGTGTCCTCTGGAGGAGGGGTTCTGCCGGGGCGGGAGCCGGAGTCGTGATCGGTGCCGCGCAACGCCATGGGTTCGATTCTACTCGCAGGCCCGCTAAAGTCGCGTTCGGTTCGGCATGCAAATGGTTAAGAGGGTCCTTTACTGGCTCTTCGCGGGCTTCTTTGAAAGGAACTCGCGCAATAAGTAGTATTCGTTGACTGGCCGGTCATCTTGGAGCGTCGGAGCATCAGGAGCCTGCGCTATCATCTCGGCCGGAGAAACCGGGTGCGAGAGCATGCGACTAAACTGCTCCAGCCGGCGTATTGGACGGTCCCCATTCCATCATGTCGGCGACCGCTTCGGCGGGCATTCGATCGACTAAATCCTGGGCGCTGCGCTCGGGCAGAGGGCTCATGCTCGCCAGGTAATGAAACCCGTCGCCAAACACGGAGTGGTAGATGCGAACGTAAGGGAAGACCTCCATGAGGGCGCGCGCAATAGCGGCTTGGTCCTCAGCGTCGCCCTCTGGCGGCAACCATTGTTGAAGGATGCCGCCAGAACGCAACCGCTGCTTCGCTATCTCATAAAAGTCGCGAGAGTAGAGCAGGCTCGACCCCGCTGCCGGCACCGGCGGGGGAGGATCGATGATGATGGCGTCGTACTGCTGGGGCGTCCGCTCCAGGTACCGTCTGCCATCGTCAATGACAATGTGCGCCAACGGCGATGCCAGGGCGACATCGCCGTCGGGGTGAAAGTAGCTGAAAAGCTTAGGCACGCTAGGTACAAGTTCCACCACGGTCACCGGGACGTTCCACGAGACGACCGACCGGAATGTAGTGCCCATGCCGAAACAGATAATCAAAACGCTGCTGGGGCGTTGCGGCAGCGAGGCCAGCGTCATGTGGGCCATCATCTTGGTTATTGGCGTGAGCGATGTCATGCCAACGCCATTAACCAGAAGCTGCTTGTCCATGCCGGTTCCGGTGGCGATGACGGTGGCCGTGCTGTCGCGCAGGACCACGCGGTCCGGGTAATCCGCTTCGTAATCCTCCGTCAGGAAAAATACCGCCAGCGCGGCCCCAATGAGACCGGCCGTAGTCGCGGCTTGTACGAACCGCTGCGGCGCGCGCATCAACAACGGCAGCGCCAGGCCAAACCACGGGAGCACCAGCGCCAGCATGGATTTTTGTTCTCCCAACCAGGGGAGCAAGAAGAAACCCGCTAGCAGGGGGCCGAGGATGCACCCTGCGACGTTGACCGCGTAAGCGCGGCCAGCGCGATCAGGGTCACCGGCCGACCAGCGGTCCACCAGCATAGGCGTCAGAAAGCCGATTATCCCCGCGAAGGGCGCAACTCCGAGCACAACGCGAAGACTGGCATCGAGCGGGATCCGGCCGTCGGCGGTCAACAGCGGAAGCAATCCAAGGAACGCCAGGGAAATCCAAAGCAGCGGGTTCTCGCGGTCGTGCCGGCGGCTCCAACGCCGATACACCTGCGAACCCAGGAACGTAGCTCCCAGGTAGGCGGCGAGGATGGTGGCAAAGGCGTATACCACGGGGCCAATGTAGGCTGCGAACAGCCGGATCCAGATCACCTCCATGCCCATGGTGGTGAGCCCGGTGGTGAATAGGAGAAGCAGAAGGGCAAGGCCGCCGCCAGACGGAACCGAAGGAGCTTCAACCCGTGCCGGTTCGGCCGCCTGGGAATTACTCTGCCGGGCACCCAGCGTTAGACCAAAGGCGACCACGAAAATCAGCGTATTCAGAACCGCGCCGACACGCAGCGTGCTGCGAAAGCCGTACAGCTCAATCAGACCCAGGGGAATGACAGCGCCGGCCACAGCCCCCAGCACATTGGACAGGTAGAGGAAGCTGAAGGAGCGGCGCGAGTCATGTCCTCGACCGCGGCGGATGGCAAACATCCCCAGCGGGATAGTCGCGCCCATGCAGGCGCACCAGGGAATCAAGGTCAGGGCCAGCCAGGCGCCTGAAACCAGGTAATACGTGGCGGACGAGACGGGAACCCGGTCGGCCATTCGCTCCAGCAGACGATTGCCCCAAAACAACTCGAGCGGGACGGCCAAAGCGGAAACAGCGATCAAAAGTTCGGCGGAAGCGTACAACCGAAGAGGACTGAATCTGATCCGAGTACCATAACGCCTCAGGAATGCGCCCGCCGCCCACGACCCGGCACCCAGGCCGCCCATGAAGACCGACAGCACAATTGAAACCAGAGGGGTGGTGACGCCGAAGTCGGCCATCGCCAGCCGCAACCAGACCAGCTCGTACAGGATGCTGCAAAACCCCGACACAAGGAAGAACGCAAAGAACCAGGGCACCTACCGCTGCCCCTTCCAACTTGCGGACATGAGAAACCCAGCACCGAACACCAGCATCCTGTCCGCACTATACGAATGTGGAGCAGGGACGTCAATGCACGGCGTAATCAGGACAGGGAAGCGGTGGTCCATGATGGACGGAGAACCAAACACGGCACCCGGCATGACACAAAATACCCTGGTGCGCTCGCGCCGTCTGCGCTTCTCAGGTACGATACTAGGTAACCTAGTTTTTCTCCAAAGCACATGTTGTGGCCGCAGGTGCTGACCTGGGGTCTCTTATGGAACGTACAGCAGCCCACTTCACATTGAGGCTTAAGTTGTCCGCCGATCTTGCCGAAGAACCACGTGACGAAGTACGCACGTTCAAGTTATCGACGTCCGGCGCCATTCTCAGTCTATGTCGTAACTCATCGATCAGGAGAAACCGATGCACATCGTTCGCCGTACCTGCTTTTTTATTCTTGTATTCGTCTTCCTGGCAGGGGCACTTGAAGTTAGCGCGCAAAGCTCGCCCTTGCAGTTTGTTGCCGTCGCCCCCTGCCGTGTGGCGGACACCCGCAATACAGGCACCCCCATCCAGGGTGGAACCTCGCAGAACTTCGCAGTCCAGGGTACTTGCGGTATTCCAGTGTCGGCAGCTGCCTATTCGCTAAACGTGACCGTAGTGCCCCGTGGGCCGCTGAATTACTTGACCGTGTGGCCCGCGGGAGAGACGCAACCGGTAGTTTCCACCCTGAACTCGGTGGACGGACGGATAAAAGCCAATGCCGCGATTGTGGGAGCCGGCAGCAGCGGCGGGGGAGCCGTCAGCGTTTACGCCACCAATACTACAGACGCAGTGCTGGACATCGACGGCTACTTTACGCCTTCCAACAGCTCGTCGCTCGCTTTCTATCCCGTTACCCCCTGTCGGGTGGTAGATACTCGTAACGGGCAGGTCTTGCCGGGGGGGCAGGAGGCTGACTTCCCGGTTGCAGGCTTGTGCAACATTCCCACCAGCGCGACCGGGTATTCTCTGAACGTCACGGCCTTGCCTCGCGAGCCATTGGGCTATTTGACAGTGTGGCCGACGGGACAAACCCAACCCTACGTCTCCACCCTGAATTCACCGACAGGGACGATCGTGGCCAACGCAGCGATGGTCGGGGCCGGGACCGATGGCGAGGTGGCTGTTTATCCTACCAATGACACCAACCTCATCATCGACATTGACGGATACTACGCGCCGCCGAGCTCGGCGCCGGGCGGCTTGTCGCTCTATACCTTAACGCCCTGCCGGGTTCTGGACACGCGGCTGACCACAGGCGCGTTTTCGGGAATTCTTGCCGTGGATGCGGTGCAAAGCCCATGCAGCATCCCTAGCCTGGCGCAAGCGTTAGTGCTAAATGCGACGGTAGTGCCATCAGGTCCGATGGAGTATCTGACCTTGTGGCCGAATGGACAACCGCAGCCGCTGGTCTCGACGTTGAACGCTAAGGATGGCGTGATCACGTCGAATTTGGCGGTGACGCCGACCAGCAACGGCTTTGTCAATGCCTACGCTGCCTCCTCCACCCAACTGGTACTCGATGTTTTCGACTACTTCGCGCTGCCTAGTGCCATGGGTGGCAATTACACCTTCTCGATCAATGGCTTCAACAACAGCGGTCCAGTCATGATGGTCGGAAGCTTTGTGGCCAACGGAAATGGAAACATCAGTGGCGTGTTTGACTTGAACAGCGCCGGTGGCATTCCCAGAGCGAACGTGTCGTTCCAGGGGACCTATTCGATTCAGCCGAGCGGCTTGGGGACGCATGACGATTACCCCGACGCTAAATCCACCCTTCGACCTCTTGGTTGCTATTTCCAGCACGGGGGACGGCAGATTGGCGCTTGAGAACGAAAGCAGTAACTGCGGCGGCAAAGGCGGGGGCTGCTACCTACCCAACGCCTGGGCCGCGGGTGCTATCACAAGGCAAAATCCGGCGGATCTTTCGTTTCAGCAAATTGCCGGCAACTTCGCTTCCGGCTTCTCGGGAGTCGATCCCACCCTGGGCCGTTACGCCGGCGCTGGAATGTACCAGATCGGCCTGACCGGCAACTTGCAGGGGACGTTGGATACAAATGATGCGGGAACCTTGAAAAATTCTCTGCCGACGGCCGGCACTCTATTTGCGCCCGACCCCTCGACCGGGCGCGGTACGGCCAAGTTTGTGACCGGTGGGATCACCAGCAATTGGGTGTATTACGTGACTTCGGCCGGTCAACTGAACTTCCTTTCGATCGATCCCATCGGCAGCCCCGCCAACCTCGTGCAGCAAACCATGCTACGGCAGGATTCGGCCAGCTATAGCAATGCTTCGCTGAATGGGGTAAGCGTTTTCAGGACAAGTGGCATTGCTCAGGGCCAGGACAAATCGAAGCGCCGAGGCCCCGGCTCGGTCGTTCCCGATGTTGTCCTTGGTTTACTCACCACTGATGGTGCTGGCAACGGCAGCATTAGTTACGACGAAAACAAGGGTGGGACACTTACCCAGCAACAGACCGCGCAAGGCACCTACAGCGTCGCCTCGATTGGGCGAGTGACCCTGACTGGTTTCGGCAGCGGCACCCCTCCCATTTTCTATCTGGCAGGTGAGAACAAGGCGTTTGTCGTCGGTCAGGATGCCACTATTGCTGCGGGGTCTTTCCTGCCGCAGTCGGGCGGACCCTTCTCCAATACCTCCGCGCTCGGTAACTACTGGGGAGGATCGTACCTGCCGGCTACGGTGGGGGTTCCTGACTCTGTGACCTCGGTATTCTCTGACGGTAACGGCAATTTGAGTGGAACGACCAATGCTAGCGGCCCAGCGGGTGTGGGAACGCAAAGCATCAATGCGACGTACCAGGTGGACTCGACGGGCAGAGCAGTCGTGAGCGAAAGCGGAAGCGCGACGGCCATTCTGTATGTCATCTCGCCCACCAAGGTCGCTCTCCTTCCCACAACCGATATCAACCCGGCGTTTTCGGTTTTGGGATCAACCAACTAGTTGAAGCGATTTGTCGCGAGTCCTTCGATTTGTGCTGTCAAGGCACGGGTCGAAGGACTTTTTTTAGACGCCATACAATACGCCAGGGATTGGTCAGGAATCGTAGCGCGCAACTCTTGGGCGAACTGCAGGCGGACGGATGCAGCTCGTCATTGCGTTGGAACTGCCCGCGCTTGTTTGTATAATGTACTCGACAGGTCCACATTCCTACCCGCAAGGCCCTGTTATCAGGAGACCGTGGGGCTATAGCTCAGCTGGGAGAGCGCATCGTTCGCAACGATGAGGTCGTCGGTTCGATCCCGACTAGCTCCACCAATAACTCCTTCGAAATCAATACCGGTTGAAGGTCGGAAGCACGGGTTACGTCACAAAACGTCACAATTGAGTTTGCACCGTGCATCACAACGAGCAAAAACGCCGCGCGGTGAAACGCGTCACGGAGGTGCTGCTCCAAGCGCGAGTCTCGGATTGCGTCCGCGTCGGCCTTGCCTTGCGCCAATTAGAGAGCGGGCCGCCGTAGTAACCATGAACCACGTAAATGGCCGTACAACAAAACCATTTCAAATAAGGTTTCACGGTCCATCTCAACTCCTGTTTGCTGTACGGCAGCGATTGCCTACTCGGAACATTCCCCAAGCAGCGCCCCACAAGCCCCTGCGCTACTCCAACTGGCGCGTTCCCACCGCCTGGCGTAACTGCTCCAGCGCGCTCATATACGTCGCGAGCGCCTGGCGGTAGCTCAACTCGGTCGCGCGATAGCTGCGTTCGGCATCCAGAAAATCCAGCAGCGATGCCGCGCCGTGCTGATACGAAAACCGCGTGATTTCAAGCGCCTCTTGCGCCTGTTGCAGATAGCCCTTGTTGTACAAATCGACTACCTCTGCACTGTTGCGCACCAACTCGTAAGCATTCCTCACATCGGTCAAAACTTGCTGCTCGGCGGCTTTTTCCAGCAACTGCGACTGGGTCAGCACGAAGTAGTTCCGAGCTACCTCTCCCTGGTTGCGGTTGAAAATCGGTAGCGGAATGTTGAAGAAAAAAGAACCTACGTTTGCAGCATTTACATGCGAATAATCAAAGGTAACGTTTAAGTCTTGTTTGGCATTGGCCTTGGCCAGACCAATCTGGCTGTTTGCCGAGGCGACGCTGCGCTGAGCAGTCTGGAGATCGGGACGCAGAGTAAGTGCTCGGGCCTGCAAGTCTTCCATTCGAAGGGCCAAGGGCTGATAATTGAGGTTCCCGGCGACATCGTAGTCACGAGGAACAGAATCGAATCCCATGAGCTGCCGTAACGAGCCCAAGGCTTGCGCCCGGGCGATTCGGGCAGCGCTCACATCGCCCTGAAATTGCAGCGTCTGCAACTGAATTTTCAGCAGATCGACCTTGCTAAGTCCCCCGGCCTTGTACTGCTCCTGGCTGACGTTCACGCTGCGCTGGTAGCTGTCGAGCAATTGAAGTGCAAACTCAAGGTTTGCCCTGGCCAAAAGTGCGGTGATGAATTGCTGGGCGGCACTCTCGACCGTCGTGCGTTCCGCATCCGCCACTTGGGCCTCGGTTACCGCAGTCAAGTCTTTGGCTGCTTGCAAACGGTGCTGGCGCTTCCGGCCGCGCTCGAAGAGGTATCCCAGTCCCAGGTCGAACTGCGCCGTGGTGTCGATGTAACTGGACGACCACAGGTCAGGAGTGAATAGCGGAAGAAATTGCGCGTCCCATGACAAGACCGGATTGGGCCGGAGATTGGCGGTGACCTCCTGCTCCTTGTTCTGCGAGATAAGTGTACGGCTGGCTTGTAGCGTGGGATTGTTGTTCTTAGCGAACTCGATCGCCTGGTCGATGGTAACAACCATCGACGGCGGTGGTCCCGGAGATGGCGCCGCCGGCACTGGCAGCTGCGTCGAGCCTGGCGCTTGCGGCGGTGAGGGAGGCGGACTCGACACTTGTCCCCACAGGGCAGTCGATAGCACCAGCACACCTGCCCAGACAGCCGGGATGCAGTGAAACCTGCGCGAGGAGAAGCTTCTCATTCGCTGACCTCCTCCGTCTCTTCTGGCAGCACGTCCTTCGGGCCGGCCATCCACGAGTAGAAGGCTGGCAGCAGCAATAGGCTGAGGGCCAGCTCTGTGAGCAGACCACCGACAATCACGATGGCGAAGGGACGCTGTGAGTCGGAGCCGATGCCGTGCGACAACGCCGCGGGTATCAGTCCTAACGATGCCACCAGCATGGTCATCATGATGGGGCGCAGGCGCCGCGTGGCGCCCAGCGTCACGGCTTCCTGCAAACTATGGCCGCGCCCTCGAAGCTGATTAATGTACTCGATCATGATGACGCCCGTCTGCACCGAAACCCCGAACAGCGCCAGCAAACCGACGCCAGTGGAGACGCTGAAGTGGGTGCCTGTAATCAACAGCGCGAGAAGTCCGCCGATCGGCGCCAGGCCAAGGTTCAACAGGATTAGAAAGCCCCACTTAAAGGAGCGGAACATGGAATAGAGCACCAACATAATCACCAGAATCGTGACCGGTATCACCAACGCGAGTCTGTGGTTAGCCCGCTTCTGACTCTCGTATTCCCCGGCCCAGTCCAGCGTGTATCCCTGGGGCAGCTTCACCTCGCGATTCACCGTCGCCATCGCCTGTTCGACGGTGCTCCCCAAGTCGCGGCCCCGCACGCTGTACTTGATGGCAATGTAGCGCTGGTTGCCTTCGCGGTAAATCATCGAAGCGCCGTTGTCCACGGTAATGTCGCACAATTCGCCCAGAGACACGCGCTCGCCGGTGGGAGCCAGGAGACGGATGCTTGCGATGTCCTCCACGCTCTTGCGGTACTGCTCCTGATAGCGCGGAACCATGTCGAACCGCTGTTCTCCGATCAATATCTGGCTCACCGGATTTCCACCAACCGCGGTCTGGATGGCATCCTGTATGTCGGCGACATTGATGCCGTAGCGGTCGGCCTTGGCGCGATTGACCTTGATGTCAACATTTGGCTGCCCCAGTACGCGGAAGAGGCCAAGATCGGCGACGCCGGGGACGCTCTTCATCGCGGCCATGATCTCTTCGCCCTTCTGTTCCAGGTCGTGCAAATCGGAGCCAAAAATTTTTACTGCGAGTTCGCCTTTAACTCCGCTGACCGCCTCCTCCATGTTGTCGGCAATGGGTTGTGAAAAACCCCATTCCACGCCCGGGATCTTCTCCACCTCTTTGTCCATGGCCTCGATCAGCAGCTCTTTTCTGCCTCGAAATTGTGACCGCCACTGGTCGCGAGGTTTCAAGTCAACGAAATACTCGGTGTTGAAAAAGCCGGTGGCATCCGTTCCATCGTCGGAGCGTCCCACCTGCGATACGACCTGCGTGACCTCGGGAAAACTGGCGAAGATCAGCCGTGACTGGTCCATGATTCTTTGCCCCTCAGTGGGGCCAGTACTGGGAGAGAGAGTTCCGCGCGCCCAAATGGAGCCTTCGTCAAGATGCGGCAGGAACTCGGAGCCGATCGCGCCGCCGAAGCTCAGATACGCAGTCAAGGCAAACACGAAAAGCGCGACTCCGAGGGCGACCATACGTCGCACCAGTATCCACTCCAGGGTCTGCTCGTAGCGCGCCGTGATCCAGCCGACAACCGGGTTCTCCCAGGCCTTTATTCCCTTGCGGAAAAGCAGACTGGACAACACCGGCGCCAGCAGAATGGAAAAGACGAGCGCACCCAGCAAGGCGAACGCCACGGTCCATGCCATGGGCTTGAACAAACGCCCCTCGACCCGCTGCAGGGTAAAGATGGGCAGGTAGGTAATGATAATGATCGCGATGGCGTAGAAAACCGGGCGCTGCACTTCGTGAGCGGCGGCGCGAATGCTCTCGTCAATGGTGGTGCTCGACTCTTTGCGGTTCTCCAGTCTTCGCTGGATATTCTCGACCATCACGGCCGCGCCTTCCACGATCATGCCAAAGTCGAGTGCGCCCAGGGAAAGCAAGTTAGCGGGAATGTGGCGCAGGTCGAGCAGGATGGCCGCGAAGAACAACGAAAATGGAATTGTGACAGCAACGATAAGGGCCGAGCGGACATTCCCCAGGAAAAAGAACAGCACCAGGACCACCAGCAAGATGCCTTCGGTGAGGTTGTGCAGCACGGTGTGCGTGGTTAGATGGACCAGGTCGTCGCGGTCGATGTGCGGCACAATCTTCACCCCGGGTGGCAATACGTGCTTGTTAAGGAAATCGACTTTCACGTCGATGTCGCGCAGCACCGCCTCGGCCTCGGCGCCCTTGCGCATCTGCACGATGCCTTCGACCACATCAGCGTTGTCCACGACTTTGCCATCCGCATGACGGATCGCTTTCCCCAGCTTGCCCAGGCGAACCTTCGGCCCCTGGGTCACGATGGCAACATCGCGCACCCGGACGGGAGTGCCGTTCTGCGCTTTCAGCACAGTCGCGCCAATGTCGTCGGTGTTCTGCATGAGACCGATGGCGCGAACGTTGTAGGCCTGCTGACCTTTTTCGATGAAGCTGCCGCCGCCATTCAGATTGTTCGCCGCCAGCGCCTGCTCCACTTGCGCCATCGAAAGCCCATACGAAACCAGTTTGTCGGGGTCCACCTGCACCTGGTACTCGCGGGTCTCGCCTCCGAAGATGGAAACCGACGCCACGTTGGGCACCGACATCAAGTACTTGTAGACGACCCAGTCCTGCAGCGCCTTCAAGTCCATGATGTCGTATTGCGGATTTGTGCTCTGCAGCGTGTAGAAGTAGATCTGTCCTGCCGGGCTGAAGTCAGCGCCGATTTGCGCGTTCACCCCGGGCGGCAGGTTCACCAGCGTCAGCTTTTCCAGTACCTGTTGCCGGTTCTGCAAATTGTCGGATTCGTCATCGAAGAGAACGGTGATGAACGACAGCCCAGCCAGCGAGGTCGAGCGCAGATGGGTGAGGTGTCCAACCCCATTCAACTGCGTTTCAATCGGGATGGTGACCTGCTGCTCGACTTCCTCCGCCGCCCGTCCCGGCCACTGGGTGATGATCCACACATACTTGTCAGCTACATCGGGATAGGCCTCGATCGGCAGGTTGTGGAAGGAAATGATTCCCCAGACGAGCAGCAGTACGCCCATCGCCAGCACGAGGATACGGTTGCGCAGCGCAAAATCGACCAGGAACCGGATCATGCCGTCCTATTCCTCCGCCGCGCTGGAAAACTGCAACGCGTTGGTCACGACCTGGTCGCCCGGCTTTCAATCCGCTGACAACCTGCTGTTGTCCGTCCTTTTCCTGTGGCCCGAGCTGCACCGCAACCCGGCGAAACTGGTTCCCTCCTGTCGGCACATAAACCCAATCCTTGTCATGCAAATGAACCACTGCCGACGCCGGAATGACGACGTGGTCCACGGGATTACGGCTGCGAAAGGTGGCGGTCACAAACATCCCTGCCCGCATCACGCCTTTGGGATTGGGCAGATCAATGCGCACTTTTGCTGTCCTGGTGGCGGGATCGAGCACCTCGCTGATGTTGATCACCTTCCCAGGAAAGTCTTCGGCATAACCGGGCAGGTTGATTTCAGCGACGTCGCCCACATGTACCCGAGTCAGCATGTCCTGGTACACATCGCAAAGCACCCACACCACCGAGAGGTCAGCAATCGTGAACAGGGCCTGCTGATTGTCGAGGGAGCGTACTCCAGTCCCGCCGGTGGTCTGTTGGTCAACAATGACACCCGAGATGGGCGCGCGCAACGGCAGCAGCGGAGAAGGATTGCTCACGTCTCCCCCCAGCACACGCACGTGCTGGATCGCCGCGTTGAGGTCGGCAGTGGCTTTGGCGCGGACGTCTTCCGCGTTTTCCAGATCGGCCAGGGCGATAGCGCCTTTCTCGTACAGCAGCTTGGCGCGCGCCAGTTGCTTATCAGCCAGTTGATCATCGGCTTTGAACTTCTGGTAATCGGAGAACGCGCCCGAGAGATCCGGACTGTTGATCAGTAGTAGCACCTGCCCCTTTTGCACGTAGTCGCCTAGCTTGGCCTTGATCTCGACCACGCGGCCGCCGCCCAGCGAGACCACGGGCACACTCCGGTTCACGTCGGGAGCGATCACGCCATTCACATGGATCTCATCTCTCACTTTGCGAACTTGCCCCGTCGTCAAGGGAAACTGTTCCGGATGCTGCATCGTGAACACATTGGGATCAGCGTTGGTTTCCACAACCCCCGCACTCGGTGCGGCCTGGTTGCGTGAGCAGGCAGAGAACATCACAGCCGCCAGCAGCCATGGGAGCAACAATCCGGCATTGGAGGACGTTCTCCTACGCTGGAAAATGCGGTTCTTCATTCAGACAATCTCTCTTCCTCTTAGACCCAGCATAGCCAGTCTGGACGAGCGAGGTTCCCGCTGCGTATGAGTACCAGACCTGCAACGAAGGAATTCCTGGAGAATCCTTCGCGCCTCTTAGGCGGACACGAATGCACCGATTCAGTTGCGGTGGGAGAGAGGAGGAGCGCGCCCGGCGGAGGGGACGATTACGCCATCAAGCGCGAATCTCACTGGTGGCAACGGGCGCCACGCCAGCAAAGCGGCCAACGCGAACATCAGGTAGAGTGCCAGCAAAGCCGGCAATACGGACAGCGGCGGACCCGCACTCGGGAGGTGAGGAGGGGAAACCGCGAGCTGCACTCTCTTCGAGGCTTCCTCCAATATGATTTGCGCAGGGTGCAGGTCGTCGCTCGCCGAAATGACAGGAAAAAGCAGTATTACCACGCAAACAAGTGCCAACAGCGACTTCCCATACGAAACCCCAGCAAGGTGACCGGACATACAGCGGCGTCGCAAGAAGCCAAAAAAGGCCAACGGAGCCAACGATATCCAAATCAGATTAAGGACCAGTTCCATCAGTCGTAGCTTACCACCCGGGCAGAATAGTTGCAGTTTAGCAAAAGCATCCGGATGCGAAATTCATGAAATTGTCATTGTAAATCGTGTTGCCGCAGCCGAACTAACTTATGAAGGAATGCTGACCAATCGAATCCTGGTGGTTTGGCAAAAATTAGGAACGTCTTCAGAATAATGGATTTGAAGATGTCCTGCTTTCAGAAACCTCGGAGCATGCTTATGCCCCCTTGTTATGCAATATGGGCGCGCGTTGTATGTGATAACGTATCGTTCTCTGGAAGTCGCCTCTTCAGCTTGCTGAAAAAGGGGAAAGCAGATTCCTCTTGTTTCTTGTCGCCCATTCTTGGTACCTCGGGAGGAATCGATGGAAGATGAACAAAGCGAACGCTTACGCGATTTCGCCCGTCGGCGATTGGTTTCGACGCTGATTTCGCTCGGAGGTCTGGCAGCCGTGAGCCGCGCCTTCGGATTGAGCTCCGGCTTTCCATCAGCTCGGTATCTGACAACCATTCCCCCAGAGGCTGGCATTCCGACGCTGGTGCGCTATCCGCAAAAGGCGGAGCTCATTCTACTCACGGACAGGCCGCCGCAACTAGAAACACCGTTGCGCTACTTTCGCACCGATCCTACGCCGAACGATGCCTTTTTCGTGCGGTGGCACCTCTCGGGAATTCCCACCACAGTTGATCTGGAGAGCTTTCGGCTGGAGGTCGGCGGACATGTGAGCAAACCCTTGAGTCTGTCGCTGAACGATCTGCAATCGAAGTTCGAGCCGGTTTCACTGCTGGCCTTGTCTCAGTGTGCTGGCAATTCCCGTAGCTTATTCGAACCCAGAGTTCCCGGCGGGCAGTGGGGCCATGGCGCGATGGGTAACGCTCTCTGGAAAGGTATCCGGCTGAAAGACGTGCTGGATGCGGCCGGGGTGCTGCCTGGAGCGGTTCAGGTGGGGCTGCGCGGATTGGATGTCCCTGCAATGGCGAAGACGCCTCCTTTCCAGAAATCCTTGCAACTGGACCATGCGCGCGATGGGGAGGTGATGATCGCCTATGAAATGAACGGCGATCCCCTGCCGATGTTGAACGGATTTCCCGTTCGTTTGGTTGTTCCAGGTTGGTACGCCACTTACTGGGTCAAGGCACTGTCGTCCATCACGGTCCTTGATCAGCCGCTGAAGACCTTCTGGATGGACAAGGCGTACCGCATTCCCGACAATGCGGAGGCAAACGAAGAGCCGCAGCATCTTTCGCCAGTGACGGTTCCCATCAGCCGGATGGTGGTGCATTCCATCTTCGTCAGGCCTGAGCCCAGCGAGCAGCTTCGCATGGGGCAACGTTATGAATTGGCGGGCGTAGCCAATGATGGCGGTTCCGGGATTCGCCGCGTGGAAGTATCGAAAGATGACGGCCAGACCTGGAGCGATGCCACCCTCGGCACCAACCTGGGAAAATACTCCTGGCGCAGATGGCAGGCAGAATGGACCCCACCGGCGAAAGGGATATACCGCTTGCGGGTGCGCGCCACCAGCGATAGCGGGGAAACACAACCGGCCACGCAGTGGAATCGCAGCGGCTATCAGCGTGGCGTTATCGAACACCAAAATGTCGTTGTTTCCTGAGGCGGGCCATGAGCAACTGGAAAATCGTCTGCGCACTGATGATGGCCGCTATGGCCATGACGGACTCCATGGGGGGACAGTCACAACTGCCGACGGCTGGCGCATCGAAACAGACAGCCAAGAACGGGCCGGACCAAGTCCAGCGTATTGTGCTGCCGCAATATCCCGGCCAGATAATGCAGGGGCCGAACGTGCAGGTCTATGAAAGGGACTGCCTGATGTGCCATACGGCGCGTTACGTCTCGATGCAGCCGCGCTTCTCCAAGACAGTGTGGCAGAGTGAAGTCAAGAAAATGGTGGATGCGTATGGCGCTTCTATTTCTGAAGCCGATCAGGCACGCATCGTGGAGTACTTGTTTGCGGTGAAGGGCCTCGAACCGCCGGTCACCACAGCCGCTCCTCCGAAATGAGTCGGCCACACCTTCGGAGATTCTTGCCGCAAACGAAGTCTATTGAAGAGTCGTCGGCAACCCTACCCCAATCCGGTCAGCTTACGGTTCGCCCGTGATGCGGGCGTAATCCTACTCACTTATGTCACGCAGGATCTCCAGTATCTCCGGCTCTGCAAGAACGCGGCTGGATCGTTTAGCTAAATCCAGTATGGCCTTCACGATTTCGGGAGTGCTCGGAAGACCTCGATCGCTGAGATAGCAGACAACGTTGGAGGCGCCCGACATTGGACCCACTTCGATTTCCTGGGTTCGGCCAATCCATGCAGCCGGCACTCCCGAATAGACCCGGTCGGCCAACCATGCGTCACCTTTCTTCTGGGCTTTGATGACTGCGGATGCGTGAACTCCAGTGGCGGTGCGGAAGGCGTCGCGTCCAACGATGGGCATATTAATCGGCATGGGAACTCCGGTGGCCGACGACACCGTTTGCACGTAGTCCGGCAAGCGCGAAAGATCGTCGTTGCGCACGCCCAGGAGCTTCAGGTTGACCAGAAGCTGCTCCATCGGGGTGTTGCCCACGCGCTCGCCGATGCCAAGTGCCGTGCCGTGAACCCGGGTGGCGCCGGCCTCGATCGCCGCCAGGCTGTTGGCCAGATCTAAACCGCGGTCACGGTGACCGTGCCAGTCAATGCCGACCTCGGCACCGAGTTCCTTGACCAGTGCTTTCACCCACGAGACGAGATTCCACACTCCTTGCGGAACCGCCGCGCCGCAGGTGTCGCACAGGCAAAGGCGCTTAGCTCCGACTTCCACCGCTGCGGTCAGGAGGACGCGCAGGTGCTCGGGAGAAGAGCGAACCGTGTCTTCCGTAACGTACATTACCTCCAGCCCTTCACGGACTGCGAACCGAATGGCCTCGCGCGTGTGACGGACAATATCAGATAACTCCCACTCTTCGGCGTACTGGCGGATGGGGCTACTGCCAATGAAGACGCAGGCTTCAATCGGTACGCCGGTCAGTTGAGTGACCTCCGCGATGGGTTGAATGTCCACCATCAGGGTTCGTGCGGCGCAGTTGGCCCGGATGCGTAGCCGCTGGTCGGAGATCTCGCGACACAGGCGCAGGACAGCCTCGCGCTGGTGCGCGCCGGCGCCGGGCAGGCCAACGTCGGCAGTCTCGATGCCCAGGCTTTCCATAAGGTGGAGCAGTTCGACTTTCGTGTCCAGCGGAGGATCGTTGACGGATGGGCTTTGCAGGCCGTCGCGCAACGTCTCGTCGTCGAGCATGACGTGACTCGGATAACGCGCTCTTCGCGGGCCGGCTTCCGCCCAATCATGGATGAGTGTGCTTTCTTCGCCTGGGTTCATGGTGTCCTCCCCAGTCAGGAGGTGGTGCTTTGGGCCCGACCGAATTCATGGGCTCGCCGGAGAAGGTCGTCCGCGCCTTTCTTGTCCCCTTTGCTGCGCCGAATCATGGCGAGGTGGAACAGGCTACTCACTTCTCCCACGGCCTCATCGAGACTGCGTCGGAACTCGCGCTCGGCGGCCTCCGTTTCGCCCCGCCGCTCGTGAATCACGCCAATGTGGTAATTCGCCATCAAGTACTCTGGTGTGAGTGCGATGGACTGCTTGAATTGATTCGAGGCTTCTTCCAGCTGCCCGGCGTGAAACAAGGACACCGCCAACCGATAGTGTGCGGCGTTGTAGTTAGGGTCAAGCTCCAGGCAACGACGAAAGGCCCGGATCGCTTCCGGCATGTTGCAGCGGTGGTACCAGGCAACGCCCAGATCGTAATGCGCCAATACAAAAGTAGGAGCGGCTGCCACCGCTTTCTGATAGCGCTCGATAGCCAGATCGAGCGTGCCTTGATGGAAGTAGAACGTGCCTAACATGTGGTTCGCAAGCACATGGTTCGGTTCGGCTTGCAACAGGTGCTCCAGCAGTTGACGAGCTTCGCGGCTGTGGCCGTCTTTCTCTTCCACCAGCGCCAGCAGCAGCCTGTGATCGAGGTAGGCATCGCGCAGGAATAGCCCGCATTCGGCACAGAATTTGTCCTGCTCCGCGGCTGGCCGGCCGCAGCGAGAACAGCGCAGCCCGAGCTGCGGTTTTATGCTTTGCATAGCCGATTTCGTGGCCTTTCGGGCAGGTCTCTTTTTTTTCATGGCAAGTCTCACTTTGTTGATAACAAGCAGTGGCTCCTCTAATCGTCAGCGGAATCTTCCGGTCGGGTTGGATCCAGAGCGCACTCCAGGCAGAGCCGGCTGGAGGGTTTGAACCCTTGACTCCTGAAGAACCCCAAGAGGCCGAAGTCGTCCCAGGAAACCTCGGTCCGCAAGGTTGTGATTCGCAGGGCCCCCAGATTGAGGCGCAACTGTCGCATCAGCGCCTTACCGACGTTTTTCCCGCGAATGTGCAGGATCCACCGAAATGGCGTCAATGGAAGCTGAAGGCTCCGCCACTCCGTATTCGCCGTAGTAAAGGGACCCAATGACGAAGCCCACAACCCGGTTGTCCACTTCCGCCACCAGGGAGATTTGCAGGCCTGCCTGGGTGATGCTGCGCTGGAGCATGAGCTCGAAATAGCGGGGACGGCGGCGCCCGCTAGCCGCAGCATCAATGGCCACTATCGAGTTCAAATCGTCCTGGCGCATGGTGCGCACCAGCACCGCATCGGTCTCCAGCACCCCTGTCTCTTCCATGCCGTCTGTCGCCATGGTTTTCCTCCCAACTCGCTCTACGCGCCTCCCCCCAGGAATTGGCCGGCGTCCACGCGCAGAATCTGGCCGGTGATGCGGCTTGCGCCCGGACCGCACAAAAACAGCACTGCGGCGGCAACATCGGAAACCTCGAGCAAACTCCCCAGCAGACTTTCCGTTTCCGCGGCTTGGCGGGCGGCTGCCGGCAATGCTTCCGTCAGCGGCGTGCGTACCCAGCCCGGCTCGATCACGTTCACCAGAATTCCAAAGCGGCCGGTTTCGCGGGCGACGCTCTTGGCGAGGCCAAGCAGTCCCGCCTTGCTTGCTGAATAGGCCGAGGTGCCAAACTTGCCCCGCGATCCGTTGATGGAGCCGATCAAGACCACGCGGCCACCTTGTCCCTGGCGCATCAGCGGGAATGGCATGCCGCAACAGCAAAAAGGCGCCGCGCAAATTGACCGCCTGGGTCATGTCCCAATCCTCGACCGCAAGCTTCCAGACGACCGCCTCGCGGGAAATTCCGGCGGCGTGAATCACCAGATCAAGCCGCCCATTCTGCTTAAACAACTGCTGCACTGCGGAGCCCACGGAATCGTCGCTGCGCACATCGCAATGCAGCCAGGGGATGTCATTGTCGGGCGGTGGCGAGAGGTCGAGAGAAGTTGCTACCGCACCAGCTTCTTGCAAACTGCGAACGATCGCGCTGCCGATTCCTCCCGAACCGCCGGTGACAACCGCACTCTTGCCCGCCAGTTCGTTGACGCCGGTCATGCCGATACCTCCTCATGGCCGGCCAGCATGCGATGACGATAGGCTCCCCACAAAGCCGCCCCCAGCGCGCCTGCGTAGATGGAGTTGGGGTGCGTGCGGATTTCCACGTCCAGACCATCCTCCCGCGATTTTTCCTGCAAAGCCTTGGCCAGCCCGGTGTCAGCAGAGAGACCACCTGTAATTGCCACCTGGCCGTGTACATCAATCGCCCGCAGCAGCTTCGTGTAGCGGCCGGCCATGGAAAGATGAATGCCTTTGAGAATGTCGGGCGTGGTGATTCCCCGGCTGACCATGTTGATCACATCGGTCTCCGCCAGCACCGCGCAGATGCTGCTGACCACTTGTGGATTGCTGGCCCGGCAAGACAGCGGTCCTATGTCCTCCAAGGCAATCCCCAGGTAGCGCGCCACATTTTCCAGGAACTGGCCGGAGCCGGAAGCGCATTGCCCGGTCATGCGGTAGCTGAGTACGCGACTGCGCTCATCAATGCGCATGGCGCGCGCATGCAAGGCCCCGACGTCAAGCACGGCACGGACTTCCGGCATAAGGAAGATTGCGCCCCGGGCGTGGGTGGTCATACCGTAAAAGTGTCCGCGGCGAAAGTCCACCAGTTCACCTTCGCCGGTGCTGGCCACGTAGCAAACTTCATCGGCAGCCACGCCAGCCGCGCAGAGAGCGGCCTGATACCCATCATTCACTACCTTGCGCAACTCGCGGCGGCGTATGCGCTCGGTGAGCAGCGCAAGGACCTCGGTCCCACCGCCACCGCGTTGTGCGCAGCACCGCCATCTTCACGGCGCTAGAGCCCACATCGACGCCAGCGGTAATCTGCTCCTCAACAGATCGAGTCCGCGACGGGATGGTGGTTGTTATCATGCGTTCGCCTGGGTGGTACGCCGGGCAAACAAAGCTGCGCCCAGAGCGCCGGTGTAAATCGAATCGGCGGAAATGTTCAGCGTCCGATCGCCATAATTCTCCTGCACCAACTCGCGCAGAGCACTCACGGCCGCCGGATTGCGGGCCACCCCGCCGGTGAACGTAAACTCATCACTGACTCCTCCGGAGCGCGCCAGCAGCGACATCGCACGCAAGATGATTGCCCGATGCAGGCCCGCGAGGATGTCCTCCCGCCTCTGGCCCAGGGAGAGCCTTTCCCGCAATTCGGCCCCGGCAAACACGGTGCACGTGCTGTTGATTTTCACCCGGCACTGGCTCTTTTGCGCCAGCGGTCCCAGTTCATGTAGTCCCAGGTTCATTTCGTCTGCAATGTAACCCAGATAGCGTCCGCATCCGGCAGCGCAGCGGTCATTCATCTGGAAGCTGACAACGATTCCGTCGCCATCCACTTGGATCGCCTTGGTGTCCTGCCCCCCGATGTCCAGCACAGTTCGGGTGCCGGGAAACATGGCGTGCGCGCCCAGTCCGTGACAAAGAATCTCGCTACGAATCTGTTCTTTGGGGAAAGGCAGCCGCTGGCGCCCATATCCTGTGCCCACCGTCCCAGCCTCTACGAGCTCCGTACCGCAGGTCGCTTCCACCACCGCGCGCAGTCGCGAAGCTTTCTCTTGCACCGCCGAGGCCGCCGAAGCCAGAGTAGGCTCCAGCGCACCCCGCAATTGTGTTTCAAAGCTACCCTGGGTCGTCGCGTTCTCCACCACCAGGATCGCGGCGTCGAACAACCCGCACAGCATGTCGAAGGTGATGCCGCGGGGATCGCTGTATTGTTCCGCCAGTTGCATGTAATCAGCAGTCGCCAGATCGCGGAAAAAGTCGCTCTTGCGTACTGCCAGTTCGCTGAAGTGGAACCCGGTTCGCTGGGCCATCCCATCCAGTATCCGTTCGACCGCGGCGTCTAGTTCGATGCGATGAGCGTTGTGGCGGGGATCGTCGGCGGCGCTGAACAATGCGTCCCGCAGTTGTGCGAGCTGATCGAGATGTTGTCGCAATCGGAAGTTTCGCTCCAGAGAGGAAAGGAAAGCTTTCTCGACCTGGGCCAGGGCCGGATCACCGGTGATCGCCTGCCGGGTGAGCGTGAAACGGGTGCGGACCAGGGCTTCCTCTCGCACTACCTGGCAGGCGACATCGTAATTGCTGCGGCTGTTGGTGATGCCGCGGCCTATCACCGCTCCGGCGTCGTTTAACACGACTGCCTTGGTGGTAGTGGAGCCGAGGTCAATGCCGACATAGGTGCGTAGAGCATTCATGCGTTCACGCCGGTGCGCTTTTGTTCAAGCATCTGCAAATAGCTCTCAATGCGGTTCTTGATGTTCGCGGCCGAGAAATAACGTGGGTCCACCAGGTCGCTTTCGATGAAGCCGCCGGGTACGCCGGTACTCTGCTCCAGTTGGCGCAGCATCAGGAGCTGACCCACGCTAAAGGAATTGCAACTCTTGATACTGTTGATCATGAAGCCGTCGGCGCGGTACTCGCGAATATATCGCTCCAGCAATGCCAGGCGAGTGGGCAGACCGAGATTGGTGTAACAACCCAGGCAGTATTCCGCCAGCGTCTCCAATGGGCGTTTGGGATCGTGACGGAAGCCGCCGTCGTACAGTCCTCCAACCTTGGTATAGCTGCTGGCCACTATCACGGCGCCTTCGTCGTAGAACATCTTCCAGAACTCGCGGAAGCTGGTCCAATTCGGCGGACCTTCCATTACCAAGCGATAACGTTCCTTCTCCTGCGATCCCTCCGGGGTAAGCGGCCCCAGCCCTTGGCGCAGACGAGCTTCCACCTCTTCGCGCAGGACGCGGTAGTACGACACCCCTTCAGCGGTCCCACGAAATGCGGTAAACATTGGCCCGATGTAGTACACACCGCCGAAGTAAGCATCGATGGGCGAGGGCACATGCTTGGCCGACTCCAGCACCCAGACCAAATCATCTTCTGCTTGCGCCGAGAGCCGCAGCATTTCCCGCAGACGGTCCTCGTCGTAGCGAAGCCCGCTTACTTGTTCAAGTTTGGGAATCACTTCTGTGCGCAACTGCTGAACGATGTATTCGACATGATGAGGCAGGATACGGCCTTCCGACTGGTATGGAACATGGAGCATGGCCACCGGGCAGTCGTATTCCTGGCGCAGCAGTTCGAACCACTTCATGAACGTGAAACAGCCGGTATAGGAGAGCAGAAGCAAGTCCGGTGGGGGTAGCCTTTCGCCAGTGGGACCGATGTTGCCCTTTTTCAGCATCCCGATGTCGCACTTCACGTAGGTGCAGACGTCTTCGCTGTGCCCGTGTTTCTCCGCTTCCGCGATATAGTCGCCGGACAGTTTCCTCATGCCGGACTGAAGTGCGTTGATTTCAGGAAGGACCGGTAGCAGATCGAAGGAACGCAACAATTCGGTAAGGTTGCCGGGAACGAAGGTATAAACGACTTTGCGGCCCTCTTGCGGAGCACGCGAGAGCGCGCTGTAATGGCCGGCGATCATCTGCTTTTGCAGGACCATGCTGCGTTCCTTGTCGGATTCCATGGGGACGCGAGGGCTGGGGGATGCAGCGTTCATGCTTGGCTCCACAGGCGGATGGAATCGGAGAATGTGCCCGCCTGCTCGCGGATGACGGCGAACTGGCCGGTGTCTTCCGAGTACTTGAATTGCGTGTGGGGGATGCCTTCGCGATCGAGCCTCGTGATGAGCATGGGCTGCTCCAGCAGCGCGGGATCGCAGAAACTGGGCGCGCAAAAGATGACCCCCTCGGCACGGTTGCGCCGGACCGATTCTACGAGTGCACCTCCATGTTGCCCATCGGGCAGGTAGCGTGCCGCAGTCTCGACGCTCTGGGTAAGAAAGGCCTCGACTAGAGCTTGCAATGGATCGCCGGTGCACGAGATATCGCCCATGATCCATCTGAGCCCCAGGAGCAGGTCGTCATCCACGACCCAGCATCCTGCGCGTTCCAAGGTGAGCAGCAGGCCCAAGGGCGGCTGCTCGCAGAACATTCCTACCAGTACCACCCGGCTCTGGTCACGATCGCGGCGGTCGGTTTCCAAAGGCGCGAGTCGCAGGTATTCCCGCAGCAGCATGGTGTGATCTTCAGGCGGAAGGAGGTTTCCTGCTCGCAACAGCACATACACTTCAGAGGTTGGGTAGACCCAGGGCTGGCGGCTGCGAGCGCGATATAGCTCGCGAATGGTGGAGCGGTTTTCGTTGTACACGGCGATGCTGTTCCGCAAGGCCGCATCTTCGATCGGACGACCGCTCAAGCGGCCAAAGTCCTCGCGCAGTGTCTCCAGTTCACGGCGCCAGTAAACACCCCCTGTCTGGGAGTCAAAATTCTGAGGCAAATCAACGTAGCGGACGTACCGTTCCGGAAACAGCATGGCCCACATGCCTGACAGGTTGCGAATCACATCGCAGATGGAGGGAAACAACATGCCGTCCAGCACGTCAAGCCGGCGGCTGAGAGCGAGTTCGATGGTACTGCGGGGAATATGGCAGATGTAGCTCTGGAAATATGCATCGCCGCGGATGACCTCCAATCGCTCTCCCGCGCCCACAATGCCGACCGGTAACATCCCGCCGGCATGGATCAACTCACGCGGAACATAGATGGGCATATGCCCGATTGCTTTGCGCCCGATACCCGCTTCCTTCCAGGTGCGCACTGCTGTCAGATCGAAGTCGTCGTTCAACTCCTGCGCATCCGTGATCAGGTTGGCGAGTTCCGGGTTCACGCTGTGGCTCCCGACTGGCGCCAGCGCGGCGTCCGTTTGTCAAGAAATGCCTGGATTCCCTCGGCTGCGTCGGGGTCGCTCATGAGGTCCTGCAAGTAAAGCCGCTCGAGTACCGGCAAATCCTGCTCCAGTGCATGCATCAGAGGACGTCGCACGGCCAGCGCGGCGTAGCGCAGAGCAGAAGGTGAGCGGGGGAGAAAATCGGCAGCCAGCCACTCCGCGAGCACCGTTTCCAGTTGACCGGCACCCGCGGTTCGGGACACCAGTCCAACTGCCGCCGCCGCCGCTCCGCTCACACTGGAGCCGGTCAATACCAGGCTCGCAGCCGGTCCAGCGCCGATGCGCACCGGCAGCAACGCCGAAGCTGCCGGAGGAAACACCCCGAGCTGAATTTCCGGGCAGCCGAGCTGCGCGGTCTCTTCTGCCAGGATCAGGTCGCAGGCTAAGGCCACTTCGAGTCCACCGCCCAAACACTGTCCGCGGACGGAAGCGATCGTAGGCGCAGGCGCTTCGGCGATTCGACGCAGCAATTCATGAAGCCGGGCGAGCGTCCCGGAAATCTGCTCCGGGAGATGCTCCTGAACACTGGCCCCAAAACTAAAATTGGGACCTTCGCCAGTAAGCACGATGGCTTTAAGGTCCCGCCGGGCCGCGAGGCGATCGAACGCCGACTCCAACTCGGCCATCATCGCCTGATCCACGATATTGGCCTTGGGCGCGGCAAGAACGACGCGGGCCACCTGATCTTCGTATTCAAATTCCACACGGATTTTCATAAACACTCAGTGTTTCGCGGCGCCTGCCTCCTGTGCTGTCCAGGGGGCGATCTCCCGAATTAGGTCGTCGCTCCACGGTACGCCCTCGGCCAAACGCCGGCGCAACAAGATAAAATCCACCTCCCGCTGCTCTTTGTTTCCGTAATGAAAGGCGCGGAAACCGGCGCGGGCCTCGGTCATCATGTTGAGCGACAGCCAGGCACGATTCGTTTCGCGGTTGCGGTCCCAGTGTTCCAGCTTGTGTTTGCGTAGGCTCTCAATGGTCTTGATGAGACAATCCGGCATGGTGTACAGCAGGTTGGTGCACAACGCATCGACGGCTTCATCAAGAAGGGCCAGATCTACAGAACCTTTTGCCAATAACGACTTGCCTTGTTCGCGTTCGGCTCCGGTTTTCGCTTCGCCGATCAACAGTCGCCCATATTCATCGAGAACACGATCGGTGACAACCAGCGGGTTGGCTACCCATTGTCCGTCTACCTTCAGCGCCGGGACAATCTGGGTCAGGCCTCCAAGCCAGTAGAAGCGGTGCGCACTCCACGGCTGACACAACGTGCCGCTGACCATAGCTTGCTCCATGCCCACAAATGCCGGCAGGAAATCGGTGGATCCGCCATCCGGCGCTGACCCGTGCCGTGGGCCGGCCTGGCTGAAAACGGCCAGGTCGCTGGCCACCGAAAAATCGCACGCCATGCCGACCTCCTGACCTCCGCCGACACGCATCCCGTTCACCCGGCAAATCACCGGCTTGTCACATTGCAGGACCGCCGTCACCATGTCGTTGAACAAGCGCATGTACTGGCGGTACTCCCCGGGATTACCGGCGTAAAGTTCCGCGTACTCCCGCGTGTTTCCCCCGGTGCAGAATGCGCGTGAGCCAGCGCCAGTTAGAACTACAGCCACCGCCGCCCGATCGTTGCTGGCGGCGCGAATCGCCAGAATGATCTCCTTCACCATGTCGGTGGTGTAGCTGTTGAGTTCGGATGGATTGTTCAGTGTGATCCAGACGTTGTGCAGTCCTTCAACCGCTGCGCCCGACCGGTCCTTCACCGGTCGTTGCTCTATCAGGATGAAACGCTTGGGAAACGACTCCACTAAGTTGTGGTCATGCACGATCGTATCTCCTTTACTGCTTTACCGCGGGCCTTCGTGATTCGGAACCAGAATCACGCGCTTTCGCATTTCATGGCGGGCCACCGCCTCCAACAGAGCAGGGGCCTCGTCCAGCGGATGCCGTTCCACATAAGGTTCCAGAACCACTTTGCCTTCCAGAACCAGCGCGAGTGCCGCCGGATACTGTTCCGGCGGGCAACCCCAGTTGCCACGCGCTGTGGCGTCAAAAGCCATGAGATTGGAGAGCCTAATTTCGACTTTCTTGGGAGTGAACCCGACTACCGCCAGGTACCCTCCGTAATCGAGCAGTCCGAACGCCATGGTTTGGCCTGCCGGCGTGCCACTGGTCTCGAAGATTTTCAGCCCGATCCCTCTGCGCCCGGACTGTTTGACAAAAGAGCGCACCGCGGATTTCAGTTCTTTCTCGTTCGTGGAACTGGCATCCAACGTCAGCGAAGCGCCGTGCTGGGCAGCCAGTTCAAGCCTGGCTGGGTCAACGTCAATGGCTATGACCGAAGCGCCCAGCGCGGCAGCAATCTGTACGCCGAATCCACCCACTCCTCCCACGCCAACAAATGCAGCCACGTCATCTACCCCCAGGCCGGATCGTCGGATCGCCTCGAAAGGGGTAGTAACTGCATCGGCCACCACGGACAGGAGATCAAGAGTGATGCCTGGCGGCAGTTTTTCGGGCACTGGGCAAAGGCCCCGGGCGGGAACGAGGACATGCGTCGCAAAGCCTCCGTCACCGTCGTTACCGGGCATGAACTGCTGCCGGCAGATCGTCGGCTGGCCGGCCCGGCACGGACCACAGTCGCCGCAAGGGATCACAGCAGGAACGATCACGGGACGACCCTCCCACTGACTGGCGCGCTCTCCGGCCGCCACAATGCGGCCCGCGATTTCGTGTCCAAGAGTGAGTGGTAATGGAGCGCGCGTGGGTACACCGTCGAAAGCAAAGCCGACATCGGTATGGCAGACGCCGCAGCCGGCAACCTCTACGATCACTTCGCCAGCCCGCGGCTCGAGAGCGAGAAATTCGTACCTCTCCAGACGTTGAGCAGGAGCAGTCAGACGGTAGCCGTAGCCGCGTCGGTTGGACGACAAACAGGAAATCCCCATGCCCCAGATCGCCTTTAACCGCGACGCTCGGGGAGTAGCTACAATACCGTGGCGCAACCTGGGACTCTGTGATCTAAATCACTAAGGCGAGTGAGGGCGAGGAATTCAGACTGGAGGATTGAGCCTGGCAGGAAGTCTCATGAGCACGCGGTCGCCCAACTATGACCTCCTCGTATCTCACTCGTATCTCCTTGTCAGGCTTCCTCTTTGACCCGATTCGCCACGCTGTCGTTTAGCGGGACGTGCTTCGCGTGCTTGGCAAGCACCGGAGCGTATACACCTGTGACAATGTTTCCAAGTTGACGCGTCGTCGTGTCTAGGAATCGAAATTTGTATCGCACCTGCAAGCTAACTGTCAGAAATAAGGAGCGTACTATTGGCCCCTCAAGCTGAGAACCTGGTCCCGAGCCAGATTTCGAATCTTGTTGAATTCTGGATCTGTTATGAGCCAGTTTGAAGCTTGCCTCTCAGAAATTGGCGAAATGTGGAGGATTGAAGAGACACGATCATCACAAAATCGTCTAACAGAACAGGCCGAAGAAAAGACAAGTAAAGCAGGCGCCCGTTTCAGGTTTCAAATTACTGGCATGAAATACGGCTATGCCCTCATCTCTACAGTTGACCAGCGTTCCCAATCTCCTAACGCTCTCCCGACTTTTCCGGCCTGGTATTGGCTGCTTGATCAAGACACCACGGACGCCGCCAATTTTGAGGCCAACTCCGCGCGATTGATCACCATTTCCAGACGCACACCGTTCAGCAAGGGAACATACGGATTGGCGCAGCTCAGAATTTTGCCGTACAGCGAGTTGGTCGGCAGCTTGCCCGACCACTGCCGACTCTCCGTCTCGAGTGCCCCTCCCAACCATTCCAGAAGCTGGGGAGAAGCAGTCAATTGCCTCACGTCCTTTTCCGATACTTTCGCTGCGCCGCCCGCAGGTGGGGTGAACACGAACGATGTCGACCATTGATTGACGACCGCCTGCATCTCGCTCACGAGATCTGTCCATCGCGCGGCGATCACGCTCTGCTGAATTTCCCGAAATACCGTTTCGTAATCTGGGAACATCTTCGCCAAGGCTCTTCGCGCGGCTGCGGGTGCCGCGATGCCGACGAAGACGCGAGCCGCATCCAGCTCTACAAACACCAGCCGTCCGATATTCGTGTACTCTTGCGCCAGAGCCGCCAGAAGATAGAGTCGAGTTGACCACCAGTACGGAGTCGTACGCAGATTTATCTCCACCAACCTAAATTCGTCATTGCCTATAGCCGCCGCCATCGCGTTTGTGAGTACAAATGTGACCGACGCCTCCAGGGCCTGGATCTGTGTTGCGAGTTCGACGTGAAGTTTTGGGGCCACTTCGGTTAAGGTGATCTCGACTTGGCCGACCTTCACGCCCTTGAGGTGTTCCCAAAGCAAGGCGAGCACGAGCGGCGCCACCGCAACTCCTGATATGACCAGCGCCTGTGTTGTGGTGAGCGTCGATGATTCGCGTCTCAAGACGCCATAGATGGCCGCGCATATGGCAAGAACACCGTAGCCAGCCAGCGCAATGAGGCCACGTTGAAGAGCAGAGATTCTCGGCCTACGCTCCTAACCCGCAAGTAGTCTTTAGGGCGACGGCGGCAATAACGGGGAACAGCCGATTTTGGCTACGACGGTACCCACGATTGCCAGTACCGTGCCCCAATATGCCCACGGAATAATCAGCGAGGATTTCCTTTTTGACCTCGACAACGGCACCATCGTACAGCTGTCTCGCCTGTTCGCGACACGGTAAACCGGAATTTCTGTTTTAGCTCCCAACAGCCCGACACTATATACTCTTGTGGGGATTCCATCGCGTATTTATTTTTCTTGGCCGTGTCCACGGCTTGGGACAGGGTCCGGTGTGCGCAACGCGAGTTCCGCTACTGTTGACCGCGGCCTTTCCATCCGGTCTTGTCAGACACGCCTCCGTCCCCGTTGACGCTGGATCGATTTCCGGCCACGGCCTCAGCTATCCCGCCGGAAGCGACAGCACCGCGATCCGCCGCAAAGACCTTAAGCGTCAATTGATCTTCTTCACGTGGATTTCCTGTCCGTCAACGCAGTGATAGGTGTAGCCAGCTATATGGCCGTGAGCATATAGGTCGCCTTGGCGTTCGAATTTCCAGGGTAGGCCTCCTCGCCATCTTTGCTGAGGTACCTTAAAGATCAATCCCGCACCGTTCGGACTCTCGCCGCGGCGAATTCGCCAGACACCAATCCTTTGCGCCTGATCTACCGTGCAATACCCACCGAGATATGCCACGCTGGTCAAGAACCCGTCGGTTCGTTCACCCAGAAGCGCCAACCGATCAGCAAAGCAAATAGCCGTCCGTGCCCACACTCCATCGTCGCCACCAAAATCTATGGCATTTTGTGCGACATCGGTTGCCTTATCGCCGACAACCTCATCCAATCGCCCGATCCCGGTTACGGAGGGATTCTTGCCTTGGGTGCGAACATGGTGATGGAACGCAACAAAGTCATTAGCACCGTCACTCCGCAGGACAACACCTGGAACAGCCTTCCCGTGGCGGAGCTGGAGCGCAAGATCGGGCAGCAGGCCCTGGAGATTGATTTTTTAAAGCGAGCCTTGCAGCGTGTGGAAGAACAGCGCCAGCTGCGGGCGCTGGCGGGCGGGGCGCGATCTACGAACAAATCCAACGGGAAGTCGCAGCGGGACGAGGTCTGAGGGTGCAGCGGATGTGCTATTTGGCGGAAGTCAGCCGCGCCGGGTTTTATCGGCATCGGCTGCCGGCCACGGTACCGCGCGAGGAGCTGGTGCTGCGCGACGCCGTACAGCGGGTGGCGCTGCAATGGCCAGCTTACGGCAGCCGGCGGATCACCCACGAACTGCAGCAGCGCGGCTGGCGGGTGAATCGCAAGCGGGTACAGCGCATCATGCGCAAGGACAACCTGCTGTGCTTGCGTCACCGTAAGTTCATCGTGACCACCGACTCGAACCATGACCTGCCGGTGTATGCCAATCTGGCGGAATCCATGGTGCTGACCGGCATCCATCAACTCTGGCGCGCCGATATCACTTACATTCGCCTGGCCGAGGAGTTCGTCTATCTGGCGGTGATTCTGGACGCTTATTCTCGGCGAGTGAGTCGGCTGGGCGCTGGACCGCACCCTGCAGGACAGTTTGACGATCATGGCGTTGCAAATGGCGCTGGCGCAGCGTGGGGCCCCGGCGGGCTTGGTACACCACTCCGATCGCGGAGTGCAGTACGCCAGCCAGCGCTTACACTCAGATCTTGCAGGAGCACGGCATCCGCATCAGCATGTCGCGCACCGGCAACCCCTGGGACAACGCCGCCTGCGAGTCCTTCATGAAGACGCTGAAGTACGAGGAGGTGTATCGCTGCGAGTACCGCGACCTGGCCGACGCTTATGCGCGCATCGGGGAATTCCTGGAGGTCGTCTATAACCAGAAGCGGCTGCACTCGGCGCTGGATTACCGCTCGCCGCTGCCTTCGAGCAGTCGCTGCTGTCGTCGCCGACGCTGGTGGAGGTGCCGGCATGAGTTTTCAGAGGCATGGGGAAATCTATCCATGTAAATGTACGTAGCCTTTAATATCCTGTTCACCCAAGACAAAAGAGAACTGGCGACGCTGACAGATGTCAACGAGATCGAGCAGGTTCGTTCTGTCACTAATTACATCATCGAGGGTAAGCTTGCTCGAACTACACAAGGCGCGGTTGAAATAGCCTGTAATTGTCTCGCCTGACCTGATTGGAATCACGTCGAACTCAGGGTTATTACCCGAAACCATGCGCGCATGCCCTTCATCAGCTGCACAGACCAACTCCGTACGCCCAGTCATTATGTCCCTGACAGTAAATGTTGTTGCGAGGCGCTTCAGAGTTTCCGCAATGGTCGGCATTTGCGTTTCTTTCCTTCGCAAGAGATTTTAGGGCAGAACACCGTTGATGTGAAATGGAAAAACAGGGTGCCTTTGACTACTCGTGCTCGGTGAATCTCATTACGACGACATTCCATCAGGACTTCCAGTTCACTTGCTGTTGCGCCTAGGTGAGTGCCCTGAGCGCCGATCGCCTCAGAGTAACTGTAGACCCGTGTAATCATAGGGACAGTTCGTCATGGGCAGGTATCGGAGTCACGCGAACCTGTGACGCTAAGCATTGCGCATTAGGATGGCGGACTACACTGTTGAAGAACCTCCATGACGCGTACAACCATTGTTGTCCCTGAGCCGTCTCGCTTGGCACGAAGAGCGTTTTCGAGCTGCCGAGCAGAACGCGCTCGGGCTGCAGATCCTAACACCGCCGCAGCTTGCGGGTCGACTTGCCGGCGGTTTTCTGGAGGCAGCATCGCGGGACACATGCCATGTGCTGGTGCGTGATGCGTTGGCCAATCTTAAGTTCGCTGAACTCGAACAACTCCGAGAAATGCCAGGCGCCGTCAAGGCCATCTGCGCCACGTTGATGAAGGTCTGGGATGCTGACCTGGATCTTGCAAGCACTTGCTGCTCGGTCCCCGCGCATCAACGATTTAGCGCAGATCGAAGCCTACGTTCGGGATCATTTGCCATGCGGGATGATGTTGCAGCGTGACCTTGTTTCCGCTGCGATCGCAAACCTGAAGAACGCGGGTTCCGTGTTGGGCTCAGTGACCGTGTCGCGGATTTGTCTTCGTGGCGCCCTGCTGGCGGAGGCTGTTTCTCGCCTTGGCCGGGAGCACATCGATCGAGTGGCATTCGATTGAGACGCTGAGGGAACAGTTGACCTGGACCCAAGATTCCGCCATTCGTGCGGTTGTTCAAGCCAAAGCAAACGCCGAGCGCAAAGCTCGGTCGTTTGCGCCACACCCAAGCACGAGGTGATCGAAGCGCTCCGCTGGGCACGCCAACTGATCGTGTCTGGTCGTGCCAAACCGCACGAAATTGCGATTGTCGCGTCAGCGACCGAGGACTGGGATGAGGATTTTCGAGTGCTCGTGGCAGACAGCCAGTTGCCTCTGCATCTTGTCCACGGTCGCAGCGCAACCTCGACCTTTTCCGGTCAGCAGGCCGGTTCGCTCGCCACCGTCCTGCTTGAGGGGCTGAGCCATGATCGCGTGGTTCGGGCGTTGCGCCTTCTTGCACAACACTTCAAAGCTAAAGAGCTTGCCGAGTGACTGGTACACAAACCTAGACCCGGATGCACCGCTGTTGAAGCTCGGTCACTGGCAGATCTCTCTGGACAAGCTCGCAGAGGATCCCGAGAGACCGGATTTTCGCCCAATCTTGCTGCCCATTCTCGACCTCCTGTCGAAAGGCGCTCCGGTAGCGGAGCAAGTTGGGGAGGAACTGCTGTCCGGGCAAGCACGAGCCATCTGGCGGCGAGCACTGCTTGATGGACCGCCGCAGGCTCTCATGACCACGATCGGGCAGGCTTCGCGTCCCGGATGAATCCGATCCGAACGCGAACATCATCTGGGGACCGGCTCACACTGTGGCGAGTGCTCCGCGTCCGTTCACATTGCATGCTGGGCCTGACCAGCCGTCATTGGCCTCGGCAGGGTCGAGAGGACGCTCTTCTTCCATCGCACATTCTCGACCCGGCATTGCTGGAGCCGGCGGGTGTGACCATGCAGGACAGGATCCACTTCGCCGTGCTGCGTGATGCCGCCAGACGAAATCGTCTATTCGCGCAGTCGCCGGGACAGCGAGGGACGCCTGCTTGGGACCAGCCCGTTAGTACCTTCCGAGGTAGCATCGGAGCATCTGCAAAGGTCGCGGATACCACAACACGCGTTCAGCGAATCCGATCGTCTTCTGGCGCGCACGGCAGGAGTTTTCCGAGACTGAAGGCGCCAAGTCGGCAATCTCCTGCTATCGAGACTGGCGCAGTCTCAAGATCACGGCTCACGACGGTCTGCTGAATTCCGGGCATCCGGTAATCGAAGCGGCGATTACGCGGGCGCACTCGGCGACGTCGCTCCGCCGGATGCTGACCGACCCGCTTGGATTCGTTTGGGGTTACGCACTTGGCTGGAAGCCGCCATCCCCGTTGTCACAGGAGGAGCCGCTCGCTCTCGACAACCTAACCTACGGGATACTGGTACACGAACTGTTGCGTCTGACGGCCGCATCCCTCGAATTAAACGGCGGCTTCGCGGTGGCCACTCAGAAGCAGGTCGAGTCGGCCATAGCGGAAGCTATCGGCCGAGTCGCGCGTGAATGGGAATTGACGAAGCCACTGCCACCCCGCCTTCTCTGGCAACGTACATTGACAGAGGCCCGCGACACTGCATTGTCTGCGCTGATGTGGCCGTTACCTAAATTCAAAGATCAAAAGACATACGTCGAAGTCCCATTCGGAGGACTAGAGGGTGGCGAAGATAACGCGCCTTGGGATCGAAATGCTCTCGTGGCCATTCCCGGGTTCGGATCTCAAACTTCGAGGCAAGATTGACCGCCTCGATTTGGACGCCAAATCGATAAACGCCCGCGTGATCGACTACAAGACCGGACGCTGTCCGGACGAAGAACCTGGACTGGACAACGGTAAGGAGTTACAACGCTGCTCTGTACGCAGTGGCCGTTAAGGCACTTCTCGGACAAGTTGTACAGCGGTTGAGGCGGCGTTGCTGTATCCGGGTTCCGAGGGAAATCTGTACTCGCTCTCCGACCCGAGCGTACAAACCAAGGAACTCATACGCTTTCTTCAACTCGCGGAGCAGATGCTTCGGTCGGGGCGATCTGTCTTCGGTATGGGAGCGGAGAGCCGCTACAACGACCTGGCTTTTGCCCTTCCCGCAAACGCCGAGGGCGTGTATTTCTCGCAAAAGGCTGCGGCGCGGGATGCGATGGTGGGAGATTTGCGCAGCCTCTGGGGGGAGAACTGATGCCGGAGTTGAGCGACACAAAGCATCGGCGACGTGCGCTGACCGATCACTCGGCGACTCTACTCGTGGAGGCGGGCGCTGGAACAGGCAAGACGTCCCTGTTGGCTGGACGGGTAGCGTTGCTTCTAGCCTCGGGAGTCCATCCTCGCAACGTTGCAGCAATTACCTTCACCGAACTGGCCGCTAGCGAATTGCTCCAAAGAATTCAAGAATACGTTCGGGAGCTTGTGAGTGGGAATGTTCCCGAACCCCTGCAGATCGCAATGGCAGAGGACTTCGCGGACGGAGAGTCGGAACCTCTTTCATTGGCTGCATCCGCCGCAGAGGGACTCACGGACAAACAGATGGAATCCCTCTCATCGGCGGCAGCCGCATTGGACGAACTGACGTGCACGACCATCCATGGATTCTGTCAGCGGCTGACTACACCTTACCCCATCGAGGCAAATGTCGATCCGGGTGCGGTAATGATGGACGAGGGCGAAGCCGATCTGAACCACAAGACGTTGCTGCGGCAGTGGCTCCGAAATCGCCTGGAGGGGCCGCAGGCGGACGATCCACTCGCAGAGCTGTTGGTGATCGAAGGGGAGCAGGGTCTAAGGCTAATAGAGCAACTGGCCGAAGCCCGCCGAGCTCGTCGGACCGCACGCGCACCGCAACCGAGGCTATCACAGAGAGATATCGACGATTCCGCAAGTCGGTCACTTCTTTCGAAAATGGTATGTGGGAGTACAGAGTCAAGGACTGGAAGAACCCATAACCGCAGAGTACATCTCCCAATTCGAGATCCTCGCCGAGCACTACGCCCCCGATTACCAAGCGGAAACCAGTTTCCGGCAATTATGGAGTTATGCTCATCCCCAACGCATCTCGGCAATGAAGAAGAACTCGTACGAATTCAGGCAATACAAGTACAAAGGCAAATGGAGAGAAGCAGCAAAATTTGTCGGCCAGTCGCAAGCCAAAGCCGATCGATACTGTGACGAGGCATGCGCGCTCTACGAAGCGGTTGCCGGAGTCTCTTGAGACGACTGGTTGGCCTAGCCTCTGAGTCCGCGCAGTCGCATCTGATCTCGGCCCTCGATGATTTCCAGGCTTCTTTCCGCAATTTCAAACGGCAATCCGCACTGCTCGATTTCGACGATCTCATTTACTTCGCTCGCGACCTGCTGCGAACGCATCCTGCCGTTCGCGCCGCGCTCGCAGACCGCTATCGACATATCTTGGTCGACGAATTCCAGGACACGGATCCGCTGCAGTCCGAGATCTTGTTCCTATTGTGCGGCGAAGATGGCGCCGATAAGCCATGGCACGAGCAGCGGCTTCGGCCCGGGCAACTGTTCCTGGTCGGAGACCCGAAACAATCGGTTTACCGGTTTCGTCGTGCGGATATCCGGTCCTACAAACAGGCGAAAGACTCGCAATTCAGAGACAATGGCCCGAGAACGTCCTTCCTATCACAGATAACTTCCGCTCGCGGGGACCGATTCTCGATTTTGTCAATCAACGCTTTGCTGTTCCGTTGAGCTCAATCGGTTACGAACCGTTGGTCTCCACCGTCACATCCAGCGGTAAGGAGGCGTTCTCCATTGGACGCATCCCGATCGGCACAGAAGGCTCGGAGTACAAGGTACATGAGTGGCGCGAACTCGAAGCGCAAGCCGTAGCCGAACTTTGCCACAAACTCATCGGACGGTTCATGGTGCGTGAAAACAACGAACTGGTTCCATGCCGTCCCGGTGACATCGCTCTGCTGGCTCCAACCGGAACGGACCTCTGGATATTCGAGCGGGCCCTTGAGGACATGGACATCCCCATTGCGACCCAGGCCGGCAAGGGATTCTTCATCCGCCAGGAAGTGCATGACCTGGTCGCCATAGCGCGGATTCTTTCGAACAGCCGAGACACGCTAGCGTTGGGAGCGCTGCTTCGTGGACCTCTGGTGGGACTCACCGAGCAGGAACTCTTGGACATCGTCGCCGGATTGCCGCAACGTGACGGCACCTACGGACGGTTGCGGCTTTGGACTGACGCGGCTGAAATCAATCATCCGCTCGCGGCGGAAGTCATCCGAGTCCTTCAGGGTCTCGCGCGGAAGGCGTATCAAACTTCGCCTTTTGACATCTTGTCCGCAGCCGTGGAAGAGCTTCATGTCCGCGCGATACTGGCCCAGCGGCATCCGCGCTATGTAGAGCGCGCCCTGGCCAACGTCGAGCGTTTCCTCGAAATGGCGAAGCCCTACGCGGTGCGTGGCCTGCGCGTTTTTGCGGATGACATGACGCGACTTTGGGAAGAGGGTGAACGTGAAGTCGAAGGCCGAGCCGACGCATCCCACGACGCCGTCCACATCGTTTCGATTCACAGTGCCAAGGGGCTGGAGTGGCCGGTCGTGATCCCGATCAACCTGGTGACAACTGATGCGATCCGCCAGCTGGAGTGCTTCACCGGGCATCGGACGATACTTTGCATTGTCGGCCTGAGAACCTTAAGTCCGCCGGAGTACGACTTGCTCAAGGAAGTCGAGAACCGAGAACTCGGCGAAGAACGTATTCGACTGCTGTACGTTGCTTGTACGCGCGCACGAGACCTGCTGGTGTTTCCGCACTATTTGGGTAAGTTGGGCCACTGCTGGCACAAGCACGTGGATTTGCAGCTGCAGCATCTCCCTGAGTTTCCGACTCTGGACCTGGCGGAAGGAGAACGCAAGCCAACGGCGCCACCGCTAAACGAGCAGACACCCGAGGTCTTCCGCCAAGAGGCGTTAAGGCTTGTAGAACAGACAAGAAAGATCCAGTGGATCCAGCCGAGCCGAGTCGAAATCGAGGAGGTTCCTGTACCCGTGCCTCCGGATGACGAATTGGCGGAACCTATTCCCGATGTCCGCGGCAGCGCCGTCCGGGGCAGGGTCTTGCACAAGCTGATGGAGGAGATCCTTTTGGGCGAAACCCGGGACGACGAAACTAGTATGCGGACACGAGCCGCTGAACTGCTGCGGCAGCTTGGAGAGAACGATCATTCTGATCCGTCGGAGGGATCATCGTCTCTGGAAATCGCTGAGACAATCCGCCGTACCCTTCGACTGCAAGTCGTGGCCAAATATCGTCCACGGTTGCAACCGGAACTGGGAGTATTCAACTGAGGTCGTGTTGGGAACGATGAATCGGGCGGTATAGCAGGCATCGTCGACGGGATCGCCCAAGAGAGGGATGGTCGGCCGGAAGTCGTCTTCGACTGGAAAAGCGACGTGGCACCAGCACCCGAGACGCGTCAGCACCACGCAGCGCAGGTTCGAGAGTACCTGAGTGTTACAGGTGGGGAACGTGGATTCGTCGTCTACATGACGACCGGAGAGGTCAAAGAGATTGGCAGAAATGACCCCATCAAAGTCAGATTGCAGATTTCGGTACCCAGCCCGAACCGCCACACATGACCCTAGGCCTAATGACCTATCCTGCTTTCTACGGCTTTGAGCGACAATAAACAGGTCACGCAGACCTCGGCAGAAGAAAATATAGAGTCTCGTAAATTGCGGGAAGATGGAAAAATGGCAAACTACAACATTTTCGGGCAAAGAGTTTCAGAGTGATCTACAAGGATTCGCCCGCGAAGCTCAGCAGCGAGCTGAACAATTACACCGCGAGTGGCAGGCAGCGGACGACGTCAACGTCTTCTGGCAGACGCTGACGCGATACATCGTTAAAGGTTGGGTGTGCCACATACAAGATTACTTGGAGCAACAGAAGGAGAGACTCCGACTGTGGCGAACGAATGGGCACGCCGGCATCGTAGCGATTGAGAACCTCTACCGCGAAGCCAAGGCTGCCGCAGAAAAGGCCATGCTCTCGTTCCCCAGTGACCTGGAGCGCGCGTGTGTGGAGTCCAAGCTGCCGATAGATCGTACTAGCCGGGACCCGCACTACACATTCCAGAATGGCTTTCTCGAACTTGACATCGACGCCGGCAAGCGTCTGGCCCATGTGAAGGACCGGGAGGCGAAACTGGCTGCAATCCCTGCCGACGTCGGCGCGGTCGTCGAAGTCGTAGCCGCTGAGCATCGGCGGCTGTTTCAGCGGCCATTTGATGGCGAGAAGTTCTTGCGAAAGCTCCGCTCACACTATCTTGCGGTCGCTAAGAAGGAGGGCCTCAAAGACGGTGAAGCTTTGCCAATTCGCCGCATCACTCACCGACTCGGTAAGAACGAGAAAGGCTTCCGCACAGACGAGTTCTTGGTCGACTTGTCGAGACTGGCCGAGGAAGGGCCGCTCCAGGTCGACGATGTGAAGCTCGATCTTCAGCAGACCAAAGATACCAATCAAGGCATGCTGCTTCACGGTGTTGCGTCGCGCGGCTATATCGGGTTCATCGTATTTCGAAAGGCTTAATATGGACGCTAAACTCGCCAGGCAAGTTATCGAATCCCTCCGCAAGGGCGTCCCGCCGCAGCGCGGGGTTGACCTGTACTCCGTCGGCAACGAGAAGTTGATTGACGGCGTTAAGCGCTTCCACCTGTCAGCGATTTCGGATGGCGGAATTATCCGATTTGTCAGCGGTTCCTGGGGCTGCGGGCAAAACCCACTTCTTCCGGCTCTTGCGCGACGTAGCGTTCAAGGCCGAATGCCTCGTTTCGAACGTGGAGTTGAACGTCAACGACGCGCCTCTGAACAAGTTTGAGATGGTGTTCTACTCGATCGTCCGCAACATCGCGACGCCTTCCTACTACGCGGAAGGCAACGAGCAGCAAGCCGCTCCTTTCGGCACGGTGCTTATGGAGTCTCTGGCGTTTTCTATCCAGTGGAGTGCGCTCCTTATCGCTGCCCATACCACACGACCAATACATGAAGGCAATCGATGCCTTGATGGCAAACACCGCCATCGACATTGACTTCAAGAAGATCGTGCAGGAGTACTGGAAGACGTTCCTTCCCGACGCCGGCGATCCGACGCATACTACAGCAAACACGCGAAGAGATTCTTCAATGGTTCAGCGGCGAGGGCCAACGCTCCGCATACCAGAAGAAGTACGGCATCAACAAGATGATCAATCGTCAGGACGCGAAGCTGATGCTGCAGTCCCTGGCGGCCTTTGTTCGTCTTTCTGGCTACAAGGGGTTACTCATCCTTTTTGACGAAGCTGAGCAGGCGTACTCCATCATGCGGAGAGCCGCCTTGCGGGCTGCTCACGATAATCTCCTCTCATTGATAAATAACATCGAACGCTCACCCGGGTTGTTTCTGATCTACGCGACCACTCTCGACTTCTTCACAGACCCAACCCACGGAATCGTCGTCTACGGCGCACTTTCAGGCCGTGTAGGGAAGCCCGATGACAAGCCTCCCAAGGCGCTCGACATCATCTGGAACCTTGATGCTGTTCAGCCCGAGGTACCGGAGTACCAGCAGGCTGCATCGAAGGTGGCCGCGCTCTACCGTGCGGCATATGGCGGCGACACGGCTCCAATAGGCTGCGGCAGACGATGATCTCGGCAAGTTCGTTACAGACCTGTATCGAATGCATCCTTCGTTGAGCGCAGTGCGGTTTTGGCGCGTGCTGGTTACTGCCCTGATCCGACGTTTTGATGATGAGCTTCAAGGCGATGTCCGTCCGGTTGCTGAGCTCTATCACGACGTCATGAAAAACCTTCGGGAGCAATGAGTGTGGAGCGCCGCGAAGCATTCCGGATCATAGAGTCTTTACGTCTCGGAATTCCGCCAGACGGGGCAGTTTCGTCATTTCACAGTTGGACGAGAGGAGGAACTTGAAGATCTCCGGAGACGGGTCCAAACCGGCGCCGGCGGATTGCTGTACATAAAAGCAAATTACGGCAGCGGTAAGACTCATCTCTTGCGACTGCTTCGCGAATATGCTCTTAAGCAAGGATACGCGGTAAGTCTAGTAGGTCTTGACGCAACCGCTAGCGTCCGCTTTAACCGCATGGATCAGATTGTCGGGGCGGTGATGCGTGGCCTGATAGTTCCGGGGGCCTCAGACACCGGAGTGCGGTGCTTATTTGATCTTTGTTGCCGTGAAATTCAGAGCAGTCGTGCGCGAGGAGACACAGAAAGCCTTTGGCACAGGCTTACGAATCATTGGAAATGGAACGAGTCCGATGCCTGCGAATCCATCACGATGTTTGTGGCGCTTCGGGCGTGGGCAACTGAACTTCCTGCTGTGCAAGAGCTTGTGGAGGACTGGCTCTTTCAGCCTTGGTCGTACTACGGTCAGAGGCGACGAATCTATCAGGAGCTGATTGGCAATCTGGGGCGATACTTTCAGGACGGTCATCAAGAGCGTTACTACTATCCGGACGCATTCAGACTCAGTGTTCAAGCCTATGATCAGAGCTGGAAGTTCCTTCGAGATCTCCGTCTGCTCACCGCAGCGGCTGGAATGAAGGGAGTAATCATTCTTTTTGATGAATTCGAGAATATGCTCAGCGGTCTGAAACGACGCGACTACCAGTTTGATGCATTCTGGAATCTACTGCAGTTCGGGCGCCAGAAGCAGTTCCCGGGATTAAGCGCTTTCGCAATCACGCCCGAGTTCTACCAGACCCTTGGGGAATTCATCCAGGAGATGAATCAGTTCAATCTTGACTATTCGGAACTAAAGCAGTTTCCGGCGTTCACTATGCAGCCCCTGGATGTGAGCCAACTGTGTGAGTTGGCGGGGCGGATACGCGATACCCATGCCCTCGCATTTGGATGGGACGCAAAGACGGGGATTGGTGATGTGGCACTGCGAGCAGTTGTCAAGAAGACCGCCGCAGTTCCTGTCCAGGATCGGAGTCGGCAGACAATCAAACAAGTCGTCAGTGCTCTCGACGAGGCGTTCCAAGAGGCTTAATGACCGCCAGCTCACTGCATCCCCGCGTGGCGAGCGCCTTCTATGGTCAGTTCACTCAACTTCGGCCGATCCAGACGGCCGCCATCGAAGCCCTCGTGAATGGCGGCAATGTTGTACTGAGTTCAAGCACGGGGTCTGGCAAGACAGAAGCCGTAATAGCCCCGCTTGTGAGTCGATACTGGGAAGCCGCAGCACAGTCGGGCGCACTCTTCTTAATCTACGTCGCTCCGACCAAAGCTCTTGTGAACGATCTCCAGAAGCGCCTTTCTCCTCCCATGCAGTTCATCGGTTTGCGCGTCGGCATCCGCCACGGCGATCGCGATGATCTGGCGGCCGGCTTGAAGCCAACTATCCTCATCACAACTCCTGAATCCTTGGAGGTCTTGGTTCTTAGAAAGGACCCCGCCCTTGCGACTGTTAAGGCTGTCGTTATCGATGAAGTTCACCTTCTATATAACACTCAACGTGGACTTCAACTTTCAACGCTTATTAAGCGCCTAGGACAGTTGAGTCTCCATCCGTTGCAGTGGGCGGCCCTATCGGCGACGATCGGCCGCTTGAGTGACGTGCGTGATTTCCTCTTCGGGACAACAAGCGAATGCACTTTTATTGCAGGTCAAACCAAGAGAGCGGTTGACGCGCTCGTAAAACCGGTCGCATCGATTCAGGCATTCAATTCCGTCGTTGACATGATGCTTGGAGACGGCAGCGGAAAGCTTTTGGTATTTGCAAACTCTCGCCGACAGTGTGAAGAACTGGCGAGCGTTCTGCAAATTCGCAACCGACTCGGCTGCTCAGTATTTGCGCACTACTCCTCATTGTCGCCGGAAGTTCGCGCCGAGACTGAACGGGCCTTTGCAGAATGCAGGACGGCTGTATGCCTAGCAACTAGCACATTGGAACTCGGAATTGACATTGGCGACATTGATGCGGTGTTGCTCTGGGGAGCACCGCCAGGGATCGAATCCTTTCTTCAGCGCATCGGTCGTGGCAGTCGGAGATCGAACAAGACCAATGTTGTGTGTCTTATTCCACCCGAATCCTCAAATGTGCTTGAGGCAATCCGGTTTCTTGCATTGATCCAGTCAGCGCGCGGATCCGAACTTCCAATCCAACGTCCATTCGATCTATACGGTGCGGCAGCGCAACAGTGCCTCAGTGCGATCTTGAGCGATGGGGGGCGGTTCACAAGGATCGCCGATCTTTGTACGTTATTTGAACACCATCCGCACCTGAGCAGGGAGAATGTCGAGGAGATTTTGAGCGAGCTAGCGGCAAATGGGTATCTGCAGCGGCACGGTTTCAAGAATCAGTACGGTGCGGACGAACGACTCCATAAACTTGTGGACTACCGGATGATCTATGGCAATTTCGGTGCGGGTTCAGATTTAGTCACCGTCCACTACAATTCGAAGCTTCTCGGCGAGGTACCCGCAATCAATCTACTTCGGGCCAGTAATGGTGCCGTGGTGCGGTTTGCAGGAAAGAACTGGGTCGTCCAGCGCGCAAGTAGAGACGGCATTTTTGTGCTCCCGGCCACGAGCGCTAACGGCGTGGTGGATTTTGTCTACCCCGGTAAGGGTCCACCCACCGGAACATTTCTTCCCAACAAAATGTGGCAGCTCTTATACGACAGCAATCTGCCCGTCGACATGCTCACTCGCAATCTTGCGGAACAAGTAACGGCGTTTCGGGACTATCTTAACTCTCACTGCACGCAGTTCCAGATTCCCTATTTTCCGCAAGATGGGGGTGTCCTCTACTTTACGTTTGCTGGCTATCTGATTAACAAAGCGATCGGCCTGAGCACAGGCAGAGATTTTAAGGCTGACGAGTTGACACTCTGGGCTAGAGCGCCGATCGATTGGGCCAACGTCGGCGATAATCCAGCGTCTTATGAGGAGTGTTTTCCGTCTTTGTTCGAAGTCTCTTCTGACTTGTCCCTTTATCAATCGATGCTGCCGCCCGACCTGCAACTTAGGGAGTTTTTGCAGCCGTGGTTGAAAGACGAAACGATCTTACTTGCTTTAAAACGTCTTCGGAATTCGAAGTCGGTTCTCGTTGATACGAGCTTTGCTACGGAGAACTTCTAAACTCCATGACCAAGAAGGACCCTGTACCGAGCCCTGCACCCAACCAAGAACCAGTGGACTTGACGGTGTAGGGGCTGACCACAGTCCAATGCCGAGTCGTCCAACGATGTAGCGAGCGTGTGCATTTCGGTTGCAAAATCAGGCAGGAGCCCAATTCAGGGAGTATCCCATTTGCGTATACTGACGTGCAAAACTCTACGAATGTTTTTCGGTTGGGCTCGTAGCGAACGCTTCGTTTTCATTGCGACCAAAGTAGTGAGGACATTCTTTACTGCGTCTTGTCGACCCGCAGGGGCAGTAGTCGTCAGGCTTCCCCGGAAGAGTGATACCGAAATAGGCGCTCGGCAGCTCGTACAGTTTGGCTGTAAGGCATAAGTCCTTGCGGACCCGATCGAATAAGTTCCACATCCAGCCAAGCCAGATCAGAGCCCACAGCGCAGAAACCCCGATGGTGAATGGCAGGTCCGACAGCTGTCCTCGCGCAGCACGCTCCGCGACAAACTCAAACACCGGGCCGTTATCAGCAGCCGGTTCCCGACTCCAAAAGCACCGGTTTGAACCAACACTCGGATGAACTGTGTCGCAAAGCACATCATAGAGCCTACGAAGGCCGGGATTTTCGGACAGTTTTTCGGCTTTATCGATTAGCGTCAATATGTTCGTCCGCTCGATTCCCGTTTCCGCGGCTTTCTCTCGCTTCAGCTTTGTGCCGAAAAGGATCTGACCGACTACCGCGTGTGCGTTGTGCATGAAATCACTGAGGCTCATTACATCCGGCGCGGGATAACGGCATCGTGTTCTCCACAATTGGGCAATATGGTCAGACTCGCAGCCGAATGCGGCGGTAGCCTCCACTAGCGATCGTGTCATCGTGGCCGCGACAATCAGGTCGTCAGAGTTCAGTGCGTTACACAAGGCTCGTATGAGCTGATTTGGCTTCCACAGGACTTGCAGCGCGATCGTACCCATCTGCGAATGGAGGGGTTGCAGATATGTTCCAATCGCAATTTCGTTGCCGCTGAGACCCTCGACCCGCGGTAATACCACCGCTTGTGGCCAAGCAACGAAAAAAAATGATGTTTGTTGGGGTACACGATCAGCCCAGCTGGCTATCATCTTCAAATGAAGCGCCAGCTGAAGCAATTGCTGCTCTGTTAAGCGGTGATCCCTGCCTCGGGACAGCAGTTCTGTTGCTTTGTCGGTCAATCCGTGGAATTCGTTCATGTGTAAACCTTCAAGCACTTATCTGCGATGTTGCCATACATGCCATTCATGAAGATAGCGTCCACGCCGGTCGAGGCCAAGTCCAGCGAGGCGATGTCGGTGTGGTAAGTACGAACTCCAGGATACTTGTCCTGCACGCGCCCCAACATTTTTTCCGCCACATCGCAAGCCAACACCGTGGACGGCTGATAGGACTGAATCAACGGGATACAAAACCCCGGCTCCCGTTCCCACATCCAGCACCACCGCTCCGGGACGCATCTCGGCTGAAGCAACAATCTCGCAGAGCCGTGCCATTACCGCTGCTGGTTGTGGTCGATCAAAGACATCCACCAGTTCGTTGAAGCGGCGACGCTGGTGCTCCGCGATCGCCTTGGCTTCTTCAGTGAGCATTACGTTTCGCCAAGATTAGCCGGATCCTGAGCCAGGACCGCCGGCGACGAGTCCCTTGCACCGGCGGCGCAATCGACTAGAATAGGGCGGCAGCGGACTCCGAAACGAGAGTCGAGGACCCGCAAGCACTGCGTCCCCTCCGAGGTACTCCGGCTTGAATAAACCCAAGAGCCAATCCTTGCGTAACCCTACCGCCCGACTTCAGCGGGCTGCCCGCGAACGTGCCGACGATGAAGCCCGCCGAATTCCTTGGCAGCGCCTGCTGGAGACTCAGAACCAATACATCGACTGGCAGGAGTTCTACCGATGGGTTCGCTCAATCCTGGAGGTTGAAGACCGCATACCGGATTGGCTGCTTCAAAAGCTCCAACGCCCGTGTTCCGGGGTTTATCGAAACCGAAAGAGCTCTCACACCCAAAGCAGCCAAGGCCAGGCCTCTTCATTTCCGTCTGGAAGATTGGATTGACGATCATATGTTCGGCTTCGCCAAGCAGGAGGCTCGTTCTTCACAATTACCTATTACGCGATGCAGAACTCGCGCTACCAGCGAGCTGAAGTATGCTGGTCGGAGTGTGTGGAGCGGTGGCAGAAGGCCAAGCCGATTCAGTATCCATCATTTGAAGAGTGGAAAGACGAGGCGGCACATTGCGATGAGACCGCTCATCTGCTGCCCGAGTTGAGGAAGGCGAGAGCGTCGGCGAAGCTGGTCGTCCCCGATCGCCTGGCCGAGGCTGTTTCGAGATGGATCGATTGGGAAGCGTTTGCGTATTGGGCTCGGCCGGCGCTGGACGTTCAAATCCGGGCTTCCCGCAAGAGTAGCAAGTGAACTTGGGTGCCGTTGCCCTGGATTCCTAGCAGCTAACAGCGACACGCGACTTCACGATTCGGCAAGCGAATCGCACGACTGGCAAAGTCTCACAGCGTGGATCGCTGATCACTATTTCCAAGACGCCAAGAGCGAGGGGTGGTTCGACGCCATTCTCATCCAGGCGAGAAACCACCCGCGAGCGATTCGAACCATGGAATATGCCGACCACT
>CAWCRZ010000005.1:0-69680 GCA_963798005.1 uncultured Acidobacteriaceae bacterium | reverse complement strand
CATCCAGTTTGGATCTCATGAACTGCACCCCTGGGAAAACGGGACGGCATTGATCAATTATGTCGGTCCATATCACTCTTACCCGCACTACTCCATGGCCGATGTGCTGTTCGGGCAGCTTCCGCCCGATATCTTCCGCGACAAGATTGTGCTGGTCGGCAGCACGGCCCTGGGGATTGGCGACCTGCGCAACACGCCTTTCCAAAAGCAAGGCGCTGGCTACATGGGTGTCGAGGTACATGCCAACATCCTCGACAACCTTCTGCACAGCGACGAGCCTCACCGTACCTTCCTGGTGCGGGGGTTTCGCGAAGAACTGGTCGATATCGGCTTCATAGTCCTATTCGGCGCTGTGCTGGGCTTTTGGTTCGGCCGTACCCGCCCGCTGACCGCAACTGCTACTGCCATTGTCGTACTGGGTGTATTTACTGGGTTTGTCTACTTCAGCTTTGCCCATTGGGGCCGATGGTTCAGCTTCGTGGTTCCGGCGCTGACGCTGGTGCTTTCTTATCTGTCCGCGACCAGCTTCCGGGTCATGTCCGAAGAACGGGAGAAGCGAAGGATTCGCAAGAGCTTCTCGCAATATCTTTCGCCCGGCGTCATCTCGCTGATCGAGAAAGATCCGGAAAAGTACATCCGGCCCGGAGGCGAAATCACCGAGCTTACGGTGATGTTCAGCGACATCCGCGGCTTCACCACGTTGTCCGAGGGGATGGATCCGGATGAGCTCGTGCACTTGCTGAACGAATACTTCAGCGCGATGACCGATATCTTGTACAAGCATCTCGGCACGCTCGACAAGTACATCGGCGACGCCATCATGGCATTTTGGGGATCGCCGTACCCGCAGAAAGACCACGCCTATCGCGCCTGTTGCTGTGCCTTGGAGATGGTCGATCGGCTCGCCGAGTTAAACCGCGCCTGGGCTGCGCGCGGACGCCCCGAAATTGCCAATGGCATCGGCCTGAATACTGGCCCAGTGAACGTCGGCAATATCGGGTCCGACAGGCGTCTGGCCTGGACGGTCATGGGAGACAACGTGAATCTTGCCTCCCGCCTGGAAGGGATGACCAAGGAGTACCGGGTCAGGGTCATCATCAGCGAATACACCTATAAGCAGGTCTCGCACCAGTTCCTCGCCCGTGAAGTGGACAAGATTCGGGTGAAAGGCAAGAAGCAACCCGTGACCATCTACGAATTGCTGGCGCCCCTGTCGAAACGGCAAGAGTATGAGGCGCTGCTGACTCCCTTCAACACCGCGCTGGAGTGTTACCGCACGCACGACTGGCGAGAAGCGGCGGGAAAACTGGGACAGGTATTGGGGATGCACCCCTACGATGGTCCAACCCAAGTGTTGCTGCAGCGCTGCTTGGAATTTATGGACGATCCACCGCCCGATGACTGGGATGGTGTGTACGAGATGCATTCCAAGTAGCGCCTGCGATGGCCGAGTTTGTCCCGCCGGAAACATCTCGGAAAACGCTGCACTCCGTCACAGGTTGGGGCGCGTTCCGCGGGAACCAGATTCCGATTGACTCCGCGAAAAGACAATGCTAGCGTCACTCATCTTCAACGTTCATTCTTGATAAGGCACTCGAGCTCCTCGGTACCGGTCTTTTTCTGACTACTGGAGGCAAGGTGGTGTGCTACCGCCATTCCCGGTCGGGCTGTCATCTGGTATGGATTCTGGCTTTGATAGCGGCCAGTAGCTCGGGGTTCGCACAAGTAACTTCTGACCAATCCGCTAGGGTTGTCAACCATGCAGCCCACAGCCAGGCGGCAAGCGCAGCGCGGACTTCGACGCTCTCCAGGAAGACTCCCTCGTTGCCCTTGGGTCAGGTAATTTACGACAATGGGCCGGCCAACGGCAATCTTAGCTCGTGGCAAATCAACTTCGGCTTTATTGTCAGCGACACCTTCGTGGTGGGCAATAGCGGCGCCACAATCGGCGGTCTTTCATTTGCTGCGTGGCTTATCCCGGGCGATACTCTGAGCACGGTAGAAGTATCCATCACCTCGGGCGAACTCGGCGGCACCACCTATTTCGATAAGACTGTGAACTTTAGCCAGAGCGCCTGCACCAAAAACAGTTTCGGTTACGACGTCTGCACCGAAACTGCCAGCTTCGCCGGCCCGAATTTGTCGGCCGGGACCTACTGGGTCAACCTACAGAAGGCCAGCGTTCCTAGCGGCGACGCAGTTTTCTGGGACGAAAACAGCGGTGTTGGCTGCCAATCGAGTGGCTGTCCCTCCACGGCGTCGGAAAACATGGTGGGGACGATCGCCTCGGAGGCCTTCGAGGTTACCAGCGCTCCAGTTTCGACCACGACGACGCTGACGGTGACGCCCAGTTCGGCAGTGGCGGGCGAAGTGGTAACCCTCCAAGCCTCCGTGGTTGATTCAAGCAATAACCCCGTCACCATTGGCACGGTTACCTTTCTTAGCGGACCGTCAGACTTTCCCCGGGTTCTGGGGACGGTGCAGGCGACCGATTCCCCTCCGGTCACGGCGACACTCAAGGTAAGGTTTGGCCCCGGAGTTTACTCGCTGACGGCGTTGTACAAGGCCAACAAGTTCTTCCAGACCAGCCAATCCCAGGCTCAGCCTCTTACCGTCACCGGCACCGAGCCGACGATCAGCACTCTGTTGGCAACACCGGATGGCAACAACTATGACTTCGCCTTGTCGGTCTTTGGGTTCGGATTCCCGTCACTTTCAGGGACGGGGACGCTAAATAACCTGACCCAGGGCGGCTCCTTTCTGGGAAACATCGGACTGGCAGGCCCGGGCATGTCAACCTTCCAGCCGCAGAAGACGTATCCAACTGGAACCTCCCCGTTCCAGGTTGCAGTCGCCGACTTCAACGGGGACGGCATTGCTGACCTGGCTGTAACCGATGGCGTCAACACGGTTGGCGTGCTGCTGGGGAATAGCGACGGCACGTTCCAGACAGAGAAAGCATATGCGACTGGTTCCCATCCCTACGGAGTTGCGGTGTGGGATTTCAACGGGGACGGCTTTGCAGACTTGGTCATCACCAACAACGGCAGCAACACAATCAGCGTGCTGCTGGGCAATGGCGATGGCACCTTCCAGCCGCAGCAAACTTTTTCTGTGGGCAATTCCCCTGGTTGGGTCGCGATTGCGGACTTTAACGAGGACGGCATCGCTGACTTGGCCATCGCCAATGACGTCGACAACACGGTCGGTGTGCTGCTGGGGAATGGCAATGGCACCTTCCAGCCGCAGCAGACCTATCTCACCGGCTCCATGCCGCTTGCAATTGTGACTTCCGATTTCAACGGGGATGGCATTCCTGATCTGGCCGTAACCAACTCCGGCGACTCTACGGTCGGTGTGCTGTTAGGCAACGGCGACGGCACCTTCCAACAGCAGCTTGTGTATGCAACCGGCGCCGTTCCGTTCGGGCTTGCGGTGGCAGACTTCAATGGTGACGGCTTGGCCGACCTGGCGACAGCCGATCAGGGGAGCCAGAGCGTCAGCGTGCTGCTGGGCAACGGGAACGGCACTTTCCAACCAGCGCAGTCCTATCAGGTTAAGAATGTGCCTGTTGGAGTTGCGGTTGCGGATTTTAATGGGAATGGCATTCTTGACCTGGCCGCGACCAATGCCGGCGGAGCTACGATCAGCATACTGTTGGGCAACGGCGACGGCACCTTCCAGCCGCAGCAGACATACCCCACTGGCATTAGTCCCTATTACCTTGCAGTCGGCGACTTCAATGGCGACGGCGTTCCGGACCTGGCTGTTCCCAACCTCGATGCTAGTACAGTGAGCATCCTGCTGGGCGGCACGGTGAGCACCGGACAACTCAAAAGCGTTCCCGTGATTGGGTCGGGGAATCAGCAGATCCAGAGCACCTTCACGCCCAACGGGACCTTCTTCGCCGGCAGTCTCTCGAATATCGTGACGGTCGTCGGCAATGGACAAATTCCCACCACAACCCAGCTAACTTCCTCGCAGAACCCGTCGAGCTATCTCCAGCCGGTGACTTTTACCGCCACCGTAACCGGAAGCGGCGGAGGCGGCCCGACTGGCACGGTAACGTTCACTGCCGACCAAGTCGTCATCTGCAACGCCGTGCCGCTGGTGCCCACGCAGAACGGTAGCGTTGCTACCTGCCTGATCGCAACCCTTCAAGTAGGCGGCCACAGCATCGTAGCTACCTACAGCGGCGACAGCAATTTCGCCCCCAGTCAGTCTCCGCAATTCGATCAGGTTGTGAACGAGGCTGCCACCACGACTGTGCTGACCGCTAACCCGCCCAGTCCGTCCAGCTTCGGAGAACCGGTTACCTTCATGGCGACGGTGAGCGGCGCCTTCGGCGGCAGCCCCACGGGTACCGTGAACTTCACCGATAATAAGACGCCCATTCCAGGGTGCACCGGAGTAGTACTCGTACCGCAACAGAGTGGCAGCACCGCGACCTGTACGACAGCGTCCCTGACGGTAGGCTCACACACCATTGCCGGAAATTACGGCGGCGACCCCGAGGGCACTTTCAGCCCCAGCAGCGGGTCGATTCCCTACACCGTCGTTGCAAGTACCACCGCCACGACGCTCTCGGCGAGTCCCCCCTCGCCGGTACCGGCGGGACAGGTGATAACGCTGACGGCAACGGTGACCACTGGGAGCAGTCCGGTTACGGTCGGCACGGTGACCTTCTCGAACGGAACGCAGGTATTGGGCACCGTCCAGATGGTGCAGAGTGGCCAAGCTGCGGGCACGGCCACGCTAAAAACCAGGTTCGCGCCTGGCTCGTTGACGTTAGTGGCGCAATACGACGGGACAAAGTCCTTCCAGTCCAGCCAATCCTCACCTCAGCCGTACACCGTAACCGGCACGGAGCCAACGATCAGTACTTTGTCAGCAACACCGGATGGAAATAACTACGACTTCGCGCTCTCAGTTTTTGGGTTTGGATTCCCGCCGCTTTCAGGCAGCGGGTCGTTGAACAACCTGACCCAGGGTGGCATCAACCTGGGAACCATACAGCTCCCGGGCCCGCTCATGTCAACCTTCCAGCCGCAGCAGGCGTATTCGACGGGCAATAACCCCACCGGCGTTGCAATTGGTGATTTCAACGGGGACGGCATTGGCGATCTAGCGGTATCCAATCTTGGGGACAATACAGTCAGTGTGCTCCTGGGCAAAGGCGATGGAACGTTTCAACCACAGCAGACGTACATGGCCGGCTTGGAACCTGCGGGAGTTGCAGTAGGAGATTTCAATGGGGACGGCATCGCTGACCTAGCTGTAACCAATACTGCCGGCAACACGGTCAGTGTGCTCCTGGGTAACGGCGACGGCACCTTCCAGCCGCAGCAGACATACGCGACCGGCTTGGCGCCTGACGGCATCGCGGTAGCTGATTTCAACGGGGACGGCATCGCCGACCTGGCTGTAACCAATGGGAATGACGATACAGTCAGTGTGCTGTTGGGTAACGGCGACGGCACCTTCCAGCCCGAGCAGCCGTACGCGACTGGCTTGGTGCCTACCGGCATCGCGGTGGCTGACTTCAACGGCGACGGCATTGCTGACTTGGCCGTAACGAATTCGGTCGACAATACGGTCAGTGTGTTGCTTGGCAAAGGCGACGGCACCTTCCAGCCGCAGCAGCCGTACGGGGTCGGCATTAGTCCTACGGCCATCGCGGTGGGAGATTTCAACGGCGACGGCATTGCCGATCTGGCTGTAACCGATTTTTGCGGCAACGATCCCAATTGCCAGAGTGCTGGGACGGTGAGCGTGCTGGTGGGCAAGGGCGACGGCACGTTCCAACCGCAGCAGACGTACACGGTCGGCTTGGGTCCTGAGGGTATCGCGGTAGCTGATTTCAACGGGGACGGCTTTGCCGACCTGGCTGTAACCAATCGCGACGACAATAACCATGTGGGTACAGTCGGCGTGCTTTTGGGCAAGGGCGACGGCACCTTCCAGCCGCAGCAGACGTACGCGGCCAACGGAGGGCCTTTCGGCATCGCGGTAGCTGATTTCAATGGCGACGGTGTCCCAGATGTAGCCATCGCCGATCATTTTTTTAACAACTCCGCGAGCGTCCTCTTGGGCGGCACCATCACCACCGGGCAACTCAACAACGTTCCCGTGTTCGGCGTTGGCAATCAGAACATTCAGAGCACCTTTACGCCGAATGGGACCTTCTACGCCGGCAGTCTCTCGAACATCGTGCCGGTCGGCGGCGAGCAAATTCCTACCGCGACGACCCTCAGTTCCTCGCAAAACCCGTCCAGCTACCTGCAGCCGGTCACGTTCACGGCGACCGTAACGGACGACGGCCGCAGCCCGACCGGGACGGTGACATTCACGGCCGACGGAAACGTTATCTGCGCCGCGGTGCCTCTGGTGCCTATCCAAAACGGCAGCACCGCAACGTGTCTGATCGCGACGCTAACAGCAGGCTCCCACAACATCTTGGCCAGCTACAGTGGGGATAGCACCTTTGCCCCTAGTAGCGGTAAGTTGACGCAGACCGTGGCTAAGTCCTCCACAACGACCCTCACGACCTCCGCCCCCAACCCATCGCAGGTCCATCAACTGGTTACCATCATGGCGGTCGTGAGCGGACAGTTTGGAGGCACGCCGACCGGCACAGTGAATTTCAGCGATGGTACCAAGCTGCTGTGCATGGCGGTTCTCCTGGATAACTCCGGCAAGGCTTCGTGTCAGACACAAAGTTTGGCGGCGGGCACGCACCAGCTCGGCGCCTTCTACAGTGGAGACAACAATTTTTCCACGAGCAGCGGGTCGACAATGCAGACGGTAAACAACGGCTCAATCAGCACCTCAACCCAGCTCGTCTCTTCCCTCAACCCATCGGCATTCAAACAGCCGGTTACTTTCACTGCGACAGTGACTGCGGGCGATGGATCAATTCCCAGTGGCAGCGTCACCTTCCAAAGCAACGGCGTTAATATTCCCGATTGTCCCAACCCGGCGAACCTTGTCAGGGGAGTGACTGGCTTGCACCACACAATCTCTGGCCGCGGGGAATGACACCATCACGGCCTCATTCGGCGACCCGCAAGGCCTTTACGGCAGCAGTTCGGGTACGTTAGTGCAGATGGTCGGCGATTTCAATCTGCTGGTTTCTCCCGGTAGCGTCACTGTCACACAAGGCTACAACAACACCAACGACCCATTCTTTGCCCAGACCATCAACCTTACGGCCCAGCCGCTATCCGGATACAACGGAACGGTGGTCCTTTCATGCAGCGTGAATCCGACCCTGGCCGGTGGTTCATGCGCCGTCAATCCGCCCAGCTCGGGATCGTTGGCGAGCGGCAATCTCAACACGACACTCGCCATCAGTGCCGGCAGCATGACGCCGATCGGCCCTTACACCGTCACAGTCACCGCTCAAGACAGCAGCGGATTGATGCACCTCGCCACGCTCGCGCTGGTCGTCATTAACGACGCTCCCGGCATCTCGGAGCCTCCGGGCGGCGCTGGAAGGACTCCCGTCTCTTTCAACGGTCCTTCCGGTATGGTGATCACCAACCTTGCGTGTACGGAGGTGACCGGCACTGGCATCGCGGGTAGCGAAGACCTTGGCAAGATAGGCGGTGTCTGCACTTTCAATCCAGGTTCGGTGACCCTTCCCGGATCGGTGGTGGTCACCATCTCCGGCTGCACCGTGGCGCGGCTTGGAAAGCGGACCCCAGTTTTCGCGGTGTTTCTCTTCGGACTGCCGGCCATGGTTCTGCTGGGGGCTGGGCGCGGCCGGGGTATCCCTCGCAACAGAGTTTGGCAATGGCTGGGAACTCTACTGCTATTGTTGGCGCTCTCAATGGGCGTTGGCTGTGGCGGCGGCGGGTCGAGCCAACTGACTCCGACGGGGTCTTACTTAGTCTTGGTACAGGGCACGGGATCCGACGGAGGGGTTTATTCGGCGGTGGTTCCCGTCACGGTTAGCAGTCATTGAGTGGACATGAGCCGAGTCCGGGTAAGTTCAACTTGCAACTGGAGATTAACCGGGTGAAGAATCGTAAATGGATTGTTGTTATTGGGCTCCCGTTCTTGCTTACAGTGGTCTCGTTTGCGCAAGATTTCCCTAAGGTTGAAGTGGCCGGCGGATATTCGTACATCAACTTCCATCCGAATATCCCCGCGATTACCAGCCAGAACTTGAACGGCGGCGGCGGTAGTTTTGTTTACAACATCGCTGATTGGCTGGGAATCAGGGCCGACTTCATGGGCTACGCCTTCGGAATCGGTTGGACGCGAAAGCTGCAACAACTTGGATACACCGGTTCGGCAAACGCCAACCTGTTTACTTATCAGTTCGGCCCGCAAGTCAAGAAACATACCGGCAAATTCCAGCCGTTCGTGGAAACGTTATTCGGCGCCGCTCACTCCAACGGCTACGCCTCTGCGCTCAAGGCCAAGGGCGACGGGACTTATCAGTTGACCAGCAGCACCAGCAATAACAACGCTTTTGCCATGGAGATGGGCGGTGGCATTGACATTCCGCTCTCGAAGGTCGTACAAATCCGACCTGTCGAAGTTGACTACCAACTGACTCGCTTTGGATACAAGACCTATAGTGCCAACCAGAACAACTTCAAGTACTTTGCGGGAATCAACTTCACACTCGGCGGAAAGTAGATCTGTTTCCTGGGTAACGCCGGTCAGGGATGCGCTCAGCCAATCGGGTTGCAAACCTCAAGTCGCTAAACTAAGCTGTAAACGAGCCTTCCGATTAAGCCGGGATGGCGGAACTGGCAGACGCAGCGGACTCAAAATCCGCCGAGGGCACACCTCGTGGGGGTTCGACCCCCCCTCCCGGCACCAACTCTAAGCTCTTTAGGATCAAAGGGGGTATCCACTTAGCCCCACCAACGCGCACCAACGCGGTATTCTTTGTGAATGGCTGAAACGCGAGCTGTGCAGCGATCTGTGGCCATTGGACCTACGAGGTACGCCAACGTCGTCGGCTGGCGCGACCCCACGGATAAGTAGGCCTCGGTGGGGCTAAGTGGATACCCCGTTAGGATCATTCGGTCTTTGGCGAAGGGTTGCGTCGGCGGAGAGATCCACCCTCCCTGCGGAACGCCATTCTCAGTCAGAAACTGCAGTGGGTATTTGGCCAGAGGAGCCACGGCGGACTTTTCATGGCGAACCGGAAGAGCAGCGGATTCGCACTCGTCGTTGCGCGAGCTACAAGGGCATGAAGCATCTCTGACTCCGCCGGCCTGTGCTGGAAGCTGATTTCCTGATCTTCATTCCGAAGATCAAGACCCACCACTGGTCCGGCGCCACGCTCAGCATGAAGAACATGTTCGGCATAGACCGGCGCGGGATACGGATGGCCGAAGAACATTCTCGACTGGAAGGGCATTCAGGAGAGCATCCTTGATCTAGCGCCACCGTTCCGATCCATTTCGGTTATCGCGGACGGGATCGTGGCGATGGAAGGAAACGGGCCACTCAACGGGACGCCTCGTCCGCTTCTTCATATCCGCCAATCATTTCTTCCATCATCAATGCAGTTGAAACCCCAGGAAGATCAGAGCCCCGGGCGGCGGTGGCCAGCGAGAGTGCGAGTCGAATCAAGTCATGAACCGGATTCCCCATCACGGTTTGGTCTGAGTCCCGAATTTCAATCTCGACCTTGCCTTCCGCGCTCGCCACTGGTCCTAGATTTCCCACGTGGCAATCGCCACAAATCCAAATGGCGGGGCCTTCCGGCAGGGAGCCCTGCACTCTGGAGTTCAGCCACTCGTAGAATTTCAGCGTGTTTCCTCGTACGTAGGCATGTGCCGACACGGCCATCTTCGACCGGCGGCGCTGTTCGAGAACGCTTTGGCGCTGCGAGGGTCTGAGGTTCAGAGGTTTAGGGCGTCGTGTATGCGGCAAGTTGCCTCAACTCAACAACATAGACCGGCGTGAGATGCGAGTCCTTCCAAATGCGTCAGGACTAACACCTGGATGTGAAAGCGCCGCCTTGGGCGGCAAGAAGCTCTCGATTACAATCCCATGCTACCGATCTATTGATTTAGTTGCTCGGTTTGTTAGACTTTCCTTTTTTCACTTCGCTGACATTCGGAACGTCTTCACCTAGAGCCGTTGCCAAATCAATTTGATGGTCCTGCTCATTGACGAGGATCTGCCGAATCTGTTCCGCCATCGCGAATTCACCCAGATGCTCACACTGGCGGACCCGCTCGCGATAGTGGCGAATCGTTTCGCCTTCGTTGTCCAAGTCGAGGCGGAGCATTTCTTTTGGGTCTTCGGAGGTTTTTACCGGCTTGGGCGTCACGATGGGCATTTTGCCGAGGTAGTCAATTTGCCGGGCAATGATTAACGCGTGATCGAGCTCCTGTTTTGCGTGTATCTCAAGTTGATCGGCGATACTCATATAGGCCGCGCCTTTCAACACCTGGGAATACACGACGTAGCCTATGATCGCCTGGTACTCACGTGACAGGTCTTCGTTCAACAGTTCCGCCAGACGGTCTCGGGAAATTTCTGGTTCGTTCTCAACTGATTTCGGGCTGGGCATTTTTTTCCTCCGGCGAATCGACAAAGTTGGTGATGCCTTGTGTTTCGGAACGGGAGGCAGAGCTTATTCTTCTAGAATTCAACCTCTGCCATAAAGGTTGCAAAACAGCGTCTGATCCCCCTTGTTACCCTCTTTCCGCTACCTTCCCGTGGAGTCTTTCTCAGGCTTCACCTCAATCTCATTCACTACTTCCTTGACGTTGGGAACCGCCTTCGCCAGTTTTTCGGCTTCTTTCTTTTGTGCGTTGGTTTTCACGCTGCCCTTCAAAACCAGCGTTCCATTCTTGGCGTCATAGGAAATGCTCTGGTCGTCCAGGTTTTTGTGTCCCTTCAATGCTGCCTTGAAGTTGTTTTCTATGCCGTCGTCAAGACTGGAGTCAACAGCCTTGGCCTGACTTTCTGCTCCAATCGGGCGAACCCCAATTTCGTTCGAGATGGTATAGCCTGGAGCGACTTGAGCCGCGACGCCCTCCGCTTGCACCTTCTGCTCCGCAGACTCGACGTCGCCAGTAAGCGTGAGCACTCCCTTGTCTCGATCTTGGGAGACTTTCACTACTCCAAGATTACTGCGGGTCATCGCAGTATCAACCGAAGCTTTCACGTCGGGATGCTGGACTTTTTGATTGCACCCGATTAGCGCAAAGGCCAACAATGAGGATGCCGTTGCCACGGCAAACCACGTCCGCGACTCTCTGACAATCTGTTTAGTCAATTTATCTCTCCTGTGCGAGCCGAACCGATAAGGGTGATGCGCTTTGCATTTGGCCGACGGCACCACAATGCCCTGGCGCTCCCTGCGCAACTCAATCAATAGCGCACCTATCATGGACGAGATAGCGGGGGAAAACCTTACTTTTCGTTTCCACTTCCCTTAGAAACCCGGGTGCCGTCGCCGTTCGACAGTGCCCCCTGAACAACAGACGGTCCGTGACTCTCTCGGTGACGCCGCTGTTTCCAGATTGCGGACGGACCGCCGGGTCCATTGCGTCGAGCAGCGACCACGCCCGCGGCCCGGTTCTCACCGGAGTTGGCACCATCCTAGATGTGTTTTCTTCGACGCCTACGGGCTTCACCTGATTCGCACCTCATACATTCAACTATTAACCTCAGCCTCGTTGATCACGGAGCAGCCGGCGCCCGCTCGGAGATTCCGTTTGTAGATCGAAACGAGACTCTCTGGGCGCGCCTTCGAGGGGAGTTAGTGCCCTGTTCTCGGGTGACCCAACGAAGTTGGAGGCGCTGGCTGGAAATTTGAACATTCAAGGGGAAAACACAATGGCAAAATACGGGAAAGCGGCAGCCAAGAGCGTGGAGAGCGCAGTGCACCGTGAAAAGGAGGGGACCCTTCGCTCCGGAAAGGGCGGCAAAGGTGGAGCGGTGACCAGCAGAAGACAGGCTATTGCAATTGGCCTGTCTGAGGCCCGCAAAAAGGGAGCAAAAGTTCCCAGGAAGAAAACTGTTTAGTTGGGCAATGCGATCGTTGGGCGGTTGATTATTCCAGTTGTCGCGGCGTTCGAAGTGGTGCTGAATTGATAAAGCGTCGATCTAAATCGGACACTTCGAAGCTCTTCGCGCTCGTCGCCGGAGTGGTTGCCATTGCGACACTGTACTTCGCTAGAGTGGTGCTGGTTCCCTTTGCGCTGGCGATGCTATTCAGCTTTGTGCTCGCCCCACTCGTAAGGCTGCTTGAAAAGCGTCGATTGCCGAGAGGTCTTGCTGTAATTCTCGTTGTCATTCTCGCCATGACAACCGCAGTCTTCGTAGCGCTACAAGTCACCAACCAGTTGGTCGACGTCACCGCACAGCTTCCAACTTATCGAGCCAGCGTTAAGAACAAGATAGCCTCGTTGAAACGAGGCAACAGTATGGGTGTGTTGAAAGCTACGGAAGAGATAAGTGAATTCGGCACGGAGATGGTGGAGGCGCTGCCAGGCTCAGCACAGGCAACTCGTCAACAGAACGGTCGCGGGGTTCCCGAATCAATACCGGGCAAGCCCATGCAAGTACAGGTCGTAGAACCTCTCGCACGCTCCTGGGACTCATTGCTGACGGTGTTGACTCCGGTTGGTCTCGGAGGACTTGTACTGGTTTTCACCATTCCAAATTAGCTCCGCTGTGCTAAGCGCCGCCGGGAAGAAGAAGGCTGAGAGTCTCTGATAAGTTGAGTTTGCAAAGACCAACGAGTCAGAGGAGGACTCAGCCTTGAACAGAGTATGCAGCATTTTCTCGCAGATTTTGCAGCTCATTTCACGAACCGGGTTTGACACCGCAGCCCGTAAACATAAAGCCGAACGGCATGCGCGTGGCTTCAGCAGTTGGGGACAGTTCGTCGCCATGTTGTTCTGCCAACTGGGCGGGGCCAAGTCGCTGCGCGAGATTTGCGGCGGGCTGGCGGCCAGTGAGGGGAAGCTGCGGCATTTAGGGTTGCCGCAGGCGCCGGCGCGGTCCACGTTGGCCTACGCCAACGAACACCGTCCGTGGCAGTTATATGAAGAGCTATTCCAGCAACTTCTGACCCAATGCCGGGGGTTGGCCATGCAACAATCTGCGGGTCGGCGCAAGTTCCGCTTCAAACACAAGCTGATCAGTATGGACGCGACGGTGATCGATCTGTGCGCCAGCGTTTTCGATTGGGCGCGATTCCGCCGCACCAAAGGGGCGGTCAAGCTGCATCTGCTGCTGGATCACGACGGTTTTCTGCCCTGCTATGCGGTGATCACCGAAGGCAAGCAGCACGAGATGCGGGTGGCGCGACAACTGCCCTACGAGCCGGGGACGCTGCTGGCCATTGATCGCGCCTACACCGATTACAGCTGGTTTGCGGATCTGAGCCAGCAAGGCGTGTACTTTGTAACTCGCATGAAGGACAACGCTGATTACATGGTGCTGGAAGACCGGGAACGGCCCCACCGCCGGGGGTTGCTGCGCGACCAAGTCATAGCCTTCTACCAGCAGGCACGCGATGGGGAGGAATGCTATTTTCGCCGCATCGAGTTCTACGACGAAGAGCAGGACCGGGTGTTGGTGTTCGTGACCAACCACCTGACCTTGGCGGCCGCGACCGTAGCGGAGGTGTACCGGCAGCGCTGGCAGATCGAGCTGTTTTTCAAAGCCTTGAAGCAAAATCTTCGTGTGAAGACCTTCATCGGGACTTCAGCCAATGCCCTGAAGACGCAAGTCTGGGCGGCGTTGATTGCCATGTTGCTGATCAAGTACCTGCAGTTGAAGGCCAGCTTCGGCTGGTCACTTTCCAATCTGGTGGCGCTACTGCGGCAGCAGTTGTTCGTCTACCGCGATTTGTGGGTGTGGATCGATCATCCCTTTCAAGCCCCGGAGTTGCCAGAAGCTCTGCCGGAACAACTCGCGATGGTCTGGCAGTAGTTGGACAGCAGCCCACTTCTCAAGGAAAACATCGTGGCCAAATTGACGATTACGGGAGCTGCAATCTAGACAGCATCCATCAGGGGGAACCGATTTCCGAGGGGCTAACCTGCTTGGTGCGAAGGCAGGAGAGGATGATTATGTCTCGCATTTCCAGCAGCGCCGAGCCGGGTCCTCAGCTAATTTGGACAGCCTTTTATTCTTTTGCGGCTCGAAGACCTGAGGAACCGCTTTATTCGCCTGGTTGGTCACGACCACCTGAATGTGACGACGCAGGCTCTCGATGATGCGAGCCAGCGGATAGGCAGGTATCTCTTCCTGCAATTTATCGTCAATGTGTCGTTCGGAATTGCCGTTGGAGCTGGTCTACATTTCATCGGGCTACCAAATGCTCTCTTATGGGGAGTCATCGCATCGGTATGCCGATTTCTGCCCTATATTGGAACTCCTATCGCTGCCTTTTTGCCCATTATCTTATCCGTTGCAGTATTCGATGGATGGACCCGGCCACTGATGACGGTGGGGCTCTACGTGGTCACCGAGGCCGTAGTTGCGAACTTTGTCGAGCCATTGCTCTATGGCGGCCATACTGGTATTTCTTCGCTCGCAATTCTGGTTGCAGCGGTATTCTGGACGCTCCTCTGGGGAACCATCGGTTTGGTGCTCTCCACACCCCTGACGGTGTGCCTGGTGGTCCTCGGCCGCCATGTTCCGCAACTAGAGTTCTTGCATGTTCTGTTGGGCGACGAGCCAGTGCTGACTCCCGAAGTGCATTTCTACCAGCGAATGCTCGCTTCAGATCTAAGCGAGGCCCGAAGAGTTCTCGAAACACAATTGTCTGGGAAGGATTTGCAGGGACTCTACGATTCGGTTGTGATCCCGGCACTTGCTATTGCGCAGCGGGAGCGGTATCAAAACGATTTTGATGAGACAGTTGGAGACTCTATCAGTCAAGGCACGCGCGAGTTGTTAGAAGAACTGAACGAGGAATATGAGGATCCCCAGGACTTTGCCGTTGGCGCAAGGTTGCACTCCACCTCCGGAATCGTTGGAGGAATGACCGCGAGGCCCGCTCGAATCGTGTCCGTACCCGCGAAAACCGAAGCCGACGAGACCATCGGATCCATGCTTGCGCAGTTACTCGAACGCCAAAGTGAACTGGCGCAGTGCATCTCGCTCGGCGCCAACGCAGAAATGATTGATCAGTTGGTTGAGGACAAACCTGATGTGATAGTTGTCTCGGCGTTGCAACCCTTTGCGCTGACCCACGCCAGAAGACTTTACTCACAGCTTCGAGCTCGGCTCCCCCAAACAACTGTCCTGGTGGGGCTGTGGAACTTCACTGGCGCGATCGACAGTCTCTCGGCTCGCTTCGGACCGGATGCACAAGGACTGATTGTCACGAACCTTGCCGCGGCGATGCAGAAACTCGACGCGTTGAGGGTTGAGCACCGGATGCTGCAGGACACTGGCGCAATCGCGTCGCCGTGACCTGCGAGGACACAGCACGTGCGTAAGAATGAAGGTGACGGGTGCAACAGCAGAGGACGAACTTACCCATGGCCGCACCCCGTGAGTCTCAGATCGGGCCTCCGTCAATGCCGGCTCGTCCACGCATGGCTCGAACAGTGCTTTGGTGGCTGCTAGCGCCGCTCGCAGCGGGAACGATTGGTTCATCGGCTTCTTTCCCTGCCCGCTCCCCTCAGATTTGGCTGCAACGGGCGTGCTCGGCCCTGCGCGTGCACTATCATGCTGACGTCCAGCTCCAGCACTGCGGGTCAAGATGGTCCCGTCGTTTCATGTGACCGCCGACAATCTCGTGCTGTCCAACAGCAGCGGCCCCGACCTTCCGCCTCTAATAACGGTCAAGCATCTTGCGGCGGAAGCGGGAGTATTCGAGCTGCTAAGGACTCCGGTGCATATCCGATGGGTCAAGCTCGATGGGCTAGAAATCCAAGTGGCTCCAAAACGCGACCAGAGAGACACCGCTCTCGCCAAGCCCAAGCCCCGCATGCATCTTGCAAATTTCGTGATCGACACGGTTGAGGCAGACGGGACCAAACTGTATATCCTGCGCATAGACCCGACCAAGGAGCCGATGGAATGGGACATCCGCAAGCTCAGTCTGCGCAGCGCCGGTATCGGCCAGCCGATGAAATTCGTAGCCGAACTTACCAATAGCACTCCGCCTGGCGTGATCGAACCACCGGGCACTTCGGTCCGTGGAACCTCGACGAGCCCTCGAACACTGCAGTGAGCGGCCACTATGACTTCCAGCATGCCGAACTCTCCGTGTTCAACGGCATCTCGGGAATTTTGTCGTCGGCTGGCGACGTCTGTCAGCCCGTGAGCATGCAGAGTGACGGCCGTCGTGAGGATGATACGCGGCGCGCCTCGGTCGCCTGCGCTTTGTCTCCATCTGACCTTCGGGAGGCTCCTGTTCGGCCGCCCGATTAATTTGCGCCGAAAGCTCAGTTAGCTTCTCGTTGGTTTCCTTTTCCTCTTCCAGCGTCTGCCGCAGCAGCTTCCAGCGTCTGCCGCAGCAGCGCCGCCTGGTCTGACTCCCCGAGCAGGTCGGCGTAGGCGCAAACGGTGCCGTAGGCGGCGATTTCGTAGTGCTCGACTCGCTGCGCCGCCGAAATCAGGGCCGCATCCTTCACGTCGTCCGCAAAATCCCCGTCGATGACCTCAGCTCCTTCCTGGATGATGCCTTCCATACCTACACATTTCTTACCGCCGGCTTTCTCGTCGAGCATTGCAAAGATTTCTTCCAGGCGTTGAACGTGTCCGTGGGTCTGTTCGAGATGTTCCTCAAACCCATTCCTTAGGTCTTCTGAATATGAAGCTTTCGCCATCTTCGGCAGCGCCTTGGTCAACTGTTTCTCAGCGCTGAACAGATCTTTCAATTCGTCGACGTACAGCTTTCTGAACGAGCCTTTCATGGTTTTTGCCTCCGCATAGATTGTGTTGGCGCAACAATGACACCTTAACGTTGCAGTTAAACCTGGAACAATAAGGCCATCTCCGTAACTACTCACGATATGATCCGCACACGAACGGTCGTTTCTCAACGGCAATAAGTCGGCATCCCAGATGTGGAGTGATCCCGTTCTCGCTCTAAACAGGCCGGAGGCAGTCCGGCCTCCAATGCCACCTCGTTAGCTGCTTGAATAGGCCCCTCGACCCGGATGATCGAGCCATTGAACGTCACGGGCAAGCGAATCAGAGCTCTTTTTGTGAATTCCCGTAATACGGAGGGGCGGAAGGCGCCAACCGGCCGTCAGGTGCCAGCCTTGAGGTTCCAACAAACGATTAAGGCTTCTCCTTCGGAGGCTGGCCCTGGTTCGGGTGCGCAGGCTGCTGTTTGGACTGTAGCTGTTGCTGCTGCCTTTCGTGTTGTTGCTGGAGCTGTTGAGTCTGTTGCTGGTGGCGCTGCTCTGTCTGCTGCTTTCTCGCTTCGTCAGCCTTCTGTTGTTCCAGTTGCTGATGTTCGCGGTCCTGCTGCTGCTGGAGCTTCTGTCGTTGCTGGTCTTGCTGAGCGCGGAGCTTCTCCTGCTGCTGCTGGTACTTTTGGTCCAGCTTGGCGTTTCCCGTGTTCGGCGCAGGGAGGGCGCCGGCACTGCAGGCCAGGGACAATGAAGAGAAATACCGATTGCTGGTCAACGGTATTCAGGACCACGCCGTCATACGGGTTGACCTGGAGGGGCGGATCACGACCTGGAACATGGGAGCGGAACGTTTGTTTGGGTTCCGCTCTGTGGAGATCATCGGAGAACCCTTCCACCGTCTTTACAACACCTGCGAATCGGACACGCCGCAGCGACATTTGCGTACGGCTCTCGAACAAGGCCATGTGACGGATGAGTGTCAACAGATCCGGAAAGACGGGACTCAGTTTTGGGCCACTGCCGATCTCACCCTCTTGCGAAATGAACAAGGTGAACCGCGTGGTTATGCGGTAATCACCCGCGACATGACGGAGCGGAGACAGCAGCGGGAAGAAATTGACCAGCGTGAAGCGCAACTCAACGCCTTCTTCTCCAATGCTCCGGTGGGGCTGGCGATCATCGACAAAGACCTTCTTTTCCAGCGGATTAATGGCCCCTTTGCCGAGCTCAATGGGCTGGATTTCCGCGACCAACTAGGGAAACCGCTACGAGCCGTCGTTGCCGATCTTTCGCACCAGATTGAGCCGCTCCTTCGCAAGGTTGCAAACACCGGTGAACCGTTGCTGGCACAGGAAATCAAGGGGCCCATACCGTCTACCCCCGGCGTGACGGGATGGTGGCTGAAGTCACTCTTCCCGATTGCGAAAGATGGAGATGTGGTGACGCAAATGGGGATCGTTGTCCAGGACATCACTGGGCTCAAACGAGCGGAGAGCGCTGTGCGCCGCTTGAGCGGGCGACTGCTCCAGGTACGAGACGATGAACGACGACGTCTGGCGCGCGATCTTCATGACTCTCTGGGCCAGACCCTTACCGCGATAAAGATGAACCTGTCTTACCTCGGACGTGACACCTCACGTTTGGATGAGCGCGGACGTAACGCTGTGGCGGAGAGCAAGGAACTGGTTGACAGCTCCTTGAAGGAGGTTCGGACGCTCTCCCATCTGTTGCATCCTCCGATGCTTGACGATGTAGGCTTGGTGGCGGCCATCCGCTGGTTCGCCAATGGATTCTCGCAGCGAAGTTCGATTCAAGTTGAGTTGGACCTGCCGGGGAACCTGCCCAGGCTTTCCACCGAATTGGAGACTGCCGTCTTTCGGGTCGTTCAGGAAAGCCTGACAAACGTTCACCGGCATTCCGGTAGCTCGACAGCGACCGTCCGCCTGGCGACGGAGGCTGATCTGCTTCATCTTTACGTGATTGACCAGGGCCGTGGTATATCTCCCGAGAAGTTGTCGTTCCGCCAGGAAACCGCGACCATCGGGGTCGGCCTGCTGGGCATGCGAGAGCGGTTGCGCCAGCTTCGAGGCCAGTTGGAGATAGACTCCAACAGTCAAGGAACAAAAGTTCACGCCATCATTCCCATTAAGTGAGGCCGCATGAGTGCTCTGAAGGTACTAATTGCCGACGATCATGATGTAGTTCGGAAAGGCCTGAAAATGCTCATCGAAGAGCACGCGGGCTGGCAGGTCTGCGGTGAGGCCCGCTCCGGGCGTGAGGCCGTGGAAAAGTGTGCGCAGTTGAATCCTGACGTCATCGTCATTGATGTCAGCATGCCGGACCTGAACGGTCTGGAGGCGACTCGGCAGATTCGCAAGGCGTGTCCCGAGAACTGAAGTGCTCATCATCACCCATCACGATTCCGATGAGATGGCTGCAGAAGTCATGGACTGCCGGAGCGCGTGGATATGTTCTTAAGTCCGACTCCGACACCGACCTGGTTCGTGCGGTCGAGGCCCTGAGCCACCATAAGCCATTCTTCACCTCGCGGGTTACCGAAATGTTTCTCGCCAATCGGGGAAGCCGGGTGACGGATCCTGCCGAGATGATGCGCAAGCGACTGACGATGCGGGAACGCGAAATCCTCCAACTTCTCGCGGAAGGCAAGACCGCGAAAGAAGTGGCTACAATTCTGGGAATCGCGATCAAGACGTCCGACACCCACCGCACCAACATCATGCGGAAGCTCGATGTGCACTCGGTTGCCGAATTGGTGCGTTATGCAATCCGGAACAAAGTCGTGGAACCCTGAACCGCAAAATACGTAGATCACCGTATATGCAGCCACGCAATAATGAGTTCGAATGAAGTGTGCTGGCCGACCTCATGTCATCCACTCGGGTTTTGTTAGCTGACGATCACTCCTTCGTACGCCGCGGTTTGCGCACCATCCTCGAAGCCACCGATCGCTACGAGGTGTGTGGCGAAGCTGCCGACGGCAGCCAAACGCTGGAATTGGCCGCGCGACTGACCCCGGACATACTGATCCTCGACATCTCTATGCCTCCGCCCAATGGCTTGGAGGTGGCAGCGCAGCTCCGCCTGTCGCTCCCCAGAACCAGGATCTTGCTGATCACCATGCATGACTCCGAGGAAATGCTGCGTGCGGCCGCGGCGACCGGCGCATCCGGCTATCTCCTGAAGTCGGACGCCGAGGAGCTTCTAATGGTCGCATTGCAACGGGTGGAACAAGGACACTTTTTTGTGAGCCCAGCCTTTGACGACGGCTTGGCTAAGCAGCTCTTTGGATAACGATCGTCTGACACGAGTCTTCGGGCCAGTTCCTTTCCATACCTCACATCCCACCGCTCATTCCGTTTTCGTAGGGGCTATCTTCCCGCCGGCTACGGCCTCCACCCGATGGTCGTTAGTCTCCCCCCGACCTAACATTGCCCGTGTAAGTGCGACCTTGCCGGCGACGGTCGGCAAGGCAGCAAGCGCTGATGGCAGCGGCTGCAAACACATAACGGAAATAGGAGAGGAAATGACAAAGAATTCAATTCTACGAATCGCACTCTGTGGCGCTGTCCTGTTGGGGTTCGTGAACCTGGCATGGGCGGATGACCGCGAAGACGAAGTAAAGCGAGTGAAAGCCGCGGCGGACGTTCTGGACGAAATCATGGCGGCGCCGGACAAGGGAATCCCGCAGGACATCATGGAGTCGGCGGTTTGCGTTGGCGTAGCCCCGTCGCTGAAGAAAGGCGGATTTGTGTTTGGCGCTGAATACGGCAAGGGCGTGGCCACCTGCCGCACCGCGACCGGATGGAGCGCACCGGCGCCTTTCAAAGTGGTCGGCGGTAGCTGGGGCCTTCAGATCGGCGCCGAAGCCGTTGACCTGGTAATGCTGGTCATGAACAAGGACGGCATGGAAAAGCTGCTTTCCAGCAAATTCAAGTTGGGCGCTGATGCCTCTGTCGCCGCGGGCCCCGTGGGCCGTCATGCAGAGGGCGAAACCGACTGGAAGATGAGGGCCGAGGTACTTGACCTACTCGCGCGCCCGCGGAGTGTTCGCCGGTTTGACCGTGAATGGAGCCGTCATCGAGCAGGACGCTGATGCCACGACGTGCCTTCTACGGTCACCCGACATCGTTTCGCGACATTTTGCAGGGCGGCGTGGCGGCTCCCAGCGGCTCCGGACCTTTTCTCTCTGCGGTGAAGAAGTTCTCGGCCAGGGCCGAAGCAGCCAAGCTGAATGACCGCAAGACCGACGGAGCAACAGTAGCTCACATCGGTTGGGGCGACTCGGCCCGCTCTCGCGCGCGGGAGGCGGCCGATCGCCCCACCTTATCGATCGCGCAAACGCTGTAACCAGACGGAGAAGTCAGTGATGGTCGGATGGGGCAATCGAAGCGAATGGGAGTTCCATTGCGGGACTGGGGGTACGGACGTGCTTTGGACAATTTTTGTGATTCTGCTGTTGTTATGGCTGGTGGGTGTGGTCAGCGCCTACACACTGGGCGGTTTCATCCACATCCTGCTGGTTTTGGCGTTGGTGGTCATGTTGATCCGCATTATTCAAGGGCGCAGCCCCGTCGTCTAGCCTGAGAGCTGCCAACTCGGCTCGTGCCTGGCACTCAAGGCCCGACAGCGACTGCTGTGCATAACCTGCTTCCGGATATTGCTGGTGATCCATGTACTTCCATTGTCATCCATTGCGCGGGCTAATACTCTTTCTCATCTTGCTCGCTCCCAATCTGATGTCCGGTTACTCCGTGCTCACCCATGAGCAGATCGTCGATCTGGTATGGGCTGACCGAATCGAGCCTCTGTTGCGTCGTCGATTCCCGGATGCGACAGACGATGACATTGTCAAAGCACACGCATACGCTTATGGCGGCTGCGTGATTCAGGATCTCGGCTACTACCCATTCGGGAGTAAGGATTTCAGCAACCTGGTGCACTATGTAAGGAGCGGCGATTTCGTATTGGCCTTGTTGCGAGACGCCGATGACCTCGACGAATACGCCTTCGCACTGGGGGCCCTCGCGCACTATGTAGCCGATACCGACGGTCATCCCGCAGTAAATCGCTCGGTCGCGTTGGAGTACCCGAAATTGAGAGCGAAGTTCGGTGATGAAGTCACGTATGACGAAAATCATACGGCGCACATAAGGACTGAGTTCGGCTTCGATGTGGTCCAGGTCGCCAAAAACCGCTATACCTCTGACGCTTATCACAACTTCATCGGCTTTGAGGTCTCCAGGCCCTTGTTGGAGCAAGCCTTTCGCGAGACGTATGGCATCGAACTCGGGGATGTGTTTGCAAGTGTCCCCCTTGCGATCGGGACCTACAGGCGTTCCGTGAGCACCGTAATCCCTGAAATGACTCGGGTGGCGCTCCTTACCAAACGCGCTGATCTGGTTCGAGAGAACCCTGATTTCAGCAAGCAGAAGTTTCTATATCGTCTCTCTCGCACGGAATACGAACGGGAATGGGGTAAGGAATATCAGAAGCCGGGCTCCGGGGCCAGACTTCTCGCATTCGTCATTCGAATTATGCCCAAGATCGGCCCGCTGAAGGCCATAGATTACACCTTGCCTTCGACTACTACTGAAGATCTCTATATTAAAAGCGTCAACAGCGCGGTCGATTCTTACAAAGCTAAGTTGGCGCTATTGCATGATGGGAAACTGCTCTCTTTGCCTAATCTCGACTTCGATACTGGCGAGCCTACACAACCCGGCGAATACGAACTGGCTGACAAGACTTACGCCAAACTTGTCGGCAAGCTAGCGGAACGTCACTTTGACATGGTCACTCCCGCACTACGACAAAACATCCTGTCATTCTATTCAGGTCCCCACGTCGTCCAGCCTGACAACGCTACGCCGGGCCAATGGCACAAAGTGGTTTCCGATGTGGAAGACTTGAAAAGTTGCAGCCCTTGTGGGCAGTAGCTGAATCGAAAGACCGAACTGCGGGGTTCGGTCTACCGTCTCCGCACACCCCAGAGCACGCGCACGTGTGGTTCGCACCGTCATCTACAAGCGGAAGATTTGGAAGTTAGGCACGCGTTGCCGCCCGCACGGGTAAAGCCGCGTGCACCCGTCGAATTCTCACCCCGAGTGGGCCAGTGGCGCTCATCACGATTGGGGCGACGTTCCACGCAGCCGGAGAAGCCCGCAATCCACTCCACCGCGTCGCGAGAGCCAGCCTGACGAACCCGCCCAACCCATCCACCCCGCCCTCAGATTTCGAGTAAACGTCGCCTGCGCCAATTCAACGGCCGCGAACGAGCGTGAATTCTCGGCCGCGCTCCCGCCAACCCTCTGTACCACGGCAACAATAACAGTGATGGGGCCCGCTTCATAAGTACCGTCGATCGCGACGCCAGTCAGCCAGGTGGTTGCCTGTCGCTGGCAGGTCGATTTGATCGGCATTCAGAAACGAGCCCTAAATGCTGGCCTCGTTGTACTACCGGCTTGCAGAAGGATCTGCAATCCCGGCTGGTTAGCCGCCGGTTCCGGTGCGAGGCAGCGGTTTGTCGCTCTTGGCAAAGTCTGCGCTCGCTTCACTCGTCGATGAGATGTCTTGGGCACCGGTGTGCTCAAGGATCTCCTTGGCCCGCTTGGTCCACTCCGAACTGTCGCAATGAATGGAGATCAAGATACCTCCGTCTCTCACGCGACCCTCGTAGCGTTTAGCCTCGTATTCCGGAATGCCCATTCCAATCAAGGCGCCACCCAGCCCGCCCACCGCGCTGCCGATGCCGGCGCCGGCTAGCGCCGCCATGATCGGTCCCGCCGCGATGAACGGTCCGAGTCCAGGAATGGCCAACGCTCCGATCCCTACCAGCCATCCCATTGCGCCTCCCAGCACCAATCCTGTTCCGGCGCCGGCCGTGGCGCCTTCCGGTGCCTTGGTCTCTTTCTTGTGCGCGAAATCTTTCGATCCCACATTTTCCGGAAACAGAACCGAAATATCGGTGTTCCGGAATCCTGCTGCCTTCAGGGCATCGACCCCGCTTTCCACGTCGGAATACGTGGGGTAGATACCGAATACGGACGTATTTTTACCTGCCATGAGAATTCTCCTTGTGTTTGTTGGTTAATGGTAGAAAAGGCTATTTCTGGTCCGGCACAACTGTCAGGTCGTTTACCACCTTGTCCTTGCCGGCCACGTCATTCGCCTTGGCCTCAAGTGCCTGCTTCTCATTCTCCGAGCGCACCGGCCCTTTCAAAGTGACCGTCCCATTCCGAGAAATGATCTTCACATTGTGGGCGTAGGTGGAAAGAGACTTGTCCTGCATGATCGCCTGGCGAACATGCTGGGTTAGCTCCCGGTCGGATGGGTTCTCCTTCTGCTGTTCGGCAGTGGTCGGATTGTCCGTGCGATCCTGTTCATTCATCTTGGTGTTGTCGCCTGCGGGCGCCTGAGCGCTGTCGCTCACGGCAGACGGCTGTTGAGTTGCCGACTGCTGAGCGAAGATTCCTAGTGAGCCGCAAAAGAGCAAGCCCGCCAGTGCCGCCGTTTGAACTCCAATTCGTGATTTCATCGTCGTGTTCTCCTTTATGGACTGGGTTTGACAATTTCACGAACAAACTTCTTGTGCCATGTCCGTGAAGCATTCGCCAACAGTAGCTGCAGGCTGGAAGCGGACATATCAGGCGAACCTTGTAGTCACCCGGTTAATTTGCCCTACCTTTGCCGGATCTCCAGCCTTTGCGTGGCGTTCACCTTTCAGAGGCGACCCATCAGCAGCAGAATGACCAGGACCAGCGCGATGAGGCCAATGCCCCCGCTCGGGTAGTAACCCCAGCTTCGGCTGTACGGCCAACTAGGCAGCGCGCCCAGCAACGCCAACACCAATATGACAATCAGAATCGTAATCATGGTATTCGCTCCTTTTCGTTATAAGAGTGAGTTGAACTCTCGTGTGAATTAGTTAACGTTTGAGGTCGCTTCACCTCGCCTCGACTGAGACGCACGGTTCACCCAATCGCCGAACCATCGCTGAAAAAACGTAACCTGGCCGCGATTGAGCTGTTGCAGCAGCCGCGCGCCTGTGATGGCGAAATCGGCACGATCAATGACGATGTCGGCATACTTCTGGAAATGGCGTGGAATCTGACCTTCATCGACGATTAGTACAACCGGAACGACAGGCTTTAGGCCCTCGATGAGCGCTCCGATCTCGGACCCACCATTCATCACAAATTGTGAATCTATGCACACCACGTCCACGCGATTCCACTTCAGTGCTTCGGCTGCCTGATACTCTTCGAACGCACTAATGGCTTCGACTCCGGCCGCAACCAGGTCGTCCCGCCGCTCGTTGCATCGTGCCGCGTTGTGGTCAACCAGCAAAACTTGCGTTTCCATCACCCCTCCGCTTGGTCGAATGCAACCTGTTATTCGCAATCTAGACTGGGCCTGCCCGCAGGTACATACGGCGCATTCCCTATCGCCCTGACAGTATTCCCTTAGTTGCTGCCGCCAGAAAATGACGCGGTGTCGGAATTGTCGAACCATCGTGGGGTAGTCGGTACGGCCATAGGGCGGGATCAGACGCCGGCTGAGTTTTCGTCCCTGCCGGCGTCTGCCGGGGTTGGTGGGATCGTCGAGGTGAGATTCGGGCGGAACCAATGAACTGCGGAAAGCAGTGCGGTAACGTGGGTCATGTTAGCGACTTTCGCGCGCACCAGCAATCAGGTAATTGCCTTAGATGAGGCATCTGCGTTGCCTTGTCCCTGTTGTTCGCGGAAGGACAAAACCCCGCCAGAGACAGCGCGGCGACCCGGTCGCATCATCCCGCGTTCCACTTTTCTGCGCGGCGCGATGGCCTTCTTCTTTATGCTCCTTCATTACCGTTCTCGCCGCCACTTCTAAAGTTTTCTCCTTGGAGCGGCCCATTACCAACCATCGAAGAGCGTCACACGGTCAATGGTTGAGGCTTATTCCTACCTGCTGTAAGAGAAACACCCGATGTCTCTAGCCGACCGAAACACTTAGAGTGTGAGCCAGCAAGACCGCTCGACACTTTGAAAAGGAGAAAATCATGAACTCAGATCAGCTTGAGGGTAAGTGGAAGCAATTGAAGGGCTCGGTGAAGGAAAAGTGGGGCAAATTGACCGACGACGACCTCGACGTGATTGCCGGCAAGCGCGATCAGTTGCAGGGAAAGATCCAGGAAAGGTATGGCATCACGAAAGAAGAAGCTGCGAAGCAGATCCGGGACTGGGACGAGGCTTCGACCGCCGACACGGACGCGACTCCTCGTCGCCGGGCCAGCTAACCTGTAGGTACGACTCCAGAGAGTGACGTCATTGGATTCAAGCCGCCCACCCTGCGGTGGGCGGTTCTCCAAAATTTAACTGCCAGCACTTGGCAGCCGACGAAATGGTCCGGGGCAAAATCGAAATAGACGAGATCGAAGGGGTTCTTACGCCCGTACGCGCCACCACCCTTGCGCATGGCTGAGGATGACGAGCGTGGCGTGACGTAATCGTGATGCAGCAGCCCTTGTGGACCCGCATTTTGCATTGCAAAACCTAACAGCCCATTTTGGCTAAGTGGCTCCAAATCATTGATTTAAATTGACTTACGGTTTGGGTGATTCGGACTCAAAATCCGCCGAGGCTTATCACCTCGTGGGGGTTCGCCCCCCCCTCCCGGCACCAACGCAATCAATCACTTACCGCGAACCCAGAGCTTTTTGCTGCCGGCCAGAGTCCTTTAGCGTGGCGAAATTGCCCGTTTCGACGCGATTAGCCTTTATCGGCGGCAATGGATTGGCGACTGCCTGGGTAGGGGCCGGACTGCTTCTGCCGTTGGCAGCGATTGCGCATCTCATCATGGCGAAAGGGAACAACTCTCCGCTGCGGCAACTGGTGATCGGAGTGAGCTGCGGCCTGCTGACGGTAGCGGCCATGGTCGTCATGCGCGACGTGCTGCGAAACCTTACGCTCGCGCCGCATTTTAGTCCAAATCAATGGCCGGTTGCGTCTCCGTCGGGCGTCATTGTGCTTTTCGCATTACTCTTCGTGGCTGGGCTGGGAACTCTGTATTACATGCTTCGCAAGGTCGCTATCGCAAGCAGGACACTAGCGGCAACGGGCCTGAAAAATGGGTAAATCGCGTCTTCTGACGGAGCGGGTCACCTGCTCGGTTCCGTTGTACTTTCGGCCATGATTTGATGTTCACCGGCGGTGGAAGTCGTGTACTTTGCCGGCATGGGCAATCCGCAGTCACCAAGCTTTCGATCACGGCGGCGGGTGCGCTGTGTCACAGCATGAGTACCCCGGGGATGGCTAACATGCAATAAGGCGTTTGGTCAGGCGGTCGTGGCACGGGGCCGTGTCTCCGCAGATTTTTCAAGACATCAAGGCCAGCACCCGAAAGGAAAGCTCGTGGAAACCAAGAATCTAGGCATCAGTAGCAAGTTGGTCCATGCTGGTCACAAAACTGACCCGACAGGATCGGTCAACGTCCCCATCTATCAGACCTGCAACCTTTTCATTCCGAAGCGCAGCCCATGGCGCGGCGCTGTTTTCGGGCGAGCAGGATGGATTTATCTACACTCGTATCGGTAATCCAACGGTTCGCGCCTTAGAGGACGCGGTGGCCGAACTGGAGAATGGTTGCGGAGGTGTCGCCACCAGTTCCGGCATGGGTGCAATTTGCACGGTCTATCTCGCTCTGTTAAACGCGGGCGCCCACGTGGTGAGCACAGCTTCCGTCTACGGGCCGACCCGCGGCCTCATGGAGAAAGACTTTTCGCGGTTCGGAGTCGAGTCCACGTACGTCGATACTTGTGACCTGGCCCAGGTGGAGAACGCCTTGCGTCCCAATACCAAGCTCGTCTACGTCGAGACTCCCGCCAATCCCACCATGCAAGTTACCGATATCGAACAGGTCGCGGCGATCGCCCACAGAAATGGCTGCCTGCTGGTTGTGGACAACACTTTCGCTAGTCCCTATCTGCAACGCCCGCTGGACCTGGGGGCTGATGTGGTGCTTCACTCCGTGACCAAATTCATCAACGGTCACTCCGACGTGGTAGGCGGAATCCTGGTGGCAAAGGAAATGGAAATCTACAAGCGCCTGCGCCGAATGATGGTGAACTCAGGCTGCAATATGGATCCGCACCAGGCCTTTCTGGTATTTCGCGGTCTGAAAACCCTTGGTATCCGGATGGAACGGGCCCAGAGGAGCGCGCTGGAGATTGCTCGCTGGCTCGAAATACAACCGGAAGTGAAAGCGGTTCGCTACATCGGATTGGAATCCCACCCGCAACACGAGCTGGCCAAACGCCAAATGAAGGGGTTCGGCTCCATGATCAGCTTTGAACTGGAAGGCGGGATGGAGGCCGGGCGCCTGCTCATGGATGGGGTCCGGCTGGCCGCCCTGGCAGTTTCGCTCGGGGGCGTCGAGTCTCTCATCGAGCATCCGGCGTCGATGACTCACGCGAGCATTTCCCCTGAAGATCGGCGCTCGTCCGGCTTCAGTGACGGTCTCGTCCGCTATTCCGTAGGCATTGAGGACGCAGAGGACCTGATTGCCGATCTTCGTCAGGCCCTCGATGCCGTTTCAGCCGGTTTAGGACGGCAGGTGAGCGATAGCCCGCTGGAAATGGCTATTTCAAGTTAGTGTCCCATCAGGGAGGGTTGGTCCCTTCGCCTGCACGTGAAGAAGAGTTGGACGAAATGGCGGCCGGTTTTCCTACGATAGCCCATGTTTCTCCGGGGCGGATTGATCCCGACCTGGGGCGTCCACAGAGTGACCTCCGCGTGGACTTCCTCAGTCACAGGCTTGGGAGCCGCAAAATTCCTTGTAACGAATCGGACCGCAGATGCGTTCTATCCGTGGAGTTCTGAATGTGACTTGGAAAATGCGACTCGGAAAGGGGCACCATGCAATCTATTTATCGCTATTACACGACAGCAAAGTGGACCGAAGGACGCAAGGGGGTCGTCTCTGCGGAGGAGATTACCGAGCCGATACGATTCAGTGCGCCACCCGAGTTTATGGGCGAGGCTGGCACATGGACCCCAGAACACTTTTTCACGGCAGCCGTCGCGGCATGCTTTGTCACAACGTTTCGAGCAATAGCCGAGTTCTCGAAGTTTGAATACCTTTCCTTAGAGGCGAATGTTGAAGCAGTCCTGGAGAAGAGTGAAGGCGGATACAGTTTCACTCAGCTTATCGTTCAGCCGACCCTCGAGATCCGCGATGATTCCGACCGGGACCGCGCCCTGCGCCTGCTGGAAAAGGCGGAGCGTGCCTGCCTTGTTTCTCGATCGCTGAAGAGCGAAATCAAGCTGCGGCCGGATGTCTTCGTGCGCACGGCGGAGCAAGCAGCCGTAACGAACGCCTGAGCGTTAAGGAGCCAACTCATGAACCGGCTTGTGGACCAACCGGAGACGAGGAGGGTGGCGTGAAAACGGGATTAGGATCGGTGCTTTTTGCAGTCTTGACGATACCGCTTCTGGCACAGACCGACACACTTAAGGCGCAGACGCTGGCCGCCTGGAATGAATACATCCAGGCAACGAACGCCCGCCTGGAGCATGTCGCGGTTGAGAAGGATGCATTTCTCTTGGTTGATCGCGACCCCGGTCTGAGGGCCCGCCTGCGTGGCGGCGAGATTGTGCTATCGCCGGCCGTCAACAATGGTCACACCGCGGTGCCTCACGGGATCATCACCGACTGGGTGGGAGATGTCTTCGTTCCCAACGCGAAAATCGACGATGCTGTCGCCCAACTCAATGATTATGACCGGTACCAGCAGTTCTTTACACCGACCGTAGTGGACGCTCACCTGCTCAGCCATGCGGGCGACGAATACAGATTTTCGATGGTGCTGCGGCAAAAGGTCCTGTTTGTGACGCCCGTTTTGGAAGGTGACTACGAGTTGCAAACCTTTAAACTCGACGACCACAGATGGTATACCGTTTCCCACACGACGCGCCTCCAGGACGTCGAGAACTACGGCGAACCCAGCCAGCGCAAACTGCCGCCCGACCACGGACACGGTTACATATGGCGAATGTATAACATTACGCGCTTCGAAGAACGAGACGGAGGCGTATACATCGAGATTGAAGCAATGGCGTTGAGCCGTGACGTGCCGGCCGGACTGCACTGGCTGATCGACCCGGTTGTGCGCCACCTTCCAAAGAATTCGCTGGCGGCGACGCTTGAGCCAGACGCGCGATGCCGTAGCCTCGCCCGATCCGGTTCCTGGCATGTTTGCTCCGTCTGAGGGGGCCGGGGGATCGAAATGACAGTGGCAGCATCGCGGCGGAGCACACTTGCCGCAGTTTCTCGCTTCGGTGAAGCTGGATGAGGTTCAGTCTCGGAGGTCTTCATGCGCAGTGATAAGGTGAATGGGAAACGATCAATCACTGAACTCAAGGGGCCACGAATGACAAATCTTACGGAGATTCCAACCCAGGCACGCAAAACGGCGTTCCATTCCATGAATCGCGAAGACTTGTTGCGTGCGCTCGAAATGTTCGCGAAGAACTGGCTGGCTCATGATGGTTGCTGGTTCCTCGCAGCGGAGGAACGTCTAGGAATGCAGGCGGCTATTGACCTCGACACGCGTTCCTGGGAGCGATTCGCCGCAGCCGAAGCACACCGCATCATGACGACCTTCAGCATCCCGCCTGGGGGCGGCTTGGCGGCGCTGGAAAAAGCCTTGGGCTTGCGGCAGTATAGCCTGATCAACTCGCAGAGGGCCGAATGGTCGGATGACGGCAAACGTCTGCGGTTCTTCATGGACATCTGCCGCGTGCAGGAAACTCGCAGACGCAAGGGGCTTGCGGATTTTCCTTGCAAGTCCGTCGGCACCGTGGAATTCGAGACATTTGCGCGAACGGTGGATCCACGTATTCACACTCGATGCCTTCATTGTCCCCCGGATGCTCCGGAGGGGAAGTACTGTGGCTGGGAATTCAGCGTGGCGGACGAATCCAACGCTCCAGTCGCGTTGTAGCTGTGTAGTATTTCAAGGAGACAACAAGATGTCGTTCAATGTTGGAGGTGTCGATCGTGCGGTTCGCATTGTGATCGGTTTGGGGCTGATTGCTTTGGCCTTCTTTCACGTCTTCACGGGAACACTCGCGATCGTCGCATACGTTGTGGGCGCCATTGCGCTGGTGACAGGTGTGTTCCGCTTCTGTCCAGCGTGGGCACTATTCGGCATCAATACCCGCTCTGCGAAGGACGTCAAGTAGGAGACCACGAATACCGGAGGAGATTTGAACACGCACGAAGACTTTGCAGGTAAGAGCGCACTGGTGGTGGGTGGAAGCAGCGGTATTGGGGCGGCGGTTGCCAAGCTGTTGTTGCGACGAGGCGCAGCAAACGTACTGATAGTGGGAAAGAACCCGGACAAGCTCAAGGCTGCGGAAGTGGAGTTGCGTCCGTTCGGCAGACTCCTCACCGAAGCTGTGGATATTGCCGATCCAGCGCAACTTCAGCAACTGCTGTCGAGCCTCGGCGACAAGTACTCAACCATGGAACTGCTGGTGAACAGCGCCGGAGTGTTTCTGCCGAAGCCTTTTCTCGAACACACGGCCGAGGACTACGACCGCTACATGGACTTAAACAGAGCCTTGTTCTTCATTACGCAGCGCGTCGCACAAAACATGATGAAACGCGGCAAAGGTGGCGCGATCGTCAATATTGGCTCCATGTGGGCCCGGCAGTCGGTTCAGGCGACTCCGTCTTCGGCATATTCCATGGCCAAGGCAGGTCTGCACTCCCTTACCCAGCATCTGGCGATGGAGCTGGCGTCCGGAAAGATCCGGGTCAATGCCGTTTCTCCGGCGGTGGTGGAGACGCCAATCTATCAGGCCTTCATTTCCAAAGAGCAGGTGCACGAGGCGCTGCAGGGATTCAACAGCTTTCATCCCATCGGACGCATAGGAACTCCGGAAGAGGTAGCGGAGGTTGTCTGCTTTCTTCTCAGTGACAGAGCATCCTGGGTCACGGGCGCGATATGGGACGTGGACGGCGGAGTCATGGCCGGCCGCAATAAGTATTAACCTAAAGAGAATGATTTGTGGACGATCTGCGGTGACGCTTCTTGCCTCCACTGCTCTGGAGTGTGCGTGAAAGACATATTTCTCGGCTGTTCCTGATTGCCTATCTGGTGCTCACCCAGTGGTTGTTGCCCAAACTGGGAGTGCCAACGTGACGGAGCAATTCCTGTTCCGTCGAGTCTCGACGGAAGGATCGCCAACCGGACCAGGCAGGCGAACAGGTGCAGAAATGAACGATCGCGTTTTCAAACACACCGAAGCCCACAAGCTGGAGGACCCTGAACGGTTGAAGTGGCTGCCTCCGGCCGACGTTTTGGCCCGTTTAGAGCTTCGGGAAGGAATGAGAGTTGCGGATGTCGGAGCTGGTACGGGTTATTTCAGCATTCCCGTCGCACGCGCGATTGGCGCGTCCGGACGAGTGTTCGCGGTCGATCTGCAATCTGAGATGCTCGATCTAATGCGAGAGAAACTCGAGGAGCCGAATGCTCCGGGAAACATCTCTCTTCATCAAGGGGAAGCGACCAGCCTTCCATTGCAACCCGGAAGCGTAGATATCGTTCTCTACGCTAACATCTGGCACGAACTCGACGATCACCTTGCGGCATTCCGCGAGGCATCCCGGATTGCTGTTCCCGGCGGCTCCATTGCCATACTGGATTGGCGTGAGGATGTGTCTCCGCCTCCCGGTCCACCCCAGGACCACCGCTTGCCGGTGGCCACCGTCGCAAACTTTTTGCGATGTCAACGGGTGCGGCAACGTATCGCGCAAGCAGGTCGGGCAATTCGGCTACATGGTCACCGCTCGGTTGCCGTAAAAGTTGAAACACGGAACCTTGGCGAGCGCTATCCACAACCCCGACTACGGCTGTGGGACCGGGCAGCTAAACTGAAACCAGGAGGCCCTCATTTGCCCGACTAGGTGAAAACCGCAGGCCACCCCGTTTGCCTGCAGGGCTTCGGTTCCGGATTAGCGCCCCGAGCCAGAGGTTTATCCTCCGACGCGTGGTGTGCCACGAGCCGCGAGCTTTCATTTGGAAGGCAGGAGGTTACGATGGCTGTACGCAAAATCCTGATCGCAATCGACGGCGAACCTGTCGCGGCACATGCTGCGGAGATGGGATTCGAACTCGCCCAATCGCTTGGGGCGGAGGTAGCACTCATACACGGCGTTGACACGGCCCTCGGCTATGCTCTGCAAAGCGGGGTTTCGAGCAGCCAGCTGATTGCCGAGGCGGAGCGGGATGGCAGAAGACTGCTGGCCAGCGTCGCGCAACGCAGCCCGCTGCAACCGCGTCCTCTCGAGTTCCTTCAGGTTGGCAAGCCTAGCGTGGAGATCGTAAAGGCCGCCGCGGAGTGGCCGGCCGATCTAATCGTGATTGGCAGTCACGGCCGCCGAGGGATAGCAAGGGCGATGCTGGGTAGCGTCGCCGAGGCGGTGCTGAGACATGCGCCCTGTCCTGTCCTAGTCGTTCCAGGAACAGAGTGAGCACAGTTTGGACGGTCAATGAACAGCGGACCGCAGATAAGCTTCGCCGTGCTCCTGGCGTTAACGGGATCCTGATTAGAGTTCCCGATGACGACGCTCGATAGCTCCCCTATCGGGTGGGACACAAAATTCGAGCGCGACGCCTCGGCCTGGGAAGTCAAGGCGTCCAGCCAAGCCTTAGTTAAATACTCTTAACTCCGATGTTTGCCGTCATGGTATGTTGACGTCCGGGCGCTAGCTCTATGGCGAATCCCAGAATATTGCTGGCTTCGGCGCAGGCCATATACTGCCATTCGTCATCGTCCAGGTCCGACATTGCTTTCGCACCTTCCCTCCAGGGATTCCAAATTACTGTGGTGAGGGAATTTTTTTTCTCAGTGCGAATCCGCCGTCCCAGCTCGCCGTCCAGCAGGTCAACTACATGTTGCGTGTTCAGATAGGCACTGTCCGTCGGTTTGGTAATGACGATATCGCCTTTTTGCTCTTTCTCCCGGTTCGAGTCCGTATTGTCGAGATAGGAAATGCCATTCAAGCCGCTTATGCGGGTCTTCTGAACGTCTCCTACTCTGTGGTAGGTATGCAGGGCTTCCTCGAAGCGCAGCGGTCCGGTCCCGGTATTCGTGACCGTAAGCTCCAGCTTCAATTTTGTCCCAAACGTCACTCGATGAACCAGACGGAAATCGAAGGGCCACCACTTGCGAGTGTCTTCGTCACTGGCCGTTGCCATAGCGACCGAAACGGTGCCGTCATCGCGCGCGATGGATTCGAGCTGCCAGGCCCGGGTGCGGACGAATCCATGCGCTGGGGCGCGGGGATCGTCCGCCTTGGCCCGAAACCACGGAAAGCAGATCGGGACTCCTCCCCGAATAGCGATGCCTTCGTGCCACTGCGCACGCTCGCTGAGAAAAAGGACTTCGTCTGCTCCGCAGGGCTTCCACGAGGTGACCTGGGCGCCGTGCAGATACATCTCCCCATCTGTCTGGGGAGTGGTGACGCGGACCTTGGGCAATCCGCCGTTCCCGCTCACGACCTGAGCCACGCCGGCTATCGCGAAGCGGCGATTAAGTTCTTCGATGGTGGGTTCCGTGCCCATATCTCGCCTCATGCTACCCACTCACTTCAACGCGCCGGCTGCTTTGGTCTGCGCGTCAATCGGCGTAGCGTGCCAAATGTTCGCACAATACTCCCGTATGGAGCGGTCGGACGAGAATTTGCCCATACGCGCGACATTCAAAATCGACATGCGCGTCCATTGCTCCTGGTCGCGGAACGCTTTGTCGACCTTGTACTGGCACTCCAGATACGACTGAAAATCCGCCAGCACCATGTAAGCATCCTGATTCAGCAGCGAATCGACAATGGGCCTGAACAGATCGCCGTTCCCGCCCGAGAATGCGCCGGAAGCGATCTGATCTACCGTTTCGCGCAGCACCGGGTTCATCTCATAGTATTGCCGCGGATTGTAGCCGCCCGCTTTAAGTTGAACGACCTGTTCCACCGTCAGCCCAAAGAGGAAGAAGTTTTCGGCCCCAACCTCCTGGCGGATCTCAACATTGGCCCCATCGAGCGTTCCAATGGTAAGAGCGCCGTTCATGGAAAACTTCATGTTGCCGGTTCCCGAAGCTTCCTTGCCCGCGGTCGAGATCTGTTCCGACAGATCGGCGGCGGGATAGATCATCTGGCCATTGGTAACGTTGAAGTCCGGATAGAAGACGACCTTCAGGCGCCCGCTCACTGTCGGGTCGCGGTCGACCACGTCGGCGACGGAGTTGATAAGCTTGATGATCAGCTTCGCCATGAAGTATCCGGGAGCGGCCTTGCCGCCGAAAATCAAGGTGCGCGGCATTATGTCAATGGCGGGGTTCTTCTTGATCTGGTCGTAAAGGCTGATCACATAGAGAATGTTCAGGAGTTGACGCTTGTATTCGTGAATGCGTTTCACCTGCACATCGAAGAGCGACGCCGGATCGACGACCGCCCCGGTGCAGTTCTTAATCCACACAGCTAGTTCCCGCTTGCGGACTAGCTTCACCTCGCGCCACTTCTTGCGGAAGGCCGGGTCCTCGGCGAACGGTTCCAATTTGCGCAGTTGCTGTTCGTTGGTGATCCATCCTTCGCCTACCTTGCCGGTAATGAGACGGCTAAGCTCCGGATTGCTGAGAGCGAGCCATCGCCGCGGCGTCACACCATTGGTGACGTTGAGAAACTTCTGCGGAAAGAGCTCGTAGAAGTCATGCAGGGTGGTTTTCTTCAGCAGCTCGGAGTGCAGCTCGGCTACGCCATTAACGGCATGGGTGCCGACGGTCGCAAGATACGCCATGCGGACATATTTCTGGTCGTGCTCATCGATTAACGACATGCGGGCGAGCCTGTCGTTGTCGCCAGGGAACCGGGCCCGCACCTGGTCAAGGAAGCGACGGTTGATTTCGTAGATGATCTCCAGGTGCCGCGGCAGAATGTTGCCAAACAGCGGCAGCGACCACTTCTCCAACGCCTCCGGCAGGAGCGTGTGGTTCGTATAGCCCAGCGTCTTTTGGGTAATGTCCCACGCCTTGTCCCAATCCATCTGGTGTTCGTCGACGAACAGCCGCATCAGTTCGGCCACCGCGATGGAAGGATGGGTATCGTTGAGCTGCACCGCGAAGTTTTCTTCGAAAAGCGTCGAGGCTCTTTCCCCGCATGAGTTGAATTCGAATCATGTCCTGTAGGGAGCAGGAGGTGAAGAAGTACTGTTGCGATAGGCGAAGTCGCTTGCCCACCTCCGGCTCGTCGTTGGGATACAGGACTTTGCTGATGGTTTCGGAAGAAACTTTCTCCTCCACCGCCTTGTAGTAGTCCCCCACATTGAAGGCCTGCAAATCGAAATCCTCGACCGCCTCCGATGCCCAAAGCCGGAGGAAGTCCACCATCCCGCCACCGTATCCGGCGACCAGTGTGTCGTGGGCAACACCCTTCACGACGCGGGCGGGAATCCAGCGCACCCGCAGATTTCCCTCGCCGTCGTGATATCTCTCGGTGTGGCCTCCTTCGCCGACCGAGTAAGAAATTTCGGGCCGGCAGATCTCCCAGGGATTGCCGAAGTGCAGCCATTTGTCGGTCTTTTCCACCTGCCATCCGTCACGAATTTCCTGATCGAACAGCCCGAACTCATAACGAATGCCATATCCGATTGCCGGAATGCGCAAAGTGGCCAGCGAATCCATGTAACATGCCGCGAGCCGCCCCAGACCGCCGTTGCCCAGCCCCGGCTCAGGCTCTTCCCGCTCCAAGTCCTGCAAGTCAAGACCTAGTTCCGATAGCGCCTCTTTCACTGGCTCCCGGATGCCCAGATTGAGCAGGTTGTTCCCCAACTGCGGACCGATGAGAAATTCCGCCGAGAGATACCCTACGATCTTGATATCCTGCTGCCGCATGAGACGGAAAGCTTTGATCCAATCGTTCATCATTCGGTCGCGGACGGTGTAAGCTAGCGCCATGTACCAGTCCGTCGGCGTGGCCAATGCTGGTATCCGGCCCTGAATGTAGTAAAGATTGTCGAGGATGGATTGCTTAAGGTCGGCCGTTCTGTTTCCCGTGCGGGCTTCATCGAGAATGGCTGGCATGGTTACTCCCCTGTCACTAAGGTCGGGTTGCGCTTACCCACGATATAACCATTTGGTTGTTACGTGCATGTAAATGAAGCTTAACTATTGCCTGGAGGAGCCTGCGGCGGTTCGTCCTTTCTCCCGGGCTGCACCCATATTCGCTAAACGCACAATTCGCCGATTTCCCAGTTGCGCGGGAGTCTGCCGCCTGATAACTTCAAAACCTTCCGTCCCTATCAGGAGATCAGTATGAAAGCCACACAGTTGCTTCACGACCTCGGCCAGAGTTTATGGCTGGACAATATTACACGTGACCTGCTCAATAGCGGCACGCTCAAGCGCTACATCGACGAGTTGTCGGTGACCGGTCTCACCTCGAACCCAACCATTTTCGATCAGGCCATCAAGAAGAGTGCTACCTATGACCCTGCCATCCGGGAGAAGCTGGAGCAGGGAAAGTCGGGCGAGGCGCTCTTCTTCGAACTGGCGCTGGAGGACTTGACCCGCGCGTCTGACCTGTTTCGGTCAGTCCACGACCAGACCAAAGGTGTTGACGGCTGGGTGTCGCTGGAAGTATCGCCGCTGCTTGCGTATGACACCACCAGCACCCTGGCTGCGGCCAAGGGGCTGCACGCCCGCGCCGCGCGTCCCAACCTCTTTATCAAGATCCCGGGAACCAAAGAAGGGCTGCCGGCGATTGAGGAGGCGATCTTTGCCGGCGTTTCCATTAATGTGACGCTCCTTTTCTCGCGGGAACACTATCTGGCTGCCGCCGAGGCATACCTGAAAGGCATCGAACGCCGAATCGCCGCTGGGTTGGACACCAAGGTTAGTTCGGTGGCCTCCGTCTTCATCAGCCGGTGGGACGTTGCCGTGATGGGTAAGATTCCGGAAGCGCTTCGCGACCAGCTTGGGATCGCCATCGCAAAACGCATTTACAAGGCCTACTGCGAGCTGCTCAAAACCCCCCGCTGGCAGGCCATCGTCAAAGCCGGGTACAATCCGCAGCGCCTGTTGTGGGCCAGTACGGGAACCAAAGACCCCAAGGCTTCCGATGTGCTCTACATCAAGGCGCTCGCCGCTCCCAATACTGTGAACACCATGCCGGAAGCGACCCTGAAGGCGCTTGCCGACCACGGAGAAGTTGGCGCGGTGATGCCACAGGATGGCGGCGATTGCGAGCTGGTGCTGGCTGAGTTCGCCAAGGCCGGGGTTGATGTGGATGCGTTGGCGGCACAGCTTCAGGAAGAAGGGGCGAAATCATTCGTCGATTCCTGGAACGAGCTGATGACGGTGATTGAGTCCAAGAGCGCTGCGCTCACAGAAAAGCGCCTGACAGGCGGAGGTGCCTATGGATGTACTCGCCGTTGATGTAGGCGGGACTCACGTCAAGATCCTGGCTACCGGGCAGAGCGAACCGCGAAAGTTCGAGTCCGGTCCGAAGATGACTGCCCGGCAGATGGTCGCCGGAGTGAAGAAACTTGCTGGTGACTGGAAGTACGACGCGGTATCGATTGGCTACCCCGGACCCGTGCTGCGGGGGCGTCCCATCAATGACCCGTATAACCTGGGACCGGGATGGGTGGGCTTCGATTTCGAGAAAGCGTTTCGCTGCCCGGTCAAGATTATTAACGACGCCGCCATGCAAGCCTTGGGCAGCTACAAAGGCGGAACCATGCTTTTTCTGGGCTTGGGTACCGGGCTCGGGCTCTGCCATGGTCATTGAGGGTGACCTCGAGCCGATGGAGTTGGGCCACCTTCCTTATCGCAAGGCCACCTACGAAGACTATGTCGGGCTTCGGGGATTGCAGCGCTTCGGCAAAAAGAAATGGCGGCACTACGTCGAAGATGTGGTTGCGCGCTTCGTCAAGGCAGCTCGAGCCCGACGACGTCGTTCTGGGCGGGGGACAGGTGAAAGTCCTGAAGCGACTGCCCCCGAAATGCCGCAGCCGGGAGCAACGCCAACGCATTCCTCGGGGGCTTCCGCCTGTGGGAGGAACCAGGCGCCAGCAAACCGGAAAAGCCATCTAAGCGAAGCACCTCTTCCCAGCGGGTAAATGGTTCAGCGTTGAAGAGTAAGGCCGTACCAGCAGGAGCATGAACATGAATATGGCAGCCGCACCGGCGCGCAAAAAGCCAGTGTCCCTTACCCGGCGCCCCGCATGGAAGGCCCTGGGAGCGCACTACAAACAGATTCGAGGGGCGCATCTCCGCCAGTTGTTTGCGGATGACCCAAAACGGGGCGAGCGGTTCAACGTCGAAGCTCTCGGGCTGTACTTCGACTACTCGAAGAATCGCATCACCGATGAGACGCTGAAGCTGCTGTTGCAACTCGCGGAGGAATCCGGGCTGCGTGAACGCATTGACGCCATGTTCCGTGGCGAGAAGATCAACATCACAGAAAAGCGCGCTGTACTCCATGTTGCCCTGCGCGCTCCCAAGGACGAGAAGATTCTGGTTGACCGCAAGGACGTGGTTCCCGGCGTCCATGCCGTGCTCGACAAGATGGCCGCGTTCAGCGATCGCGTGCGCAGCGGAGAGTGGAAAGGCCACACCGGCAAACGAATTCGAAACGTCATCAACGTCGGCATCGGCGGTTCCGATCTGGGGCCGGTCATGGCGTACGAGGCCCTCCGCCACTACAGCCAGCGCGATATGACGTTTCGCTTCGTCTCCAACGTCGATGGCACGGATTTCGCTGAAGCCGTGCGCGACCTTGACGCGTCGGAAACGTTGTTCATCATCTCTTCCAAGACATTCACCACCCTCGAGACGATGACCAACGCTCACACTGCTCGCGAGTGGTCGTTGAAAGGCCTCGGCGGCGACGAAGCGGCGGTCGCCAAGCATTTCGTTGCGGTGTCAACCAACGCAGCGGAGGTCAGCAAGTTCGGCATCGATACCGCCAACATGTTCGAGTTCTGGGATTGGGTCGGCGGGCGCTACTCCATGGACTCGGCCATCGGCCTCTCCACCATGGTTGCTATCGGTCCGGACAACTTCCGCTCCATGCTGCACGGCTTTCACCAGATGGACGAGCACTTCCGCACCACGCCCTTCGAGCGCAATCTGCCCGTGCTGATGGGGCTGCTGGCCGTCTGGTACAACGACTTCTTTGGCGCGCAGACGGTTGCGGTCCTGCCTTATGAGCAGTACCTCAAGCGCTTTCCTGCATACCTTCAGCAGTTGACCATGGAGAGCAATGGCAAGCACGTGACGCTCGCCGGCAAGAAGGTCAACTACGATACTGGACCAATCTACTGGGGCGAGCCGGGAACCAACGGGCAGCACTCGTTCTACCAGTTGATCCACCAGGGAACCAGGCTGATTCCGTGCGACTTCATTGGGTTCTACAAGACGCTGAACCCGCTGGGCCAGCATCACACCTTGCTGATGTCCAACGTATTTGCGCAGGCGGAAGCGCTGGCCTTTGGCAAGACAGCGGAGGAAGTGAAGGCCGAAGGTACTCCGAGATCGCTGGTACCGCACCGGGTCTTTGAGGGTAATCGTCCGTCAAACACCATCCTCGCTGAACAGCTCACCCCGGAAACGCTGGGTAAGCTGGTGGCCCTGTACGAGCACTCGGTCTTCACCCAGGGGACCATCTGGAGTATCGATTCCTTCGACCAGTGGGGAGTCGAGTTGGGCAAGGTCCTGGCCAGGCGAATCATTGGCGAACTTGAAGCCCCGGCCGAGCCGGCGCTCACCCATGACAGCTCGACCAACAATCTGATACGGCGCTATCGCCGGAACATGTAGTTCGCGCCTGGGAGCGACAAAGAAAATGAGCGACCAACATTCCGACGCGCTGGTCTTTTTCGGCGCAACCGGCGATCTTGCTTACAAACAGATTTTTCCTTCGCTGCAGGGTATGGTCAAACGTGGCATCCTCAATGTTCCTGTTATTGGAGTGGCCAAGGCCGGCTGGAGCCTGGATCAGCTCAAGGCCCGCGCCCAGGACAGTCTGGAAAAGCACGGCGGGGTGGATGCCGCAGCTTGGGGCAAGCTTAGCAGCCTGCTGCGCTACGTGGATGGAGACTACGCCGCGGCGACGACTTTCCAGGCCGTGCGCAAAGAACTGGGTGCAGCCGAGCGGCCCGCTCATTACCTGGCCATCCCACCTTTTCTCTTCGAAGAAGTTGTCGAACAACTGGTCAAGTCGGGCTGTGCCAAGAACGCTCGCGTCATCGTTGAGAAGCCTTTCGGACACGATCTGGCCTCAGCCCAGGAGTTGAACCGCATTCTGCTTTCTGCCTTTCCCGAGTCCTCGATCTTCCGCGTCGACCACTACCTGGGGAAGAGCGCGGTCAACGACCTGGTTGTCTTTCGTTTTGCCAACGCTTTGATGGAGCCGTTCTGGAACCGCAACTACATTGAAAGCGTGCAGATCACCATGGCGGAAAACTTTGGCGTGCAAGGCCGTGGCAAGTTTTACGACGAGACTGGCGCCATGCGTGATGTCGTCCAGAACCATATGTTTCAGGTGATGTCCAACCTCGCAATGGAACCACCGGTGCGGACCGACAGCGAATCCTTACGTGACGAGAAAGTGAAAGTGCTAAAAGCGATCCCATGTCTGGATGCCAAGGACCTGGTCCGGGGACAGTTCAAGGGCTATCTCAACGAGCCCGGCGTTGCAGCCAACTCGAAGGTAGAGACTTTTGCGGCGTTGCGACTGGAGATCGACTCCTGGCGCTGGAAAGGTGTGCCCTTCTACATTCGGGTCGGCAAGAACCTGCCGGTGACGTGCACCGAGGTGATGGCTCACTTCCGCAGGCCTCCGACAATTTTCAATCAGCCTGGTCTAGGGCAGAATTATCTGCGTTTCCGGATCAGTCCACAAATTACGATAGCGATAGGCGCGAACGTCATGGCTCCAGGTTCTGAACTGAAGGGCGAAACGGTCGAGATGGTGGCTGCTCGGCGTCCGCTTGCCGATGAATCGGAACCCTATGAGCTCCTGCTGGGTGATGCCATGGCCGGAGACTCGACTCTGTTTGCCCGCCAAGACTATGTGGAGGAAGCCTGGCGCATCGTCGATCCCGTCTTGAAAGCTGCGACGCCCGTCTATCAGTATGATGTGGACACGTGGGGACCCAAGGAAGTGGCGCAGAACGTTGTTCCTGCGGGCGGCTGGGATACTCTGAGCGCTACCGACCAGGAAGATTTTCGCGTCGCAACTCCCACGGGATGATAAGTACGATCTCAGCTCCCGCTTACACCTCGTCACCGGTTTGCCGTCCGAATTTGCTGACTTACACGATCTGGAGAAGTCGTCATGAAGCTGGAAGTGTTTGATGATCCCGATGCGGTTGCCCGCGCGGCGGCAGCGGTCATAGCTGCCGATGCGCGCGATGCGGTCGCGGCCCGTGGCCGATTCACCATGGCAGTCAGCGGAGGCCACACTCCGTGGGCCATGCTGCGCGATCTGGCCAACGAGCAGGTTCCGTGGAACGACGTACATGTTTTCCAGATCGATGAGCGCATCGCACCCGCCGGCGACCCCGACCGCAACCTCACCCATCTTCGCGAGAGTCTGCTGTCACATGCCCCGCTGAAGCCGGACCAGATTCATGCCATGCCGGTGGAATCGCCGGACCTGGAAGCCGCCGCACGAGGAATACGCCGCAGACCCTGGAAGAGTTTGCCGGCTCGCCTCCCGTGCTTGACCTGGCGCATCTCGGCATGGGGCCTGACGGGCATACCGCATCCCTGGTTCCTGGAGATCCCGTGCTGAACGTCACCGACGCGGACGTCGGCCTCACCGGCGTCTACATGGGCCGCCGCCGCATGACCCTGACCTATCCGGTCCTCAATCGTTCGCGGCGCATTCTCTGGCTCATGACGGGAAGCGAAAAGGTTGCCATGCTGCCGCGTCTGCTCCGAGGCGACGTGACCATTCCCGCCGGACGCATCAGCCAGGACCAGGCCGTCGTGCTCGCCGACAAGGCAGCCGCCGGGAAATTGCAGCCCAAGTAACGAACTGCCAGGAGCGAAGCCTATGAGCGAAAAGCTGCCAGTTCTTTATCTGGCCAGGCACGGCGAAACCGCGTGGAGCCTTTCCGGACAGCACACGGGTCTTACCGACCTTCCACTGACCGATAACGGCAAGAGCAACGCCGTTCGGCTCGGGCAGCGGCTGAAGGGACTGAGTTTCGTCAAGGTGTTTACCAGTCCGTTACAGCGCGCCTCTGTGACCTGCACGCTGGCTGGCTTCGGTGAGGTCGCCGAAGTCGATCCTGATCTCCTGGAATGGAATTACGGCCAGTACGAAGGTCTGACCAGCAATCAAGTTCACGCCCAGAGGCCCGACTGGCAACTGTTCCGCGATGGCTGTCCAGGCGGCGAATCGCCCGACCAGGTTGCGGCCCGCGCTGATCGCGTCATCAATCGCGCGCGGGCGATCGACGGCAATGTGCTGCTTTTTTCCAGCGGACATTTTCTGCGCGTGCTCGCCGCGCGCTGGCTTGGGCTCCCGGCGATGGGTGGCAAATACTTCCTCCTGAGCACCGCCAGCTTGAGCCTGCTGGGTTATGAACACGACCTCTCAGAACCGGTGGTCCGGCTGTGGAATGATACGAGCCACCTGACTGGGTAAGGGGCCCAGCCGCGTAGCGGCGACATTGTGTTAGCCGCGCGCGTAAGCCAGCGGTTCAAGCGGTAGAAACACCGAGCCGCTGAGCGGCGGCACCGGACCTTCTCTAAAATCGAAATCGCAAGAAACCTCAGGAGCGGCCCATGGGGACCAAAGACAGACGAATCTCTCCTCTTGCCGGCAAGCCGGCGCCGAAGGAAATGCTGGTGGACCTCGCCCGGCTGGAAAAGGCGTATTACGAGAACCGGCCGGATGTAAGCGACCCCAACCAGATGGTCATCTTCGGCACCAGTGGACACCGCGGCTCGTCCCTGCGCAGCACGTTTCACCGAGGCGCACATCCTGGCCATCACCCAGGCCATCTGCGACTACCGGCGCCGCCAGGGAACCGACGGCCCGCTCTACATGGGCAAGGACACCCACGCGCTGTCCGGACCGGCGCAGCGCACCGCGCTCGAAGTCCTGGCCGCCAATAACGTCGAGGCCATCATTCAACAGGATGACGGCGTTACTCCCACGCCCGTAATATCGCGGGCCATTATCGTTTACAACCGCGGCCGCAAAGACCACCTCGCGGACGGCATTGTCGTCACACCTTCGCATAATCCGCCCGAGGACGGCGGCTTCAAGTACAACCCGACCAACGGCGGGCCGGCGGACACCGATGTCACCGGCTGGGTCGAGGACCGGGCCAACGAATTGCTGCGCACCAACAATACTGCGGTGAAACGGGTACCGATTTCGGCGGCCATAAAGGCGGCGACCACACACCAGGAAGACTTCGTGCTGCCCTATGTCAACGACCTGCGGAACGTCGTCGACATGGAAGCCATTCGCGCCGCCGGACTCAAGCTCGGCGTGGACCCACTGGGCGGCGCGGCGCGGCCCGTACTGGGAGCCGATCAACTCCATCTACGGCATCGACGTGAAGGTCGTCAATCCCGTCATCGATCCGACCTTCTCCTTCATGACCGTCGATCACGACGGCAAGATCCGCATGGATTGCTCCAGTCCCTACGCCATGGCCAGGCTCGTCGGCCTGAAGGACCAGTATCAGGTCGCCTTCGCCAACGATCCGGATTCGGACCGGCACGGGATCGTCACGCCATCATCCGGCCTGATGAATCCCAACCACTATCTCGCTGTCGCCATTCAGTATCTGCTGACCCATCGCGACCGCTGGCCCGCCCACGTCGCGGTAGGCAAGACGTTGGTCAGCAGCGGCATGATTGATCGCGTGGTGAACAAGCTCGGCCGGAGGCTATCGGAAGTTCCCGTGGGCTTCAAGTGGTTCGCGCCGGGACTGTTCGACGGGACCATCTGCTTCGGCGGCGAGGAGAGCGCGGGAGCAAGTTTCCTGCGGCTGGACGGCACGGTGTGGACCACCGACAAAGATGGTCCGATCATGGACCTGCTCGCGGCTGAGATGACCGCTCGCACCGGCAAGGACCCGGGCGAGCACTTCAGCGAACTGGCCGCCGAGTTCGGAATGCCGTACTACACGCGCATCGATGCGCCGGCAACGCCGGAGCAGAAAGCCACGCTGGAGAAGCTCTCGCCCGAAGCGGTGAAGGAGTCTGACCTGGCGGGTGAGCCGATCACCGCCAAGCTGACGCGCGCTCCCGGCAACGATGCTCCCATCGGCGGCTTGAAAGTTGTCTCCGCCAGCGGATGGTTCGCTGCACGCCCATCCGGCACGGAGAACATCTACAAGATTTACGCCGAGAGCTTCAAGGACGAAGCCCATCTCGACATGATCGTGGAGGAAGCCCAGCAGATCGTGAACAACGCGCTGCGTCCGTCCTCGTGATGGCTCGGCTGTCTTGATGAGATGCGTACCCTCGGAACACGCCCGGACTTGCCGGCGAAAACGCTGTTAAGCTCTTATTCGTGTCATCCCGCGCTGCGATTGGAGGACCGTTCATGTCACTGGGATTCCGGATTGATCGACAGTGTCCCAAATGCTATACAGACCGGACCATGCTGGATACGACGTTTAGCCTCCCCGGACACATCAACAAAGACACCGGTGAGTGCGTCAATGTAACCAGCGCCCTGCCGGTCCGCGTACTTTTCTGCCCCCGCTGCCACTATCTGGAGATGTATCACGACGTGGAATAAGCGAAGAGATATACGCTTCTATAAGGCTGAAGCCGTCTACCCGCCCACGGAAACTCCGAAAACTGTTCTAATAAGTTATTGTCAGTCTCATGCCGGGAAAAATTGAAATGCCATCCTCCCATAATCTCCAGGAAACTCCGCTCGCCACAGCAACCTCAGGCAATCTGCCTGAAATCGCCACCGACGTGGTGCGCCGCGCCATGCAGGGCGGAGCCAGCGCGGCCGAAGCCGTTGCCATGGACGGCAGCGAGTTTTCCACCGTGGTTCGTCTCGGCGAAGTTGAGACGCTGAAGGAATCCGGCTCCAAGGCCATCGGAGTGCGCGTCTTCTTCGGACAGCGCGCCGCCAGCACCTACTCCAGCGACCTCACGCCCGACGGCATTAAGCAACTGGTGGACTCCGCGCTCACTCTGGCCAAGGTCACCAGCGAAGATCCGTTCGCCGGAATTCCCGAGGCCTCGCAGCTCGGCAAGCTCGAGGGTGACCTCGACCTCTATTACGACGACGTGTACTCGCTCTCCACCGCCGACCGCATCGACTACGCGCGCCGCGCCGAGAAGGCTGCGCTCGACGCCGACCCGCGCATCGTCAACTCCGAAGGCGGCACCTTCGACGCTGCCATCGGCTACAAGGTGCTGGCCAACTCGCACGGCTTCGTCGGCGACTACTCGCGCTCCTACTGCTCGGTTTCGGCGGTGCCCATCGCGCAGGTGGAAGGCTCGGCCATGCAGCGCGACTACTGGTACTCGGTCGCGATGACGCTGAAGAAGCTGCAATCGCCGGAGGAGATCGGCAAGATCGCGGCGCAACGCACCTTGCGGCGCATTGGCGCGCGCAAGGTCAAAACCGCGAAGGTGCCCATCGTCTTCGAGCACACCGTCGCCGGCTCGCTGGTCGGCCACATCTTCGAAGCGGTCAACGGCGACTCCATCTATCGCGGCGCGTCGTTCCTCACCGGCAAGCTGAACGAAAAGATTGCCGGCGACAACATCAACGTCGTGGATGACGGCACCATGCGCGGCGGCTTCGGCACCAGCCCCTTCGATTCCGAAGGTGTGCCCAACCGAAAAACCGTCGTGGTCGAAAACGGCGTGCTGAAGTCCTACCTGCTGAACACCTACACCGCGAAGAAGCTGGGCCTTCAGACCACGGGCAACGCCTCGCGCGGACTGGCCGGCACTCCCGGCATCGGGCCGGGAAACTTCTTCCTGCGGCCGGGCACGAAGAGCCTGCAGGAGATCATCGCCGACATCAAGGAAGGACTGTTCGTCACCGAATTTCTCGGCTTCGGCGTGAACCTGGTCACCGGCGACTTCTCGCGCGGCGCCAGCGGACTCTGGATCCAGAACGGCGAGCTGACGCTTCCCGGTGGAGGAGATCACCGTCGCCGGCAACCTGAAAGACATGCTGTTCAACATCTCCGAGATCGGCAACGACCTCGAATTCCGCGGCGCCATCGCCTCTCCTACCATTCGCATCGAAGGCATGACGGTCGCGGGGGAATAAGCGGGCCCTTCTCTATAATCGAACCTTATGCCCCAGTTTCCTCCGGTTGACGAGCAGCTTGCCTACCTGCGCAAGGGCGCAGCGGAGATCATCCGCGAGAGCGATCTTCGCGAGCGCCTGGAGAAATCCCTGCAGCAGCGGCAAGCCCATGCGGGTGAAGGCGGGCTTCGATCCCACCGCGCCTGACCTGCATCTCGGCCACACCGTGCTCATGCGCAAGCTGAAGCACTTTCAGGACATGGGCCACACCGTCATCTTCCTCATCGGCGACTTCACCGGGCTCATCGGCGATCCGACCGGACGCTCAGCGACGCGGCCGCCGCTCAGCCGCGAGCAGATCGACCAGAACGCCGAGACCTACAAGGCGCAGGTCTTCAAGATCCTCGACCGCGACAAGACCGAGGTGCGCTTCAACAGCGAGTGGCTGGACAAGCTGGGCTACGAAGGCTTCATCCGGCTGGCGGCGAAATTCACGGTCTCGCAGATGCTGGAGCGCGAGGACTTCCACAAGCGCTTCGACGGAAGAGAAGCCGATCGCGATGCACGAGCTGCTGTATCCCATCGCGCAGGGCTACGACTCGGTGGCGCTCGAGGCCGACGTCGAACTCGGCGGCACCGACCAGAAATTCAACCTGCTGATGGGCCGCGAGCTGCAACGCCACTACGGACAGCCGCCGCAAATCGTGCTCACCACGCCGCTGCTGGAAGGCACCGACGGCGTGCAGAAGATGTCGAAGTCGTACGGCAACTACATCGGCATCACCGAAGCGCCGCAGGAGATGTTCGGCAAGGTGATGTCCATCTCCGACGAGCTGATGTGGCGCTATTACGAGCTGGTCACCGACGTAAGCATGGCCGACATCGAGCGCATGAAGCGCGAGGTCGCCGGCGGCCAGCGCGCATCCCATGAAGCTGAAGCAGGAGCTGGGCAAGCGCATCGTCGCCGACTTCCATTCGCCCGAAGCCGCCGAGCAGGCCGCGCAGGACTGGTCGCGCATGTTCCAGAAGGATGAAGCGCCGGAAGACCTGCCGCTGATCTCGGTGCGCTTTGAAGAAGTGGCCGCACCGAACGCGTCAATCGACCGACGGCAACGTGCAGATCAAGCTCGACAAGCTGCTGGCGCGGACCGGGCTCGCCACCAGCGTGACCGACGGACTGCGCAAGCTGAAGCAGAACGCGGTGAAGGTGGACGGCGAACTGAAGAGCGATGTCGTTGTCGCAGTAAAGCTCGGCTCGGAGTTCACCCTGCGCGCGGGGAAGAAGATGGTGCGGGTCAGCCTGGAGGGGTAGACTCAACGGCATTCGTTGTTCAGGGATTCCGTAAAGGGGTGCTCTGTTGAATGCCAACCCACTGGGTCTTCCCGTCGTCATCGTACTGATCGCGATCTTAATAATCACGCTCTCCATCCGCCGCCTGCGCACGCTGCAACGCACTCCACATCCTAAGTGGCGTCGCATTACGGAATGGGTATTGCTTTCGCTGGTCATCCTTCTCTTCGTGATGGCTGCCTGCAGCACCATATTCAATGCGGCTGCCCTTCGCTACTACCGTTCCATCTACCCGGCTCCCGGGACGATCTACCGTGTTAACGGACACGACATGCATCTCTACTGCACGGGGGAGGGCTCCCCGACGATTGTCCTCGAAGCGGGAGGAGGAAATGGTTTCCTCAAGTGGGCGAAAGTGCAAACGGGACTCTCCAAAACTACGCGAGTGTGCTCGTATGACCGCGCCGGATTCGGGTGGAGCACTCCGGGGCCCGACCCGCGAGACGCCGACACCATTGCCAGTGAACTAAACGCTCTGCTGCAGCAAGCTGGGGTGAGTGGCCCCATTGTCCTAATGGGACACTCCATGGGGGGAATCTATATACGCGCTTACGCTAAACATAGTCCGCAGGACGTGGCTGGGCTGATCTTCGTTGACGGCGGTACGCCCTTGTTTGAGGATCGTGAGTCTGCCGAGCTGAGAGCGGCAACCTCCCATCCTGACTATGTCTACTACCCTTTTGTTCTGTTCACCGCTTCCGGCCTGCAGCGGGTTGTCGGCTGGTGCTCGCCGGAGACCGGCTTTGAGGAGCCCGACGCAACCAGGATTGGACAACTGGAATGCGGCAAGCTATTCAGCACAGTCTGGAAAGAGTACACGAACCATCAGCGGTCCGGGGAGGAGACGATCAATACCGGTCCGTATGGAGACCTGCCAGTCTTGATCTTCTCGCGAGATCCGCAACTCCAAAGGCAGACTTCGAACCTTCCGCCTGCGTTGGCGCTCGAAGAGAGTGTGCGGTGGAATCAAGAGCAGGAATCCTTAAAACGCTTGTCCACCCGCAGCCGCAGAATCATCGCGAAAGGAAGCGGACACCCGATACAAATCGAACGGGATGATCTGATCAACCGGGAAGTTACGATCTTTATCCAGCAAATCCGAAGCGGCGAGCTGCGGACCGACTACGGCTCGACAACAACGGAATAAGGCGCAGAAGGCGTCTTGCGGCATTCTCTATGGTCGAGCCACTGGCAGCCTAATTTCGAAGCGCGCCCCTTTGCCGACTTCGCTGGTCACGTCAATCTGTCCGCCGTGCGATTCCACCATGCGGCGGGCCAGCGACAGTCCCAGTCCGGTGCCGTGTCCCTTGGTAGTGAAGAAGGGACGGAAGATGTTGGGGAGGATTTCTGGCGGGATGCCTTTGCCTTCGTCCGCCACGGTAATCAGCACGTCGTCGCCATCACTGTCCAGCAAAACTCGGACGGTCCCGGGTGAATCCATGGACTGAATTGCGTTCAGCAGCAGGTTGAGCAGAACCTGGTTGATCTGGTTGGGATCGTGGTCAACCGGCGGGATGGCGCCGCATATCTCCATCTCGATCATGATGCGCTTGGTGACGGCCTGCTGGCGGGCGAACATCACGGCGTGCTCGGCGGTCGAGCAGATGTCGCTTACCCGGAATTGCGGCGGCTTGGGGCGCGCGGTATCGAGCAATTCGGTGAGGATGCGATTAATCTGGAGGGCCTCTTCCTTGGCGTCTTTAATTACTGCGCGCGCCGGGCTGTTGGGGGGCAGATCGCGGCCGACGATCTCAATGACGCCGGCAATTCCGGCGAGGGGATTGCGGATTTCATGGGCCAGACCAGCGGCCAGTTCGCCCAGCGTGGCAAAGTGCTCGGCGCGCGACATCTGGGTCTGATGCAGGCGCTGGATCTCTTCCCGGCTGGCTTTGAGCTGCGCCACCATGTCATTGAAGTCGCGCCCCAGGTCGCCGATCTCGTCGTTGCGGTTGGCGAAGCTTACCGAGGCGTCCATCTCTCCCAGGCTCACCCGCGCAATTTTGTCCTGCAATTCCAGCATGGGACGCCGGAAGGAGACTGCCAGGACCATGATCACAGCCACGCAGATGAGGAATGCTCCCGCCGCCGCCACGGCGATGACAACGTGCCTTTCGCCTTCGGCGAGCGATAGAGAAACCAGCACGAAAAGAAGCAGGCCATTCAGCAGCACTGCGGCGATGGGGAGGATCGCCTTCAACAGCCAGTTGATGTGGCGCTTACGTGCAACCGGAGTCTGTTCCTTAACCAAGTCAGGTCCCTTGTCGAAAAGGGCGGTTTCGGAGATCCGAATTGGGGTGGAGGCTGACATGGTCAGAGCGCTCTCTTCCTTCCCATCACTCATCAAATTCAAAGGGCTGGAGAATCGGTGCTGCTTTTGGGGCCTAATCCATCCTCAGAACCGGGTCGCCCAGCCCAGTTCCTCATGCGTACGCGTGTAAGCCGGGAAGCAAATACGTGACGCCGAGGAAAGTGAAGATCACCACGCCGAAACCCAGGATGGCGAAGTACGCGGCCCGACGTCCGCGCCATCCGCGCGTAACGCGCATATGCAGATAGCCCGCATAGACCAGCCAGGTAATGGCGGCCCAGGTTTCCTTCGGATCCCAACTCCAATACGAACCCCAGGTGCGGTTCGCCCAGTACGCGCCGGCGGCGATCATGCCGGTCAGCAACGGGAAGGCGATGCAGATGGTCTTATAAGTCACACGATCGAGGGTGTCGGCGGAGGGCAACATTCCTTGCAGGTCGGCACGTCGCCACAGCAACATCAGGTACAACAACGAGGCAAAAATACCGGAGATCATGCCGCCCAGTAAGAACGGGCTGGCGGCCAGGCTGGTGGGGAAGAGTCCGTCCTGGTCGGGAGAGGCATAGCTGGCATTGCGGACCCGCAGTACGAAGGCCGCCAGCACCACGATTTGCAACAGAATGCTGATGAAGACCCCTTTGTTGGCGATGGCGAGCAACGATTCATCCTTCATCGTGCGGGCTGCGAAGCACAGCACCAGCGGAACCACAGCGCCAATGGCGGCCAGCAGGAACAGCCATCCCAGATCAGGCACGGTAACGAACAATCTCATGCCGGGGCCGAGGAAGATATCGCTCTTCGTTCTCGCGTCCCATCCCGTGACCGACAAACCGCCCCATCTCTCGAAGCGGGTGGCGACAATGGCAACGTAAATCGCGCTGACCATCGCGCTGGTCCAGACGAGAAAGGTTTCGGTCTTCAACTCATCCTGGATAAGGAACATCATGGCCAGCGCGCAGCTCAAAGCGCACGCGGCGTAGCTCAGCATGGCCAGGGTCACGTGGACATGCAGCCAGGTGGACTGGAGCGCCGGCACCAGTGGCCGCACTTCCGACGGCAACAGTTGCATCAGGATGACGCAGACCACTGCCAGCGGCATGGTGATGCTGCCGATGATCTTCACGTCGAATTTCTTTTCCGCGACCAGAGTCAACGCGGCCACCGCCCACACAAAGCTGAGGAGCATCTCGTAGATGCTGGCGAAGGGAGGGCGTCCGGAAAGATACCAGCGATGCGCCACAGCCAGGGTATTGGCCACCAGGCCAATCGCCGTCGCGGTCGAGGCAAACTTTACATAGCGCGGGACTCCGGTGACCCCGAATCCCATGTAGAGCGCGCCCGCGCCGGCGTAGAAGACCAGCGCAACGTACAGGAGATTGCTTTCGCTGAACAGGCTGCCGCCGCCTTTGGCTGCTCCCAGCAAGGCGACGATCAGGAGAAACATCACCGACAATCCAACCAGGACCAGCAGGGCGTTTCCGCCGGTCGCTGCCGGTTGTTCCATTTGGACCACTCGTGCTCGGGTTGACATCGTACTTTCCTCCGTCGTGCTCGCGCGGTGTTACTTCATCCCACCAGCGTCAGGTCAGGTTTCTCCTGGCGTGCAGGCTTGGCTGCCACGGACGCGCTTTCCAGTTCGGTCCGGATAGCTTCCACCAGGTCATTGAACTTCTGTTCAAAGCGGTCGCGATTCTTGTTGGCCTGGCCGCCAATCCACAGCACCAGCCTGCCTTTGGCATCGGGCACGGCGGCGACCCATACCCTCATGTGAACCATGTAGAAGGCCACGAAGAGACCAGATCCCATGAGCAGGCATCCGGCCCATACCAGCCACTGCCCGGGCTCATGCGAAACTTCCAGTCCGGTGAAGTAGCCCATCTGCATGTCACGATAGGCGAAGCTGTAGTTGGTTTTTTCGCCTTGGGCGGTTTCGCCATAGGCGGGGAAGAGCCACAACTTGGCATCTTCATTCGTGGCTTTGTTCTTCACTTGCAGGCGAAAGGCGGGGTTGTCTGGATTGTCGGAGCGCTTGAATATCTGGTTATCGCGAATGAAGAAATCGGGAATGTATTCGGCCAGGGTCACCGTCGTGTTGGCGTCCAGGTCGAACGGTTCGTTCATGCGCACCGTGATTTCACGGCCACTGGCCTTTTCCGGCGTGGCCACCAGCTTCAGACCGTCGAGTTTACCGGTCATGCCGAAGCTGGACTGGTAGAAGCGCAAGCCGCTGTGCACCAGGGGATCGTTCACCACAATCTCTTGGGCTTGAAGCTCTTTGCCGTCCTCAACCACGGCCAGCCTGGACCACCACTTTTTCGGGGAGCCGTCGGCATAGTTCTCCTGCCCGGCGCCGTAGCACTTGATGCTGAAAGGAAGCGTCTTCTTGGAACCGTTGCGAAGCTCGATCTGATTGACCTGCTGGCCGCGCTCCAGCGCCATAAATCCGCTGTAGCCGAAGACGCCGTCGATGATGCCGCCGCAGAAAATCAACAGCAGGCTGGCGTGAATGACATACACCGCCATCACGGAGAAGCGGGAGCGCTCGGAATATAAGGCGGGCTCGTTCTTGTCGGAGATGCGCTCCACCGGCCAACGCAGCTTTTTCAGCGCCCGTTCAGCGGCGTTCAATCCTTGTTCGGCGTTGCGGATGGGCATCTCCACCTTGCTGGCCAGCGCCGCGCGAAAGTGGAAATCGGTTTTGCGATAAGGCCGTGCATAGAAGCGCCATGCGTTAGGAAAGCGGTCGATGGAGACGAGGACGATGCTGAGGCTCACCAGCGTCAGCAAAGTCATGAACCACCAGGCGTGGAAAACATCGGTCAGCGAAAGGCGGTCGAGCCAGAGCAAGGTGGCCGGCGAGTAGGCCCGCGCCATCTTGTCAGCGTCGGTAGCCGGCCGTTGCAGGATGAACGTTCCCAGCGCGGAAGCAATCACGACAAGGATCAGCAGAACTACGCCCGTCCGGAGATTGGCGAGCGCTTTATGAATGCGTTTTGGTATGGAACCTACGCTGAAGGCCATGTGGGTCCTTCCCCCGTACAGGTGAGAATGCACGTCGGCAGCCAACGGGTCGTAGAGGACGTAAGTTTATGTGGGTAATTAGGTTATGCTGGTTTGGGTGATCGCTATCACAGCCCTGGCTGAGGCATATCACCCAAGCTAGGTGATGAAAGCGCGCATCCGCAAGCGTAGTCTCGGCGCAATCGGCGCTTTGCCGTCAGTGGGGGATTTCACCGCGAAATTGGGGAGGAAAACCCATTCGGGCCGGTTCGGCGCCCGCTTTTGAGGCCAGTGAAAACAGACTCGATGAAACCTAAAATCGTCTTAAATTCAATAGCTTAGAGCGTCATTTCACGGTTAGGAGCGAGTTCGCTTCCCTACGGTAATTGACGTGCACAAGTGGTAATGTCTAGCGCGGAGGTAGTTGTGCGAGCAGTAAGGTCTATTTTGGGATTGGGCTTGGTCTTCAGCGCCTGCCTGGTCGGTGCCGCCACCCATCCCGTGCCGCTGGACAAGAACACCGATTCCGCCAAGTGCATCGAGTGCCACGAAGACAAGGCCAAGGGGAAATACGTTCACTCGGCCATCGCCATGGGCTGCACCAGTTGCCATGAGATCCGGGTGACAAAAGACGTCACTCGCGTCAAGCTCATCACTGCCACGCCGTACTCCCTCTGCCTCACCTGCCATGCGGACAAGAACGCCGCTGACCTCAAAGGCACGATCCATCCGCCCGCGGTGCGCGACTGCCTCAAGTGTCACGATCCGCACACCTCGGACAACAAGAACCAGCTCCTGAAGCCGACATCCGGCGGCGCCAACGAAAATCTCTGCCTTACGTGCCATAAGCAGGGACTGGACGTTCCCAGCACGGGCAGCCGCCACCTCGCGTTGGACATGGGCTGCGAAACCTGCCACGTGACTCATAAGACGGGCGAGAAGGGCAAGATCGAGTTCGACTATCACCTGACCAAGGGGACCCCGGCGCTCTGTCTCGACTGCCACGATGCGAAGGATGCTGCTTTGATCAAGGCCCACCAGGGGCAGCCGTTCGCCACCGCCAATTGCGTGCAGTGCCACAATCCGCACCAATCGGCGCAGCCGAAGCTGATGCAGGCGTTCACCCATCCGCCCTTCGCCAGCGGGAGCTGCGATACTTGCCACGCCCCGGCCAAGGACGGCAAAGTGGTGCTGACCCAAAGCGATTCAAAGGCCCTTTGCGTTAGCTGTCACGCCGAGCAGGCGGAGAAGATTGAGAAGGCCAAAGTACAGCATCCCGGCGCGCAGGGCGAGTGCGTTGCCTGCCATAATCCACATGCCGGCAAGTCGCCCGGATTCCTGCAACCTGATCCGGTTGCGGCTTGCCTGGCCTGCCACACCGACCAGGCTGACGCAGTTCAAGAAGGCGCACCGCCATCAGCCGGCTTATCAACAAGGATGTGCCATCTGCCACGAACCGCACGGCGGTAACAATCCGAAACTTCTGCGCGTCCAGGGCAACGCCTTGTGCCTGGAGTGCCACGGCAACGAGACGCAGCCGCAGGTACTGGAGAAGGAACACATCATCACGATCTTCAACGGCCAGGTGAAACTCCCCTCCGACTATTTCGAGGTGAACAAGGCGTTTGTGATTCCCTTGAAGTACGGCTTGGGACATCCGGTGGCCGGCCACCCGGTTTCGAACCTGATGGACCCGACCAACCCCGGCAAGGTGATAACCCCCATGAGTTGCATGACTTGCCATCAGCCGCATGCGTCGGCGCATGCGGACCTGCTGGTGAAGGACCAGGCGAACAACATGGCCTTCTGCGACACCTGCCACCAGAACCGACTTAATATGACGAAAACTGGGGAGAAGAAGTAATCATGTTTCACACACGTCCCACGATAATCCGCGGTCATGTGCCGGCGATGGTGCTGCTGTTTGTGCTGGGCCTGGCGCTGGGTTCGCCGCTTGCCGTTCATGCCGGCAACAAGAAAAAGCAAGCCACCGCCGGCAATCAGAAGGCCGCCGATCAGAAGCCGCAGGTGGATGTCACCAAGCTGGTCTGGCCCCAGCCGCCAGAAATCCCCCGCGTTCGCTATACCAATTACTTTGCGGGCATGAAGATTGACAAAGAGCCCGATAACGGCAAGAAGGCCAAGCAAACCTGGATGGACCGTCTCGCCGGTAGCCAGGCGGCAAGCGATAAGGTGACCAACAAGAACTTCCCTTTCCAACTGCTGGGACCGTACGGCATGTCGGTAGACTCCAAAGGGCGCCTCTACGTGGCCGACCAGAAGGTCGGGGCGATCTTCATCTTCGATACGGAAACCAAGGACACGCAACTCATTCGCAACGGTTTCGAGGCCCACTTCGCGCTGCCTAACTGCGTCGCGGTGGATGACGACGGCCGCATCTTCGTCTCGGACGGCAAGCTGGGCAAGGTGCTGATATTCGACGCTCAGCACAAGATCGTGGACCAGATCAAGGGCTTTGTTGATCCCGTGGGGCTGGCGATCGACAAGGAGAACCGCCTGCTCTACGTGGTGGACACGCAGCAGGACCAGGTCCTGGTTTACGACGCCGACAGCCTCAAACCTTTGCGCAAGATCGGCACCACTGGCAAGAAGCACACGCTGACCACCCCGGGGGATTTTGCTTTGCCCACCGACGTGGCGGTGGACAAGGACGGCAACATCTACGTTACCGACACCCTGAACTGGCGGGTTGAGATTTTCGACGCCGACGGCAAGTTCATCAGCCAGTTCGGCCAGCATTGCGATGCCATCGGATGCTTCGAACGGCCCAAGGGCATTGCCGTGGACAGCGACGGCCACATCTGGGTGGTGGACACCGGCTTGGGACTGGTCCAGGCCTACAATCGCGACGGGGCCCTGCTGGGTTACGTGGGTGGACCGGGCCGCAACCTCGGCCAGTTCAACGACCCCATGGGAATCGTAATCGACCAGAACAATCGCATGTTCGTCTCCGAGCAGTATCCCTGGGGGAGGGTGCAGCAATTCCGCTACATAACCGACGCCGAAGCGGAGAAGCTAAAGAAGGAAAAACAAGACAGTCATCCCTCAAAGCAGGCAGAAACTGCGCAAGCGGCGGAAGCGAAACCCGAGGTCAAGAAATAATCTCATCGAGATTACGTTTCCAGTCTGAGCCAGCCCTGATGGGCAAATGCTCCTGCGGGCCGGCTACCAGCTCATCGTTTTTCCCCTTTTTTGCAGCGCTGCTGCGTTCCTTTCCGGGGTCTGCCGCAGCCTCTCAACACACTCTGGCATCGAAGCGTTTTGCCCGCCGACTGCTCTACAAGCAGTCTCATAAATGGCGTAATCTGCGGTTTGTATAAGGGCACGGCTTCAGCCGTGCCGAGAAGGTTCGTTCTTCCACTGGGCTTTAACCCCTGTCGCAGCGGCTAAAGCCGCCATTTTGGGCGGCAGGCGCGGCACGACTGGAAGTCGTGCCCTGATACAAATCTGACCGGCGACTATTTATAGACCAGCTCTAGCCCGGCTGCGGAAATTCGCGGCGCACGAAGGCCAACGCGTCGTCCTTGCTGTGGAGCGTCCTTTCTAGCTGCGCCTCCTCGACGGCCGAGAGGATGTCGCGAAACTGCGGGCCGGGAGGGTAGCCGAGGGTGATGAGGTCTTCACCGGTCAGCAGCGGCTGCGGCCTGATCTCCTCGTCCGGAGTTTGCAGCAGGCGCTCGCGGACGAAGTCGTACAGCGCCAGATTGCCGTGGCTGCTGAGGCAGTCGATGCGGTGCAACTCCAGGTGCTCGTCGAACCGCGGCAATCGCAGGAAGCGCTTCATGGTCGATTCCCTCATGCGCGCGGCGTCGGCGAAGCGCATGTGGTTGGCTACCAGTTCGGCGATCTGTTGGGTGTCTTCGTTGGAGAAGTGCAAGCGGTGGCAAATGTGCTCGGCCATGCGAGTGCCGACCTCGACGTGGCCGTCGAAGCGGATGCGGTCGGGCGCGACGCGAAAGGTTGGCGGCTTGCCTACATCGTGCAGCAGCGCTCCCCACGCCAGGGCGCGCGAACAATACGGCGGCAGCTTCTCCAGCAGGAGCAGCGTGTGGATCCAGACGTCGCCCTCGGGATGGAACTCGGGCGGCTGCGCGACGCCTTTCATGCGGTCCACCTCGGGCAGCACCTGTTTCAGCAGGCCGGTGGCGTCGAGCAGTTCGAAGGCGCGGCGCGCGTGGCCTTCGGTGAGCATTTTGGTCAGCTCGTCGCGGACGCGCTCGCGGCTCACCTGCTGAATTCCCGGCGCCAGACGCTGGATCGCAGTGAAGGTCCCCGGCTCGATGATGTAGCCGAGCCGCGCGGCGAAGCGCACCGCCCGCAACATGCGTAGCTTGTCTTCGGCGAAGCGGCGTTCGGGTTCGCCAATAGCGCGAATCACACCAGCCTTCAGGTCGTCGCGGCCGCCGACAAAATCGAGCACCCGATTGCCGTCCAGCGGGTCCATCAGCAGGCCGTTGATGGTGAAGTCGCGGCGCTGCACGTCCTCTTGCGGATCTTTGGAGTAGCTGACGCGATCGGGATGGCGGCCGTCGGTGTAGGTGCCATCGTTGCGAAAGGTGGCAACCTCGACGTAGTTGGGGTGGTAGGACGCAAGATCTGGAGCTGCGTGCCCCACCCAAGTGTCCTTTGCTTGGGTGGGTCTTTTCAGCGGCACAAGCACTACGCCGAACTGCGCGCCCACGGCGTAGGTTTCGGGGAAGATGCGCATCACCTCGGGCGGCGTGGCGTCGGTGGCGACGTCGTAGTCGGCGGGTGCGAGTCCGAGGAGCGTGTCGCGTACGCAGCCTCCGGCGAAGTAGGCCTGAAAGCCGCGGTTGCGTAGCTCGCGAACGATGTTGGTGGCGTGCTGCTGCATTGACAAGTTCGATTGTAGCGGCAGGACTGGTCGACGCGTAAGAACAGCAGGTCCCTCCACTCGGGCTGACAGTACATGTAGGGAGTGCAATTCGCTCGTACAATAGTTCTGTGGGCGATGTGTACATCCTCGGCATTGAAAGCTCGTGCGATGAGACTGCGGCGGCCGTGGTGCGCTCGGGCGAGGAGTTGATCTCGAATGTCGTGTACTCGCAGATTGCGACCCATCAGCCGTATGGCGGGGTTGTCCCGGAGCTGGCCTCGCGCGAACACCTGCGCGCCATCGTGCCCGTGGTGCGCAAGGCGCTGGAGGATGCGAGTAAGTCATACCAGACCATTGACGCGATCGCGGTGACCAAGGGGCCGGGACTGGCCGGGTCGCTGCTGGTCGGCTTGAGCTATGCCAAGGCGCTGGCCTACGCGGTGGAGAAGCCGTTGATCGGAGTCAATCATCTGGAAGGACACATCCACGCGGTCCTGCTGGAGGAGCGCCAGAAGGGCAACCACGAGTTGGAATTTCCCGTGCTCGCCCTGGTGGTGAGCGGCGGACATACTCACCTTTATCTCGCGGAGCAAAAGCAAGACGGTTGGGTGTACCACGATGTGGGACATACGCGCGATGACGCGGCGGGTGAGGCTTTCGACAAGGTGGCCAAGCTGCTGGAGTTGGGATATCCCGGCGGGCCGGTCATCGATTATCTTGCGCAGCACGGGAATCCAAAGGCGGTGAAGTTTCCCTTCGCGCAGATTAAGCATCGCGACCGCAATCCCCAGAACCGCCACGCCGATGACGAACGGCGCGTCGATTTTTCCTACAGCGGGATCAAGACCGCGGTCCTGCGATATGTCGAAACCCATGACATGCGGGGGAAGATTGCAGAGCGGCGGCAGGCGATGGCCGGAATGGCGAGTCGTACTGCGGCAGACTATCTCGCCGCCTGTGATCGCCAAACCCTCGATCTGGTTGCTTCCTTTCAGCGCTCCGTGGTCGACGACCTGGTCAGCAAGACGCTGCTGGCTGCTCGCGAGCACAATGTGGCCACACTGTTTGTGACCGGCGGGGTCGCTGCGAACAGCGAGCTGCGAAGCTCCTTCGAAAGCCGTGCCGCCGAAGAAGGCGTGCCAGTCTATTTCCCTTCGCGCAAACTTTCCACCGACAACGCCGCGATGATCGCGGCGGCTGCGTATCCGAGATTTCTTGCGGGCGAGTTCGCCGAAGCGGAGTTTTCCGCCGATGCGGCGCTGCGGCTGAGGTAGCTAAAGCTGCAACTTGCAGTGAGGAACAAGTGACGAAAAAGCAGATCCCTCGCGGACTGAAGTCCGCTCGTGATGACAAGAGAAATTAACGACACTTCGACGCGGCCTGAAGGCCCGCTCTACCTCAGAAGCGTGTTCCTTAGTTGCTCCGACGAATTTGGATACACGTCCGCGCGCTCGCGGGTAATGAACGCTGTTCGAGCCGACCTATTATTTATTCTTCTTCGGTGGGAATCTTCGCCTCGATGTCCATGTCGCGGAATTCGCTGGATTCGAAGATCTCGCGGCAGTCGAGGCACTCGACATATTCCGCGTCTTCGTCACGGGAGACGATCTGGACACGAGGATGGAGACACTGCTGTTGTTCCATGGGTAGCTCTATTCGAGGTTGGACATCCCAAGCGCCGGCTGGCTCATTTTCGTGCAAGCACGCCCCGACCGTGAGCAGAGGCGGATTGCGGGTATTTTAGACCGGCGGCATGGGTTGTCAAGCGTTTCCAGCACCCGGAATATTAATTCTGCGGGTAACGGATCGCCGTGCGGCCTCCCGACACGCGGATGTCCGGTCGGCAAGCTTTCAATATCCGACGTAAATTATCGCCATTCGTTAAGCCGTTCGCTGCTTATCACATACATCCGGCTGCACAAAGTTACCGTTGGCTGGGAAGAGTTGCAATCGGAGCTCACCACGTCGTAGAATCTATCTGCGACTTATTTGGTCGCATATCCATCTGAGTAACTGATGCTGAAACTCACCAAGAAGGCGGACTACGGGCTGATCGCGATGCGGCATTTGGCCGAGCACGCCGACTTGGGAGCGTGCAGCGCGAAGGACTTGGCCGAGATGTACAGCATGCCGCAGGAGGCGCTGGCCAAGATCCTTCAGAAGCTGACCAAGTCCGGGCTGCTGGTTTCGCAGTACGGCACCAACGGTGGCTACACGCTGGCCCGCGATCCCCGGCGCATCAGCGCGTTTGAGGTGATTCGGGCGATTGATGGGCCGCTGTTTATAACTTCTTGCAGCGCGGCGGAGGGGGACTGCGATCAGAGCGACCGCTGCACCGTCCGCGAGCCGCTCCGCAAAGTGAGCCGCAGCATCGAAGAGGTTTTGAACCGATTAACGATTTGGGAGATGACCGAGCCGGAGCACGACGCCACGCCTGAGTTGGTCACTCTCGGCTGGACCTCGAGCAAGGCAGATCAAGTTTAGGAGATGTCACAAGCGATGAGCACGAATGTGATTCCGGGCAATGGTAACAAGGACGTTAAGCTGCCCATCTACATGGACAACCACGCCACCACGCAGACCGATCCGCGGGTGGTGGAAGCGATGTTGCCGTACTTCACGGAGAAATATGGCAACGCAGCCAGCCGCAATCACGAATTTGGCTGGGTCGCCGAGCAGGCGGTGGAGCAGGCGCGCGAGCGCATCGCCAAGCTGATCGGCGCCACCGCGAAGGAAATCATCTTTACTTCTGGCGCGACCGAAAGCGACAACCTGGCCATCAAGGGTGTCGCCGAGATGTACAAGGAAAAGGGCAATCACATCATCACCCAGGCCATCGAGCACAAGGCCGTGCTCGACACCTGCAAGCGCCTGGAGAAGTACGGTTTTCGGGTCACCTACCTGCCGGTGCAGAAGGACGGACGCATCGATCTCGACGACCTGAAGCGGTCGATGGACGACAAGACCATCCTGGTCACGATCATGGCTGCCAATAACGAAATTGGCGCCTTGCAGCCGATCCGCGAAATTGGCGCTCTGTGTCACGAGCGCGGTGTACTCTTCCACACCGATGCGGTGCAGGCGATTGGCAAGGTCCCGTTCAACGTGATTCAGGACAACGTGGACCTGGCTTCGATTACGGCGCACAAGCTCTACGGCCCGAAGGGCGTAGGCGCGTTGTATGTGCGGCGCAAGAATCCTCGCGTTCAGTTGGTGGCGCAGATCGACGGTGGCGGCCATGAGCGCGGCATGCGCTCCGGTACGTTGAACGTCCCGGGGATCGTGGGACTGGGCAAGGCGTGCGAGATCGCAATCAACGAAATGCCCGAGGAAGCGAAGAAGCTTGCGGCTCTGAGAGATCGCTTGAAGGACGCCATCATGGGCCAACTCGACGAGGTGTACATCAATGGCTCAGTCGAGCATCGTCTGCCCGGCAACCTGAACATCAGCTTCGCTTATGTGGAAGGCGAGTCGCTGCTGATGGGCATCAACGATATTGCGGTTTCCAGCGGTTCGGCGTGCACCTCGGCGACGCTGGAGCCATCTTATGTATTGAAGGCCCTGGGCGCCGGCGATGACCTGGCGCACAGCTCGATCCGGTTTGGCCTGGGACGATTCAACACCGAAGCCGAGGTGGATTACGTGGCCGAGCGCGTGGTGGATACGGTGAAGCGCCTGCGCGAGTTGTCGCCGCTTGTACGAGATGGCGAAAGAAGGAATCGATTTGACGAAGGTCCAGTGGGCGGCTGAGCCGACCCACTAATGCAATTCGAAAAGTTTGAACTTTAGGAGACTACTTCATGGCATACAGCGATAAGGTCCTTGACCACTACACAAACCCCCGCAACGTGGGCTCGATGGACAAGAACAGCTCCGAAGTGGGCACCGGCCTGGTGGGCGCGCCGGAATGCGGCGACGTGATGAAGCTGCAGATCAAGGTGAACCCGGCAGACCAACATCATCGAGGACGCCAAGTTCAAGACGTTTGGCTGCGGCTCGGCGATTGCCTCGTCCTCGCTCGCGACCGAGTGGGTGAAGGGCAAGACGGTGGACGAAGCGCTCGGCGATCAAGAACACGGACATCGTGAAGGAGCTTTCGCTGCCTCCGGTGAAGATCCACTGTTCGGTGCTGGCGGAAGATGCGATTCGCGCCGCCATCGGTGACTGGAAGAAAAAGAACGGCGTGACGCAGACGCAGGCCCAAAGCAGCGCGGTCGAGCAGACGGCGTAAACTGTTGCTGAGGGACGGCGTGTCTCGCCGCAAGGTGAGGTACGCCGGAAATGGGACCATGAGCACGATCAATATCGAGAAACCGGAGCAAACGTCCGCCGCCCCTGCTGCAAGCGGTATACAGGTGACAGACAAGGCCGTGGCGCGCATCGGCGCAGTGCTGGCCAAGGAAGGCATCTCGCCGGCTGAGGGCGGGCTTCGTCTGGGAGTGCAGGGTGGTGGTTGTTCAGGCCTGAGCTACCACATACAGTTCGACACGCAGCCGCGCGAACGCGACCGCATCTTTAACTTCGGCGACGTCCGCATCTTTGTCGATCCGAAGTCGTTCATTTATCTGCACGGCATGGTCCTGGATTACGAAGAGACCCTGATGCACCAGGGCTTCGTGTTCCAGAACCCGAACGCGAAGAAGTCTTGTGGCTGCGGCACTTCGTTCTCGTAGGGAACCAGGCGCCGCATCGAAGACCAGCGTCCACCGAACGCCGTAGCAGCCTGCGTACATCCGAAAACCCGGCCCTGCGAGGGGTGAAATTTTCTGCCCCGGGCATGAGGTCTGGCGCAAACAGTCTGAAGGAGCGATGAGTCGCGCCGCGCGGCGTAAATCTAATGCCTCACACACAGGACAAAAGCGCAAAGGACAGTGGCATCCTGGTTGTAAGCCAGGGCAAGCCCGTCAAGGTCAACTGCTGGTCCTGCGGGGCCATGCGCGCGGCGCATTTCTGTCAGCAGTGTGGAAAGGTCCAGCCGCCGGTGCCGGTGGACTATTTCACTTTTTTTGGATTGCCCTACAAGCTGAACCTGGAGACCGAGAAACTCGAGCGCGAGTTCTACGATCTGAGCCGGCATCTCCATCCCGACATCAACGCCATCAAGAGCGAGCGCGAACAGCAGTGGGCACTGGAGCAAAGCTCGCACCTGAACGACGCCTATCGCACCCTGAAGGACCCGATTGGGCGCACCGAGTACTTGCTCCGGCTGCAAGGCGTGCAACTGGAAGAGCAATCCAAGGCGGCGACCGAAGAAGCCCGTCGCACCGGCCAGATGAAGAAGCAGGTTGTTCCTCCCGATCTGCTGGAAGAAGTGTTTGAGCTGAACATGCAGCTCGAAGAGATGCGGATGAACAAGAAGATGGGGGAGAGCGACCGCACCCTTGAGCGCCAACTAGAGGACGCGAAGAAGCAGTTGCAGGCCAGGTACGACGGCATGATGCAGGAGTTGTCCGCCGACTGGAACGAGTGGGACGCGCTGGTGGACCGCACCGAACAGGGCGAAACCGTCCTGGACGAAGACCGCCTGGCGGTGCGCGACAAGATGGTGGATGTGCTGAACCGGCGCAACTATTTGCGGAACCTGCTGCGGGATATTGATGAGGTGCTGGAGAGTTGAGGAACGCTATTCGCCCTGCGCTCTTCGTGTTTCGCCAAACCGATTCGACAGCTGAACTTCTTCTGACGAAAAGCGAAAGACGAATGGCGAAAAGCGACCGCTAACAATGGCAAACGAACGCATCGTCGGCATCGATCTGGGCACCACGAACTCGCTTGTGGCCTACATGGAGGGCGAGCGCCCGGTGGTCATTCCCGGCGAGGATGGCCTGAATCTGGTGCCCTCGGTCGTCGCCTTGGATGAGAACGGCCAGATCATCGTGGGCAACGCCGCGCGGAGGTATCTGATCGAGACTCCCGACCGCGCAGTGTACAGCGTGAAACGCCTGATGGGCCGTGGTCTGGAAGATGTGCGGGACGAACTGAAGCTGTTTCCGTTTCGTCTGGCGGAAGATCTGGCCGCGGGCGAAGTATTGCGCATTAAGCTGGGCGACAAGACATTCACGCCGCCGGAAATTTCGGCCTTCATCCTGCGGCAACTGAAGCGCAATGCCGAGCGTTACTTTGCCGGGCCGGTCACAAAGGCGGTCATCACCGTTCCAGCGTACTTCAACGACGCGCAGCGGCAAGCCACGAAAGATGCCGGCCGCATCGCCGGGCTGGAGGTCTTGCGCCTGGTGAACGAGCCAACGGCCGCTTCGCTAGCCTACGGTCTGGACCAGAAGCAAAGCGAGACGGTTGCGGTGTACGACCTGGGCGGCGGGACCTTCGACATCTCGATTCTCAAGCTGCACGAGGGGATCTTCGAGGTGGTTGCCACCAACGGGGACACCCACCTGGGCGGTGACGACATCGACAATCTGCTCATCACCATCGCGCTGGATGACGTTCGGGGCGATCTGGGTGTCGATGTCCAGCGCAATGCGGAGATCGTGGCGGCGATTCGCAAGGCGGTGATCGAAGCCAAAATTGTATTGTCGTCGAATGAGAAGACCTTGCTGGACGTCGAACTCCCAGGCGGCAAGCGCTATCAGCGCGAGATTACCCGCGAGCAGTTCGAGGCGTTGATTCAGCCGGTGATCGATCGCACGGTTGGCCCGGTCAAGCAGGCGCTGAAAGATGCCGGCCTGAAGCCGAAGGACATCAACGAGGCCGTGCTGGTGGGCGGCTCGACGCGAATCCCGCGGGTGCGGCAACTGGTGGAAGAGCTGTTCGAGCGCACGCCGCATAGCGATTTGAATCCCGACGAGGTGGTTGCGCTGGGTGCGGCCGTGCAGGCGAATATTCTCTCCGGCGGTTCGGAAGCGACGAAGGAGATGTTGCTGCTGGACGTGACGCCGCTGTCGCTGGGCATCGAGTCGCTGGGTGGGGGCGTGGTGAAGATCATTCATCGCAACTCGACCATCCCGGCTTCGGCAACGGAGCACTTCACAACCGGAGTCGAGGGTCAGACAAACGTAGCAGTCCACGTAGTACAAGGCGAGCGCGAACTGGCGAAGGATTGCCGTTCGCTGGCGCGCTTCGATCTGAAGGGAATTCCGCCCATGCCGGCGGGCCTGCCGCGCATCGAAGTGAAGTTCCTCATCGACGCCAACGGCATTCTGCACGTCTCGGCGCGGGAGTTGCGCAGCGGCAAGGAATCTGAGATCGAGGTGCAGCCCAGTTACGGCCTGACGGATGAGCAGGTCGAGAACATGATCCTGGAGTCGTTCGACTACGCCGAAGAGGACTTCCGCCAACGGCAGGTGATTGAGGCGCGTACCGAAGCGGACACGATGCTCACGGCGCTGGAGAAAGGCCGCAAGAACCCGGCGTGGGAGCGGTTGTCGTCGCAGGAGCGCGCGAACATCAACAAGCTGGAGAACGCACTGCGCGCAGTGATGAAGGAAGACGAGTACCAGGCGATTCGCAGCGCGATTGACGTGCTCAACCAGGGCACCATGCACCTGGCCGAGATGATGATGGATTCGGCGCTGAGTTCGGCGCTGAAGGGTAAGGACATGGCGACGGCCAACGTAGGAGAGGGTCCAGCCTCGCCGCATCCCATCGCGCAAGCCGAGATTGAGTAAGTGGTTAGCGGTTAGAGTGCAAGGTTGCCGCATCAACTAGAGCGTGCGTAGCGCGGACAGGCGGAGGCTACTTTAGTCGAGTCCCGCTCAGCGGGATGGAAGATGATAGCCCGGCGCTTCAGCGCTGGGTGGGCGCAGCAAAAAAAATCCGAGTCCCTTCAGGGACGGCACAGATATGAGCGAAGGAATCATGCCAGACGAGAAAACACAAGGCGGTGGAACGGCGACAGCAGAGGCCCTCGGGCCGAACACGGTGCGGCTCACTTTCCTACCCGAGAACAAGACATTCGAATTCGAACACGGCAAGCTGCCCTACCAGGACCATGGCAAGCCGGAGTCGATACTGGACGTGGCCATGAATTTTGGCCTTCACTTGGAGCACGCCTGCGGCGGTAACTGCGCCTGCACGACCTGCCACGTCGTGGTGAAGAAGGGCAAAGAACTGCTGAATGAGATGGACGACGAAGAGGCGGACCGCCTCGACATGGCCGCCGATCTGCAACTCAACTCGCGCCTGGGATGTCAGACTGTAATCGAGAAGCCAGGCGAAGTGGTGGTCGAGATACCGTCGTGGAACCGGAATTACGTCTCGGAGGCGGCCAGTCACCACGACTGATGGCGCGCATCTGACCGCACGAGGAGATTATGGCTGCTGAGCTTAGCTGGGATGACGCGGAAGATATCGGCATTGCACTGGCCGACAAGTTTCCGGAGGTGAATCCGCTGGAAGTGCGCTTTACCGACCTTCACCGCTACGTAACTGAACTGCCGACCTTTGTCGACGACCCCAAGATGTCGAACGAGGGCAAGCTGGAAGCTATCCAGATGGCGTGGTACGAGGAGTATCAAGATAGACAGTGAAACCAGTTCAACGGCAGTCGCAACGGTGACTGCCGTTCAAAATTCCATTATTGCTTCGCTTTTCCGAAGGTCAGCCCCAATCCCGTCGTTAACAGCACGTCGTTGTTCTTCTTGCCTGCCACGGGCTTGCTGTTGTAGAGGTCGGTGAAGTTCAGGTTCCAGGTGATCGCCCGATACAGCTTGCTCGCCAAGCCAAAGTCGAACACCCCGCGATAGCCTCCGCCATCGTTCAGGTAGGGGAAGAAATAGAAGTCCTGCATCACGGAAGTGTTCGCGGTGAACTTGTGATTGAACTCGTCACCGACGGTCGCGTTCATCAGGTTGTTGGTGATGCTGGTAGGGCCGGTCGAGTAATTCTCGTAGGTGTAGCCAAAGCCACCCAGCAGGTCGAGGGTTGTCATCTTGCTGGCAATCGCGTGGAAGCCCAGACCGCCGCTCGGACTGATGCGCTCGTTGAGGTCCTGAGCGTGATCGTACAAGCCGCTAAACAAGCCGAAGGCAAACAGCTTCTTCGTCAGGTTGCGATCATAGCGGATGAAACCCCCAAAAGAATTCGCGGACGTGGTGGTTACATTGTCGGCGGTGCTGGTCGAATAGATAGAGGTTGCCTGAATGGTCCATTTGTCGGTCGTGGTAGGACGCGCAGCATTGAAACCCAACGCCAGGTTGGTGGTGTCAGAGTTGCCTCGCGCCAAGGCGAATCCAAAGTTGCCGCCGCCACCCCAGCCTTCCAGCATTCCCGGATGCAAGGATTTTTCATAAGCCGCCTGGTCGGCCGGCGAACGCATCACGGCCACGTCTACCATCGGAATCGTCTGCGTCCCCGTTGTGGTGGTGACCGCGACGTCGGAATCCTTCGTGCTCACGGGACCGGAAACTACTTGCTTGTCGGTGCGGGTCACGACCATGGGTTGCTCGGACGAGAACTGCGCGACCGCGTCCCAATCAATGGTGACGGTACCAGCGTGTTCCGTCTTTATAGTGAGCTTCTTATCGCTCACACTCAGAATCGTGCCGGTCAAGCGATCGCCATTCTTGAGGGTCACTTGCTCCCCATACAAACTGATACAACAGCAAACTATGACAGCGTAGACACTGCTCTTCAACATGTTGGTAGGCTTCTCCTGATTTGTTGGTATTCCCGGCGCTAGCGCGAGGTCTGCTTCAGACGGTTGGGCTTCCCAATCCGATTAGTCCTGGGTTTTAGCTGGCATCGGCAAGCATCAAAACGTCATTGCTAGCCGAAGAAACTATCCGAGTATTGTAGACGGTAAGAGAGATACTGGCCATGCTTAACATGCAGCATTAAGGCACACAAAAGTGGTATTAGGCACAACTCACTATTTTGAATTTCCCCAGCTGAAACCAGCTAAGGTGTGACCACCATTGGCTGCGACGATTCGATCTTCGCCTCCCGCAGATATTTCGCGGCCTCCTCCGGCGGCGTGGGGTTTTGATAGAAGCCGGTGCCCCACTCAAAGCCCGCGATTTTCGTCAGCCGCGGCATAAACTCGATGTGCCAGTGGTAGTGGTCCATCGCCGCTTCCTGCACAGGCGCGGTATGAATGACCAGGTTGTACGAGGGGTAATCGAGCACCTTGTCGGCACGCCTCAGCAGGTTCTTCAATGCCTTCGCCAGCCCTTCGTAGACCTGCGACGACGAGTTCTCGAAGGCCGACTCATGGCGTTTGGGTAGGATCCACGTCTCGAAGGGAAACCGCGGCGCATAGGGCGCAATCGTGAGGAATCCATCGTTGTCGGCGACGACGCGGACGCCGGACTCGGTCTCCTGGCGCACGATATCGCAGAACACGCAGCGCTCCTTGTAGATGAAATATTGTTTGGAGCCTTCGAGCTCTTCGATTACATGCTTGGGAACAATGGGCAGGGCAATGAGCTGGCCGTGCGCGTGCTCCAAGGTTGCACCCGCCAGCGGCCCGTGGTTCTTGAAGATCAGGATGTATTTAAATCGGCGGTCCTTCTTCAGATCGACGATCCGGTCACGAAAAGCCCAGAGCACATCCTCGATTCGCTTCTCGGGAAGGGTAGCCAGGGTGGCTTCGTGCTCGGGCGTCTCGATGATGACCTCATGCGCGCCGATGCCGTTCATCTTGTCGAACATGCCCTCGGCCTGCCGGTTCAGGCTACCCTCGATTCCGAGCGCAGGAAACTTGTTCGGCACTACTCGCACCGTCCAACCCTCCGAGTCGCTCGCAGCGCCATTGGGACGATATGCCAGGACCTCGTGCGGCGTCTTGCTTTCGTTGCCGGGACAGAACGGACAGAAGCCACCCTTCATCTTCACCGGCTCACGGCTGAAGTCGGTGGGGCGCTTGGCGCGGTCGGTGGAAATAATGACCCACCGCCCGATGATCGGATCTTTGCGCAGCTCAGGCACGGGCAACCTCGATCGGACAACCTTTTTATCTTACGCCTCGGCCAGTACGCAAATCCTTGGAACGCAAGCGCACAAAGAGAAAGCCTGGACCATTGCGATCCAGGCTCGGATTTACATCCAACCAGCTTAGGCACCACCCTGCTG
>CAWCRZ010000004.1:0-19752 GCA_963798005.1 uncultured Acidobacteriaceae bacterium | reverse complement strand
TTGGCCTTCAAATCGTAGCCCGGCTCAAAGTTGGATTTTTGCTCTCCGTTCCTGTCCACGCCCTTGTCGTCGGTGCGGACGCCGACCACGCGCCCAGTCTCAAACAATAGCTCGGAGCCGGCAAATCCGGTGAAGATGGTGATTCCCGCCTCTTCCACCTTGCTGCCCAGCCACTTCACGAACTTGTTGATCGAGATGACGTAGTTGCCGTGATCGCGCATCGGCGGCGGTGTGATGGGAAACTTGAGCTTGCCGGTGCGCGTCAGGTAATAGACGGCTTCCCGCGTGACCTCGGCATCGAGAGGAGCTTCCTTCTCGAAGCCGGGCAGCAGCTCGCGCATGGAACGCGGATCGAGCAGCGCGCCCGAGAGACAATGCGCGCCGACCTCGCGCGCCTTCTCCAGCAGGTAGATGTTTTCTTTGGCTGAGCTGCGAGTCGGGGTGCTTGGAATTGTGTTCGTCAATGAGCTGCGAGAGGCGCAAAGCGCAGGCCATACCGGCCGGGCCTCCGCCGACGATGACGACGTCTGCTTCCATCACCGGGCGCTCGATGCCAGGAAGCGGCTTGCGAAAGACGATCATTAGACCTACCCAGAGTAAATGGCGGTTGCTATTGTCCCATGTCTCATTGTGACTTGGTCAGCCTGACAGTGCAAGAACACAACTTGTCCGCTGGAGTTACGCAAAGGCAACAGCTCAGGTTCATGCGCCGATTGTAGTTGGTGCTGAAAGCCCCACAGCTAACAACCCAGCTACGTGCCCTTGGCCTTCTTTACTTCCTCGATGAGTGGCGGCACGATGTCGAACAGATTGCCCACCACCGCAACATCGGCAATCTCGAAGATCGGGGCCTCCACGTCCTTGTTGATAGCGATAATCGTGCGCGCACCCTTCATGCCGACCACATGCTGAATAGCGCCACTGATTCCCAGCGCCAGATACAGCTTGGGCGCAACCGTCTGGCCCGAAGCTGCCGACCTGCCGATCCATGGGCAGCCAGCCCGAGTCGCAGATGGGACGCGAGGCAGCAATCTCGCCGCCCAACGCTGTCGGCCAGCTGCTTCGGCGATCTCGACGTTCTTCTGTTCCTTGATGCCTCGGCCAACCGCGACGATGACCTCCGCCTGCGTGAGGTCCACGGCCTGCTTGGCTTCCTGAACGGAGCCTCGGGCTTGATTGCGCAGGCGCCGGCGGCCACTTCGACATGTTTCGACCGGCGCTGCGGCAGCCCGTCCTCGACCTGGTCCCGCGGAACGTGCCGATCTGCAACGTCGCGAACTACGGAGGCGTCGCCGGCGAACGATACATCGGCCACGAACTTGCCCTGAAACATCTGCCGGGTAAACAGCAGCTTGCCGTTCTCGTACTTGTAGCCGATGGCGTCGCTGATCAGCGTGCGATCCAGGGCGAGCGCCAGCTTGGGAGCGAAGTCGCGCACCTGGTAGGTATGCGGCAACAGCACCAGCTTCGGCTGTTGGCTCGAATAAAGTGCTTCAGGGCAGCGACGTAAGCGTCCGAGGTGTAGGCCGCGAGCGATGCCGCTTCCAGGTCGTATACCTTCTCGACCTTGTAGCCCGCCAATTCCTGCGCGAGGTGCCGCGGTCTGACTGCCGGCAAACCCACTGCCACCGTCCAGCCAGTCTCGTTGCCGATGGCCTGCGCAGCGGCGAGGGTCTCCAGCGAGACGCGATTGAGCTTACCTTCACGCTGCTCCGCAACCACCAGGATCCGATCTGCCATGCAGTCCGGGTCTCCTCGCCGGCAGCGCGCCTTAGCGTTTTGACTGATGGATGTACACCGGATGAACACTGAACTCTGACACGGCCGGTTCCGCCAGTGCTCGGCCGCACATCGCGGTTGATCCCACCGCACCACGGTATCAGCGATAGTGCATCAGAACTCCGGGCGCCGCGCCGCAGGTAAGCTCCGCCAAGCCCGCAGATTCCCGAGATGGCCAGCGAGATGACGAATAGAAAGCCAGCGATGCGCCCATCCCGGCGCGTAGGTCAGATCCTGGACAAGCCACAGCAGCAGCACCACTGCGATGACGGCAGCACTGCCCGGCAATCACCATCAGGCATGAAGCCGCGGTTTCTGCGCTTATCGAGCCGCTCCACCTGATGGCGGGTCAGACTCCGTTCTTCTATCGGAAGCAGTAGATTGGCCATGCCGCTCTACCCTCGTGCTTAACACTGAATTGTACGCAGATCAGACACTCTCGCGGCGAAAGAGCCGCCTTCTATATCACCCGCGCCTCATTCTTCAGTTGCTCCACCAGCTTCTTCGCCACCTCGGCTGGAGGACCTTCCAGCATCTCGGTCTTCTTTTGCTTCACCGGCACATAGAGCCGTTCAATCTGCTGCTGGTTCTTGCTCAGCTTCGGCTCAACCTCAGCCCAGGTCACCTTGCGCAGCGGCTTTTACCTGGCCTGCTTGATGCCGATCAGCGTGGCGTAGCGCAGCTTGTTGATGCCGGTCTGGATGGTGAGCACCGCGGGCAACGGCATGTCCACGAACTGGAAGCGTCCGGCTTCGAGTTCGCGCTTCACGCGCATGCCGCTATCGGTCTTCTCGATGCCGCATAATGATGGTGGCATGCGGCCATCCCAGCACTTCGGCAAGCAATAACGCCGGTCTGGGCAAAGCCGAAGTCGTCCGACTGCAGTCCGGTCACGATCAGGTCGAAGGTTCTCTCCGGCGATGGACGCGGCCAGCGCCCGCGCGACTTCGACGCATCCAGGGTCGCGAAGCGGTCGTCCTTCGAGGTGGATCGCGCGATCCGCGCCCTTGGCCAGCGCTTCGCGCAACACCTGCTGCGACCGCGCCGGGCCGGCCGGTCATCACCACCACCTCGCCGCCGTGCTTTTCCTTCTGCCGCAGCGCCTCTTCCAGCGCGTAGGCGTCCGGCTCGTTCACTTCGTAGGAAACGTCTTCGCGAATCCAGGTGCCGGCCTCGTTCAGCTTCAGCGGCGCATCCTTCTGCGGAACCTGCTTGATGCAGACCAGTATTTTCACCCAGCACTCCTTCCGTTCATCACATAATGCGCTTAGCGCGTGTGGGCAAACAGCCGAGTATAAATGAGCGGCGGGAAGATGGGAAACCGGGTTCCGTATCTCGTTCCGAAAAGGGGAATTCGGAATTGCTGCTTCGCTTCAGTGAGGGGCGCCTCCATCACAACTCCACCGCAGGGGTGAACTTTGAGACGCTGTGGCGGCAATCTCCTCGTCACTCGTCGCTGTGACAGATATCACCGACAAAGGGTGACCGAGAGATGAAAATTTCGCCCGTAGCTCGGGAAGGATCCCCGGCCTTTCTCCCACCCACTCCTATCGAGTCCGCGCGAGAAATACTAAGCTTCTCGGCCTTCTCCTCCTGGGCCTACCAAATTCCTGCCTTGGAGGCCAGTCATGTCCGCTCGTCTCGAGTTGCCTTCTTCTTTCGTAATCGTGCTGATAACCTCCGCTGCGTTTGCGCAGATCAACATCGTCAACTTCGATTTCGGCGCCGTACCCATCGCAGTGCAGTAACGGCTATGCCTACGAGGGCGCTGCGGCCGGGTGCGCCTACGGCTACCCCACCCAGAACTTTGACACCGCTCCCGGATTCGGATGGATCATGGGAGGGGTTGCGGCCCGGCAGTTGGCTCCAACTTCCTTGGAGGGTGGGGCCGGGATTACCGGTCCGAATACGATATTCTTTCCGCCGTCCTTCGACGGGCTGCCCTTCAATCAAGCAGTATTCTTGCAGGACATCGGCGGGTTTGTATGGCAAGAGGTTGGAGGTTTCGCGGCCGGAACCTACACGCTAAGCTTCTATCTTGGATCGCGCTCATGATTACGACGGCAACCAGACAGTCGTGGCGTTGATCGATGGCACTCCGATCGGGACTTGGGCACTTACCACCGGCACGCCTTTCACGCTGGAAACGGTTGCGTTCACGGTTAGCACCGGCGGCAGTCATGCGCTAGAGTTCATGGGAACCAGGCCGGGTGATCACACGGCCTTCCTGTCCTATGTGACCATCACCCCAACGGGGGACCGTAGGCGTTTGGTTGCTGGCGAGATTCATGTCCAGCGAATCTCGGCCAGATCGCGGCGCTGCTGGATGATAACTCTTTCTTCTCGGAGGCCAGTCATGTCCGCTCGTTCGAATTGCTCGCTTCTTTTTGTAATCGTGCTGATAACCTCGGAGCGTTTGCGCAACCTACCATTGTCAATTTCGATTTTGGGGCCGTGCGCATCGCCTGTTCGAACGGCTACGCTTACGAGCAGCCCGTGTTCGCATGCCCATACGCCGGTCCCTCGCAGAACTTCAATGCCAGCCCTGGCTTCGGCTGGATATTGGAACGATTTTGTCTGTATATGGCCACCCCCAGATGTCACTGGATGGTGGCCCCGGCCTCACCGGTCCGGATACCATTTTCTACCCGCCACCATTCGACGGGCTGCCCTTTAATCAAGCAGTCATCCTGCAGGACGTCGGCCCCTTCGTCTGGCAATCGGTTGGAGGCTTTACCGCCGGAAAGTACAATCTCAGCCTTTACTTGGGCTCGCGATACAGCAGTTTGTATGACGGCAACCAAACCGTTGAAGCGTTGATTGATGGCAATGTGATCGGCTCCTGGGCATTGACCAGCTTTACCCCGTTCACGCTGGAAACCGCCCCGTTCACGGTCAGCACCGACGGCAGCCACACGCTGATGTTCAGAGGAATAAATCACGGCGACCATACAGCGTTTTTGTCCTACGTGACCATCGCCTCGGATTGACCCGGAACCGAAGTCTGTGGGCGGCGGCTAAGGAAGCTCTAAATGAGCGAACCGGTGGAAGAGCTGGCCTTTAGGCCAGCGTCTAAGCCGCCAATGATAATCCCGGGCTTTTAGCCCGGGAAACACGGTGTCGACTCCTTAAGGCTGCTGCTCGGTTTCCAGCAGTATCCTTTTTCTTTCCACTCCCCACCGATACCCCGCCAGATCTCCATCGCTGCGCACCACCCGATGACACGGCACAGCCAGCGCCACTGGATTGGACGCGCAAGCTCGAGCCACCGCGCGCACGGCACGTGGGTCGCCGATCTCGCGCGCGACCTCGCTATAGCTTCGCGTCTCGCCGCTTGGAATCTGTCGCAGCGTCTGCCAAACCTTCTTCTGGAAAGCCGTGGCGCGCACGTCGAGCGGCAGATCGATCGTGGTGTTCTCCCCACGAACGCTGGCCAGCAGCGGCCGGACATACGCACTCATCGCGGCATCGTCGCGCTGCAACTCTGCGGCATGGAATTCTTCCCGTAAATCGCGCTCCAACTCAGTCGCACTCTCCCCGAAGCGCACCGCGCATAGGCCGCGTTCGGTTGCCGCCACCAGCATTCGTCCCAGCGGGGTCGGTGCAATCGCGAAGGTGATGGTCGCGCCCGCGCCGCCGCGGCGATACGTGCCCGGCGTCATCCCAAGCTGCTGATTCGTATTTTCGTAGAGACGGCTGGGTGAGCTGAAGCCGGCATCGTAGAGTGCGGTGGTCACATCTTCTCCTTTGCGTAATTGTTTCTTGACGTGCTGCATGCGGCGGGCCGACTGATACTCGCGCGGGCTCAGGCCTGTCGCGCGCTTGAACAACCGTTGCAGGTGGAACGGGCTCAGTCCTACCCGCTTGCTGAGTTGCGCCAGTGTGACCACTCCTTCCGCGTTGTCCAGCATCTGTCGCGCACGAAGCACGTACTGCGCCTGCTCGGAGACCTGCGTCGGCTTGCAGCGCAGGCACGCGCGATAGCCGGCACGCTCGGCGGCGCTGGGATCCGCGAAGAATTCCACCGAATCGCGACGCGGACGCCGGCTGGGACACGACGGCCGGCAAAAAATTCCCGTGGTGCGCACGGCAAAGACGAAACGGCCGTCCTGCCGTGCGTCCCGCGCCAGTACTTGTTGCCATTTGTTCTGAAGTTCGGCTTGCATGTTCACAGAGTAGGCTTGCTCTGCGTGGCAGCGCTATCCGGCCCTTGCGGGCAAAGTGATTGGGTTTCGCTTTGCTGCGAGCAGCCACCTTCGAACTAGTCCCAGGTTTTCTCATGCTCCCAGATATCGTGCAGGTTCACCTTAAGACCCTGGGCATACCAGATGTCGAAGTTCTCCAGCGCGTACGGATATTCGAAGTGCCCGACTTTTTCGGCGTGCTCGCTGATCTGCTTAAGGTGCTTCCCCTCGTTTCCCTCGTTCACTACGATGATGCTCTCTCCCGTGTAACCGTGAATTCCCCAGTACCAGTAGTTCTGATGAAAGCAGATCGCCGGCGGCAAGCCGTACTTCGGCCCGAAATAGTCGATGGCGCCCGCCTCACCGTAATTGCTTGTCTTGATCGCGGTCCTGGCCTGCACGTCGGGCGGCAGATCGTGATAGATGTGGGCCACCTGGGCCACCATCGCCTCCCAACCGAGTTCGTCGGAATAATATTGTGGCAACGGCGAGCGCGCGTGACTGTGCTCGCTAACCGGTGGCGTGAAGTGAATGGCCCGGATGAAAGCGACGAAATGCTCGGGGCTGACAACCGGTGCAATCAGCGGCATGAACACCAGCGCTGGAACCACCAGCACCAGGACAAATACCGGCTTCAGCCACCCGCGACGGTTGCGCTCGATCCACTCTTCGCAGACTACCCCACCGGCGGCAAGCAGCATGGGATACGCCGGAGCGACGTAATAATCCTTGCCGTGCAGGGCCATAAAGACGCCAAGCGTAACCAGGTACGCCCAACCCAGCGCACGGTAGCGCCGTCCATCGCGGCCGAAGAACAGCCATCCCAGTCCCGCCAGCCACAGTGGCAGCGCGAAGGGGTTCACCATCAGGATCTGCTGCAGGACGAATTGAACGGGATTCAGCGCAACATCGCGACCGCTGGCGTGGATGTTGTGCATCAACTGCACAAAGGGCCAGTCGCGATGAGCGTTCCACAACAGGTTAGGAAGGAAAATCAGAAACGCCAGCACACCGGCGATCCAAATCCACGGGTGAGCGAATGTCTTGCGCTCTGGAGTCAGCAGCAATCCGAGAACAACCCCCAGCCCGAATACCGCTATCGAATACTTGTTCATCAGGCCGAGGCCGGCCAGCACGCCAAACCACAGCCAAAGTTTCTGATTGCCGGTCTGGATGATGCGAATAACGATCGACGCACAGCCCATCCAGAACAGCGCCTCGAAATCATTTGTTCCCAACAGGTGTCCGTTGATGACGAACACAGCGGAAACTGCCATCGCCAAGGCCGACAGCGCCATCGCATAGCGCCGCCCTCCGAACTGATACGCCTGGTACCCGGTGAGTGCAATCGCCCCGCATCCCGCAATTGCCGGTATGAGGCGAATAACGAACAGGGAAGAGCCGAACAGCGTCGTGAACAGCCAGGTAACCGCCGGAATGAACGGCGGCATGTCCACATAGCCCCAGTCCAGATGCCGGCTACAAGCGATGTAGTACAGCTCGTCGCGAAAGATACCGTACTGGTTGGCAGTCAGCAGGTGCAACAACAGCCGCAACGCGACAATGAGAGCCACCGCCGCAAGGCCAGTGGCATACCAGCGGGCTTCGGTTTGGCGACCGTTCGGCTGAGCCGGAATACTACTCATTCGAACATGATACGAAAATGGACCCACGAATCGGCCTGTGATCTGTTGCCTGACGTTCTGAAGGCCCTGCAATTGGCAATCTTTGCCAATAATGCTACGATTAGGCCAAGGTTCCCCCTATCGCGAAAGGAGCGCCGTCAATGCCGACGCGTAACGTCAATTTGACCGAGGAGCTTGACCGCTTCGTGTTTACCAAGGTTGAGAGTGGGCGCTACGAAAACGCCAGCGAGGTGGTGCGCGCAGCCCTCCGGATTTTGGAGCGAGAAGAACAGCAGTACGAAGCCAAGCTTGCCGCGTTGCGGGCGGCCATAGACGAAGGCGACGCCAGTGGGGTTGCTCGTGGCAACCCGTTTGTAAGTGTCCGCAAAAAGTTGAAGCTTCCCCTGGCTCGGCGCTAGTTGATGGCCGCGCTTCGTTTTTCGCGTCGTGCCGAGGCCGACTTATTGAACATCGGCGACTATACGGTCTGCACTTGGGGCGAAGCTCAAGCCGACCACTACCTCAGTGAGCTTGAGGCTTGTTGCCAAATGCTCGCCGGCAATCCGGCGTTGGGCCGACCCTGCGATGCCATACGCCCTGGTTTGCGCCGCATGGAGCACGGCAAGCACGTCGTGTTTTACCGGTTGCAGAAATCCGGTGGCATCTTGGTTGTGCGCATCTTGCACGAGCGCATGCTGCCCGGCCAACACGCCATGGAAGACAGCGAGCGCTAGCCAATTAGCCGGATCGCCCCCGCTCTTACAATCCCCCGAGCCTGCTCCGCCGACTCGAAGATGTGCGCTTCCATTCCCAGTTCCCGTGCAGCTTCGACGTTGTTGGGCCGGTCGTCGAAGAAAAGCGTTCGCTCCGGCTCGCAACCCAGCGCATCGAGGCAATGGCGATAAATGACCGGGTCGGGCTTGGTGGCGCCCACCTCGCACGACCACACCTTCACCTCGAACTCGTCGAGCCAGTCGTCTTCCCGGCGGACGTAGGCCAGCAGGTCGTGCGGCATGTTGGAGAGGATGGCGATGCGCACGCCGTTCGCTTTGATCTCGCGCGCCAGCGCCAGCGTATCGGGATTGACGCGCAGCCACATGAGCGTTTCCATCTCCGCGATGCGCTCCACCTGGGCGGGCCCCAGCGTTACTCCCGCGGCATCGCAAAAGGCCTGCCAGTGCTGCCGGAAGTCGGCACGGCCAGCGTCATAGTCATGGCGGGTGGCGGAATAAATCTCGAAGAATGGCGGCTCAGTGATTCCGACCAGAGCGGCAAATTGCTGCAATTCGTCGCTCGAAGGCGTGAGACTCAGTACCCGTCCGTAATCGAAGATGACGACATCCCAGCGGCTAGAGGGCATCGTTTTCATTCTTACATGATCGGCGGTAGCGCGGGCCTTCAGAGACCGTGTCGCGACCGCTGCCGCAATCTTCCGGTGGAACAAAACGGGGAACAAGCAGTCAGACCAGCCGCGCAGCGGCGGCATGAACTTAGCCCTGCGCGTAAGCGCCGGGAGAAGCAGGAAAAACAGAGGAGCCGCGGAGCGGCGACACAGGTTGCCGCACACTTTCTTCAGGCCCCCTTTAAGGTTGGACCAGAAAATTTCCAGTGTGGTTGGCACGACAGATCCGCGCGATTTGCCGACCTCGATTCGATAGCCTCATAATGATTCGCGTGCCGGGCGAGCACAGGAGGCAGTATGAGCACAGACTCCCAGAGCGGCCTCATTAACCTGGCGACCAAGCACTCCGTCGACGAGGCCATGCGGCGCCTGGAGGCGTTACTCGCCGAGCGCGGCATCACGGTCTTTGCGCGTGTGGACCACAGCGGCGAGGCGGCAAAAGTTAACCTCGCCATGCGGCCCACCAAGCTGCTAATCTTCGGCAGTCCGAAGAGCGGAACGCCATTGATGCAGGCCACTCCCACCGTTGCCATCGACCTCCCGCTAAAGGCGCTGTTCTGGGAAGACGCTTATGGCAAAGCCTGGCTGACTTACAACGATCCGCAATACCTCCAGCGGCGCCATAACTTTCCGGCGGAGCTGCTGCCGAACATCGCTGCGGTGAGCGCGCTATTTGCAAAGGCGGTGGAGTAAGGGAAGTGCCTTGGAACAACCGCGTCACGCCCACCCGTGACCGCGCTCACTGACAATGGCGGGCCAATCCGTACACTTGCTACGTGAGGTTTTGTGTCTCTAGCCATAGCCAAGGGCATAAACCGCCATGCTGCGGCTTCTGATCTTTGAAAATTGGATGCAAAGAGGGCGATGAGGTGGGTGAAAAAAGCCCAGAATCGTCTCACATAAGTGCTTTGGAATCTATTTCTTACGTACAAACTATTTGGGCTCAATAGTTTACGGGACAAACACATCGTAACCCCATGATTCTAAATAACCGGAAAGAGGGAGTTACATACCCGTTTGCCGGCTTCAGGCGACCTTCAGCAGCATGAGCGTCACGTCATCGTGTTGCGGAGCGGTGCCGACAAAGCGGTCGAGATCCAGCATGATGGTGTTCAACAGCATCGTCGGATCCAGTCGGGTATTGGCGTGCAACATGGTAAGAAGCCGCACTTCGCCATACTCCTCGGCGCGGTCGTTTTCGGCTTCGACCACGCCATCGGTGAACACGACCAGCCAATCGCCGCTTTGCAACGTGACCGTGCGAGATTCGTAGGGAGCGGTCTCCTGGATCCCAAGCGGAATACCGCCGGCCTCCAGTTGTTCGATGCCTCCATTCTGGCGGCGCAGAATCGGCGGGTTGTGTCCCGCGTTCACGTAGCTGAGGCTGCGCGACTCGGGATCGTACTCGGCGAGGAACGTGGTGGTAAATCGACGGCCGTTCTGGCTGTTGCTGCACGCGTAGGTGTTCATGCGAGCGACCAGGTCCGTCAGCGAGCTGGGCGTAGTGCACAGCGTCTTCAGGCTGGCCTGGAAAGTTGCCATCAGCATGGCCGCGGGAATGCTCTTGCCGGCCACGTCGGCGATTGCGATCAGGAACCGTCCCTGGGAGGCGGCGGACGGCGGCAGCGGAAAGACGTCGTAAAAGTCGCCAGCCACCGTGTTAGCCGGACGGGTGGCAAACGCGATCTCCAATCCGGGCACTGGGGGCGGATTGGGCGGCAGGAGCCAAGCCTGGATTTCTTTGGCGATCTGCAGATCGCGCTTCATGACAACGCGATCGGAGACTTCGAGGACCAGCAGTATGAGCATCAACAGAGCGCCCCAGAAGTGGCCGTCGAAGACGAGAATTTTGACTCCGCCTTCGCTGCTTTGCCACGAGGCTTCGCCGCCGGGAGCGAACATGAACACCAGCGCGATCAGCAGCAGCACGCGACGAGCTGGGGTCAGCTTTTCGATGATGGCCCAGAAAAACTGTCCCGCGAGGTTGAAATAGTGCTTCGCCCTGCCTGCCGCCGGCGTTCGCGTGGAATCAATGTCGCGCGAGTACAAGTTGTAGCTGGAGCGAGCGTCGCTGCGGAATTGCTTCCACAGCTCGTTGAGCTTCATGCCATCGGTAACGCGCTGCCAGAACCTCTCCAGCCGGGTCATGACGGGCTCGACGCGCGCCGTGTAGGGGTCGCGCGGCGGTGGCAAAGGGCCCGCGCTTTGGACATTCGAGCTCATGGGAGATGTAGCCGGATTATAGGCGAGCCCAGAAGTCGGCGCGCCTCCCGAACCAGAAAATCACTGCCGGCGTTCCGGTTGGACTTGCTCATCCAGAAAGGCGACCGACTGGACTCCGGAAACCTCAAAGCGCTTGCGGCAGCGAACGTTCTTGCAGGCGACAAGATCGTCGCGCCGCACCATATACGAGCGCGCCTTGGCGAACTTGGCGCGGTCGCGTTCGTCAGCGCGCCCGGGCAACTGGCGCTTCTTGGTGCGCACAAACCAGCCGAGGTCATATTCGCCGGCCTGATGGCAATGCGGGCAGTTCAGGGTGGCCTTGCGGGTTTCTTGCCGCTCGTCGTAGAAGTCGCGCTCGTCCATCACGTTCTCCTTTATGCTACTCGCCCCGTGGCGCCATCCTGCCCTCGAGTATTAGAACATAGTCGGGCGGCAGTTGAAGCCTTTAAAGTTGACAGACGGCAGCGTACAATCGCCCGGTTGGTGGTATCGAGCCTGCTTCAAGAAAGGCGAGGGTGAACTGTGCCGTTGTTGCAAAAGGGCGTGAAAATGGCGCTGGGTAAAATGCCCAAAATGATCGATCCCACAACCCATGCCGTCCTCGACTACGCCGTCGCCGGTTCTTTCCTGATCATGGGAATCGTCTTCTGGAAGCGCAACAAGCGGGCAGCCATTGGCTCGCTACTCTGCGGTGGAGCGGCTGCGGCGAACATCATGTTCACCGACTATCCTGGCAGTGGCTCGCGCAAGCCGATCAGCTACAACGTGCATGGTCACATCGACACAGGAATCGCAGGCATGGCCGCGGCGATGCCCCGCTTGCTCAGCTTTGAAGACAAGAAAGAGGCGAAGTTCTTCGAGATCGAGGCGATTTCGAACACCGCAATTGCGGCATTGACCGACTTCGACCAGAACCATGAAAGGAAGGGGTGATTGACGGGCCGAACAGGCCCACATTTACACTATGGAAGCGTGCGCATAGAAGTTCCCAATCAACGCTTTGGCGTCATCAACGCTCTACGGGCGTTCGCGGCGATCTTTGTCGCTTGGGGACATTTTGTCGCTGGGCAGGGAAAGTGGCTCAGCCTGTCGGGGAAGTATGGCTACCTCGGAGTGCATATCTTTTTCGTTATTTCCGGATTTGTGATTCCCTGGAGCCTGTTTCGCTCGCATTATGTTTTGCGCGATTATCCCCGTTTTCTGCTGAAGCGCAACGTGCGTTTGTACCCGCCTTATCTGGCATCCATCGCCATAACGGTCCTGGCTACGAACTTCTTCATGGCACCGTTATTTCACTTTCCCAGGCTGACGGTTACAGCGCGCGACCTGCTGTTCCATTTCGCGTATCTGAATGATTTGGTGCACGTCCCCTGGATCAACGTGGTGTACTGGACGCTGGCCATAGAATTTCAGTGGTATTTGCTGGTCGGGCTCATGCTGCCGCTGCTGGCCAGTCGCAAAGATGCGGTTGCGTTTCGTCGCCGTCGCAGCCATGATGCTCTCCTATTTCATGGTCGGCCACGACCGGCTGATCTTCCATAGCATCCCAATTTTCCTGGTGGGCGTCTTCGTGTTTCAGTACCGCGCAGCCTTGATCGGCTGGCGCGCAATGCTCGGATTGATCGCGGTGATGGTCTTTGCGATGCGTGGCCCGATAGGCTGGATCGTCGCTGGCGTGTCGGTAACCACGGGACTGCTGATCGCGTTTTCTACCTTCCACAGCCGCCGAGTGGACCGCGTCGGGGATGTGACCTACTCGCTGTATCTGTTGCACTTGCCCATCGGCGTCACCCTCATTGGTTGCCTCTCGCATTGGCTCCCGTATTCGGGCAGTTACATGATTGTGCTGGATGTGGTTGGCGTGGCGGCTTGCGGGCTGGCTGCGTGGATGATGTACCAGATTATTGAGAAGCCATCGCAGGACATGTCTTCGGCGATACGCTTCGTTCATCCCGAACCTGAAAGCACAACTCCGACGGCGGTTGCCGCCGCGACCGTCGACTGAGGGAGACTCTGTGGTGTCAGTGGTTTGCCGCAGCGGTTTCGCGTCGCGCCAGCACCCGGTCGGCGTGGTCTGCGGCCGACAGATAGGCTCCGCCCAGCAACAGCATTCCGCTCCAGAATGACCAGAAAATCAGGGTAACGGACACTGCGAATGGTCCATACACTTCCTGGAAGTTAAGCCACGGCAGCGCCAGGATGTAGACATACTTCGCCGCCTCCGACACCAGGCCGGTGATGATCGCTGCCGGCAAGACCGCTCGCACCGGAACCTTGCCATGCGGCAGAAGCCAATAGATCAGGAAGTAAATTCCGATGGTCGCCAGCATCGCCGAGGCTTTCATAACTATGAACCCCAGGCCGCGAAAGACGATGTTCTGGTCACCGATGACGAGGCCCAGCATCTTTAGGTTCTGGGCCGTAAGCGCGATCGAAAGCATGGCCAAGCAGCCGCATCCCAGCGCCAGGCCAAGCGACACTATGAGATTCATCAAGTAAGAGCGGTTCTTCTTGAAGCCCCAAATGCTGTTCAATGCCACTTCCAGCGGCAGGAAAATTCCCGTCGATGTAACCAGCAACATGGCCAGCGACAGTGCTTGACCACGGCCTTTTACGCTAGCCAGGAACTGCAGATTGCGGATGACGAAATCTTTATTGCTGGGCAGGTAGTCGCGCAGCAGTTCCAGCACCACGTTGTACATCGCGGCGGAATGGAAGACTCGGCGAACTACCGTCAGCAGCAGGACAATGAACGGGAAGAGCGAAAGAATGGAATTTGCCGCCACGGAGAAAGCGTAGGTGTGCACCTCGGTTTGCATCAGGTAGCGTAGCGTGGACCAGCCATGGCGGCGCAAGCGATGCGCTGGGCTGTAGGTTTCGGGCAGGTGGCGAAAGAGTTCAGCCTTCTCGGTTTTTTCGTCTTCGGCCATCAGGCGTCGGGCAACCATGCCCGGACGCAGTGGCTGGGCGTGCAACTCTGTGGTGCCACTAGACTTAAGTGGCGCGGCAGCCACCATCGTGGACGATTGCGCAAACCCGGTTGACCTTGGTTTGCGCTCTTGGTCCGTGGATTCAGAGTCGCTACTCATAGATTCAATCGTAACAGACAGTCCATTGCGGCACTCATTCGTTATTAGCCTGAGAGAACCCTCCGAATAGTTCCATCTTGGGAACCGGAAACGCTTGTGAGGAAAACACTTGCCAGAATCGCGAGTTCCTGCAATTATCATCTGCTCGCCTTCGGTTGGGCGAAGGGGAGCTTTCGGTCGAACCGAAATGCGGATTTGGGTTGATGTTTCTGTCAGCAGTTGAACTTCACGCATTGCTTAGGTTCCAGGGATCTGCTCTGACGCACTTGCACTAGTTCGTCAGGACGAATTCGTGGGCCTTTTTCCTTTGCGCATGAGCTGCGATGTGAGCGGCAACCCTTGTTTACCGGCAACGTTGAGACGTCTTCCGAGCCTCTGCTCCTCAGGGTTGAGTTCGGAACGTCCGCGAAGCAGGAGTGATTTAGTTAACCAGGTGAAAGGAGTAGGGTTGTGAGAGAGAAAGGTACAGTGAAGTGGTTTAACGGAGCCAAAGGTTACGGATTCATCCAGCGGTCCACAGGTGAGGATGTATTCGTGCATTTCTCAGCTATCCAAGAGAACGGATATCGGAGCTTGAACGAGGGCGAGACCGTCGAGTTCGACCTCACCAAAGGACCGAAAGGCTTCCAGGCCGCTAACGTCCAGCGCGTATAAGACGTCTCCGCCGTGCGGAGGCTTGGCTCATACGCTCACTTACAGCCTGCGCTTCCGAGTTCGGCAAGACCATTAAAACCCTTCCACTTGGGAGGGTTTTTTCTTGCGCAACAGTTGCAACGCCCAACGTGCATGTTCGGCAAACATCGCGTCTTCGTCGCCACTGAGTTCCTCCAACACGGTCAGGAAGCGCGCATTACCGCTATTTCCCATTGCGATTACGGCGTTCCGCCGAAGGCCGTTCCATCGCGCGCGCTTCACCGGAGAACCACGAAACACTTCGCGAAACTCGTCGGCATTCATCCGCGCCAGCCATTCGAGGTCGGGATTGACCAGCTCAGGCCGCGCCGCGAATGGCGCTGACGAACTCACTGGCGCTTCACGGTTCCATGGGCACACGTCCTGGCAGATGTCGCAGCCAAAGACCTGACGGCCGACGCCTTCGCGCAACTCCTCCGCTATCGAGCCACGTTTCTCGATGGTGAGATACGAGATGCACTTCGTGGCGTCGAGCTGATAGGGCACCGGAAACGCATTTGTCGGACAGGCATCGAGACAGCGCGTACACGAACCGCAGCGGTCCGGAGCAGGGAAGTCAGGCCTCAGCTCCAGCGATGTCAGCATCACGCCCAGAAATAGCCACGAGCCCAACTCTTCATTCAGGACGCAGGTGTTCTTGCCGATCCAGCCAATGCCGGCGTACTTGGCGAAGATGCGCTCGATAACCGGACCGGTGTCCACGTAGCACCAGGTGCGCGGCGCCGGAATTGCCTGCCGCTCGCAAGTCTCAAGCAGCGCGGCCTCCAGCGCGCGCAATTTCTCTAGTACCACATTGTGGTAGTCGCGCTGCGACCAGGCGTAACGCGAAATCCATCCCTGCGATGTCGTGCCCGCGTGGGTGGAGTAAGGCTGGCCGGAGTTGTAGTTCACGGCGCACACCACAACCGACCGGGCCCACGGAGCGGTGTTGGCCAATGACGCGCGCTTGAGGTCTCCGGCCTCATTGCGCTTCTCCAGGTAGCTCAACTCCCCGGCATACCCTTCGGCAAGCCACCCCGGAAAGAAGCGGTGCTCCGCGGTTTCGGCCACACCGGCGACGCCCGCGAGATCGAAGCCAGCTTCGCAGGCGAGTCGCTTGAGCTCCGCGCGTATAACGGACAAAGGAACAGCCACGGACTCGATTATAGGGGAGCGGTATTTTGCCTCCATTTTGCTGTAGTTATCGTCCTTATACACAGCTTTACAATCAATAACTTACAACTCAATTACGATGTAATTCACTGAAAATAAATAGTTTATAGGTATCTGATAGACTCACAATGACTTATTGAGACGGAATCGACTTCACCCCCAAGTCTAACGGACTGCAAAAGTTAACCGAAGAGTTACCAGCTACGCCCGGATTCTCTACTCCTTAACACCTGAGACCTAATCCCTGATTTGTCAAAGAGCTTTCTCGGCTCGCACACTGGGCGCGACCGGCGAAGACACAAAAACGCCCTCCTCGCACCTCGGTAATACTGCGCCGAGCCGATGACACGCAAGGGCGCAGGTCACACCAGGATGTGATAAGGTCAGACGCGCTGCGCCTCATCGCCGTCCTGATCACCCCCCCGCTTTACATCGAACGCTAAACGTTATACGCTGAGAGCGTGATCAAGTCGTTCCGGTCGCGGGAGACTGAGCAGCTTCATGGCCGGCAGCGAGTCAAACGCTTTCGGGCCTTCGAGCGCGTGGCCCAGCGCAAGCTGCGGCAATTGGATATCGCCGCCGAGCTCCGCGACTTGCGCTCTCCCCCAGGCAATCGTCTGGAAGCGCTGAAGGGCGACCGAGAAGGGCAGTACAGCATCCGCATCAACGAGCAGTGGCGAATCTGCTTTGTTTGGCGCAACGGGGATGCCTACGATGTGGAAATTGTGGATTATCACTAGGAGGACGCATGGCCAAATCGGAACGACTTCCGCCCATTCATCCCGGCGAAATTCTGCGCGAAGATTTCCTGAAGCCGCTCGGGATCAGCATGAACCGGCTGGCGCTCGCTCTGCGCGTCCCAGTGACACGTATTGCTGAGATTGTGCATGAGCGGCGGGGCATCACTCCCGATACGGCGCTGCGGCTGGGACGCTACTTCAACACCAGCGCGCGCTTTTGGATGAACGCCCAATCCAGCTACGACCTTGAAGTCGCACAGGACGAACTGCGGCCGACCATTGAGCGCGATGTGCGTCCTCTGGTTGCCTGAGGCCGACGGACGTGACTGCCCCGCCCTAGCCTGGTTTTGGTTTTGGCTAGGGCGGGGCTGTTGATCGCCTCAACTGCTCCAGACCCAGTCCTCCGGCTTGTCCACCACTCCTCGTTTCACAGGGTTGCGATGAATATAGCGCAGCTTTTTCAATGCCGTTTGCGCTGGGTCCACACGTTGAAGTCGATACTAGAACGGGGCACCCCATGATTATTGGGAGACGCTTGGCCGGCACCCGCAATACACCGAGTAGGTGACGCAGATGATGAGACATGGAAACTCCTGAGGGTTGGATGGATGAGATGCGACGCGCAACGATCGTTCAAGAAACCCACCCAAGCCAAAGCGGCTTGGGTGGGTAACTGCATCTTTACTTTTTCGCGATCAATGCTTCCAGCCGTGACAGACGCTCCTGCAAATCTGCAATCTGCTTTTGCTGGGCCTTGATCAGGTCGGCCTGTTCCGCGACCATGCTTTGCTGGGCCGGGCTGAGATTACCGGGACAATTGCCCGTTCCCAGTTTACCGGTGGAATCGATGCAAACCTCGATGGGGTTCTTGGTCGCATCGACATTCTTGTTGTACACGGCCGCGATATAAGCCGCGCTCTGTTTCGGACTGATGTTGTCGGAATCGTTTCCGATGCGGAGGGTGTTGCTCTCGGAGCAGGGGGAGGTACAACCTGGGCTCCCCAGGTAGAGGTCGCTGGCGGAGCCGCCGGTGCTGTTGACGCCGCCGTTGTAGCCAAGGAAGGTGTTGTTGCTGCCGTTGTTGTTGATACCGGCCATATCGCCGATGAACGTATTGTTGCTGCCGTGGAAGTTACCCTGGCCGGTCCCTTGGCCCAGGAACGTATTGTCGCTGCCGTCGATCAGGTTGACGCAGGCGCTCTGGCCAATGCAGGTGTTGGCTTGGCCGAATGTGTTGGCATTGCCAGCCGCCGACCCGTAATACGAGTTATCGGATCCAGTAGTGGTATTGGACCCGGCGTTTGCACCCATGTAGGTATTCTGCTGACAGTTTCCTGAACTGTTAACACAGCTTAAGGGGGTTGCAGAGAATCCTACATACGTGTCCCGGTCGCCGAAGGCGCTCAGCACCGTACTGTCATTGATCTGATAGGAGCTCTGGTCGTACTTGGCGCTGATGTCTCCCATGACGTCGAGTGACACCGCCGGAGTTAGGGTCCCAATGCCGATGAAGTTGGTCGTGTTCTGCTGGAACAGGAAACTGCATCCCACCGTAGTGGAGGGTCCCGATCCCACCCAGTTGGTCAAGTAAACGCCGGTCGAAGGGTCAGTGCAACCGCCGCCGAGGCCACCGCCGCCAGGGCCGGTTCCGAGGTGGCCGGTTGAATCGACCACGACCGAACGCGTATTAGAAAGCGACTGCTGCTCGTAGATTCCGGCGATGTAGGTCTTCAGGCTTTGAGTGCCTTGGACGCCGATGGCTATCGTGCCGTCCCCCACGCCGAGGCCAGAGTTCCCGATTTCGATGCTGTTGTTGATGTTGTTCTCGGAGTTGCCGGCCGCGAATCCGACGAAGACGTTGGAGCTGCCGTTGGTCATCGCGGAGCTGCTGCCGGCTCCGTTACCTAAGTAAGTGTTGTAGTTTCCCGTTGTTGCCGGGCTGCCTGTGCCACCGAAGCCAGCGTTGACTCCGAAGTAGGCGTTCAGGATTCCGGTGGTATTGCTGCGGCCTGCGTCGTAGCCCGTGGCCGTGATGCCGTAGCCGCTAGTTGTGTTCTCGCCAGTCGCGTAGCCCAAAAGAGTGTTCCCACCGGTATTCGTGAAGAAGCCCGCGTTCGTTCCAACGTAGGTATTGGAGCCTTGATCAATGTTGCTCTTGCCCGCGTTGTAACCAACGAAAACGTTGGAAACACCCGTGGTGTTTACTAGGCCAGTCTGGTATCCCAGGAAGACGTTCTGGACACCGGTGGTGTTGACTGGGCCCGAGTTGAAGCCGTAAAAGGTGTTGCCGTCCACGGTGTTAGCTTTGCCGGCATTCTGGCCCGTAAACGTGTTGTTGCTGCCGGTGACGTTGCTGGTTCCGGCCGCATCACCTAAGAAGGTGTCCCCGCTGCCAGTGGTCGTCGCAGTGCCGGCCAAGTTGCCGACGAACGTGTTGGAACCCCCGCTCGTGTTGGCCGTGCCCGCAGAGTACCCGAGGAAGGTGTTGCCGTCCGCTTTGTTATTGTACCCGGCGGTGAATCCAACCGCGGTCATGTTGTTCGCCGTACTATCGAAGCCGGCGGAGCGCCCCACAAAGACGTCATTGTTGCCACTGCCATTGTTGAATCCAGTCTGGTAACCAACGCAGATATTGGAGCCGCCGGAGTTGTGATCGCAAGCTCGATAGCCCAGAAAGGCATTGTTGTCTCCGCTGGTGTGATTGACACCGGCCTCGGTGCCAATACATGTGTTTTGGCTGCCGGTGTTGCTCGAACACGCCATCGTGCCGACGAAGGTGTTGTTGGTCCCGCTGAGTGGCTGTAAACCGCTGCTGCTGAGGGTGCCGCCGGACCCCGGGCCAACGGACAGGTTTTCGCCTCCGCT
>CAWCRZ010000003.1:0-48007 GCA_963798005.1 uncultured Acidobacteriaceae bacterium | reverse complement strand
CGCGCCGTGCACTTTGTGGCGGATGTTCAGAGTGATGAGTAACGCGGTCATGGCCTCGACGATACGCGCGTTCTCCAGCTTGCCGCCGTCGATGGCGCGCACCCCGGGAATTTTGCTGGCCAGCTCGCAGGCAACCTGCGGGCGCGGTCGTCGTCACTGCAGACGATGACGTCGCACTCGACCGGCGATCACCCTGAAGGACCGTCGCCGAGAGATGGTGAAACGCGCCTGCCACCGAGACGTTCTTGCCAACGATCTCGGCGGCTTGCTCAGCGGCTGAGCCTTGCCACACGCCCAGCACGCGCGTGGGGCGTCCGCCAACAGCAGCGGCGCAGCGGAACCGTGGCGTCAATCAGGATGGTGCCCTGCCGGAAGGAGGGCTTGAGTTGCTTCAGCAGCGGCCTGTCCGGCGAAGGGAACGGTAAGTACGACGGTGTCGCACATCTTGACCGCGGTGGCGTTGTCGGCGCACCTTCCACGCTGGCGAGAGGGCCGACGATCTCCGGCAATCTCTGCGGCCGCCGCGCGGGCACGCTCCCCGTCGCGGGAGCCGATCATGACGGCTCGCCCGCGCGCGCCCAGCGCAGCGCGAGCCCGAGCCTTCCGGGCCCTGTGCCTCCGACGATGGCGATCATGCCTGATATCCATACTCGTTATGGATTTCCCCGGTGGAGCACGTCTTCAGGCTTGCTCCACCCTCCCCCATCAGGCTCACCCGGGTCCGGCTGAGTCCGCCATCGGGTAAATGTATTTCGTGTACACCGTGTTGCGCTGCGCAGGAATGCGCCCCAGTTCCACAACTTCGCTCCTGACAAATTCCGCGGTAGAGACATACTGCCCGCGGTCGCGCCCGCCAGCCGCGAGATGCTCTCCTCGAAGAATGTGCCGCCGTAATCGTCGGCACCGGCCAGCAGCATAACTCGCGACACCTCGCGTCCCAGTTTCACCCAGGAAACCTGGATGTGGTTGATGGAACCTGCCAGCAATATGCGCGCCAGCGCGTGCACCTTCAGGTGCTCCTCCAGGGTCGCGCCGGCGCGCGCCAAGCCCTGCGCAAACAGCAGCGTATTGTCATGAATGAAGCCCAGCGGAACGAATTCGGTGAAGCCGCCGGTGCGCGACTGGATCTCGCGCAACAGCAGCATCTGGTTCACCCAGTGCTCGGCGTTTCCGCTGTACCGGAGCATCATGGGCGTAGGCGCTGCGGATGCTGCGGATTGGTGCGGTCTCGATACCCTCGCGCCATTGGGCAACGCTCAGCTTGTTGCGCGAGAGCACGTGGCGCACACTGTCGTCAAGGATTTCGGCCGCCGTGCCGGGCAGGGTATCGAGGCCGTTTTCCTTCAGCATTAAAAGATAATCGCGCAATGCCATGCCGGTCAGCTCTACGCCATAAACCATCTCCATGGGCGAGAAGGCATGGGCATGCATCTTCGGAGTGGCCGACTTCACCGTGCGCAGAATGTCGCGGTAATACAACGGCGGCAGGTCGCGCGGCAGGCCTCCCTGAATGCATACCTCGGTGGCACCCCATTGCTCGGCTTCGCGCGACTTCTGCGCCACCTCGTCGAGCGAGAGAGGCTGTCGCGTCGCGCGCACCCACGCCGAAGGCGCAGAACTTGCACCCGACGAAACAAATGTTGGTGAAATTGATGTTGCGGGTGACGACGTAGCCGACTACATTTCCCACCAGCCGCCGCCGGATTTCGTTGGCCGCAACCACCAGCCCGAAGACGTCGTCGCCGGTGCAGTGAGCGAGCAGCATACATTCGTCGCGCGTGAGCACACCGCCATTGAGCGAGGCGAGGACCTTCTCCAGCGGTGTTCGGACCTGCGGGGGAAACGCGCCGCTGCACGCCATCCCATTCTGCATATTTCTGAAGCGCCTGCTGATTGGCCCAACCGAGGTTCTGCATATTACCGGAATAAATCCTTCTCTGCCGGACGCACCAACTGCCGCGCGCTGCCCTTGCCGCGCCGGTAGGAATACCCACGGATTATACAAGCCGGAACGCGGGAATCTTTGCCGAACACCAGGCCCGCGACGCAGGCCAATTCGTCGGCCACGGCCTCTTCCGTGGCGTGGATTTCGTAGCCGTAAGGATCGCGCTTGCCGCGATAATCGCGGATGACCTTCATGCCCGCGACGCCGATGGCGACATCGCATAGACCCTCGCGCCAGGCGCGGCCGAAGCTGTCGGCGACGATCACCGGGATGTAGAGTCCGGTGCGTTGCTTTAACGTTCGATGAAGTTTTGCCGCTGAGCGATCGGCGTCGGCGGGCAACAACACCGCACTCTTGCCCCCATCGACGTTAGAAACATCCACCCCGCTATTGGCGCAGACCAGCCCTTGACGGGTCTCGGCGATGAGCACGTGCTTTTTGCGCAGCACGCGTTCAGCCTCGCGCATGGCCAGCTCGACCACGCGCGCATCGGCGCCGTTTTTGCGAGCGAAGCTGCGGGCAGCGGCCGAGGGCTTGACCGAATCGAGCGCCACCGTCCGGCCTTCCGACTTAGAGACGATTTTATGTTTGACCACCAGGATGTCCCCGGCGTGAAGCCGCAAGCCGCCGAGTGCGAGCGCGTCCACGATGAGGCTGGCGACAGAATCGCCGGAGAAAACTTCGCGCATACTGAGTACGGGGATAGCGCGCAGTTCGCCGGTGCTGACAGCGGGCGGGGTTGGCATTAGAGGGTCCTCACCGTGGGCATACTCTAAACATACATCAGACCGCTGCTCCCCAAGCTTCGTCAGCCTCGCCGAAACCCCAGGAGCGCAGCAGCCGTTGCGCTTCGGTGTTGCCTTCACGCCGCAACAACAAATCGAGTTCAAGGGGATGGTCGATGTCCAGACCTATGCCCGGCAGTTCGAGGATAACCAGTTCCCTGCCCGTCTTGCGCATGGCTTCACAATGCGGCAGAAAACTGTCATTGCCGAAACGCAGTGGGATGAGCGACGCCGGTCGCCGCAGGATGCAGTTGCTGCCGCGGCGATCGTAGGCAGGTACAAACACCGCTCCTTCCGCAGGCGCTGCGTCGAGCACGCGATGCAGTTCGTCACTGGTAATGAGAGGGATGTCGCCCGGGACGACGATCGTGGCATCGTAACCCTGCTGCTCGCACCAGGCGGTCGCCATTTCAATGGCGGCGGTCTCGCCCTCATTGCGCGCGTCCTCGATGACGCCGAAGCCGAACTCGTGCGCGAGATGCTGGGCGCGGGCGTCGCCGGTGACCAGCGCGACGTCAATGCGGTCGAGCACGCCCGAGGCGGCCGCGGTCATCACGTCGCGCAGCATGGCCTCGGCCAGTTGCGAACGTTGCGATTGGCTCAGAGCGTCGGCCAGACGCTGCTTTGCCGTCGAGAAGTCCTTCACCGGGATGAGGAGGATTCCGCGCATGGTTTGTTAGGCACCGGCCGATTGTTTCGCCGAGCAGGCGTCCAGGGTGAAGAGCGCCAGCGCGCGTTTGGCGTCCATCGAGTTCATGATGGTGTTGGTGCACACAACTCGCGGGCGCTGGCTCGTCATCGCAGAAGCCTCGGATTGATCGGCGTTATCGGCGACGAGCACATCCAAGAAGTCCTCGTAAGCCTTGGCGACTCCCGCAATCGTACTGGGCCATCCCATCATCTTCATCAGCGCCGCGGCCGGGCCGGAGACGGCACTCCCCGCCAACGATGGGGCTGACCGCCGCAACCGGGGCCTTGCACTGTCGCAAGGCATCGCGGATTCCCGGCACTGCCAGAATCGGCCCGATGCTGGTGACCGGATTGCTCGGCGCGAAGATGATTGCTTCCGCCGCTTCGATGGCCGCGATCACGCCCGGAGCGGGGCGGGCACGGTGGGCGCCCACGAAACGAACCCTGTCCACTCTCACTTGATGCCGCTCGCGCACGAAATATTCCTGAAATGTCAAAGTACCTTTGGCGGTGTCGAGCATGGTGGAGACGCGGTCGTCCGACATGGGCAGCACGCGGGCGTGAATGCCGAGCTTGGCCGCGAGCTCGGCGGTCACCCGACTCAGCGACTTCCCAGCCCGCAGCAAGGTGGTACGCGTGAGATGGGTCGCCAGATCGAGATCTCCCAGGCTGAACCATGACGGCTGCCCCAGTTGCTTCATGCGATCCAGGCAACGGAAGGTGTCGTTCTCCACGCCCCAGCCGCGGCGCCGTGCTCAACAATCCCGCGAGCCCGTAGAGGACGGAGTCAATATCGGGCGAGACGTGCAGTCCCCACCACTCGATGTCATCGCCGGTGTTGACGATCACGGTGAGATTTTCCGGCGCGACGACCTGTTGCAAACCCTGGACCAACTTCGTGCCGCCGGTCCCGCCGGTGAATACGACGACCATTACGCGGCCCTCGCGTAGCGATGCTCATCCATGGCAGCGTGCAGCCGTTCGGCCAGTAATCCGCCACGCGCCATTACCCGAGGTATGAACTCGGGATAGACCGGCAGGCGCTGTTTCAGTGTCTGTCCCGCGGCTTCGGTGCGGCGCTGCAGGTCCAACAGATGCGGCCAGGGCGCCTCGGGATTGATGTAGTCAGGCGTGAGCGGCGAGACGCCACCCCAGTCGTTGATGCCGGCTTCGAGCAGGCGCTCGTAGCCGTTCTCCGTAAGATTGGGTGGCGCTTGAATGCTAATGTCTTGCAGCAGCAGACGCGCAACCGCAATGGTGCGCAACATGTCGCCGGTGCCGGGCTCCGGCCACGCCGCCATCGGGATGGACGGCTTCACGCGAAAGTTCTGGATGATGACTTCCTGGATGTGTCCGTACTGCTGGTGCAGGCGCTTGATGGCGAGCAGCGAGGCGACGCGGTCCTGCTTAGTTTCGCCGATGCCGATCAGGATGCCGGTGGTGAAGGGCACGCCCAGCCGGCCGGCGTCTTCGATGGTCTTGAGGCGCAGCACAGGGGCCTTGTCGGGAGTTTGCCCCGAGGGATGCGCCTGCAGCAGTTGGGTGCTCGTGCTCTCCAGCATCAACCCGAGGCTGGGGTTGGTCACGCGCAGGCGCTCAATCCAGTTGGGGCTTAACAGGCCCGGATTGGCGTGCGGCAGCAGTCGGGTTTCGCGCAAGACCAGCTCGCACACGGCTTCCAGATAGTGCAGAGTGCTGCGATAGCCGAGCCGGCGCAAGGTGTCGCGCATCTCAGGAAAGATCGTCTCGGGCTTGTCGCCCAGCGAGAACAGCGCCTCGGTGCAGCCGAGCTTTTCGCCCTGTTGCGCAACCGAGAGCACTTCGTCGGGCGTCATGGTGTGCGCGCCGGGCTGGCCGGGATCGCGGCGATAGGTGCAGTATCCGCAGTAGTCGCGGCAGAAGTTGGTGAGCGGGAGGAAGACCTTGCGCGAATAGGTGATGACGCTGGGGCGATAGCGCTCTTTCAGGGCGCGCGCGGTGGCGAGCAGATCAGGGAGGAGGTCGTTGTCACAGGTGAGTAGTTCGCATGCGATCTCGGGAGTGAGGGAATGGCCGTCACGCACGTCGTGCAGAGCGGCGCTGATGCTCCGTAATGTGGTTCCTGTTGGCAAGAAGAGGTCCGCGCGCGGTCCCGTTGACCCATGCGAAGCGCGTTACGGAAGAATATCGCAAGAGAGCGGGACGTCGCACGTGAGAGCCCACGCTGTCATCCTGAGCGAGGAGCCTAGCGAGGAGTCGAAGGACCCCTATGTTGAGAAGGCGCTGGCGAGAAATCCTGCCACCATAGAGGTCCTTCGACTCGCGGTCGCAAAGCGGCGACCGCTCGCTCTGGATGACAGGTTAAGAGGGTTTGTTGCGAAACTGACAACTGGTAACTGAAAACTGGTAACCGGCAACAGCTCTACGGCTCCTGCGGGACGGCGCACATGCGATAGCGACCACGGAAGTACAGCAGCGGCGCGCCTTCGTCCACAATCACTTCCCTCACCTCGCCAACGAAAATGGTGTGGTCACCGGCTTCATGAGCGCTGACGACGGAGCAATCCAGATTGCCCAGCGCGTTATCCAACACCGGTATGCCGCTCTTCATCGGATGGTATTTGATGCCCAGGCGATAGGCCGCGTCCGGGTTTCGCTCCGGATCGGCAAAGAACTCCGAGAGCGCCTCCTGCTCTTCACGCAAAATGCTGACCCCAAACTGGCGGCGCTCGTGAAGGTGAAGGTAGGTCTCGGCCAGGCGATCAACACAAACCAGCACCAGCGGCGGGCGCAGCGATACCGAACAGAAGGCGCTGGCGGTCATGCCGTGGATCTCGCCGCTGGCGGCCTCGACCGTGATGACAGTGACACCGGTTGCGAAGCGGCCGAGAGCGGCGCGGAATTCGTCGGGAGTAACCAAGTCTGGCATTTCTGATTGAAGGTAGCGGAACCAGAGCCAATATACCTGATCCCGTTGCGCCCGCCATTCAGCGGTACTTAAGGCGAGTCCAACCAGCGGATTCACACGGATTTCACGGATCAGTTCTCTTGATTTGCTTCCTTTTCCGCAAGATCCGTGAGGATCCGTGAAAATCCGTGGCAAAACAAACCAGGCCGGTCCTCGCAGCGCTGCCGGTTTTCGGGTGCGGGCTCCCATTGCTTCTCCTCGCGCCTGCAAAGCGCCTCAATTTGCGATAGTCTTACCAGCCGGCGGCGCAGGTCGTGCCATCCTGCAAACGTCGTCCGCGTCAGGCTCCAGGAGTCCGCAGTGGCCATCAACTTTACCGGCGAGTTCGACACCCCGCGTTGTCCGGACGAGGTTTTCGATTTTCTTTCCGATCCCAATAAGTTCGCCTCGCTGTTTCCCGATTTCGAGAGCATGACCTCACAGGATGCGACGCACTTCGCCATCAAGCTGCGGGTGTCTGTCGGCAACCTCAGCGGGAGCGCGGAGCTCGCCATGGAACTGGCGGAAGCGGTGCGTCCGCAGCGGGCACAGTACAAAGGCACCGGCACCGCAGTGGGCAGCCAGATCGGGATGAGCGCCGGCTTCGATCTGTCGGCCCAACCGGAAGGCACGCGAGTGGCGTGGCAGGGCGGGGCCAGCATCGCCGGCAAACTGGCCTCGCTGGGCCCCATGCTGGAGCCGGTCGTAAAGCAGAACCTGGAGAAATTAATTGCGGCGTTGCAGTGGGCTCTGTACACAGCGTCGCCCGGTGCGGCAGCGGAAGGCACGGCCAGGGAGACGGTGCAAGTCCCCGCTGTGGAGGCCGCTCGCAGCCCAACTGTGCCGGCGGAAACTACGTCTCCCGTCGCTAAGCAGACGACCCCCACCCAGGACTTGCACCCTGTACCCACACCTGACGAACAACTCCCGCCCGATCGTCCCGATGCGCAGCAGCCACCGCCGCGTCTGGCAAACAAGGGCTAGCCGCCATGGGCCCGGCGATCTCAAGCGCCCGGGCACCCCGTTAACCCTTTGCCTCTACCCGCAACTTGGAGTAAAGTTTGGGGCGAGTTGTCCCATTCAACGCCGTCACAGGCCGATGTGACCTGGGTCATCGCGCGCTGTGGCGCGAGCTTTTAGCTTTATTGGTTGGCATTCCGATAGCTCTTAAGTTTTGTGGGGTGAGATTTCGTAACGGCCCGTAACGCCCCGGTGTGGCTCAAGCAAGAGTGGCGCCCAAGCAGCCACCGGCACAAAAGAGTTCGATCACGCTAGGAGGCTCCTATGAATACGTTTCCCATCATGTTGGGAACGCTATGTGTCTTCGCGCTGGGCTATCGCTACTACAGCGCGTTTATCGCTGCCAAGGTTCTGGTCCTCGACGACCGCCGCACTACTCCGGCACACACCTACGAAGATGGCCACAACTATGTGCCGTCGCCGAAGTGGGTGCTGTTCGGCCACCACTTTGCCGCGATCGCCGGCGCCGGACCGCTGGTGGGGCCAACCCTGGCCGCGCAGTTCGGCTTCGCGCCCGGCTTCCTGTGGATCCTGATTGGCGCGGTGCTGGCCGGCTGCGTGCACGACTTCACGGTGTTGGTAGCTTCGGTACGGCACAAGGGCAAATCGCTGGCCGACGTCGCCCGCACCGAGGTCGGGCATTTCGCCGGCCTGGTCACGATGATCGCGCTCCTGTTCATCCTGCTGGTCACGCTGGCCGGACTTGGCGTGGTCGTGGTCAACGCCCTGGCCAACAGTCCCTGGGGCGTGTTCACCATCGGATGGACGATCCCCATCGCGATCGGCATGGGCCTGTACATGTTCAAGAGCACTCCCGGCCAAATCAAGATCGCCGGACCGAGCGCTGTGGGCGTGGTCCTGCTGATCGCCGCCGTCATCTTTGGGCGCACGTTTGCCGCCTCCAGTTTCGCCGGGGCGCTCACCTTCAACGCCCATCAGATCACCTTCCTGATGATGGCGTACGGATTCATCGCTTCGGTGTTGCCGGTGTGGTTTCTGCTGGAGCCGCGCGACTATCTCTCGACCTACATGAAGCTGGGAACGATCGTGCTGCTGATTCTTGGCGTGTTCATCGTTCATCCCAACATTCAGTTCCCGGCGGTCACCCAATTCATTCACGGCGGCGGGCCGATCATCAAGGGCAAACTGTTCCCCTTCCTGTTTGTGACCATCGCCTGCGGAGCGATCTCCGGTTTCCACGCGCTGGTGTCATCGGGCACGACGCCCAAGATGCTGTGGCAGGAAACCGACGCGCGGTTCATCGGCTACGGCGCCATGATGTGCGAAGGCGTGGTCGCGGTGCTGGCGCTGATTGCCGCCACCTCCATGTATCCCGGCGACTACTTCGCCATCAACACCGCGCCCGCGGTCTTCGCCAAGCTGGGAATGCACACCGTGAACCTGGACATGTTCTCCGCGGAAGTGGGTGAGAAGCTCGCCGGGAGAACCGGCGGCGCGGTTTCGCTGGCCGTCGGCATGGCGCAGATCTTCAAGGGACTGCCGGGCATGAAGACACTGACCGGCTACTGGTATCACTACGCCATCATGTTCGAGGCGCTGTTCATTCTGACCACGGTTGACACTGGAACCCGCGTGGCCCGCTACGTCATGCATGAACTGTTGGGAAAAGTCCACAAACCGTTCACCAACACGGCATGGCTGCCGGGGAACCTCATCACCTCGGCCATCGTAGTAGCGGCTTGGGGCTACCTTATCTATACCGGCAACATCTCCACGCTGTGGCCGCTGTTCGGCACCGGCAATCAACTGCTGGCCACCATCGCGCTGGCGGTTGTGACTACGTTCCTGGTGAACATGGGTAAGGTGAAGTATGCCTGGGTCACCGCCGTTCCCATGTGCTTTGTGGGAGTGACAACGCTGACCGCCGGGGTCCTCTCGATTAAGACCATCTATTGGCCGCTGGCCCATACACCGGGCAAGGAGTTTACCGGGTATCTCGACACTTTGCTGATGGTGATCTTTGTGGTCGGCGTCATCATTGTGCTGATCGAGGCGGGGCGACGGTGCTGGGCGACCCTGCACGGAGCTCCGATTCCTAAGGAGGCCTTCGGCGAGCCCGAGCTGATCGAAGTGCAGATGGGCAGCGTCTGAGGCACTCGCCGCGGGAATGTCCGGCGGCTTCGATATTGGGTTAGTCACTGCGCAGTCAGGGTGCGATTGACGCTCTGATTGCGCAGCCCATACAATCGAATCAGCGCTCGCATGCGGGCGCGTCCTCGCAGCACAATTGCTGCCCCCTCGTTCAACGGCAGGACAGCTGACTCTGGATCAGCATATCGGGGTTCGAATCCCTGGGGGGCAGCCAAATCTTATCAACCACTTACCCTCCTTAATCCTCACACACCGGCCAGTGCAGCGGCACTGCGAAAGCCGACAATGAGCGCTATCGCATCGCAGCCCCGAGTAGAATTGACCTTCCGCCATGCTGGAAAACATCAACCTGAAGAAGAAGCTCTCGCGCGAAGAATACAAGCGCATCGTTCCCGGCTTGCAGCTGCGTCTGTACGACCTGGAAAAGGCCTGCTGGGACAACGGCGTGCCCACCATCATTGTCTTCGAAGGCTGGGACGCGTCGGGCAAGGGCACGACCATCTCGGCGCTGACCCAGCGGCTGGATCCGCGCGGCTTCAAGCTCTATCCCATCACCGCTCCGCGCACCTACGAGCAGCAGCGTCCGTGGCTGTGGCGCTTCTGGCTGAAGGTGCCCAACCGCGGCGAGATGGTCATCTTCGATCACAGCTGGTACGGCCGCGTGCTGCGAGGAGCGGGTCGAGGGAACCACTCCCGAGAAGGCGTGGAAGCAGGCATTCCGCGACATCGTCGAGTTCGAGCGCATGCTGGCCGACGACGGCACCGTGATCCTGAAGTTCTTTCTGCACATCAGCAAGAAGGAGCAGTGCAAGCGTTTCGAGATGATCGAGGCGGACCCGCTGGAGGCATGGCGCGTCACCGAAGACGACTGGGCGCGCCACAAGAAGTACGACGAGTATCTTGCCGCCACCGAGGAGATGCTGGAACTGACCGAGTCGGAATACGCGCCGTGGACCATCGTCGAGGCCACCTCGAAGTCGTACACCCGCGAAGTACGTGTTCGAGACCATCATCAGCGCGCTGGAAAAGCAGCTGGGTGCCAAGGCGCCGCCGCGCGACCGATATCTCTGCCGAAGCATCCAAAGACGCCGAACTGCGCGCCGCGATGGAATCGCTGAGCGAAGGCAGGCTCTGATGCTGGAGACCGTCGACCTCACCCGCACGCTGGATCGCGAGGCCTACGTGCGCGAAGTGACGCGCCGCCAGATTCAACTGCGCGAACTGGGATATCAGGTTTATCTGCAGAAGCGGCCCGTCATCATTGTCTTCGAAGGCTGGGACGCGGCGGGCAAGGGCGGCGCGATCAAGCGCATCACCGAGAAGCTCGACCCGCGCGGCTACGTCGTCTATCCCATCAGCGCGCCGCACGGCGAAGACAGAACCCGGCATTATCTGTACCGCTTCTGGCGACGCCTGCCGGAACGCGGACAGATCGCCATCTTCGATCGCTCCTGGTATGGCCGCGTGCTGGTGGAGCGCGTGGAAGGCTTCGCCCGCGAAGCGGAATGGAAGCGCGCCTACAAGGAGATCAACTCCTTCGAACGGCAACTGCGCGACTTTGGCAGCCATCCTGGCGAAGTTCTGGATTCACATCTCGCGCGAGGAACAGCTTCGCCGCTTCGAAGAGCGCAAGGCCATCGGCTACAAGGCGTGGAAGCTGACCGAGGAAGACTGGCGCAATCGCGAGAAGTGGGGCGCCTACGAAGAAGCCGTGGAGGAGATGCTGGTCAAGACCAGCACCGTCACCGCGCCGTGGACGCTGGTCGAAGGCAACGACAAGATACTGGGCGCGAACCAAGGTCCTGGCGAAGCTGGTGGAAATTCTCTCCGCCGAAATGGACTACCAGCCGGCTGATCCACTGCGCAAGGCCGCACCGGTGAAGAATAATCGCAAGGGCAAGCTTCCCAGCCGGAGCTAAGCACTCGTCGGTCTCTTCACCGCAGCTTGGCGTACTCGGCTTTGGCTTGCTTGTAGATGGGGATGTCGGGGTCAGCATCTTTCCAGAGCGTGAGGAAATCCGGGTACGACCTCGACGCCCGCCTTGTCGCCACTCATTGCTTAAGCTCATCCATCAGCGCAGATGACTGAGCAGGACGGCGTCACTGGTTACGCTGCCCCGTGCCAGTAGCAGGCGTTTGTCACTCTTCGCCCGGTTGAAGTGGAAGATCAAGCCCGATGTGAACTTGGTCATCTGCTGGGGCGGCCCACCCTCTAAACGCTGTTGCCAGATATTGGCAACTCCGTCGTGGGTCAGAACGTATTGCAGCGCAGCGTCCTCCGGAGACCAGCGCAAGGACGGCAGTTCGTAGACCCCCGGCGGGGCCTCGAGAGTCTTCACAAGCGAGCCGTCGGTGGATGATACAACGCTTAAATGCACGCCAGGAACGGGGGTATATTGTTCCCAAGGGAAGGCCAGAGATTTCCCATCGTTCGAGATATCCATCAGGCCCACAATGCCATCGCCCGGAATCTTGGCGATCTCAACCGGTGGGCCACCTTCGATCGAGACCCTAAGGATCCTTTGCGGCGGACTGGCATCAGCATAAAAGACGAACTTGCCGTCCGGGGAACACGTTGGGGAAAAAAGATCTCCGATGGCGAGAGTGGTTGCGTGGGTTCCATCGCCATTGAGTCGCACGATATGCTGCAAGCCTTCCCGCAGGACACGAGCAACTATGAATGTTCCGCCCTACAAACCTGGTTGGCGTCGAGCTTGGCAAACGATGCGCGAGCCGTTCCGTTTGCATCCGTGATCCAGATCTCGCTGCGGCCCAGGACCAGGAGTTTGCCACCGTTGGTTTCGATGGCTTCGCGCATCCGGGATTCTCCGAAGGTGATCTGCTCCAGTTGTGAGATATCTGCTGCCGAAGAAACCCAAATATTCGACACCTGGGTACTGTCTACCGTGACCGCGTTCTTGCCATCCGGCGTCATGTCCAGGGTGATCTCGTAATTGCTCAGATCGTTCGTGATTCGCTGCCTCTTGCCGGAAGGGAATGAAATCGTCCACAGTTGTCCACGGTGGATGTTTCGCTCATAAAGCGTGACCAGAAGGGCGCTCCCATCCGGAGACCATAGTGGACGCCCTACGTATCCCTCGATCGAGCAGAGCTCTCGCTGGCTGCCCTCAGCCACGGAAACTGCGTAGAGTACTGATCTGATTCTCTTGTTCCTGTGAGACACTGGCACCGCGATCGTCCGGCCATCCGGAGACCACGTCGCGCCGGGTTGATATCCCGCGTCACTCTCTTGCATCGTCGTCAGCAGGTGTTCACCTGTGCCATCAGGGTTGGCGATTCGCACTTCGACCTGGTTCTTCATCGGGAAGCCCCGCGTGAACACAAATTGACGGCCATCCGGAGAGAAGCTCACCGGCGAATCAATATCAGTGATCAACTTTCGGAACGGTCCACCCAACGCTGGCATTACGTACAGGTACTTGTAGCCCGGGTCGCCTTTGTCAGAGCGCGCGAAATAGAGGTAGTTACCATCGGGGGAGAAAGTTACTCCCACGAAGTCGACCTCCGCCGCCGGCAACACTTCCACATCGCCGCCTGACTCGATCTGCCGCATGCGCAGACTTACCTTCTCTCCAGCCCGGCGCGCGTAGACCACATAACGGCCGTCCGGGGAAATGGCGATCTCGTCGACATTACTGGTGTCGGCAAGATTTCGGATCTCCATGGCTTCGCGATTCAGGCTCTGGCTCGCAGGGGTTCGCCAGCGATGTACTGCCCAGCCGACGCCCCACGGCCAGCACCAACAACCCGATCAGACTCGCGGCCAGCCTGCGTTTAATTGGGGAAACTTGCGCCTCCGGCCCGGTGAGCTGCTTGCCGCATCAGGTTCGGAAAAAGGGGGTTGTGTGCGGTTCATGCGCCACCGTCGTCAACGAAATAGGATGGCTGACGTTTTCGGGAGCAGCTTTGCCCATCGTTACATCTGAAACGGGTGCAAGGAATCTATAGCCGCGGCGCGGGACGGTCTCGACAAAAACAGGGGTCTCCGCCGAGTCGCGCAGCGCATAACGAAGCTTGCTGATGGCAGTATTCACACCCTCGTCGAAATCGACGTAGGTGCCGTCAGGCCATAACCTGGTGCGGAGTTCTTCGCGGCCTATTACCTCGCCCGGCCGCTCCAGCAACGCGACCAATATCTGGAAAGGCTGGTTCTCAATGCGGACAGGAACACCGCGATTGAACAGCTTCCCTTCCAAGAGATCGGCCTCGAATTGGCCAAAGCGAAGGCGAGAAATGCCGTGATGGGAGATTTTCACATCTACTTCACCCCCCCCGCGTCGGCGATGTCGCCGCTTTGCCGCTGGGTCTTCGCCTCCTGCCGCGCGCGCGTTTCGCGATCAGGTCATCCGCAGCCTGAAGGCGGTTCCTTCCAGCTCGTTGACGTGGCGCTGAGCGCCGCACTCCCTAAAATCGCTGGTCGAGATTTTCTCCCCTGTAGTCGGCCCGTCGAGAAAGTTACGAGGAGTGTATCACTACTCGTTGCGGAGGCCGCTTTCGCCCCTTCAGGAAATCCTCTAATCAACGAAAGCCATTGGAGTTATTAGTCCAGCTAAACTCGGGCGAATCTTCGGTTGACAGATGCGACCTCGGCGCGCAATCTCTGGCGCAGAGCTTGGAGGGCGGTTCGAGTACGTCGCGGACGAGAGCTCCTCCACCTTCGAAGTCGAATCCGGCAACTTCCCACTCGGCCTGCCGTGCCGGCGCCGGTAAGTTCAAAAGAGGAGAGGAACATGAAACCCCGCACCTGGATGTGGATGCCCGTAGTGTCTCTATTCGCCGCGCTGGCCATGCCGGTATGCATGGCAGCGCAAGACAACCTATCGCAAGATCACAAACCCAAGCACCAAAAGTACAAGCTCATCGACCTGGGGACGTTTGGAGGTCCCAATAGCTTCTATTTTTCCTCGCCCGTCGGCGACAACGTTAACAACCATGGGACGGTCGTAGGCGCGGCGGACACGTCTCTTCAGGACCCCTACTACCCGAACTGTGACACCCCGGACTGTCTGATCTTGCGCGCCTTTCAGTGGAAGGACGGAATCCTTACCGACTTGGGCACGCTTCCGCACGGCTACAGCAGCTCGGCTGGCTGGGTCAACGACGCCGGGATGATCCTGGGAGAGTCGGAGAACGGCGATATTGATCCGATTTCAGGCCTTCCCGTAAACCTTGCTGTCGTCTGGAGGCACGGGCAGATTACCAGTCTGGGAACGCTGGGCGGGAGTTTTAGTTTCGGCAACGCCATGAACAACCGTGGGCAGGTGGTTGGGTTGGCGCTGAACGCGATTCCAGATCCGTTTTCTTACTTCGGACTGGGAACCCAGACACGGGCGTTCTTGTGGGACAAAGGAGTGATGCGCGATTTGGGTACTTTGGGTGGGCCCGATAGTTGGCCAGCCTCTATCAACGAGTCTGGCCAGGTGGCGGGATGGGCTTTCACCAATTCGACGCCCAACCCTGTCACTGGGATCCCGACTCAGCACCCATTTTTCTGGAAGAACGGTACCATGCACGACCTTGGCACGCTCGGCGGAACCTTCGGTGTCGTGGGCACGCGCAATGGCGGCTCGGGTGGTGGACTGAATAACAGGGGCAGGTTATTGGTACGATGAATCTGGCTGGAGACCTGACTCACCATCCGTTCCTTTGGGACCGGGGAGTGCTTACTGACCTGGGCACGCTGGGAGGAACAAACGGAGAGGCCTACTGGATCAACGATGCGGCGGAAATCGTCGGCCGAGCGGACCTCACCGCCACCACAAACCACCACGCCGTCCTTTGGAAAAACGGCAAAATCACGGACTTGGGTGTTGCGGCGGGCTGGCCCTGCAGCACAGCCATCGATATAAATGCGCGAGGCCAGGTCATCATCGACACCGGGATATGCGGCGTGGGAGGTGGGCCTGGGCTCTTGTGGGAGAACGGCGGCCCCAGCGTCGATCTGAACGCCCTGGTTGAGCCTGGCTCGACCATCACCGTGGGCGACGTGAACTACATCAGTGATAGCGGAGAGATTGCGGTCACCGGAATGCTCCCCAACGGTGACCAGCACGCGGTCCTGCTGGTTCCCGACGGCGACTGCGACGACGCTGTCGAAGCCAGAATCGCCGCCAGCCAGAACAACGCAGCGCCCACACAGTACACGGGGACGATGAAGCAGGGCAGCGAATCGCGCGTTAGCCCAGCTAACCAGTTCCGCAACCGATTCATGCAGCGCACCGCACCCCCAGTCAGGCGGCTACACCTCCGAACTAGCCGGCGAGCAGTTCGCTTGTCAGAGATTGGAATGCCGCGAAGGAACGCGGCGAAGGGCAGGACCTCAGGTCCTGCCCTTCGCTCCTCGTATAAGGCCAGATGCCCGACCCATGGTTCTCTTGCTTCTTGGGATCGGGGCTTGGCCCGGGCCATCACCCGCATTTGCGTCCTGTGGGCGCGGCGCAATATCACCCATATAATAGGAGGACCGTGTTTTTGTGTCTTCGCGGGCGACACCAGTGTGCGGGCCATGAGAGCTCTTTGAAAAAACAGGTGTCGGCCGTGCCAGTTGCCCGTCGCCAGATCGGGAAAAATGCGGACGTATGCTCCAAATGCTTGAAGTCACTCAAATGCTCCAAATGCTCCAAGTAGTCCACACAATATGCTATCTTTGCCAGCTAAGTCCTTGTGCAACAATACACTACGTATAAGTCCTTGTAGATCAAATGGATGCGAATGATTTATAGCCTAAGTTGTTGATTCTAGGTAAGACGGCGGAGGGGAGTTGCAATCAACTGGATCATAGTCCTCCATCGAAAGCAGGAGAGCAGTTGCACTTAGCGGCGAGGCGCATTCTCCGGAATCCGACTTCCAAAACGCATCGTCTAACCTGACAGTCGATGGAAATCCAGGACCTCGATACCTTCCTCGAATAATCTCGACAAAGTACATCAAGGTGAGGGAGCGCAGCGTTAGAGTGTAAGGTGGACCGCTCTCTCCGGAAAGCCTGCACCGCGTTAGGTTGACACGTCCGAATTAGCGCCGTACAGTTTCGTGCGGAACAGTTTCCCGCCCGATTACGTATTGCTCTACGGAGCAGACTCGCTCCAGGAGGCTTCATGCTGCGGAAGTTATCGCTGATTACCGTCGTTGCCGTGCTTCTCGCGCCCGCGCTGTTGGCGCAAACCGTGGACGAACTTATTGCCAAGAATGTTCAAGCTCGTGGCGGCATGGACAAGATCAAGTCCGTGCAGACGCTCCGCTCCACCGGCACCATGACGATGGGTCCCGGGATGGAAGCTCCGGGATTGATGATCCAGAAGCGCCCCGATATGGCGCGCCTGGAATTTACGGTGCAAGGCCTGACCGCGATCCAGGCTTATGACGGCAAAGACGCCTGGCAGATCATGCCTTTCATGGGAAAGAAAGATCCGGAGCCGATGTCAGCCGATGACAAGAAGGACCTCGAGGAAAACGCCGACATCGATGGGCCGCTGGTGGATTACAAGAGCAAGGGCAACAAGGTCGAATTGCTGGGTAAGGACAAGCTGGAGGGCTCGGACGTTTACAAATTGAAGGTCACGCTCAAGAACGGGGACGTTATAACCGTTTACCTGGACGCTGACTCCTTTCTGGAGATCAAGGAAGAGGTCAAACGTAACATTCGCGGTAGCGAGCAGAACGTTGAGACCGTCATGGGCGACTACAAAGAAGTAAACGGTGTAATGTTCCCCTTCGCCATGGAAAGCGGTATCAAGGGCAGCCAGCAGAAACAGAAGATCACGATGTCAAAGATCGAGATCAACACGCCGGTGGATGACTCGATCTTCAAGATGCCGCCACCGGCCGCGCCTGCCGCCAAGCCGGAAGCGCCCAAGAAGTAGCATCGGTATTTTTCGCATAAAACCCTTGAGGCCACATCATGTCAGCTCGTCTGCGCGTCTTTTCATTTGCTTTGTTGCTTGCGTCTCTCTCCATCGTCGCCGTGGCACAAGAGGTGACGGTTGACTCCGATACTTTCAGTGGACTTTCGGCGCGGCCCATCGGCCCCGCGGCGATGGGCGGCCGCATCGCCGATATCACTGCCGTCCAGGACGGTCAGCACCCACTGACAATTTATGTCGGAGCCGCTGGCGGCGGAGTCTGGAAGTCGTCCGACGCCGGCATTACCTTTAAGCCTGTGTTCGACAAGCAGTCCACGCAGTCGATTGGCTCCATCGCCATCGACCCTTCCAATCCGCAGGTTGTCTGGGTCGGAACCGGGGAATCCTGGGTACGCAATAGCGTGGGTGTCGGGAACGGCATCTACCGGTCGAGCGATGGCGGTGACACTTGGGAAAACCTGGGTCTCACCAATTCCGAACACCTCAGCCGCATCGTCATTCACCCGAAAGACAGCAGTACGGTTTATGCTTGCGCCCTCGGTCATCTGTGGAATGCCAACCAGGAGCGCGGCGTTTTCAAGACCACCGACAGCGGCAAGAACTGGAAGAAGGTCCTGTATCGCGACGACAACACCGGTTGCGCCGAAATGGTGATGGATCCGCAGGATCCAAGCGTGCTCTATGCCGCAATGTGGGACGTGCGGCGGCAGCCGTTCAACTTCCGCTCCGGCGGTCCCGGCAGCGGACTGTTCAAAAGCACCGACGGCGGCGAAACCTGGCATGAGTTGCGCAAAGGCCTGCCAGAGGGCGACCTGGGCCGCATTGGCCTGGCCATTCCAGCCTCGCAGCACACGCGCGTGTACGCCGTGGTGGAAGCCAGAAACCATACCGCCCTGTTTCGCTCCGATGACGCTGGCGCGAGTTGGACAGAGGTCAACAATTCCTTCAATGTCAGCGGGCGGCCATTCTATTTCGCGCGTGTCGTCGCCGATCCGAACAATCCTGACCGCGTCTATAAGCCAGGATTCTCTCTAACCGTCAGCGAAGATGGCGGCAAGAGTTTCAGTTCGGCGATGTCGATGAACGAGAGTCCTGGTGACAGCGTGCACGGCGATCACCACGCGCTCTGGATCAACCCCGCCAATTCCGACCAACTGCTGGACGGCAACGATGGCGGCGTGTATCAGTCGCTCGATCGCGCCATCCACTTTCGCTTCCTTAACAACCTGCCGGTTTCGCAGTTCTACCACGTCAGCTTCGACATGGCCGATCCGTACAACGTCTATGGTGGCCTCCAGGACAACGGCACCTGGATGGGCCCCACACGCGGCGTGGATGGGATCGCCAATCGTCACTGGCGCAACATCGACTTCGGCGACGGGTTCTGGGCTTTCTCCGATCCCGCCGATTCCGATTACGCCTATGCCGAATATCAGGGCGGCAAGATATCGCGTTTCCGCAAGTCCACCGGCGAATCCCGGGACATCAAGCCGCTGCCGCGCGCCAACGAGCCTGAGTTTCGTTTCAACTGGAATGCGCCGATTCACCTCAGCCCAAACTCCCCGGGCACGGTTTACCTGGGCGCGCAGTTTCTCTTCCGCTCCCGTGACCACGGTGAATCCTGGGAGCGCATCTCGCCCGATCTCACCACCAACGATCCGGCCAAGCAGCACCAGGAAAATTCCGGCGGCTTGACCATCGACAACTCCGACGCCGAGAGGTACGAAACCATCTTCGCCATCTCAGAATCGCCCAAGAACGGAAGCGTGATCTGGGTAGGAACTGACGACGGCAACGTCCAAATCACTCGCGATGGCGGCAAGCAGTGGACCAATGTCGTCAAGAATATTCCCGGTCTGCCGCCGAACACCTGGGTATCGACCATCGAAGCCGGCCATTATGACCCGGCGGTCGCCTATGCGACGTTCGACGGCCATGCCACCGGCGACATGAAGACCTACATCTACAAAACGACCGACGACGGCAAAACCTGGACATCGCTCTCCACGCCCGAGTTGAAGGGATACGCCCACGTGGTGCGCGAAGACCTGGTCAATCCCAACCTGCTTTTTGTGGGCACGGAGTCCGGGCTTTTTGTTTCCATCGATGGCGGAGCGCATTGGGCGCAGTTCACCGGCAGACTGCCCAATGTCGCGGTGCGCGACGTCGTGATCCATCCGCGCGAGTCGGATTTGATACTAGCCACTCATGGCCGCGGGATCTTCATCGTGGACGATCTCACTCCATTGCGCGCCTTGACTCCAGAAATCCTGTCCAAGGATGCCGCATTTCTGCCTTCGCGACCTGCCACGCTCACTCTGCCCGCCGGAGAGCAGCGCTTTGATGGCAACGCCGAGTTCGTTGGCCCTTCCCTGCCCGAAGCGGCGCCGATCGTGTACTACCAGAGGAAGCGCCACGTTTTCGGCGACTTACGCCTTGAGATTTACGACCCGCAAGGCAAGCTGGTCACTACCATTCAGGGCGACAAGCGACGCGGCCTGAACCGGGTGCAGTGGCCGGAGCGCGCCAAGCCGCCCAAGGTTCCACCCGCAGCCGGACTGGTGGAAAACGAGTTCGCATTCCTCGGCCCGCAGGTGCAGGAAGGCGCCTACACCGTAAAGATGATCAAGGGTAAGGAGACATACTCCACCACGATCAAGCTGGTGCCCGATCCGCGCAGCAAGAGCACCCCGGACGACCGCGCTCTCCAGCACAAAACGGTGGTGCAGCTTTATGACATGCTGGGGCAACTGACTTACATCGTGGATGCGTCGGTCGATCTTCGCGACCAGGCGCGCCAGCGCGCCGCTAGCGCATCCGACGGCCAGACCAAGGCACAGCTTCAGAAGCTGGTAGACAACCTTGAGGAGTTTCGCTCGACGCTGGTATCGGTCAAAGAGGGCGGCATGATTACCGGAGAGAAAAAGCTGCGCGAAAACCTTGGGGAGCTCTATGGGGGTGTAAATAGTTACTCTGGACGGCCCACTCAGTCGCAGATCGAAAGCACCGGCGTCCTCGGGAAGCAACTCGACGATGCAGCAGCCAAGTTTCAGTCGCTGACCTCGACCCAGGTGCCAAGCCTGAACTCGCAGCTACAGAACTCCAAGGTTGCGCCGCTGGTGGTGATGTCGCAGGAGGACTGGAACAAGAAGCACTGAGCCAGGAAGGTCATTTCCAGACCGAATCAAGTTGCCATATAGTCAAGGAAGCGACCTTCGCGCCAGTTCCCTTTTCGTACAGCTCGATTCCATCGCTGCCTGGAGGAGGATAAATGCGGTCGGAGAGCACCCGCTCGCCGTCGTTGGCAAATACCTCGACGCTCGACCGATCAACGAAGATGTGTATCTTGACGCTGTTGCTTTTCCCTAGTTTCGCGGCGTAACGTCCGGGAAAATCTTTGCTGAACGAGACGTCGCCAGAGCGCGTTCGATCGACAAATATCTCGTCGCGGACGGCATCCAGACCAACTACCGTCTCCGCATCCTCGCCTTTGCGTAAGCGGAAGCCTATCTCTTCCGCCTGCGCGGGCTGCAACTCGGCCTCCAGTTCGTAAACTTCGCCTTTGGCATTCGCCTCTCGAATCTTTTTGTTTGCCTCCCCCACGCTAAGGTTGGCGATGCTCAGTTTCTCGCGCCTCAGACCGTCCAACTCACGGACCGGTCTCTGCACCAGCCGCAGACCGTCAGGATAGCGGCGCAGCGTCAGTGTGCGCGGAATGGACTGTCCACCGCGCCAAAGCACCGTGGGTTCGACATTCGCATACTGCCAATTGCTGAACCAGCCAATCCACACCCGCCGTCCATCGTCTTTCGGCGTGTCGTTCCAGGTGTTCGTGGCATAGAAATCCTTGCCCCAATCTGCCCAAAGAACCGGCAAATCGGGGACTTCGCTGGTAAACTTCGCGCCGTCGAACGCGCCGATCAGGTATCGCACTCCCGTTCCGCCTGCCGGCGCTCCCGGATTGCGATTAATAATGAGCGCCCACTTCTTCTGGCTCGTACCCTCGACCGGAAGCTCGATCAAGTCGGGACATTCCCACTGTCCAGCCGTGTCTCCGGCGGAACCGAACGTGGAGCGCTTCGTCCAACGCTTGAGATCGGGCGAGTCTAATATGACCAGAGTTCTTTCATCGGCGAGCACCGCAACCATGACCCACTTGTGTTGCGGTTCATACCAGAAGACATTTGGGTCGCGAAAGTCTGGGGCGTCGAGGTCAGCTACCGGGTTGCCGGAATAGTTCTTCCAGGTCCGGCCGCGGTCGTTGCTGTAGGCGAGGTTCTGTCGCTGCCTGTCTTTGTAGGCCGCAGTGTAGATGGCAATCAGGCAAGAGTGGTCTTGCGGATCGGGATTCTTGCATAGGCCGCTGGTGTTCCTCCAATCGACGACCGCGCTCCCCGAATAGACCATGTACTCGCCGGGAACTTCATGCAGCGCGACCGGCAGGTTCTGCCAGTGCATCAAGTCGGTGCTGATGGCGTGCCCCCAGCTCATGTGTCCCCACACATTACCTTCGGGGTTGTACTGGTAGAACAGGTGATATTCGCCTTGGTAGAAGACCGTCCCGTTGGGATCGTTCATGAAGTTCTTGGGTGGGGTGAAGTGATACTGTGGACGCCAAGGCTGATCGTAGGCAGTCCTCTGCGCCGCCACCGGCGGCGCTAGCAGGAAAGCCCAGGCAATCGCGATCGATAATGGCGCCAGGGTCTTGTTCATTTCCATTTGCCACTCAGGATACGCCAAGCTCCCCGATTACTTGGGAGGCAGGACAGTTGCAGATATCGAATGTGGGCCGGCGGAAGAACAAGGCGCCGAGCCCCGTCTCAAGGGTTGGGAAGCAACGGTCTGCAAGCTGTAGATTGGCGACTTCGGATTGCGCCGCTCTAGCTGCAAACCAGACCGCGACTGTAGGTTCCCGTCTCTCTGCCGGAACTAGGTTGGTGGACCTTGAGCGTTCTCACCCGATATCTGATTCTCAACGGTTTATAAATTGTTGCCAAGAGTTCTGCGATCTCCTCCAGACTCGTCTCCGCGAGGGCCACAATTGAAGGACCCGAGCCGCTGAGACAGACCCCCAGAAGATCGCGGTGCTCAAGGTTCAGCGCTTGCGATAGACCCGGCACTAATTTTTGCCGGAAGGGCTGGTGCAAACGATCGCCCAAGGTTTGCTTCAGAAGCGAAAAATCCCCACTTTGCAGCGACTGCAACAGAAGCGCAATTCTCTGTAGGTTGAAGACAACATCACTACGAGGAATCGAGCTGGGAAGCACCTTTCGCGAGTCTGCCGTAGTTAACGCGATGTCCGGAGTGACAACCACAAACGCAAGCGACTCCGGCCAGCGGATTGTCGTGGCATAGATTGAGCCGTCGGCGAGCTGACAGCTGGCCGTGAGTCCGCCCAGCAACGCGGCGGCGGCATTATCGGGATGTGCTTCAAGCGCGCAAGCCGCATTGAGGATCGCCTGGGTCGGCAATGGCCCTGACAATGCCTCATACAATCGGAGACCCGCTACCGTGGCGGCCGCGCTGCTGCCCAGGCCGGCACGCATGGGAATTTCGCTGTGCACCTCAATCGATAGCGAGGGAAAGCAGCCGTCGCTTTGCCGGGCAAGGAACATGAATGCACGCTCGATGGCATTCTCTCCACAAAGCTCCTGACCGATGAAGTGGAAGGCGAGCTTCCCATGTCCGGGTACGGTTTTTATCTTCAAGCGCAAATACAAATTGACGGCAACCGCCAGAGTGTCGAAGCCCGGGCCGAGATTGGCGATTGAGGCTGGGACCTGGATCTCGAAGGGGCCCTGGTCCGCAGCCCGCGGCATGCCAGCTTCGGCGGTTGCGCTCATGAGTACACCTCGCCCACGGACGCCCGTTCGAGCCTTTGTGACTTCAGAATGAAGCCTGTGTCCTTCAACGCGTGACCCGTCAGAATGGCCACCACAACCGCGTCGCGATCGATGACTCCTCGCGCGACAAGCTTACGCAAAGCAGCGAGCGTCGTGGCCGACGCCGGTTCGCAACCGATGCCGTCGCGTCCAATCACAGCCTTCGCTTCGGCAATCTCTTCATCCGTCACTTCGGTGACAAATCCGTTGGTATGCCGGACCGCGCGCAGCGCCTTCTTCCAAGAACGCGGATTACCGATGCGAATCGCTGTCGCAACGGTTTCGGGCTCTTCCACCGGCACCAGCTCCGAGGATCCGGCGCGCCACATTCGCGCGAACGGATTGGCTCCCTCCGCCTGGACCACGATCAGTCGCGGCACCTTGTCCAACAGGCCCGCCGCTTGCAGTTCAACCAGCGCCTTGCCAAATGCCGACGTGTTGCCGAGGTTCCCACCGGGAACGATCACGTAGTCCGGCGCCTGCCAGCCGAGCTGTTCGAGCATTTCGAACATTACGGTTTTCTGCCCCTCGAGCCGGAAAGGATTAATCGAGTTCAGGAAATAAAGCTCGCCATCGAGAGCCTGGAGAAGATGTTCCAGCGCCAGGTCAAAGCTTCCCTCCACCTGGACTACTTCCGCCCCGAAATCGAGAGCTTGCGCCAGTTTGTTTTGCGAGACTTGCCCGGCGGGAAGATATACCTTTGCGGCGAGTCCTGCGCGTGCAGCATAGGCGGCGAGCGACGCCGCCGTGTTTCCCGTCGAAGCGCAGCCTACAGCCTTTGCGCCCACGAACACCGCCTCGGTCATACCGGTGGTCATTCCGAGGTCCTTAAAACATGCGGTCGGGTTCCAGCCAAGATGCTTGAAGCTGAGATTGCGCAGACCGGCATACTCGCCAGTTTTCTTGCCTTTGACCAAGGGGTTGTTGCCTTCCGACAGGGTCACGATCTCGGAATAGCCACCGGGCAGGAACTCGCGAAATCGCCAGACACCGCTCGCGTCCATGGGAGCGTAAGAGCATCGCCGCTGCAGCCACAGGCGCTTGAGTTCACTTGCAGTTTGGGCAAGTTTATCCACTACGACTTCGAGCAGGTCAGCGCAGACCGGGCACGACAACGCACGATCATGGAGATCCAACGTTGCGGCACATCCGGGATCACTACAGCGCAGATGCATGACCATCCTCCGATTGCAGAATCGGCATTCGCAGTGGCGGTTGCACCAGAAAATCAAATCCTCGGATCTCAGCCAGTGCCGCCTCTACGGCGCTTTTCGTGCAGGGTTCCAGGGTGATGACAAAGGGTAGTTCTGTTTTCGCATGACCGGACTTCTGTAGGACAGCGTCAACATTGATGTGATGGCGGGAAAATACGCTTGCCACGGCTGCGATAATTCCGGGTTGGTCTCGAACGACGAAGCGCACATATTGCGACATTTCCGAATCGCTGGTGACCTCAGGCGAATTGGCAGCACCGCGATGCGGATGCGCGAATCCGTTTGTACGATGTCGCAAACATTTCAGCAGGTCGGAGAGCACGGCAACCGCGGTCGGGTCTCCCCCTGCTCCGTGACCCGAAAAGACAGTCTCGCCACCGAACTCTCCGGTGCTGACAATCATGTTGCGGCTGCCAGAAACGCCAGCCAGGGAAGAACGCTTGGGCACGAGGACGGGCTCCACCACAGCGTAAGCTCTTCCCTGATCCACTTCTGCAGTGGAGACCTGTCTTATCGTGCAACCCAGTTCATGGGCATACTCAAAGTCGATAGAGGCGACGTCCCTAATGGACCGGCACATTACCTGCTCAGGCTGAAGGTCGATGTTCGGCCCGGCTCGCGCCAGAATCACCAGCTTGGCGGCTGCGTCCAATCCGTCAAGGTCGTCCGCCGGATCGGCCTCCGCGAATCCGGCTCGCTGCGCCTCGCTGAGCGCATCAGCAAAAGACGTACGGTCCTGCTCGATCTTGGTCAGGATGTAGTTGCAGGTCCCGTTGAGAATGCCGCAGACCTTGGTTAGCCGGTCTCCAGCGAGGCCGTCCTGCAGCCCGGAAATCACCGGGACGCCTGCCGCTACGCAAGCTTCGAAGCCCAGATACCTTCCGTTGTCCGAGGCCAGTTCCAGCAACTCGGACCCGAAGCGCGCGATCAGTTGTTTGTTGGCCGTCACCACCGACTTGCGCGATTGCAGGGCGCGCCGCACCCATTCGTGTGCCGGTTCCAACCCGCCTAGCAGTTCGACCACCACGTCCACGTCGGACTCCAGCACGTCCTCGATGTCCTCCGTCCACATCACGTTGGACGGAATCCAGTCCTCTTTCTTAGACGCCACGCGCCGGTTGCAGATATGAGCAAGCTGCAAACCATGTTCGTCATCGCGGGCCAGTAGCAGATTGGCCACAGCTCTGCCCACGGTCCCGAAACCGACAATGGCAACCTTGCAGGCCGCCGCGGTCCCGTATCGTTTTTGTTCGAAATGCTGTAGAGAAGTCGCCATGCTAACCGGCCTCCTGCGCACGCTGCTGCTTGGGAAAAGAAAGTAGATGTAACTTTGTACCCGCCAACGGGGACCCATCGGCTGGTCTTGAATCTCTTACTTCGAAGAACCGCTTATGAAGGGCCTGCACCGCATTGCGCACGTCCCTCTCTTCCACCACAAAACTAATGTTGATCTCCGAGGCGCCTTGGGAAATCATGTGCACATTTACCTTTGCCGCCGCGACTGCCTCAAACACGCTGGCAGCAATGCCCACACGTCCGCGAATACCCTTGCCAACGAGGCAAACGATTGCCTTACTGTTCTCGACTTCGACCTCGCCGAGTGTTTGCAGATCTCGTACCAGTGCGCCGACATCGCACGCGGAGTCAAGCGCCACCGAGATACTTGCCTCTGAGGTCAAGACCAGATCGGGAGCGCACGAGTGGCGCTCGAAAACCTCAAACAATCCGCGCAGGAGGCCGTGCGCCCTCAGCACCCGTGCTGACTTGACGTTGATCACTTTGACCCCGGTTTTGGCGGCGATGGCGCGAAAGGTCGTGCGGCTGCGCGGGGCGCCGGCGCGAATGCAGGTGCCTTTACTCGCCGGCTGGCACGAGTTCAGCACATACACCGGAATGCGCTTTGTGACTGCCGGGATCAGGGTTGCTGGATGCAGCACCTTGGCCCCGAAGTATGCCAGCTCAGAAGCTTCGTCGAACCCGATGACGTTGATACGCTGCGCCTGCGGGCACAAGCGCGGGTCGGTGGTCATCATCCCCTCGACGTCGGTCCAAATCTCGATGCGTTGTGCGTCCAGTGCAGCGCCAACTATGGCCGCTGAGAAATCCGATCCTCCCCGACCAAGCGTCGTCGTCAGCCCGTTCGTGGTGGCGCCGATGAAGCCGCCCATCACGGGCACCCGGCTCGCCTGCAAAAGAGGCTTTATCTGAGATCGCAACCGGGCGTCGGTCTGATCGAGCAGCGGAACGGCCCTGCCATGGGTTCCATCCGTCACGATGCAGCAGCGGGAATCCACAAGCGCGGAAGGAATCCCCCGAACTGCGAGAGCAGCACTGACAATTCGACTCGATAGCAGTTCGCCCGTGGAGAGGATATTGTCGCTGCTGCGGGGAGAAAGTTCGCCGAGGGCCGCCACCCCGCGTAACAAATCCTGAACCGAATCGAATAAAGCCCGCACCTGCTCGCGAACAGCCGCTTCGCCCGGTCCCGCCTCCAGCAGGGCACCTACGACAGCCAGGTGGCGCCGGCGGAGTTTTCGCAGCAACGGCAGCGCCTCAGGGAGAGATCCGGAAGCTGCGGCGCGGGACATGTCGAGCAATGAGTCCGTAACTCCAGCCAATGCACTGACTACGACCACTGGCTGTTCCGCCAAGCGGCTCCGCACGATGCCTGCTAACCGCTTAATCGCCGTATCGTTTTCTACCGAAGTTCCGCCAAACTTCATTACGATCATGCCTTGCTCCCTGCGCTGAACTTGCCCAAAAATGCGAAACCCACCAGACCTTTCGGCGGTGGGTTTATTTGATCTAGTCCTTGAAACTTACTTTAGGAACTATTGCCGATCTTCCCTCCGCCCGATATGTGCATGGGTGTGCACATAGGTGTGCCGAACCCTGTTGTGTTGCAGCACCGGGTGATGAGGTGGAATAGCGACATAAGATCGCATTACTCTAGATCAATCTGTCCATCAAGTCAAACTCCTTCTGCAAAGATGTAGTGTCCCGAATCAGGACTCGTCTCGTCATCAAGCGTTCTGTTTTCGACCCAAGCACCCACGAATCCGCTATATTGGGTTATGGGACCTGAATCCATGGGATCCCGAGGCCAGACCCTCCTCAATCCTCGCTTCGATCACGAATCGTGCGGAGTTGGCTTTGTTGCGACCCTGCGTGGCGCGCCTAATCATGACATCCTGAGGCTTGCGTTGACTGCGCTAGGGCGGCTGGCGCATCGCGGCGCGGTTGCCGCGGACCGCAAGAGCAGCGATGGCGTCGGTATCCTGGCCGCCGTGCCACGGTCCTTTCTGCTTAAGGAAGCTGCAATCGTGTTGCCGGTCGAGCGGCCGCTTGCCGTGGGAATGCTGTTTCTCCCTCAGGACAAAGCGTGTGCGGACCGGGATGCCATCCGCTTCGAAGAGTGTATCGCCAGGCATGATCTGCAATTTCTTGCCTGGCGAGACGTTCCGACTCGTCCGGACGTTTTAGGCGAACTCGCGATGGCCACAGTCCCCATCATTCGCCAGGCGCTAATCACGACTCCGGAAACAGCCACCCGGACCGAGGCTGAAGTCGAGCATCGCCTTTACCTCGCGCGCAAAGCGTTCGAGCGCCAAACTACCGACAGCTATGTGTGCTCGCTCTCCACGCGGACGCTGGTCTACAAGGCGCTGTGTGCGGGGCGGTTGCTGCACGAGTTTTACCCCGATCTCGAAGGCGACGATTTCGTTACGTCCTTCGCGATTTTTCATCAGCGCTACGCGACCAACGTTCTGCCGTCTTGGTCGCGGGCGCAGCCCTTGCGCATACTGGCGCACAACGGCGAGATCAACACCATCTGGAGCAATCGCGCGCACATGGAAGCTCGGCGGGCTACTCTTCCGCGCGAATGCGAGCCCATGCTCAGCTCCAATGCCTCCGATTCGATGAGCCTCGACGAAGTGGCTGAATTGCTGGCCAATCATGGTCGCAACGTGGGAGAGGCGGTTCGCATGCTTCTGCCCGCCGCTGCCGATGGCAAAGAAACCGCTTTCCACCGCTATCATGCGGATTGCATGGAGCCGTGGGACGGCCCTTCCGCGTTGGTATTCAGCGATGGAAGGCTGCTGGGCGCGGTGCTGGATCGCAACGGCCTGCGACCATGCCGGTACGTCATCACCGATAGCGGGCTGATGGTCGCAGGCTCAGAAGTCGGACTTGCCGATGTCAGCCCGGACGCCATCGTACGCAGTGGAAGGCTCGGACCCGGGCAGATGATTCTGCTCGACCTCGAACACAAACAGTTGCTCCATGGCGAGGCCCTGGACCGTTACTTCGACGGACTAACCACCTATGGCCCCCTGATTGACGACATAGCTCTGGCTCCGGCCGCAGAGCCAGTCGAGACTTTGCCCGAGGATGGACTCACGCGCTCTGCAGCGCGGCTTCGGCTACACGCGCGAAGACCTGAAGATGGTGGTTGCACCTATGGCGATGGAGGGCAAAGAAGCCACATGGTCTATGGGTGACGACACGCCAATTGCTCCGCTGGCACGCACGCCGCGTTCGCTGTATGGCTTCTTTCGCCAGAGATTCGCGCAGGTCACGAACCCGGCGATCGATTCTTTGCGCGAGTCGTGTGTTGTCTCCCTGCGCACGCGGCTTGGTCCCTGGCCCCACTTGCTCGACAAGCATGCTCCCCTGCCCGGCCTGGTTCTGCCTTCGCCGTTTCTTTCGCTGGGACAGATGGCGGCGTTGTACCAGGGCACCTATCCGATGCATGAGGACCTACCGCTGGCCCGGATGAATTGCACCCTCGCGCAAGACGCTTCTTTGCACAGCGCGATTGACGGCCTGTGCGAGGACGCGGTGGAACTGGTGCGCGACGGAATTCGCATCCTGCTGCTGAGCGACCGCTGGGCATCGCCGCAAGCCCTTCCGATTCCGATGGCAATGGCAACCGGTGCGGTGCATCATGCGCTCGTCCGCGCTGGTCTGCGCACCAAGGCCGGTCTGGCGTTGGAGGCCGGCGACTGCCGCGATGTTCACCACGCGGCGGTGCTCATCGGATACGGTGCTGGCGCCGTTTGTCCCTGGTTGGCATTGCAAACCGCTCGCAGCCTAGGCGGCGAAAACGGTGAAGCCGGGCTGTTGAAAGCGTTGCAATCGGGCATCGCCAAGGTGATGTCAAAGATGGGCATTTCCGTCCTCGACAGTTACCGCGCGGCCCAACTGTTCGACATTCTCGGGCTCGACGCTGCGATGACCGAACGCTGCTTCTTCGGCAGTCCGTCCCCGTTGGGAGGCTGGGGATTCGCCGAAATCGAGGCCGCCATTCGCGCTTCGTGGTCTGCTGAACATGGCAACTTCGAACTGCCGGACTACGGTTGGGTGCGCTTCCGTCGTGACGATGGCGCGGAATCTCACATGTGGGAGCCGCAGCGGACCCGGCATCTTCAGCTCGCGGTCGGGGCAGCGAAGGAAGCGGTACAAGCCGCCCCAACCGCGCCCTCCCATGCTGAAGCCTGGACCGCCTACCGCGGCGCTGGAGAAGAACGCGAGCCGGCCGTACTGCGAGACTTACTGGAGTTTCGTCCTGCGGGTCCGCGCTTGTCGATCTATGAGGTGGAGCAACGCACCAGCCTGGCGCGGCGCTTTGTGTCGAGTGCCATGTCGCTAGGCTCGCTCAGCCCCGAGGCCCACCAGACCATTACTCTGGCGATGAACCAGTTGGGAGGCCGTTCCAATACCGGCGAGGGTGGCGAGGATCCAAGTGCCTACCGCAGCGAGCCCGAGGCCCCGCCCGGCTATCTACCGCGTAATAACAAGATCAAGCAGGTTGCGTCAGGACGCTTCGGCGTTACCGCCGAATATCTGGCACATGCCGAGGAGTTGGAGATCAAGATTGCGCAGGGCTCGAAGCCAGGCGAGGGCGGCCAGCTTCCCGGCCACAAAGTTACGGAGCTCATCGCGCGTCTGCGTCACGCGCAACCGGGGATCTCGCTAATCAGTCCGCCGCCGCATCACGATATCTACAGCATCGAAGACCTGGCGCAATTGATCTACGACCTGAAGCGCATCAATCCCCGTGCGGCGGTGGGGGTGAAGCTGGTGTCGCAACTCGGCGTGGGCACCGTGGCGGCGGGCGTAGCCAAGGCCTACGCCGACTACATTCATATCGCCGGACATAGCGGCGGCACCGGCGCGTCTCCCTTGAGCAGCATCAAGTACGCGGGCAGTCCCTGGGAGATTGGTCTGGCGGAGGTGCAGCAGGTGCTCCGCCACAATGGCCTGCGCGGCCGGGTGCGGCTGCGGGTGGACGGAGGTTTCTCCAACGCGCGTGATGTGCTCGTCGCCGCACTGCTCGGTGCAGACGAATTCTCCTTCGGAACCGCGGTACTGGTCGCAATAGGCTGCGACATGGCGAGGCAGTGTCATCTCAACACGTGTCCCACGGGCATTGCGACCCAGCGTCCCGATCTGCGGGCGAAGTTTCGCGGCAAGCCGGAAGGCGTAGTTCGTTTCTTCCTCAACCTGGCTGAGGATCTGCAACGACTGCTGGCTGCGCTGGGTTTGCCATCGCTGGAGTCGGCCATTGGGCGGACCGACCTGCTGCAACAGGTGCGATCACAGGGCAATCTCGATCTAGGACCGTTGCTGGCATTAGTAGGTGATGGGCCGGTCCATTGGCAGGGACAACGCAACGCGCGCCCCGAAGATCATCCTCCACTCGATGACGCTTGGGTGAAGCCCGCTCTAAACGCGGCGCTGGCTGGCAAGCCGTTTGAGTACAACATGGCGGTGAAGAACCAGGACCGCTGCCTCGGCGCGCGTTTAGCGGGCGAGTTGGCGCTGCTCCGCTGCCGTCAAGACACAGCAAAAACAGACATCCGATTTCGGATGCGCGGCACCGCCGGACAGTCCTTCGGCGCCTTTGCAGTACAGGGCATGACCTTGGCGTTGGAGGGGCAGGCAAACGACTACGTGGGCAAAGGCCTTTCCGGCGGCGAGATCATCCTTCGCCCGGCGGGCAAGCTGGCTCCGTGCAAGCGAGCCCCAAGTCATCATGGGAAACGTGGCGCTGTATGGAGCGACTTCCGGATTCCTGTTTGCCGCCGGAAGCGCCGGTGAGCGCTTTGCCATCCGCAATTCGGGCGCGACCGCGGTGGTCGAAGGCGTGGGAGAACACGGCTGCGAATACATGACTGGAGGCACGGTTGTCATCCTAGGCTCGACGGGCGGAAACTTCGGCGCAGGCATGACCGGAGGGATTGCGTATGTCTGGGATCCCGATCGCAGTTTTCAAAGGGAGCCTAAATTCCATCCCGAGTTCGTTGAGACCGCGTTTCTCAGCGATTGCGATTACAAGGAGCAGGCCCAAGTCCGTGATCTGGCCCAACTTCACGTCCTCAAAACTGCCAGCCGCCTCGGGAAGAAGCTATTTGAAAGGTGGCCAGTAACTTTACAGCAGATACTGCGTGTCTCGCCGAAAAGCGCAGTGGCCACATAGCAAGACGCTTTTCCCCTCACAGGACGCTATACCTGAAGTACATCGCCTTCACGGGCAACCATTTGGTACAACACCGGATTGACGAAGAATCCGATGAAGAGCCGGGAGATCAAACCTGCCACAATGACGATAGCGAAGGGTTTCTGCGTGTCGGAGCCAATTCCGGTAGCGAGCGCTGCGGGAAGAAGGCCCAAGCATGCGACCAGTGCCGTCATCATGATCGGACGAAGTCGCAGCAGCGACGCCTCCCGAGTTGCCGTGCGAATGTCCATTCCTTCCAGACGAAGCTTGTTGATATAGGAAACCAGAATCACCGCCGTTTCGACCGAAACGCCTAATAGCGCCAGCAATCCCAGAACTGACGAAACGCTGAATGGAGTATGGGTGAGCTTCAGTGCAATTAGCGCGCCCACCGGTTCCGTCATAAGGACGCCCAAGGCAATGGTGAAGGGGAACTTGAAATTTCCATACAGCGCGAACAGAATCATGAAGATGATCACCACCGCCAGCGGGCCGATCAAGGTGAGCTGCGTTTTTGCCTCCAGAAATTGACTGTACTCACCGCCCCAACTCAGCCGGTACCCCTGGGGCAGAACTACGGATCGATTCACCGCGTTTTGGCCATCTCGCACGGCCCGCTCCAAGTCACGTCCTTCAATGCTGTATTGCACTCCGATGTAGCGGGAGTTGTTTTCGCGATAAATGAACGATGCGCCGTTTCCCTGCTGGATGTCAGCCAGTTGGCTCAGGGGGATTTGCTTCCCGTCCGGCGTACCCACCAACAACTCACCGATCTCGTGCGCGCTGCTGCGGAATTGAGGCTGCATGCGGACAACCAGGTCGAACAGCTTCTCTCCCTGAATGACCTGGGTCACGGCTTGCCCGCCCACCGCTGCCGAAATCACGGCTTCCACATCGGCGACATTGATCCCGTAACGGGCAATTTTGTCGCGATCCACATCGATCAGCAAGCTCGGCTGGCCCAGCTCGCGAACTACCGTCAGGTCGGTGAATCCCGGCACTGTGGCCAGCGCGTTCTTGATCTGCACGGCTTTGTCCTGGAGGACAGTCAAATCGTCCCCATAGATCTTGACCGCCAGCGAACTCTTCAACCCGGTCAGCGCTTCGTCCACGGCATCTTCCGCAGGCTGGGTATAGTTAAAGATGATTCCAGGGAACGCACTGAGCTTCCGGTTGATCGATTCAATCAACTTAGGCTTCGTATGGATGTCCCCACTCCAGGCTTTGTCGCTGTAGGGCTTCAACCCGACGTAAAACTCGCAGTTGAAAAAGCCGGTGGCGTCGGTTCCATCGTCTGGCCGTCCCAACTCTGAACCGACCACCGTGACTTGCGGGTAGGACATCAGAATGTCGCGGATCTGAGGAGCGATGCTGCTCGCCTCCTCAAACGAAATCGTGTAAGGCATGGTGGCGCGCACCCAAAGCGCGCCCTCGTCGAGGTGGGGCATGAACTCCCCACCGATAAACGGAACCAGCAGCAAAGTAGCCCCGAAAATCAGGGTTGCGATCAACATGATAAGTTTGGGACGCGCCAGCGCCCAATCCAACTGAGTCGCGTACTTGCGCTTCATCCATTCGTAGGCACGGTTTGAGTGCTCGCGTACGCCGTTCTTAAACCAGTACGAGGCCAGCACCGGAACCAGCGTGAGCGTGAGGATCAACGCGCCGATCAGCGCAAAGGACATGGTCTCAGCCATGGGATGAAACAACTTCGCCGAAGGCCCGCTGAGCGCATAAATCGGCAGATAGCCTGCCAAGATGACAGCAACCGAGTAGAAGATTGGCCGATCGACATCTTTCGCCGCGGTCAGAATGACTTCATGCAGCTTATAGCTTTGTCCTTCCCTGAGCGCCAGCTCCCGGTAGATGTTTTCGACCATGACTACAGTGCCGTCGATGATGATGCCGAAATCGATCGCGCCAATGGAAAGCAGGTTAGCGGCGCCATCGTGGGCATGCAAAACGATGAAGGCAAACAAGAGAGAGAGCGGAATGGTGAGCGCGACGATGACGGCGGCGCGGAAGCTGACCAGGAAGAAAATCAGAACCACCAGCACCAATATCATGCCGCGGAGCAGGTTATCTTCCACGGTATCCGTGGTCAGCTTTACCAATTCACTGCGATCGTAGTAAGGATGGATTTTGACATCTGGCGGCAGCACGCTCCGGTTCAATTCATCGGTCTTTGCTTCTACGCCCTTCAAGACGTTCTGCGTCTGCTCCCCGCGAAGCATGAGGATGACGCCCTCAACCGCATCGTCGTTCTTCTGAAATCCGAATTCGCCCAGCCGGGGCGCATGCCCGATCGCAACCTCGCCGATGTCTTTTATCCGGATCGGTACCCCATTGTTACTGCCAACGACGATGTTCCCGATATCGCTGGTGTTGCGCACCAACCCAATGCCGCGCACGTAATAAAACTGCCCACCCTGCGAGTAAAATCCCCCTCCCGCATTGGCGTTATTGGCGGCTAATGCGGTCATCACCTGCGGAACCGTGAGGTGATATCCGTAGATTCGCGCTGGGTCGAGCAACACCTGATATTGCATGACCGTACCGCCGAAACCGGAGTCATCGGCGACGCCATGAACCGAGCGGTAAGCCCGCTCCACTACCCAATCCTCGATCGTCTTCAACTCCTGGGGGCTGCGGTCGGGGCTTTCCAGTACATAGCGGTACACCAGTCCGCTGGGACTAAACAGCGGAGCCATCGTCGGCGTCACTCCCGCCGGTAGAGTGGCTTGGGCTATGCGCTCGAAGACGATCTGCCGCGCAAAGTAGTCGTCGATATTATCTTCAAATGTCAGGATCACATCGGAGAGCCCATACAGCGATTTCGATCTCATGACGACCACGTGCGGAACACCATTCATCTCCAGTTCGAGAGGAAGCGTGACCAGGCGTTCCACTTCCTCGGCGGCGTGGTCGGGCCATTGCGTGATCAGTTCGACTTGTGGAGGCGAAAGGTCGGGATAGGCATCCACCGGCATGCGCCGGAACGATATGATCCCAGCGACCATCATGAAAGCCGTCAGCATCAAGACCAGAAAACGCTGACGAAGCGCAGCTTGTACGATTCGATGGATCATTCAGATGTGGTCGCTACCGTCCTTATCACGTCCCTTACCCAAATTTCGATTGCCGCTGGCTAACGCTGCAGAGAAGTCGCAAACTGCAGAAACAAACTGCCATTTCCCACGACGTGATCACCGGGACTTAGTCCGGATGTGACTTGCGTTTGTCCCTTGGTTCCTTCCCCCAGCATGACGGACCGCCTTCCAAACTGATTGGCAGCCACTTCCACGTACACGAAAGGCTGGTTTTCGCTATCGCGCAGAACCGCGGAGTCCGGTACTGCAACGGCATTCTGGATCGTGCCTGCATCCACCGTTGCCACCACGTACATGTCTTTCTTCAGCTTTTCCCCGGGATTACTGGTCTCGATGCGCGCCTGCAGAGTGCGCGTGGTCGGATCGAGTGAAGCCGCCACGTAGGAAATGCGGCCATGGAAGACGTCAGGATAACTGTCGGTCTGAATCGTGACCGAATCGCCCACATGCACGTAGGGCAAGTCCTTTTGATAGACACTCACCAATACCCACACGCTGCTGGTATCGGAAATCATGAAACACTGCGTGGCGCCGACCTGGAGCAGTTGCCCCACAGCCACATCCTGCTCGACCACCTGGCCGCTAATGGGAGCTCTTACCAGGGCCTCGAACGTGGGAGGCGCCTTCACCAGGGCATCGGGGTCGGCGATGCCCAGCACCTTCAGAGCAGCCTCTGCGGCCGCCACATCCCCTCCGGCTTGCGCCTCGGCCGATTCAGCCTGTTCCAGATTCTGCTCGGCAAGGGCATGGTGCTGGTACAAGTCCTGCGCGCGCGCGTATGCTTTTTGCGCCAGCGCATACGCATCCTTGGCTTTCAGGTAATTCGTGCGGAGCTGGGAATAGTCTGGACTAGCCACGTACAGCATGGGCTCGCCCTTTTGCACCCTCTGGCCGGGAACCACCACGATCCGCCGCACCGGACCGCTGACCTGCGTAATCACGGGCGTCGTATGAAAGCTGTTGTAGGCCACAGTTCCAGTCAGCCGCAGGGTCCGTGTGAGGCTGGTTGGCTGGATCGTCAGCACCTGCACGTGGGCCATCTGGTCCGCCGGGATGGTGAACAATTCAGCGGTGTTTGAATTGTTCGCACCATTCTTGGCGGCGCCGTTAGAACCCGCCCCGCTGCAACTGGTTAACCCCAGCATGATGGCGGACAAGACCGTTAGCGCGGCAAGGGGTTCCCAGCCATCCTTGGACATCTTCACGGAAGGTTCCTCGTTCCCACTGCTTCTTTTAGCTGCTCGAGGGCTGTCATATAAGAGGACAAAGCCTGGCGATAGGCCAGTTGAATCGCCCGGTTACTGCGTTCAGCATCGAGAAAGTCCAATAGGCTCGTTGCCCCACGCTTATAAGCATACTCACTGATGTCCCGTGAGTCCTGTGCCTGCTTCAAGTACCCAGAAGTATAAAGTTGTACCACTTCGTCGTTACTGTGGAGCGCCTCATAGGCATCGCTAACATCGGACAGCACGGTGTCGCTCGCCGACGCCTGCATCTCCTGGGCCTGCGTAAGCGCATAGCCGGTGCGTGCGATTTCACCCTGGTTGCGGTTGAAGACGGGCAAGCCGAAGTTCACAAAGAACGATGCACTGTTCTGGTCCGCAGTGTGCGTGTAATAAGCGGAAGCATCCACGTCCTGTTTGGCGTTCGCCTTAGCCAACAGGATTTGGCTCTGCGCGGCGGTTACCCCCAACTCGGCAGCGCGATAGTCGGGGCGCTCCTGGAGCGCCCTGGTCTGCAATTCCTCCAACTTCGTCTGAACCGGCTGATACGATAGATCGCCAACCACGTCGTAATCGGCAGGAACGGCGTCATAGCCAAGCAATTCACGCAACCCTACAAGGGCCTGGACCCTTGCCAGGCGGGCGGAGGAGACGTCGGTTTGAAACTGCAGCAGTTGCAGCTTGATCTTGAGGTAATCGCCTTCGCTGATGTAGCCCGATTTGTACTGCGCCTGGGCAATATCAACCGTCTCCTGAAAGCTCTTCAGGTCCAGCAGCGCAAACCGCAGGGTTGATTCCGCCAATAAGACGGCGACGAACTGCTGGGCCACGTTGAATGTCAGCGTGCGTTCAGCATCCGAGATTTGGGCGCGTGTGACGCCTGTCTGATCGCGGGCAGCTTGCAAGCGGCGCTGTCGTTTGTGACCACGCTCAAACAGGTATCCAATTCCGACGTCGAACTGCTGGACTTCGCTCAGATTGTTGGATGTGAAATCAGACGGCGAAAAAACGGGCAAGAATTGGGAATCAAAGTTAAAGGTCGGGTTGGGGCGCAGGTTTGCGGTGATCTCTTGCGCTTGGTTCTGAAGAATAAGAGTGCGCGTCGCTTTCAGCGAGTGATTGTGAGCCAGCGCCAGATCGATCGCCTGATCGAGAGTTACCAGCGCCGTGCTTTGTCCCTCGACTGCCGGCACAAGCAGAAGCAGACAGCTCAAAGCCGTTAGGACGCTCATCCGGAAGTACGGTGCACGCATAAGACTCAAATCTAAAGTGCAGGTTCCTCGCCTGAAAGCCGGGGTGGCGGATGGACTGCCCTATGCTTTCGATATCCGCGCCGCCATGCGGTGCTAGGCGCCCAGCGAAGGCGGCAAAAGCATCTCCTGAGCGCCGTAGAACCTGCAAGCAGAAAACACATTGTAAATGAGGAAGTTGCAGTCAAGGACGCTGGGCTCGCATGACCGAAAATCGGTTGCAGTCAGCCAGTCGCGGGGGCGCAACCGAAACGCCGATTGTCATTTCGAGCGGAGTCGAAGGGCGCCTATCCCCGCCAGCCCAACCGTCATCCCGCCTGAAGTTGCCGATCCTCCTTCTCCTCATCCCATTCCGCGGCGGACTGGAATTGCGGTCCGCTTTCAAGCTGTCTCGTTCCGCTATCCCGGAACGCAGCGGTTTGCTCTCGAGGGCTTCGATCTCACCGTCCCCGCGGGCTCGATCGCTGCCATTGTCGGACCGAATGGCGCGGGCAAGAGCACCCTGTTGAAGCTGCTCTGCCGCTTCTACGATCCTGATGCCGGCACGATCGAACTCGACGGAACGAACTTGCGACAGTTCTCTCTCGACGACGTCCGCCGCTCCATCACCGTCCTGTTTCAACAGCCAGTCCGTTACAACGCCACCGCGAGAGAGAACATCGCGCTGGGAGATATTAGAAGCGCTGCGCTCGATGCTGTGGCCAAAGCCGCTGCCGACGCGGGCGCCGACGAGATTATCAATTCCCTTCCCGCCGGCTACGATCAGTTGCTGGGACGCTGGTTTGCAGATGGCGCCGAGCTGAGCGTGGGGGAATGGCAGCGGATCGCGTTGGCGCGAGCTTTCTTGCGCCAGGCCCCCATACTCATTCTCGACGAACCGACCAGCGCGATGGATCCGTGGGCAGAAGCGGACTGGCTGGGTCGTTTCCGCCCCCTCGCGGGCGGACGTACTGTCATCATGATTACGCACCGTTTTACGACTGCCCGGTTGGCGGATCAGATTCACGTGATGTCAGGAGGCCGCATTGTCGAATCAGGAACTCATGAACAGCTCGTGGCAATGAAGGGGCAATACGCTGAAGGATACCTGTGAGCATTTGGGCCAGCATGGAGTACGTCGTGGGTCTGGCATGCGGGTAATTGGCTCGTTTGTTGCTGGCGAAGGACATCCAGGAATTGTTCCGGCTGGCCGCCATTCTTTGCAAGTCTTACCCACGAGCCGTAAGCCGCACCAGCCAAATCACAGAGCGCTCCCGCCATGCCTGATCGAGAAGCTGCCGCCAGAATCGGCGCTTTATTATAAGCAGCTATAGTTCGCAGCTAAAGACTCAGGCCAACCACCACCGACTCCCGCGTCGTTCTTGATTGCCAGTGTGCCGGTTCCGTCGGAAAGAACAGCCACGCGATGGTTGATGTTGAGAAGTTTCATTCCGAGGAATCCAGAATGCGGAAAAGCTGAATGAGAAAAGGGTTTCAGGGGTGCAACCTTACACTTGACAAGGCAGAGGCCGTCTCTCAGGCGCGAAAGCCTGTCGTTTGGTGTTCTCGGCTATAACGTCCCAGTGCGCGACGTCACTGACAAGTGGTCGTTGCGCGGGTAACAATGTCTCTCGGCAGACGCCGGTTTGAGCGACCTGCTCCTATCACATGGAGTAACAATCCGACAGTTGCTCCTTGTCACTGCGATGCGCGGCGGCGCAGCAGTCGGAAGCTAAGGCCGCTCCGTTGGGTTTGGTAGTCCTATGGTGATTCTGTCCCAGCAAAGTCAGCCGTCAATGCAGAGCATGTGGCGGCTCCGGCCGTTGCTGTTGCTGATCGGATTCACCGCAACCGTTGCCCAGATTCTGCTCATGCGGGAGCTGCTGGTGGTCTTCTATGGCAACGAGATCTCGCTGGGACTCTTGCTGGCCAACTGGTTGCTCTGGACAGGTATCGGTAGTAGCCTCTTCGGCCGGAAGAGCGCATGGTTCGATGACTCGCGCAAGACCATGGCCGGCTTGCAGACACTCCTCGCGTTGGCGTTGCCTTTGACTATTCTGGCAGTCCGAAGTAGCAAAGGGATCTTTCTTACTGTTCCCGGCGAAATCCTGGGGCCGGGGCCAATGTTCCTTACCGCACTTGTGATCCTATGCCCGTTCTGCCTGTTCTCGGGAGGAATGTTTTCCGCGGGCAGCCGCCTGGTATGTCAGGAAACCGGGGCGATGCCGGCGAGTGCTACGGGATTCGTTTATCTTCTGGAAGCATTCGGATCAGGCATCGGTGGCCTGATCGCCAGCCTCATGTTGGTCCGTCACTACACGTCCTTTCAAATTGCATTTTGCCTCGGGTTGTTGAATCTGCTGGCGGCCGCCACGCTTGATCTTTCGCGAACCTCTCTGGCGCAAGGTTGCGTGCGCGTCAATATTCGCTGTTTTCCTCGCAGGACTGTTTCCGTTCGGCGCGCCTTGGATGGAGACCGCTTTCACTCAGGCGGCTCTGGCAGGGATTTCATCTCCTGACCAGCCAAAATTCGGCTTACGGAAATCTAGCGGTAGTGGAAACCGACAGCAGCCGCACGCTTCTCGAGAACGGTATAACGCTATTCACTGTGCCTGACCCTCAGACCGCGGAAGAATCCGTTCATTACGCGCTCCTGCAGCACCCTGCCCCGAGAAGCGTGTTGTTGATCGGTGGGGCACTGAATGGGAGCGCCGTCGAAGCCCTGAAGCATCCTCTGATCGAGCGGATCGATGTTATCGAACTGGATCCCAAGATCTTTGAGCTTGGCCAGAGTTACTTCGCTGGTGAAATGGCCGCGCTACAGCACGAACCACGTATGCGTCTTCACACTGCCGATGGCCGTTTATTTCTGAAGAGCACACCGGAGACTTTTGACGTTATCATTCTCAACCTGCCTGAGCCACAGACCGCGCAGTTGAACCGATTCTTCACGGTGGAGTTCTTTCGCGAAGCCGCCGCGAGGTTGAATCCGGGCGGCATTCTCTCTTTCCAGCTTCGAGCTTCGGAGAACTACATCACGCCGACGCTGGGGAGTTTCCTGCGGTGCATTAACCGGAGCTTGCAGGAGGTATTTCCCGAGGTCACAACAATTCCCGGTGACACTGCGCACTTCTTTGCTGCCACGCAAGCGGGCACTCTGACGGTTAGTGCCGATGCTCTCCTGCAAAGGCTGAAGTCCCGCCACTTGGAGACCAGCTATGTGCGCGAGTATTACCTGCCCTTCCGCATGGCCCCCGATCGCATGCTCGATATGGCGGAACAGATTCGGCCCCGTCCGGAAACCCCCATCAATCGTGATTTTGCGCCGGTCGCTTACTACTTCGACATCGCTCTTTGGAGCACCCAGTTCAATGGCAGCTATCGTGAAGTGTTCGCTAGCATGGCACGCATTAAGTTTCGCTGGATTTTATCGGGCCTCACTGCGCTATTAGTGATCGCAGTACTTGGTGTGACGCTGTTCAGGGCAAAGGAATTTCAACTTGCGTGCGTGGCGGGTTGCGTCGGCACGATGGGGTTCACGCTGATGGCTTTGGAGGTCCTGCTGCTCCTGGGTTTCCAGGCGATCTACGGTTACGTCTATCAGCAACTGGCATTGCTGGTCGCGGCGGTGATGATGGGCATGGCGCTCGGCAGTTGGCTGGGATTACGAAGCATTGGCCGCCGAGACAGGGTCAATTGCGTTACGCTGCGAGTCCTGGCCATAGTCCAGGTTATCGCAGCCCTTTCGCCGCTTTTGCTGTACGGCTTCTTTCTGATGTGCGCGCGAACCAAAAGCCAGGCCGGGCTCTTCCTTATCGGTGACGTTCTTTTCCCAGTAGTTGCGTTGCTCTGCGGGACGCTAGGCGGCTACCAATTCCCCTTGGCTAGCAACCTTTTCTTCGCCGGGCGGAAAGATGCATCCCCGCAGAACACCGGATCTCTGTATGCGGCCGATCTGCTGGGAGCGTGTGTCGGTGCAGTGATATTGAGCGCTTATCTCGTGCCGGTTTTCGGATTCCTGAAAGCGGCCACGCTGATTGTGGTACTGAATTTAGCGACAGCCCTGCTGGCCTTCATGGCCGCTTCACGGGAGAAGATACTTCCGGTGTAATGCTCTCAGCAGGCTTGCCTTCGTTAAACACCAGCGCGGAAAACAGGAAGATGTCGGTATCATCATCCTTCCACGCAGAAGGAGACAGACCGGCCTTCCTCGCTGTCCCTTCCAGAAAGGTCTTGCGGTCCCATCCCTCCTCGACCGGTACCTGCGGAAGCAGTACGCCCTCATGATCTCCCTTCTTCATGAGAAGCCCGTGCTGGCCGACACGTATCTCCCGAACATCCAGCACGCGCCGGAATGGAGACAGCACCGAGACCTCGTATTGCAACTCTCCCAGTTCCGCTGTCGTAACCGGAGGGAAGCGCGGATCTTGCGACGCCGCCAGCGCAGCCACGTCGCGAACCGTTTCGATCAATGGCTGCATGGGGGAGACGTATCCGATGCACCCGCGGAGCTCTCCATTCTTCGTAATGGTCACGAAGGCGCCGCGGTCCTGTTGAAGTGCCGGCGACCCGGCCGGCGGCTTGTAGGCCTTGCGCTCACGTACTGCGGTTTCCACCGACTTCCGCGCAACGCTCAGAAGTTCCTGCTTCTCTTTGGGCGTCAGGGTGAAAGGCGGAGCGGCGGAGTTTGTGGGCGCGGCCTTGTACAGCGCAAAAGCACTGTAGCCCACCACGCGCGAGCGATCGCCGGTCACATCGCCCGAGTTGGCGTACTTCAGCAACTCGGCACGGTTCGCACCCAGGCGTTCGGCCGCGATCATGGCGGCGACAATCGGGCCGCCACCGCAGGCCTCCCATACCCGCGCCTGCAGGTTCCGCGAAAGGTTGAAATAGTCCCACGCCTCGATTGCGTGCAGCGTGTTGTGATCGATGGTTGATGCCTCGTCATACGGATGGTAGTGCGAGAGATCGGAACTGGCGACAATGAGCGTGTCGGAGTCGTGGATCAACTTAGCCAGCGCAACGCCAAGGGCGCGACTTGCCTCGTAGCTCTGATCACCCATGATGATCGGGAACCAGTTGGAATTGCCCAATCGTCCGCTGCAAGAAGGGTAGCTGGACTTCCAGAGAGTGTTCAGCTTGCTCTCCCGAACGCTCGTGCCCACGGCTCGACAGCTTGATGGAAGCGCTTTGCTTAGCCAGCGCCGCCGCAAAGGCTTTGTCCACTGGGACTCTCCCCAGGGGAGTGACGTATGCGTCGCCGTCGTAAACGGCGGAGAAGCCGAACGCCTCGTAGTGCGAGGGTGCGATGATCACTACGCGGTGAAACTTGCGATTCTTGAGCAATGCGTAGCTGTGGCCGGCGACGCCTCCGGAGTACGGATATCCGGCGTGGGGAGCAATCAACGCGATGATCGGTTCACTGATGGACGGAACCTGCGCTTTAGCCAGAAATCCATCCACCATCTTGCTCAGTTCGTCGGGATTGGCCGGATAGAAGGCCCCTGCGACACCCGCCTGCCGCACTTTTTCTTGCGAGGTTCCAGCTACGCCGGCTGCTAACAGGAGCGCCACAATCAGCGCGATGAATATGCTCGTTCTGTCGCATCATCAACTCCACACGCCCGGGATCGGATGCTGGCACTTCGGGCACTTGCCTTTGTGCAGGTTCATCTGCGTGATGGTGAAACCCGCGCGTTCAATGACAAGCGTGCGGCATTTGGGACAATATGTGTTCTCCGCAGGATGTCCCGGCACATTCCCGACATACACATATTGCAGGCCTTCTGCATCGGCCACCGCCTTGAGGCGCTCCAGCGTCGGCACCGGAGTCGGTGGCAGGTTCTTCAGAAGATAGAGCGGCATGAAGCGCGTGAAATGTATGGGAACGTCGGCTCCCAACTCGGCCTTGATCCAACGCGACATGTCGCGGATTTCAGCATCGCGGTCATTCAGTGTCGGCACCGTCAGATATACGATCTCCAGCCACTTTCCTTGTTTGCGAACCGTGATTAAGCTATCCAGGATCGGCTGAAGCTGACCGCGCACGACATCGCGGTAATAATCTTGGGAGTAAGCTTTAAGGTCAATCTTGATGGCATCCACACGCTGGCAGGTGCGCTTTAGGGGCGCCTGCTGGATGAAGCCATTCGTTACCACGACCGTCTTCAGACCGGAAGCGCGTACCGCTTCAGCAGAGTCGGTCACGTACTCGTTGAAAATTGTGGGCTCGCCGTAGGTGAAGGCTACGGCAGCACACTGGTTGTCTTTAGCCAAGGTAGCCAGGTCCTTCGGTGGCAGGTATCTTGCCGGCAAGTCTTCCGGCTCTGGCCTGCGAAATCTCCCAGTTCTGGCAGAACTTGCAGTTCACGTTGCAGCCCGCGGTGGCGACGGAAAACGCCTCCTTTCCCGGAAGAAAATGAAAGAAGGGCTTCTTCTCGATGGGATCGATGTGGGCGGCGACAACCCGCGAGTGAACCAGCGTGTAATAGGTCCCGCTCCGGTTCTCACGAACCCGGCAATAGCCGCGGCTACGGTCCTCGACGACGCACTCGCGCGGGCACAGTTTGCAGCGGACCATCTTGCTGGGCAGTTTCTCGTAGAACCTCGCCTCGACCCTGAAGCGGGAATCGTCTTCTTCGGATGAAGCCCAAGGCGGCGCGGAAATGGCAAAGCAATTCCGCGCAAGCGCCGCGGCACAGGCCGCCGCACATGGAAAGGCAAGGGTCTTGAGGAACAGCCGCCGATCCGGCAACTCATTGAGAAGGGCCGATGCCCCGGAAAGAGTTAGCGGGTACGGCAGGGCATCGATGCGTGCGTCGCACTCCGAGAATACAGGCGACGGCAACGCGGCGGAAACAGCGGGGGTATTCTCTTGATGGGGCATGAAATACCTCCCCACTTATTACTCTTAGCACTATTCGCCAGATGTTTTCAGTGACGTAACGCACGATGGATTGTGAGTGAGCCAGCATCAAGCTTTGAGCGCACGAATTACTGTAACGTGGCATACTTTGCTTTCGCTTGCTGCAGGAGGGAAATATCGGGATCGGCGTCTTTCCAAAGAGAGAGAGAGGAAACCCTGGTACGCCGCGCGAGCCACAACTTATACTCTATGGCCAAGGTCGTTCCCCGGCGTGGCGTAAGCACAAAATCCACTTCATGTCCACGCTTATCGCGCCAATAATGCACGTCGCTGGTTTGGAGGTTTGCCATGATCTCATTCAGTACGAAATGCTCCCACAAAACCCCCAAGTCCTCGGAACGCAGTTCCTGCCAGCCGCGGTAGTAACACACAAATCCAGTGTCGAAGCCGTACACCTTCGGGGCAGACACGATCTCGGTTGCCGTCAATCTCGCCGAAAAAGCTGGAAGCGAACCGCCAACCCACACCGGACTCGTTCGGCTGGCGCGTCGCAAGCGATGCCGCGGTATCCACGTGGAGGCCGTAGATTCGCCGTGTGATTCTGCAGCCAATCGTTTAGTCCTGAAGGCGACGGTGTATCCGTCCAAAGATTCCGCCGGTTTTGTGGGCTACGGCGATGCTGACCCCTCCAACGTTTCTCTAATGGTCCGCGGGGCCGAAATGCGAATAGCTGAGACCCGAGCCGTCAATCGCGCTCTGCGCAAGGCATACCGCATCGGAATCTGCTCGGTTGAGGAGATGGGATCGAATCGTAATTCCATGGCGGCACCCGATATACATAAGTCTCCGCCAAACATCTATACTAATAGATGGGTATATGCTTATATGACGAGAAATACCAGGTCGAGAACCAGAAACCACCCGTTTGACCATTACCTGGTCCAGGGAGGCCGATCATGCCTTGCGAACCTTTCTGGGTTCCGAGGGCATGAAGGGAGACCTCTCGAAATTCATCGAGGAGGCTGTCCGCTGGCGCATCTTCCATCAGACAGTACGCGAAGCCCGCAAAGCTTTCGCCGACGTTTCCCGGACGAGCTCCAGAAGATGATTGACGAGTCCGTCGAACACGTCCGCGCGAAACACTACCGAGCGCGCCAAACGGTCGTGATGCGCCTCATCCTCGACACCAACATCCTGCTCTCCGCGCTCCTGTCTCCTCTGGGCGCGCCAGCCAAAGCTTCTCGACGCTTGGGAACGCAAGACGGTCACGCTCGTCGCCTGTGACGCGCTCATAGCGGACCACCGCGATGTCGCCGCCCGGCCGTTTTTCCGGGCGAAGCTTCGCGCCAGCGCGGCTGAGCTGCTCGCCGCGGGCCTTCGGGACTTCTCTTTTTTTTGCCGGCACCACCCTCAGACCCCGTCGCGCCGAACCCAAGGACAGTTATCTGCTCGCGCTGGCTGAAGCCAGCCAAGCCGAGTTCCTTAGTAACCGGCGACAAAGAACTCCTCTCCCTGAAACAGCACAACTCCACCAGAATTATTACTCCCGCCGCCATGATCGGGAATCCTGAAGGAAGCTGAGAGCGGCAAATAGTACCGTTTGGCGGCCGGTTGACTGTTGGTTAAATTGTGGACTATCCTCCACAATGTGGAAACCATTCAGGTAGTCTTGGATTCGGAGTTGCTTCGAGCGGCGAATGGAGCAGCCAAACGGGCGCGGGTAAACCGTTCCTCTCTGATTCGGGAGGCCCTCCGCGAACACTTAAAACACCTTCGTGTGCGCGAGATCGAAGCTCGCGACAGACGGGGTTACCGAAGGCGTCCCGACGACGCGGGCGACGCTGCGGCGTGGGAACGGGTGGCATCGTGGCCGGAGCGATAGGGCGCGGAGAAGTCCGCTTGTACCGGTTCCCTCGCCCCGACAAACAACGGCCTGTTGTCGTGCTCACGAGGGACAGCGCCATCGGCTATTTGTCCGCTGTCACCGTGGCGCCCATCACTTCTACAATCCGCGGTGTACCCTCCGAAGTCCTCCTGACGGAGAGGGACGGAATGAAAGATACCTGCGCCATCAATCTCCACAACGTCGTCACGGTCTCCAAGGCCCATCTAGGGCGCCGGGTAGCGACGCTGAGCTCTGAGCGCTTAAGGGAGATATGTGCGGCACTGGGCTTCGCCCTCGGCTGCACGTAAGCAGATAAGCCCAGATTCGGGAAGCGTAGTGGGGAGGATCGTTTACTTCGTCCTCAGCTTTTGTTTGGCGACCAAGCGCTGCATGAACTTGAACCCTTCCTTTTTGTAAACCTCGACGCCCTCGTGCAGCAGCATCTCGCAAATCTGAGAGATATTTGCTCCGGCGCTTACAAGGCTACCAAATGGGCGATAAATTGGTCTTTGCATCGCTGAAAGGAGTTCCCGCGGTGCTGTTTCTCAGTTTCTCATCCAATTTTTCGCTATAGAGCGGATAGGATGTCGGTCTTTTTGAAATCCTGCCCCTTGAAGAGGAGAGGCTCGCCGGTAATCTTGGCGAGCGCATAGGCGAAGCAGTCGCCGAAATTGAGCCCGGCCGGGTGGCGGCCTTTCCCGAAATCAAGGAAGGCCTGGCGCGCGAGATGCGCCTGCTCGACAGTGAAGGGTTCGATAATGATATCGGCTCTGCGGAAAAAAACATCACACTGACGGCCTGCGTCTGGCCCAATCTGGCCTTCGATGACGATGGAGAGTTCAAGGAAGCTTGCGGCGCTCATCAAGCAGCGGTCGGCGTCGTGGATGAGCCGGGTGTAGAGGGCGGCTTCAGGCTCCCCAAAGAAAATGGCGGCCAGCGCAGAGGTGTCCAGGATCATTTGGGGAGGCCGCGTTCGTCATAAAGAAATTCGGCGTGATCGAGATAAGGACGTTTGACCTGGGTGGAGGCGCGCTGGGCGATGGCGAGAAGTTCTTCAACCGAGGCCTTGCTACGGCGTGCTTGGAGGCGTTCGTACCGTTCCCGCAGAGCTTCCTTGACGGCACCAGTCATGGTCTCGCCGGTGACCTTGGCAATGGCCTGAGCGAGACGGTGGGCCTCCGGATCTTTGACATTGAGGCTCGTTGGGTTTCTATCCTTCTGTAACATTATCTACCTTTCTTTATTCTGGCTCAGAAAACCCATTCTTGTCAAGTTGACTCATTGTGTCTAACGAAAATCGTGCGCAGCCACGCCAGATCTGTAGGACCTTCAGCCGATCCCGCTCCCTCGGCGTTGATCTATTTCAAGGTCTACAAGAGCCAGGTCCCGATCATCTAGCAAGCAATACAGACAGCAGCCTTGATGCTCGGCTCGGACAGGCGATCGAGACCGCGGCCCTGATGCTGGGTCGGACAAGTCTCGGGTACTGCCCGGAGATGATCTGTGCGGATTTCTCGCTGGGGCCAGTCTGGACGGCAACAATCCCGAAGATCCTGTTGCACTCCATTCCTCGCCACTACAAGTTCCTGCCTAGCCCCCGAGCAGGAGGCCTTTCTGGCGGAGGTCAACCGGAAGGCCTCATCAAGAAGGTCAGCCGTAAAAGCCCGGGACTCCGACTCGATTGACGAGCTATCCAGACCTGCATCGGCAGATACTGGAACGCGACGGCTGGCGATG
>CAWCRZ010000002.1:0-14056 GCA_963798005.1 uncultured Acidobacteriaceae bacterium | reverse complement strand
GCCGTTGTGCTGCTCGTAGAAGCGCGCAAGGGCATGAGCGCAATGCAACTCAAGCGTACTTTGTGGGGCCAGCACAAAGGCTCCTACAAGACCGCATGGTATCTGTTTCATCGCATTCGTGCTGCTATGGCTGAGGCAGACCGCCCGATGTTGGACGGTACTGTCGAAATGGACGAAACCTATGTGGGCGGCAAGAAAAGCGCGGACGGCAGTGGATGGGCCGCAGAGACCACAAGGAAGTGCGTCATCGGTATTCGCCAGCGCAGCGGTGATGTGCGATTCTTCCATGCCGCTGATGCCAAGAGCGGCACGCTGGCGAAGTACATTCAGGAGAACATCAGCACGGACGTTGACGTGATCGTCACCGACGATCTGCGAGCCTACCCGAAAGCAATGGGCGAACTCAGGGGCAAGCATGAGACCGTGAACCATAGCGCCAAAGAGTACGTCCGGTTCGGAACTGACATTCACACGAACACGGTCGAATCTGCGTTCTCGCTGTTGAAGCGTGGCATCATGGGAAGTTGGCACAAGATCAGCGCGAAGCATCTTCCGGCCTACCTTGCGGAGATGGAGTTCCGGTTCAATCGTCGGAACCGTCCCGATCTGTTCGTTGACACGCTGCGCCATATGGTTACTGCTGACCCGCTGACTTTTGAGAGTCTGACTGCTTAGACTTCGGTTCGTCGCTATCAGTTTTCGGCCCATCTAGTCGCGTAAAAGCCTTGCGAAAGTTATCGAGGTCTTGGTAGAGAGAGTCCCTTCCCAGTTGCGTCCGATATAGCCGCGTTTGCTCAGTCTCCAGTCCGATGCAGTAGTAAAAGGCATTGCGTTCCAGAGCAGCGTAGGAACGAAAGATATTTTCCCACTCCCTCACAACCCCAGATGAAACGCCTTCAAATAAGCTACGCCGCACAATTACGATGTCCGTTCCAAGACCACAATCCTTGACCGAAGTTTTCACTCGATAGACGACGTAGGCGGCAAGTTTAACGGCGTATCGCACGGGCACCATGTCCCAAAGCCTGCCGAGCAGACCATTGGCTACCGTGCAACCAGCCCCCACTGCGTCATAGTCCTTTACCGGATTAACCGCAAGCCCCTGTGTTTTCCAGAGCCGCCGTCCCAACTGTTCGCCATAACAGCCGATCAGCAAGTCATAGTCTGGACGGTCTTCACGAGGGAATGGGAGTACAGCTTCTTTGTAATACTTGCGGTTGGTCTCTTTAATCCCCGCCTGCACGGTCTCTTCCGTTCCAACCATGTCCGCGCAAAATCCATCCGAAATGAGCTGCGATACCTCGTCAAGATATGGGCCGCTGCCTGCTCCAGTTACAGCTATCGCACCGAGGGGGAGGGTGCCCTTAAATGCTTGATACACCTTCCCTGTGTCGTTCTTTAGGTAGCTATCCCCCTCTTCCCGATCCGCAGCAATCACAACTCCGTCGCTCGCCAGAATGCCGATTGCAATCGTCATGCGCTTCCTCTCTGGAAGTCGCTCAGTTTTCGGTATAAATCGGGGCGGCTTCGGGGGCGGCTTAACCATTTAACACCCCTTCGGCAATATTGTGAAGTGAATAATCTTGTCAATAAGTAATCGCCGGATGGGATTCTACCCACTGTCTACGATCCACCGACTTGTCAAAGATCCCCCGGCCCTTCCCAGACTATTTTGCCCTCTGCGGAGGGTAGAGACACTAAACCTCTGTTGGCGAGTGTACCGATTTGCTGGCCGTTGTCAGTGAACAGCGTCACGGGTGCGTGTGACAGTTTAGCAAGGCGATGCAATCCGCTGGACCTCGTCTTGTGGAAGTAAGCGCGCCGAAGCACAGGCGTGGAAACTACTGGCAAGATTTATCCCTAAAATATCTGCAAAGAGACCAACCGCAAATGCAAAGAAACTGGTACTCGGCCCTGAGTGTGCGGGTGAAACCCTGTGCCGCCGCTCGCGCGGCTCTGGTCAATTTCCCCACTCCAGGAGATGAGCGCGTCACGCTGATGGTCGGCAACGATCAGGAAAAATTGGAAGGCTTAGCCAGTAGTCAGTAGTCAGTAGTCAGTTGCCAGTAGTCAGTTCACTTAAGCGAGTTTATGAGACCGTTCAGAACCTTTCCCACTTCCGCTGACCGCGCCAGAATCTGATTCGTCGATTCTGTGCTGACGTAGCGCAACCTTTCAGCGATCATCAGTTGGGCCTCCAGCTCCATCAACGAACCGCCGGCCTGGCGGAGGAAGTGGCGGAACTCCGCCGCACCGTGACGGCCTTGACCCTCCGCAATGTTGCTGCGGACAAAGACAGCCGCTCGGCACACCTGAGAAGTAAGTCCGTAGAGTTCCTCCTTTGGAAAGGAGGCGCTGGCCTGGTAAACCGCAACCACCAAATCCATAGCCTTCTGCCAGACCACGAGATCTCGATATGACTTGTTCATAACCGTGGCAACTGACTTTCGCTGGCTACTGACTACTGGGTACTGGCAACTGTTACTGCTGTTCCCAGCCTCCGCCCAGAGCCTGGTAGAGTTGCACGTAGTTCTGCAGCTCGCTGTACCAGGCCTGTTCCAGGGACAGCGCCGAAGTGAAGTACTGCTGTTCGTAATACTGCACCTCGAGAAAGCTGGTGACGCCGCCCCGGAAGCGAACGTTCGCCAGGTCTGCCATCTGCTTGTAGGTGTGGGTTTGTTCTTCAATCTTCATGCGGTACTGCCGCGATTGGTGGTAGCCCACCAGGCTGTTAGAGACGTCGCCAAAAGCCTGCAACACGGTCTGCTTGTAGATCAACTCGGCTTCGTCGCGTTGCGCCCAGGCCAACCGGTAGCCACTCCTGATCCTGCCTCCCTGGAAGATGGGTTGGAGGGCCTGCCCTCCAAGCGACCAGAAGGTTGCGGGTCCCTGCAGGAAACTGGTGATGGCGGTGCTCTGCGCTCCAAAAATGCCAGTCAAGGAGATCTGTGGAAAGAAGGCAGCCTTGGCGACGCCGACATTGGCGTTGGCGGAGACTAGGTTTTCCTCCGAGCGGCGAACGTCGGCCCGGCGTTGCAGCAGCGCCGAAGGCAGGCCGGGCGGCACTTCCGGCAGGTGTGGCTGCTCCACCAGACTACGGCCGCGCGGGACGTCAGTGGGGTTCTTGCCCAGCAGGATACTGATATTGTTCTCGGTTTGTGCGATCCCCTGCTCCAGGCTGATGACCTCCGCTTCCGCCTGTTGCACCAGCGTCTGCGCCTGATACACATCGGTGATGGCGGATTCGCCGCCATGGAACTTGATCTCGTTAAGCTTCAGGATTTCATGGTCGGCCTTGACTGTGTCCTTTGAGTACACGAGCTGGGCGTCGTATTGGCGCAGCAGGAAATAATTGCTGGCCACCGACGAAATGAGCGTGACCTGGACCACGGCCTGTCCGTACTCGCTGGCCAGAAGCGCGGCGCGCGCGGCCTCGGTGGCACGCCGGTACTGTCCCCAGAAGTCCACGATGTAGGACAGCGAGATTTGCGCAATATCGAAAGTGGGTGTTTTCTTCCCATAAAACTGGTAGTTGTGCTCGTTGGTGATGCCGAAGCCGCCGTTCACCTGAGGGAATTGATCGGCACGCGTGATGCCGAGGTTGGCGCTGGCCTGCAGGATGCGAGTGGCCGCAATCTTCATGTCGTAGTTGTTGGCCAGTGCTTCCTTGATGAGCGCCTGAAGGGTCTCGTCCTGGAAGACGGTCCACCACTTCATCTCGCCGAACTGCTCGCCGGCGCCCGCCTGTTGCGTGGTCGCATCCGGAGCGACCCCGCGATACTGGTCAGGCACCGTCAACGCGGGACGCTTGTAGTTAGGGCCGACTTTGCAGGCGCAAACAGCGAGCAGCAGGACCGCGGCAGTGAGTGTTTTCATGTTAGTCATCGCCTGCTCCCTCCGGGACCGGTCCAGTTTCTGCTTTTTGTGGCTCGTGTTTCTTGCCGCCGATCCAATTCCCAAAACGCTCCACAACGTCGAAGCTGACGGGAACAAAGAAGACGGCCAGCAGCGTGGAAGCCAGCATGCCGCCGATGACAACCGTGCCCAGTACCTGCCTCGAGATAGCGCCCGCACCGGTCGCCGTCCACAGCGGGACACACCCCAGAATGAACGCAAAAGCTGTCATCAGGATGGGGCGCAGTCGCAATCGGGCCCCCTTGAGAGCGGCGTCAATGAGGGTTTCACCCTTGTCGTATTCCATCTTGGCAAACTCGACGATCAGGATGGCGTTCTTCGCCGACAATCCGATGAGCATGACCAGCCCGATTTGCGCGTACACGTCATTGGAGAGATCCAGATTGCCTTGCCGGCGAAAGTAGAGAGTGATGAAGGCCCCAAACACCGCGATAGGCACGCCCAGCAGCACACTGAAAGGCAGCGTCCAGCTCTCGTATTGCGCCGCCATGATGAGGAAGACGACAAAGAATGCCAGGCCAAAGATAGTGGCCGGGGAGACGCCTTGCGCCGCCTTCTGCTCCTGGTACGACATGCCGCTGTAGTCGAAACCCATCTGGGGAGGCATGGTCTTGTGGAAGACTTCCTCCAGCGCGGCCATGGCTTGAGCAGAGCTGTAGCCGGGCGCCGCCGAGGCGTTGATCTGAGTGCAGTTGAAGAGGTTGTAGCGCATGACGAACTCAGCGCCGCTGCGCGCGTAGGTGCTGGTCAGGGTGCTGAGCGGAACCATGTCACCCGTAGCATTGCGGACGTAAAACTTACCGAGATTCGAGGCCTGGGTACGAAAGTCACCGTCGGCTTGCACGTACACCTGCCACTGCAGGCCGAAGCGGTTGAAATAGTTGATCAACGAGCCGCCCATGAAGGTCTGAATGGTGTCGTAGAGGTTGCTCAACGGGATCTGCTGGGTCATCGCCTTGGCGTTGTCAACGTTGACTCCGACCTGCGGGACCCCGAACAGTGCGGTCGTCATCACGCCGGTCAACTCCGGTCGCTTGCGGGCCTCGGCCATAAAGACTTGCGTGTTCTTGGCCAGAAAATCGATGCCGCTCCCGGACCGGTCTTCCAAAATGAAGGTGGCGCCGCCGGAAGTTCCTACACCCGGAATCGCGGGTGGCGGGAAGGAGAAAGCAATTCCCGACGAGACTTGGGACAAAGCCTTCTGCAGGTGGGCCTTGATGCCCTGGTAGCTGGTCTCGGGAGTCTTGCGCTCGCTCCATTCCTTGAATGAGATAAAGAAGAAGGAACTGTAGGTGGCGTTGACGCCGCTCAACATGCTATAGCCCATGACCGAGCTGACATATTCAACGCCGGGCGTGTCCAGAATGATTTTTTCGATCTGGCGGGCGGCCTCTGAGGAGCGCTGTAGCGACGCAGCGTCGGGGAGTTGTAAGCCAGCATAGACGTAGCCCTGGTCTTCGTCGGGTAGAAAGCTGCCGGGAATCTTCTTGCCGAAGAAACCGGCGGCCAACACCAGCACGCCCAACAGCAGGAAAGCAAAGCCAGCCTTGCGGATCAAGTGATGACAAGCGCTCACGTAGCCGTCGGTGGCCTTGCCGAACACTCGATTGAACCAGCGAAAGAAAGCGCCCAGCGGTCCCCAGGCCTCTTTTCTGGGGCGCAGCAGCATGGCGGAAAGCGCCGGGCTGAGAGTCAGCGCGTTAAAGGCGGAGAAGAGCACGGAAATCGCGATGGTCACGGCGAACTGCTGGTAGAGCTGCCCGGTAATGCCGGGAACAAACGCCGTCGGAATAAAGACCGCGGCCAGGATCAGCGCGATGGCGATGACCGGCCCGGAAACCTCCTCCATCGCCTTGACGGTGGCGTCATGCGGCGTCATGCCTCCCTCAATATGATGTTCGACCGCCTCCACCACGACGATGGCGTCATCCACCACCAGGCCGATGGCCAGCACCAGTCCAAACAGCGACAGAGTGTTGATGGAGAAGCCCAGCATGGGAAAGACGACGAACGTACCAATCAGCGAAACCGGCACCGCGAGGAGGGGGATCAGCGTGGCCCGGAAACCCTGCAGGAAGATGTAGACCACGAGGATGACCAGGATCAGAGCTTCAATCAGGGTCTTGTAGATTTCGTGAATGCCTTCGCTGACCGCCAGGGTGGTGTCGAGCGCCGTAATGAAGTCCAGCCCCTGCGGGAACCGCCCTTTGGCTTCCTGCATCATTTTGAGGACGGCGTCACGGCTTTGCAGCGCGTTGCTGCCAGGCGTGAGGTAAAGGGCAATGAGGGCCGCAGGCTGAGAGGGCTTATTCTCACCCGCGGTTCCCAACCTCGCGTTGTAGGAATAGTATTGCGATCCCAAATCCACGCGTGCGACATCTTTCAAGCGCAGGATGGAGCCATCGGGCTGCGCGCGGACGACGATCTGCTCGAAGTCCGCGGCCATGGGCAGGCGCCCCGGAGCGCGCACGTTGTAGGTGAACTGTTGCCCTGATGGAACCGGCTCGCCACCAACCTGGCCCGCCGGATTGACCCGGTTCTGGGCCTGCACAGCATTGATGATATCCGGCACGGTCACGCTTAGACTGGCCAGCCGGTCCGGATTGACCCAGATGCGCATGGCATAGGGGCCGGCGCCGAATATCTGCACCTGCCCGACGCCGGGTAGACGGGTCAGGGCGTATTGCAAGTTGATGGTGGCGTAGTTGGCCAGGAAGATATTGTTGTAAGCGCCGTTAGGAGAATAGAGATCGAGCAGCATGAACGGAGCCGTAGTACCCGGCTGCACGATCACGCCTTGCTGGGTCACCTGGCTGGGCAGTTGCGAGTTGGCCTGCCCCTGCCGCATCTGGGCCAGAATCTGATCGGTATTGATGTTGGTGCCGAGTTGGAAATCAACGTAGAGCGACATGCCGCCGCCGGAGCTGGCGCTCAGCGAGTACATGTAGTTCATGCCGCTCACGCCCGACATCTGCTGCTCGATGGGGGTCGCCACCGACTCGGCGATGGTCTGCGCGTCGGCACCGGGGTAAGTGGCCTTCACCTGAATCATCGGGTCGGCAATATTTGGGAACTGTGCTGTCGGCAGGCTGAGCACGGCGACCACGCCGACCAGCACCATCAGAATCGCGATGACGATGGCGACAATAGGCCGGTTAATGAAGAATTTCGACATGGTCAGTTGCTCCCTGCCGCTGCGGCCGCCGGGGGCACATAGGGCTTGGCAACAACCGGGATACCTTCCCTGGCCAACTCGGGCGCCGCAGCCGCGAACTGCTGCACCTTGAGGATGCCCTCGACCACGATCCTATCTCCCGGCTTCAGGCCCTCGGTCACGATCCAGTTGGGCCCGACCCGCTCTCCCATCTTGACCGGGCGAAACATCGCCTTGTTGTCAGGGGTGAGCACGATGAGCTGGTAATCCGACTGCACTTCGATGACAGCCGCCTGGGGCACCAGCAGCGCATTCTTGTTATCGCCAGTCTGAAAGCGCACCCGGCCAAAGCCGCCGGGACGAAGCATGGCGTCGGGGTTGGGAAACTCGGCGGCCATCTGGATGGTGCCGGTCTGGGTGCCGACCTGGCGATTGACGTAGATGATCACGCCCTTATGCGGATAAAGCTCGTCGTTTGCCTGGATGAAACTCGACCGGCGTGCTCATTAAGGGATTTGCGGCTGACCTTGCCGGTAATAATCCCGGTCACCTGGGACGCAAAGCTAAGAAACAGACTCTCGCTGACGTTGAAGTACGCCCAGATGGGATTCACCTGGGAGACTGTCGCCATCTTGGTAGCGGTGCCAACCAGGTCGCCGATCTGCGAATTCGATACACCCGCTATGCCATCGACGGGTGAATAAACTTTGGTCCAGGCCAGGTTCAACTCGGCATTCTGCAGATTGGCCTGGCGGGCGAGAACTTCCGCCTTGTATGCAGCCTGGGTGGAAAGATCGGTGTCGAGCTGCTTTTGCGGAATAGCGTTCTGCGCAGCCAAGGGGGTGTCACGGTCAACGTTCGTGGTCGCCTCGGCAAGCTTCGCCTGTGCCACCGCCACTTGCGCTTTGGCCTCATCCAGCGCCGCTTGGTACTGCCGAGGGTCGAGCTCAAACAAAAGCTGACCCTTCTTCACGAAAAAGCCGTTCTGGTAGTCCTGCCTAAGGAGGTAGCCCTGCACCTTAGGCGTGATCTCAGCATTTACCGGGCCGTTGAGTTGCGCCACCCATTCCTGGAAGACAGGCACGTCCTCCTGCGCGACCGCGGCGACCAGGACCTCGGGCGGACCAGCCTTGGGCTTTTCCTCTTTTTTCTCGCAAGCGGTGAGCAGCACGGCCATGGCCAACAGGCCCAAGATGACCGCGTTTCGATCACATATGCGGGGCGTCATTGCCGACTGTTTCCTTGCGCCGGCAACCTTTGGGTCGAGCCCAAAGCCTTCAAGCTCAGGTCTGGTTCGCATCAACATTCTCCTGGCGGTCCACTCGTAAGGTCGTGCAACTGATATTTTTGATTGCAGGGATTCTATCTCTTTTAGTCCACAAGCGGGGCAGTTGTCACCTGGTAAGTTTGCCGGTGCGGGGAACCAGGAAACGTTTTCCGCTGCTATACCAGACAGATGCGGATGAGCCGACGCCTATCGTCCTCTGGCGGGGCAGCCTTCCACACACCGTGCTGCGTGCTATTCTCGAAAACATGGCGCTTTACTTGGTGACCGGAGCGGCCGGTTTCATCGGCTCCAACCTGGTGCGAGCTTTACTGGCGAGAGGCGAGCAGGTCCGCGGCCTCGACAACTTCGCCACCGGCAAACCTGAAAACCTTGCCGGACTGCAATCGCAGTTCGACTTTCGGGAAGCCGACATCCTCGACCTCGAGGCCGTGCGATCGGCCATGGAGGGTGTGGATTACGTGCTGCACCAGGCGGCCCTGGGTTCGGTTCCGCGCTCCATCGCGGACCCGGCGCGCAGCAATCGCGTCAACGTCGAAGGCACGCTGAACATTCTGGTGGCGGCGCGCGATGCCAAGGTGCAGCGACTGGTGTATGCCAGCTCCTCTTCGGTGTACGGAGATACGCCCACTCTTCCCAAGCGCGAAGACATGCCTCCGGCTCCAATTTCGCCTTATTCCGTTTCCAAACTCGCGGCCGAACTGTATGTGCGGACCTTCTACCGCGTGTATGGTTTACCAACAGTCAGCCTGCGCTACTTCAACATCTTCGGTCCGCGGCAATTGTGGGATTCGCAGTACTCGGCAGTGCTGGCGAAGTTCATCACACGCATGTTGCAGAGCGAGAGCTGCACCATCTTTGGCGATGGCGAACAGTCGCGCGACTTCACCTACATCGACAACGCAGTCTCCGCCAATCTTCTCGCCGCCACTGCGCCGGCGGATGAAGTTGCGGGCCGCTTCTTCAATATCGCCACCGGCACCCGCATTTCGCTCAACCATGCGGTCACGGTGATGAGGAAACTCACGGGATTTGAAGGTCCGGTCACCCATGCTGAGGACCGCATGGGCGACGTCAAACATGCGCTGGCCGATATCGCTTTGGCCGAGAAACACCTGGGCTACAAGCCGGCGATCGATTTTGAAGAAGGCTTGAATCGCACTGTCGCCTGGTATCGGGAACAGGCCGTAGCGAAGACGGTGAGCGCGTAGGACGCTCTACCCTAACGGAACATCCGCAAATCGAACTCGAAAGGCTGGGGCTTCTGCGCTTTGAGCTTGCGGAAGTCTGCGTGCGCCGGATTCAACAGGACATTCCAATCGCCCCGAATCGCCGCCGACGGCACATACAGCGCGACTGTCTTCTGAGCGCGAATCCACTCATCCCCGAAATGGCGGAGCGTTTCGCCTCGCGCCTTGTACCAATGGGCCGGTAGCGCCTTCGCTTCCAGGCGTTCGGTGGCGACGATGTCAGGCAGTTCTGCCTGAATAGAAACGAGATCGTCGGGCAGGAGTTTTGGTTCGAGGTTCACGAAGGTCTCGACAACGGCAAGCGCCAGCGAAGTCGAGCTGTAGATCGCAGGCAGGCCCTTGCTGTTCCAGCGTCCGCCAAACAGCCGGGCGCCTTCGCCCGAGTACGCTTCGGCCGCATAGCGTGCGCGGCAGATTCGCCAGAGCCGCATCAGCTATAGACGCCGTAGGCGATGCGTCCCAGGACATCTTCCACTTCCCGGGCGCCGAGATCGGTGTCGAGTTGGTCGAGCGGTCGCTCGCCGCCCAGTGCGCGGTTCGGTGTACGCAGCCACTCCACCGCCTTCTCTTCGTTGCCGATCATCTCCACCGCAGTCGTGTAGACCCTCGCCAGGCGCACCGTGCGGTCCGACTCGGCAGCGCTCAGGCGCGAGTGCGCGCTCAGGCGGCGGGTCAGCGTCCGCTGCGGAATGCCAAGCTTCCGGGAGAGCGCGGCGTTGCGGAGGTCGAGCTTTTCCGCCAGCGCTGTCACCGAACCTGCTGGCAGTCCCTCGCGGACCAACTGGGCCAGGTCCGACGAACTTTTGACCGTGCGGCCCAGGACCTTTTTCCCGCCCAACACCTCGGCAATGTTGTGTGACGTCATGATGGCCTCTTGGCTATAAAGAGTACGCCATTTGGCTAGCACATGGCAAAGCGAGTCTTACTTGCAATTGCGGAGTTGCTACACTCCGGCCGCCAGCCACGCCAGGTAGGGCTCGCTTCCGCCTTCGATCGCCAATTCCACGCGCTCGGGTAGCTCGTAAGGATGCAGCTCTTCAAAGGCCGCCTGTAACTGCGCCGCGCGCTCGGCCGTGGTCTTGATCAGCAGAAGAAACTCCTCTTCGCTTTCAATCCGCTCCTTCCAGCGGTACACCGAGCGGATGGGGCCAACAACGTTGACGCAGGCGGCAAGGCGGCGCTCCACCAGTTGCTGAGCAAGCTTCTCCGCCAGTTCCTTGGATCCGATTGTGGTCAGCACAACACGCGCGTTCGCCATTTTCGCCCTCCGGGTGGAACGTGGATAGTGGTTAGTGGATAGTGGATAGCGAACAGCTAAAAGCGGGTCTGAAACAGCGAGCATTGCGAACCCGGCAGCGCTCCGTCAGAGCGGGCCCCCATTTCTATCCCCTAACCACTATCCGCTATCCACTGCCCCCTATGTCAAACTTGATTCCCCTCTACCCCCTTTCGCCAGCCCTTCGCTTGACGGGGGAAGCGAAGAGAAGTCCACTGGAAGTCGGGGATCAAATGCTGCCGATTTCGTAGACGTGAGTTCTCCGTCTTCGAGTACAGCTTTAACTATGTTTTCTATTCGTATCGCCGGGGGTTGGTTGTTCGCCATGCGCCGCGTGTTGGCAACGCTCTGCATTGGCCTGCTCGCGGTTTTTATTGGTTATAAAGTGGTGTTCGGCGCCAACGGCATGAAAGTTTGGGAAGCCAAACGCGCGGAAGTCGAAAGGCTACAGCGCGATATCGCCGTGGACACGACGGTGCATGAGCAACTACAGCATCACGTCGATCTCCTGCAAAGGGAAGATCCCAGCACCATTGAGAAGGAAGCGCGCGAGCGCCTGGGCCTGGTAAAACCAGGAGAACACGTTCTCTACGAGCAAGCGCCCAAGCCTGAAGCCCGACAGTTCGCGCAAAACACCACGCCACAGTAACGCCTTTCCGCATCGATAAAATTCCTTCTCTTCTGGCGACAGGACGCCCCCCAGGTCATTGCGCAATAATCTGTTCGCCTAAATTCCCATTTTGGAATAAACTTGTGCGCGGCCCAATCCGAAGGCTCCTGCTGCCCGTACATTAGGTGGGACGGATCAGCATCAGGGAGCGTGCCTCGGGGGATTGGCGCTCCTGAACTAGAGCGGCCGCGGTCGGCTGCCCGGGTTTCGCGGTTCGTCCCATAGTTTCTTCGATTAAACGCGGCCACCTGCGTGGCGGCCGTTCCAAAGGAGGTTCGACGATGATCAAGCGAGTGCTGTTGGTAATCGGGCTGTATCTCATCAGTATGACCATGCTGGCGGCCGCGAAGGACATGAGTTGGGATGGCTGGATCAGCGATTCCAAATGCGGCGCCAAGGGCGCTAACGCCGATCACGCTGCGTGTGCCAAGAAATGCATTGACGCCGGCGCCAAGCCGGTGCTGGTCAGTGACAAGGACCAGCAGGTCGTCGGCATTGATAACCCCGACGCCGTCAAGGGACATGAAGGCCATCACGTGCAGGTGATGGGCACCATGGACAAAGATGGCATGATCCATGTGGACAAAGTGACCATGCTGTCTCAGAAGAGCGGCACCGGCGGCGCCATGAACGATATGCAGCACTAAGTTGCGCGTCGCAGATTAAAACAAGTACCAAGGGCGGTCGATAGCCGCCCTTTCACATTTAATCGTCATCAATACTGGCAACTGACTACTGGTAACTGACAACTAGTTTCACCGCACCACGCCTTCCAGCGGCGAGCTGGCCGTCGCATAGAGCTTCTTGGTCATGCGCCCGGCGAGATACGCCTGACGTCCAGCGAGCACGGCGTTCTTCATGGCTTCGGCCATCAGCACCGGGTCCTGCGCTCCGGCGATGCCGGTATTCATTAGTACGCCATCAACACCCATCTCCATCGCGATGGTCGCATCCGACGCGGTGCCGACGCCGGCGTCCACAATCAGCGGAACGTCGGTGATCATCTCGCGCAGAATGCGGAGATTGGCCTGGTTCTGTATCCCCATGCCGCTGCCGATGGGCGCACCCAGCGGCATTACCGCGCTGGCGCCGGCGTCAATCAGTCGCTTGGCAACGACGATGTCGTCGGTGGTGTACGGCAGCACGGTGAAGCCTTCCTTGACCAGTACGCGCGTGGCTTCGATCGTGGCCTGCACGTCGGGAAACAGCGTTGCCTGGTCGCCGATGACTTCGACCTTCACCCAATCCGAGAGGCCGACTTCGCGCCCCAGGCGCGCGGTGCGGATAGCGTCATCGGCGGTGTAGCAGCCCGCGGTGTTGGGCAGCAGAAAATATTGTTGGGGATCGATGAAGTCGAGCAGCGATTCTTTGCGGCGATCGAGGTTGACGCGGCGCACCGCAACCGTGACCATCTCCGCGCCGCTGGCTGCGATGGCGCGCGCCGTCTCCTGCCCGGATTTGTACTTGCCCGTGCCTACGATGAGGCGCGAACGAAACTGCCTGCCTGCAATGATGAAAGAGTCCATGCAGATATTGTAATGAAACGCGGGCTGGGGCGATGTGATGGACGACACAGCGGGCTGTCAGCAGTCAGCACTCAGCCGTCAGCCAAAGCCAGGTATTCCAGCCGAATATCATCCGCGAGAAGCGCGGACTCAATTAATAATCTTGCGGGAGCCTTCAACGGCGCGAGCGAATTCCTTGTCGCTCATCCGCTTCGACTGCTCGATCACCATCTCAGTGAACTTGTCGAGTAAGGTTTCTGTCTTCACTTGCATCGTACAGCCATGATTGGCTTATCATTAACTCATGTTAATACAGGGGCGGTGATCGCCATGGATGCACACGCTCATTGGGAAAAGATCTACACAGAGAAGGCCCCGGACGCAGTTAGCTGGTACCGCCGGCACCTGGAGGCCTCGCTCGCGCTTATCGAACAAGCGGCTTCCGGACGCTCTGCATCCATCATCGATGTTGGCGGCGGTGAATCCACCCTGGTTGACGACCTGCTCGCCCGCAGATACGAGAACGTCACTGTCCTCGACATTTCGCAAATTGCGATCGATGGGAACCGGAAACGATTAGGCGAGGCTTCGAAGGGTGTCCATTGGCTGGTAGCCGATATCACTAAGTTCGAACTGGAGCCTTCTGCCTACGATGTCTGGCACGACCGCGCTGTCTTTCATTTTCTTACCGCGGCAAGCGACCGCGTCGCCTACGTCCGCCAGGTCGCCCGCGCCGTCAGGCACGGAGGCCACGTCATCGTCAGTACCTTCGGCCCGGAGGGCCCGACGAAGTGCAGTGGTCTGGATGTTGTCCGCTACGACGCTGAGTCATTGCACAGCGAGTTTGGAGTGCAATTCCGCTTGTTAGGCAGCTCCAAGGAGCTACACCAAACACCGTTTGGCACAACCCAACAATTTCTCTATTGCTACTGCCGGGTCGAATAAACCCGGTCCCGTCTCTGATAATCCGCCGTCTTTGGTTTGCTGGTCATTACCCGGCT
>CAWCRZ010000001.1:0-66463 GCA_963798005.1 uncultured Acidobacteriaceae bacterium | reverse complement strand
TGGGAAGTCGTATTCTCTTAACATCCGAAGAGCATCGTCGCTCAATCTGTGGCGAGGAAGCTTCAACTCGGCGGCCGCGCGCTGTAGCAATACCTCCGCCAGCTCCGGAATATCCTCGCGTCGCTGACGCAAAGGCGGTATCGCGATAGGGAATACAGCTAGCCGATAATAGAGATCTTCGCGAAACAGGTTCTCGCGCACGCGGGCTTCGAGATCGCGGTGAGTTGCTGCTAGTACGCGGACGTCCACGCTTCTCGGCCGGGTGGAGCCGACCCGGGTAACCTCACTATCGGTAAGCACGCGGAGCAATTTGGCTTGCGCCGCTGTGGACAATTCGGCGATCTCATCGAGCAACAGAGTACCCTGGTGCGCCGCCTCGAACAGTCCTTCACGGGTTCGGTCGGCTCCCGTAAACGCTCCCCGCTCGTGCCCGAAAAGCTCACTCTCCAGGAGGGATTCTGAAAGCGCCGCGCAGTTGACGGCGATAAACGGTTTTGCCGCCCGCGAGCTGCTCTTGTGGAGCGCGCGGGCGACCAACTCCTTGCCCGTGCCGGTTTCACCTGTTATCAACACCGTCGCGTTCGTGGTGGCTACACGGGCAATTTGTTCCCGAACGTTTTGGATTCCCGCGCTTCGCCCCACAATCTCCGCCGATCCCTCCAGCCGATCGAATGCATTCCTGAGCCGGATGTTCTCCCGCAAGAGTTGGGTGTGGTCCGTCGCGCGGTGCGCCGCCGCACGTAACACCTCGGGCAGAAAAGGCTTCGTGAGAAAGTCGAATGCTCCTCCGCGCATGCTCTCTACCGCGAGCTCAATACTTCCCACCGCCGTGAGGAAAACAACTGAAACAGTCGGGTCGTCCTGCTGTGCTAGCCGCAGAACATCCAGGCCGGTCCCGTCGGGCATCTTCTGATCGGTTATTACGGCGTCATATTCACCACTGGTAATCTTCTTTCTGGCCTCTTCAACCCCGCCCGCCTCGAACACAGCATGCCCGTCCTGCTGCAGGTTCGTCGCAAGAATCCTCCGCATGTGTGGTTCGTCGTCTACAACCAGTATTCTCGCCATACTTAACCTTTTACCAACTCGACTGATACGTCAGTCGTGGCGGGCAGACTGACGGAAAACCTGACGCGCTCAGGACCATTCTCTGTCAGGGTGAGGTCTCCTCCTTGGCTGCGGGCGATGGTGCGAGCGATGGCCAATCCCAGACCCGTTCCCCGCGGCTTAGTTGTGAAGAATGGCTCGAAGATTCGTCCCAGCTGATCGGGAGCGATACCGTTTCCCCGGTTCTCGACCTCGATCAGGACCCGATCCGTGACTTCCCTTCCGGTCAGAGTGACTGTCGCAACTGGCGGGGAGGCGTCGATTGCATTCATCACCAAGTTCAACAGTAATTGCTGAAGTCCCACGGGATCACAATCGCACAGCAACTCCTCTGGGGCGTTGACGGTCAAACTAACGCTCCTAGAATCCGCGTGCGCGCGCGACAGGCCGGCAACATAGGCCAGCAGGTCCGCAACATGGTTGACGGACTTCGTCGGAGGACGGGGTCGAGCATAAGCAAGGAAGTCGTTCGTCAGTTGCTCCAGGCGCGTGGCCTCTTGGGCTGCAATGTCAAACATCATTTCGCGTTGCCCTGGATCAAGTGCTCCCCGCGTGGCGGTTGCCAGTGAGCTGGAGATCATCGCTACTGGATTCCGGATCTCATGCGCGATTGCGCTCGACAGCCTCCCTACGGCAGCCAGCTTTTCTTCAACCAGCAAACGCTCCCGCGTTTGTTCAAGCTCGGACATATTTTGCGCCAGCTCGACCTGATTAGCCCGCAAATCATTCACCAGCATCCACACCAGAACACCGACAAAGCCATAGATTAACGAGGTAGTGCCTGCTTCGAAGTATTCGCTCGGCTGTATTTGGCCATGCCGCCCCACATACAACACGATCCACAAAAAGTTGAGCGCTCCAGCGACGATGATGACCCCAACTGTGCTGAACAGTGAGAATGTGAAGGCGGCTTCGATGATTGGCATCGCCAAGAGGACGAAGTACTGCGCATCTGGACGATTGGTCAGTAGCGCAGCGGTGAACGCGAGCACAAAGTTGAGAACAATGGAGCTTGATGTCAGGGCCAACAGACCGTAATGCGACGGCAGTGATGTCCGTGCCTGCACCCAGATCAGCTCAGCTACACGCAACAGAAAGGCAACAGCCAACATGATGACCAGCGTTGGTGTTGGCAGGCCGAAGTGGTTTGCGAAGAATGTGTGAATCAGGAGTAATGTCGCGAGTGCAGCCAGATTGAGGATGGCCAACGTTGACTGCTGACGCTTGAACGATCCCAACGTCTGCATCATTGGTCGCGGGCCTCGTTCTAGATCTGTATCCATTCCAAATTACCAACCGACCAGCTTACCCGGGAGCATGTTTAGCGAACGTTGCCGTTCTTTCGCGATTCGCCAGGATGCAGCGAAGGGGCTCGTAGCCATTGTAGCCGTCCTTCACCACCTGACCAGCGCTGCGAGCGATGCTTGTAATCGCGATGATCAAGGCTTGGATCGTGCCCAGATTCAGCGCAAAGTCTGACAATGCATTTTGCTGTGTCGTCGCCACCGCCGTGACCTTCTTATCAAGGCCGCTTGCGAGCGCAGTACGTGGGCCAGTAACCCTGCAGGCTCGATCATAAGAAGCCGACTTCAAAAGTCGACCAAGTCCCTGGTGGGGAGCGCTACTCTAACGGCGTTCACCACTGCTGCCAAGTCAATCATCTCCTGCAAGATTGCTCCCTCAAGTGGCGGCAGGTACCCAAGCGCAGCTGCGATCATGCCGACAACGCTGGCTATCATTCCTCCCACGGCGCTCTGTAGCGCAATTGAGCGCATCCGGTGGCTGACATGAATCAGCTCATCCACCTTGCCCAGCGAGGTGGTTAGGATCACGACGTCGGCGGCTTCGGAGGTAATGTCACTGTTGGGGCCGAAGGCTACCCCTACCGTCGCCGTCATGAGTGCCGGGGCATCATTAATTCCGTCGCCGATAAACAGGGTGCGCGCCCGCTTGGTCTCTGCCTCCACGATTGCGACCTTCTGCTCCGGGGTCTGGCCTGCATGTACCTCGGTGATGCCGACTTCCTGCGCCAGATAGCGCACCTCCGACTCCCGGTCTCCGGAGACCAGCAGAACTCGGTTGACCTGATGACTTGGGTTCAAATGGTGGACGAACGGCTTGGTGTCGTGACGAGGCGCATCGTGGAAACGAAATGCTCCGGCATATTCGTCGTCTACCAATACGACGCACTCCAATCCTGAAGCCAGCGGGGGCAGTGATGGCAGCAACTTGGACTCGACTTTGCCGCGCCCGGTGATACGGACTCTTCGGCCAGCTACCATGCCAAGCAGACCTTCTCCGGGTTTTTCCTGCATCTGGCTGACCTCCACTACAGCCAGCTTGGCGTCGCGCGCTGCCTGCACCACCGCCCCAGCTAGCGGGTGCTTGGAGAATTGCTCAAGACTGGCCGCTGCCTGCAAGACCTCATCTTGCGTGAAACCAGGGCCGCACAACACCTCTGTCATTTGCGGCTTGCCGTAAGTCAACGTCCCAGTCTTGTCGAAGATCAGTGTGCGACAAGTTGTAATCTGCTCCAAGGCCGCAGGGTTCTTGATGATGATGCCGTGCTTGGCGGAGAGGGAGATCGCTCCGATGACGGCAACCGGAATCGCCAGAATGAGAGGACATGGGGTGGCGATGACAACCACGGCCAGAAAACGCATAGAGTCCCCGGTCACCAGCCACGTCAGTCCAGCCAGACCCACGGCCAGCGGTGTGTACCATGCCCCCAAGCGGTCTCCAATGCGACGGAGTTGCGGGCGCTTCTCCTGCGTCTGCTCCATCACCTGCATGATCTTGGCGTAACGCGAATCCACCGCCAGCTTCTCAGCTTCGATGGTCAACGCCATGTCTCCATTGATCGCTCCGGAGAGGACCCTCGAGCCCGGGGTCTTCGAGATCTCAAACGGCTCGCCCGTCAGATAAGACTCGTCCATCACCCCATGTCCCTCCACCACCAGTGCATCAACCGGACAGATTTCGTGGGGTAACACAATGAGTTCATCGCCTATGTGAACCTGGTCCAGGTTTACGTCCTCGACCGATGTTCCACGTTTGCGGTGCGCAATCTGCGGCATGCGCTTGGCCAATGCGTCCAGAACGGAAGACGCCCTGCGTGTTGCAAACTGTTCCAAGGCCGCTCCGCCCGAAAGCATCAGAACGATAATCGCTCCTACGAGGTACTGTCCCATCAGAACGGAGGCCAAAATGGAGATTCCGGCCAGCAAGTCCGAACCGAACTCCCGTACCCAGAGTTTCTTGCCTAGCGTCACGAGAATTGGAATTCCGCCCACCGCCAGAGCGACGAACAGAGGAACCAAGTAGGCCAGGCGGGGCAGATGAGTCAGATATCTAAGAATCAGGTGTGAAGCGATCGCAACCGCGGTCACTATCGCTATGTATGTCTCGCGGGAAGTCGAGATCGGCATTTTGACAGGGATCGCTTCTTGTAGGGACATGAAATGCTGATCACTCTGAGACCGTCGGTTTCTGGAATTCCTCCATCAACCGGTCAACTCGTGACGGGTCAGAGCTCAATGTCACAATAGCGCTTCGGTGACCTTGTCGGCTGTGACGGAGGTCACCTGAACAGGCAAGCACAGCTACTTGAGGTAGCGCTTCTCTTGACACCGGGAGCACCCCGCCGGTCAGACTTCCGCGCCGAGGGTCAGTGTCTCGCTCCGAGTGCACTCGTCCGTGATCGACTGCTTCGGGATGCAAACACACTCTCTGCCCGGCTTCACCAGGAGCGTGAAGCGTTCACAACACTCCTCGCACAACCAAAAAGGTTCGAAATCTTTGACGTCTGCTTCGGCTTCGGCAAAGATCCCTTTTAGTACCGGCTGGCGCAAATGGAGTACGACCAGCCGCCCCTTTCTCAGGGTACGAAATTGGGCGGAACACTGAGGGTTCGCACACTTGGAAAGCATCGATTACTCCTCTCAACAATCGCAGGCGAAGGGTGAAGCGGAAACCCGGGGGATCCCATCTCCAATGGCAGCAACCGCAGTGAATAAGGCGATCATCCACCTTCTCGCCGACTCGCCGTCCAGCTCGCCTCTGGCGATAGCAGATCCAAGCAGATCGGCGGCTTCTTCCAAAGCAATAGAACGTTCCTCGGCATGCGCTGATTTCAGGTGACAGACCAGTTGAGACCATGCCGCTTCATCCGCTACTTTCAGCTCAAGAGGACAAGCATTAAGCGAGTTGGGCGGCGTCATGGGGGGACCTCAACAGTAAGGAGTTATGCGATTCTCCGAAGCCCGGCTCTGGCGGGCCGACAGGTTGGTCGAATGGGGCTGTTTCAGCCGGTCTGCGATATACCTGCTCGCCTTGGCAACGGCACGATTGATGGTCACGCGAATGTTCGAGCCTCTGGCTTCTATCACGGCGGTTCTGGAGTGAGGCACCACGACGGCAACACGGCACTGTTTGTCGATCCCGCCCTTCGGGCCGTTTGTATCTTCGACCCGCACCAACACTCTCTCTACCCGTCGACCGAAGCGCCCCAGTGCAAAGACGAGCCGGCGCTGGATGTATGTGCTCAGAACATTGGTGACGCGAAGACCCTTTCCACGAATCTCAACCTGCATGTGCCCCCTTAAACGGATTTATCGGACTGCCGGCTTCGTACGCCGCGTTCTTCCCGTGAGAAATTAGACCCCGTTGTCGATCTGCCGACCACTGACAGCGAACACGCAATTGCCAAGTGCTCACAGTAACGGCTGCGTCGCGCTTGATTGCTACCTGAGTGCTCCTAGCCTGAAGTCATTGCAAATCGCCTTCCACCGTGTCTGCCCCAATCGGGCACGGCTAGCTGCGCGCCAAATTGGCGCTTTTCCCGCGCGTCACGGGACTCATGCCCGCCTTCTGTAGTTCCGGCTTGCGATCTCCGCGTTCGAACTTTTTGACAGATTTACGGAGTTGTTCAAAAACTTGTACCTCGCCGCAATTACCCGTTCTCCCCTTTCCACCCTAAGTGCATCACTTTGTGAGCCACGCGCGTTAGGGTGGGAGTTTGGCGCTCCAGGTGCGGGGACGAGAGTGGCTCGATGCACAGGTTGACCGCGAAATTGGAGCAGGTCAGATGATCTAGCTTGGGTCAACTCTGAATGGCAAGGTTTTCCATACCTTTGCGATTGATCCCAATTGATGGTGTCGATCTGCTCTGAACGCAATTTCCCAGACCCCAAGTTTCAACCAAAGAGGAAAGGAAACTTTCAATGAAAAAAGTAGCTTTGTTCGCAATCGTTCTTCTGGCCCTGGCGATGACCGCCGGCGCTCAAACCATGATCCGCTTTACCGAGCTTCCCCTGACGGCCATACCGACCGCAATTCCAGAAAATTACTACGGTCTCAACTGGACCGGGATCGACTACGTCACTCCACTAATGTGGGACTACACCAACGGGAACCTTGAGGTAGGAGATGGGTTCACCGCCGGTCCTGACGCCATGGTCGCCTTCGGCGGTGGTCCGTTGTGCTACAGCAAACATGGCGGGAAGACGGCCAAGAACATTTGTTCAGCCTCCATAGCGGCTGGAATTGGTCCGACGGCTCTTACCCAATTCCAACCCGTTTACGCCGTGGTCTCAGAAGGATGGATCAGCGACGGTACTCAGTCCGTCGTCGTGAAAGCCTATAACAACGGCAACCTGGTGGGTTCGCAGAAATACAACCTTCAGGCCCAAGCGCAAAAGCTGCAACTGGTCTTCCCGAACTGGGGACCGATCACCGAACTCAAATTCTACCCCAGCCCCGGAGGGTCGTTTGTCCTGTACGTCCTGGGACTGCAGTAGTGCGCCGTTTTCCTCCGTGCTAAACGGCACGCGATTACGAACGCCTCCAAGGAAAACGGGGCGGACCAACTCAACCGCCCCGCACCACCCTTTCTGCGCCGATGCGTAAAGCAACTTAGCGTGTGGTGAAATGCAATTTGGTCATTCTCGCGGCGAGTACTTTTGTGGCGGCCGCATTGCTGTTTGCGACTGCGCTGTTCGTCTGGCGGGCATTTGGCGCCAGAATGCAACCGAAGGCGATGTCCGTGACTTCCGTTGCTTTCGGCCTCGTTTACGTTGTCTGCTCAGTGTTGCTGATCCTCGCGGCGCACCAGGGCGCAAGCTTGGCGGATCATATGGTGGGGCACGGGCGACCTTGATCACCTTGGATTCAGCGGTTGTTCACGGACGGCCCGGACCTCAGCGCCAAACTTCGGAAGGGACGAATTGAATCAGAAGCGCAAGCGGTGGTTGGTACTGCTGACCGGCTGGGGATTCATCCTCCTGGGACTTGCCGGCCTGTTTCTGCCAATCCTGCAAGGCCTATTGTTTCTGCTCATCGGCCTGGTGATTCTGTCGAGCGAATACGTCTGGGCCCACAGCCTGCTCGCGAAGTTGCACAACCGCTTTCCGAAGATGGCGGCGCACTCGCACCAGGCCTTCGAGAAGGCACGAAGCTGGATGAACCGGACCTCCACGGATTTGTAATTTCACGCCACGCTCGCGCCGCCTCAAAGTCACTGCCGGTCTCCAATCACAGACCGCGTGCACGCACAGATGCTAGTATCCCCCCATGCTGACGACTGAGAGTCCAGCCTTTCGATTGGCCACGGCGCTGGCGATTGGCCTTTTGATGGGCGCGGAACGTGAACGCCGGAAGGGGGCAGGTCCGGGGCGTTCACCGGCGGGCATCCGCACCTTCGCTGTGGCAGCACTGCTGGGTGGCGTCAGCTATCGTCTGGGCGGCGAACTGCTGCTCGCCGTGACGACCCTGGCGCTCGCCGGTTTTTGCGCTGTGGCCTATTGGCGAGGCCACGACAAGGACCCGGGACTTACTTCTGAGACCGCTCTGTTGCTGGCCGCCCTGTTGGGCGGACTGGCCCAGGTTGAGATTGCGATTGCGTCCGGCATCGCGGTGGTGGTGACCATCCTGCTGGCGGCGCGCACACCCCTGCACCACTTCGTTCGCGCCGTTCTCAGTGAGCAAGAGGTGACCGACGCGCTGATCTTTGTGGCCGCGGTCCTGGTGGTCTTGCCGCTGACTCCGAACCGCTACCTGGGGCCGTTCGGCGCGATCAATCCGCGCACCATCTGGAAGATCGTGATCCTGATGATCTCGATCAGCGCCGGAGGATATATCGCGGTCCGCTTCGTGGGCGCACGTTTCGGACTGCCGGTGGCCGGCTTTGCGTCGGGCTTTGTTTCCAGCACCGCGACCATCGGTGCGATGGGGGAGCGGGCGGCGCATGAACCTGCGCTGGCGCGTCCAGCGGTGGCCGGCGCGGTACTCTCAAACGTCGCCACAGTTATCGAGATGGCCCTGGTGCTAGCGGCGATCAGCCCGCCTGTCCTCCGATTACTGCGTCTTCCGCTCATTGCGGCTGGCATTGTCGCCACCGCCTACGGCGCATTACTGATGCTCCTGAGCGCTCGGCATCGGGTGTCGCAACACTCGCACCCGGGGCGGGCGTTCAGCCTGAAGACCGCTCTCGGTCTGGGTGGCACGATCGCGGTGGTGCTCTTGCTGTCGGCTGCACTTAATGTGTGGTTTGGAGAAAGGGGCGTGCTGGTGGCAGCTGCCATCGCTGGGTTTGCCGATACCCACTCGGCTGCGGTTTCAGTTGCGTCGCTGGTGGCGGCAAACAAGATGGCGGCACGTGAAGGTGTGGTACCAATTCTGGCGGGACTCACCACAAACACCATAAGCAAGGTTGTATTTGCCAGTGTAGCTGGTGGGCGGCGCTTTGCAGCACAGGTGGTTCCAGGACTGGTGCTGATGATCGCAGCCACCTGGCTAGGACTGGCGTTTCTGGGGACTCGCTAAATGGCCAAACAAATGGCGAATTCGTACAGAGCGAAAGCGGCCTAGCTGCAGGGTGCTTGTGAGTTCGATTGGTCGCTGTGGTCATCGAATCACTCCCTTTTGTCGCCGTATATCATCTATGTACATAGAAGCGAACGCTATGTACATTTCGTGGAGGCTCTGGTCCGGGTTCAAGTTCAGTTGGTGATAGCAAGATATATTCTTCCATGGTTCGGCGGCACACCTGCTGTTTTTACGATCTGCATTCTGTTTTTTCAGGTACTCCTCCTGCTTGGCTACTCCTACGCCTACCTGATTGACGGCAGGTTAAGTCCTCACGCGCACCAGATTCACATTTTCCGCTGTGGACGGATGACTATAGCAATCTGGTCCGCGTACTTCGGTGGTGAAACAGCACCTCCGCGAGGCGAACAGCAGCGGTGCGAACCATCGCGCCGTGCAACTTGAGCAGTCTCCGGCAGGGGCGCCCTTCTGGACCATGGGAATCTAGACGCACATCGTTTACCTGCCCTGAAGTCTCCTTTGCAAGAAACCTCCTGAGAGGGCATTATCGTCATGGCGCGATGCTTGCTCCCGAGGTCCCATGAAACTTCCCCTGCGCTTTGCCGCCCTGCTTCTGCTCTCCGTCCCGCTGCTCGCGCAAGACAATCACCAGCTCAAGCCCGACGCCGGCCTGCTGGACGAGATCAACCACATCAAGGCCATCGATAACCACTCGCATCCGCCTGCTCTGGACAACGCTGGCCAGCCGGATGACGACTATGACGCCCTGCCCTGCGATCCGTTGGAACCCACCGCCGCCGGACTGATGTTCCGCGAGGACAATCCGGTGTATATCAAGGCGTGGAAAGCCATGTTCGGCTACAAGTACGACGATGCCACCCCGGAGCATGTGAAGGAGTTGGTGGCCGCGAAAGAGCAGGTGAAGCAGAAAGAGGGAGACAATTATCCCAACTGGGTGCTCGATCAGCTTGGCATCGAGAGCGAGTTGGCCAACCGCGTGGCCATGGGGCGCGGACTGGAGCCGCCACGCTTCCGCTGGGTGGCATTCGATGACACGCTGCTGTTTCCCCTGAACAACTCCGCGCTCGCGGCGCAATCGCCGGACCGCAAGATCTTTTTCAGCCGCGAGGAACTGGTTTTTGCGCGCTATCTGAACCAGCTCAGCCTGACCGCTATGCCGGCAACGCTAGGGGAATACACCACGAAAGTCATCACGCCTTTGCTGGAGCTTCAGAGAAAAAACGGGGCGGTGGCCATCAAGTTCGAGGCTGCCTACCTGCGGTCGCTTGATTTCGCTCCCGCCAAAGAGGCTGACGCCGCGCGCGTCTATGCGCGTTACGTTCGCGGCGGCGTTCCCAGCAACGCCGACTACAAAACGCTGCAGGACTATCTTTTCCGCTATATTGCGCGCGAGGCAGGCCGTATCGGGATGGCGGTGCACTTCCACACCGGCGGTGGCTGCGGAGGCTACTTCGCCATGGAGGGAAGTAATCCTCTCCTGCTGGAGTCGGTGTTTAACGATCCCACCTTGCGCAAGACCAACTTCGTCATGCTGCACGGCGGCGCCGGCGGTTACGAAGGCCTGGTGGCTTATCTGCTGATGAAACCAAATGTTTACGCCGACTTCTCCGAGCAAACCTGGATGACCTCGCCGCGCCACATTGCGTCTAGCCTTCGCTTCATGCTGGAGTTCTATCCGGAGAAGGTATTGTTCGGCACCGACTTGTATCCTCTGGAACCGCAGATCAATTGGGAAGAGACCGGATACCAGACCTCAACCGCGGGACGGACCGCCCTGGCCCTCGCGCTCACCGGCATGATGTTGGACGGAGAGATCACGCGCCAGCAAGCCAGCTCGATCGCGCACATGGTCATGCACGACAACGCCGCCAAGCTCTATGGATTGAGCGACTCGCAGCACTGAGTGATTCCACGTTTGGCGAAACAGAGCGTCCTTATAAGGTGTCATCATCTTCAGGCCGCGCCGTTTCATGTCATCCTGAGCGAGGACTTCAGTCCGAGTCGAAGGACCCCTAATCCGGAAAGATAGTTGACGAGGGTAGAGGTTCTTCGACTGCGCGCGCTGGTGCGAGCGCGCTCCGCTCAGAATGACAAATCGGTGGTAACTGCCACAACTCCCGCCACGCCGCGGCGGCATAACCTGGCGCGTAGCGCCGACCGTGCCCCTGTGCGCGGCACCGCTTGGGGACAGTTTCGTCCCAAAAGGTCTTATCGCGCTGTGACACAGATGAAATAGCAAATTCTTGCGCTCGTTCGAATGCACGTGCGAAGGGGCAACTTTATCGCAATAGTTTTTTGTTCGGTGAGATCGAACGATCACGCGTTGCGCGCTTTGACGCAAACGAAAAGGCCGCCCGGCAACTGGGCGGCCTTCTCTTCAAGGGAGAATAGTTCCAACGGAGGCTTAGGCCGTCAAAACTTTCTGCACAAATCTTAGGGTCATGGGAAAGCGCGTGTCAAGCAATTTTTAGGACTTAAATCGCTGTGTTATCAATAACTTAAGGCTAGCTAAGCTAATCAACCGAAAATGGCCGAAAAGGGCCGGGTTTCGTGGAAATCCACGTAAGCAATTTGTTTTCTTCTACTTACCAGAACTGTTCTCTCCCCGCAAGTGCAACTGGATGAACTCCACATCCTCGGGCCGGCCGAACACCCGACCGGGGAACATGCGTTGCGCCACGATGCGAATGCCTCCGAAGAACAGCCCGAAGAGAAGAGCGATGAGAAGAAGAATTCCAATCAGCGAGAACACGGCGAGAATCAAGTTGCCGATGTTGTCGCGTTTGCTCAACGAGGTCGCTTCGTTCCAGGTGACCTCGGCTTCGTAGTTCACCGAGGTGAGAAGTTTTTGCGCCTCATCGCTGCCGACAGCGCCGGTTACGATGTCCACCAGCGGACCGCTGCGCCTCACCAATAGCGTGTTCGGGGCCGACTGCGCCGCGCTCTGCAAGGCGCGCAGGCGTTCGCCCGCAATCTGGGGCGTGGGATATTGCAGCACAATCAGCGTGAGCGGACCGCTCGGAGACGTGTAATCCTGAAGCAGGACCTCGGGATCGTGACTGAAGTCAACCTGCTCGGGCGTGAGTGGTACTTTGGCTGCGAGCAACGCTTGCGGACCGAGAATGTATTTCGCCGAATTTTCCACAGCGTCGTTTTTGGGCAAATACTCCGGCATGGACGGGAGGTTCGCGGCGTAACCCTTAGCGGCAGGCAACAGTCCCGCAAGCTCGCGCAGTTCGGCGGCCGACATTTCGGTGAGCCGATCGAAATTCGCGTCCACTAAGACATTGTCGCGGAAGAACAGAATGCGCTGGTTCGCCGAAGCCGACTTGGTGCCGATGCGCTCGGTCTTCATCGCTGGCTGGCGATAGAAGGTAAATGCACCGTAAGCGCCGGTGGCGTCTTTGAATTTCGCCGCTTTGACGGTCAGCTTGCGCCCGTCGTCGCGCGTGTAGGTGGCAGTTTCTGAGCTGACGAATCCGTACTCTTTCAGCACGGCAGGATAGGCGGCATCGGCTTGCGCCGCATCGGCGACGGTCTGCGCCGGGGCAGATTGGTTCCAGCCGGCGAAGGACTTCGGAAGAAAACCGCTGGTATCGGCGGCAAAGGCGAAACCGGCCAGCGAGAGACAGAAGAGAACGATGATAACGGCACGTTTCATAGGGACAGCTATGCAGCAATTGGGCTTAGGAGCCTGAGAATTAGACTACTGCCAGCGGGGCAAAGTTTCCAACCAGTTAAGTCCTCAGTTTCCAGTTCTCAGTTTCCAGTTGTTAGGGAAATTCTGAACAAGTTGATGTTCGGGTAGAGCTGGCCTTCAGGCCAGCGTCCGAGCGCTTGGAAATACTGAGGGGCTTTAGCCCCGGAAACGCCGACGCTGACTTATTCAGAGCCTCCTTAGTAGCCAGCACGTACCGACGGCCAGTCCCGCGCCTCCGTAATCAGGCGGTCCGAAACTTGTCCGAGAGTGGTGTGCGCCCTGACGTCAAGAACCTATGGTAGGAGAATCAGATCAGGTCCTGCTGCGAATCCAGCCCCGCAGGGGTGGCATTTGTGTTAGCCCCGGGCGTAAGCCCGGGGTAAGGTTGGAAAAGACTTTCCGAGTCCCTTCAGGACCGGCACAGATTTCACAAGACATTGGTTCGTGACATCCTGCGGGCGAGGTATCGGCTTTTTGTTTGTGCTCGAGACGGACAACTGACAACTGTCTCACTCCCCCGCCGGCTTACTCATCTTCGACGCCACTTTCACCCCGCTGAGGCCGCCGGCATAGGTGGCGATCCCCTTGTAGAGCGAATCGGCAATCTTTTGCCGGTACTCGGGGGTTTCCAGCTTGGCCGCATCCACCGGATTGGAGACGAAGGAGATCTCGGCCAGGATGCTGGGCATGTTCGCGCCGATCAGCACCACGAACGGTGCTTTCTTCACGCCGCGGTCGCGCAGCGTCGTGTGATGTGTGGCCAGCCCGGTGTAGAGGGACTGCTGAACATCGGTCGCCAGCTCGTGCGACTCCTCGATCTTTTCCTTCAGCGTGATCTTCTTCACCAGGTCCTGGAGCTCGAAGATCGATTTCTCCGAGACCGCGTTCTCGCGCGCCGCGACTTCCAGCGCGTCCGGGTTCGACGTGAAGTTCAGGTAGTAGGTCTCGACCCCGCGGGCCGACGGGTCGGGGCTGGAGTTGGCGTGGATGGAGATGAACAGGTCGGCCTGGTGCTCGTTGGCGATGGCGGTCCGGGTCTCCAGCGGAATGAAGGTGTCGTCGTCGCGGGTGTAAATCACGTCAGCTCCCAGGCGAGTTTCCAGCAGGCGGCCAAGACGCAGCGCGACATCCAGGACCAGGTCCTTCTCCAGCAAGCCATTGGGGCCGATCGTCCCGGTGTCGTGACCGCCGTGGCCCGCGTCAACCACGATGCGCCCAATCTTCAGCCCCAGCGCGCGCGTAAGGCTGCGCTCGCCTGCCGAGGTGGGCGCAGCTTCATGCGACGGAGGCACGTCGGCTGAGGCCGTCTTCATTGTTTTCTTGCTCACTTTGGCGCGCGGAGCCACCGCCACCGCCGTGGGCGCGCTGGTGGGCAGCGTCGTAGCTTTCAACTCCGGGCCATTGGCGTCGCTCGCAGCGGTGAGCAAGGGATCATCCGAGCTAGTGGACCGGGCGACCGTGGTTTGGCTCGGCTTGCTGTTCGATTTCGCTGCCACAGCGGTGTTGGTCTTTGCTTTGGTCGTCGGATTCTGGCTGTCCACGGTCGCGGCGCTATCCTCCTCATTGACAACCACCTTCTTAGCCGATGTCTTGGACGATGCTTTCTGCGCAGGCGTGGTCCCAGCAGGTTGAGCCGCCGCATCGGCGGCCTCCTCGCCGCTTGCGACAACGCTCTTCTTCTTCGCATTGCTCGTGGTGGGCTTTCGGCGCGGGTTTCGCGCTTGACTCAACGGCGGCTGGCGCAGGTTCATCCTCGTCCATCGCGGCCGGCGCATTCGCCTTGGCCACCTGGGTTAGCGGATGCGGCTGGCGGCCGTGAATATCAATGATGAGGCGATACGGATTCGGCAGCAGGAAGGCGGAGTAGTCGGAGACATCCGCCACCTCGAGCACGACGCGCGTGTAGCCCGGCTGATACTGGGCCACCCGAATCTTCTTCAGGAAGCCGTCCTGCACGTCGAAGCTCTTGCCGACCAGCACCGAGGCCAGCTTGGTGTCCGGCAGGTCGAAGAAGATGCGGTCCGGACCGGAAACGCGTCCCGCTTCGTACTTCACTTCGCGGTCCACATCGATGGCGACGCGAGTGTAATCCGGAGTTGACCAGTGGCGAATGCCAGTCACCATCGGCAGCCCCGCCTTTTTCAGCGCTGCCGGTTGCGAGCTATCTGCGCCGGACGTCGCAGGCGGCTTCGACCCGCGCCTCTTCCACGGCCTTCTTCACCGGCTTGGGCCGGTTGATCTCTGCCAGCGCCTTCCTGGCATCCGGGGCCAACGCGTTACGCGGGTAATGCGTCAGGAATTCCTCGAACGTCTTGCGCGCGGCCGCCTCGTCGCCGAGATCTTCCTCGTAAATCTGTCCGATGGTGAACAGCGCCTGGAAGCGATACTTGCTGCCGGGATACTCACGCCGCAGGAACTCGTATTCCCGGATGGCCGAGTTCAGGTCTTTGTCGCCGGGCTCGAACTGGCGGCCCATCTCCGCCAGCAGTTCGGCGACGGCCACCACGCTGGCGTCGGCCTTGCTGGAATCCGGCGCCACGTAATACACCTTGCGATAGGCGTCGGCGACGCGCTGGTACTCGCGCCGCGTCCGCTCCGCTTCCGGACGCCCGTTCAGCGCCTCGCGCATCTGCTCGGCCTTCTCGAACTGCTCGCGGGCTTCCTGCTTGCGATTGGCGGTTGGACTTGCGAACCCGCTGGGTCCCGCCAGAGCAAGCAACAGGATGCCGATCACCAACACACTAAGATGAACCTGAGGAGGCGGCCCCTGACCTTGGGTCGAGCCGCAACCTGGGATGGAACTGCTCAGGCACGAGCCCCGATAGGGGCGAAAGAGCTTAGCCCAGCGCTTCAGAGTCTGTGTGAGAACTCCATGCGTTTTGCCGCCGTGGAATAAAGTGCCAAGAAAACCAGCCCCGCAGGGGCGGCTTAGTTTAGCCCAGCATGGAGCCGAAGGCGGAATGCTGGGTAAAGTGGGAAAAGAATTGGAGTCCCGTAGGGACGGCACCCTCTCACGCTTATAAAGCGAGGAAAGGCGGTGCGCGGAGAGTTTCCCGGCATTCCGTCGGCGCAGGAGGTGCAACATTCAGACGAGCTTCCGGACACTCCTCAGCGCCAGCCGCGAACTCAACGCGACGGCGCAGGATTGCAGTCCGGCGGAGACAATTTCGTCCAGAGCATCCTCATTATAGGTGTCGCGGAAGGGGAACAAGCAGCCAAAGCGACGCGGAATCAGGGGAGTGACCCCACCTAGGCGCTAGCGCCGGAAACTCGGGCATCAGACCCGCCGCAGCGCATGAAGTCAAGCACAACCGTTTCGGTATATTCTTGTCACACCGATGCCCAGCAAGCTGGACAACATTCTAGCCGCCACCCGCCAGCGCGTCGCCGCCAGCCGCGCTTCGGCTGACCTGCGGACGCTGACCGTCGCGGCGGAGCGCCACATCCCGAGGGGTTTTCGCCAAGCTCTACGGCGGGCCGGGGATTCGGGCATCGCAGTGATTGCCGAGCTGAAGAAGGCTTCGCCGTCCAAGGGCCTGATCCGCGCCGACTTCGACGTTGCGGCACTGGCCCCGGAGTTGGAAGCGGCCGGAGCGACAGCCCTCTCCGTGCTGACCGACGAACAATTCTTCCAGGGCTCCTTGCGGAATCTCGAGATTGCGTCCGAGACGACCCGCATTCCCTGCTTGCGCAAGGATTTCATCCTCGACGAGTTCCAGTTGCTGGAAGCTCGGGCGCACCGGGCCGATGCGGTGTTGCTGATTGTCGCCGCGCTCACCCAGACCGAGCTGACCGCTCTCCACCGCCGGGCGCGCGAGTTGCAGCTCGATGTGCTCTGCGAGGTGCATGACGCGGCAGAGTTGGAGCGCGCGCTCGATGCCGGCTGCGAAACCATCGGCGTCAACAACCGCAACCTGCACACCTTTCAGGTGGACTTGAATACCTCGCTCGAGTTAGCTGCGATAATGCCCCCCGAGATCGTCAAGGTAGCGGAGAGCGGTATCGAGAGCGGAGACGACATCGCCCGCCTGCGCGAAGCGGGCTTCGACGCCTTCCTGGTCGGCGAGTCGCTGATGCGCGCGGCCCGTCCCGGCGAGGCGTTGCGAGCGTTGCTAGGTGCGGCGAGCGCATTCGATCAGGGCCAAGCCGGGCCCCCAAAGCGGGCGAAAGAGCTTAGCCCAGCGCTTCAGCGCTGGGTAAAGTAGGAATTGCGGATGAGTCCCGTAGGGACGGCAGAGCATGAGTTGGAGGAACACCCGAAACAGGAGTCCCGTAGCGGCATTATTGAGAATTGGCACCTAGTACCTCGTTGCGCAAGTTCGCGTTCGATCAAACCCGTTCATGACTCGCGCTTTAGCTCTTGCAATTCTGTACGCGAATTAATGCAACCAGGTACTAGTCAGCCGCGAAGCGGCGGCTTTGAATTGAGCCCGGGGTGCAAACCCCGGGTAAGAGAAGCGTCTGAGATAGGAGCCGCGTAGCGGCGACATTTGTTTTAGCCGCGGGCGTAAGCCCGCGGTAGAGCGTGAAATTGATTTGAGCCCCGGTAGGGGCGGCACACACTTCGAGATTGCAGCCGATGACCTGGATCAAAATCTGCGCCACCACCAGCCTGCGCGACGCGCAGATCAGCATCGCTGCGGGCGCGAATGCGTTAGGCTTTATCTTCGCTCCAAGCACGCGCCGGATCGAGGCAGAAACGGCTGCCGTGATCATCGCGGCGCTTCCGGCGGAGATCGAAAAGATCGGCGTCTTCGTGAATGAGACGCCGGAGAATATTGCGGGAATCGCGGAACGCGCAAGCTTGACCGGCTGCCAGTTGCACGGCGATGAGCCGGCAGAGCAGTTGGGGATTTATCGCCAGTCGTTAGGCGCGCGAAAACTCATCAAGACCCTGCAAGCCCGCGAGCTGCTGGCCGATGGCGGCGATCGCATCTTGCAAACTTACTTGGACGCGAGCGGGACCATTGACGCCATCTTGCTCGATTCCGGCCACCCCGGCAATCGTGGAGGGACCGGTGTGCCCTTCGACTGGGAAAATGCATTGCCAATCGTCCGGAGAATCAAGGCAGTTCTGCCGGTGATCATCGCCGGCGGTCTGACTCCCGAAAACGTGGACCAGGCAATCCGCCTGTTCGAACCTTGGGGCGTGGACGTGGTCTCCGGCGTGGAGCGCGAAACCGGAAAGAAGGATGAAGCCAAGCTGCGGAGCTTCGTAGCGGCGACGCGAGGGGCGACTGCGGTAGGCAGTGTCGCCGCTCCGCGGCTCGGGGTTTCGACCGCTGACCGCGGGCTTACGCCCGCGGCTAACACAAATGCCGCCGCTGCGCGGCTGACTCGATGTGGACTTTGCAGGATCGTTTCACCGGCTCTTTTTATGACCTAGGTCACGGACTGGATCAGGGCCCGCACGAGCCCCGCAGGGGCGACTCAGTCTAGCCCAGCATGGAGCCGCAGGCGGAATGCTGGGTGAAGCGCAAAATTGAGCGGAGCCCCGGTAGGGGCGACAGAGGCTAAATGGAACCAACAATCACCAGCGAAATCCCAAGCCCGGCGCCATCTCCAACAGAGAGCGCGAAGCCGAAACCCATCCGCGCCACTCCTGGCCGCTTTGGCTCCTACGGCGGACGCTACGTTCCCGAGACGCTGATGGCGGCGTTGCAGGAGCTCGAAGCCGCGTACGCGGCGGCGCGCAAAGACAAATCCTTCCGCGACGAGTTCCACCGCCTGCTGGCCGATTTCGCCGGCCGTCCCACGCCACTGTTTCTCGCCGAGCGCCTCAGCAAAGAACTTGACGGCGCGAAGATCTACTTGAAGCGCGAAGACCTGCTGCACACCGGCGCGCACAAAATCAACAACTGCATCGGGCAGGCGCTGCTGGCTCGCCGCATGGGCAAGCACCGCATCATCGCCGAGACCGGCGCCGGACAGCACGGCGTCGCCACCGCCACCGTCTGCGCGCTCTTCGGCATGGAATGTGTCGTGTACATGGGCACCGAAGACATGCGGCGGCAGGAACTAAACGTCTTCCGTATGCGGCTTGCTGGGCGCTGAGGTGCGTGGCGTGGAGTCGGGTTCGCGCACGTTGAAAGACGCCATCAACGAAGCCATGCGCGACTGGGTGACCAACGTCCGCACCACCCACTATCTGCTGGGCAGCGTGCTGGGAGCGCACCCCTATCCCACCATGGTCCGCGACTTCCACCGCGTCATCGGCCAGGAAGCGCGCAAACAAATCCTCAAGGCCGAAGGCCGTCTGCCGACTGCGGTCATCGCCTGTGTGGGCGGCGGCTCCAATGCGATTGGCGTTTTTTACGAATTCATCAAGGACCCTGATGTCAAGTTAATTGGCGTCGAGGCCGGGGGGCGCGGCCACTCCCTCGGCGAACATGCCGCCCGCTTCGATGGCGGCGGCCCCGGCGTGTTGCAGGGAACCTACTCCTATGTGCTGCAAGATCACGGCGGACAGATCGCCAACACCCACTCGGTTTCAGCCGGACTCGACTACCCCGCCATCGGACCCGAGCACGCCTGGCTGCACGACCAGGGACGCGCCGAGTATGTGTCGGCCAGCGACCAGGAAGCGCTCGATGGGTGCCTGAAGTTGGCGCGAACCGAGGGAATCATTCCGGCGCTGGAGTCGGCGCACGCCGTCGCCGAGGTCATGAAGCGAGCGCCAAAGATGGCGAAGTCGGACATCGTAATCGTGAATATTTCCGGTCGCGGCGACAAGGACATCGGGATTTTGCGGGAGAATCTGGCGCTTGAGTCGAAATAGGTAGTGGGACAGTTGCTAAATCATGTCTCGTTGGTTTGCCGTCCAGTGGGACAAGTGTAAAAAATCACGGTCTTTGCAGTAGGTATGGTGGAAAAATTTAAATTTTACCGCACCTTGAGATAGTAGGTTGTGGTGGAGCAATCGACGAATGTAAGGTGCTTAATCGTAGACTAAGTGGAATAATCTCCACAGTTTGTGACTGAAATATGGTTATGGGTGGATAAATTGTTCTTCCTGAGCCAAATTGTGAAGCCGCGCAGCGGCGACATTTGGGTTAGCCGCGGGCGTAAGCCCGCGGTCGTGGCGACAAGGGTGCCTGAGCCGCGGAGCGGCGGCACCAGCTATGACACAGACTCCGTAGGGACGGCTAGAGCCGTTTGGGAATTACTGTAATCGGGTTGGGACGGGTAGTGCGGCGCTTCAGCGCCGCGTAAAGCCGATCCTTTTCTTGCCTCGAAGCCGGCTTCAGCCGGCGGAGAGCCTGCCGTCGGCTGAAGCCGACTTCCGCTGTTGGCGACGGCTGTGACGCGGGCCTGAAGGCCCGCACTACCCGATCACAGTAAAAACTAAACTCCTCTAGGGCACGGAAATACGGGTCGTTGGTTGCTGGAGATTGGTGGTCACATAGGTGTTTAGTTTGCAGACCACCATTTTGCTATTAGATGTACTCACTAAAGTGCACGCTAGGGCCTCCAGGATGCCCTAGGATCGACGTTTGGGTCTCGGGTGACACTTCGGGTCATCCGAAGAGCTTGAGGGGCCTAGAAATGCGTCCTACGCGAAATTCCCGATTTGGGAAGGAATAAATTGGCAATCGTCTTCAAAAAGCGCCCCGGACTGGTGGCTTACATCACTTGCGGCGACCCCGATCTCGAAACCTCGCGCGAGGTGGCGCTCGCGGCCATTCGCGCCGGAGCGGAGGTCATCGAATTGGGCGTGCCGTTCAGCGATCCGGTGGCCGATGGCCCCGTGATCCAGCGGGCCAGCGAACGTGCGCTCAAGCATGGCACGAACCTCAGCGGCGTGCTCGCCATCGCCAAACAAATTCGCGAGCAGTCGCGCGCCGGACTCGTCATCTTTTCCTATCTAAACCCCGTCTTGCAGTTCGGGCTGGAAAAATTCTGTGCCGCGGCCGCCGACGCCGGCGTGTGACGGAGCGCTGATCACCGATCTACCGGTAGAAGAAGCGGGTGACTACCTGAAGGCCATGAAGGCACACAAACTCGCGCCGGTATTTCTGGCAGCGCCCACCAGCACCGAGCAGCGACTGCGCGATGTGGGCAAACATTCGCGCGGCTTCGTCTATGCCATCTCGCGCACCGGCATCACCGGTGCGCGGCAGGAGTTGGCGGGCGATGCGCGCTCCCTGGTCGAGCGCCTTAGGTCCTATACCAAATTGCCGATCGCAGTTGGCTTCGGAGTTTCTACTCCCGAGCAGTTCGCGGAGGTGGGCACTTTCGCCGACGCGGCGGTGGTAGGCAGCGCCATTGTGCAGACCGTCGAACAAAATCCGGGACGCGAGGCGGCGGCTGTGTCAGAATTCTTGTCGTCGCTGACCGGAGCGGCTGCGGCGGCGGGGGCCGGCGTTTAGAAGCCGCCTAGGGAAATTCTGAACAAGTTGGTGTTCGGGTAGAGCTGGCCTTCAGGCCAGCGTCCAAGCGCTTGGAAATACTGAGGGGCTTTAGCCCCGGAAACGCCGACGCTGACTTATTCAGAGCCGCCTGGCTCTTTTGAGGTGCTCTCCAGAGGAGCCATGGCTGACTAGTGCTGGTTTAATAAATACGATTTGAAAGGGCACGGCTTCAGCCGTGCCGTTACGGGCATCATAAACAAAGCCCAGCGTAACGCGAGCAATCGACGCGGCTGAAGCCGCGCCCCTTCAAACCGGATGTCAACCGAGCGAGATAGCCTGTAGGTTGCGCTGGGTGGGCAAGAGGCCAGCAAGGCACAAAGCCTATGGACATTGCGGAGTGGCGCAAGAAAATCGATGACCTGGACCGCCAGCTCGTGCAGTTGCTGAACCAGCGGGCCCAGTGCGCCCACGAGATTGGCAAGCTCAAACGCAACTCGGGCATGCCCATCTACGAGCCCAACCGCGAAAAGGTCATCTTCGAGAACATCAACCGGCAGAACGCCGGGCCGTTGTCGGCGGCGCAACTGCGCATGGTGTACGAGCGGCTGGTGGATGTGATGCGGCAAATCCAGCGCGAAGAAATGGCGCCTGAGCCGCCGGAAGAAGGCGAGATTACCGAGTTCGAACCGAATGATTGAAGGAGCAGTTGCCAGTTGCGAAAGTAGAGTCCGTTGCCGGAGTTTATCTGAGAACTTTGACAGTAGCAAAAGAGTTGCATCCTGCCGAAAATCAGCCGCGAAGCGGCGGCGGTGACGTGAGTCCGGGGCGCGAGCCCCGGGGTAACATCGGAAATAGAACCTGAGCCGCGTAGCGGCGGCACAGGGTTTCACGCGAAAAGCGAACGGCGAATAGCGAATAGCGAGACTTCATGATCGTTGCGATGTTGGAATCCGCGAGCGAAGACCAGATCCAGGATGTAATCGATCATCTGGTCAAGATGGGCTTCGAGGTGCACCGCAGCACCGGAGTGCGGCAGACCGTGCTGGGCGCGGTGGGCCGTCGCATTGACTTCGACACCCGCGACATCGAAGTGCTGACCGGCGTACACCACGTGCATCGCATCAGTTCGCCGTACAAGCTGGTGGGACGAAGTTTTCGTCCTGAGGGCACGCGGGTAAAGCTGGCCAATGGATTAGAGATCGGCGGCAAAGAAGTTGTAGTGATGGCGGGGCCGTGCTCGGTGGAGTCGCGCGAGCAACTCTTCGCTGCTGCTGAACAGGTAAGCCATGCTGGCGCTAAAGTCCTGCGTGGCGGCGCCTTCAAGCCGCGCAGCTCGCCCTATACCTTCCAGGGATTGGGACTGGAGGCGCTGAAGTTACTCCGTGAAGCCGGCGACCGCTACGGGCTGATGGTGATCAGCGAGGTCATGGAGATCTCGCAGATCGACCTCATGCTGCCTTACGTTGACATCTTCCAGGTAGGCGCGCGCAACATGCAGAACTTCAACCTGCTGCGCGAGTTGGGCAAAGTGCGCAAGCCGGTGTTGATGAAGCGCGGTATCGCTGCCACCATCGAGGAGATGCTGTTGTCGGCGGAGTACATCATGTCAGGGGGAAACTATCAGGTCATCCTGTGCGAACGGGGTATCCGTACCTTCGAAACCTATACCCGTAACACTCTCGATATCTCCGCTATTCCCGTTGTCCATAAGCTGTCGCATCTGCCGATGACGTCAGACCCTTCTCATGGGGTTGGTATTCGCGATAAGGTCGCGCCTATGGCATGCGCCTCCGTTGCTGCCGGCGCTGACGCCTTGCTGATCGAAGTACACCCCGATCCCGACCATGCTCTCTCCGATGGCGCGCAGTCTCTCTATCCCCAACAGTTCTCCGAGCTGATGGAGCAGTTACGCGTCATCGCCACAGCAGTGGGAAGGACGATCAGCTAACCCCCGGCATTCTCTATGACGATTCGCCAGATTACGATTGTCGGAACCGGCCTGATCGGCGGCTCGTTGGGACTGGCTCTCCGTAAGCATGGATATAGTGGCGCTATTGTCGGATGCGATAAGCCCGAGGTGCTGGAGACAGCGGTAGCCCGAGGCGCCATTGATCGCGGTGGCACCGACGTCAAGGAAGCTGTACTGAACAGCGATGTCGTCGTCCTGGCAACGCCGGTGGGCGCTATCCTGTCGCTGTTCGAGAAACTGGCGCCTACTCTTCCTCCTACCACCCTCATCACCGATACCGGCAGCACCAAGCAACAGCTCGCCGAGCGCGCGCGCATGGTGCTGGGTACGGCTGCCGGAGAACGCCTACTCCCGGGACATCCCATGGCTGGCAAGGAACTCGGCGGTATAGAGAATGCTGACGCTGAACTCTTCCGCGACGCTGCCTGGTTGATTACACCGATAGCCTCAGCCCAGCCATACACTGCCCTACAGCAAGAGTATGTTGAGCTGTTGCAGTCCCTTGGCGCGCGCGTAGTGTCAATGGATCCGGAGCGGCATGACCGGCTGTGCGCCTGGATCAGCCACCTGCCGCAGATGATCTCTACAGCGTTGGCGTCGCTATTACGCGAGGAGCTTGGTGATGACGAAGCCGTCGCCAACATCGGAGGCCGTGCTCTACGCGAGATGACACGCATAGCGCACAGTCCCTACTCCATGTGGCGCGATATCGCTCTCACCAACGCTGACAATATAGAGGAGGCCCTCCTACGCTATGAGCAACAGCTAGCCCATCTGAGGGAGAACCTGCGCGGGCCGGAGTTGCGCGAAGCTGTTCGATATCGCCAATACCTACGACGCGAAACGATGACGATGTTGCAGCTAACGCCAGCGCTGACTACAATCGCCAACGACTAGAGAACTCCTATGGCAATGAATAAGGTAGTAGCCAACGCTGACGAAGCCGTCCACGACATCAAGGACGGCGATACCGTAATGGTAGGAGGCTTCGGTCTGTGTGGTATTCCCGAGAACCTCATCAAGGCATTGGTGAAGAAGGGCGTTAAAGACCTCAACACCATCAGTAACAACGTTGGCATTGACGACGCTGGACTGGGGCTGATGCTGGCGGCAGGACAGATCAAGTCCCATAAGGGAAGCTACGTCGGCGAGAACAGATTGCTGGAAGAGATGGTATTGACCGGACGCATCGATCTGGAGCTGATTCCGCAGGGAACTTTGGCGGAAAGAATTCGCGCCGGAGGCGCAGGAATTCCGGCGTTTTACACGCCGGCAGGATTCGGCACGGTGGTCGCCGAAGGCAAAGAAACGCGCGAATTTGACGGGCGTCCCTACGTGCTGGAGCGCGGGATGACCGCGGATTTCGCGCTGGTGAAAGCCTGGAAAGGCGATCGCTGGGGCAACCTGGTTTACCGCAAGACGGCGCAGAATTTCAATCCCATGATGGCGACCGCCGGCCGAATCACCATTGCGGAAGTCGAGCATCTGGTCGAGCCCGGCGAGATCCCGCCCGACCAGGTGCATACCGCAAGCGTGTATGTGCAGCGCATCTTCCAGGGAACCGATTACGAGCGGCGGATCGAGCGGCGCACGGTGCGCAAGGCATAAGTTTCTTGCGCAGGTTTATGGTGGAAGCGCCGGGCTTCAGCCCGGCGACTACGCGTTCTAAATTGACCATGGGCTTTAGCCCTGGCTGCAGCAAACGGGACCGGGGCTGAAAGCCCCAGGCTTCGGAGACTTTGTCGCAACCGCGAACGGGGTTTCGCGGTGGAAAAACGATCCGAAGAAATGTCAAACAAGCCGCAAGCGGCGGCATTTGTGTTAGCCGCGGGCGTAAGCCCGCGGTCAAGTGGGAAAATAATCGAGCCGCGTAGCGGCGGCACCGGTTTTCTTTTAGCCTCTGAGGGAATTCCAATTCGAGGGAGCGAGTTCCCTCGGCGGCTGAAGCCGGCAATTCAAGACGTTATTTGCGGCGCGGCTGAAGCCGTGCCCCTTCAAGACGCTGGCAAAGCAAGCTTGTGTAACTCCCGAGGAGATCAAATGGCGACATCACCGAACGTCGGAAAGCAGAAGGACACCGAAAAACGCGACCGCATCGTGCGGCGCGTGGCGCAAGAGTTGCGCGATGGCTTCTATGTGAATCTCGGCATTGGCATGCCGACCCTGGTGGCCAACTGCGTTCCGCCCGGCATGGAAGTCGTGCTGCAAAGCGAGAACGGCATGCTGGGCGTGGGGCCTTATCCGTTGCAGGGGACCGAGGACGCCGACCTGATCAACGCCGGCAAAGAAACCGTCACCGAGATTCCCGGCACCGCCTATTTTTCCAGCGCGGAATCGTTTGCCATGATTCGCGGCGGCCACGTGGATCTGAGCGTGCTGGGCGCGATGGAAGTGGATGAAGAAGGCAACCTGGCCAACTGGATGATTCCCGGCAAGATGGTGAAAGGCATGGGCGGCGCCATGGACCTGGTGGCCAGCGCGCGGCGAGTGATCGTGGCCATGGAACACACCACCCGCGACGGCGCGCCGAAAATCCTGAAACGTTGCACGCTGCCCATCACAGGGCTGCGCGTGGTGCACACCATCGCCACGGAAATGGCGTGGATTCGCGTGACGCAAAGCGGCCTGGTGCTGGAGGAGGTCGCGCCCGGCCTGACCCCAGAAGACGTGCAGCGCGCCACCGAAGCCCCGCTCATCGTCAGCCCGGAGCTGAAGGAGATGCCGGCGTAAGGGCCAGTCCCGCAATGTGGGAGCCAGCGTCGGTGGTTGATCTGGTGTAACGCGAGCGCCGCAGGCGCGAAAGATGATAGGCCACCGCCGTTTCAATCTGTTTTGTCACGTCGGCGTTGGAATTGTTCAGGCACGAGTCCCGCCTTGCGGGACGAAAGAGCTTAGCCCAGCGCTTCAGCGCTGGGAAAGCTTTGCATACAAAGCCGAGTCCCGTAGGGACGACAGAAGAATCTATCCAAGCACAAAGCGCGGATCGAAGGGAACGCCTGATTTCTTGAGCAGCGTCAGGAACTCCTGCTCGAAGCTCCATTTCGCGTGATGCTCGGTTTGTCGGTCGATGTAATCCACCACCGTCTTGCGTTGCGACTGGCCCACGCTGAACGCACTGTACCCTTCCTGCCATGCGAAGCGCGACGTCTCGTTCATCCATCGCGAGGTATTCCCTTTGAGTTCCTGTATCACTTTCGCCAGCGTGACAGTCGGGGGCAACGAGATAAGCAAATGAAGGTGGTTCTTGGTCCCGCCGGCGGCCAGCAATAGAATGTTTTTCTGCCGCGCGGTTCCGCCAACGTATTGCCACAGCCGTTCAGGATCGGGGATGAGGTTCGCGCGATCTTTGGTGCTGAATACGCAATGAATGAGGTTGCATGTGTGGGTGTGCGCCATCGGTCGAAGATAATTGTGTCGAATCACGGTTTGCGGTGATCCCCAGCACATTGCAATGTTTGCCGCCCCCAAGCGCCATCGGCGCGAAAGAGCTTAGCCCAGCGCTTCAGCGCTGGGTCGGCGTGCAATTAGCACCCGAGTCCCCCGGGGACGGCACATACCCCTGTGTCCATCGTCACCGACGCTAACCTGGCAGACGCCTTAGTCTCATCTCATGCCACATGCCCTGACCTCGAATCTCCTGCATTGCGTCTTCAGCACCAAGGAGCGCGCTAACTCAATCCCTGATCCACAAGCGCTAGGGCGCTATCTCGGAGGCGTGGCCCGCGAAAAGAATATTCCTCTCCTGATAGCCGGTGGAACCAACAACCACCTCCACTTGCTGATTGCTCTGCCTGCAGCGCTGCCGCTGGCAAAGGCGATCCAGGAGTTGAAGGGCAACAGTTCCCGTTGGCTGAACCAGCACGGGTCCGCGTTCGCCTGGCAGGAGGGATACGCGGCCTTCAGCGTCAGCCCCTCGAATAAGCGAGCGGTGATGGCATACATCGCCGAGCAACCGCGTCATCACGAGAAACGCAGCTTTGAGCAGGAATTTGTGGCGATGTTGCGGAAATCGGAAATTGATTACGACCCGCGATTCATCTTTGGTTGATTGTGCCGTGCCCGGGGCACGGGGGCGGCGTCTCGGGCGCGAAAGAGGATAGCCCACCGTTTTGACCTATTCCTCGACGCCCTGTCAGACGTTGTACCTGCCACACCTCAGTCCCGCTCAGCAGGACGACATAAGATAGCCCACCGCTTCAGCGGTGGGTGGGCGTGTAATTAGAACCCGAGTCCCCCGGGGACGGCAGAACATCTGGTTGACGCGCCGTGTTGTGCCGTGCCCGAGGCACTCGGAATTATCGAATCACGCTTACCCAGCGATGAATCGCTGGGCTTTCTTATTCCGTCCCGCAAGGCGGGACTGGCATAATGGCGAGTCCGGCTTGACGTAGCATCCCGGAAGCAAGCGAGGTCACGCGGCCATGGCGAACCCTGAACATCTCAAATCCTCATGTTGTCACTCCCCGTCACGTATCCGCTCCGAGAATAAACTGCCCGTCTCCGGTACGGTTGAGGAACCACAATGGCATCTCGCTGCCACCGTTGACGAACCGGTGGATTTCGTTTATTAGACCTACGGTTACATCAACTGCAGTCCTTACCGTTGCAAGATCCAGGTCGTAGATCTTACTCAGCTTGTCGTACCCACCGAATTGTTGGGGCGCTGCAAAAGGTGAGGCATGGACAATTGCATCTCGATAGGGTTTTATGACGTCGATGAATGATTTCAAGGGATCACGCGTCTGGTGAAGCGGTCCTGTGTTGCGCTCTGTGACGAGCGCTGGAATCCTGATCAGTCTAGTTACGATATTTACTGGCCTCGCCGCCTCGGTAAGAACGTCTCGATTTTTCTGGGAGAGGTTTGAGACATCGTGGGTATGAGCGTAATCCCATGCGAGCCCATTGATATACGCTTCAATCAAGTTGAAGCATGACAGGATACATGTTCTCTGGCTTGCGTTGCGGCGCCTGATTAACTCGGCGATTTCAGACCGGGTCGCTTGTTGTTTACGTTCGCGCCAGACCTTCGTCCGATATGGAGTGAGATGTTTTTCTTCGATTTCTATCGCTTCGTTGAGAGAGCCCGCTAAGTCTTTAAGGAGGTGCAGCTCTGGATACTCTGTTTGCAGCCCCCAAGGCGATATGTGGATAGTGGAATGAAGCGGCGCACCTTTGAGGACGCCGACCTTGAACCTTCCGAAATCCCTCTCGAAATCCGCAACGGGAATGAACCAATTGCTGCCGTGTGCAAAAAGCACGTCGTACAACTTAGCAAGATCCTCTGGTTTTATGTTCTCGAAGTTGTTCCGACAGAACTTGGCGACCTCACCGCGCAGAAAAGATCGGGATGCATCTCTTTGAGAGGCGAGATCCCGACGAGGTTTGCCAATGTACTGGTCGATCGAGATTGGTTCCATCGGATCATCCAGTTCCCCTAGTAAAAGGCGGCCCACAGCCGCCGCCTTCTTGTAACGGACGATCTCTGAGGCTTCGCGCTGGCGCCCAGATCGAATCTCCATAATGGCCTAATGATAAACGCCGACTGAAGCGCGGCTGTGTGTGCCCGAGACCTTCATCGAATACATGCGCTCGCTGGTGGTCAGCCCCATCGAGTTCTACTCCTGCTTCATCAGCTACAGCCACGAGGACAAGTTGTTTGCCCGCCGCCTGCACGATACGCTGCAGGGCCGCGGCATTCGCTGCTGGCTGGATGAAAAGCAGATGCTGCCCGGCGACCATATCCGCGATCAGGTGGACCGCGGCATCCGCTTATGGGACAAGGTGCTGCTCTGCTGTTCCCGGCACTCGCTGTCAAGCTTCTGGGTGGACGAAGAAACTGGCAAGGCCTTTGAAAAAGAGGAGCGCCTATGGAAGGAGCGCAAGCAGAGGGTGCTGGCGCTGATTCCGCTGGACCTTGACGGTTACCTTTTCCAGTGGGAAAGCGGGAACGCGTCCCGCGTCCGCGAACGCAAGGCCCCCGACTTTACGGAATGGGGGCAGGATCCGCAGAAATTCGAAGCGCAGATGGACAACGTCATCCGGGCGCTGCGCACCGACGACGGGTCACGCGAGAAACCTCCCCAGCCGAAGCTGTAGTTGGCCGCTCGGGCTGACGCCCTCGCTTTGTGGTGCCGCCCCTGCCGGGGCTGCATTTCTTTTCCCGCTTTACCCAGCATTCCGCCTTCGGCTTCATGCTGGGCTAAACTGAGCCGCCCTCCGGGCTCGCATTTGCGGCCAAAGGAACCGAATCACGTGCCAGAGTCAGCCCAGCCGCGGAGCGGCGGCACGAATTTTTCACGCAGACTCGGAAGAGCAGACTCGATGTCGGTGTCCTTGGCTCATGACTCGTTACTCTCGCTCGCCGGCGGCGTCGAAGCCGCAGCGTCCGCGCATGCCCTGGCGGAATTGTTCGCGCTCTTCGGGCGTCATGTTCCCCCAGCGCTCGGCCATGCGACGGCCAGAGTAGGAGCGGCGCATCCCGCGGCCACTCACCCCGCCGAACAGGATCCGGCAGAGCGCCAGCATCCCCACCGCCTGCCAGAAGGTGAGCTGGCGCCAGCCGAAGAGCGGCGGCAGCAGCCAGTTCCACAGATGCATCACGATTTCGCCGCCGATGGCGATAAACAGCGCAATCCCCACAATCGCCGCCGGAGCAATCCAAATCATTCTTTTCCATCTCGGTCTCATGTTCGGTCCCTCATGGTTTCGTAAACTCGTCATAGATGCCTTGCAGTCGCTCCCGCAGATGCAGCACGGCGTAGCGTTTGCGCGAGAGCAGCGTATTCACGCTGACGCCGGTTTCGGCGGCCATCTCCTTGAAGCTGCGGCCCTCGATCTCGTGCCCGACAAACACCTCGCGCTGCTCCTCCGGTAGCTCGTCGAGCGCAAACTCGAGTTCGTCGAGCAGCACGCTGCGGGCGTAAAGCGCGTCCGGGCCGGCATCGGGCGAAGGCAGCAAGTCTTCCAGGCGCAGCAGCTCTTCGTCGTCGCCGGGCACGGCGGCATCGCTGAAACTCTCCGGCTTCTTCTTGCGGAAGAGGTCGGTGATGCGGTTGCGCGCGACGCGGAAGAGCCAGCCGGTAACGTGCTCGATGGGCATCAGCAGGCGGTTCGCTTCCACCAGTTCGTCGAAGACCTCCTGGAGGATGTCTTCGGCGTCGCGCGGGTCAGGCACCCGCCGGCGAATGAAGTTGCCCAGCCGGGACTGCTCCCGCTTGACCACCTCGGAGATCCGCCGGTCCTGTTCGAGGCTCATCCGCTCCAGGCTTGCCGCGTCCTTCATCTACGGATGTAGACGAATTAGGGGGTACAAATATTGTAGGGGTTGGCAAGGCACGCCAAATTGAATCCCCGGCGGGTGGGGCACCCCGGACTGTATCGAATGTCACTGCCACTGTGTGACGCGTGTCGCTGACAGGCCATCACGGGGTGGCCCATATTGGGAGGTTGTACCAGTTCGACACTTGGAAAGAAGGCCGTTATGTATGCACGCATTCTCCGCCTGACGGCGGTCCTCGCACTCATTTGTTCGTTTTCCCTGGCGGCGCAGACCAGCTCAGGTTCTCAGCCGGCTTCGCCGCAAGCCAGCAAACCCGCGGTCAGGAAGGTCGCTCCGGCGTACACCGATCCCTCCGACGGGAAAGAAATGTACGTGGCGTACTGCGCTTCCTGTCATGGAACCGAGGGTACGGGCAACGGCCCGGCCGCGCCGGCCTTGAAGACGCCGCCCGCCGACCTCACGCAACTGGCCGCGAAGAACGGCGGCACTTTCCCCGATGCCCACATCGCCCAGGTCATTAAGGGAGATTCGAGGACCGCGGCGCACGGCAACAAGGACATGCCGGTCTGGGGTCCGGTGTTCCTGCAAATGGGCGGGCACGATACGGCGCAGGTGCAATTGCGAATCCGTAACTTGACCAGGTACCTGGAGTCGATCCAGAAGAAGTAGGCGCGCTGCCGCAGAGGCAGCAGACCGGCGGTGTGTCGCACTGCCGGTCGATTCGCGTTGGTATTTGATCTTGGCCGGAGCCGTTCGCGAGCGGCTGGGCTTGCGCCTCCAAACCATTTTCCTTCGGTTTCGTTGACACTCAGCCTCAGGGCCTGTTATTTTTGTTAGTTCCAGTAACAGCCCTGCGCCCTCAGTGCTTCTTCAGCAGTAGGCATTCACGAACACACAATGGACAAGACTCTCAAGCAAGTAGGCGAATTACTGCTCGGCTCCATTCCGACCATCGTCATATTGCTGCTGCTGTATGCCATCTACAACCTGGTGGTGCGCAAGCCCCTGATGCGAGTGCTGGCCGAGCGCCGGGAGCGCACCGAAGGCGCGGTCCTGAAAGCCCGGGCCGGGGTATCGGCCGCCGCGGCCAAGACCCAGGAGTACGAAGAGCGCTTGCGCGAAGCCAAGATGGCCATCTTCAAGGCACAGGAAGCCCGCCGGCAGCAGGCCTTGCAGGCGCGTGCCGACGTGGTGACCCAAGCCCGCGCCAAGGCCCAACAGCTCATCCACGAAGCCCGCGTTGCCATCGAACAGGACATGGCCGCGGCCCGCACCGGCTTGCAGGCCGAGGTGGAGCAGTTGGCGGCCGAGATCATTCGCACTATCCTGAGGCCCGCGGGTGGGGCATCGGCGATCGGCGGTCAACCGTGACCCGAGCTGCCAAGCGCCATCTGGTTGCCGGCTTGCTGGGAATTTTCCTGGCGCTGGGCATGGTTGCCGCGCAGGAACATGGTGCAGCGGCTTCCTCATCTTCCTCTTCTTCTTCGACGCAGCCGGAGCAGGCGCCCAAGGCCGAGCAGCCGAATGCGCCCGAGAATCCCAACCGGGAGTTCAGCCAGGAGGTGGTGAAGACTTCGGAAGAAGCGGCCGCGGAAGCGGGCAAAAAAGACGCGAAAGTTGCGATGGAGTTGAAGGCGGAGCATTCGCCGGTAGTGTCGTGGATTGGGCGCGTCATCAACATCGGCCCGGAGCGCGCGTACTGGCTTTCGCTGATCATCAACTTCGGAATTCTGATCTGGTTCTTCTGGTTTCTGATGAAGGCGAAGGTCCCGCAGATGTTCCGCGACCGGACCGCGACCATCCAGAAAGGCATTAAAGAGGCGCAAGCTGCCGCCGCGGAAGCCGCGCAGCGCTTGAAGGACATCGAAGCGCGCCTGGCGAAGCTGGACGTTGAGGTGGCGGAGATTCGCACCTCGGCCGAAAGTGACGCCGCCGCGGAAGAAGAGCGCATTCGGCAGGCGGCGGAGGAAGACAAGAACAAAGTGGTGCAGGCCGCGGAAGCGGAGATCGCCGCCATCGCGCGCAATGCCCGCCGCGAACTGAAGGGCTATGCCGCCAACCTGGCGGTCGATCTGGCGGCGAAGAAGATCCGGGTGGACGAGCCCACCGATCACGCGCTGGTGCGCGAGTTCGTTGACCAGCTCGGAAAGGGTGGCAAATAACCATGGCCGCCGTTTCCAGCCGTTACGCCCGCGCCCTGGTCGAGGTCGTGCTCGAGCAAAAGCTCGATTCCAGCGCCGTCCGGCAACAGTTGAACTCCATCGCAGAAGCGGTGCGCGAGAGTGGCGACTTGCGCCGGGTGTGGGAGTCGCCGGCGATATCGGCCGAGCAGAAGCGCAAGGTGCTGGATGCCATCGTCGGTCAGATGGGGGCGTTCAAGGCGCTGCGGAATTTTATCGCGGTGCTCATCGATCACCGGCGCATTCCGATGCTGGATGACATCGCACGGCAGTTCGAGGTGGAACTGGACGCGCAGTTGGGTTTTGTGGAGGCGCAGATCTCCAGCGCGCGGCAGCTTTCCGTGGAGGAGAAGCGGGAGTTGGAATCGCAGGTGGAGCGCATGACCGCGAAGAAAGTTCGCGCCCGCTACATCTCCGATCCGCAGCTCCTGGGCGGAGTTGTGGTTCGCGTGGGCAGCACGATTTATGACGGCTCCATCCGCGGCCAACTGGAAAAGATGAAAGAGCAGTTGAGTATTGCTTAGGTAGCGCCGCGCTTAAGCGGCGCGTACATGCGATGCAATCGATCGGCCTTTAGGTCACGAGTACTTAGCGGCTGGACGTAGCGGCTAAAGCCCGTCTTCTACTTGGTACGGTTTAACGCGGGCGCTGAAGGCCCGCACTCCCGAGCGAGTCGAGAGTTTTTGCAGACTACGGAATAAATTCTATGGCTCAGATCAAAGCAGACGAGATCACCAAGCTCATTCGCGAGCAGATCGACAACTACGAGACCAAGATCGCCGTCGATGAAGTCGGCACCGTCATGTCCATCGGCGACGGCATTGCCCGCGTCTACGGTCTCGACAAGGTCATGGCCGGCGAACTGCTCTCCTTCCCGCACAACGTGGCCGGGCATCGCCATGAACCTGGAAGAAGACCAGGTCGGCGTGGTGCTGCTGGGCGAATACACCGAAGTCGAAGAGGGCGACGAGGTGAAGCGCACCGGCCGCATCATGAGCGTGCCGGTGGGCGACGCGCTGGTCGGCCGCGTGGTCAACTCGCTGGGCCAGCCCATCGACGACAAGGGGCCGATCAACACCGATCAGTACATTCCCGTCGAGCGTCTCGCGCCCGGCGTCATCGATCGCCAGCCGGTGAAAGAGCCCATGGCCACCGGACTGAAGGCCATCGACTCCATGATTCCGATCGGCCGCGGCCAGCGCGAGCTGATCATCGGCGACCGCCAGACCGGCAAGACCGCGGTCGCGCTCGACACCATCATCAACAGCAAGGGCCGCGACCTGATTTGTATCTACTGCGCGATCGGGCAGAAGCGTTCGTCGGTGGCGCAGGTGGTGAAGACGCTGGAAGATTACGGCGCGATGGAATACACCATCGTCGTGTCGGCGTCGGCGTCCGATCCCGCTCCGATGCAGTACATCGCGCCCTACGCCGCGTGCGCCATGGGCGAGTATCTTCCGCGACACCAAGCGTCACGCGCTGTGCATCTACGACGATCTTTCCAAGCACGCCGTCGCCTATCGCGAAATCTCGCTGCTGCTGCGCCGTCCGCCGGGACGCGAAGCCTATCCCGGCGACGTGTTCTATCTCCACTCGCGCCTGCTGGAGCGCGCCGCCAAGCTGAGCAACGAAAAGGGCGGCGGTTCGCTGACCGCGTTGCCGATCATCGAGACCCAGGCGGGCGACGTATCGGCGTACATTCCGACCAACGTCATCTCCATTACCGACGGCCAGATTTATCTGGAGACCGACTTGTTCAACTCCGGCGTGCGTCCGGCAGTGAACGTCGGACTGTCGGTCAGCCGCGTCGGCGGCAACGCGCAGATCAAGGCCATGCGCCAGGTGGCCGGCACGCTGCGACTCGACCTGGCGCAGTACCGCGAACTGGCGGCGTTCTCGCAGTTCGGCAGCGATCTCGACAAGGCCACACAGGCGCAGTTGGCGCGCGGCCAGCGTCTGACGGAAATCCTGAAGCAGGGGCAATACCAGCCGCTGCCGTTCTCCAAGCAGATTCTCATCATCTACGCCGGCACGCAGGGCCTGCTCGACGAAATGCCGGTCGACCAGTTGCGCGATTTCGAGAAGGGCCTGTACGACTACGTCGATACCGGCAATCCCGGCGTGCTGAAGTCGATTGAAGAGAAGAAGATCCTCGACGACGAACTGCGCAGCGGCATGACCAAGGTCATCAAGGAATACAAGGAGCGCTTTGTCAGCGAGCATCAGGCAGTGGCCAAGGCGAGCGCGTAACCACCCATGGCGAACATACGCGATATCCGGCGGCGCATTCGCAGCGTGAAGAACACGCGGCAGATCACCAAGGCCATGAAGATGGTGTCGGCGGCCAAGCTGCGCCGCGCCCAGGAGCGCGCCCTGGCGTCGCGGCCTTACTGCGCTGATGCTTATCAACGTGCTGCAGTCGCTGGTCAGCCGCACCGATCTGGTCGACGAGAAGACCGGCGAGCCCAAGCACCCGCTGCTGGCGCAACGGCCGGAGAAGAACATCCTGCTGGTGCTGGTCACCGGCGATCGCGGACTGGCCGGCGCCTTCAACTCGAACGTGCTGAAAGCGGCAGCCAAGTTCCTCGAGGTTTTCAAGGGCAAGAACATCGAGCATCGCGGCGGTTGGCCGCAAGGGTCGCGACTACATGCGCCGGCGTTATCCGGTGGCGACTCCCGGAAGCGACGACGCGTGCCGGGCGAGATCCAGATTGTCGGCGAGCACCTGAACCTGCTGGGCAAGCTGCGAGTACGAGGCGGTGGCCGAGATCGTCGAACGAGTGATCGAAGCCTACGACGAGGCGAGATCGATTCGGTCTACGTGATCTTTAACGAATTCAAGTCGGTGATCTCGCAGCGCGCTGATCGCGCAGCGCATTTTGCCGGTGCAGGAAATCGGCCGCCGCGAAGTGCTCTTGACCGAAGAGTTCACGCTGGAAGAACGCGAGCGCATGGGCGAGGCCGCGAAGGCCGCGGGCATCAGTCTGAAGGAGCCCGAGGAGACCGAGGCGGAGCGGCGCGCCAAGGAATTTCCCGCTCCCGACGTGGACTACATCTACGAGCAGCCGCCGGAAGAGATGTTCCGTGGCATGTTGCCGCGCTACGTTGTCTTGCAGATCTTTCAGGCGATGCTGGAGTCGGTAGCTGCCGAGCAGGCGGCGCGCATGACGGCGATGGATTCGGCGACCAACAACGCCAACGACGTGATCGACTCGCTCACGCTGACCATGAACCGCGCGCGCCAGGCGGCCATTACGAAGGAGATCATCGAGATCGTCAGCGGCGCGGCAGCGTTGTAAGACAGTTGTCAGTTGTCAGTTGTCAGTTGTCAGACAAGGATCGAGGCACCCGGTGGGCTCCGGTCGATATCAGGATTTGATAGCGTGGCAAAAAGCGATCGCGTTCGTGAAAAGAGTGTATATAGTCACATCGGGATTGCCTCAAGAGGAGATGTTTGGGCTGAAGAGCCAGATGCGAAGGTCCGCCGTATCGGTGCCGAGCAATATTGCTGAGGGCCAGGGCCGAACCACCCCAGGTGAGTTTTATCAGTTTCTGGGACACGCGCGAGGCTCGCTTTACGAACTTGAAACGCAAATGGTGATTGCCAGCGAATTGGGATACGTTTCCGCGGAGCAACACGACTCACGCTTTGTGAAGCACGCGAATTGGGCCGCGTTTTCAATGGGCTGATGAGTTCCATTAAGCCCGCGGGAAAGCAGCCTCCCGCTCATCGGTTCTGGCAACTGACAACTGACAACTGGAAACTGGACTTATCTATGGCAGAAAACATCGGACACATCATTCAGATCGCAGGTCCCGCGGTGGACGTGCAATTTTCCGAGAGCGCGTTGCCGCCCATCTATTCGGCGCTGCGCGTCACCAGCGAAGGCTTCAACGTTCCCGCGCCCATCAACGTCATCCTGGAAGTCGAGCAGCAGCTCGGCGAAGGCCGCGTGCGCTGCGTCGCCATGGAGCCCACCGAAGGCATGGTGCGCGGCATGAAGGCCATCGACCTCGGCGGTCCCATCACGGTGCCCGTGGGCCGCGCAACCCTGGGCCGCGTGCTCAACGTCATCGGCGAGCCGGTGGACAAGCTGGGCCCGGTGAACGCCGACCAAGCGTATGCCCATCCATCGCCCGGCGCCGGCGTTCGACGAGCAGTCCACCTCGATGGAAATGTTCGAGACCGGCGTCAAGGTCATTGACCTGATCCAGCCGTTCCTGAAGGGCGGCAAGATCGGCCTGTTCGGCGGCGCCGGCGTGGGCAAGACCGTCGTCATCATGGAGCTCATCAACAACGTGGCGCTCAAGCACGGCGGCTTCTCCGTGTTCGCCGGAGTGGGCGAGCGCACCCGCGAGGGCAACGACCTCTGGCTCGAAATGCAGGAATCCGGCGTGGTCAACATCAAGGACCCCGCAAAGTCGAAGGCCGCGCTGATCTACGGCCAGATGACCGAGCCGCCCGGAGCGCGCCTGCGCGTGGCGCTGACCGCGCTCACCGTCGCCGAGTACTTCCGCGACGAAGAAGGCTCCGACACGCTGCTGTTCATCGACAACATCTTCCGCTTCACCCAGGCGGGTTCGGAGGTATCGACGCTGCTGGGCCGCATGCCTTCGGCGGTGGGCTATCAGCCCAACCTGGCCAGCGAAATGGGCGAGTTGCAGGAGCGTATCACCTCGACCAAGAACGGCTCGGTCACCTCGGTGCAGGCGATTTACGTTCCGGCGGACGACTTGACCGATCCCGCGCCGGCAACGACCTTCGCTCACCTCGACGCGACCACGGTGCTCTCGCGCCAGATCTCCGAGCTGGGCATTTATCCCGCGGTCGATCCGCTGGCTTCCACCTCGCGCATTCTCGATCCGCGCGTGGTGGGCGAGCAGCATTACAACACCGCCCAGGCCGTGAAGCGCGTCTTGCAGAGCTACAAAGACCTGCAGGACATCATCGCGATTCTCGGCATCGACGAGCTCAGCGAAGACCAGAAGCTCACCGTCTCGCGCGCCCGCAAGATCCAGAAGTTCCTCTCCCAGCCGTTCCACGTGGCCGAGCAGTTCACCGGCCTGAAGGGACGCTACGTGAAGGTCGAGGACACGGTGCGCAGCTTCCAGGAGATCGTGGACGGCAAGCACGACGACATTCCCGAGCAGGCCTTCTACATGAAGGGCGACATCGACGAAGTGCTGGAAGAAGCCGAGAAGATGAAGGCACAGGCGTAATCTGCCATGGCTGACACGCTGGAACTCGAAATCGTGGCCCCCGACAAGCAGCTGCTGCGCGAGCCGGTCGACGGGGTGCAGATTCCCGGCAAGAGCGGCGAACTCGGCATTTTGCCGGGCCACGCGCCGCTGATCACCGAGCTGACCATCGGCGAGATCAGCTATCGCCAGGGCGCGAACACGCATTACATCGCGGTCGGCGTGGGGCTTTGCCGAAGTGCTGCCCAACAAAGTGACAATCCTTGCCGATACCGCCGAGCGCGCCGAAGAGATTGACGTGAAGCGCGCCCAGGAAGCCAAGGCGCGCGCCGACGAACTACTGCGGCAGGCCCCTGCCGATCTCGACTTCGATGCCACGCTCTACGCGCAGCGGCGCGCCGAGGTTCGCCTGCAAGTCGCCGCCCGCGTGGGCCACGCGATCGCGACCCACTAGAGCAGATCCAAGAAGCTATCTAGCTAAGTGATGAGCACACCCCTCTCGCAATGTGCGAAGTGACAAGGGTGGCCAGACCAGGAGGCAGGATAACCTCCCATATGCGACAAGACGGTTATAATGGTCTTCTGTGCCTTCTCGCACCGCTGAACCACAGTTCGAATTTGAGTTAAGCGGCGGAGCGCTTTGCCTCGATTTCGCCAACACCGTCAGCCGCCGCAAACTTCCCGGCCGATCCACGGACCATCTCGTGCTCAACGACGACCTGGTCGCTTTCGCCGAACAAGCGAAAATCCTGCTACCCGAGCAAGCGGACGAGTTGCGCCTCTACGCGCGGCGTCACAGCGGCGAAGCCCGAAGCGTCTTACGAAGGGCGATCTCCTGCCGCGAAAACATGTTCCGTGCCTTTTCGGCGCTCGCTGGCGGGAAAGCAGTTGCCCCGGAAGATCTCGAGCAAATCAATGAAATCGCCGTCGCGGCTCTGATGCATCGCCGTCTGGCGCGAGCCGAGAGTGGCTATCGCTGGGAGTGGGAGCGGAACAGCAAGAAGATGATGGAGCGCATTCTGTGGCCGATTGCGGCGTCGGCGGCAGAGTTGCTTACCTCATGGCAACTCGACAAGGTACGCATATGCGAGGCGCCCGATTGTGCGTGGCTTTTTCTCGACCAGAGCCGTAATCGTAGCCGCCGCTGGTGCGACATGAAGGTATGCGGCAATCGCCAGAAAGCCCGCCGCCATTACCGGCGGAGCCACGCATAATATAATTACTCTTTCTCGCTCAATCCTGTTCGGCCTTCCGCACATTTCGTGATCGGCGGATCGCTGTAGGGCAGGACCTTCCCGCCTGCTCCACATCTCTTCCACAGCTTTATTGCACCTTCTTCTGCAGTTCCACGCACAGGTCATGCAACTTGGCGTCATGCGTTAGCCCGTCGGCGACCACGCACTCGTCGATCGCCGCCTTGGGGTCCGAATTCTTCAGCAGGTTGGTGAGCATGATGTGCGGAGTTGGCCAATCGGGCGACAGCCGCGCCGCGGCTTTCAACTCGGCGATGGCCGCCGGCAGGTCCTTCTTTTTTTGATACACGATCGACAGGTTGTAGTGAATGTTGGCGTTCCTGGGATCGAGCTTCAACGCTTCCTTGTATTCAGCGATCGCGTCGTCAGGCTTGCCGGCATCGTCGAGGGTGCTGGCCAGGTTCATGCGGGCCTGCGCGTTCTTGGGTTCAATCGCCAGAGCCAGGCGGTAGTGCTCGATGGCGGCGGCGAAATTCCGTCTGGCATACAGGGCATTGGCCAGATTGTTCTGGGCCGAGGCCAGCTTGGGATTTAGCCTGGTTGCTTCCTGGTACTGGGCGATGGCGCCATTCAAATCGGCGTTGTGCTTATACGCCAATCCGAGATTATTGTGCGCGTCCGCATTGTTCGGCCTCAGGCGCACGGCTTCTTGAAGCTCCTTGATTGCGTCGAGATATCCCCGCTTGTCGTAATAAATACGGCCCAGATTGAAGTGCGGCTCGAAGTAATCCGGGTACTCCTTGATGGCGTCCCTGTACTCCACGATCGCGTCGCCAAAATCGCCTTCCTTCTCATACTGGATCCCCTGGCGATAGTGGCGTTCGGCGGCGGCGGGAATCATGGGCTTCGCCTGCGCCCCCGCGGATTGGTTCGCTGAACTCTGGGGTGCAGCCTGCGCCGGAGACGTTGGCGGTGGGGATGCAGTGGGCTTGATGGGGGCCGGCTTCTGCCCGGAACCTTGCGCCGTGGGCGCCTCGGGAAGCTGCTGCGCCGTGGCGAATGCACCAGCCACGAGCAGTACCCACCAGGCTGTGCATAGTAAGAAGAGCAATCGGCAAGATCGCATGATGCCTCCAGGCTATGTTACTTCAGCCAATCGGGTAAGGGCAGCGGCTTGCGGGGTAGTTCCGCGTGAGTTGTTGCCAACGCGTACGCCAGCACAGAAACGACAGCGGCATTCTCGCGCAATTCACGGGGATCAATCTTATCCAGAGTGTCGGCCGCGCTGTGGTGATAGTCAAAATATTTGCGCACGTCCTGAATGGGGCTGAACGTCGGCACACCGGCAACGCTGAGCGGGATGATGTCGGCGCCGGTTTCGTCCGATAGTCGCAACACTCCCGCACCGGAGGTTTGCAGCACGTCGGCAACCGGCTGGAGCAGTTTGACTATGGCTTCGTCACCGGCAACGTTGATACCCACAGGATGTCCAGCACCCAAGTCGGTCTCAATCGCAGCGAAGTGCTTCGCCATATCGGCCGCATGTTGATTCGCGTAAGCCTTTCCCCCGAAAATGCCCACCTCTTCGGCCATCCAGGCCACCACCCGAATGGTGCGCTTGGGTTTCAGGTGCAGTTGCGTGAGCAGTTGCGCGGTCTCCATCGCCACCGCGACTCCGGCGGCATCGTCGAGCGCGCCGGTGCCCAGGTCCCACGAATCCAAATGGCCGGAGACGATGACCACCTGTTCGGGATGTTCGCTGCCTTTCAGGTCCGCGACTACGTTGAAGGAAGTCACATCCGGTAGCACCTTCGGGGTCAGGACCAGGTGCAGCCGCACCGGGCCTTGTGCAACGAGACGGGCCATCAGTTCCGCATCTTCTGCCGTGACGCAACCAGCCGGGATGCTGGGGAGCTTTGGGTCGTAACCAGTTTCGCCGGTGTGTACCAGACGGTAGTCCGCGCCTCCGGCAGAGCGGACCAATGCCGCAACTGCACCTTGGCGCGCGGCGGCCTCGCGACCATTCTCGCGATAGGCAACGGCTTCGCCGTACGCGGCAAGACTCAACCCGGCTGCTGTCATCCGCTGATCGAAGCGCTCATTGAAGACGACAATCTTACCCGATACCTTGTCACGCGGTAGCGCTGCAAGTTCGTCAAAACTGTTCACCACCACAATCTCAGCGGTAACGCCGTCCGGAGGGGTGGCATTGTTGAGGGATGCCAGAGCGGTCACCACGATTTTCTGTTGCGTGCCGGGGACCTGCCCAGGATAGGCGACTAACTCGGCACGCTCTTCGCCGCGCATCCATTGGGGGACGGTGACCTTCTCCAGCGAAACTTCGAGACCGAGTTTGCGCAGTTCCTCGGCGACATACTCTACCGCACCCGCGGCCTGAGGCGAGCCGGCTAGTCGCGGCCCAATATTGTCTGTCAGGTGCGCGGTCTGCCGATAGGCATAGTCATCTTGCAGGGCGGCTTGTTGGATCTGCCGCAATTGCTGGAGAGTATTGGGACTCCACGCCGCCGCCGGCGTGACTTGTCCCACCGCGGGCGAACAGAAAATCATCAACGCCGCCAAATCCGCAGCTAACCACCACGCACTCAGGTACAGGCGCATTTTTCTCACGTAAGGCATGAGGCGAGAATAGCAAATGTGCAAGCGGCTATGCCGGAGCGTGACTATCCGCCGCCCAGTTCGTCCTTGACCTGCGTGACGGTCTTTGTCTTCCACCAACGGGTGTAGTTGTCCAGAGAACAGAACGTGCGGCTCAGCATCCGGTCCAGGTAAAGCGTGCCGTGGAGGTGATCGATCTCATGCTGAAGAATGCGCGCATACCATCCTGAAGCCTCAATGACCTGCGGCGTTCCGTGGTGATCGAGACATTCGACGCGGACGCGACGGGCGCGCGGTACGATGGCCGTGAATGCCGGCAAGCTAAGACAGCCCTCGAAGAACTCCACGTCGGAAGGTGACTGCACATGAAGCACCGGATTGACGATCACATGAAACGGAGTGGGCTCCCGCTCCCGCTCGGCGACCTGCTCGGGGGAGATCCCAGCGAAATACTCCTGCTTGTCTTCGATCACCGCCAGTTGCAATGCCATGCCGACCTGGGGCGCGGCGAGACCTACGCCCGGGGCGTCGTTCATGGTTTCGCGCATGTATTCGATGAGTTGCCGGATCTCCGCACTGCGAATCTCCGCCACCGTAAGCGGCCGTGCCGGTTGCCGCAGAACGGCCTCTCCGACGGTGGTTATCTTTAACTTCATGCGCCATTGTTTCGCTGGAGTGCCCAATCCCGCAACTGATTGAGGGCGGAGCTATCCGTGGTGAGGGTTGTCATGCAGCGGCTATCCGCAAATTTCACGCGCGGCCAACGTCCGTAACTCCGCGGTCTGCGCCTTTCTGCCCGCCGCCGCATCCTTTTAGTTAGCTGACGCTGGGAAGTAACTCTGGTACTCTCGGCGCAGCGGAGGAAGTCCGCAGCCATGGTCTCATCCAAGCGCGCCACAAAAAAGCCCCCCGCGGTCCCGGTTGAGCCGCAACCGCTGGTCACTCCGCATGGCCGCGAACAGCACGAACTGGTCATCATCTCGGGCATGAGCGGCGCGGGGAAGGCCTCGGCGCTGAAGACCTTCGAAGACCTCGGCTATTACTGCGTGGACAACCTGCCGGTGGGGCTGATCTCCAACTTTGCCGAATTGGTCCTCGACTCGCTGGAAATTCAACGGGCCGCACTGGTGGTGGACATCCGCGAAGGCGCGCGGCTCGACAAATTGCCCCAGGTCCTGGCCTCGCTGCGCCGCATGCTGAAGACGACGGTGATTTTCCTGGAAGCCGACGAGGATGCTCTGGTTCGGCGCTACAGCGAGACGCGACGGCCTCATCCCTTGGGCCGCCAGCGCAGCGTGAAGGCGTCATTGGCGGCCGAACGCCGTCGCCTGCGGCCACTACGCGCCCTGGCCGACCTGGTGGTGGACACTACCAAGTTCAACGTTCACGAGTTGCGCACCTCGCTCACCGAACGCTTCCACGCCGGCAAGCGCGACAAGAACATCCTCATCTCGTGCGTCAGCTTTGGCTACCGCGAAGGGGTCCCCGATGACGCCGACCTCGTTTTCGATGTCCGCTTCCTGCCCAATCCGCATTTCATTCCCAAGTTCCGTGCGCACACCGGCCAGCACCCGGAGGTGGCCAAGTACATCCGTTCGTTCAAGCAAACGCGCGAATTCATCCGCCGCATCTCCGAACTGCTGATCTATCTCATCCCGCATTACATCGCGGAGGGCAAGAGTTACCTCACCATCGCCTTCGGATGCACCGGCGGCAAGCATCGCTCGGTGATGATCGCCGAAGATGTGCAAAAGCGCCTGGCCAAAGCCGGCTACAACGTGAAGGTCGTGCATCGCGATTCCCCGGTGGCAAGCTAGGCGCGCAGTTTGGAAGTTCCAATCCGGGAGATCCTGGCAATGTGCAGGAATATCAAGACCCTCTTCAACTTCGATCCGCCCGTCACGGACGAGGAAGTTCGAGCCGCTTCGCTCCAGTTCGTTAGAAAAATCAGCGGCTTCAACAAGCCATCGAAGGCCAACGAAGCCGCGTTCCTGGCTGCGGTCGACGAAGTAGCCGGCATCTCCTCCCGTCTTCTCCGGTCGCTCGAAACCAGCGCGCCACCGAAGAACCGGGAAGAGGAGGCGGCAAAGGCCAGGGTCCGCGCCGTTGAGAGATTCGGCGCCTGAGGCTGCGGACGCTTCCTGGGTTTAGCGAAGGCCGGTCCGGAAACTGGCTTCCACCACGTTTCGTCCCACTCCCGAAATCCAGTAAAATCGGAGATTGCACGTCAGCCACCCGCTGCCTTCTTGAACCGGTCGCCCCGGCGGCGCTGCACCTTCCGGATACTATGCGCGAACTGAACCGACTACTCCGCTACCTTAGGCCGTACTGGTTCCACGTAGTTGCGTCTGTGGTGGCCATGGCGCTGGTCGGCATGCTGGAGGGTTTCCGCCTCCTGCTCATCGGGCCCATCTTCGATAAGGTGCTGAATCCCTCGTCGACGTCGCGCAATCTGCCCCTGTTCCGCATGCCGTTCACCCAGCAGCCGGTCCAATTGGGATGGTTCGTTCCGCAGCACTTCCACAACGTGTGGACCATGGTGGCCTTCGCGCTGGTCGCCTCCACGGTGCTGAAGGGGCTGTTCGATTACATCGGTACCTACCTGGCCAACTATGCCGGCTTTGGCATGGTGACCGACCTACGCAACGAGTTGTACACCGCTACCCTACGCCGCTCGGTGGCGTTCTTCCAGAAGTACTCCACCGGAACATTGTTATCGGCGATTGTCAGCGACATTGACCGCGTGCAGTACGCCGTCTCCACAGTGGTGGCGGAATTCCTACAGCAGTTCTTCACCTTTCTGTTTACCGCCGCGGTGGTCATCCTGCTCGGCGGACGCCTGACCTGGGTGCTCGCGATTTTCGTTCCCGTCATTATTGTGGCGGCGCGCCGCGTCGGTCAGCGCGTGCGCACTACCACCCGCAAAGGCCAGGACAAGGTCGCCGACATCCAGAACATCCTGCAGGAGACCATCACTGGCGTCCGGATCGTAAAGGCATTTTCCATGGAGGCGTGGGAGACGAAGCGCTTCCGCGAGGCGGCACGCCGCCTGTTCAAGGCGAACCTGCGTTCGGTGAGCGCCTATGCCGTCAGCTCGCCGATGATGGACGTCTTCGGCTCCATCGCCATTGCCATTCTGATCCTGGTAGGCCGCGAATACATCAAGCGCGGCTTCTTTACCGAAGGTGTATTCCTGGCCTTCATCATCGCGGTATTCAAGCTGTATGAGCCGGTACGCAAGTTCGGGCAGTTCCACAACAACTTTCAGCAGGCGCTGGGCGCGTCGTCGGCGATCTTCAATTTCCTCGATGCCCGGGACGACGTACGCGAGAAGCCCGGCGCCATAAGGATGCCGCCCTTCCACCAGAGCGTACGCTTCGATCACGTTTACTTCGGCTATGAGAACGGAGATGGCGCACGCGAAGTACTGCACGACATCAACTTTGAGGTACGGCCGGGCGAGATGGTAGCCATTGTCGGCTCCAGCGGGTCGGGCAAGACCACGATGGTGCACTTGCTGCCGCGCTTCTTCGACGTCACTCGCGGGCGACTACTGGTGGACGGCCACGATGTACGCGAACTTACTGTGGCCTCGCTACGCTCGCAGATTGCCATCGTTACCCAGGACACCATCCTGTTCAACGACACGGTTCGCAACAACATCGCCTATGGCCAACCGCACGTCGCCGCGGAGACGGTGGAGGAGGCGGCCCGCGCGGCCCTGGCGCATGACTTCATCATGGCCCTTCCCGAGGGCTACGATTCCGTGATTGGCGAGCGCGGCCTCCGTCTGAGCGGCGGCGAGCGCCAGCGCATCTCGATCGCCCGCGCCATCCTCAAGAACGCGCCCATCCTTATTCTGGACGAAGCCACCTCGGCGCTCGACACCGAAAGCGAGGCGCTTGTGCAGTCGGCGCTGCAGAACCTGATTACCGGCCGTACGGTTTTTGTCATCGCCCATCGGCTGTCCACGGTGCGCCGCGCCGACCGTATTCTGGTGCTCGATAGCGGGATGATTATCGACGAGGGCTCGCATGACAGCCTGATGTCACATACAGGGACCTATCGCCGGTTGTATGATTTGCAGTTCGAGGATGTAGAGACCGCTTCCGGTACTGAGTGATTGCGCCATGAAGATCCGCTCCATGACCGGCTACGCCCAGGCGAAGGTGCAGGTGGATGACCAGCTCACCTTGAGCCTGAGCCTGAAGTCGGTAAATCACCGCTTTCTCGACTTGCATCTGCGCCTGCCGGCGGAGCTCGATCCCGTGGAGATGAAGGTCCGCCGCATCCTTAAGGAGCGCCTGCACCGCGGTCATATAGAAGTCACGCTTAGCCTGGAGCGCAGCGGCGGATCTGCGTTTGCCGTCAACCGCGAACTGGTGGGCGGTTACCTGCGCACCTTCCGCGAGGTTGCGGAAGAGTTTGGCGTTAGTGCCGAGCCGGACCTTAATGCTGTGCTGAAGCTTCCCGGCGCGCTGAATGCGTCGGAAGACAGCGACGCACTGGCTGCGCTGGAGAAGCAGGCGGCCTCCGCTCTGGAGCAATGTATCGAGCGTCTGAACCACATGCGCGAGGAAGAAGGCAGGGGCGCAGCTACCGAGTTGCGTACTCGCATGGAGCATCTCTCCTCCGCCACCCACGAACTCGACCAGCTTCGCGGCAAGGTGGCTAAGGCGTATCACGAGAAGGTGCACGGCCGCATGCAGGAGCTGCTGACCACTCATATTGATCCTGACCGCATTCTCCAGGAGGCCGCCATACTGGCCGAACGCAGCGATATCCAGGAGGAGATCGTGCGCATGAAGAACCACATCCAGCACTTTCTCGGTCTGCTGGACGCCGGAGGCGAGGTCGGCAAGAAGCTCGACTTCCTGCTCCAGGAAATGAACCGCGAGGCCAACACGCTGATGTCGAAGACCGGTGGCGTTGCCGGCGAAGCCCTGCGCATTACCGGCCTGGGACTGTCGATGAAGTCGGAGATCGAGAAAGCCCGCGAACAGGTGCAGAACCTCGAATGAGCGGCATGACCTTCATCATCTCGGCGCCCTCGGGCTCAGGCAAGTCCACGCTCACCAATGAGCTGCGCCGCATTCTGCCCAACCTGGATTTCTCCATCAGCTACACCACTCGCCCGCCGCGCGGCAGCGAGCTCTCGGGACGCGAATATTTCTTCATCGGCCGCGAGGAGTTCGAGGGCATGATCCGCGAGGACGAATTTCTTGAATATGCCGAGGTCTTCGGGAACTACTACGGAACGGCCCGGCGTTTTCTGCGCGAAGCTACCGCGCGCGGCCACGACCTGCTGCTCGATATCGACGTGCAGGGTGCGGCGCAGGTGAAGCAGAAAGTGCCCGACGCGGCCAGCATCTTCATTCTGCCGCCTTCGCGCGAGGAACTGGAGCGCCGCCTGCGTCGCCGCAGCGAAGCCGACTACGATCCTCAGCACAGCCAGGGCCCGCCGCCCTCCGATATCGAAGAGATTATCCAGCGCCGCCTGCAGACCGCTTCCCGCGAAATTGAGAATTTCCGTCAGTACGACTATATTTTGGTGAACGACCGGCTGGAGCAGTCCATCGACATCCTGAAGTCGATCGTGGAGGCCGAGCGGCTGAAGCGCTCGGACGCCGCTCTGACCGCGAAGGACGCCGGCGTGCTGGCCACTGCCGATGGTGCTCTGCGCGCCCACATGATGCAGCAGGTGCAAGCTATCCTTGCTACATTCGAGGTTTTCCGATCTCCCACCACCGTTACGGAGTGACCTATGAAACTGGTTGAAGGCTTCGATAGCAATTATCGCTACGTTCTGGTGGCTGCGCGCCGGGCTCGTCAGATACAGAATGGCGCCCGCCCCGTGGTTGACACCCATTCGCGCAAACCGTGCCGCATCGCCGAAGAAGAGATCCATGCCGGCAAGGTGAAATGGGAGGTCCCTCCGCTGGCGGACAAGACGCCGCTGGAGGCCGCCAGCGAGATATTGGAACCGTCAGGCCACGACGCGGACGACTAGGCGGGAATCGAACGCCCACCGCGCCGCATCAGCTTACTAGGCACGCACATGAAAATCGCACTGGGTGTGAGCGGCGGCATCGCCGCCTACAAGGCCGCTGAGATCGTCCGCCAATTGCAGGAGCGTGGCGTCCAGGTGCAGGTCATCATGACCGCCGCCGCGCAGGAATTCGTCCGCCCGCTCACCTTCGCCGCCCTCTCCGGCGAGAAGGTCATCACCAGCATGTTCGCCTCCGGCGCCGAGCAGCCCAACCTCGACTCCGCCGTCGAGCACATTGCAGTAGCGCAATCCATCGACGCGCTGCTGGTCGCGCCCGCCACTGCCGACACCATTGCGAAGTTCGCCCAAGGCATCGCCAACGACTTCCTGAGCACGCTCTATCTCGCCACCACGGCGCCGGTGATCGTCGCTCCCGCCATGAACGTCAACATGTGGGAACATCCGGCCACGCAGGCAAACCTTGACATTCTGCGCCGCCGCGGCGTGCTCGTGGTCGAACCCGGCAGCGGCTACTTGGCCTGTGGCATGGTCGGCGCAGGCCGTCTCGCCGAGCCCGAAGAGATTGTTGCGGCGACGCTGGAGCGCATGGGCGTCGCGCAAGATCTCGCCGGCGAGACCGTGCTCATCACTGCCGGGCCAACGCACGAGCCCATCGATCCGGTGCGCTACATCGGCAACCGCTCCAGCGGCAAGATGGGCTACGCGCTTGCCGAAGCTGCGCTGCGGCGCGGCGCGAAAGTCGTTCTGGTGAGCGGCCCGACCGCGCTGCAGCCGCCGTCCGCGGCCGAAACCATTTTCGTCGAGAGCGCGCTGCAGATGCGTACCGCGGTGCTCGACCGCTGGGAGCAGGCCAGCTTCATCATCATGGCGGCCGCCGTCGGCGACTACCACGTCAAGAGTGTATCGCCGGAAAAGATCAAGCGCACCGGCGCAATCGAGTTGCAACTCGAACCCAACCCTGACATTCTGGCCGATCTTGGCAGCCTGCGGCACGCATCCGGCAAGTCTTCTCCGGTGCTGATCGGCTTCGCCGCCGAGACCGAAAACCTGCTGGAAAACGCTCGCAGCAAGCTCGCCCAGAAGCGTGTGGATGCGATCGTCCTGAACGACGTTTCGCGTAGCGGTATCGGCTTCGATTCCGACCGCAACGAAGTGACCATCGTCACGCCCGGCGACACCATCGCCGTCCCCGAGGCGAGTAAGCTGGACATCGCCCAGAAAATTCTGGACGCCGCGGTGCGCCTGCGCACACAACCAACTATGCAAGTGTCATCCTGAGCGACGAGCGAAGCGAGGAGTCGAAGGACCCCTATAACCGAAGGATTGCCCCCTGGCTGCTTCGCAGGCCGGGCGGAGCAGCGTTCGACGCGGGGAAACTCTGACTCTCTTTTGCCACCCACTCCCGCCTGCCGTAGAATCGCACCATCGATGACCCTCAACCCCAATACCAAATCTGCCCTGCGCGAACGCCTGCAACTTCTATCGCGAGCTTGGGCGTCGGCCCGCTGTATCGTCGTGAAGCGAGTCCCCTGAGGCAGTTGCTGGAGACCGGTTCCGAGGAAGACGCCGCAATCGCGGCCGCTGTCGAGGCCGCCGACCGAATCCGCATATGTTTCAACCGCCGGCGACAGCCCCGATCGCGTTTCCCTGCTCCAAGTCATCGCCGACGACATCGGCCCCGACTGCCAGCGCTGCAAGCTGGCGAAACAGGGCCGCAAGCAAATCGTCTTCGGCACCGGCGACCCGCAGGCCGAGCTGATGTTCATCGGCGAAGGCCCCGGGGCCGACGAAGACGCGCAAGGGCTGCCCTTCGTCGGTCGCGCCGGACAACTGCTCAACAACATGATTGCCGCCATGGGCCTGAAGCGCGAGCAGGTGTACATCGCCAACATCGTGAAGTGCCGCCCGCCCGGCAACCGCACCCCCGAGCGCGACGAGTGCGAAACCTGCTCGCCGTTCCTGATGCGGCAGATCGGCGTCATCCGCCCCAAGGTCATCGTGGCCCTCGGCGCGACCGCGGCCAAGAACCTGCTCGGGGTCAACGACTCGATGAACTCGCTGCGTGGCCGCTTCTACGACTACTCGCCAAAACGTACCCTGACGGATGCCGGCGAGCCGGTCGAATGCAAACTGCTGGTTACCTACCATCCGGCGTTTCTGTTGCGTGATCCGCGGCAGAAGAAGGAGGCCTGGAAAGATCTCCAGATGGTCATGCGCTACCTCGACTTGCCCACACCGCAGCGCGCACCCGAAGGCGCCTAGCCCGCCATGCCGCTCTTTTGCGATGTGGCCGTGCCCGTTCCGCTCGACGCCACCTTCACCTACCGCCTTCCCGAGGATGCGCCCGAGCCCTGCATCGGCGGACGCGTCATCGTGCCCTTCCGCGAGAAGCGGCTGAGCGGCATCGTCACCGAGCTGCACGACCGCGAACCCAAATTCCAGACCCGGCGCCTCAGCCAGGTGCTCGACTCCTCGCCCGCGCTCACGCCCGAGCTGATGCAACTGGGCCGCTGGATCGCGCAGTACTACATCGCGCCCATCGGCGAGGTGTATCGCACCATGCTGCCGCTCTCGGCGGAGTTCCGCCGGGTCATCGGCTACCACATTACCGACAAGGGAATTGCTGCACTGCATGCTGCAGCAATCGGCCGGTTCGTCGCTGCGCTCGCAGAAGGAGCCGCGAGCACCAGATGCTGGAATATGCCGCATTAAACCGGCTCGCCGACGGCGAAGTCGTGCGCGAAGCCACCCTGCGGTCGGCCTCCGGAGCGACCAAATCTGTGCTGCAGTCCATGCTGCGAAAAAAGTGGATTGCCCGCGACGACCTCAGTGATGTTCGCGACGCTAGCCGCAACATCCAGATCGCGACATTGCAGAACGTCGAAGGCAAACTCAACGCCAACCAGCAGAAGATTGTCGCCTATCTGCGCAGCCAGGAGAACCAGCGCGCCCCGGTGGAAGCCCTTCGCGAACTGGACGTCCCCCGCACCACGCTTCAGACGCTGGTGCGCCGCGGCATCGTCGCAGCTGAGCGACGAGGCGGCCAGCTTCCGCATGTCCGGAATGAAGCCGCGCAAGCTGGAGTTCCTCTTCACCAAGGCGCAGAAAACCGCGCTCGAGGCGATCATCGGCGCCGTCGATGAGCGGAAGTTTCTGCCCATGCTGCTGCACGGCGTCACCGGCTCGGGCAAGACCGCGGTGTACCTCTCTGCCATGCAGGCGGTGCTGGCCAAGAGGCCGCTCCGCGCATGCTGCTGGTGCCCGGAGATCGGCCTCACTCCCGCCATGGCCGCCGACCTGCATCAGATCTTCGGCGACGAGGTCGCCATTCTTCACTCCGCGCTCAGCGACGACGAGCGCGCCGAGCAGTGGAAGCGCATCCGCAATGGCGAGTCCCACATTGTGGTAGGCACGCGGTCGGCCATCTTCGCGCCCCTGCCCGATCTCGCGCTCATCGTGGTCGATGAGGAGCACGACCACTCCTACAAGCAGGAGGAGATGCCACGCTACCACGCCCGCGACGTCGCCGTGATGCGCGCCAAGATGTGCAATGCCGCCGTGGTACTGGGCTCGGCGACGCCGTCGCTGGAGACGTACTACAACGCAGTGCAGGGCAAGTATCGCCTGCTGGAACTGCCCGAGCGCATCGAGAAACGCCCGCTGCCCGAGGTCGAAGTCCTCGACATGCGCGAGGAATTCCAGCGCACCCGCAAGGAAGAGCCACTGTCGCGCAAGCTGGTGGAGGAGATAGGCGAGCGCCTGGGGCGCAACGAGCAGGTCATGGTGCTGCTGAACCGGCGCGGCTACTCCGTCGTTCGTGCTCTGCCGCGAGTGCGGCGAGAGCGTGCAGTGCAAAAACTGTGCCATCGCCATGACCTATCACAAGCGCGAGCACCGCCTCATGTGCCACTACTGCGGCTTCCAGCGCGCCGCGCCCAAGACCTGCCCCAAGTGCGGCAGCGAGTTCGTGCAGTACCTCGGTACCGGCTCGGAGAAGCTGGAGCACATTCTGCACGGGCTGTTTCCCCAGGCGCGCATCGCCCGGCTCGATCGCGACACCGTCCACGGGCGCGACGACTTCGAGCGCATGTTGACCGCGATGCACGCCGGCGAGATCGACCTGCTGGTGGGCACGCAGATGATCGCCAAGGGACACGACGTGGCCAATGTCACGCTGGTCGGCGTGGTCGGCTCCGACGCCGCGCTCAGCTTCCCCGACTTCCGCGCCGCCGAGCGTACCTTCCAGCTACTCACGCAGGTCGCCGGACGCGCCGGACGCGGCGACACCCCGGGCAAAGTCGTGCTGCAAACCTTTTTCCCCGACCACTACGCCATCCAGTTCGCCGCCGCCCACGACTACCGGGGGTTCTACGAGAAGGAACTCCGCTTCCGCAGTTGGATGCACTACCCGCCCTTCGACGCCGTCAGCAACGTGCTGGTGCGCAGTCATAAACTTGACGAGGCGCTAACCTGGTCGGGCATTCTGGGCAAGTGGTTCCAGGCGACGAAGCTTGACGGCGTGCGCGTGATGGGGCCGGCGGCGGCGGCCATCGTGCGCCTCAAGACCGAATACCGCTATCACTTCCTGCTGAAGTCGCGCAGCCGCGAGCGCATGAACGCCGTGCTGCGCGCCATGCTCGATCACGCCACCGCGCAAAAGATCCCGCGCAACAATGTGGTGGTGGACGTGGACGCGCTGTCGCTGATTTAGGAGGTTCCGCGCCACTATAATCGTGATTTGTCATTACGAAGGCCCAGTCTTGGGCGCGAGGAATCTGCTTTTGCTCCAGACGACCGAAAGCAGATCCCTCGCTGCGCTCGTGATGACAAGCCCATTGAGCATGTCGCTATATTTTGCAAGCCGCCCCATATAAACTTTCGCCCCACGAGGAATTCCCTTGAACGATGACGCAACGCTGACCCCCGCCGAACTAACTCCACCCCCACCTCCACCGCCGCCAGCCTGGCGCAAGATCTTCATCGGCCAGGACGGTCTGCGCGCCGGCTGGAGCTTGCTCATCTTCCTCGCGCTCCTGACTGCCGTTCTCTTTTGTGCCAACTTCATCGGCCACAAGATCCACCCGCCTGCTTCCAAGACCGCGAACGCCGCGGCGCAGATGACCCTCACGCCACGCGTGTTCATCGGCGACGCCATCACCTTCCTCGCGACCCTCTTTGTTGCCTGGATCATGTCGAAGATCGAGCGCCGCCCCAACTCCGTTTACGGACTGGGTGGCGGCCGCCAGCTCCCGAACTTCCTCATGGGTCTGGCCTGGGGAGTCACCTTCCTCTCCCTCCTCGTCCTGACCTTGTGGAAGACCGGATTCCTCGTCTTCGACGGCCGCCTGCTCTCGGGCAGCGCCATTCTCCGTTACGGAGCCATCTGGCTGTTCGGCTTTCTCCTGGTCGGCCTGGCCGAGGAGTACCTCACTCGCGGCTACCTGCAGTACACTCTCACCCGCGGTCTCGCCGGCGTCTATCGGTGGGCCTTCAAGACCCGTCACAGCGCAGCCCTGGGCTTCTGGACCTCAGCCCTCGTTTTCTCCATCCTCTTCGGCCTCGGCCATCGCAGCAACCCCGGCGAGTCTCCCCTGGGACTGCTTTCCGCCGGACTGGTGGGCCTCGTCTTCTGCCTCAGCCTGCGGCGCACTGGTTCGCTGTGGTGGGCCATCGGTTTCCACACCTCATGGGACTGGGCGCAGTCGTTTCTCTACGGCGTCGCCGACAGCGGAACCATGATCGATCACCCTCTCCTGGCCACGCACCCCGTCGGCAAGCCCATCCTCAGCGGCGGCGCTACGGGACCCGAAGGCAGCACCTTCATCCTCGCCATCCTGGTCCTGGTGAGCCTGATCATTCTGTTGACTCTGCCGCGTACTCGCCGTGGCGACGAGCCGCGACAGCGCTCCGTTTGACTTTACCCAGGAGAATCCCGAGAGAAACCCACTCTTTGTCAGCCCAAGTCTGCTGCCGAGGTCCAGTGCCGGCCAGTCGTAGAGCGCCCTTGGCCTAAATCGAAAAGCCCATCCAAGCAAAAGAAGCTTGGAGCCTGCCCTGATTTTGTTACAGCCGGCATTCATGATTGTGACGTCCGTCGGGCTGAGGATTGATGCTCGTCAGCAAGAAGGCTACAGGCGGGCTTCTATCGGCTTCACCGAAAAGCCCCTCCCAGCAGGAAGCTTGGGGGGCGCTTTCAAGCTCGCGTTTTATGCTGCAAAACGCGGGAACCTACATTCAATATTTATCGTTCGCGAGATCGACTCGGCCGAAAGTCGCAACTTGGTGGGCTGGTGGATGATCACGTTCCACCGCTCAGAGGCAGCAAATCAGTGACGCGAAGGTGCGACTCGTCATACCGGAGCGATTTCACAAGACTTATTCTGGGCAGCAGAGAAAAAGTATCTGGAGTGTTCCACAATTTGTGGACTTCGCTCGGGCCAAGCAGACTGCTTAAATTTCAACCTGCCTCGCCAGTGCAGCGAAATAGAGTCAGCACTATCCCGCCTGCCGCGGGCGAATGTCGTACTGCCTGATTTTGTAGAGGAGCGCTTTATAGCTGATGTTCAACTTGGTGGCTGCCCGTTTGCGGTTCCAGGCGGTTTCTTCCAGGGTTTGAGCAATGGCTTCCATTTCGGCGCCATTTTTCAGGTTGCGCACCATTTCCTTTAAGTCCGGTTGCGGCTGGGGAGGCTTTTCCTCCATCTGCACGACAACGCCGTTGCGCATGTCGAGGGCCGAGCCCTTCTGAAGCTCGCCTATTGCGACCGACTCGTCGCCCAGCACCAGGAATCGTTTGACGAAGTTCTCCAGCTCGCGGATATTGCCGGGCCAGTCATAGTTCTCGCAAGCTTCCACCAGCCGGGTCGAAACGTTGAGCGGCGCGCAGGCATAGCGATCGGCGAGGTGAATCATAAAGTGGCGCAGCATCATGGGGATTTCTTCGCGCCGCTCGCGCAAGGAAGGCATGCGCAGTACGAAGCTGTTCAGGCGATAGTAAAGGTCTTCGCGGAAGGTCTTCTGGGCGATGGCCTGCGGCATGTTGATATTGGTCGCGGCCAGGACCCGCACATCCACCTTCACTGTGGTTCGTCCGCCCAGGCGAGAGAATTGGCCGTCCTGCAAGACCTGAAGCAGCTTGGCCTGTAACGCCGGAGACATCTCGCCGATTTCATCGAGCAAGAGCGTGCCCTTGTTGCACAGCTCAAACTTGCCCGGCTTGGATTTGTTGGCGCCGGTAAAAGCTCCGGGCTCATAGCCAAACAGCTCGCTTTCCAGCAGTTCACTGGGCACCGCCGCGCAATTGACTTTCAAGAAGGTGCGATGCGAACGGTCCGAATACTTGTGAATGAGATGAGCGAGCACCTCTTTGCCGGTGCCACTTTCGCCCAGCAACAGGACGGGAAAATCGAAACGCGCCACTTGCATGGATTGGGCGCGCAGTTGGCGCATTTGGGGAGTAGCGGAGAAGAAGTACACGCCCTGGCTGACCTCGATGGCCTCTCCCGCGCCGGGGCCGCCCGGTTCGGTATTCTCCAGGCAGAAGCGCAGTACCTCTTCCATCTCCTCTTTCTGAACCGGTTTGGAGAGATAATCCTGGGCTCCGAGCCGCATGGCCTGGGCCACTTTGCGGGTATCGCGTACGCACGACAGCATGACCACCTTGGTCGAGGGACGGGCCTCGCGGATGCGCTGCAGGGTCTCCAGTCCATCAGCGCCCGGCATCACCATATCGAGCAGCACCAGGTCAGGGCTCCCGCGCTGCACTTTCTCGACCGCTTCCTCGCCATTGGACGCAGTCGTCACGCGATAGGAGTCCAGCTCCAGTACCGTCTGAAGATACTTCAGCATGCTGGGTTCGTCGTCCACCACAAGAATGTGGCCAGCGCTCATTGCTCCTCCGCAACGCGTTTCGGTGAGGGATTCAATAGAACCAAGAAGGAAAACTTGCTGCCCGTGCCGGGTTCGCTCTCGACCCAGATTTTTCCGCCCGCCGCCTGTACCAGCCGGCGTGCAATGGCCAAACCCAGACCATATCCTTCCGCCCGGCTGCCTTCGGTGGTGAGACGGAAGTATTCCTCAAAAATCTCCTGTTGAAACTCAGGAGCGATTCCCGGTCCGGTGTCGGAGACTGAGATGCGACAACAGTTGGGAGTGTTGACCCGCTGCCGGCGACGTTCCACGACCGGTGGCCGCTGGACAGTTCGCCGATCCCAGAAATACGGTTCGATATGCAGCCAAACCGTGCCCGAGGACGGAGTGTATTTTACCGCATTATCCAGCAAGTTAGAGACGATGTGCTGCACCTTGTAGTAATCAAAGGGGAAACGCTGTAGCTTCTCACCAGGCAAGAAGTAAAATGCGATCGCCTTCTCCTGAAATCGCTGCGCCCACACTTCCGCGATCTCCCGCACGCAGTCGTTGATGTCTTCGACCTCGTACTGCATCTCGAAGCGATCGACCTTGAGCGTGGCATAGGCCAACAGATTCTGCACAAAATTGGAGAGGCGCGCTCCATTGGCCTGCATCTCGGTAAGCACTTCCATCTGCCGCGGGTTCAGCGGGCCCAGCTTTTGCGCCAGAAGCAACTGGAGGTATCCTCCCATGATTGCCAGAGGCGTCTTGAGCTCATGTGCGGCGGAAGCCAAGGCATCCCGGCAGCTAACACAGTGCTCGTCGCTGAAGATCTCAAATTTTTGCCCGATGGAAGCCATATTTGCTGGTTGCATGGCGGCCCCGTTTCCCTCCGTCAACGCCCGTGATAACGCCTCTTTCGGTCGGTGAGGAGGTTTCCCCAAAGTCTGTTCCACAGGCATATCCTCGACAAAAGTCAGCCTAAGGTTTAACTACCATCAATAGCCTCGGGGAATAGAGCGGGAGCGCTCTACAGGGGGAGATTTGATATTAGCGCAATCACAAGCAAAGTCAATCAAAATCGCAGGGAATCCTCCGATGGAATGTGCAGAATTTTGTCCATTGTGGGGAACTGGTTAGGCTCTGTCTTGGTATTCTTGTTCTCCTGAACCGCAAGAGATTGCAATGTTCGATTCAGGAAGCACCTTCCCCCGATCAGCCGGAGTTGGTGTATGTATAACAGATAATGGGACTTGTATTGTTTGGCGAAGAGTGTAAGTTTGGCTGCTCATGTGCGTAAGAATACAACAGCACAGTAGGAGTCCGAAGTGCGTCGAACCGCATCCGTAGCTGAGCGCCGCGGCTGGGACCGGTTGCCCATCTCCATCCCCTTTTTCGTTCGCGGGACCAAGCCCAGTGGCGAAGAGTTCCTGGAGTTTGCCACCGCCTTGAATCTCTCGGCCGGGGGCTTGCTCCTGGCTACACGCCGTTATCTCGACCCGGGCACCCAGATTTCGCTCGAAATTCCCGTCGCCCTAGTCAACAAGGCACAGCTCCCGCGTTCGGTTTCCCTCCTCCATGCCACCGTGCTACGATGTACGCCTGACCGGCAGTACTTTCTCTTGGGACTGCAATTTCAGGAGCCGCTGCTGGATAATCATTCCGCCGCAGAAGCCGGGAAGAATCGTTGAGCAGGGAAAGTTACTTCCAAGAAGTGAAAGAGTTTTCACATTTCTAAGTGCAAATGGCTTCTTTGGAACCTCCCGATTAAAATTTTTTGATGGTCTCCATGGCGATGTAATATACTGGCAGCCATGAATTTAGAGGCAAAATGCGCATTCTCTTGCGATGTGCACAAAATTGGCGCAAGAAATGCAATTCATTGCCAATATCCTGTGACTAACCAGCAACCGAGGATCTAGGAGATGCCACTTCTGGCGGGCTCGAACAATGAAAGCGCGATAACGGCCCACCAACTTCCTCCTGAGTCGGTGATCTTTGGCCAGACGCCGGCCATGCGGGATGTTCGTCAGAAGCTGGAGCGGGTTGCCGGATCGAACCTTTCCGTCTTGATTTCCGGCGAAAGTGGAACTGGAAAGGACATCGTTGCGCGGCTGTTGCACCTCTACTCCCCCTGGGCTGGTGGTCCTTTCGTCAAAGTGAACTGTCCAGCCATTCCCGGTACTCTGCTGGAGAGCGAACTGTTTGGCTACGAAAAGGGCGCATTTACCGGTGCATATAACCCGAAGCCTGGACGGGTGGAGATGGCTCACCGGGGCACCCTGTTCTTGGACGAGATTGCAGAACTCGACGCCATGTTGCAGGCCAAGCTCTTGCAGTTACTGCAGGATGGTCAGTTCAGCCGCATCGGTGCGCAAGGAGACACGAAGGTTGAAGTTCGGGTCGTCTGCTCGACCAATCGCGAGTTGCACGAGGAAATCGAGCACGGGAACTTTCGCTCCGATCTGTTCTATCGCATAGCGGCAATGACCATTCATCTTCCGCCCCTGCGGGAGAGGGCGGTTGACTTGCCAGTCATCTGCGATTATCTCCTTCAGTACTACAACGAGAAGCTTAACGGAAAGGTACTGATGATGCGGCCGGCGCTGCTGGCCAAAATGCAGCGCTATTCGTGGCCCGGCAACGTACGTCAACTGGAAAACCTGATCAAACGCTATGTCGTTATGGGCACGGAAGATGTTATCTTGAGTGAGTTGCTGCAGCCCAATGAGCGGGACAACATAAACAGCCTCATGCTCGATGGGCCGGTCTCGCTGAAAAAGCTGACCCGGCAGACGGTCCGCAAGCTGGAAGCGCGCATTATTCTTAATGCGCTGCATGCCAACAACTGGAACCGTAAGAAAGCGGCTCGCTCGCTCGACATCAGCTACCGCGCGTTGCTTTATAAGCTCAAGGAAGTTGGGATTCCACAGCGACGTTCCAGTTCCGCGAGCAAACCAGAAGACGACGGCAAGAGTGAGTAACTCTCGACAAAGGTGGTTCAATGCATTCGGAAAAATGGGGACTGCGAAATCGTGCGATTCTAGTGCTGACACTGCTGGTTCTGGTGGGCTCTTGGGTAAGCGCGGCGTCCGGACAGAATTCCACGAATTCGGCAAGTGGTGCGCAGCAGGCGTTGCCCGAGGCGGCCGACACGGCGAAGTCCGGTCCACCGGCTACGCCCGACACCGCTCCTCCGCGGGTTGCTGACGTTCCGGCGAAGAGTTTTGTCATCGGCACCGAAGACGTCCTCAACATCAATGTCTGGAAGGAGCCTGAGATCTCGAGGATTCTCCCTGTCCGTCCTGACGGCATGATCACTGTACCCCTGATTGGAGAGATCAAGGCCACAGGGCTGACCCCAGTACAGCTCCAGGACGAGATCACCACGGAGCTGAAGAAGTTCATGGCGGATCCGCAGGTGACCGTGATCGTCGCCGAAGTACATAGCTTGACCTTCAACGTGGTTGGGATGGTACAGAAGCCGGGATACTATCCGCTTACCCGCCGCATGACGGTATTGGATGCGATCGCTTTGTCTGGCGGCTTCCAGGCGTTCGCGAAACAAAAGAAAATATATGTGCTGCGTACCTTGGCGGACGGGAAACAGGTTCGGCTGCCTTTTAATTATAAGGACGTGATTAAAGGTAAACGTGCGGACGAGAACATCGAGTTGAAACCCCGGGACACAGTGGTCATTCCGTAACAGGAGGATGGCATGAAACTCCAATTCGGACCCTTACTGGTTATCCTGGCATTTTTGTCGGTGCAGGTTGCAAGGGCGCAAGTGGGCTCCGGCGATTCGTCGCAAAGCGGGTCAACGGATTCGTCGTCGCAATCGTCATCCGAAGGACCACAGCCGGTCTTCACCCATCCTGAAGACAAGCCCCCGCTGGCGTTGCTGGATGAGGTCACGTCGCACAACTACATCCAGCTCGGGCTTGGGGGCAAGCGTGGGATACGACACCAACGCGGCCGTGTTTGCCGCACAAGGCTACTCTCAGATACTGGGAATAATTACGCCTTCCGTCCAGCTGACTCAGACCCGCCCGAAGTTCACGTGGAACCTGGGGGTCCTCGGCGGGCTGGTCATGAGTAGCGTCCCCGGCTACTACACTACGGCAAATCCTTCTGCCAACGCGGGCTTCCTCTATCAGATCAGCCAGCGCTGGCAGCTCCACGTCACCGATACCTACTTGTATACGTCAGATCCTTTTCAGCAATATACGGTCTACAGCGGCGCCCCTACCTACAACCAGCCCAATCCGAGCGTTTACGCGCCGCTGGCCACGACCGAGTCGAACAACGCCGTCGCAGATTTGAGCTACGAAATTGGCGCGCACGACAGCGTTACTTTTACTGGGACGGAAAGCTTTCGCCGGTACCTCTACACTTCTTATTCTCTCTACAACCTGTACAGCTATGGTGGGGTCGGACAGTATCAGCACGTATTTTCGGCCCGATTTTCGGCTGGAGGGGGCTACAGTTTTACCGCTTTGGATTTCGGGCACGGGCAGTCGCGTTCTGGAGTTCAGATGATCCAGGCATTCGCCACCTATCTAATTAGTCCGAACATGTCCGTGACCGGATGGGTGGGTCCTGAGTACACCGTAACCAAGAACCTGGTCCCCATTTTTTGCACCCCGCGTGGTTGCTTTATCGAGGTCATGCACACCCGCTCATGGGATACTGCCTTTGGCGGAAATTTCGGCTGGCATGGGCAGCGCAATGCGGCCGTGCTCAGTTTCTCGAAGGCCATTTCAGACGGCGGTGTTCTGCTGGGAATCGTGCAGTTTTACCAGGTGAACGCCAGCTATACGCGGCAGCTGAACGCACGCTGGAGTGCCAACCTCAGCATTTTGTACGGCAACAATACGGGCTTCTCCACCCTCTACCACGCTCAACATCTAAATTCGTTTTCCGGCTTTGCGAGCTTGACCCGGCAACTTACCCCGACCTTGAGTGCAAGCGCGCAATATATCTACTTTTACCAGACCCAGCAGAACCTTATCGGCGCGGTTGCGCCGAAGTGGATCGATAATCGTTTTCAATTTACGCTCCAGTACAACTGGGGCCATTCCCTCGGACGGTGACCCATGACGGAAGAGCTCGACGATCAACAATCAATGCGCGGTATGGAAGACTATTGGGCCATCGCGCTACGCCGCAGATGGTGGATCCTGGGTCCGCTGTTTTTCGGATGGCTCCTGGTATTTGCTTCCGCCTGGGTCATCCCGGCCACGTATACCTCGGAAGCCGTGGTCCTGGTCGAGGGACAGAAGGTGCCGGAAACGTATGTAGAGCCCAACGTGCACGTGGATTTGTCGGAGCGCGTCCAGGCGATGAAGCAACAGGTTCTCAGCCGTACGCGCCTGCTTAACCTCATCACCAGCTTGAAGCTCTATCCCAGGTACGAGGGCTCCCCTGATGATCAGGTAAGAGAGATGCGGGATGACATCAAGCTGGATCTGGTTCAGGCCCCGCCGTCGGCCGGGAAAAATGCCGGTGAGCTTGTCGCCTTTAAGGTGGACTATAGTTCTCCCAACCCCGTCACCGCGCAACAGGTAAACGCCTCTCTGGTGTCTTTTTTCATTGACGAGAACGTGCGTGCCAGCCAGGAGCAATCGGAGAGCACTACCCTGTTCCTCGATTCCCAGGTGAGGGGGGCTGCGCAATCGCTTTCCGATCAGGAGAGCAAATTACACGCCTTCGAGGCTGAACATGAAGGTTCCTTGCCGCAGGAGTTGCAGAGCAACATCCAGATCCTCAACGGTATTCAAGCGCAACTGCAATCGGCATTGGCCGCGCGTGACCGGGCCATGCAGCAGCAGACCTATCTCAACTCGCTGTTGACCCAGTATCAATCGATGGGAACCGAAGGCCTGGCTGGCGCCCCGGCCAGTGTTGATACCCAGTTGGAAGCGGCGCGTGCCGCGCTGGCGCAATTGCGTGCCAAGTACACGGACGACCACCCTGACATCAAGGCGCTCAAGGACAACATCGCACGCTTGGAGAAACTGAAGAAAGACATGGGTGCGGAAGCCAAAGAGAACCTGGAATCCAATGCCGCCACGCCAGCCCAGGTGGCGGCCATGACGCCCCTGATGCAGGTGCAGAGCGAACTCAAGAGCAACAAGCAGGAGATCCAGGCGCTGGAAGGCAAGATCCAGAGTCTCCAAGGGGAAGGGCAGGAATACCAAAAGCGCCTTTCGGCCACTCCCGCGGTGGAGGCGGCCATGGAGGACCTGCTGCGCGATTACAACTCGACGAAAGCCAGCTACGCCCAGTTGATGGCCAAGAAAGGCGCTTCCTCGCTGGCCACTAACCTCCAGCGACAGCAGCAGGGAGAGCAGTTCCGCATCATTGATCCTCCCAGCATGCCGGACAAGCCTTCCTTCCCGGATCGGTTCAAGTTCTCGCTGGCAGGAGTGGCGGTTGGCTTGCTGATGGCGGTCGTTTTTGGGGCCGGTCTTGAATTTGTCGACGATCGCATCCGCGGCGAACAAGACCTGGCTGCGGCCACCTCGCTGCCGGTGCTGGTAGAGATCCCGCCGTTGCCGACGGCGGCCGAGATTCGCCGCGCCCGCTGGACGCCATGGATCGCTGCCGCCGCCTTACTGCTCATCGTCATCTTGATTCCGACGGGAATCGTGTACGCATTTTATTGGGGATAATGCATGTATAAACAATTCTTCGGGTTGGCGCGCAATCCGTTCGAGATTAGCCCCGACCCGTTCTTTTATCATCCTACCCCGCGCCACAACGAGGCGCTGGCCAACCTCCACTACGGAGTGGGGCGGAGGAAAGGCTTCATCGTAATCACCGGTGAGGTGGGCACGGGCAAGACCCTGCTGGTCCGATGCCTGCTATCGGAATTGCGCAAGAACAACATCGCCTTTGGTTACGTCTTCAATCCGTTGTTGCCCGTGGTGGAGTTTTTCCAGTACATCATGGCCGACTTGGGTCTGCCCTACGCAGGCCGTACCAAGACCGAGATGTTACTCGATTTGAACCGGTTCCTGATCCAGCGTCACGCTCGCGGACTTATCACCGCGCTGGTGGTGGATGAGGCGCAGGCGCTCCGCCACGACTTGCTGGAGGAGATCCGTTTGTTGACGAATCTGGAAACCTCGCAGCAGAAGCTTTTGCAAATTGTCCTGTTGGGCCAGCCCGAGCTGGAAGTGGTTCTGGATTCACAACAGTTGCGTCAACTCAAGCAGCGCGTCGCCCTAAGGTGCCAGTTGCAGCCGCTGGACAGCCAACAGACCCGCGGCTATGTGCTGTCTCGTCTGGAGCGGGCGGGGGGCCCGGCCGACCCGCCGATTTTCTCTCCCGAGGCGCTGGACAAAATCTACGAATATTCGCGCGGCATTCCCCGCGTTATCAATACCCTTTGTGAAAACTCGATGGTCAACGCATTCGCCCGGGAACAGCGGCCGGTGACGCCGGAGATTGTTTCGGAAGTGGCGACGGACTTCCGTCTGGTGCCCTCTGCACTACCGGAGGAGGCATCCCTGCCACTGTCGCCGCGCGAGGAAAATGGTGAAAGTCTTTTGCGCTCCCTGTTCCGCATGCTGCGTACCATGGATAACCAAACCATAGAAGACGAGAAGCCCTTGCAAACCACCGCCGGGAGGAGAGAGTAACGATGAGTCGAGTGTTCGATGCATTGCAGAAGTCCCAGGGTGGCGATCCAAGTGCCTCGCCTTTAGCTCAAGGTCCCGCCGAGGCGGCTGTCGAGGCGCCCGTCGAAGCGCCAATCAAGGCGCCAGTCATTACCGCAGCGGATGCTGCTGCCGCTGGCCTCCCCGTGGGGGTTCCCACTGGCGCTGCCGCCGCCGCCGCGCGGACCGACATGCCTTCGATGGCGCCCGCCGGAATACCCGGCGCTGGCCCTGCCGATGGGAAGTGGCTAAGCGTCCCGGCGGATCGCGTTCTGCATCCTCACCCGGTGCCCGAACAGCGTCTGGTAGCCATGGCGGAACCCGACAGCCCCGGGGCAGAAATGTTCCGGGTACTAAGCACGCGGTTAGCGCATATGCAGCGTAAGCGCCGGTTGCAGAAGCTGCTCATCACCAGTTCGGAAGGCGATGAAGGCAAGTCTGTGGTGGCCGTCAATCTCGCATTGTCCTTGGCTCGCCGTCCCAATGAACGTGTGCTTCTGGTGGAGGCTGATTTGCGCCGGCCGACCGCGAGTTCCTTGTTGACCACCTCGCCCCTGCGCGGGATTACGGAGTGGAGCAAGGGTGAGGTCGCGGCGGACGACATGCTCTACCAGGTGAGCAACTTGCCACTGTGGTTTCTTTCCGCCGGGCACGGCATCGAGGAGCCAATGCCCCTATTGGAGTCAGACCGCTTCGCCGAGATGCTGGAGACGATTTCGTCTACCTTCGACTGGGTACTGCTCGATGCGACGCCGATGCTGCCCATGGCGGACTCGACCTCGCTTTCCCGCCTTGTCGACGGTGTGCTGGTCGTGGTACGCGAGGGTTATACCCGGCGAAAAGTGTTGAACAAGGCACTGGGCTCAATTGAGAAGCACAAGCTTCTGGGCACGGTGCTCAACGAAGCCTCCATGTTGAAGATTGGCTACGACCGCTATTATGGCAGCAAGAACGGCAAGTCGAAGAAGGAGGCCAAGGGAGAGGGCAAGAAGGTAGACTCGGCCACGGCATGATTCGCCTGTTCAATGCCTATTTCCCGACCCGCACCCTGCTGCTCACCATATCCGAGGCTATCCTCGTTACTTTGGGCTTCGTAGTGGCGGTGGTGTTTTGGGCAGGAACAACTGCGGACGCCAAGATTTATCTTTTGTACCTTAACGGTCTCGGGCGCATTTTCCTGATCGTCGCGGTATTCCTCGTCCTGATGTACTACTTCGATCTCTATGGTTCCTTTGTGCTCTCGAATCGGCGCGAGGTGGTCACCCGTCTGGTCGGGGTTCTGGGTTCCGCGTTCGTTGCCTTGGCGGTACTTTACTACGCCTTTCCTGAGATCAGCCTCGGCGCCAGTGCCTTGTGGATCGGGGTGGGCATTGGAGCTGTCGCAGTGCCGTTATGGCGCCGGCTGTTTTTCGTATTGAACCGTTCGGCTCGGTTTTCCGAGCGCGCCATCCTCTATGGCGACGGGCCCCTGGCGACCGCCCTAATGCAGGAAGTCACCAACCGCTCGGAGCTCGGGGTCAAAATCGTAGGCTTTGTTGGCCATGACACCCCTACCGTCCCGGGTATTCCCCTGTTGAGCGGTGACTTGGAAGAACTGGTGGAACGGGAAAGCGTTCAACGTATTCTGGTCACCATGAGTGACCGCCGGGGTAAGCTGCCGGTGGAACAGCTCCTGAAGCTGAAAACACGCGGTGTCTACATACAGGATGGTCCAGACTACTACGAGAACGTAACCGGGCAAGATCCCGCTGGATTCGCTGCGTCTAAGTTGGCTGTTGTTTTCGACAGGCTTTCCACGTTCGTGCTGCACTCCAGTTCTACAAGCGCATCTTTTCCCTCGTTCTGGGCGCGCTGGCGATCGTCGTAACGTCGCCGCTCATGCTGCTGGCTGCCATCGCCATTCGCCTGGACTCACCCGGACCGGCGCTGTTTCGCCAAAAGCGGGTGGGCGAGCACGGGCATCTGTTCGACATCTATAAGTTCCGTTCCATGTATGAGGGGTCCGACAAGATGGAACTCACCCCCGTGGAGCTCGGAGATCCACGCGTCACACGGGTGGGCAAGTGGTTGCGTCGGACTAGAATTGATGAGCTGCCCCAACTGTTCAACATCGTGAAGGGCGACATGTCTTTTGTGGGACCGCGCCCCTTTGTTCCCGAACAAGAAATGGAATGCGCGGAGAAGATCCCGTTTTACAAGGAACGTTGGCTGGTCAAACCGGGCGCTACCGGATGGGCCCAAATCAACCGCGGCTACAACGCGAACCTGGAAGACAACCGCGAAAAGCTGGCCTACGATCTTTTCTATATCAAGAATGTCTCATTCGGACTCGACCTCTACATCATGTTCTCCACCATAAAGATTCTGGTGCTGGGACGAGGAGGCCGTTGACCCGCAGGGGACGCGTCCGGTGACAATCTTGCCTTGCGGATGTTATTTTCGCGTGTCGTAAGACAGAATTTGCTTAACGCGCCGTGGCCGATCGGATAGAAGAACCGTACTGAGCGCACGGCCAGGAGATGAGGGCCCCATGAAGAAAGCCTTAATTACCGGCATTTCCGGGCAGGACGGAAGCTATCTTGCCGAATATCTGCTTGAACTGGGCTACAGTGTCTACGGATTGGTGCGCCGTGAAGCAGCCACCATGAGGTGGCTCGTCCCTTTGCAGGACAAAATCGAGCTCCTGTACGCTGACATGCGCGACAACGCTTCGCTGGAAGTCGCCTTCACCAAGGCATGGCCAGACGAAGTTTACAACCTTGCCGGACAGGTCTTCGTGCCTACCAGTTGGCAGATGCCCGCCGAGACCTTCGACATCAACGTCGGCGGACTGGCTCGTCTTCTGAATACCATCGACCGGCAGAAACCCGGCACCCGTATCTATCAGGCCTCCAGTTCCGAGATGTACGGTAATTTGAATGGGCTGCGCAACGAGCAGACGGCGCTCGCACCCACCTCTCCCTACGGAGTTTCCAAGACTGCCGCGCATCGGCTCTGCGAGGTGTATCGAGCTCGGGGCATCTTTGCCGTAGGCGGTATTTTGTTCAATCATGAATCGCCGCGCCGCGGGCCGGAGATGGTGACCCGCAAAATCACCCTGGCGTCGGCCGACTGGGCGCAGGGCAAGAAAAACAAACTCAAGCTGGGCAACATGCAGGCGCGCCGCGACTGGGGATTCGCCGGCGACTACGTTCGCGCCATGCATGCCATGCTGCAGCAGGAGAAGGCCAACGATTACGTGATCGCCACCGGCGAGTCGCACAGCGTATATGAATTCGTAGTCGAAGTGCTGCATTGCCTCGACCTCATTCCAGCCGGTCGTAAGGCGTCGGAGGTGGTCGACGAATACGTTGAAGTGGATCCCAAGCTCTTTCGCACTGGCGAAATTCACGACCTGCGAGGTGATTCCACCCTGGCCAGGAAAGAGCTGAATTGGAATCCCAAGGTAGATTTCAAAGGGCTAGTGCGGATGATGGTGGAATCGGATGCCGGGATCGGG